>NZ_JACGVC010000059.1 GCF_014077005.1 Colwellia sp. MB3u-45 | reverse complement strand
ATGAAGATATTGTTAATGAATGTAGTCGAGCCTGGAATATTTTTGTTTCAGATGCATCTAGGGTGATAGATCTTTGCTCTAGAGATTGGATAAAAGTGGGAAGTTAATTAATCAAATTGGTATTACAACAAGCTAATGTTCAGATCTAAAGCTTTATTTATTAAATGCCAGAAAGCAAAAAACCCGTAGCGTCAGCTACGGGTTTCTCTAAATAGAAGCCTAGCAATGTCCTACTCTCACATGGGAACTCCCACACTACCATCGGCGCTAACACGTTTCACTTCTGA
>NZ_JACGVC010000058.1 GCF_014077005.1 Colwellia sp. MB3u-45 | reverse complement strand
GGTGAGTTAAGGTGAGCATCACAAACGATTTTTAATTGAAGAGTTTGATCATGGCTCAGATTGAACGCTGGCGGCAGGCTTAACACATGCAAGTCGAGCGGTAACAGAGATAGCTTGCTATCTGCTGACGAGCGGCGGACGGGTGAGTAATGCTTGGGAATATGCCTTATGGTGGGGGACAACAGTTGGAAACGACTGCTAATACCGCATAACGTCTACGGACCAAAGGGGGGGATGCTTCGGCACCTCCCGCCATTTGATTAGCCCAAGTGAGATTAGCTAGTAGGTGAGGTAAGAGCTCACCTAGGCGACGATCTCTAGCTGGTTTGAGAGGATGATCAGCCACACTGGGACTGAGACACGGCCCAGACTCCTACGGGAGGCAGCAGTGGGGAATATTGCACAATGGGCGAAAGCCTGATGCAGCCATGCCGCGTGTGTGAAGAAGGCCTTCGGGTTGTAAAGCACTTTCAGCGAGGAGGAAAGGTTAGTGGTTAATAGCCACTAGCTGTGACGTTACTCGCAGAAGAAGCACCGGCTAACTTCGTGCCAGCAGCCGCGGTAATACGAGGGGTGCAAGCGTTAATCGGAATTACTGGGCGTAAAGCGTGCGTAGGTGGTTTGTTAAGCAAGATGTGAAAGCCCTGGGCTCAACCTGGGAACTGCATTTTGAACTGGCAAGCTAGAGTTTTGTAGAGGGTAGTGGAATTTCCAGTGTAGCGGTGAAATGCGTAGAGATTGGAAGGAACATCAGTGGCGAAGGCGGCTACCTGGACAAAGACTGACACTGAGGCACGAAAGCGTGGGGAGCAAACAGGATTAGATACCCTGGTAGTCCACGCCGTAAACGATGTCAACTAGCCGTCTGTAGACTTGATCTGTGGGTGGCGTAGCTAACGCGCTAAGTTGACCGCCTGGGGAGTACGGCCGCAAGGTTAAAACTCAAATGAATTGACGGGGGCCCGCACAAGCGGTGGAGCATGTGGTTTAATTCGATGCAACGCGAAGAACCTTACCATCCCTTGACATCCAGAGAAGAGACTAGAGATAGACTTGTGCCTTCGGGAACTCTGTGACAGGTGCTGCATGGCTGTCGTCAGCTCGTGTTGTGAAATGTTGGGTTAAGTCCCGCAACGAGCGCAACCCCTATCCTTATTTGCCAGCGAGTTATGTCGGGAACTCTAAGGAGACTGCCGGTGATAAACCGGAGGAAGGTGGGGACGACGTCAAGTCATCATGGCCCTTACGGGATGGGCTACACACGTGCTACAATGGCAAGTACAGAGGGCTGCAATACCGCGAGGTTGAGCGAATCCCACAAAGCTTGTCGTAGTCCGGATTGGAGTCTGCAACTCGACTCCATGAAGTCGGAATCGCTAGTAATCGTAGATCAGAATGCTACGGTGAATACGTTCCCGGGCCTTGTACACACCGCCCGTCACACCATGGGAGTGGGTTGCAAAAGAAGTGGCTAGTTTAACCCTTCGGGGAGGACGGTCACCACTTTGTGATTCATGACTGGGGTGAAGTCGTAACAAGGTAACCCTAGGGGAACCTGGGGTTGGATCACCTCCTTATCTTGAAGTAAAACAGCTTAATGAGAACCTCGGTTCTACGAGTGTTCACACAAATTACATGATAACAAATTAGAAGAAGTCCAAACACGCTAGCTTCGGACGTAAATTCTTGAAAGAGAAATAGGTCTGTAGCTCAGCTGGTTAGAGCGCACCCCTGATAAGGGTGAGGTCGGCAGTTCAAGTCTGCCCAGACCTACCAATTTCGTCCTCTATCTTCGTTGGTTCATCACTCATGTAGGAAACTACATGTCGCGATAAACCGCCTTGATATAGAACAAAATATTACGTTTTAGCTTAAAGTGTGTTTCCCATTGCGGGGCTATAGCTCAGCTGGGAGAGCGCCTGCCTTGCACGCAGGAGGTCAGCAGTTCGATCCTGCTTAGCTCCACCACTTCTTCACTAAAGAAAGAGACCAAACTTAAACTATCAAAAGTTGATAAGTTAAGTTTGGTTTTTTAAACCAAGTCCTCACCGAATGTGTGTGAATGACTAATTCTTTAACAATCTGGAAAGCTGATATAAATACCGGTATTTATATGACAAACACGGTGTCGCGCTGTTGTTTGTAAATTATAAATACCAAGCTGTTATTAATAGGAATATCGCCTATTAACGATGGTGATTACGGGTCCTCCTCGGAAACGTAATCAACCCGGTAATAAGTTTACTTTTACGAGTTAAATTTGTTACCACTCTTATTCAAGACACACTTTGTGTGCGTGAAAATGTCAGACTTTACAATTGCTGTGGATTAGTCTCCACGGTGTACTAACTAGCTTCTTCTTATTTATAAGGAAAGACTACTTGGGGTTGTATGGTTAAGTGACTAAGCGTATGTGGTGGATGCCTTGGCAGTTAGAGGCGATGAAGGACGTGTTAATCTGCGAAAAGCTTTGGTGAGGTGATAAAAACCGTTATAGCCAAAGATATCCGAATGGGGAAACCCACCCGTCGTAAGGCGGGTATCAACAAGTGAATACATAGCTTGTTGAGGCGAACCGGGAGAACTGAAACATCTAAGTACCCCGAGGAAAAGAAATCAACCGAGATTTCCTTAGTAGCGGCGAGCGAACGGGAATTAGCCCTTAAGTGGTTTGTAAGTTAGTGGAATCTACTGGAAAGTAGAGCGATACAGGGTGATAGCCCCGTACACGAAAATAAACTTATCATGAAATCGAGTAGGTCGGCACACGTGAAACGTTGACTGAACATGGGGGGACCATCCTCCAAGGCTAAATACTCCTAACTGACCGATAGTGAACCAGTACCGTGAGGGAAAGGCGAAAAGAACCCCTGTGAGGGGAGTGAAATAGAACCTGAAACCGCATACGTACAAGCAGTGAGAGCTAGATTTAGTCTAGTGATTGCGTACCTTTTGTATAATGGGTCAGCGACTTATATTCTGTAGCAAGGTTAACCGAATAGGGGAGCCGTAGCGAAAGCGAGTGTTAACTGCGCGTTTAGTTGCAGGGTATAGACCCGAAACCCGGCGATCTACCCATGGGCAGGTTGAAGGTTGAGTAACATCAACTGGAGGACCGAACACACGTATGTTGAAAAATGCGGTGATGACTTGTGGGTCGGAGTGAAAGGCTAATCAAGCCGGGAGATAGCTGGTTCTCCCCGAAATCTATTTAGGTAGAGCCTCGCACGAACACCATTGGGGGTAGAGCACTGTTAAGGCTAGGGGGTCATCCCGACTTACCAACCCTTTGCAAACTCCGAATACCAATGAGTGATATGCGGGAGACACACTACGGGTGCTAACGTCCGTTGTGAAGAGGGAAACAACCCAGACCGCCAGCTAAGGTCCCAAAGTACTAGTTAAGTGGGAAACGATGTGGAAAGGCATAGACAGCTAGGAGGTTGGCTTAGAAGCAGCCATCCTTTAAAGAAAGCGTAATAGCTCACTAGTCGAGTCGGTCTGCGCGGAAGATGTAACGGGGCTAAACTAGTCACCGAAGCTGCGGATTTGAACTTAGGTTCAAGTGGTAGGGGAGCGTTCTGTAAGCCGTTGAAGGTGAGTTGTAAAGCTTGCTGGAGGTATCAGAAGTGCGAATGCTGACATGAGTAACGATAAGGGGAGTGAAAAACTCCCCCGCCGAAAGACCAAGGTTTCCTGTCCCATGTTAATCAGGGCAGGGTAAGTCGGCCCCTAAGGCGAGGCGGAAACGCGTAGTCGATGGGAAACAGATTAATATTTCTGTACTTCTATATATTGCGAAGGAGGGACGGAGTAGGCTAGGTGAGCACGGCGTTGGTAGTCCGTGTGAAAGTATGTAGGTGGTTGTCTTAGGTAAATCCGGGACTTCATTAAACACTGAGATACGAGACGAGATTCTACGGAATTGAAGTCATTGATGCCATGCTTCCAGGAAAAGCTTCTAAGCTTCAGATATATAGGAACCGTACCCCAAACCGACACAGGTGGTTAGGTAGAGAATACTAAGGCGCTTGAGAGAACTCGGGTGAAGGAACTAGGCAAAATAGTACCGTAACTTCGGGAGAAGGTACGCTCTCTAATGTGAATGACTTGCTCAGTAAGCATCGGAGAGTCGAAGTAACCAGGTGGCTGGAACTGTTTATTAAAAACACAGCACTGTGCAAAATCGAAAGATGACGTATACGGTGTGACGCCTGCCCGGTGCCGGAAGGTTAATTGATTGGGTTATCTTCGGAGAAGCTCATGATCGAAGCCCCGGTAAACGGCGGCCGTAACTATAACGGTCCTAAGGTAGCGAAATTCCTTGTCGGGTAAGTTCCGACCTGCACGAATGGCGTAATCATGGCCACACTGTCTCCACCCGAGACTCAGTGAAATTGAAATTGCGGTTAAGATGCCGTATACCCGCGGCTAGACGGAAAGACCCCGTGAACCTTTACTATAGCTTGACAGTGAACATTGCTCCTACATGTGTAGGATAGGTGGGAGACTATGAAACCATGTCGCTAGATGTGGTGGAGTCTACCTTGAAATACCACCCTTGTATGCGTGATGTTCTAACCTAGGGCCCTTATCGGGCTTGGGGACACTGTCTGGTGGGTAGTTTGACTGGGGCGGTCTCCTCCTAAAGAGTAACGGAGGAGCACGAAGGTTGGCTAAGTACGGTCGGACATCGTACGGTTAGTGCAATGGCATAAGCCAGCTTAACTGCGAGACAGACACGTCGAGCAGGTACGAAAGTAGGTCATAGTGATCCGGTGGTTCTGTATGGAAGGGCCATCGCTCAACGGATAAAAGGTACTCCGGGGATAACAGGCTGATACCGCCCAAGAGTTCATATCGACGGCGGTGTTTGGCACCTCGATGTCGGCTCATCACATCCTGGGGCTGAAGTCGGTCCCAAGGGTATGGCTGTTCGCCATTTAAAGTGGTACGCGAGCTGGGTTTAGAACGTCGTGAGACAGTTCGGTCCCTATCTGCCGTGGGCGTTTGAGAATTGAAGAGGGCTGCTCCTAGTACGAGAGGACCGGAGTGGACGAACCGCTGGTGTTCGGGTTGTTATGCCAATAGCATTGCCCGGTAGCTACGTTCGGAACTGATAACCGCTGAAAGCATCTAAGCGGGAAGCAGGCTTTGAGATGAGTTCTCACTGGAGCTTTAAGCTCCCTAAAGGGTCGTTGGAGACTACAACGTTGATAGGTTGGGTGTGTAAGGACTGCGAGGTCTTGAGCTAACCAATACTAATTACCCGTGAGGCTTAACCATACAACACCCAAGTGGTTTTAAGTTGTGTGTCGTTTGACATAGTAGAATTGCATAGGAATATGCAACATCACGTACATAAGTGATGAATAAGAGAAACAAAGAACACAAAACGTATTTATACATCACTGAGACAAGTCTCACTGATACAGCTTTTTAGATTGTACCCTTTTTGTCTAGCGACAATAGCGACATGGCCCCACCTGATCCCATTCCGAACTCAGAAGTGAAACGTGTTAGCGCCGATGGTAGTGTGGGAGTTCCCATGTGAGAGTAGGACATTGCTAG
>NZ_JACGVC010000057.1 GCF_014077005.1 Colwellia sp. MB3u-45 | reverse complement strand
TTATCTTATTCAGTTCAAGCTGATTTGGTTAACTTAACGTGATAAAACGAGTTGTTTGAAAGTTAAAAAAACTTTTAAAATAAAACGAAATAAGCGTTGACATTAAAACAGAGTTGCGTAGAATACGCATCTCGCTTCAGGCAAGGCCTGCAGCAACGAAGCAAAGCGAATGAGATTTTGTTTCGGTTAGTTATCTTCCTTAGAAGAAACTAACTTTCTTTAACAATTAGTTATCATGCAATTTGTGTGGACACTCACATTAACGTTGATTTTACATAGTTATCCTCGGATAACAAAAAAAACAGCTTAATATGATGTCACACAAAAATAAGTATCATTTAAATCTTCGGGTTTAAATAATACGTTTTATGTAGTTACTTTATCCTTAGTCGGAATAGAGTGACACGACAGAATTCATTGAGCAGATGTCTTTTCTTGGTTCACTTCGGTGAGTTAAGGTGAGCATCACAAACGATTT
>NZ_JACGVC010000056.1 GCF_014077005.1 Colwellia sp. MB3u-45 | reverse complement strand
GAAACTAATGGGCGAATGCGGGTTCGTTTGATGGCGCTTTCTCATATCAAAAGTGGCGCTAATAACACACAGACAGCACGAAACTTACATATTAGTCGACGTATTGTTAATGACTGGGTTAAAAGATTTTATGAACAAGGTCTTGATGGTTTAAAAGAAAAACCTCGCTCTGGACGACCTTGTAATCTCAATGAACAACAGCTCTCCCAACTAAGCCAGTACATTCATGATAATAGTATTAAACCCAAAGGCGGAAGGCTCAAAGCACAAACACTTGTTGCTTATATTACACAAGAATTTAAAGTCGACTATTCAGTTGATAATATTTATCGGCTTTTACATCAGCTAGGCTTCTCATGGATAACGAGTCGGTCAAGGCACCCGAAGCAATCAGATGAAGTACAAGAAGCTTTTAAAAAAATTCGAAATGGAAATGATCCGTACGATCCCGTGGAATGTCAGCCTTAAAAATGTAGATGTGTGGTTTCAAGATGAAGCACGCTTTGGCCAGCAGAATACAACGACAAGGCTCTGGGCAACAAAAGGAACAAGACCAAGAGCGGTTAAGCAACAGCAGTTTGAGTATGCTTATCTTTTTGGTGCTGTTTGCCCTGCAACAGGAGATACCGAGGCATTAATAGCGCCAATCATGAATATGGATGTGATGGAAAAACACTTAGCATTGATTG
>NZ_JACGVC010000055.1 GCF_014077005.1 Colwellia sp. MB3u-45 | reverse complement strand
AGGGGCTAATAATTCACAAACCGCAAGAAACCTTCATATTAGCCGTCGTATTGTTAATGACTGGGTTAAAAGGTTTTATGAACAAGGTCTTGATGGTTTAAAAGAAAAACCTCGCTCTGGACGACCTTGTAATCTAAATGAACAACAGCTCTCCCAACTAAGCCAGTACATTCATGATAATAGTATTAAACCCAAAGGCGGAAGGCTCAAAGCACAAACACTTGTTGCTTATATTACT
>NZ_JACGVC010000054.1 GCF_014077005.1 Colwellia sp. MB3u-45 | reverse complement strand
GCTCTGGACGACCTTGTAATCTAAATGAACAACAGCTCTCCCAACTAAGCCAGTACATTCATGATAATAGTATTAAACCCAAAGGCGGAAGGCTCAAAGCACAAACACTTGTTGCTTATATTACTCAAGAATTTAAAGTCGACTATTCAGTTGATAATATTTATCGGCTTTTACATCAGCTAGGCTTCTCATGGATAACGAGTCGGTCAAGGCACCCTAAGCAATCAGATGAAGTACAAGAAGCTTTTAAAAAAATTCGAAATGGAAATGATCCGTACGATCCCGTGGAATGTCAGTCTTAAAAATGTAGATGTGTGGTTTCAAGATGAAGCCCGCTTTGGCCAGCAGAATACAACAACAAGGCTCTGGGCAACAAAAGGAATAAGGCCAAGAGCGGTTAAGCAACAGCAGTTTGAGTATGCTTATCTTTTTGGTGCTGTTTACCCGGCAACAGGAAACACCGAGGCATTAATCGCTCCAATCATGAATATGGATGTGATGGAAAAACACTTATCATTGATCTCCCAAAAAGTTCCAAAGGGACGACACGCCGTTATAGTTGTGGATGGTGCCGCTTGGCATCAAGCCCACTTAACCGAGAAGTTTAATAATTTATCAATCATAAAATTACCCCCTTACTCACCTGAGCTAAATCCTATTGAACAAGTATGGCAATGGCTGAGGCAGAATGAATTAGCGAACAGATGTTTTAGTGGATATGAAGATATTGTTAATGAATGTAGTCGAGCCTGGAATATTTTTGTTTCAGATGCATCTAGGGTGATAGA
>NZ_JACGVC010000053.1 GCF_014077005.1 Colwellia sp. MB3u-45 | reverse complement strand
ATGTGAGTGTCCACACAAATTGCATGATAACTAATTGTTAAAGAAAGTTAGTTTCTTCAAAGAAGATAACTAACCGATACAGAATCTCATTCGCTCTATACCGTAAAGTAATTCGTTGCTGCAGGACTTGCCTGAAGCGAGATGCGCATTCTACGCACCTGAGTTTTAATGTCAACGTTTTATTTAGATTTTTTAAACTTTCTTTTCAGAAGAGTCAAACTCACTTTTAAAACGTTAAGTTAACTTAATCAGCCTAGACCGAGTTAGATAACTCATTAAAACCGTTCGTTTGGGTTACCCCTTGGAACTGGAGCGCATTCTAGAGATTTCTGGCTTCACGTCAACACCTAATTGTCATTAAATTGCGATTAAATGTTTGTTTGCTTTTTAATTGAACTATTCGGCTATTTTACGGACTAATCACTACGTAGTTAGCAAGATTTGGCTAGCAGTTTTTCCAAAACCCATATTTTTATGTACAAATAAACAGGAGATATAATGTATTTTATGCTCTATATTGTATTTGCGCATAATAATAATAACAAACTACAGATAAAGTGGGTTTCACCACGGTGTTTGTACAGAGAGCATAACAAATGAAAAAACTTATCATCTTGTTAATGCTTGCTGGCATTAGTAGTACAGTTGTGGCGAAGGATGTTGCCGAATATAAACATGAACGTTTGATTGCTAAGATATTAAACCAACAAGTAAAGAAACAGAGATCAATTCAAAGTAGTGTCCATGCCATACTTTCACGCTATCCAGAGAAAGTGGATGTTGTTATGGCCGTGGCTTTTGCCCGATACCCAGAAAAATATCGTGAAATTATGTTGGGTGCTTTATCTGCGCAGCCTGTTTTGGCCTGCGATGTTATACAAAATTCGATTAAAGCTAAAGTTGCCCCTAGTACTGAGCTGGTTGAAATAGCTATTACTGCAGAACCCGCTTATGCTCAAGAAATAGTTAATACTGCGGTTAAATTTAATCCAAGTGAAATAGAAAATATTGTCCGAGTTGCCATCAGGACTGAACCTTACGACGTTAGTAACATAGTTAACAACACCGCATCAAATTACCCTAGCCAGATATTGAATATTTTAACAGCCGCTATTACGGCCATACCAGAACAGGCAAGTAACATAGTTAAAGATATATTAGCTTTATTTCCTGGTGAAGCCGACCGAGTAATTACCACCGCGGTTAATCAAAGCACTGATAATCATAATAATGCTATTGTTAAAGCTGCTATCGATTTAGGGTTTGATAGAGATTCAGCAATTGCTGCTGCAATAGCCGGTGGTGCAAAACAAGAAACCTTAGCAAAACTTAATAACTAAGCCGTTAATTGTTATATAAAAAAAGCCCAGTAATTACTGGGCTTTTTTATACGATTATATTATACGGTTGTGATTGCGCTAAGCTAACTTTGTTCACGCTCGATCGCTCGATAAGCGATATCAGTACGATACTCAACACCTTGCCAAGAAATTTGTTTTAATAATTCATAGGCTGATTGCTGCGCTTGAGTGACATTATTACCTAATGCTGTTGCACACAAGACACGACCGCCTGCGGTAACTATTGCACCATCTTTTTCAGCTGTACCTGCATGGAATATTTTTCGATCAGTGACAGTATTTGTCTCTAGACCAGAAATAACATCGCCTTTGGGATAACTAGCAGGATAATTAGCTGCCGCCATTACCACGCCTACTGCAGGGCGAGGATCAAAATCGATTGTTGCTTGGTCTAACTCACCACGACAAGCCATGATACACAACTCAACCAGATCAGATTTTAATCGCATCATGATTGGCTGAGTTTCAGGGTCACCAAAACGACAATTGTATTCAATAACTTTTGGGGTACCATCAGTGTCAATCATCAAGCCCGCGTATAAAAAGCCGGTATAAGGTGCACCTTCTCTCGCCATGCCCTCAACGGTTGGCATGATAACTTCATTCATAGCGCGTTGATGGATCTCTGGTGTCACAACAGGTGCTGGAGAATAAGCGCCCATACCACCAGTGTTTGGCCCTTTATCACCATTATAGGCACGCTTATGATCTTGGCTGGTAGCAAAGGCTAAAACATTTTTGCCGTCAACCATCACAATAAAGCTAGCTTCTTCACCTGCTAAGAATTCTTCAATCACCACACGATGACCCGCATCACCAAAAGCATTGCCGGCAAGCATATCTTTAATACCGTCTTCAGCTTCTTTTAATGTCATCGCAACAATAACGCCTTTGCCAGCGGCAAGGCCATCGGCTTTAACAACAATTGGCGCACCTTGTGCACGAACATACGCAAGTGCTGGCTCGATTTCAGTGAAGGTTTGATAACTACCGGTTGGAATATTATTTCTTGCTAAAAAGTCTTTAGTAAATGATTTTGAACCTTCAAGTTGTGCCGCTTTTGCGCTAGGTCCGAAAATCATTAAACCTTCTGCTTGAAAAGCATCAACAATGCCATCTACTAAAGGCTGTTCAGGCCCAACAATAGTTAGCACGATCTCGTTGCTTTTGGCAAAGTCGACTAAGGCTGGAATGTCGCCAGCTGATATTGCAATATTTTCCAACTTGGCTTCTGTAGCCGTTCCTGCATTACCCGGTGCAACAAATACTTTTGTTACTGAAGATGATTGTGCAGCTTTCCACGCTAATGCGTGCTCACGACCGCCATTACCAATGACCAAAACATTCATTTACTTACATTCCTAATATTTTTAAAATTGCTATAACCTGCAGAGATCAAGTTATAGCAGCTCAATTATGTTATTTTACAAATTTTAATGTCATACGATCGCTTTCGCCAATCGCTATATATTTTGCTTTATCTTGTTCGCCTAAACGTAATACTGGCGGTAAGGTCCATACACCTTTTGGATAGATGGCCATATCTTTAGCATTAGCGTTGATTTCACTGCTTGCTACTAAAGTAAACCCTGCCGCTTTGGCTTGTGCAATAGTTTTGCTTTGCGATACATAACCCTTTGCTTTTTCAGCGTCGACGCCTTCAGGTAAACGATGTTCTACCACACCTAACACGCCACCTTTTTTCAATGCTTTGTAAGCGTCTTTAAAAGCTTGTTCTACACCTTCATCGCGCCAGTTGTGTAAATTACGAAAAGTCAGTACCAAATCGGCTGTACCTGCCGGTGCAAGTTCACTTGCTTGACGCGGAATAAAGTTAGTTAACTCTACTTCGCTAAATACGTCGTCACTGGCTAATTTTTCAACTAGCTTTTTACGTGAATTACTATAATAGTTATCTTCGCCAGTATCGGGATAATGAGCACCGTAAAGTTTACCTTTACCTTTTACTGCTGGGGCTAAAATTTCAGTATACCAACCACCGCCTGGGGTAATTTCAACCACAGTCATTGACGGATCAAAACCAAAAAATGCTAAAGTTTGTAGCGGATGACGGTATTCATCACGCGCTTTATTTTTTGCTGAACGATGTTCGCCAGCGATAGCTTTTTCAAGCTGACTTTGCTGATGAGCATCCTGATGAGCGTTAACAAAACCAGAACATAATAAAGTTGCAGACACGATTGACGCGGTAAAAACTTTTTTGAGAGTTTGAGCTGTTGTATGCATTGTTATCTTCCATTAACTAGTGAATTTTTATACAGGCTAGTTATAGCAGATTTCGTTCAGATGATCAGTGCTGTTACTCATATCTTATCGACAAAAAACAGCATTTGAACTTAATTGAGTGTGTGTAATGATTAATTTTATTACCCAGACACTACTCAGCATGATTTCTGCAATAAAAATGCTCAGAATAATTAACTCTATCTGAGCATTTTTATTTTACCATTTTGACTTAATGACGAAAGTGACGCATACCAGTGAATACCATGGCGATATTATGCTCATCTGCAGCAGCAATAACTTCATTATCACGCATAGAGCCACCCGGCTGAATTACCGCAGTAATGCCTGCTTCAGCAGCAGCGTCCAAACCATCACGAAATGGGAAGAATGCATCTGATGCCATCACAGAGCCTTTAACTTCAAGGTTTTCATCTGCCGCTTTAATACCCGCTACTTTTGCTGAGTAAACTCGGCTCATTTGGCCTGCACCCACCCCGATAGTTGCACTATTTTTAACGTAAACAATTGCGTTCGACTTAACAAATTTTGCTACTTTCCAACAAAATTGTAAATCACGCATCTCTTCGTCCGTGGGTTGGCGTTTAGTCACTACCGTTAAGTCGTCACTTGTTACGCTACCTTGATCCGTGTCTTGAACTAATAAACCACCGTTAACGCGTTTAAAATCAAAACCAGTAGTTTTACTTGTCCATTGACCACAGACTAATAAACGCAGGTTAGCTTTAGTGGCAACAATTTTTGCAGCTGCATCTGACACGCTAGGTGCGATAATAACTTCAACAAATTGACGAGATACGATTGCTTGCGCAGTATCTGCATCTAACTCACGGTTAAACGCTATGATGCCACCAAACGCAGACGTTGGATCCGTCTTATAAGCGCCTTCATAAGCCGCTAAAATATTATCGCCAATAGCAACACCACATGGGTTTGCATGCTTAACAATAACGCAAGCGGGTTCGTCAAATTCTTTAACACATTCTAATGCCGCATCCGTATCAGCAATGTTGTTATAAGATAAGGCTTTGCCTTGCAATTGAGTTGCCGTAGAAACTGACGCTGCTTCAGGATGCGCTTCTTTGTAAAAAGCTGCTTCTTGATGCGAGTTTTCACCATAACGTAAATCTTGAGTTTTAATAAACTGGCTGTTAAAGGTGCGTGGAAATTTAACTTTTTCACCTACTGATGAGTCAACAGATGCTGCAGATTCAGTTGCGCCATACGCGGGTAACATTTTACCAAAGTAGTTAGCAATCATACCGTCGTAAGCTGCCGTGTGCTCATAGGCAGCAATAGCCAAATCAAAACGTGTTTGATAAACCAAAGAATTATTATTTGTCGCCATTTCGGCTAAAACACGGTCGTAATCATGGGCATTGACTACTATGGTGACGTCTTTATGATTTTTAGCGGCTGCGCGCACCATAGTTGGGCCACCAATATCGATGTTTTCAATGGCATTTTCTAATGAACAATTTTCATCAGCAACGGCATTGGCAAATGGGTAAAGATTTACCACCACCAAATCTATCGCACTGATGTCGTTTTCAACCATAACAGTTTCGTCGATACCACGACGTGCTAAAATACCGCCATGCACTTTCGGGTGTAAGGTTTTAACTCGACCATCCATAATTTCTGGATGCCCGGTGTAATCAGATACTTCAGTGACTTTAATGCCATTTTCCGCCAATAACTTAGCGGTACCGCCAGTTGATAAAAGGTCGACACCTTTTTGTGATAACGAGCGAGCAAATTCAACAATACCGGTTTTATCTGAAACACTTAATAGTGCACGTTTGATTGGGCGTGGTGTATCCATGGTTTTCTAATTACCTATAAATTAAAATGGTTGTCTGGCCTATGACACATATCTGTTTTACATTATTGATATGTGATAATTCTTAAATGGCATAAAAGTTGACTACTTGGATAACTTTTATCTCTCTAAAAGCAAAAAAGCACCCGAGGGTGCTTCTAATTGACAGGCTAGCCTGTCGTACTTCTTAGTTCATGCCGTATTTTTTTAACTTTTTACGTAAAGTACCACGGTTGATGCCTAATAAGTTAGCGGCGCGGGTTTGGTTACCGCGCGTATATTGCATGACTTCTTCAAGCATTGGCGCTTCAATTTCTGAAAGTACAAGGTCGTACATATCATCAACGTCATTACCGTTTAACTGAGACAAGTAGTTTTTAATGGCTACTTTTGCTTGTGTGCGTAAAGGCGAGGCCTTTGTCTGAGTTTGTAGATCACCGGTAATAAATGGAGAGGAAATATTTTGTTCAAACATAAAGTTCAGACTCTTTCTAAAGTTAAATTATCAAAATACATAGTTAATGCGTCAAGTTGTTCAGTAACTGACTCGAGTGCATTAAAAATAGAACGAAACGATTTTCCTTGTTCATGCGTTTGCATGTACCAAGAAACATGTTTACGGGCAAAACGTAAACCCATAAATTCACCGTAAAATTTGTGTAATTCCATTACATGCCCAATCAAAATTGTGCGTACTTCATCCGTTGAAGGAGCAGGCAAATGCCTACCCGTTTTCAAGAAATAATTAATTTCTTGAAAAATCCAAGGTCTCCCTTGGGCACCACGACCAACCATAATAGCGTCAGCCCCAGTGTAATTCAGCACTTGCTCCGCTTTTTCGGCACAAGTAATATCGCCATTAGCAACAACTGGAATACTCACCGCTTGCTTGATTGCTTTAATGGTGTCGTACTCTGCATTGCCTTTATAAAAGTCATTACGAGTACGGCCATGCACCGCAAGTGATTGTATGCCGTTATGCTCAGCAATATTGGCTATTTCAATACCATTGCGAGTGTTTTCACACCAGCCGGTTCGAATTTTTAACGTGACTGGAATATCCACCGCATTAACCACAGCTTTAATAATTTGCTCGACTAATGCGGGCTCTTTCAGTAACGCTGAACCTGCTAATTTTTTATTTACCTTTTTTGCTGGGCAGCCCATATTGATATCAATAATTTGTGCGCCATTATCAGCATTATGCTTAGCTGCAAATGCTAATTCTTCAGGATCCGAGCCCGCGATTTGTACGGAACGAATACCTGCTTCTTCGCTATGCAACATTCGACGCTGAGATTTACCGGTATTCCACACTTTTGGATTAGATGACATCATTTCAGATACCGCTAAGCCTGCCCCCATCTGACAACATAGTTGTCTAAATGGTTGATCGGTAATACCCGCCATGGGTGCAAGCATAGTATTGCTTGCTAAAGTGTATGGACCTATCTTCACGCTGCTGTTTTTTTGAGCTACTAGTCAAAAGGGCGCTAAGTTTACGTGTTTTTTTTGGGATTGAAAAGGATATAAATTGAACAAAACGCGCTTTTTTTCACGTTTTTCATGTTGACATTTTCTAAAGTGTTGATGCGAGCAGTTTCTGTACGATTTGATAACAAAAGCTGCTCATTTTTAGGCCATTAATCGCTAACTAATAATAAACTAATAACGAACACCAGATAAACGCACCCATTCGTCTTGAACAGCAATAGCGTCCATCTGACAAAATTCAGCATACTGAGTTTGTAATTGTTCGGCTTGCTCTTCTAAAACACCAGACAAAGCAAGCACACCATTGCTCGCTAGATAGTTAATAATAACTGGAGCAAGTTCACGTAATGGTCCGGCTAAGATATTTGCCACCACCACATCAGCTTTAAATTCAGGTTGGTCTTTCGGTAAAAATAATGCCAAACGGTCTTCACAGTGATTGCGTTTAGCGTTTTCTAAACTCGCTTGTAACGCCTGAGGATCGATATCAATACCAATCACTTTTTTTGCGCCTAATTTAAGCGCGGCTAATGACAAAATACCTGAGCCACAACCAAAATCAACCACGGTTTTGCCGACTAAGTCTAAACCGTCCAGCCAAGTTAAACATAAAGCGGTTGTTGGGTGGGTGCCCGTACCAAATGCTAGGCCGGGGTCAAGCATAACATTCACCGCACTAGGGTCAGGAACATCACGCCAGCTTGGACAAATCCATAAACGTTGGCCAAATTTCATCGGATGGAAATTGTCCATCCATTCACGTTCCCAATCTTTGTCTTCCAACTGTTCAAGCTTGTAAACCATTTTAGCTTTGTCTGGATGGATAGATTTTAAATAATTCAACACCTTGTCCATATCATGACTGGCATCATATAAGCCCATTACCACAGTATTATTCCAGTAAATAACTTCATCACCCGGAAGCGGCTCATATATAGGTGTATCTTTAGCGTCAATAAAGGTCACCGCTTGTGCGCCACAAGCACTCAACCAATCGCTATATTTTTCAGCTGTCTCTTCATTGGCACTTAATCTAAGCTGGATCCAAGGCATGTTTTTTCTCATTAAAATTTTTTGCTAGTTTATCACCCTCTACCGCGACAAAATAGTTACTTTAGCCATATACTCGAGCAATAACTACAGATAATTTGGCGATTGATAGCCTTTCGTCATTGCTAGAGTAATAGCAAAATAAACGTTATCAAAATGCTAAAAATAATATCATGACGTTTGAGGTTTACAGCTGTATTAGCTTGCGCTTAACCACTCAACATTGTCAGTAAAGAGGCTAGTGTATAACAACTGCTTAATAGAAAAAGTCAGGCTAGCGACATGAGGCTCGATATAATTGAAGTAACACGAATAGCTGCGCACCAAATTGCCAAGATAAAATTCTCTCCTGGACCTTGTTCCCAACTCACTGAAACTCAACCTCAAGTAGCTAACTTTGCCAATGACTTATGCAACCGACTTATATAGTGCCGTAAGATTAAAAAATCTAAAACGCTATTATGTTCGTATGAACAAAGGCCTTAGGTAATATCAAGGCTAATGCAGGTTACCAAATGATTTAACCCAATGACTTTAAGCCAATGAAAAAAATGAATAGCGCTTTACCAGCAAGGAAAATAACTTAGCTTTATACTCAATATTACTTACGCTGCGCAGATATACATTGCCTGTTCTGATAAAGTAAAACTTCATTTATACTCAATATACTAGCGTGCATACCTTAGGGATAAAAATGTTAGATCTACTACCCGATTTATTTGATGATCATAGCGAACAGCTTTCTTTAGCTCAGCCGATTTTTAACGACTATGGTGGTCACACTATCTTCTCTGGCGAAATAGTGACTGTTAGCTGTCATAATGACAATTCCAAAGTCAAAGAGTTGGTAGCCACCGACGGTACCAACAAAGTGATGGTGGTTGATGGCAAAGCGAGTATGACTAACGCCTTACTCGGTGACATGCTAGCTGAGCTAGCCGTAAAAAATGGCTGGCAAGCCATTGTTATTAATGGCTGTATACGTGACGCGGGTACTATTGCCACTTTACCCATTGCGGTAAAAGCCCTTGGCTGCTGCCCGATAAAAACCGAGAAATTGGGTAAAGGTGAAATTAACCAGGTTATTCACTTTGCCGACTTAAGCTTTAATCCTGGTGAATATATTTATGGTGACGCTAATGGCTTAGCCATTAGCAAAGTATTAATCCCCTTTTAATGATTGCCCGCTTAGTCAGCACAGTGTCGCTAAGCGGGTAAATAAAGCCAAAAAGTAGAGTGAAATAATGAAGTATTTTCCTATATATCTAGATGCCAAACATATTAACGCTATGATTATAGGTGGCGGCGAGGTAGCAGCACGTAAAATAGAGCTGTTATTAAAATCGACAACTAACATTTCTATTATGTCTGAAACACTGAATAGCAGTGTTGAGCGTTTGGTGAATTTGCACCAATTAAATTGGCTCAAGCATAATTATCAACCCGGGCACCTGAGCAAGAGTAATATTGTCATTGCTGCCACCGACAGTGTTGAAGTTAATAGCGCGGTGGCCACAGAAAGCACTCAGTTAAAACTACTGACCAATGTCGTTGACCAACCTGAACTGTGCACCTATATAACCCCGGCTATTATTGACCGAAGCCCCATCATAATTTCCATGTCGAGTTCTGGAAGCGCACCTATTTTACTGCGGATGTTACGCGAGCAAATTGAAAAAACATTACCTAATGGCTATGGGAAATTAGCTGACTTTTCTTTTAAATTTAGAGACCACGTAAAAGCGCGCGTGAAAAGTTTACGCGAGCGTCGCATTTTTTGGGAGCGCACTTTACGCGGCAGTATCGGACAAGCCATTTTAGATGGTAAAACCACTTCAGCTGAACAACAGTTAATTGCCAGCTTACAAACACAAGCGCCACCACCCAGTGGTGAAATTGTTTTTATCCATACCCGTGACGGTAATCCCGACCATTTAACCCTTAATGCCCATCGAGAAATGCAATTTGCCGATGCGGTTTTTTACGACCAAGCGGTTAATATCGACCTGATAGAATATATTCGACGTGACGCCAGCAAGTTTCCTCAAGCAATCGCCTCAAGCATTTTAATTAATGTTCAACACGCATTAGATTTAGCCGACCAAGGTGAAAAAGTGATTTACTTACTCAGTGGCGCTGTCGACTTGCCTGAGAATAAAACCTTGGCAGAAAGCGCTATTATCACCAAGCATATATATAGTGGCAACTAATGCCTTGAGTTGAGTTGAGTTGACTAACGCCTAACGCCTAACGCCTAAGATAATGACTATTCGAATACTGAAGTAAAGTTACTCCCACAACGACATCACAGCAAAATAAAGTAATACCACTAGCCGTGGGCTCTAACAAAGAGCTCACGGTTTTAAATCGCTAATAAAAAACCAATACCCTTGCCGCTAACGCAATAATTTATCTATTCTGCAGATCAGGTGCCTTAATGTTGATGCGCCTTGTTGGCCAAAGCTGGGCGATTATGCACCGGCATTGAAAAACCTTGGTTAATCATGGTGGCTAAAAACGGGATACCTTCATTATCGCCGATATCAGCATAATCTGTGCTCTGATAATTCCTGTATTGCTTAAGTAGTGGTACTGTTTTTTCCGCATCAGGTTGAAATTTTGTCAACTGCCATTGTCGTGTTAACTCGACACCTCTTACTTGAAAGAATTTTACTAACTGTAATTTAGGTAACCAAGTTAACTGATATTCTCTGTGTTTATCTTTCAGTACAAAGTGTTGCTCAAGTAAACAACCGGATTTTTTCTGCTCTACCAGCTGCATCTGACTCAGTTCGGGTGTCATAACCAACTGAAAAGCATCTTGCCACTGCGGTTGATGTCTCAATTCATTAGGTTGATATTCTATGGTGTGTTGATACTTTTCAAATGCTCGGTTTAGCGATAATCGATTACCGTTCAACAACCAAATATCGTTAATACCTGCGCTGACATTTCGTTGCAGCACGGTATTATTATTGCGGTGTAGTTCAAACAATTGCTGAACTGGCTTTGTCATCCGCTCGCTGTTAGCCGCTTGAGTACTTAGTTGATAATAAGCACTAATCACATTAGGTGAAATATGGCACTCACTGGCGCTAATGCTCAAAGACAAAAGGCATAATAATGCTGAAATAATTTTCATAATAAAACCAACTCAGGGTAAATAGGTCAATAAATAAAAGGAAGTTGCCATGTTTAATCTGACAACTTCCCTGCTACAGCATTTGCTAAAGCACGAGTTAATTTAGCGCTTGCTCAGCTTTTACAACAAGGTCTGCGGCATAATCCATCACGTGGAAAATCACACTTTGCTCATTGGTACCGGTAATTAAATGCGCACCAGGACCCTGGGCGTAAATACCCACATCTTCACCCGCATGGGTTTCCGAACTTGTGGGCACTAAGGCTTCTTGATGAAAGCCCGTAGACTGGGTATCCACCATACTAAGATCTTGACGGCCAGTGACGGCGTCAGCGCTATAACTCGCATCGGCATTAGTTTCTGCACCTAAATCTCTAAAGCCTTTGCCATTGGTATAACCTAATGTTGTGTATGGCATACCGTCACTTGCTAGGCTTGGTTCTGTGCTACCCACACTCACCACTTTACCTAAAATAGGGTTACCGCGTTTGGGATAGCCTGCCATCGTAAAGACATGACTATGATCCGCGGTAACAATAATTAAGGTTTCTTCTGGATTGGTCGCCTCAACCGCAGCCTGCACTGCATCAGCAAAAGCAATTGCATCTGTTAAAGCGCCATGTGCACTACCCGCATGATGACCATGATCAATCCTGCCAGCTTCCACCATTAAGAAAAACCCTTGCTCGTTATTATCAAGTATATCAATCGCTTTATTGGTCATCTCGCGTAAAGACGGCTCACCGGCAATGTCATTACCGCGATCGACTTCATACTGCATGTGCGATTCATTAAATAAACCAAACAGCCGCGGCGTGGTATTAGCATCAACCGCATCAAAGCCCGCTTGGTCGGTAACGAAACTGCCCGCTGGATACTGTGCTTGCCATTCTGCGGTTAAATCTCGGCCATCGGTTCTATCACCCTCTATAGCACTGGCTGCATCGGTACTATTAAAGGCCGCATCTTTTGGTAAAAAGTGTCGTCTTCCTCCGCCCATTACTACTTCTATGCCGTTAACTTTTGCGCCAGAAAATCGGCTTTGCATATCATCTTCAAAACTAATCAATTGTGAGGCAATATCAACACAGCCCGCGGCCACAGCAGCAGCTGGCATATCAGAATTATCTTCCCAATTTCTCTCTGCCGATTTAGCATAAGTTGCCGCTGGCGTAGCATGCGTAATACGTGCAGTAGAAATAATACCTGTTGATTTGCCGGCAATTTCTGCTAATTCTAATGCGGTTACTAGCTCATTTCCGGAGACTGAAGCACAGTCGCCGCGACTAATGGCTTCGTTTACACCAATAACACCTGCATCGGTTTTAACCCCTGACATCATCGCGGTCATGGTGCCCGCAGAATCTGGCGTTTGTGCATCAACATTATAGGTTTTAGCAAAACCAGAAAAAGGGAACTTATCAAAACTTAATTGATGTTCTTCACCCAATTTACCTAACTGTTGGCCTGCTAAAATGCGCGTTGCCGTCACAGTAGAAATACCCATACCATCACCAACAAACAAAATAATATTTTTCGCTTTGCCTTTAGTATTAACCAATGACTGAGTATTGATTGCGGCTTGCGCTAAAACACTTTGGCCTTGCTCATACCATAAATTATGAGTGGTGGCGGTCAATGCCGAACCTTGTGTTTGCGTTAGTGTCGGTGAACAAACAAATTCTGTTGCATCGACTTCATTAGTATCCAATACGCCAGAGCTATCATCATCAACACCTGAATCAATTTTTACCCCACCATTAAGGCATTGTGCATGGCCAACATTTAATAAGGTTTGGCTAACCAGACTATTGAAAGCACTTTCGCCGTCAATACCATTACTACCATTTGAACCGTCATCTCCGCCACAACCTGCTAATACAGCCAACACGGCTAATGATAAATTTTTTACTGTTTTCATGATTAATTCCTTTCGATTAGCCAGTTAGTTAGCAATTAAGCCAAGCGATTGATTGATGATATGAAACACAACACTTTGTTCGATAACGCCTTGTGCCAAGTGCGCTCCAGGTCCTGATGCATGTAAACTAATATCTTCACCTGCATGGGTTTCAGAGCTCAGTGGCACGGTAGCCTCTTGATGAAATCCTGTGGTGGTGGTGTCTACTGTGCTTAGATCTTGACGACCAGCAAGTGCATCATCGTTATAGGTTACGTCTGCATTGGTTTCATTGACCAAGTTTCTAAAGCCTTTACCATTGGTATAACCTACTGTGGTATACGGCAGACCGTCACTTGCTAGAGCCGGTTCAGTTGCGCCAACATTAACCACCTTACCTAATATTGGATTGCCACGTTTTGGGTAACCGGCAATGGTAAATACATGGCTATGATCCGCCGTGACTAAAATTAATGTTTCTTCAGGATTGGTATTATTGATGGCGGCTTGTACTGCGTTAGAGAACTCGATGGTATCAGTTAAGGCATTATAAGCAGAGCCCGCATGATGACCATGATCAATTCGCCCTGACTCCACAACAAGAAAAAAGCCTTTGTCGTTATTATCAAGAATATCAATGGCTTTACTGGTAAGTTCAGTTAACGAAGGTTCACCCGCAATATCATTACTGCGATCGCCTTCGTATTGCATATGCGACTCATTAAATAGTCCCAACACCCGCTCAGTGCTACTCGCGTCAATGGCGTCGAAGCCTGCTTGATCGATAATATACTGACCGGTTTGATATTGTGCCTGCCATTTGGCGGTTAAATTAACACCATCGGTGCGATCGCCTTCAACGGTACTACTGGCATCTGCACTGTTAAAGCTGGCATCTTTCGGTAGAAAGTGTCGACGACCTCCGCCAAATGCCACTTCAATACCATCAACGTCAACGCCTGGGAAACGTTGCTCTAGATTTTTTTCAAAATCAATAAGTTGGGTTGCAATATCGACACAACCAGCCGCTACCGCTGCTGCTGGCATATCAGAAATATCTTCCCAATTTCGATCCGCTGATTTTGCAAAGGTTGCCGCGGGTGTCGCATGGGTAATACGTGCCGTTGAAATAATGCCTGTTGATAAGCCTTTAATTTCAGCCGCTTCTAATGACGTGACTAATTCATTCCCCTTCACCGTTGCACAATCACCACGTTCAATATCTTCATCAACACCAATCACACCAACATCTGTTTTCACACCTGACATCATCGCGGTCATTGTGCCGGCAGAATCTGGCGTTTGTGCGTCAACATTATAGGTTTTAACTTGCGCAGAATAAGGAAACTTTTCAAAACTTAAGTAGCCTTCCTCGCCCGTTCTTCCTTCGTTTTGCCCGGCTAAAATTCGGGCAGCGGTTAAGGTTGACAAGCCCATGCCGTCACCGACAAATAAAATGACATTTTTAGCTTTATTACGTGTTATTAGTTTGGTTTTAGCCATCACTGCTTGCTGACCATCAACAAACCACTGACTGTCTTTTTGTACGTTTGGTAAAACCCCAGCAACAGCGACGCTAGAGAGTAAAAAAGATGACAAAGCTGAAAGTGAAACCCATGTCGAGTTCATAATGCTTCCTTTGGTGTTATTTTTAGTTAAAGTGAGTTTGTTAATGCCGATGCATTAACACCACTAGCATGCTAAGCAGTAAAAATGACAGTAAGGTAAAAGAAAAATGACCGAACGATGAAGGTTTTATAACGTAAGTGTGACAACAGATGAGATAAGCAGCAAAAAATACAGAATAACTTAGCCTACACAACACAATAACAATGCGCTTAAAGGTAAAGTAGCGATATAAAATTTGCTGTAACTTATGCTGTTAGCTATGATTTATTGGCTGTAATTTATGTTGTAGGAGGTAAAACGAAGTGCAAGTGTGTTTAATAAAAAAAAACAGAAACAACAACTTGAATAGTTACTGTTTCTGCTTTAAGCAATGAAGCAATAGCCGTTATTTTCTCGCGACTAAATGTACTGTACTGGTGGCGCGCTCAAGAAACGCACCTTCGCAGTAGGCGAAATAATAAAGCCAAAGTTTTTTAAACTCTTCATCATAGCCAAAAGGTTTGAGCTCAGGCCAAGAGTTTAAAAAGGCTTCACGCCAATGGGCTAGGGTTTTTGCATAATCTAAGCCTATGTCACTAATCGATTCAGTCACTAAATCGGTATATTCAGTCAAGTGCCCGGTAAGTACAGTAATAGAAGGTAAAAAGCCACCAGGGAAAATATAGTGCTGAATAAAGTCAACATTCTGTTTGTAATAATCGAAACGCTGATCGGCAATGGTAATTGACTGTATCAACAATTTACCACCTGGTTTTAATCTGGCATTACACTGCTTAAAAAAGCTGGGTAAATATTCAAAACCAACCGCTTCTATCATTTCGATTGAAACTAACTTGTCATATTCACCGGTTAAGTCGCGATAATCTTCTTTTAACAAGGTTATTTTGTCTGCTAGCCCTAACTGCTCAATGCGCTCTTTGGCATATTCATGCTGCGCATCAGAAATTGTTGTCGTGGTAACCTTGCAACCATATTGCTGTGCGGCATAAATAGCTAAACCACCCCAACCTGTCCCTATTTCTAATAAATGGTCATCGGCTGTTAGCTCTAAGCGTTGACAAATAGTCGACATTTTATGCAGTTGTGCTTGCGCCAAACTCGCTTGTTGATCTGGATAAATAGCTGATGAATACATCATTTCAGGATCAAGAAAACGTGAATAAAGTTCGTTACCTAAATCATAATGAGCCAAAATATTCTTTTTTGAACCTGACTGGCTGTTTCCATTACGACGGTGGAACAAGGTATGTTTAATCTTTGATAGCCAAGGTCTTTGCTTTTCAAGTGCATCAGTTTCTTGCTGGGCACGAGCAAATATACGCACGACTGTGGTTAAATTTGGACTACTCCATTTTCCAGCAATATAAGCTTCTGCTACGCCAATAGAGCCACCTTTAACAAAATCACGATACGCACTATGGTCATGTATATTCATTCGGCCCATTAAGGCGTTGCTTGGAACAACCTCGGGAAAAAGAAAATGCTCACCATTGTCGACTAATTCAATTTGGTCAACTTTCAGTTTTGCAAAAACCGACAACACTAAACTACGACAGCGTTTATCTAACCAGTTTGCTGGCTTTTTAATTTTCAGTCCTGACACTTGTTCCACCACTAAACTCCTGCTTTAAGTTTTTTTGGTTTACCTTTTCGGCTTACCTTGTTGATAACCAATAAAGGGTATACGTTTCCAGAAGAGCTTCATGGCTTGCCAATATATGCCCAACACTATTTTTAAGGTCATCACGGGCATATTAAACCAGAGTTGCCATAACGACGCCCTCGAAAAAGGCGCTTTGGTTAATTTCATGGTTACATCAAATATTTTTTCGCCCGTACTTACCTCACTGCCATTATCATTAACAGTGTTACTGTGATTCTCTATATGCACTAATAATGTTGAGCTATCGGCCATTGGCGGCTTAATCAGCCATTTATAGCACATATTTAAATCCATAAAAGGCGATACTTGGAAGTTTTTATCCGTTACATGTGGCGCTAAATCTGGGACGTTAATATCACTACTTGCTAGCGGCACTAAATAATAATGCCTTTCATTCCATGGTGTATTACTGACTTCGACCAACACTTGCGTACAAACTTCATCAGCGTTATAACAAAAATAAAAATTTGCCGGACTAAAATATAGCCCTAAACACCTAACTTGAACTAACATGGTGATGCGACTTATATCTGCATCACAAGATGCTTCACCACTGGATAAAGCATGTACTTTATTCACTATACGCTGCTTAAGGCATTCTGGTTCATCTCTAAGGTAATCATTTTCTTTAAACCTCAAGAGATTAAACCAAGAAAAGCCAAAAATACCTTTTGGACTTTGCTTAGCTTGCATCTCATCAACGTCTAGTGCCAGCATATATAGTTGGTAACTAAAGCTGTGCGACTTTGGTGTGAATCGTCGATGAGTTATCTGGCCACGATAAATGTGATTATGTGTTGAAGGCTTAACCATCGTGATGTTCCGGCTGATTCTTTTGTAAATAACAATCAAATCGCTGCCCAACATCTACCGCACTTCTAACTCCGTCTTCATGAAAGCCGCTATACCAATAGGCACCAGCAAAATGAGTGTTTTGCTTACCACATATTGCTGAGCGTTGCTCTTGGGCGTTAATAGAGCTGGTTGAGAACACCGGATGGTGATAAGTAAATTCGCGTAAAATTTTACTTGGATCAATATCTTCACGCTGATTTAAGGTGACGCAAAACGTGTGCTTGGCGTTCAAGCCCTGCAAAATATTCATATTGTAAGTAACACTAGCGGGTTTAGTTCTGTTAGCACTCAATTGATAGTTCCAACTCGCCCAAGCTTTTTTTCTTTTTGGTAATAAATTAATATCGGTATGTAACACCACTGAGTTTGCGCTATAGGGTATAGCAGCTAGTATTTTTTGCTCTTGCTCACTAGCATCAGCGAGTAATGCCAAAGCTTGATCTGAATGACAGGCTAAAACCACTTCATCGAAGGTTTGACTTTCACCATTGGCAAAATGTAACTGCACTGCGTTGTTTTCCCGAGTCACCGCGGTAATATCCGCATTAAGGTGGATATTGTCAGCAAAGGGCTTACACAGTGGCGCTAAGTAACTTCTTGAACCTTTGGGCACTACATACCACTGTGGACGATCAGCGATATTCAATAAACCATGATTATGAAAAAACTTAACAAAAAAATGAAATTGCAATACTTGCATCTGCGCCAAAGAGCTAGACCAAATAGCCGCTCCCATAGGTAAAACATAGTGTTCAGCGAAGTAGTCACTGAATTTATTTGCTTGTAAAAACTCACCTAAGGTTAGGCTGTCCTGATAGTTTTTCGCTTGATAACTTTGCTTACACAGCTTATTAAATCGGAGAATTTCTTTAACTAACCACCAAAACTTAGGGTTGAATATATTACGGCGTTGAGCAAACAAGGTATCGAGATTATGGCCATTGTATTCCATGCCTGTCGCTGAGTTATGCACTGAGAAACTCATTTCTGTTTCTTGCTTACCGACACCAATTTCGTCTAGTAATGCTAAATAATTTGGGTAGGTTTTATTATTAAAGACAATAAACCCAGTATCAATGGCATAAGACTGACCTTCCAACTCAACATCAACTGTCGCGGTATGTCCGCCAATATGAGCAGACTTTTCAAAAACACTGACTTGATGCTTTTTTGATAATAAATAAGCTGTGGTTAAACCCGAGACACCGGCACCTATAATGGCGATACGTTTCATTTTTTGTCATTCCTTAACTCTTTCTCTTGCTTTAAGGCTTTTTCATTGCTTAAAGCTTTCTCATTTTTTAAAGCAATACTTTGCCAAATAAAATCTGGCAGCAGTGCGAATAATTTCATGGTCAAGGTTAACCTTTTAGGGAAATGCAGGTAGCTTTTCCGGGCACTAACACCTTGGTAAATACGACTGGCCGCTTGCTCACTGGTCAATAAAAACGGCATAGCAAAGTCATTTTTATCGGTTAATGGCGTTTTAATAAATCCAGGATGAACTAGGGTAACTGCTATATTTTCTGCTTTTAAATCCAGCCGTAAGCTTTTGGCTAAATAATCAATTCCAGCCTTAGAAGCGCCATAAGCCTCTGCCCGTGGAAAGGGCAATAACGTTGCACTAGAACTGACAAATACGACTTGCCCACCCGCGTTAACTTTTGGCAAAAAGTACTCGAGCAAATAGCCCAGAGATTGCAGGTTTGTCGCTATAACGCTAGCAAACAATTCACCATCAAAGGCTTTAGCATTATCAATATAACGACAATCACCCGCATTAAGCATTAAAATATCAATGCGCTCTATAGCGCTAATTTTATTTGCTGCGGCACGGATCTGTTCTTTATCAGTGATATCAAAAGCAATAGGAACAACATTGGCATTATCAGTGGCTAATTGTTTAAGCTTTTCTTGATTACGGCCACAAGCAATAACTTGATAGTCATGGGCTAAATAGTGCTGTAACAATGACTCGCCTATGCCAGAAGTAGCGCCTGTGATCAGAATGGTAGGTTTTATATTCATGCGTTTGCAGCCCTATTTTTAAGCGAGCGAATAATCCGACCCAACAAAGGTAATTGCTCGTAAAGCATAGCACCTAAATCCAGGTAATCTCGATGATAAACAACCTTATCGCCAACGCCTTTAAGATGTGAACTACCTTGCACAGTGACAATGTCACCTGAATTTAAGCGCGGGTGTTGGTAACTCATTTGCCAGTAAATAGCCGCCTCAGAGTCATGCGCTATAACGTGTTCAATTGTAAACTCACAATAACTCAGCTTTTGATAAAGTTGCTTAAAGTATTTTTCTAACTGCTTAAAGCCTGTTAGTTGGTGCATCGGGTCAATAAATACAATGTCTTGGTGGTAAACGTCAGCTAGCAACTGCAAATTATCAGTTGAGAGCTTTTGGTAGGTATCAATAAATTTAGCTAACCACACTGCATCTTGGGGTTGAGCACTAAATTTAGCCGCTTGCGTAACATTTTTATTTGACATAAATACTCTTTATTTTATCGTCACATTAGTCCCTTATGCGAAAAATAATAGCTATTGGATTACTTAGGCTAAATTAATGCCTCAGCTTTATTTCAGCATAAGTAATCAGGCTAAAATTTCAACAACACATTTGTATTGCTCAAGACTGAACATTAATACCTAATGACGATCACACCCTATAAAACTCAAGAGCAGCTAACCTAGCTTGCTTGTGATCTACTATGGCTGGCCAATAAGATGATAACTTTTCTTTAGCCATGTATTGGTGTGGAAAATGGATCTCTTTATCAGGTAATTTCGCCAGCTCTGGCATATATTTACGAATAAAGGTGCCTTTTGGATCAAACCTTTCGCTTTGTCTAATCGGGTTAAATACACGAAAATAAGGCTGTGCATCACAACCGGTACTTGCCGCCCATTGCCAACCACCGTTATTAGATGCAAGATCACCATCAATAAGCTGCTGCATGAAGTATTTTTCTCCCCAGCGCCAATCAATAAGTAAATGCTTAGTCAAAAAGCTCGCTACCACCATACGCAGTCGATTATGCATCCAGCCTGTTTGATTAAGTTGCCTCATGGCAGCATCAACCAAAGGGTAGCCGGTTTTTCCTTGACACCATGCCTGGAATAACTCGGGGTCATTAGGCCAAATCATAGTGCGGTATTTAGGATTAAAGCATTGATGTTTAGATAAACTCTGTTGATGAAAAACTAAATTTCGATAAAACTCTCGCCATATTAGCTCATTTAGCCAAGTAAATTCCTCACTGTCTGACGCGACTAAAATATCAGGAAAACGTTGGATAAATAACAGCAGTAAATAGCGTGGACTAATCGCACCTATCGCTAAATAAGGTGATAAGCCAGAGGTTGCTTTAATGGCAGGAAAATCACGTTTTTGTCCGTAACCCGCCACTTTATATCGGTAAAAGTCAGGAATAACTTCTTGTTCAACTTGTTCAGCCAAAGGCCATGCCGCCGATTCATTAGAACAGTGTAAAGGCGTGTTTAATGTCAGCGCTGCTTGGCTGTTTGGCGTGGTTGAATCTTTAGGGCTAGGCTTACCAAGGTAAGGAAAACTATGCTGTTTTACATAAGTTAACCAAGCGCGTTTAAACGGGGTAAACACCTTATACATTTCACCACTTTTATTTAGCACTTTACCTTTTTCAACGATAACATCACTTTCAAACATGCGTAGTGGAATACCTTGCTCAAGACAAGACTTATCGCGTTGGTTTTCATTAACTTCTAACTCTTTATTAGCCACCACTTCGCTAACATTATGTTGCTGGCAATAATTTTTTAAAAATGAAACTTGCTCAGAAAAATCATCACAATGAACAACCTGTAAACTAACATTTAAAGCTAACAGCTGCTCGGCGAGTGCATTGACATGACGTTTTATAAAATCAATTTTTATTGTTGACCAATCATGAGCTAACCACTGTTTTTCACTGACAAAAAATATCGCCTGAGCGGGGTCAACCCCCTTATGTTGTTCAAGAAAATAATCTAAGGCGGGATTATCGTGAATTCTTATATCGTTGCGAAACCAAAGTAACAAGGACGTTCCTTAATAATTAACTATGTTATACCAATCTCACTCATTATCTGATCATTTTTACTGGTTAAAATAATCAACTACGGCGTTATTTATTTAATAATTAGCACAACTAGCTATTAAATAAATGCCTTATATTTGGCCATTTTTCCTGCGTATAAAGTAGACCACCTAATGAATGAAATGGGTATTAATAACCGTATCTGAGTTTTAACGACTCAGGATAAGGATTCAAATATGACTGTTGAGCTAAATAAGAATTAGGGTGCGCTAATAAATAATGCTTAATCAAGGTCAGTGGCACCACTAATGGCATTAAGCCTGAACGGTAAGCATCAATTTGTTCGGATAACTCTTTGCGTTGCATTCTGTCCAAGTGCGTAGAAAAATAGCCTTGAATGTGCGATAGCGTATTAGCATGGTTTTTACGGGTTGCTTTTAGCGTTAATGCGGCCATTAAGCCAGAGATATATTGCTCAGCCATTTGCTCCAGCGCCATATCAGCACTGGCTAACAAACGCCCTAATTGCTTGCTCGCAACAAAGTCATGACTCATCAAGGTATATTTATATTGGGCATGAAAACTGGTCAATTTATGCTTAGTGATGCCAGATTCAACCAATGCTAACCAATGGCGATAAGCGAATACCCGTGCAACAAAGTTTTCTCTGATAATGGGATCATTCAAGCGACCATTTTCTTCGCAAGGTAGCAGCGGATTTGCTTTCATGATCTCTCGTGAAAAAACCCCAACACCTTGGACTTGTAGCTGATTGCCGGTAGGTGAATACACTTTAACGCGTTCCATGCCGCAAGTTGGACTTTTAGCACAAAACACATAACCACTGAGGTTTTTAGACAGGGAGGCTATTTTTTTACCGTAAGCTTTTATGGCGCTCGTTACATCGCCCGAGCCATCTGGACGCGACACTTTTATCATTTGATCATCTTTAATCAAACGTATAGTGGGCCTAGGTACGGGTAGGCCAACCGCCACTTCAGGGCAGTAGGCTTTAAAAGTAACATGCTGACCAAGTTCTTTTATGCAAAAATTTGACGGTTTGTTACTGGCATCAAACCTGACTTTTTCACCTATTAAGCATGCACTAATGCCAATAATAACATCTGCTTTTTCGAATTCTTTATACATAGCCAGCTCAATTAGTAAATGAAAGCACCAATAGGGTTCAGTAACTTATTTATACCTTGGGTAAAGTGCAGTGCATCATTAGCCACGGTATAACAAAGACAACCATCTTCGGTAGCTGGCTGATGCTGATCGCGTTTATCAAGCATAATAAAATCGCCTGCCACATATTGACCTTGTGCATCAGCAAAGGTACCAGCTAGTAAGAGTGTGAGCTCAAAACCTTTATGGGTGTGTTCAGGTATCGAACCCCCAGGCCCTATATGCAATAAATTAGTATGAATTTCACCTTCGCCTAAATTTAACCGTGCGCGTGATAATTTACCTATTTGTGCAGTTTTACCTAACTCAATATTGCGCAAGGCACTGGGTAAAGTGTACTGCATACCTTTAAAGTTAATTGAACGTTCATCATAGAAGGCTTTTGTTGGTGCAACGTCATCAGAAGCGGTAATCTGATTAATCATATCATCAAAGTCCATTTCGGCGATTTCCGTTAAGTTTTCCTCATCATTAACAATAACTTTATGATGAAAACTCTGCTCAAAACTGGCCTCTGCAACTTGTTCTGTTAGTTGGCTTACTTTCTGTTGGCAAGAAGCACACATGTTAGTATGTATCGCTATACCGGCAGCAAGTGAAGCGGGTAAGTCACCATCCACAAAACCTTGTAACAATTCAAATTTAGGGTGGTGTTTAATCATTGTGGTCTCCTATTTTTAACTTAAGTTTGCCAAGTGCAAGCCGAAGTCGTGATTTTATTGTGCCAAGTGGTAAATCAAGATGAACAGCAAGCTGCTCTTGTGACATTTCCATAAAATAGAAACCTTTCACTACCTGTTGTTGGTTTTCAGGTAGCGTGGCAATTATGCCTTGTAAATTTCGACTTTGAATATGGTCAGTAAACACCTCTTCTTCAGTGTTTGCCAATTCAGCAAGCGGCCATATGTCGTCACTGAGGTTGTCTTCTTTATTGGCTTTCATTTTACGTAATAGATCAAAGGTAACGTTACGCATGATAGTATAAACCCAAGTAGTAGCAGCCCCTTTACTATCATCAAATAAGTGCGCCTTGCGCCAGACATTGCTCATAGTGTCTTGAACAACTTCTGCAGCGAGTGCTTCACTATTGATTTTACTTTGCGCAATACGCTGTATTTTGGGTGCAAAAAACTTAAACACTTGAGTAAATGCTTGTTTGTCTCTATCAATAGCGATTGATTTCAGCCATTGACAGAGTTCTGGATGATTGATTTTATTAGTCATGTTATTAGATGTAGCATTTGCCTTATGACTTGGCAACACTGAATGCACTGACAGCATAATTCTTACCCATTTTTTGACATATATTTTTATATACGCAACAAAAATAGATCTAGATCACATTATTTTACCTTTTCTACTCAGATAAAATAATACGTTGTAACAGTTCTTTCGCTTGGCTATACGAATCTTTGTCGACAAACAAACTTTTTTCAGCAAGTTTAACCGGTATCAATTCTAACCAGCGCGCTACCACCCAATCGCCTTGATCAAAATGTTGCTTTGGATATAAGGCATTTAACTCAGCATTGTCGATAAAAACTTTACCTAATGACTTAGCCAGTTTATCGGTGGTTTTATCTAGACTGATATCAGGCCAATGGATTTTAGCGGTGACAACGCCGTGATGCAGTTTATCAGTGTCTTGGGTAATCGCCTTGATATCGACTAAGCATTTACAGCGTACGTCAATCAGTAATACCCCGTCTTCACCTTGGTCAAAGTTAATAATTTCGACCCAGCTGCCGACTGACATAGGTTTAGCTTTTTCATCTCTGTCATGCGAAAAAATAACAAAGCCTTGGTTTTTCATTGCTAGCGAGACCATTTTTAAATAACGCGCTTCAAAAATACGCAGTCGAGTTACCCCTCGAGGTAACAAAAATATTGGCAATGGGAAAATAGGCAAATTAATAGTTGGCATAGTTTACAATAACTAATCTTAATGGATTGATATTAGTTATACGTGTTGAAAGCAAAAGACGATCAAAGCAATGAGCAAAAAAAAGCCCCATCAAGAGTCAGATGAGGCAAAGAGTCAAACAGGGAATACAACGAGCAATAATCTTTAATAATATTGAAGATTTATACGTGGTAAAAACAAAAAACGATCACAGCAATGAGCAAAAAAAAGCCCCATCAAGAGTCAGAGGGGCAAAGAGTCAAACAGGAAATACAACAAGCAATAATCTTTAACAATATTGAAGAGTTATACGTGGTAAAAACAAAAAACGATCACAGCAATCAGCAAAAAAAAGCCCTAACAAGGGCAAAGGGTCAGACAGTAATTTGGTTCAGATAGTCAATGCCAGCTAGAACGATGAATTCAAGGCCTTATTGACAGCTTTTTACCGGCAATTCTTTATCAAAAAATAAAGTAATTTCAGCCACAGTAACACCAAATTTCTTCATTTTTGTGCGGTTAAATACTCGGTACTCATCAATTCGATACATCCAATCGTCAAGTGACAATTGCACTTCTTCACCGTCTATTGGTACCAATAACTCATATTGCCATTGAAAGGCAAAACCCATTTGTTGACCGACAGCTTTACCAACAACATCTCCAGCACTACCCAAGTATTTACCTTCTTTTAACTTGGTTAGCTGCCAATTACGAAAAGTAACTTCGCCATCAGCGAAGTAAAATACTTCTTTTAACACACCTTCGTCACCTTGCCATTGGCCATCAAGCTCAACACAAAAACGCCGAGTCACTTTACTGCTGTAATCTTGTACCATGCCCCAGGCTATCGACTTGCCAGAAAAATATTGCTGTATATCGAGTTGAGGAGCAGTAGCCTGATAATCTTCTAATTTTGTTGTACAGCTTGAAAGTACAAAGACTAAGCAAAAAAGTGCCGCCAATTTCGCATGTTTACTCATATATTATTCCCTAATAGCTGTTGTCGTAGTTTAGGCTCGCTGGTGTTTTCATCTAACCAAATACGAAGAAATGTTTTGGCAAAAGTTAAACTTTCAATTTCACCTATTTTTTGCCTATTCAAATAGAATACGCTTATACCTTTTTGGCTTAACATCGACAAGCGATCTCCAGCATTAATATCTCGCCATATTTTTTCTAGTAAAGGCAAAAAAGCTAAATATTCATTTTCATTAAGCGATAAATGTTGCCATTGCGATACGGTGTTATCTATTAATTCTTTTTTACTGATGTCGCGTAAGTAATGTATTTCAAACAAGGCATGCTGACATAGGTTACTAAAGGGTCGTTGGCCATCGGTAGTGAATAACGAGCTTTCATAAATATCCCAAAACAAAACTGAGAACTTGGCTTTACCCAATAAGGTAAAGTGCTGCTCGGTAGTCAACTTTGTTAAGTCGTTAGCGATAATAGACACTTGTTCAGAAGCTTGACACTTCATCAAACCTTCATCACTGACGACTGCCACTTCACTAGGGGTAACACTTTCAATCGGGTTATTCGCTAGGGCATTGAAAGAAAATAGCCCAATTAATAGTGTAAGCGTAGACATAAGATTGACATTAACCAACATAACTTTTTTCCTTTACCAGTAACCAACCACTTAGCGCAAACATAAATACCATGAACGGCCCCCACAAACAGGCCAGTAATAAATAACTAGACCCTACTGATAGCCCTAAATCAACCACGGCTAATTTTGCTCCGGCCAGATAACTTAATGGTGCTGATATGGCGCCAACAACAAACTGCAGTAACTTAGAATTGGCTAGAAAAGCTAAACTATGGCGTATGGTACTAGCGAAAACAATCCACAAAGTAATAAGCCAAAAAGGAATACCCTCGGTACCTGGAAAAATAAAAACACCTGAATAAACTAAAGCAAGGTCTAAGCAAATACCAAGCGCTGCCACTGAGCAGATTAATAATATTTCGTTTGTAGTGCTCTTAAAATACCAAAGCTGTGCGCCAAACAAAATGGCTGCAATCGGAACAAATAAATCGCCAATAAAAACCAAGCCAAACCAAGCGACATTGAACGCGACTAAATTCCATAGTGGAGATTTAATTTTCATCACTTTATTCACCATAACTTTATTCTCATAACGTGCCTTTATGCAAACTTAGTCAATTGTACGTAATAAACTGTAAACAAGATTAGTCTGCTCAGGTTTTTTATGATCTATATGCTAAAAAATTTCGTATGCTGAACAATAAATATTGAAAAGATCTTACTATGCAAATGCAACAAATCTTAGGTTATTTAGGATTAGCTCCCTTCGTCCTCGCACTGGTATTTGAAAAGTTCAGTCCTACATTATTAAATATCGCCGCCGAGCAGGTATTTATATTTTACAGCGCCATCATCTTAAGCTTTATTGCTGGCACACTGTGGCGCAAGCACAATGATAAATTAAGTATTAAATTACAGCTCTGCAGTAACATATTCAGTTTACTTGCTTTTTTTGCTCTGTTATTACCCAACTATCTAGCACTGGTAATATTGGCGGTGAGTTACCCAGCGATTTTATGCTGTGAATACTACTTTGATACTGCTAAAAATGAACACAAGTCTTATTTACGCATGCGGCTGAAACTGACTACGCTAGTGGTAATAATGCATATTATTGCGGTTCTCTTGTGGTGTACTTAGCCGAGTCAGATGTATAGGCTCAGAAATGAAAATAAGACTTTACGCCGCTATTAAATAAACTTTAATTTAACTTTAAAATTTGCCATTAATAATCGGTGAAAGTATCCGCTACTCTTCTAAGTCAGCCATGCCGCTGATTGGTGGGTTAAACCATAAAATGCTACAATGAATATAAAAACTTGCTCACCATGGTAGTAAATATTTAGTGAACACATGCGCAATGAAGCAGTTTATCGTTAAAGCTATCAACACGACTCATCGCAAAGGTATATTTAATCTAGTACAGGACTACTACTTTTCTCAGCCTATAAATTCAGAGTAATAATTAGACAATTGGACTTTACACCAAGACAATATTATTAGAGTCCTTGTTAGAGATATGAAAAATATTTCTTTTAATTTGCATTAACCAAAAGTAGTATTTAAATGTATCAATCGAGCACAATTATCAACCACATAGCTAATTTCACTTCTCAGCGTAACACAGAGCTATTGGCTTTTAGTCTGTTGAAAAGCGTTAATAGCATGATAAGTTGCTTATCAACAAGGATAATTACTGTTAATAAAAAGGGAGATATTAGAGCTCATATCTTCTTTGAGAACAGTCATTACACTGTTAATGACAGCTCTATTGAGGTAGAGAGTGCTTTAAGACGTAGTTTTGAGCACATGCATGATTCTTCTCTGGCAACCTTGACCGTAAAAACTAAAACCGGTTACTCCGTAATACATCTACTGCATCATGATAGGAAAAGCGAGCAATTCTTAATCATTAATTTAGAAGAAAAAATGGCCAAAGAAAGTGACTATATCCTCTCAGGTCTTCTCAGCATATACAGTAACTTTATTAAACTGTTAAATGAATCTCAAACGGATGAATTAACCGGGCTTGCCAACAGAAAAACATTTGACTCTGCTATTTCAAATATTTTTAACACGCGGCCCCAAGAGTACAAAAAAGTAGAACGTGACAGACGAATTCAAGAGAGCCATAAATATTGGTTAGTGATGGTTGATATCGACGATTTTAAACATGTTAACGATCGATTTGGACACCTTTATGGTGATGAAATATTAATTCATTTAGCACAAATTATTCGCTCAAACTTTAGAAACGAAGATTTACAATTCCGTTTTGGAGGAGAAGAGTTTGTTATTCTATTGAGTGCTGATAACCAAATGGAATGCATGCAAATTCTAGAACGTTTTAGACGTAATGTGGAAGAATATCAATTTCCAAATTTAGATACAGTAACTGTTAGTATCGGCGTAGTTGAACTTAAGAAAGAAACCTTTCATATAACGTCTATCGATTATGCAGATCAGGCTTTATATAAAAGTAAAAAAAGTGGTAAAAATCAAATTACTTTTTTTGAAAATATGCTGAGTCAAGGAATAGCTAAAAAATCTGACATTCAAGGCGGTAGCGTAGACTTTTTTTAAACAACATTTAAAAAAAGATAAATAAGCGTCACTTAACTTTTATGCCCGGCATAAAAATTTGTTATAGGACTATCAAAGTGGATATTTATCTTTGAGCACATTTTTACTCCGATGAATATGTGCTGGCAAAGCAATGCTGGGTAGTAATATCTATTTCTCATTCAAAATAAGAGAAATCTAGATAGATTAATCATATTAATACCAGCGCTCCGTCAATATAGTGAAATACTAAAGCTAGCAATAGACTTGAGTGCAAATGATGAAGGCGACGCTACTGGCGGTGATTAGCGGATATTGGTATTGTTATCACTCGCTTAATCAGATGAGTAATTCATCTTGTTGATTTAATGTTTTTTTGGCTTTAAGATCTTATTTATATAGGTAAAAATGAAAAAATAAAGCTTCAACTCATCTGTCTGCCAAGACTTACTGCCAGCCAAAGCGCCAGAGCGTAGGCTGTTTTAAATCTCGCCAGTTTATTGAGTATTCATTATGATTAATAACCGCGGTGATAAGACACTCAATAACATTTTTCTGCTCATCAAATTCTACCTCAGTGATAACAAAATGCTTTTCTCGGTTTTCAACACTCACCTTGGTCCACTTACTATGCAGCAATACTTTTGGATTTACTCTGTTCATGCTTTTGCAAGCAATAGTTTATTTACCTTAGATAAGAACACATCTAAAGTTTCTTGCTGCTCGAAATCAAAAGTATAACGACCATGAAACAACAAGGTTAAGGTTAAGTCTTTATAGCCTAAAAAACAGGTATAACCATCGAAGTCATGCCAAGCGGTTATACCTTGATACTCATAGTTACCCTCAGTTTTGCTACCTTGGGTGGTGACTAAATTAAACACCTGTAATAAATCACTTAAGGCGACAGTATTATTTTTCATCATTAGCACAAGATCCTCTGACGGTAACGGCTTTTCTTTGATTGGCCACACATTTCATCAAAAGCACTGTCTATCTCAAGCAGTGCAGAAAATATATTGTTGCCTCTTAAATACGCTTTTGCTTCGACGATAGAATTAACAACTTCTACCGAGTCTTCTCCTAATCCAACAAAGTTATCACTTGAGTCGATAACCCCTACTAAATAATGGGTAGCACCTGCAACAGCGATAATAATGGGCTCTGAAGAAGGTATTGAACTTGATTGTATCATAAACCTCCATTGGTCTATTTCTCGTATTAATCGTATACCTTTATTAACAACATATACGAGTTAAATAGACATAAAGTTCAATATGATTGACCTTATATAACCGTTCCACTTCAAAATGCCCCTTTCTCGGCTTGCCGACAGGGAGCTAAGCTAGAAGTGAAAGGCTATACACTAGAAACACTGATTATTGATAGGCGCCTTGAGCATAAGTTAATTCATAACTATGGCTGTAAATTTCAAGGATATTACCAAAGGGGTCTTCCATATAAATCATACGGTAAGGTTTTTCACCTGGGTAATAGTAACGTGGCTCTGCCATACGTTTTTTACCACCGGCAGCGACTATTTTCTCAACTAACTCTTCAAGATTTGGATCTTGCACGCAAAAGTGAAAGATACCCGTTTTCCAATATTCAAAGTTATTTTCTGGATTTTGCTGATTTTTAAATTCAAATAACTCCACGCCAATACGATCGCCAGTCGACATATGGGCAATTTTGAATTTATCCCAATTAGCACCAAAAACATCAGTGCACATTACGCCAATGGCGCTGTCGTCTTCAATAACTTCTGTCGGCGCCATAATTAAATACCAACCTAAAACCTCAGTATAAAACTTAACCGCTTTTTCTACGCTCGGTACTGAAATACCAATATGTGAAAATGTTCTTGGATAGGCTTTGCTCATGTTAATAACCTCTTTTAATAACTTTTTTTAATGTGATGGACAAAGTATAGACAATGTTATAAATTATAAAAAATTATCATTAGTTATGAAGTTAAGTACGTTTTGTTATGATAAATCTTGTTTGGTTAAAAACTTTTTGCACACTGGTTGATGTTGGCCACTTCACTAGAACGGCTGACCAGCTTTTTATGACCCAGTCTGGGGTTAGTCAACAAGTAAAAAAGCTAGAACAGCAGCTAAACACCTTGTTAGTGATGCGCGAAGGCAAGTCTTTTTCGCTTACCGACGCCGGCATAAAATTGCATCAACAAGGACAAAGCTTATTGCAAAGTTCAGCAGAGTTAGAAAAAGCAATCCAACAAGATGATCCTTACATAGGTACAGTAAAAATTGCCTCGCCGGGCAGTATTGGCTTAAAGCTCTATCCTTATATGCTCGATATTCAACAACAGCACAGGCAATTAGCCATCAACTACAAATTTGCGCCGAATAAAAATATTGAGCAAGACTTAACTGAGCGTAAAATCGATATTGGCTTGGTCACTGAGCTAAGTAAGGCGGCCACTATTATCAGCCAAAAAGTCGCGGTTGAGCCACTGGTGCTAGTCACTCCAAATACGGTTAGTACCATCACTTGGCAAACACTAACCACACTAGGCTTTATTGACCATCCTGACGGTGAGCACCATGCACAAGCGCTGCTCAGTAAAAACTATGCTCAATTTGAACACATTAGCCAATTTGAGCACCAAGGGTTTTCTAATCAAATTAACTTAATTCTTGAACCGGTTAGCCGCGGACTTGGTTTTACCGTTTTACCCTTATATGCTGTAAAAGCCTTTAGTAAACCAGAAAAAATAAAGATGCATTTATTAGCACATTCGGTGAATGAAACCCTGTATTTATGTCAGAACCGACACTCACTTGAAAACAACCGCAGCAAATATATCAAAAGCGCCATTATTGACTTTATCGCTTAGCTATCTTAATTATCTTAGTTTTCTTAGTTATTGAAACAAAGCCGCTATCAGTGATGCACTACTAACTAATGAAATGCTAACTGATGAAATTAGGTCAGTGAACCAGGTGATATTTAATGCCGCGCTTAACGAATATACTCGCTAGCCACAATGGTTAAGCACAATAGCTAATTGCACCAAAATAAAGCAAATTGTTCATTTACTGCCCTTTACGCCGTGTTGTCATTTTTTAACATTCAGCACCAAAAATAAAATAATCATTATTTTACAATAGATTACACCCTAAATTCAGTGACTAAATTAATGGCATAAGAGTTGTAAGTATAATTATATTACTATTTAGCTAAAGTAAAAATTATGCTCTCAAATTTTATTAAACACCACAAACTGCCAGAAAATTTTAAACTAACAGCACAAGAGCACTACCAACCGCTCGCCGAGCAAATATTCAGTCAGTTTACGAAAAATAATGGCGCTTATTTTGTCGGTATTAATGGCTGTCAAGGCAGCGGTAAATCAACACTGACTGATTTTATCGCTGAATATTTGGCCACCACCTATCAATTAACCATTGTAGTGATGTCGTTAGATGACTTTTATTTCACCGGTGAAAAACGCCAGCAGCTTGCTAATGACATTCACCCGTTATTAGCAACTCGTGGTGTGCCTGGCACGCACGACATGACAATGCTAGCAAGTACCTTAACAAAGTTAAAAGCCCAGCAAACAGGCTTTGCTATCCCAAGGTTTAATAAAGCCACTGACGAACCATACCCTGCAGAACAGTGGCCAATAGTTAACAAGCCAGCAGACATTATTTTACTAGAAGGCTGGTGTTGGGGCGTAAAGCCACAAACTGACGAGCAATTAAAAGCCCCGGTTAATGAACTTGAGCTCAAGCATGACAGCAAGGGTGAATGGCGCCATTATGTTAATCAACAACTTAAAAATAACTATCAACCTTTATATAAAACAATGAATTTCTGGTTAGCACTGCAAGCACCGTCATTCGACTGTGTTTACCAATGGCGCTTAGAGCAAGAGCAAAAATTGCAAGACAAGAATATGGGTTTACCGAATTCAAAAATAATGAAATCTGCTGGTATCTTAAATTTCACGCAATATTTTCAACGATTGAGTGTGCAAGCATGCCTGAGCATTTCACAGACTGCTGATGCTATTTTTTACTTAGATTACGCGAGAAATATTTCCAAAACGCCCTTTATGGAAGATCTATGAGTGCGACAAAAACCATTATTTTCAGTGACCTCGACGGCACGCTGCTTGACCATTATAGCTATCAGTCAACGCCGGCAAGTCAAACACTGCAACAGTTAAGCAAAGCCAAGATTCCGGTGATCTTAAATAGCAGTAAAACACTGGCTGAATTAGAGATTATTCGCGCTGAACTTAAGCTTGATACGCCCTTTATTATCGAAAATGGCGCTGCCGTTTACATCCCTATTAATACCTTTATTACCCAACCGGCAGAGACTGAACTCATCGGTAACTATTGGGTAAAATCATTCTGTTTACCAAGACAATATTGGCTAAAGTTACTGAACGAGCACAGTGAAAAATTTCAGCCATATTTCCACGGTTTTTCAACCCTCTCAGCCGCCGCCGTGGGCAAAATAACGGGCTTAGATTTAGCGCAAGCTGAGCGGGCAAAACAGCGACACTATAGTGAACCCGTGCAATGGATAGGTGATAACAGCACAAAAAAAGCCTTTATCGAACATTTAGTGGCATTAGGCGCCAGCGTTGTCCAAGGAGGACGCTTTATTCATGTCGGTGGTTACTGTGATAAAGGCCAAGCGCTTATTTGGTTAACCCAACAATATCGCGAATATTTTAGCCGCCACACGGTTTACACCATTGCCCTAGGCGACGGTGAAAACGACACACCCATGTTAGAAGCCGCAGATATTGCCGTGCAAATACGCTCACCGGTGCACGATTTTCCGCCGCTGTATCGACAATACAAAACCAGTCAAACCCAGTTATATGGCCCCGAAGGCTGGGCAGAAGCGATTCAACAACTATTAGCAAAACAACTAGGTTCACAAGCAACTTAATCTGAGGTAAATCATGGCTGACTTCTATCAAAATGGTACGGTGACAACATTACATAACTTGGCCCAGCGCGAGCCAGAAAATATGGCCGCTGAGTTACTAGCGTTTTCAAAAAAACGTTCATTAGGGCTCATTTTACCCTCGCTGTTTTCCGAGCTAGAGGGTAAAGCTTTACCCGATATTATTCATAAAATAAAACAGGTAAAGTATCTATCTGAAATTGTTATCGGCTTAGACCGAGCAGATTTAGCGCAATACCAACACGCGTTATCATTTTTTTCTCAGCTACCTCAACACCATCGAGTGTTATGGAATGATGGCCCCAGATTACAAGCAATAGATGCAAAATTACAGGCCTTAGGTTTAGCACCAAAAGAGCTCGGCAAAGGCCGCAATGTTTGGTATTGCATGGGCTATATTTTATCCTCAGGTAAAGCCGAGTCCATCGCCCTTCATGACTGTGACATTCTCACTTATGAAACAGAGTTACTCGACCGACTGCTGTATCCCGTGGCCAACCCATTATTTAACTATGAATTTGCCAAGGGGTTTTATGCTCGTGTTGCTGACGGAAAAATAAATGGCCGGGTTTCTCGCTTGTTGGTCACCCCTTTGATCAAAGCGCTGAAAAAAACGGTTGGCCATTGCGACTACCTAGAATATATGGACAGTTTTTTGTATCCCTTAGCGGGTGAATTCTCTTTTCGACGCGATGTATTAAATGACATTCGTATTCCAAGTGATTGGGGGTTAGAGATTGGCGTATTATCTGAAATGTATCGCAACTATTCACCAAACCGCTTATGCCAAGTGGATATTGCCGCCACTTATGATCATAAGCATCAAGACTTATCGTTAGATAATACCGCGGGTGGTCTATCAAAAATGTCGATTGATATCAGCAAAGCTTTCATTCGTAAACTTGCCACTCAAGGTGAAACCTTCAGCGCTGAAAAGTTTAGAACCTTAAAAGCAACTTACTATCGCATTGCTTTAGATTATGTTGAAACCTATCGCAATGACGCGATGATGAATGGACTGGAACTTGATATTCATAATGAAGAAAAAGCAGTAGAAATGTTCGCGCAAAATATTTTAACTGCAGGCAACACTTTCTTAGCAAACCCAATGGAAACGCCTTTTATTCCCTCTTGGAACCGTGTGGTGAGTGCTATTCCCGATATTTTATCTCAATTAAAAACCGCCGTAGAGTTAGACAACGAAGAGTTTAATCAAAAATAAAGGAAGATATCGCCGATGCCCGCACAAATTGAACCGTTAAAAAACAAGTTAATTCAACAGCTTTCAACTATTTATCACGAGGTAGCACTTGAGCAAGCAACGGATGATATTGCCGATGCGCTGATTGATATTATGCGCTTACCAAGCGAAGTACTGGCGCCAACACCTTTTAGCAATCATTGGTCAGAAGCAGACATTGTCTTAATTACCTATGGTGATAGCATCATAAAAGCAGCTCAGCCACCGTTACACACTTTAAAAGTATTTTTAGATAATCATCTAAAAAACACCATCAACAGTGTACATATATTACCCTTTTTTCCGTATAGCTCTGACGATGGTTTTTCGGTTATTGACTACTCATCGGTTAATGAATCACTGGGAACATGGCAAGATATCACTGAAATAAGTCAAGCTTATCAACTGATGTCAGATCTGGTGATTAATCATTGCTCAAGCCGCAGTGCTTGGTTTGATAACTTCATCAAAGGCGAAGGAATAGGGCATGATTTTTTCTTTACCGCGCAGTTAGACGATGATTTTTCTGCGGTGGTAAGACCACGGACATCACCCTTACTAAAGGAAGTGAACACCGGCAAAGGGCAAAAATTTGTCTGGTGTACTTTTAGTCACGACCAAGTCGATTTTGACTTTCGTAACCCCGAAGTATTAAAAGCATTTGCTGCAATTATTCGACAATATCTTGATAGCGGGGTGAAAATATTTAGGTTTGATGCCATTGCCTTTATCTGGAAAATTGTTGGCCGCGATAGTATTAACCTACCTCAAACTCATGAAATTGTGCGCTTATTACGCACCTTAATTGAATCTGCAGACCCGCAAGCGATTATCATTACTGAAACCAATATTCCTAACACCCAAAACCTTACCTACTTTGGTAACGCTAATGAAGCCCACGGTATCTATAACTTTTCATTGCCACCCTTACTCATAAACACTTTACTGACCGGTAATTGTTTATATTTAAAACGCTGGCTAATGAGCATGCCACCTTCACAAGACGGTACCCTGTATTTCAACTTTATTGCCTCACATGACGGCATTGGTCTGCGTCCAGCAGAAGGATTATTAAGTGACACTGAGCTTGATAGTTTAATTCATACTATTGAGAGCTTTGGCGGTAAAATTTCATGGCGAACCTCAAACACTGGCGAGCAAAAAGCTTATGAAATGAATATTGCCCTTTATGATGCGCTACAAGGTACGGTTGCAGGTAAAGACCACTGGAACTTTGAACGTTTTATTTGTGCACATGCCGTCATGTTTGCCCTTGAAGGTATACCCGGAATTTATATTCACAGCATGCTAGGAACACAAAACGACTATAAAAAATTGGCCAACACGCATAATAACCGCTCAATCAATCGCCATTGTTGGCATGAAGAGGCTCTAGAGGCCGCATTGGCTGATAGTAGTTTACATCACGCAAAAGTGCTTTCAAGCTTAAAAACATTGTTAAATATTCGTATTAAACAACCCGCATTTCATCCCAACGCCACCCAATTTACTTTACATTTAGGCTTACAATTATTTGGTTTTTGGCGACAAAGCCAAAACAGAAAACAAAGTATATTTTGTGTCAGTAACGTCTCAGACCAAGCTGTCGCCTTGCCGTTAAGCGAACTTAATTTGATCGTTACCCAAACTTGGGTAGAATTAATCACGGGGGAAAACATTACCGAGTTAAGCCAAGAGATAATATTATCTCCTTATCAAACCGTATGGATAGCTAACAAAGCAGAGCGTATATAACGCGCCATTTTGTGCAAGCAGGTATGGCTCTGTGTTATTAATGCTCTGGGCTATCAGGCTATACTGACAATAGCTTTTTTACAGGCAAATAAAGCTTATAACCACAAATAAACCTAGCTATTAACCAACAAAAATCGATAAGTTTAAGTACGTTAAGTGATCGTAAACCCAGCTAATTACGTATACTAGGTACACAAGTCAACTTATATGACAGCACTTAAATGCAATATATTATCAATCACGACGAACTGGTTAATATGGAACCTCGCTATAGAGCTCAGGTTATCAACAGCTTATCTGGTTTTAAAAGTGCTAATCTTATTGGCACCCGCGACGAGCAAAATATCAATAACTTGGCCATGTTTAGCTCGGTATTTCACCTGGGTGCTTCACCGGCTTTAGTGGGTTTTATTTCACGCCCCGACAGTGTTGACCGACATACGTTACGCAATATTCAGCAAACCAAACAATTTACGATTAACCAAGTCAATGAAAGCTTTTGGCAAGCAGCTCATCAAACCTCTGCGCGCTACGGCAATGATGAGTGTGAATTTAAACAAACTGGATTAACGCCACATTTTATCGACGCAGTTAATGCGCCATTTGTGCAAGAAAGTCGACTTAAATATGCCTTAACGCTAAAAGAAATAGTACCAATACAACTTAATAACACCGTATTAGTGATTGGCGAAATAACGGATATTCTTTGTGAACAAGACGCAATAAAAAGTGACGGTTATATCGATATTGAGTCATTAAATACCGTCATGGTTTCTGGGCTCGACAGCTATCACACCAGTAAACGGTTATCGCGTGTAAGTTATGCAAAACCTGATGAATCGCAGCAAAAACTTTCAGTCGATGGCCAAGCAGAAAAGTAATCGAGCTAAGCATTAATCTGACGTTGAGCGCATTAAGGGTAAAGTAAAAATCACCTCGCTATACCCGCTTAATTTTTTGAGATTTTTCCAAGGCTTAACTGCCGTATATAGTAACTTTTAGGGCTAATTTAATGTTAACAATATTTTATGATGGTAACTGCCCATTATGTGCCACAGAAATGGCTCAGCTAAAAAAACATGATCAAAACGATTTAATAACTTTGGTCGATATCCACCAAGACAATTTTGCTACGCTCCACCCTAGCGTCAGTTTTGATGGCGCAATGAAAATATTGCATGGCCATTACAACGGCCAAGTATTATTGGGCCTAGCCGTTACACACCGAGCATGGACTTTAGTTGGCAAAGGTTTTTGGGTTGCACCACTTAATTGGCCAGTCATTAAAACTATCAGCCACTGGGTCTATTTAGGCTTAGCTAAATATCGTCATCCAATTTCAGCACTGCTCGCCAAATTATTTAATATTAAAACCACTCACTGTAATTCAGGAACTTGTCATGATAACCGAACAAACACTGATCATCGGCGCAAATAGCGATATTGGCCAAGCCATTGCTGCGCAAATACAAGCTTCAGAAAACACTGGCTTAATACTGATTAGTCGAGACTTAGCACAGCCTAATCCTGTTGCTAGTGACTTGATAGGCGCTAATGTGACAAAAATTAGTCTTAAAGACTACCAAGCAGAATCAATCGACCAAGCGATCGCAGAATTAGCTCAGCATAAGCATGCGCCAATAACGCGGGTATTTGTCTGTAATGGCATACTGCATAATGATCATATTCGTCCAGAAAAACGTTTAGAAGACTTTGATGCCCAAGCCTTTATTGAAATTATGACCGCAAATTCTTTAACACCAATGTTGTGGATACAAAAATTAACCCCTTTATTGACCGGGAAATCACCCTGCAAATTCGTGCTATTTAGTGCCCGAGTAGGCAGTATTAGTGAGAATCGTTTAGGCGGTTGGTATAGTTATCGGGCGTCGAAGGCGGCATTAAACATGATAGTTAAAACCGCATCAATAGAGTTAGCCCGTCGAGCAAAAAATATCAAGCTAATCGCTTTTCATCCGGGCACTACTGATACGCCATTATCAAAGCCGTTTCAAAAAAATGTTCCGGCTAATAAGCTTTTCACCCCAGAATTTGTCGCTAAACAGCTACTAGACATTGTTGAGAACACTGCGTTAGATCAAACAGCAAGCTATCTCGATTGGCAGGGAGAATCTATCAACTGGTAGTATTGAATAAATGCTATAACAATGCCTAGTCAATAGCATTATTGCTAGGCATTGTGCTTAATGAGATCAACACTCAACACTGCTACTACAAGGCTTATAACAAGCTTTATTTTTAAAAATCGACAGGGAAACTTCATTAAGTCATTGATAAATAATTAATCAGTAATTGTTTATAGAGCAATTAGTTATCTTTTATTAATAGTTTATGTATAGTTTTATCTAACTGATTTTTCAAAGCGCTCAAACTATGGTAGTTACACACCTAGTAGTTTAGCCAGAATACACTGTAAACTGAGCGTTAGCGGGTAAAGTTAAGTTTATAACTACCTAGTTAGCCCCTAGTGATAGAACAGAAAACAACCTATAGCCCAAAGCCATAAGCTAGTTTATTTAAAAAACACACTAGCAATAATTAAAGAGAATGGGCCAGCGACTTTGCTAGTCACTAAAAAACCCACTTCACGAATATTTTCAGATGTTAGTACCGGCGCATTGGGTATTTCACGGCCTCGAAATGATGCTTGAAAGTCAGCCAGTATAAAACTTAGTTGTGTTTGTTGGCCTGCCACCGTATCAAAACTCTGTTTATAAGCCATACGATAACCGTCAAGGTTAACAATCAATCTTAATTGATAAGTCAGTCCATCACCTTCAATATCTATTGTTACGCTTTCAAGCGCTTTAGCTAAAGGCTCTATTGGGCGAAATACTGAGCTGAACCCACCGTTATTTGCTAGTGATATATCACCTGAAAATATTGCTTTGTTTACTTGTAATGAAATCTGACCTTGAGATTTGCCTCCCATGACACCGTCATTAGTAATGCGCCAACTATCAAGGCTTTGTTGCTCAGTAAAATTAATCATAAGGGCAGACTCTTTTTTGGCCATACCAGCAAGCTGTTTATTTTGCTTGGCCTGTATTTGAAACTCAGTGCTAGCAAGGCTATAACCAGCAAAAACAGTCGATAATAAAAGTGCGTAAACAGTCACTCGCATTGGCTTGCGCTCCTATTCTTGACTGGTGAATGTTAACTGGTGAACGGTGACTAGTGACTGTTGAGTGATGAACTTTAGCCCGAGACACCAGCAGCCTCACGAATAAAAATTTGCCTAATAACCTCACTTAACTCGGTCAGTTCGTTCACTACAATATTCGCTAAATTGGCATAATCAGGCGTTTCGCCATGCGTCACCAGACATGACATAGTATTAGCATTTTGTGCGGCTTGTAGATCGTATAAATAGTCACCAACATATAATAAATTTTCAGCAGGTGCTTGCCATAATTGTGCTAAATGCAATAAAGCATCAGGAGCAGGTTTAGCCTCGTGATCGGCCCTAGTTAATAGCAGGGTAATAGCAATATTATTATTTTGCATTTTTATCAAAGCCGCTTGACGACAGTTTCGCGTAACAATGGCACAAGGTATATCCAATTCAGACAATAGCGCTATAAGTTGGTCAGTGCCGAGCAGTTTTTTCGCATTAAGCGCGTCACTAACTTCAAATTCAACTAACGAGTTATTGGCATGAATCTGCTGCTCTGTGGGCAAAGCATCAACAAAATCTAATAAGTCGATATCTTTTGCGCAACCTAAAGACGCTCTTATTTCTTCAAAATTTAAAGATGAAGAAACTAAAGTATTATCTAAATCAAATATAACGCCTAACAATTTCTCTGCTAACAATGTTCAATCACTCCTATTTTTCTTATAGAACCATTCATCAGAACGGTGAATTAACTTTTAGCTCTAGCTAACGAGTATCTATTTAACTAGAGCTAAATACGCAACAAAATGAAATTAAGATCAAACTGTCCCTGCTTTAGGCCTGTGACTCAGCCGATAAAATTAATAAACGCTCGTTTAATAGAAAATATATAACTGTCTTTTAGCTAACTTATATACCGCATCAAAAGTATTCACAACTGTATCAAATGACGTGTAGACCCTGTATATTGCAGAAAAAAAGTTCGCTAAATATTCACACTATGCTTAGGGTTTAATATCAATGAATCACGACTATAACGGTATAACTGTTGCAGCGCTCACGACCACTTATGATCTCAAATTAGTCGTTCTCTCCATGCTAATTGCCATGTTAGCCTCATTCAGTGCCTTTGGCATAGTTGAACGAAGTATGTCCGCTTCCCAACAAAGTCAAAAAATATTATGGAATTTATTCGGTGCTTTAATGATGAGTGTCGGTATTTGGGCAATGCATTTTATTGCCATGGTATCGTTAACATTTCCAATACCGGTTAGCTATGACCTAGCCACAACTATGGTGTCTATTCTACCGGTAATGTTTGCCTCTAGTATTGTTATGTGGTTGATGACACTAAAAACATTTAGCTATTATCGATTATTAATCGCTGGGCTGTTGTTAGGTCCAAGTATTGGCCTTATGCATTACATAGCCATGGGCGCTATGAGATTACAAGCCGTAATGGTTCATGATATGACCTTAGTTTATTTGTCTATCTTGATCGCGGTGATATTGGCTATGGTGGCACTAAAGATACAGTATGCCGCTATTAATCAACACCAGTATCAATTTATAACTAAAAAACATCTAGTGAGTGCTGTGGTTATGGGCTTGGCATCTTCAAGTATGCACTATAGCGCGATGACAGCCGTGCACTTTATTCCGCAAACTACAGACCAAGTCATCGATGCAGTCCCTCCAACCACATTAGCCTTAATTGTCACTGTGGTGATTTTAGTGCTATTACTGCTCACTATGCTCATTCCGCACTTACTAAGGTACAAACAACTAGTTAACAGCTTAAACGCAGAAGTACTAGTTAAAGCAGAAATTTTACATGAACTTGATCACCGTTCTAAAGCACAAACAGAACAAGACACTCAGGCGGTCAAAGCTGCTCAGGCTGCACTTCTAGCACAAAAAGCGGCCATGGATGAGCATTCGCTAGTGTCGATTACTGATGTTAAAGGCACGATTAACTATGCCAATACCAAATTTTGTACGGTCAGTGGCTATAGTCAAGAGGAACTCATTGGAGCCAATCATCGCCTGCTTAATTCTAAGCAGCAACCGAAAGACTATTGGCGTGAGATGTATTTAATTATATCTAAAGACGGCTCCTGGAATGATGACATCTGTAATCTTGCCAAAGATGGACAAGAGTATTGGGTTAATACCACCATTATACCCTTGTATGTAGACGAAAAGCTTAGTGGCTATACTTCAATTCGTACCGATATTACTGAACATAAAAAAAGTGAGAAAAAGCTTAAACTTGCCAACGAAGAGAAAGATAAACGCGCAGCTGAGCTAGCCCTTGCCGCTATTGTATTTTCTCACACCCGTGAAGGCATTATCATCACTGATGCGAGTGCGAGCATCATCAAAGTCAACAACACCTTCACTGAAGTTACCGGTTACTCACATCAAGAGGCGGTCGGTAAAAACCTACGCTTCTTTCAATCAGACAGTCAGTCAGCTGAGTTCTATGCTTTGATGTGGCAAGCGGTTAACTCCAAAGGCTATTGGGTTGGCACCATTTGGAATCGTCGTAAAAATGGTGAAGTATACCCAGAAAACCTGACCCTAAGTGCGGTGAAAAATGCGGCTAGCGAAATCAGCCATTATGTTGCACTCTATTCTGACATTACAGAACTTAACAAAACCCATCAAAGTCAACTACAGCGCATGGCTCATTACGACGACTTAACCGATTTGCCCAATCGCACATTACTCGCTCAGCGCCTGAACCAAGCGATATTACAAAGCAATCGCCAGCATAATTCCCTCGCTGTAGCATTTATAGATTTAGATGATTTAAAAACGGTTAATGATGCCCATGGCCATCATGTCGGTGATGAACTATTAATTATTATCTCACTACGCATGAAAGAGGCGTTACGTGAGGGCGATACACTTGCTCGTATTGGTGGTGATGAGTTTGTCTTGGTATTAACCGATTTAACGAAAACTGAAGAGTTTAACAAGATATTAGAGCGTTTACTGCTGGTGGTTTCAGCGCCAGTAATAGTTGATGATCTGGTGTTAAATGTATCGGCTAGCATAGGTGTTACTCAATACCCTCAAGATGAATCCGATGCAGAAATACTTATCCGTCATGCCGACCAAGCCATGTACATGGCGAAAAAATCGGGTAAAAATTGTTATCACTTGTTTGATAGCGCCCTCGATGACGCCGTTAACCTTGAACAGGAAAAAATTAACAATATCAGTGCAGTACTCGATAAAGGTGAGTTCGTTTTGTATTATCAACCGAAAGTGAATATGTCTACGGGTGAAGTAGTGGGTGTAGAAGCCTTGATCCGCTGGCAACACCCTATCCGTGGTTTAGTGCCGCCATTAGATTTTTTACCGCTAATAGAAAACCACGCTATTAGTCTAGATATAGGTGAATGGGTTATTGATACCGCGCTGAGCCAAATAAGCCAGTGGCAAAGTATCGGCATTACGTTACCGATTAGCGTCAATATCAGTGCTTATCAGCTCCAAAAAACTGATTTTGTTGAACGCCTGGCGACATTATTGGCGGCACATCCTGATGTGTCACCCCATTTATTGGAACTAGAGGTATTGGAAACCAGCGCATTAAATGACATCAACTATATTATAGCGACCATGAAATCTTGTATTAGCCTGGGTGTGCAGTTTGCCCTAGATGATTTTGGTACTGGATATTCCTCGCTAACTTATCTCAGGCGCCTACCCGCTAGCCAGATCAAAATAGATCAGAGTTTTATACGCGACATGCTCATTGACCCCGATGACTTAGCCATTGTGAAGGGCGTTGTTAGCTTGGCGAAAGCCTTCCAGCTTGAGGTGATAGCAGAAGGGGTAGAAACGGTTGAACATGGCACTGAATTATTACAACTGGGTTGTAAATTAGCACAAGGTTACGGCATTGCAAGGCCAATGCCCGCCAGTGCAGTGCTAACATGGCTGGACAGTTGGCAGCCTGATAGCGCTTGGCTGTCCTAAAAAATCTCCTTTAATTATTACGGTTAGCACTGGCTATTGTCCAATTAACACCTTTACATGTGAATTATTTGTGGCAATAGTTAGGCTTTACATTCTAGTGAACACCTTGTTTTTTAATGATTATAGCCGTTTCATTAATTAGCTGGTCTACTTTATATGTAGGAAAAACTAAGCGATAGTATCGATAATAATCACTTCACAGTCGGTAGCAGCTCTGAGTAAAATGGCATTGGATTGGGTAACTTCCAGCCCATCGCCCTTGTTCATGGTTACCGTTTTTAAGCTGTCTTCTACTTTAAACATGCCATCAGAAGCTAAAATATAAGCTTGATGGCTGATTTTATGTTCAATAACGCTTCCTTTAGTTAATTTTCCACCATAGATTCTCGTTTCTTGGTTAATAAACAATGCCTTACTTTTATCTTCTGGATAACCTGAGACTAACAACGTCAGTGCTGAGCCATACTCGCTAGGAAATTTTTTACTTTCCCAGCGCGGTGCTACGTTATCTTTATTGCTTTCAAGCCAAATTTGATAGAAAGTTAACGGTTTATTCGTACGGTTATACTCTGAATGCACAATGCCCGTACCTGCACTCATCACTTGTACTTCACCTGCTTTAGTGATGCTTTTATTACCTGTGCTGTCTTGATGAGTAATAGCACCTGAGCGAATAAAACTAATAATTTCCATATTACGGTGTGGATGCGAAGGAAAGCCCATACCGGCTTCTACCCAGTCGTCATTGACTACGCGTAGTTTTCCAAAGCCCATACGTGTTGGATTATAGTAATTAGCAAAACTAAAATGATGGTTAGATTTCAGCCAGCCGTAGTTAGCTTTGCCTAAGCTTTTATAGGGATAATGTTTGATCATGGTCTTTCCTCCACACTCATTGAATGAAACTTTATAACTCATGGCGTTGGTAATAAATTTTTAGCGCTATAAAGCGGTATTTGATCGTTAAACGATTAACACTTGTTAGCCCTTAATATTGACGGTCTCTATCGTGTGGCGCATCAAAGTGTTGACGCGCACCTAAAGGGACAATACGAGTAGGGTTAATCGTTAAATGACTCGCGTAGTAATGAATTTTCGTGTACTCCAGATCAACCGTTCCTTTCACACCAGATACTTGATAAAGCTCATTAACATAGTTACTAATATGATGAAACTCAATCAGTTTTTCGCGATTACACTTAAAGTGACCATGATATACCGCATCAAAACGAATCAGGGTAGTAAACAAACGCCAATCCGCTTCAGTAATGTTTTCACCCACGAGATAACGCTGTGTTGATAAAAGATCTTCTAGCCAGTCTAAACTAGCAAATAAGGCCTGGTAAGCCTCATTGTAAGCGACTTGTGTGGTGGCAAATCCGGCTTTATAAACCCCATTATTAATACTGCCATAAATACGAGCGTTCACGTTGTCTATTGCTGATCTTTGAGCAAGTGGGTAATAATCATCAACGTTACTGGTTAATTCATTGAATGCTGAATTAAACATTCTCATGATTTCAATTGATTCATTATTAACAATAGTTTGAGTCTTTTTGTCCCATAAAATAGGCACAGTAACACGGCCTTGGTAACTGGGATCTGCTTTTAAGTATAACTGGTAGGCATAATTTAACTGATAAAGCGGATCACCTTTTTCACCAAACTCCCAACCATTTTCCATCATGGCGGCTTCTACAACACTGACCGAAATAACATCTTCGAGTTGTTTTAATTGGCGAAAGATTAGGGTTCTATGTGCCCAAGGACAAGCCAATGAAACATATAAATGATAACGACCTGCCTCGGGTTTAAATTGACTATTTTCTGCGGCTGATATTTGATTTCTAAAACGACTATCTTGACGTACAAATTGTCCTTTACTTTTATTGGTGTCATACCATTGGTCGACCCATTTACCGTTAACAATTAATCCCATAATAAACTCCTAAATTTTTTTCTTTAGCCAATAGCATGGCTAATGCTTGTGATAAAAGATAGTAAGCGCCAGTTAAGCATTTTTGTTTAACTGCCGATAAGCTGTGTTATCTATTGAGTATTTACCGCCACCTTGAATAAATAAGGCAAGAGTCATAGCTAATAGCGCTAAAGCAAACTCATAGCCATTATTACTGATAAAAAAGCCACTCGTTATATGGACACTAAAAATGGCAACTATCATAGTAACGGCTAAAACAAAACTTGTCGGTCTAGTGAGAAAACCCACGATGAGTAATAAGCCACCAAAAAATTCAGCACTACCAGCCAGCAATGCCATTAAAAATCCTGGCGTAAGCCCTATCGATTCCATCCACTGGCCTGTACCCTCTAAGCCATAACCACCAAACCAAGCAAATAATTTTTGCGCACCGTGAGCGCTAAAAATAAGCCCTGCGATTAATCGTAGTGGTAATGGTGACAAAGATTGTTCAGTTTTAGTGATGCTATTAATGATGTTGGTAATTGCCATGCTAAATGCCTTTAAGTGTTGTTAATTGAATATGTCACTATTGTATAAGTTGAATTGCTGTTGAATAACCCCTAGTATTTGTTTGTTATGTTCAAATAATTTGAACAATTAAGTGTTTGGATTAAACAACATGAAGACACCCGCTATCAGCCTAGAAGCATTACTTGTATTAGACGCCATTGAAACTCGTGGCAGTTATGCGGCCGCAGCAGAGCAATTAAATAAAGTGCCTTCAGCGCTTTCTTATATTGTGCAGAAGCTTGAGGAGCAGTTAAATGTCACACTATTTCAGCGCCAAGGTCGTCGTGCTGTTCTTACGCCAGCAGGCAAACATTTATTGTCTGAGGGGCGAAAAGTCTTAAGTGCAATCAATACCTTGTCAGAGCAAACACAAACCATTGCTAATGGCTGGGAGCCAAAAATTCGCCTTGCTTGTGATTCAATTATGGATATAAAAACTATTTTTAATGGCATAGAAGGGTTTTTAGCTGCACATCACAGTATTGAGATTGATGTGCAAGAACAGGTGATGAACGGCACGTGGGAAGCGTTAATTGACGACCGAGTTGATTTGGTGATTGGCGCCCCTGCACCGGTACCTAATCAAAAAGGTATCCGAGCAATAAAAATAGCTCAGTTAAACAGTGTGTTAGTGGTCAATAAAGCACATGAGTTATCACTTATTACGCAGCCGATTAAATTAGAACAGTTATCAGGCTATAGAAATGTGGTTGTTCATGACTCAGCACAGCATCAAATTCCATGGTCGGTTAATATGATTGCAGGCAGCCAACATTTTTTTGTCAGCTCTATTGCCATCAAAACTGCCGCTATTATTGCCGGAATCGGTATTGGCTATTTACCCAAAAACCTGATCCAAGATCACATTGAGTCAGGCGAGCTCATTGTGATCAAATTAGCTGAAGAACGTCCACCTCAAGACTTATTTATGGCATGGAAAATAACGAACAAAGGCAAGGGCTTAAATAAGTTAATCACAATTTTATCAAGGTGTTAAACTAGTGTTAAGCATGACATAATCGCATAGATATTAAAGCCCTTTAATATCTAGATACAATACACCTAACTCATAAACACTAATAAACACTAATAACCAATTGCTTTGCAATAATTTTTAGCATGCTTTTTTAGAATGTTTTTTTAGAACAATAAGCTGTAGAACAATAAGCGGTAGAACAGTAAGCTCTATCACTTTCGCAAAGGCTAACTTCAATACTGTGGTTTGAGGGCTATGTTTAAAAGCATGCAATGAGCCTAACTTACTCCGCACACTTACTACGCACATGTTGAGATAATGACCATTACTGATGTTACAATTAATCAACGATACTATCGCCAAACACTTCAATTCTATTGCGGCCATTTTCCTTGGCTTGATACATAGCTAAATCCGCATCTTTTATTAAGTTTTCGAAATCAATATGTTGATCATTAACAGTACAAATACCAATACTGACAGTCACAAAAATATCTTCACCTTCATATGTTATGCAATGATCAGCTAAAGCGTGTTGAATACGATGGGCTGTTTCTACTGCGGCGTTGACACCACTATCGGGTAAAATAATGATAAATTCTTCGCCGCCATAACGAGCAAAAAAATCAATACTGCGTATTTCTTCAGTACACACTTTGCAAATATTTTTCAAAATTTCGTCACCGAATAAATGACCAAACTGATCGTTTATGTTTTTAAATAAATCACAATCTAACAAAATGACAGCCAATGGGTTTTTGCTTCTTTGTACACGAGAAAACTCGTCATTGCCTCGTTCAAACAGTGCCCGACGATTGGCCACTTTGGTTAAAGGGTCGGTGTTAGATAGTTGCTCTAATACTTGAGTTCTTTCTGCAACAATTTTGGTCATTGACTCTAAAGAAATCGTCGTTTCACTCAATTCTTTATTCATGTTATTAAAGGCATTAGCGATACCATTAAACTCTTCTGATTGATTAGAAAGTTGTATTTTTTGAAAGTTACCACTGCGATTTTTTTCAAAGGCTGTTTTGACTTCATTGAGTGATGTGCTAAAAATTTTAACTAATTTAACCGCACCATAAACTAGAATAAAAAGGCTAAGAGCGAGTATAGATAGAATAAATATGATCTGTTGCTTAATAACGTTTGCAATGTCTTTTTGAACTATGCTGGAGAGCTGTATTGTGTCAGATCGAATAGCTTCTAATTGCGTTATCAACCTGGTTTTTAAATGCTTTTTAATTTTCTCATCGGCATTTTTTAGTTGATTTTTATTGATGGTATTAAATAACCTTTGTACATTCTTATTCTGGCTTTCAATACTGTTTTGAATGGTTTGTTGTTCTGGTGTCAAGCTAGGATTACGTCTCAGTAACTCATTAAATTTACGGTCTAAAACCAGCCAATTATCGGTATTGTAATCGCTGGCATAAATGTCTTCATTGATAAGCAATTGCTTTAAAATGTTAGTATGATTTTCAACTTTATTGGCATACTGTTCTCGTTCTAAAGCGACTTCTACTACTTGAGTGGACCATAAAATACTCCCCACAAGTACAGTGAACAATAAACCGGTACTCAGGGTAAAAAAGTAAATATGTTGCTGTAAGCTTATCTTCATAAAAAACCTTATTTACCGGGGAATATCTGCAGCGGTATATCTACGGCTCCAGGATCGACCTGTAGCAATGCCCTACTATCAACAAAGCGCAATGAGTTAGGCGCACTATTAGATACTCTCATTTGTGTTTCCACTACCCATAGTGCTTGAGATCTAATGTTTAATATCAATGATTGATTCAATCCGAGCTTAAAAATATAATCAGGCCACACCCAGTCAATAAATGCGGGATCTAAATTTAGCTCATCTATCACTATTTTTTTAGCGGCTTGTGGATGCGAAGCAATGTAATGGATGGCAGTTTGTAGTCCTTGAATGACACATTTTGCTTTTTCTACCCCTTGACTGTCTGCGGTTTGAGAAATTAAATTAAAGCTCAATGTGCTTAAACTTTTGGTATCATGAATTTTTATTTTTTTATCAAGTCCTTGCAACAATTGAAAAACGAAGGGCTCCCAAGACACAATAGCGTCAACCTCATCACGACTAAAAGCTTGTAGCAATTGTGGCGGTTTATCATAATATAACTTCACATCAGCCATAGTTAAGCCTTCAATCGCTAAAAGTGTACTTAACAGATATTCACTGGCAGTACCTTGGGTAACACCCACTTTTTTACCTTTTAGATCCAAGGCTGATTTTATGTTATCGGCAGAATGGGTAATTAATTTCACATCATTATCAGATTGGACAAACATCGCGTGGCTGACAAATGATGGCGTAGTCAAACTTTGAAAAGCAATAACCGAATCAGAACTTGTGCCAAAATCAACCTCACCACTCATCACCTTATCAAATGCAGATTTACCTCCTATTACCTGCTCATACTTAACCCTAACGCAGGTGTCATCAAAAGAATTTATCGCTTTAGCAATATAAAAAGGCGTAGACAAAGGAGTTTTAGAAACCGCAATAATCACCGAGTATTTGTCCTGATGCCAAAAACTTTGTAGATTAAAAGACAAGATCCCAAGCCCCAAAATAATGAGTAAGGTTATAGAAGATACCAAGGGGTATTTTAGATTCAACACTATCAGCCTGTTGTTTTATCTTATCCTGATGTTAATTTAGCAACAAATACAGCATAAGTATTGAGCTTTATTTAAAATAACAGTATTTAGGTGGCATAAATTAATTGTGTGGTGGAGACACTCAAGAATACAAAAAGCATCATGATTACAAGGTTGAATTGATGATATTGTTAAAAACAAGGTGAGTGTCAGGTTAACGATTCAGCAAATTGTATGTAAATGCAATGGGGAGCAGTTATTGCAGACAAGGTCTGTAAGCTCAATACTATGGCGTTGGCTATTTTGGGTTTTGGTTTTGGATTCAGGACTAATAGCATTAGTCTTAGCTAGATTTAAGGCCATCAGCTTAATAGTTCAGGTTAGCAAGCACCATTCATCAGTTTGGTGCTTTTTTAGCGCTAATGTTAATTTTATAAAGGCATTAGCAGCGACTGCTGGTCTTGCTTGGGCATCTTGTTTACTACTAGCATATAGGAATTATCAATCATGCGTTCAACTTCACCTTGTGGAATTGAACCATCTAAAATAACCGTATTCCATTGCGTTTTGTTCATATGGTAACCTGGTATAACCGCATCAAAAACATCACGTAGCATAACGGCTTCGTCAGGGTCACATTTTAAGTTGATGCAATAATGCCCTGCCATTTTACCATTAGTGCCTTTTTCATTACCTTTGCCTAGCGATAATGTCGCAAACATTTTATGCTTTACTTTAAAAACACTCACATCAGGACCAAATGGAGTATATTCAATAGTTTCAGTTTTATTCAGTAAATAACGCTTTGCTTGTATGTTATCCATATTTTCAATACTGCTTTTTACAACTAAGATTCAATATAGCCTAAGCTGTTTAGTAATGTTCGACAAGATAAATAACGCTATGTTGTGCAAAGATAGCGTTATCAGGTGCTATATCAGTCGAATTGATGACTTAACGATAATTAAAGGCCTGAGTGTTAACGATAAGAAACCAACGTAGGTATGGTCAGAATGTTTTTACCTGCTCGTTTTAAACCGTAATATATACTAAAAAATACTGCCATGATCACCACAATACTGATGAACGAGTGAACAGGTTGTGATGAAAACACCGCAAGTTGGTAACATCCTGCTGCCGATAAGTAGGCTAACGTAAAACTCCACAATGCGGCAAACATTGCCCAACGTGTACCCACTTCATTTTTAATTGCCCCCATTGCCGCCGCGCATGGTGTGTAAAGTAAAATAAAAAGCAAGTAACAAAATGCGCCAATTTTACCCGCAAAAGCCGCTTGCATAATGGTAATGGTACTTTGTTCAACGCCTTGTGCTTGTGCGGCAACTTCTACGCTAGACACATCACCAATGTCAGTACCTAAGGGATCATCTGCTGCTATGCCTTGTAAATTATCGCTAATACTGGCTAGCGCTTGCTGCCATAATACCGGCATAGGATCGGGTGCTGTTGGCGCTTGTGAAACCGGTGAATATAAACTATTAAAAGTAGCCACTAACGCCTCTTTTGCAAATAGCCCAGTAATAATACCGACACTGGCTTGCCAGTTATCTTCTTTAACCCCCATGGGCGCAAGCAAGGGTGTTAGCACCTGCGCACTTTTACTTAGCAAAGAGTCTTGCGTGTCATGATGACCAAATTCACCGTCTGTGCCTAAAGAATTAAAGAAGTTTAAAACACAGACCACCACTATGATGGTTTTACCCGCGCCAACAATAAAAGAGCGTGTGCGTTGCCATACCCGTTTCAACAAATATGACAGTTTTGGCCATTCATACAAAGGTAATTCCATAATATTAATAGAGTTTTTACCCATTAAAATGGTTTTCTTTAACATCAGCCCAGTCAATACCGCAGCAGCAATGCCAATAAGGTACAACAAGAATACTAAGTTTTGCCCTGACTCTGGAAAGAAAGCCGCCGCAAATAAGGCATAAACCGGTAATCTAGCGCCGCAAGACATAAATGGCGACATCATTATGGTGGTGATTCTTTCTCTTTCATTATCCAAAATACGTGCTGCCATCACCGCTGGCACGGTACAACCAAAACCAACAATTAATGGCACAAAGGCTTTACCCGGCAAACCAATTTTTTGCATCGCGGCATCAACCACAAATGCAGCTCGGGCTAAATAACCACTACTTTCTAGCAGTGACAAACCAATAAATAAACTGGCGATAATAGGAATAAATGTTGCCACGGTTTGAATACCTAAACCGACACCACTGATAATAGTACTTAGCCAGGCGGGTAAGTTAAAAGCGCTTAAAAAGTGTTGTGGATAATCAACAAATATTGCGCCCGCTAAAATATCAAAAAAATCAATAAAAGCACCGCCAACATTAATCGCAAACATGAATAGCAAGTACATCATCACTAAAAAAATCGGTACACCTAAAACCGGATGCAACATCCAACGGTCTAACTTGTCACTAAATTGAGTATTATTACTGGGGGCCGTAACCACGTCAGCAACCAGTTGATAAATAAAGTCATACCTTGCTTGCATGACCGCCATAGCCTTTTTATCAGTTGATTGGCAGCCTGGTGTGTTGCCGCAAGCTTGGCGTTCTAATTCAAGTGGCATGCCTGAGTAATCAGCTAATGCTTCGGGTAGGGTCAATAAATGCCCAGCGACCCGGGGGCTAGGAATATGTTGTAATGCGGCAGTAATTTTTTTGCCCGCATGTTTTCCAACACTATTTTCAGTAACTACTGGGCAACCTAACTGAGCAGACAGTTTTTGTAAATCTATATTAGCGGCTTCTTTACGGTCTGATTTATTTAGCACCACTATCATAGGTAAACCAAGCTCAAGCAGCTGTGTAGTTAAATACAGCTGGCGCTTAAGTTGTGTGGCGTCAATCACATTAATTAAACAATCAATGTGATTTTGCTTAATAAAGTCATGGGTAACCGACAGATCTTTACTTTGCTGACTTCGCTGCGCTAAAGAGCTAATGCCAGGTAAATCAGACAGCAATGTCAGCTTTTTATTTAGCTGACATTGCTGCTGTTTGGCGGCAACTGTGACACCTGTCCAGTTACCTGTTTTCTGTTTTGCCACCGCCAAGGCATTAAAAAGTGTGCTTTTGCCTGAATTAGCAAAACCGACCAGTGCAATATTTTGTTCGATCATTTGGTTAATAACTTAATGTTGATTTGCTTGGCAATGGTCGCTGGCAGGCACATTTTTGTGCCATGCAAATGAAAGGCAAGTGGACCGTTAAAAGGCGCTTTATGGGCTAGTGATATTTCACTTTTCAAGGCGAAGCCCTGTTCAATTAACTGCGCACTTAACGCAAAGTTTGCCGGTAAATAACTGATATGAGCTGGTTGATTAAGGGGTAATTCGTATAAGGTCATAGTAGCCTATATCTAAATGATAACAATTATCATTTAATCATACTAAAACTAGTAGCAGACAACAAGATATTAAATAAACGTTTTAACGTTAGCTTGATCTGATACCCGTTTCATTAAATTATTAGCCACTTATGTGGGTTAAAACACACCAGAGCAATTTGGCTGTTCATCACAATAATCTGCTAGGGTGATTGCGAGTATTTCACCAATAAAAATTTCGCCACTTGTAGTTAATCTGGAACAATAACCCTATGATTTTATTTCGCTTATCTGCAGACAAAAAGAACACAAATGTAATGCCAGTAATAAACCTAATCATCTAAAGATGTTACTGCTTAAATAGACGCCTATTAGTTTCATAAGCTTCTACAGGTATTAAACGGATATGCAAATAGCGCAAATTAGTTTAGCTATTCATCGTGGCTTTTTTTCATCCCGTTACACTAGTGCATTGCATCAAGCAAAATAGTCATATTGTCGGATAAAAGATGACAAATTTGATTACACTGGCACAATGGTAGTCAGACAAGTTCTGCTTTGCCTAAATATCAAACAGTTCCCAAAGTAATAATACAAAAGGATATGCAATGAAAGCTATTTTTGCTCTGCTACTTATGTGCTTTAGTACATTAAGTTTCGCAGCTGAGCAGGCCGAAGAAATTTTTAAACAACTGGCCCCATCACTTTATCAAATTCGCTTAATTGACAAAGCCAGTGGTGAAAAATCATCCATTGGTTCGGGTTTTCAAATTAGCAGCAGTGGCCTTATTGCCACTAATTATCATGTTATTTCCGGTTTTGCACGTCATCCCAATAAATACAAGATTGAATATTTAGACAACCAAGGTAACCAAGCGCCATTAACCTTAAAAAGTGTTGATGTCATTAATGACCTCGCCATAGTGCAACGTGAAGTCACGGCTGAAATGCCCTTTTTTCAGCTTGCCCAACAAGCCCCGACTAAAGGTGAAGAACTATATTCATTAGGTAACCCACATGATTTAGGTATGATAGTCGTGCCCGGCACTTATAATGGTTTAAAAAATGAATCATTTAATGATCGCATTCATTTTACTGGCTCGGTTAACTCAGGTATGAGTGGCGGCCCAGTGGTTAACAAAAATACCGAAGTTGTTGGTATTAATGTCGCTACTTCGGGTAATCAAATTGGCTTTTTAGTGCCGCACGACAAGCTACTTGAGCTTTATCAGGCCTATAAAAATAGCCCACCAGAAAGTATTGAGCAGCAAATGGCTGCACAACTTATGCAAAATCAAAAAAAGTTAATCACCACAATACTGAACAGTGATTGGCAACTAAAACCTTTGGGTCGAGGCTTAATTCCAACCGTTGACGTACCTTTTGTACGTTGTTGGGGTGAATCCAACTCAGATAAAACCGACGCACAAATTATGGCGGCTGTTGCTAATTGTGACCTAGATGAGAACACTTACATTTCTTCTGACTTTTTTACTGGTTCGTTAGAAATGGAATACCGCTATATGGAATCAGATAAAATTGGTAGCACTAAGTTTTACCATATTTTTGAACGTCAGTTAAATCAAGCCGCGCCAGGTAATAAAGCCGGTAAAGATGATGTTACTGAATATCAATGCCACCATGATATCGTTACGCCCAACAGCAGTAATATTAAGAATAAAGCAGTATTTTGTACCCGCGCTTATAAAGACTTCCCCGCACTTTACGATGTGCTCTACATTGCCATCTCGGTAGATCACGAACAATACGCATTGCTCAGCCATTTTACGATTTCAGGTGTGGCACAAGAAACCTCATTAGCCTTTCTAGCTAAATTTATGGAGTCGGTTTCATGGAAATAATCATTGAAGAAATCAGTCATGGTCATAAATTATTAAGCCGCCACAAGTTTGCCTCAAATAACATTAGCATTGGCCGCGGTTACGATAACGATATTATCATTAGTGACCCTCACGTTTGCGCTGATCATCTGCAACTGCATTTTAATGGTGAACATTGGCTAGTTAATGATCAAGGTTCAATTAATGGTAGTTATCTTGAAAACAGTAAAGACAACGTTATTCAACACCAAGTACGTTCTGGCGATATTATCACCATTGGAAAAAGCCAAGTTCGTTTTGTCTTTCCCAGCCATCCGGTTTCAAAAAGCATAGCGATTAGCCCGTTTGAAGGCTTAATTAACTTAGCGCGTCACCCTATGGTAGTGGCATTAAGCATGACCTTATTTGCCTTTATTGGCGGTTGGATTATTAATTTAAACAATGTTAACGAAGTTAGCTTAACGCAAATACTCGTGCCCACCATTGGCTTAACGCTAGGTTTTGCCTTATGGCCAGCCGGTATTGCTTTAGTGTCGCATTTAACCAAACACGATGGCCGTTTTTGGACCCAAATGGGTATTAGCTATATCTTCTTCAACTTAATGTGGCTCAGTGATATTTTTGAAAACATTGTGCACTTTAATACCTCAAGCAACGCTTCAATGTTATGGCTGCTCGCCATTGTTCCTTTGTTGCTGGCTTTTTGTTTGTTTTGGCTCAACTGTTACGTCGGCTTTCATATGACATTAAAACGCAGAAGTTTCGTGTCTTTATGTTTGGTATTGTTGTTATTTGGCGGTAGTTTTATCGTCCAATTAAGTAAACAACCCGACTTTAATCCCCGGCCGCAGTTTGACACCACCATCATGTCGCCAGCCTTTTTGTTTACACCGAGCAGTGATGTTGAAAGCTTTGTCAGTGACAGTGCTAAGTTATTTGAAAAAGTAACGAAAGAGGCCGCTGAAGATAATAAAGAATAGCAGTCATTCAGCCCTAAATACTTAAATACTTAAACAGATTTAAGACTGAATTGAAAAAATAAAAACTAAAAAGCCGTCGTAAATACGACGGCTTTTTTATGTCTGACTTAATGATTTACTTAGTGATTTACTTAGTGACTGACTTAGTCGCTAGTTTAATAACTCGTCAGCATGAGTAGTGCAGAGATTAAGGCTTAGCAATAAAACCAACCGCCTGATAAACCTCAGCAAGCAATTTACTCGCACGCGCAGAGGCTTTTTCAGCACCTTTGCGCATCACTTCATCTAGATAAGCTTGGTCATTACGAAATTCATGATAACGCGCTTGAATGGGCGCTAATAAAGCAACCACGGCTTCAGCTACATCACCTTTTAAATGACCATACATTTTATCTTCATATTCAGGCACAAGTTCAGCCACTGATTTACCGGTTGTGCACGATAAAAGTGACAACAAGTTTGACACACCTGGTTTTTCAGCTATGTCAAAATAGATATTGGCTTGCTCGTCAGAGTCAGTTACCGCACGTTTAATTTTCTTGGTAATTTTCTTGGTGTCTTCTAATAAACCAATAAAATTACCCGGGTTAGTATCAGACTTTGACATTTTTTTAGTGGGCTCTAATAAACTCATCACCCGGGCGCCAAATTCTGGAATATAAGGCTCTGGTACTTTAAAGGTTTCACCATGTAGATTATTAAAACGAGTCGCTATATCGCGGGCTAATTCTAAATGTTGCTTTTGGTCATCACCAACCGGCACTTTGTTCGCGCCATACAATAAAATATCTGCCGCCATTAATACCGGATAAGTAAATAAACCTGAGTTCATATTAGCTTCAGACTTTGCCGACTTATCTTTGTATTGTGTCATGCGGTTTAACTCACCCATTTGGGTGTAGCAATTTAATACCCAACTCAATTGCGCGTGCTCTGGCACATGCGACTGAATAAAAATGGTGCTTTTTTCTGGATCAACACCACAAGCTAAATACAAGGCTAAACCATCTAAGGTCGCTTTACGTAAATCTTCAGGTTTAGGACGCACCGTAATCGCATGTTGATCAACCAGCATGTAATAACATTCGTGGCTATCTTGCATGTCCACCCATTGCTTTAACGCGCCAAGGTAATTACCAATAGTTAACTCGCCCGATGGCTGACAGCCGCTTAATACAATAGGTTTACTCATTTTTTATCCTTCAATTTTTCTTAATGTAATGTGATTTAATCGTGTTTTAATCAATATTTTTTTATTTTACTTTTGCAAGTTCTGCACGCATTTCATCAATCGCGACTTTGTAATCTGGCTTGGAGAAAATGGCTGAGCCCGCAACAAACATGTCAGCCCCTGCTTCGGCTATTTCAGCAATATTGTCAGCTTTAACACCACCGTCAACTTGCAAGCGGATGTCGTAACCACTGGCTGCAATTTTTTCACGGACTAAACGTAACTTATCTAAGGTGGTAGGAATAAAAGATTGCCCACCAAAACCAGGATTCACTGACATTAATAAAATAACGTCGAGCTTATCCATGACAAAATCTAACACATGCAGCGGCGTTGCTGGGTTTAACACTAAACCTGCTTTACAGCCGTGATCTTTAATCAACTGCAAAGTTCTATCAATATGATCGCTCGCTTCTGGATGAAAGGTAATAATATCAGCGCCCGCTTTGGCAAAGTCAGGAATAAGGCGATCAACAGGTTTTACCATCAAATGCACATCAATCGGCGCGGTAATACCGTAATCTCGTAATGACTTACAGATCATTGGACCAAAGGTCAGGTTGGGCACAAAATGATTGTCCATTACATCAAAATGAATTACATCAGCACCAGCGCTGAGCACATTAGCAACATCTTCACCCAAACGAGCAAAGTCTGCCGATAAAACTGAGGGAGCAATTAAAAAATTAGACATAATGATAACCTTAAAAAAATTTTCGCTACTTTACCTCAATTACCATAATTTTGCGACTGAGAACCCGCACAAAAATCGATATTAAAAGCAATAATAACGGCTAGATTAACGCTGAAGTTTTCGCCCATGACGCAATATTGAGCTCAATACGGGTGGTTATTGTCAGCAATGCTGTGCACCTTTTTTGTACATTCGTCTTTTTTTTGCACCAAGCCTGTACAAAATGGTCAATTGACTCAACCAAGAAACACCTCAATAAAATCACTAAGCCACTGAAAATAAAGTCTTTATAAAAATTTAATTAAATAGGCACTGTCTTTGCAATGTCCTTAGTAATTATAAAAACTTAGTGGACTAAAACATGAACAAAACAATGACCTCTCTAGCAATTTCGATGATATTAACAACTTCTGCACTTACAGCAACGTCAGCATCTGCTACTGACATAGAAGGCTTAAGTGCCAATGTGGGTGCGGTATCACAATATATTTTCCGTGGCATAGTACAAACAGACACCGCCTCTGCTAGTGCGGGTGTTGATTATGAAAACAGTGGTTTTTATATTGGCACTTGGGCAGCTGACGTACAAGAGGGTTTAGAAGTAGACGTTTATGGCGGTTACGGCGGCGAACTCGAGGGTGGTGTAGGCTATAGCCTTGGCTTTACAACTTACCAATATACCGGTGATTTTGATACTTCTTATAATGAAGTAAACTTAGGCTTAAGTTACGGCATGTTTTCACTTGCTTATAATGTCGGTGAGTGGGAAGTTGAAGGTGCTGCAAACCAAGACTATGATTTCTTATCTGCAACGGTTGAACATAAAGGTTTTTATGCCACTTACGGCACTTGGGGTGACGATTTTGATGGCGACTACCTAGAAGCAGGTTACAGTACAGAAGTTTCAGGTTTCGACGTGGGTATTGCGCTTGTGGCTAATTCAAAAGAATTATCAGGTACTGAAAGTGACGAAAACCTAGTATTTAGCATAGGTACATCTTTCTAAGACCTCGCTAATTAACAGCTAACAAAACAAGAATACACTGTTTTGTTGGCTAATAAAAACCCAGGTTAATTAATTTCCTGATGAATTTGGCGCGATACTTTGATCATAACGAATCGCGCCAAAACTTTACTTAACCTTCCTGCTTAACGCTATTTATACCCCTTGGCATCACTTCCCGCTAGCAAAAATGTTTAATTTAACCCTTTGATTTTAACGTGCTGCTGACGATAATTTAGCTGCTGGCAAATAGTGACTAAATCAGCATGAATACCACCCGCAGTGACATCACGCCCAGCACCTGGGCCACGAATAATCAGCGCATTTTCTTGATACCACTCGCTTTTAATTTGAAAAACATTATCACATGGGGTTAATTGTGAAAACGCGTCGTTATGGCTTAATTCTTCCAAGCTAACTTTCGCACTCACTTGACCATGATCACTGATAAAGCGAGCAACATAACGAATTCCACAGGCTTTTGCCTGTGCTTGCTGTAAGCGCAATAAAAACAACTCATCAAGCTCAGACGTTCGTTGAAGAAACGCCTCTAAGCTAATACCACGTAATGACTCTGGCACTAAATTCTGACAGTCAATATCAGCTAACGACAATTCAAAACCTGCGGCACGCGCTAAAATTAATAATTTACGCTGTACGTCTCGCCCGGATAAATCTTCTCGCGGATCCGGCTCAGTCAACCCTTGCGTTAAGGCATTTGACAACAGCGCAGAAAATGGCGTTGTGCCATCATAAAATTGAAATAGCCAGGATAAAGTGCCCGAGAATATACCCGAAATTTCCGTTATTTTATCACCGCTATTCATCAACTCTTTAATGCTTGAGTTAATAGGCAAACCAGCACCAACTGTGGTATTACCCAACCATAAGCTATTATTTTTTTCTGCTGTTTTAAGCAATTGCTGATAATTTTCAGTGCTTGAAGATGCCGCCCACTTGTTCGCACCAATAACATGAATACCACGGGCAAAAAATTCTTCATACAACTGACTAAAGTCTTCACTGGGTGTGATATCAACAACAATCAACTCGTCATAAGGGTGATTAGTCAACCAAGTTAACAGTTGCTCACTGTCGTACGGCTGCGCTTGTTGTTGATAATGTAACAGAGCATTAGCGACATCTATGCCATCGGTATTTATTAAGGCTTTACTTGCCCCCACTAAGGCGACTAAATGCACATTGTCTAAGCCTGCGACACGCGCTATTTGCTTGGGTAACATGGTTAAAAATCGTTGGCCAACATTACCTAATCCGGCGACAACAAGGGCAATGTTTTTCGCGTCTTTGGTCATATCCGCGTGAACATTATTGAGTATTTCACTCGAGCATGGCTCAGGTAAAACCGCAATATAACTGTGTTCATTAAAGGCATGTAAAAAATGTAAGCATTGTTGATGCTTAAGCGCTCTTTTAAATCTAGCGCGCATATCGCCTTGTTTCGCGACACTATGACCCACAATGGCAATAATCGCTACTGGCCTAAAGGTCACTTCGGTGTCATGACTTGCTAACCATTGGCTAAGCGCTTTTTGTTGGGCCTGCGTGACGACTAGGTAACCTTCGTCAAGATTGTAACAAATCGGTGAAAATTCACTTACCGCTAATTCGCCAGACTTAGCTAAAAAGCTGCTTGATTTCGCTAATATTAAATCGTTTAAACTGGTGACTGAAAGTTCTTGTTTCGCTATTTGGCCAAACTTGCCTATTTCAGTACCGCTAACCTCAGGTGCAAAACTACTGGCAACATGTAAATGGGTATTATGGTTGGTTAATGGCTGTAAGGTTTTGGCATGTAATACTGGGTTACCCAAACGGCCAAGTTCATTGGCAACCGCATTAGGTAAACGGTGTAATTTTCTCGCTAAGGGGACAAGCCTTGGGTCAGCACTATAAATACCATCAACGTCAGTCCAAAGCGTTACATTGCCCGCACCTGATAGTGCCGCCATTATAGTTGCTGAGTAATCACTACCATTGCGCCCTAACGTGCAGGCTTGTTGCTGTTGATTACGCGCAATATAACCGGTAACGATCACCAGTTGGTCTTGTTGTTGCAGCGGTAAAAAGTTTTCTTGGCTCACGCTATAGTCAATAGCACAATTTTTTTCATCTTTTAGCAAAAGAAAGTCTCTCGCATCCAACATATAACTTGGACACACACTTTCACTCAATACCGCAGATAACAAGCGCGCGGACCAAACCTCACCAAAGGCCAATAAGTCATTTTGATAACTCAATGGCTCACTAAGGGGAGCACTTAGCGGATCACTCAGTAAATGTTCTGTTATTTGTGCAACATCTTGCTTGAGTAAACTTTTCAGTCTGGCGGCACTACTGGCATTTAACAGTTCATCAATTAACTGAGCTTGCGTCGCATCAAGGGCAGTAATAGTTACCCGTAAATGCTCACGTAAGGTGTTTAGGTCATTACTCGTGCTCACTTGCTCAGTGTTCAGCGAAGTTATTTCCTGAAGCTCAACCGCGAGTTGATAAAGAGTAAATAATGCATCTGTGGTATTGCCATTAGCAGATACCACAATAATGTCATTGAGCTGGCAATGCTGACGAATAATATCCACCACACGTTCAACGCAAGCACTGGTAGCTAAACTACTACCACCAAATTTATGGACATTACAGGCAACTTTTGCCAAGTGATTTTTTGCAGAGCTAAGCGTTACCGCTGTATTTGAACCGATCATTTTACTACCACAGGTATGACAACCTTGTCATACCGCCTTTAATTTATTGATATATAACACGCAGCCAAAGTACATTGATAACTATGGATAACCGCTTTAAGCTTGGCTGGCATCGAGCGCCTGAGATAGGTCGGCCAGTATATCGTCAATATCTTCAATACCAACAGAAAGTCGCACTAATGACTGGGTAATACCGGCGGTAAGTTGTGCTTCAATTTCCATCCCAGCATGGGTCATGGTTGAGGGATGACAGATCAAACTTTCAACACCACCAAGTGATTGTGCCAAGGTGAAAAGTTCAAGTTTATCAAACAGTATTTTAACCGCTTCAACGCCACCTTTAAGCTCAAAACTCATCATAGCGCCAAAATCATACTGCTGTTTTTTAGCTAATTCATGTTGCGGATGGCTAGCTAAACCCGGAAAATAAACCTGTTGAATAGCCGAATGCTGTTGCAAAAATTTTGCCACGGCATTGGCATTAATTTGATGCTGCTTCATCCGTATGGGCAAAGTTTTTAAGCCACGCAGAGCTAAAAAGCTATCAAAAGCTGAACCCGTAATACCAATGCAGTTTGCCCACCAAGCTAGTTTTTCTCCTAAAGCTTGTTCTTTGGTGACTAGCACACCACCCACTACATCGCTATGACCATTAATGTATTTGGTGGTGGAGTGAAAAACAATATCAGCACCCAATAACAAAGGTTGTTGCAATACCGGCGACATAAAGGTGTTATCAACCGCCACTAATGCGCCAACTTGATGGGCTTGTTTGGTAATGGCAGCAATATCAACTAAGCGTAACAATGGATTACTCGGTGATTCAACTAAGACTAATTTAGGTTTTGTTGCTAAGGCTTGCGCCAAGGCTTGTTGATCGTTTTGATCAACCACCACGAGCGTAAACTGACCCCGCTTGGCAAGATGGGTAAATAAGCGAAAACTTCCACCATAGCAATCATGCGGAATAACAACCGTGTCTTGTGTATCAAGTAATTGGCAAATAAGATGCACAGCTGACATGCCGGTATTTGTCACTATGCCAACGGCACCCTGCTCTAAATCTGTAATAGCTTGGGCAAACGTAGCGCGAGTTGGATTACCGGTGCGTGAATAGTCAAACTGACGCTTGTCATTAAAACCTTTCAGTGCATAGGTGCTTGAAAGGTGAAGAGCTGGAACAACAGCACCATGGTGTTGGTCGCTATTAATACCTGCTCGAACAGCGGTAGTGGCAATTTTTTTCTCGCTCATGTGTACTCCGGTAAAAATATTTTCTGTATAGATGTTTGGACGTCTATCAATCTAAATGGTTTAAGTTCTTGGGTCAAGTACTTTAGACTTCTAAACTTCTACACATTCGTTATTGACTCAGGCCCCACAACCAGTAAAATCAAGTAGTAAGAATAAATTTATCATAAACTGGCCTACCAGACAGGTTTAACATCGATAAGTTTATCTCAATTAATTAGCATAGAGGAATATTCATGGCAGAGTGGAATGGCGAGTATATTAACCCATACGCCGAACACGGGAAGAAAAGTGAACAAGTCAAAAAGATCACCGTGTCTATCCCTTTACGTGTGTTAAAAGTGCTCACTGATGAACGTACACGTCGCCAAGTGAATAACTTGCGTCATGCCACCAACAGTGAATTGTTATGTGAAGCGTTTTTACACGCTTTTACTGACCAACCATTACCTGATGATAGTGACTTGGCTAAAGACAACACACAAAAATTACCCGCGAGTGTTCGCCGGGCTTTGGAAGCAAAAGGCATAACTGACTTTAGTGCATACGAAGCGGAAATTGAAGAAGAAACAGAAGATTAAATGCAATAAAACCGTTAGGTTATAAATAATAGAAGGCGCTTGATGCGCCTTTTTTATTGCCATAAATTGCAGTTTAAGGTCTTTACAGCCAAAAGAGGATATTTTCCGCCTAACATACCTTAACGTTTTTTAATGAATGGCTTAATCAAAAAAGGCGTCAATTCGACACCTTTTCAATATTAATAGCTTTACTATAGCCTAGCTATTTGTACAAGACTATCGGCAAGATTAATAACTAACCCTTATAGTTCTCTGGCATGGGTAGCGCAGCAACACCTGAATCTACCGCCGCTTGAGCAACCGCAATGGCTACCGCCGAACGTAAACGTGAGTCCATAGGTTTTGGGATAATGTAATTTCTACCAAAATTTAACTCGTCACAGCCACTAGCCGCTAATACTTCTGCCGTCACTTGCTCTTTTGCTAAGGTGCGAATGGCATGTACGGCGGCAATTTTCATTTCATCATTAATGATACGTGCGCGCACATCTAAAGCGCCACGGAAAATAAAGGGGAAACAAAGTACGTTATTTACTTGGTTTGGGTAGTCTGAACGACCGGTAGCAATAATTAAATCATCGCGTGTTGCCATAGCCAGTTCAGGTTTAATTTCTGGATCTGGGTTTGAACACGCAAAAATCACTGGCTTAGCGGCCATAAGCTTTATGTGTGAAGGTAATAGTAAATTAGGGCCAGATACACCAATGAATACGTCAGCACCATCGATGGCGTCTTCTAGCGTGCGCTTATCCGTATTGTTAGCAAATAATTTTTTATATTCATTTAAATCGTCACGGCGGGTGTGAATAACACCTTTAGTGTCGAGCATATAAATTTTTTCACGTTGTGCGCCACATTTAATCAACAGTTCCATACAGGCAATCGCTGCAGCGCCAGCCCCCATACAAACAATGTTAGCGTGTCGAAGTTCTTTACCTTGAATTTCTAGCGCATTTATCATTCCCGCTGCCGTTACAATAGCAGTACCGTGTTGATCGTCATGAAATACCGGTATTTTACAGCGTTCAATGAGTGCCTTTTCAATAACAAAACATTCAGGTGCTTTAATATCTTCTAAGTTAATGCCACCAAAGCTGTCAGCAATATTAGCTACCGTGTTAATGAAGTCTTCAACGGTTTTATGGTTAACTTCAATATCAAACGAATTAATGCCAGCAAAACGTTTAAACAATAACGCTTTGCCTTCCATCACAGGTTTAGAGGCCATTGGCCCTAAGTTTCCTAAACCTAAAATAGCGGTACCATTGGTGATAACAGCAACGGTATTACCTTTGCCGGTATATTTATAAACGTCATCAGGATTTTCAGCAATGGCGCGAACAGGTTCGGCAACACCAGGGCTATAAGCGAGCGAGAGATCTTTGCTTGTTTCAGCAGGGGTCGTTAATTCAACACTAATTTTGCCCGGCGTTGGGTATTGGTGATAATCAAGTGCTTGTTGGCGAAGATCTGTCATGTTTATTCCTAATGTGTGAGTCTTATGCGTGAGTTTACGTTAGAGCTATTATGGTTATTTATATACTATTGCAATGCGATGTCTAATTTCAAGCTGTTTTGTATATATTAATTCGCTACAAGCTATAATTAATATAGCCTGAATAGTTTGATATTTCACATAACCTAGCTAAATATTGGACATAAAGCGTTAACTATTGATATAAAAATAGCGATTAGCATACTTTATCAAACCATAAGCAGTTTAATTATATAGATTAAGTTTAAGCCGCTTGTTTTACTTGTAAAGCTTTGTGCTTTTGTATCATTTCATACTGACTAACAAAATTAACCAAAGTAGATCTGTCTTTACTTTTAACTATAGTGTTAACCATGCTTTTAATGATCTTTATAACTATGCTCTCGCCCAGATTAAAAAGGCTTAAGCTAAATTTTAATGCTGATACTGCGACTAGCTTGCCATACCGAGTGGATTAATTATCTACTCACTTAGAAGGGTTAACATCAGAAAATACCGTATTATAAAACTGCTAAGTAGCATAACTACTGACTACATTTTATGCCTTGTATTTATACATTTTTGCTGGTGAAACAATAGATCGGTTAAATTAGTCAAAGGGATTTAAAAATGCAGAGGTAAATAGTGACTGAATTTTAGCGATAAAAAAACCACCTAGCAGGTGGTTTTTAAAAAGTGATTAAAACGTAGAAATTTAATTATTCGTCAAACGGATTAACTAAAATCATGGTCTCGATACGATCTGGGCCAGTTGAAATAATATCAACAGGTACGCCAGTAATTTCTTCAATACGTTTAATGTAAGCAATCGCATTAGCTGGTAGAGCGTCAATAGACGTAGCACCAACGGTGGTTTCACTCCAACCTGGCATTTCTTCATACACTGGGGTAATTTTTTCGTAACCCTCAGCTGCTGTTGGTGGCACAGTAATAATGTCGCCTTCAGCTGTTTTGTAGCCAGTACATATTTTTAATGTTTTTAAGCCGTCTAAAACGTCAAGCTTAGTTAAACAAAAACCACTAATACTGTTAACTTGCACCGCACGATGCATAGCGACAGCGTCAAACCAACCACAACGACGTTCACGGCCAGTAGTTGCACCAAATTCATGCCCTACAGTGCCTAAGTGATTACCCACTTCGTCATTTAATTCAGTTGGGAAAGGACCTGAACCAACACGTGTTGTGTATGCTTTAGTAATACCTAGCACGTAGTCTAAGTAAAGTGGACCAAAGCCGCTGCCTGTAGCAACGCCACCGACTGTGGTGTTTGATGAGGTGACATACGGATATGTTCCGTGGTCAATATCAAGCAATGTACCTTGTGCACCTTCAAACATGATAGATTCGCCCGCTTTACGCGCTTGATCTAGCATTTCAGAGATATCAGCAACCATGCCTTTAATTATGTCAGCAACAGCCATAGCATCAGCAAGTACTTCTTCATAACTTACTGGCTCAGCTTGGTAGTAATGCGTTAAAACAAAATTATGGTATTCCATAATTTCTTTTAATTTCACCGCAAATGATTCTGCACAAAATAAATCACCAACACGTAAACCACGACGAGCAGCTTTATCTTCATAAGCTGGACCAATACCACGGCCTGTAGTACCAATAGCTTTGCTACCACGCGCTTTTTCACGAGCGGCATCTAATGCGTTGTGATAAGGAAGAATTAATGGACATGCATCGCTGATTAAAAGACGGTCACGTACTGGTACGCCACGTTCTTCTAACATGGCCATTTCTGTCATAAGTGCTTTAGGACAAAGAACAACACCGTTACCGATTAAACATTTTACGTTGTCACGTAATACGCCAGATGGAATAAGATGTAAAACGGTTTTTTCACCATCAATGACTAGTGTGTGACCCGCATTGTGGCCACCTTGATAGCGCACTACATATTTGGCTTTATCAGTAAGTAAGTCGACGACTTTACCTTTACCTTCGTCACCCCATTGGGTGCCTAGAACTACGACGTTTTTACCCATGTTCACATTTTGGTAAGAAAATTAGGCGAGGATTCTATCAAATATCAATATTGAGTCCAAGCAATAATTGTTGAATTTTAATGCGTTATTAAAAAAACCTGTGGTAGTGCAGAGTTAGCAAAGGAATTAATTTACTGTCCAAAACAGCATAATACCGATTAACAGCAAAAATAAACCTATTTGACGAATAGTATTAACCGGTTCATTGGCTAGTTTTAAAACATAGGCTCGCCATTTATTCGGAAATAGTGCCGGAATCACTCCTTCAATAATTAACGCAATAGCCAATGCCATTAGCAACGTAGATAGCATGTAAATTCCTTATATAAACCCATACAATGAAAACCAAATCTAGAACACTTTGAGTACATTTTTCAAGTGATAAAAACACAAAAGCCATGACAATGTCATGGCTTTTAAATTACTCTTTAACCTTAACTACTAATTAGTTTTTTTACCATTCTTTAGGTAATTAAAGAAATTACTGTCAGGTTTAATAACTAAAATATCACTCTTAGAGCTAAAACTGTTTTCATAAGCTTCTAAACTACGGAAGAAGTTATAAAACTCAGCATCTTGTGTATAAGAGTCGGCATAGACTTTTGCTGCTAGGGCATCACCTTCACCACGAACTTCTTGTGCATTCTTCTGTGCTGTTGCTAACATAACCGTTACTTTAGCATCAATAGTGGCACGAATGATTTCAGCTTGCTCTTGACCTTGTGAACGATGTTCTTTCGCCACAGCGGTACGTTCAGCACGCATACGTTCGTAAATTGAATTACTGACCTCTGTAGGTAGGTTGATAGCTTTGATGCGAACATCAATCACTTCAATACCTAAATCTTCACGGCTACTGGTAGCACTTTCTAATGCTTGGGCCATGATGTCATCTCGATCGCCAGAAACAATTTCTTTAATCGTACGTGTACCAATCTCGGTACGTAAGCCATTATTTACTTTCTGTTTCAATAACGCGCGAGCGTTCTCAATTGAACCTGAAGTACGCAAATAATAGGTTGAAAAGTTAACAATACGCCATTTAACAAATGAGTCGACCATTAAATCTTTCTTCTCAGATGTTACAAAACGATCTGGCTCTTCGTCCAAAGTTTGAATACGCGCATCAAGTTTACGTACTGTGTTAATAAATGGAAATTTAAAGTGTAAACCTGGCTCATAAACTTTCATGTCGCCGGTATCACCGTCACGCGTAATTTTTGAGAACTGGAAAACTATGCCACGTTGGCCTTCAGTCACAACAAAAACAGACGAAACTGTTAGCACAAGTATTAAGGCAATAATTGCCAATATAAAATTCTTCATGGCTTAGTCTCTCCCATTATTGAAACGATCATTACGACCGGATAATGCTGGTGCAGTATTAGTACTATTTGACGACTGGTTTATCGCCGGTACTGATTGTTGCGTAGCACGTTGACTACTAGACTGCTGTTGCATAATTTTATCTAGTGGTAGATAAATCATGCTATTGCCGCCGTCAACATCAACCATTACTTTACTGGTGTTGCTATAAAATTTTTCCATCGACGTTAAATACATACGCTGACGGGTAACTTCAGGTGCTGCTTGATATTCAGGTAATAACTTGTTGAAACGAGCAACGTCACCTTCTGCATCAAGTAGTATCTGCGCTTTATAAGCTAATGCTTCTTGCTCTAAACGCTTAACACGGCCACGAGCACGAGGTTCAATGCCTCTTGCATACGCTTCCGCTTCACGTAAGAAACGCACTTCATCTTCTTGTGCAGCAATGGCGTCATCAAAAGCGTCTTTGACTTCTTCAGGAGGACGAGCGTCCTTGAAGTTAACATCGACAACAATCAAACCTAAATTATAAGGTTTAATAATTTCTTCTAACTCTGTCCATACTGCTTGGCGCACAGCTTCACGACCACTGGTCAAAATGTCATCCATTCTTGAGTGACCAACCACATAGCGCAGAGCACTATCAAGCGATTCGCTTAAGCTTTCATCAGCATTAGTAACACTGAAAATATAATTACGTGCATTAACTACACGATATTGAATTTGCATTTCAACACGAACAACATTCTCATCTTTTGTTAGCATAAAGCCTGAAGAAGGAAGGTTACGTGTGGTTTGCATATCAACTGGAATAATACGTTCAGCGAACGTCCACTTCCAACGTAAACCAGGTTCTACCGTGCCAGCATACTGACCAAAGCGTAAAACGATACCTTTTTCAGCTTCTTTAATAGTAAAAAAGCCAGCGAAGGCGTAGCCCAAAATAGCCACAATAAGCACTACCATGATGCCGATACTAGAAAAGTTTTTCCCCGCACCGCCTCCTGATTTGTTGCCACCAAAAATACCGCCAAATTTATTGCCGATATCTTTTAATAAATCATCTAAGTCAGGTGGGCCTTGATTTTTGCCACCTTTGTTTTTCCAGGGGTCTTTCTCATTGTTCCCCGGTTCATTCCAAGCCATGCTATTCTCCGCTATAAAAAATTAATGCGCTAACTGCTATATTAACCACGCTAATATATCAGTCTGTTAAGTGTGAATAAAGTGCTCTATTTCTGCTTCGTCTTGTTTTAGTAACTGATTCCATTCTCTCACCGGTAATTTTATATCTAATAAACAATTACCATGCTCGTCATAATGCTCATCAGTAATGCAATTTAACTGGTAAAGTTGACCACGAAGTTTACCGGCACTAGGCGGTAAACAAAGTAGGTGTTTGATAATTTTTTTACCTAATCGTTCTGACAGTGCTTGAAATAAAAGCTCAATGCCAATGCCTTTTTGGGCTGACAGCCAAACACGAATCGGTAGCCCTTGATCATCACGATCAATTCTGGGTTCAACATCATCTAACTGGTCTATTTTATTACAAATCAATAGTTGCGGAACATCACCCGCTTCTATCTCTTTTAAAACTTCTTCTACTTGTTCAATATTTTCGCTACGTCGTTCATCAGCAATGTCAATAATGTGCAGCAACAACTCTGCTTCTCTTGTTTCAGTTAACGTCGCTTTAAATGCGGCCACTAAATCATGGGGTAGATGACGTATAAATCCTACGGTATCAGCCAGAATAACACGACCGACTTCATCTACTTCAATTTTACGCAAAGTGGGGTCTAAAGTGGCAAACAGTTGATCGGCAGCGTACACGCCTGCCTGGGTTATTTGGTTAAATAATGTTGATTTGCCAGCATTGGTATAGCCCACTAAAGAAAGTGTTGGGATTTCAGCTCTAGTTCTCGCCCGACGCCCCTGTTGTCTTTGCTTTTCAACTTTTCCCAAGCGTTTACGGATATTGACCATACGATCACGTAATAAACGCCTATCTGTTTCCAACTGAGTTTCGCCTGGCCCACGTAAACCAATACCACCTTTTTGGCGCTCTAAGTGAGTCCAACCGCGTATTAATCGTGTACTCATATGGCGTAACTGTGCTAATTCTACTTGTAATTTACCTTCGTGAGTTCGAGCTCGTTGGGCAAAAATATCTAAAATTAGCGTCGTACGATCAACCACACGACATTGACACAAGGCTTCAATGTTTTTTTCTTGAGATGGCGATAAACTATGATTAAACAAGACAATATTCGCATCGAACATACGTACAGCATCAGCAACTTCTTGCACTTTACCTGTACCAACAAAATATTTCGGGTGCGGAGTAGCGCGTTTACCTGTGATGGTATTTAACGCACCTATACCAGCAGAACTTACAAGCATTTCAAACTCTTGTAAGTCTTCACGGGTATTATCATCGGGAAAATCTAAATGAACAAGTATAGCCCGCTCACCTGCCTGATATCTATCAAACAAATGAGCGACTCAATACAATACTAACTTTTTGCATTAATCTTCTATGTCCTGATTCATTTGTGGGACTGGCATACTAGTTACTGCTCTAGCGGGTACTACCGTTGAGATAGCGTGCTTATATACCATTTGACTAACGGTGTTTTTAAGTAAAATTACAAACTGATCGAATGACTCTACTTGCCCTTGTAGTTTAATGCCATTAACCAAGTAAATTGCTACAGGAATACGATCACGACGTAACGCATTCAAAAATGGGTCTTGTAAAGATTGCCCCTTTGCCATTATTAGGTACCTTTTTTATTTTTAGTGAAAGTTAAATATTCTGTTGAATACTTTATTAAAAATACTTTATTAAAATTATTCAATAAAACTAGCTGGTTAATACACAGCTGTTTTAATTATACATCAATGTTTAAAGTTTGCTTACTGCCGATAAAATAACTTTTAAATTATTTTCATCTTCCATATCTAACCAATGTAAATTTTGCCAATTCCGTAGCCAGGTTAACTGTCTTTTTGCTAACTGACGTGTTGCACAAACACCTCTAAAAACCATCTCATCGTGATCATAGTCGCCCGCTAAATGTTGCCACATTTGTCGGTAACCAACACAACGGATAGCCGGCAGGTCAAGGTCCAGATCAGCCCTTGCTTTCAAGCCAGTAACTTCTTGTTCAAAGCCTTGTGCTATCATTTGCGTAAAGCGTAACTCTATTCGTGCATGCAAGTCACTACGTTCTTTCGGTGCTATCGCAAATTGTAAAATATTCCCGTTGACTTTATCACCTTTTATTTCGGTCAATTGTGTCAAAGTGTTACCTGTTTTTCGATAAACTTCTATCGCTCTTGCAAGTCGTTGCGGATCATTAGGATGAATGCGCTCTGCTGAAACAGGGTCAAAACTTTGCAACTCTTCGTGCATAGCCAACCAACCTTTGTTAGCCGCTTCTAACGCTATTATATCTCTAATACTTTGATCAGCTTGAGGCAATGGCGAAATACCTTCAATCAAGCTTTTAAAGTACATCATAGTACCGCCGACCAATAAAGGAATACGACCATTTTCTCGACTTTTTGCAATGGCCTTAAGCGCATCTTGACAAAAATCAGCGGCAGAATAACTTTCGCTTGGATCTTTAATATCGATCAATTGATGTGGATAAGCCGCTAATTCATCCGCTGTTGGTTTCGCCGTACCAATGTCCATACCTTTAAAAACTAACGCTGAATCAACACTAATAATGTCACAAGGTAGTGCATCATATAATGCCATTGCTAGAGCAGTTTTACCTGAGGCTGTAGGCCCCATTAAACAAATAACGGGTGGCTGTTTATCGTCAATATGCTCTTGGTTTGCCAGCTTAGTCATTTCGGTAATATTTTATCTAACTCATTTACTGAAGATGTGAGGTCTATGGCGACCGAATTCAAGCGTAGTTGCTGTTCAAATTGACAATTAAAATCACTTTCAGCATTTCGCCAAACTTGTAATGCCTGTGCTTGCGTACATTCTTCGCTTAGCATAAGGCTAGCTAATGCCATTTGCCAATCAATTTCTGCGTAGACACTCTCTTGATTTTCAACGTCTAACTGTTTAATTAGCTTATCAAAACTATTAGCTATATCTTTATTTCTTAGCAAAGCAGGAAATTGTCGAATTTGTAATGTGCTGGTCTGTAACTGACGAATTTCCATGCCCATATGCTGAAATTGTTTTTCATTTATTTGCACAAATTTTGCTACTTTTTCACTGACCTTAATTTTTATTGGCAGTAATAACGGCTGACTGACCAATTTTTCATGCCAACGTTGCTGGATAACTTGCAGCCGTAACAAGTGTTCGAGCTTGTTCACTGATAATAAACGTAACGCCTGGCGTTGTTGAATAACAAGGTAATGTGGTGCCTGCCAGAATAAAATTTTTGTCGCATCTGTCATTTCATCTTGACTTGATGATGCGGTATTTACCAATATTGGCATGGCGGCTGTTGGTGCGACATCAGTCGTTATTGGGGGTAGTTCAGGCTCAGTTACCTGTGAATTAAGCGCTAATGGTGTCATTAAATCACTGTAGGCTTTGCTCGCTTGAGGATTTATTTTTGTCGAATAATGTCGCGCATTAGCTTGAGAAAAATTGCTGCTAACTCGCGGGTCTTTGTTATCAGCGCTATATTCAGCCTTTTGGCTTGCAGCCTGATCTCTAGCTAAGGCATTACTTTGCCGATCACTATCAGTACTTGCCCGTAAAGGGGTAATGAAGCTAGCGGCTTGAATCTCAGCTTGCTGAGGGCTTTGAACCTCGTTATCAGGCGTTAAAATTTCGCCGGTACTATTATCAACCTTGAGCGCTAACTCATTAGTTAAGGCACGATTACAGACCGAATAAATAAAGTCATGCACATAACGCCCTTGATGAAAACGTACTTCATGTTTAGACGGATGCACATTAACGTCAACTTCACAAAAATCGAGTTGTAGAAACAAGACGAATGCAGGGTAGCTGTCACTGGGCAATAAATCGGCATAAGCTTGACGAATGGCATGATTAATTAACTTATCGCGCATCATACGATTATTAACATAACTGTAGGTAAGATCATTTTGGTTACGATAATAACTTGGTTGGGCAATCCAACCCTGTAAATGTAGGCCGTCATGTTCGCAATTAATTTCTATCGCATGATCAATAAATTTTTGTCCACAAACTTGTGCAACCCTTTTACTGCGCTGTATTGATGAATTAGCGACGCGAAATTGTTTAACCACTTTATGGTTATGGGTAAGCACAAAAGTAATAGCAAAATTTGCCAATGCAATGCGTTTAATCACTTCTTCAATATGAGCAAACTCTGTTTTTTCTGTGCGTAAAAATTTTCGTCTTGCTGGCGTGTTAAAAAATAAGTCGCTCACATCAATTGTTGTACCATTTGGGTGAGCAGCAGGCTTGATTGACACCGCCATATCACGCCCTTCCGCATTCGCTTGCCACGCTGACGCTTGTGCTTCAGGCTTAGAGGTTAAAGTTAACCGTGCGACAGAACTAATACTGGCTAATGCCTCACCACGAAAGCCCAAACTACTAATGGCTTCAAGATCATCAAGGTCTTTAATTTTACTAGTGGCATGTCGGCTCAGCGCTAACGCTAACTCTGCTTTGGCAATACCCTTGCCGTTGTCGATAATGCGAATGCGTTTGGCGCCGCCTTTTTCAATGTCTATTTTAATGCTTGTGGCGCCAGCATCGATACTATTTTCTACCAGTTCTTTAACAACCGAGGCTGGACGTTCAACGACTTCACCAGCGGCAATTTGGTTGGCGAGGCGAGCGGGTAATATGGCAATGGTCATGCGAAGATTAATCTGCCTGTGGTATTTTGAGTGTTTGGCCAATTCTAACCACATTAGAGGTGAGATTATTGGCAGATTTTAATTTTCTAACGGAAACTTTATAACGCTGAGCAACTACAGAAAGCGACTCACCGCGGCTGACCCTGTGTTCACGAAATCGTGTCGCAGCGATTAATGTGCCATCAGGTGGATTACGAGAGAAGTAGTCATCTACCGCAATATATATTGCCTTAGCCAACTTATATTGATGATTGGCATTATTTAAACGTCTTTCTTCTTGTGGATTAGAAATAAAACCGGTTTCAATTAATACTGACGGAATATCATTAGATTTTAATACCGCTAAGCTTAAACGTTCTGGCTTATGCTTATGTAGCCTTGTGACTTTTTTAAGCTGCTTAACCACATGTTCAGCAAAATCATAACTGCTTGCCATAGTGTATTCTTTCTTCATATCACCCAGTGCTATTGCTAAGTTGTTATCCTTAGTTTTTCTAATAGTTGCACCTGCGCCACCTAGTAGTTCGGAATTTTTTTCTCGGTTTTGAATCCAGTGGCTAAATTCTGAATCAGCACGACGCGTAGCTTGTACTAACACTGAAGCGCCGTTGGGTTGTGATGAGGTAAAGGCGTCAGCGTGAATAGAAATAAGCAGATCAGCCTTGGATTTTCTGGCTAATTCAGTTTTACGATCATGGTTAACATAATAGTCACCACTGCGGATCATCACCGCTTTTAGACCTTGCTTTTCGTTAATTAAATTAGCGAGTTTTTGCGCTATCTTTAAGGTTATGCGTTTTTCATAAGTTCCTGCAGCACCTATAGAACCTGGGTCTTCACCACCATGTCCGGCAACAATGGCAATAACGATGTCGCGTTTACCTTTGCTATTGTCGTGTTGTGCAATGGTCTGACTTTGTTTGTCGTAGAGATCAATAACCAGCCGGTCACCGTATTGCCCCGCAGGCGCCAGCGGAAATACAGAGATACGAAAGTTATCCGCTAACTCAAGTACTAAGCGAGTCGTTCCTTGCTGTTTTGAGCGACTCGTGCGAATTTTTTTCACTCGGCGGTCAGCTTTTATCACCGACATTAAATCGACATAGTTTGTACTATTTTTAAAATCGATCACTAAGCGTTGAGGGGATTGTAATGAAAAGTATTTAAAATCAGGTTGTTGACTAAGATCAAAAACAATACGGGTATTTTCAGGCGCAGGCCAGACCCGCACACTGTCAATACTGTTGCTGGCGTTAGCAATACTTACTATGCCTAGACAGAGCATAAGTATGACTATGATTTTTCTTGAAAAACTTGCTAAACGCATTGAATCACTTACCTTTTAAGGGCCTTTCAACAGCCTTTTTTAGCTGTTACTTTTCTTATTGAACTGCGCTGAAACTTGAACTGCGCTGAAACTATCTGTGAGCAATAAAGCGCGCTATCGCGCTAAAATTGACAGTAAGCGTTTACCTAAAACTGTTTTAGCCAAGAGTGAAACCTGACGCTGCTCATCATGATAAGCCAAGTCTATAATCATATCTGGCTCTGGTAACATGCCCTGACCTTTTTCAGGCCACTCTATAAAGCTACAACACTGGCTATTAAAGTAATCTCGAATGCCCATATACTCTAATTCTTCAGGGTCAGCTAGCCGGTATAAGTCAAAATGATACACTTGCCAGTCTGCTAAGTCATAGGGTTCAACTAAGGTATAGGTTGGGCTTTTAACATTACCGACATGCCCCATTCCTTGCACAAAACCTCGTGTTAAGGTAGTTTTTCCGGCACCAAGATCACCATTTAGGTAAACAATAATCCCTTGTTTCAACTCTGTTTTTACAATATCAGCTAATTGTTTACCCAAAGTGATTGTTGCCAATTCATCGGCTAATATAAAGTTTTTTTTTGTCACAAAATTATTCATCGTATTGTTATTACTTCTAAAGTATCTTATCTGCAGCGTAATTACCATTAATTAGCCGCTGAATTTCGGGGTATAGATCACTCGCAAGTAACCCTATTTGACCGTGCTTTTGGGCAATAATATCAGCTGCACGACCGTGAATATAGACACCTAAGCGGGCAGCGACAAATAAATCCTCACTTTGTAAGATTAGTGCGCCAATAATACCGCTGAGCACATCACCCATACCACCACTGGCCATGCCTGCATTACCCGTACTATTAACCCAAACAATATCGCCATTAGATACCAGTGTACCGGCACCTTTTAACACACATACGCCGCCATATTGTTGCGCTATTTTTTTTACCGCTGAAAATCGGTCCGCTTCAATCTCAGCAATCGAGCATGATAGTAAAGCCGCAGCTTCACCTGAATGAGGTGTTAATACCCATTGAGCATTTTTTAATGCACTTTTGCCAAGTAACCTTAAGGCATCAGCATCAACTACTTTTGGCTCAGGCCGCTTAATCACCAAATTAAATAACGCTTTTGACCAAAGCTCTTGCCCTAAGCCAGGGCCAAGTATGATGACTTTTATTTTTTTTAGTAGCGCTGAACGCTTTAAGCTTTCGGCTGAATTTGCCACTACCATCAGCTCTGCTTGTCTGGTCAGTAAAGTGTTACGTGACTTTTCGTGACAACAAACACCAACTAGTGCAGCACCCGTTCGCAAAGCGGCCTCTGCAGCCAAACAAATAGCGCCGGTAAAGGCGTGAAAACCGCCAACCGCTAGCAACATGCCAATATTACCTTTATGGCTGCAAGGGGCTCTGGGTAGAATAGCCGGTAAGTTTTTCTCACTTTGGCGAAAACATGCTGCTGAGGTTAACGCCGCTAACGCCCGATTTACGCCTAGCCTTTCAAGCTGAAGATTACCGACATAGTTTGCGGCTTGCCCCGTCAATAAACCTTGCTTATAGGCTATTAATGTCACCGTTAAATCGGCTTTGACCGCAACACTTGATACTGTCCCTGAGTCAGCATTAAGTCCTGACGGCACGTCAACCGACACCCGTGGGCATGGCTGGTTATTTATCTGGGTAATCAAGTCGACAAGGGCTGAAGATAATACCCCGCTAAAACCAATACCAAATAAGCAGTCAACAATAACACCTGCTTGAAACCCAGCTACAAGGGTTTCCATTGCCTCACTTTGCGGGCAAAAATCAATTTTTACTGGCAGCACGGTAAGTAAGGTTAGCGCTTGTTGTGCATCGCCCGTAATAGATTCGCGCTCAGCATTAACCAGCACAGTGACAGCTAGACCGGCTTGATGGGCTAATCTGGCAACAATATAACCATCGCCACCATTGTTGCCTTTACCGCAAACAATGAGGAGCTTAGTCGCGGCGGGAAAATGCTGCTGTATTTGACTGAACACCGCACGGCCTGCTCGTTCCATTAGTTGAAATAAATTGATACCGACTGCTTGTGCGGCGTCAGCCTCATAGCGTTGTAGTTGATTAACCTTATAAGCATGATGTGTTAAACTATTCGACACTTTTAATACCACCTTTATCGTTTGAACATTCGGCTGCCATGACTACACCTGCTCTTAACTATCAAGATTTAACAGAAAAAATCAAGCTTTGGGGCCAAGAACTTGGCTTTTCACAAGTGGGTATTAGCGATGTCGACTTATCTGAACACGAGGACGCTTTAACCCGTTGGCTAGAAAATAACTATCACGGCACTATGGATTATATGGCCCGCCATGGCTTAATGCGGGCCAGAGCAAAGGAATTGGTTGCCGGCACCCTGAATGTTATCAGCGTGCGCATGGATTATTTGCCTACCGATGCGAAATTTGCTCGCATTTTAAAAAATCGCGATCATGCTTATATCAGCCGATATGCCTTGGGTCGCGATTATCACAAACTAATGCGCAAACGCCTAAAACAATTAGGTGAGATAATTAAAACCCATTGTAACAATCTTAATTATCGCCCTTTTGTTGATTCTGCGCCAATACTTGAAAGACCTCTGGCCGAAAAAGCAGGTTTAGGTTGGGTGGGTAAACATTCATTACTGATTAACAAGCAAGCGGGCTCTTGGTTTTTTATCGGCGAGCTCTTGGTTGATATACCCTTAATTCATGATACTAAGGTAGAAAATCACTGTGGTACTTGTGTGTCCTGTATCAAAATATGCCCAACTCAAGCCATAGTTGAACCTTATGTGGTCGATGCAAGACGCTGTATATCCTATCTGACGATAGAATTACGTGACGCCATACCGGTAGAATTTAGGCCTTTAATTGGCAATAGAGTCTATGGTTGCGATGACTGCCAATTAATTTGCCCGTGGAACAAGTTTGCCAAGCTTGGCAGTGAAGATGATTTTAAACCTCGACAAAACTTAGACAATATCACTTTATTAACTTTGTTTTCGTGGGACGAAGCAAGATTTTTACGTAAAACTGAAGGCTCGCCTATTCGTCGTATTGGCTTTCAGTGTTGGCAGCGAAATATCGCCGTTGCCCTGGGTAATGCCGATTTCTCAATAGCTAATATTGAGGCGTTAACTGAAAAAATAGCAAACTCAGCCCCTATGGTTGCTGAACATATTGAGTGGGCAATAGCACAACAAAAACTTAAACAACAAGCTTTAACTAAAGATCAAAATTTACGTTTAACCGCACGATTAATTCGTTCGGTTGAAAAAGGTATGCCTCGCGATGCTTAGCACCTAATGCATTAAATCAGACCCGTTTCATTAATTAGCGGGTCTGATTTATTTGTGGAAAAAACCAACAAAACCATGGCAGTTATTTTAATAACGCAGTAGTGAATTGTTTTACCCAGGTGAAATGATCAGGAAATTAATGAGCTTGGTAAAAATCATGGCGTTTGCCACTAGTTTAATTTTTGCCATTTCAGCGTTAATTCGTTCAGCGTTGCCAGGCCTTTACCTTCAAAATTTAGCGTTGAAAGCACAGCAAGAATACCCTCGACTGTCACCTGATGCTCAGGTGTGTCCTGATCTTCTTGCTTAATTTTTATCAATATTTTTAATTGGCTAAACAGTAATTTGACATTATTTGGACTCAGTTGTAATGCTTGTTGAATGGCCTTTAACGCCGGTAGTAATCGATGCTTCTGAAAATGCTCAACCGCCATGCGGTTAAGTTCTTTGGCAGTAAAGTGTATCTCTTCACGCTGTTGGCTTTCTTGCGCTATGTAATGCCTAACCACTTGGCTATTCAACGAATTACCGGCAATTTGATGATTGATGGCTGCAAGCAATTTTATCGCCTCTTCACGCATACCTAACTCATGCAATACTTTCACCCGATCTAAATTATCCTCTACTACTGTGCTGGGTATAAGCGACATATGATTTTCAACTAATTTTATCGCTTTAGCTTGTTCATTACGGACATTGTGTAACCTAGCTTTAACCACTAATAATGGTTGTTTAAAAAGGCTTAAATCTAGGCAGTCATGCTCAAATTGTCTGATATAACGATCAGTTTGCCGCAATATTTCATTGGCACTGTCATCTGGAGTTGCACAAGCAAAATCAATACCCGCTCTGATCACATTCAGTAAAAGTGCGGGGGAGTCATGAATAGAGTTTTTCGCTTGTTGTGCTATGTTGCGCGTCGCTACATATTGTCCTTTATAATCATGAGTTAAGCGGGCTAAATCCCACGACTTTCTATTACGTTCAATATTTCTCGGTGCCAGTGCCATGGCTTTTTTAATTTCTTCATAGGCCTGCTGATATTGTTCTTGTTCGATGAAATACTGCGCCATCATATCGTGAGCACCAAAACGTGTGTCTGGCTTATCAATCAAGCTGTTTACCATATCGCTAATTTCACCCAAGCGACCTTGCTTTAACAAGGCTTTGGCATAGCCTAAATATACCCAGGAGTATTTATAGGTTTTAAATAATCTCCGATAAAAAGCTTCTGCTGTTTCAAACTCAAGCAAGGAAAGATATGACTCACCTTTAATGCGGTTAATATTAGGATGATAATGGGCTAACTTTTCATTTTGCAGGTGTCGATCGGCAAAATAAAGTGCTTTGGCGTAGGCTTTTTTGTCTATCGCATTGTTGATATTAAAAAGCACTTGCTTGACCTTTAATATCGCGATGAAGCGGGTTCTGACTTTTTTTATCGCTAACGGTTTTGTCCAAAAGTCATCGGGTTGCAACTCGATGATAGAGTTAACCAAGGCTTCATTGGTTTCTGTACTGAGGAATATTAATACCGTAGTTTTAGTCACATGGCCTTTAAATTTCAATTCTTCTAATAAGTGAAAGCCGTCTTTGTCGCTTTGAATGTTAAAGGCGCAAATAACAATATGAAAATGCATTTCATCGCACAACCTAAGACCATAATAGGCATTTTGCACACAGCGCACTTCCTTTATACCAAGCGCAAATAGGCTTGCTTTTAACACACTGTGTACTAGTAGGTTATCGTCGATAACTAAAACATTAAGTTGATCAAGTTGCGCTAAGGTATTTTTTTCAACATCTTGCATGATTTACCTTACTGGCTATTGTTTTAGCCTGCTACTTTCCATATTGTTGTTGACGTTGTCGGCACTGGTTAAGTATCGCTTTTTTTGCTGCTACATCAAGCTGGCGCCATGTCATAATTTCATCAATATTGCGAAAGCAGCCTAAACAAACATCGTCCTCGTTGAGGCCACAATGACTTACACAAGGGCTAGCAACATCTTTAACTTTGTCTTTTGACTGGTAGTATTGAACACTCATATCGCTTCTGCAAATTCAGTTAGCTGTAATAGACATAGTTTGAGGTGATTTAGCTGACGTTGCAATGGCTCTTTTTCTGCTACTGAAAAAGCGCCATTTAACGCTTTTGGGCTAAGCAACTGACTTAACTGTCGACATTGCGCCAATAAAGGTTTGGCGGCAATAACATTCGCTAAGGTAGTTAACGACTGTAAAAGCGCTAAAGCGAGGCGGTAGTCTTGCGCCGCTAGTGCCGAACTTAACGCTTGGAGATTGGTGCTAATGTCTGCTAAATATTCATCTAACATAAAAGCGGCTAACTCAGCAGAGCCTTGATTTTCTGCGTATTGGGTTAAATCCAAAGCCTCTGCTGTTGGTTTATTTATTTGCTCAAAGCCAAAAGAGAAGTCTAACGACTGCTCAATATCAGCCATATTCAATACTTGCTCAACAGTCACATCGCTCTTGTCAGGCACAGTATTTGGCATGACACTGTACTTATTATCTTGCTTATCTGCCGGTGAGGCTAATATGGCTTGATTATCACCTGTGCCTGCAGCTGACTTTAACCAAGGAGATAATTGCTGAATTAATTGTTGAATATCTAATGTCGGGGCTAAATAGCCACTATGCCAAGACGTTGGTAAGTTACATTTGTCGAAAAAATCGTCTAACTTATCTTTATTATTGCTCAAAGCAAACAGGCCACGAACAGGCGTTAATGTATTATTAACAGTACTGTTAACAGTATGGTTAAAACTGGAAAACTCACCAATAGCTACTAAGTAACGCCCTGACTGCCATAAGTGTTCGAGCTGGTCTTGTTGAGAAACCACAGTCACCTGTAAACCAAGCCAATGCAATATTCTCAGCAAAACTTGATGTTTACTGGTCATGATCACACCCAGTAAAACTTCAACTTGGCTAGGTATAAAACGATAAGGTGAGAAAATCTCTGGCTCAACTAATAAGTTAATCTGGTTGTTATTACTTAACAACGCGATAATATTGGTGATTAACTCACCGGCAAACCAAGGTAAATTACTGGCTGAAAACAATCCTGCTCTTTGTAATCTAGTACAGTTAAGTGGCTGAATAACTAATATTTTAGGTTGTATTTTAGCCGGCAAACTCGACAAGTGTTGGGTGATCAAATCATAATCTGAACAGTAGACTTCAGGCGATAAAATAATCACATCCAAGCGATACTTCATTAGGTGCTTTATACTCATTTGGCGACGAAATAGCGACAAATCTTGCATTGTTTCCACTATGGCTTTGCTGTGGCCGAGTTGATGACAAATTCTTTCACGGCTAACTTTGTCAGTGGCAATAACTAAAAGTGCGCACTTAGCTAAGTTTACTGGTTGGTGTTCGCTAGTTTTATTCAGCTCCTCGGCAATGGTTAACGAAAATTCAAAAGAAAATTTTCCAGCCGATTCTAACAGTTGACTAGCTTTATTACTGACATTAAAAACTAACTGCAAATCTCGTAAATAATGCTCAGTAGCATGAGCAAAGTCAGCCGTTATTTCATCATCGAACGCTAACTCGTTAATCACCTGAGATAGCATCTGTGCATCAGATGGCTTGTTAAGCAAAAAGCTTATCTGTACAGTTTGTTGGCCGCTATTTACGTCGATAACTTGCAAAGCGATATTAAGCTCCGCACCCCGCTGCTCCTTTAGTATCTTATGACATATTGTCGCTATCATGGCCTGAAACAATTCACTTTCAAGTGTCACCGAAGAGGCTAAATTCTCTGCCATGTGCAAATAAATGCAGTTGTTACTTTGCCCTGCAGCCAAACTAACATTAGCTAAAACTGTATGCATTTCATTAGCCAGTGTTACCCTAGATAAGGTCAAGACAAAATCGTTTAAACGTAATTGGGCACAAGTTTTTTGTTGTTCATTCCAGCGCGCTAATTGCCGTAATTGCTGGTAGGCAAATTGTTCGTCACCCTGAGTAATCGACACTAACTGTCTTTGTAACATTAGGCTATTCACTAGGCCTAACGCTTTGTCGCTACGGGTAATAATAGCGAGCTTATCTGCTTGATTTTGCTGTTTAAGTTGTTGTTGTAACTGTGCATTACTATCTTTAAGTACTTGATATTCTTCTGCATTAGATAAACTGCCACACCAAAGGCCAGCAACATATTCAAGCGTTAAAGCCAGGGCTTGTTCTTGATTGCTAATTAACGAAATTTTTTCAACACCCTGATGCTTTTTGGCGTGTCGCGCAAGAGACAAAATAGCCCGAACATCGGCCCGACTAAAGCACTGACGCCAATGTTGATTGTTAACGTCAACACCGAGTAAAGCTGACAATTGTTGTTGCTGTTTTTCTGACCGCAAAGGCATTTGCCAAAAAACAACCCCGCTATGACGAGACATGAATACTATTTGCCTTTGGTATTCTTGATGCTGTTGTTCAAAGTCGGCTTCACGATGTAAAGGTTGAGACAGTTGCTTAATAGCATTAAGCATTGTTGTGACTTCAAGCCCAGGTATTTTTGCTACCACATGACCTGTAGTCACAAACTCTTCAACGACAGCGGCACTTTGTTTACCAAAGCATTTTATTTTTCTGCGTAAACTGAAAAGAAAACTGATAAAAATTAGGCTAAGTAAAAGAAAAACACCGGTAATAAGCCAAGTGTAATGCTTAGGCTGCACGTCAATATTAGCCTTGACCATCGATGCGAAAAACTGTTGTTTGATAAGCGATGGTTTAAGGGGTTGCACGACAAGTGTGTGATCAAGTAAGGGGATTAACTCAGCTTTCTGTTTTGCTAATTCAGCCTGCAAGTCAACGGCCCTGCGTAATTGACCATGCCATTTTGCAAAAGTGTTTTGCTCACTAAACAGCAAGCGATTAAGCACTGATATTTGTTCAACTAAGCCTGTTTCATTTGAATTTTCATTCATCACATTACTGGCATTTGCCAGCCAACGCATTATATCGAGTTGAATCTCTTGCTGAATATAATTAAATTCGACTAAATCATACTGTAAATCAAGTTGGTTAAACATCACTAAAGTATCAATGATACCTTGATGCAACTCACGATTAATATTTAAGCTATTCACTAAGTTACTTAATGCCTTCGCCCGTAGGGTAATTACCCTTTTGGTTAAGTTGTCTTGGCTGATTTGACGATATAAATCCTTTTGCTGACTTGTTTGCTCAGCGATTAAATGAGATAAACTATCAGTGACTAGGATCAATTGAATAATGACACTGTCTTTAAGTTGAAGGTTTCGTCGAGCACTTTCAGTTAAGCGTGTGACATTTTCTGCCTGCATTTTTAAACGCTGAGTTAACTGCGCTAATAACCGCTTATTATTTTGACTTAACGCAGAAATATTTTTTAAGTTTTCATTCAGTGTTTGATAACTTTCATCAAATTTTAGCGCCGACCTACTATCAAGCAGATCATTGAGTAAGCGATTATTTTTAATTAATAACAATTGTCGTTGATGGTGTTGTTCAAGGGCAGGCAATTGTTGATCTTTAACTAGCGCTAAATCTTGTTCCGATTGAAAGTACAACCAAAACCCCAGCAAAAAAAGTAAGGAAAAGCTCAAGGCCAATAAAAAAAATTGGCGGCTAAGCTGACGATATAGCGGCAGTGTTGAATCCATGCTTGGGTAATATCCTAATAAATCAAATAGATAATATTTTTATATACCTATATAACCCAGTGACGCCAAGCTGTATGGTGCAACAACTTAGCAAAAATTAGTTATACCATTAATAGTGTATGGCTTTAAGATTAATTAGCAAAGATTAATCATGCCAGCAGAGCATTTTATCTTAACCTATATATATCCGTTCCACTGCAAGCTGCAGTTTCAGCGTTAAGCTAGGAAATAAGAGCAAGTCGGGATAAATCAGCGGTAACGAGCTAAGATCCCATAAGCGCCAAAGTGTAACCACAGCGCGCTGAAAGAGATCAGCGATTACTTAGTATTACCTTGACCCACATGCATTTTTTAATGTTTGTGATGATTAGCGCTTATTACTTTTTGGTTTTTTTACTGATCCATGCCCATGTCATTATACATTCAATTGGCTGTTCGCCTGATTCATCAGTGATGGTAACCGCAATGTCCATATTGCCCTTTTCTTGGGTCAATAATGCAATTTGCTGATCTGAAATGCTTGCAATAGCGGTTAAATCTCCCTGCATTCTGCGCTGATAGTTAATCGTCATCGACTTTAATAAAGGCAGACAGCTATCGGGTAAGTTCAAACCAAAAACGATACCTGTCGCCGATTCAGCTAATAACGCCGCGGCAATAGCGTGCACACCACCAATATGATTTTGTACTCTTTTGCGATTGACCATAGACAACTTAACTTGCTGCTGTTCTATATCGACCAGAGTGACCTTTGACGTGCTGGCATATTTAACCTGAGAGCAAAATAATTTTGTTAACAAAAATGAATGACTGATTTTTGGAAACTTTTTAATTTGTTTAACGATTCGACTAAAGCGATTAACCATAAATATCCTAGATAAATGTTTTCAAAATGCGTTAATGATTGTCAAGCAAACTGGTCAGACCTTCAAGTTTTTTTATCTTATTACGCTTTAAAGTTTACATAATAACGCCTTAAAACCACCGGCTAAACGTCATATAAGTTATTAGCCTAATATAGGAAGAATCATTAAGGTGATTAATACTGCGCGCACTGAATGGCTAACAACAACGCACAGGTGCTTGAATAACTGTAAACGATGGACCAAATGTAGCAGCGAAGTGTAGGAGCCAGATTAAGCTCTAAAAATGCCTCAAAGGCCAAAATATCTCAGTGAGGCCTGAGCATAAAAAAGACGCTAATGCGTCTAATTATAGGCTTTACTCAGTTTTAAATGCCGCTACTACAGCTTAAAAAAATGTTCTTGATAAACTTTCAATTCAGCAATTGATTCACGAATATCATCCATGGCTAAATGTGCTCCCGTTTTAACCACTTTGCCTAATACCTCTGGTTTCCAACGACGGGCCAACTCTTTTACTGTGCTCACATCAAGATTACGATAGTGAAAGTAATCTTCAAATTCTGGCATGTATTTATTAATAAAGCGTCTATCTTGCCCAATGCTATTACCACACATAGGCGATTTACCTTGTGTAACATATGGCTTAAAAAATGCCAAGGTTTCAGCACTTGCTTGCGCTAAACTCGTGCTACTTTCTCGACACCTTTGGGTTAAACCTGATTGGCCATGATGCTCGATACACCAAGGATTCATATTATTTAATATTTCATCACTTTGATGAATAGCAAACACTGGGCCTTCAGCCAAAATATTAAGTTGGCTATCGGTAATGATTGTCGCAATTTCTAAAATAACGTCAGTACTCGGTTCAAGGCCGGTCATCTCTAAATCTAACCAAATTAAATTGCTATCGTTAGCGTTCATTGTCATTCCTACGTTATTTACTGTGGATCAAATTATATATATTAGCAGATAAACTACAGAGAGTACGCCTGTAAAGGCACGATTACACATGCATTTAAGCGCTACTTGAGTATATAATACGGCAGAAGGTAACACGATTAAATTTATTTATCGGTTACCAACAGAGATTAAAAATACAAATTCTGAGTTAACATAAAAAGAGAATAACTTGTGGCTAAAGCCAAAAAATTAACCAAAGGTCAAACGCGACAGATCAAAGCGAACCAAAGTAAGAAATTACGTAAATCTACTGAAAAAGTACAATGGCAAGATGATGAACTCGCTGCAGTTGAAACCGGTACTATCATTAGTCGTTTTGGCCAACATGCTGATGTAGAGGGCAGCGATGGCGAAGTGTTTCGTTGTAATATGCGCCGCAGTATTGCTTCCTTGGTTTGTGGTGACAAAGTGCTTTGGCGTAAAGGCAAAGAAACGCAACACAGTATTTCAGGCGTAATTGAAGCCGTTCATGAGCGTGAGTCGGTACTGAGTCGCCCTGACGTTTACGACGGTGTTAAACCTATTGCAGCCAATATTAGCCAAATACTGATTGTTTCATCTGTGTTACCCGCTTTTAATGCCGACATTATTGATCGTTACCTAGTCGCGGCTGAACAAACCGGTATTACCCCGGTTATTTTATTGAATAAAATTGATTTATTCGATGATAGCAATCGTGATGAAATTGAAAATCAACTGAATATTTACCGTAAAATTGGTTACCAAGTGACTTACATGAGTAACGAAACCGGTGAAGGTATTGCCGAGTTAAAGTGTCAACTTAGCCAACATACCAGTGTATTTGTTGGTCAGTCTGGCGTTGGTAAGTCAACGCTAACTAATACCTTGATGCCTGAATTAGGTGTCGTCACTAAAATTGTCTCAGAAAATTCAGGGCTGGGTCAGCACACTACAACGGTTGCTCGATTATATCATTTTGAACAAGGTGGCGATCTGATTGACTCACCCGGCATACGAGAATTTGGCTTGTGGCATTTATCACCCATACAGGTCAGTAATGGCTTTATCGAATTTGACCCCTACATAGGGACCTGTAAATTTCGTGACTGTAAACACCAAAACGATCCCGGCTGTGCCTTAATTGCGGCGAAAGATGAAGGCAAGATATTCCCAGAGCGCTTAGCCAGTTTCCAAAAAATATTAGCCAGTTTAGGTGATAATACCCTAACCTCACGCTTTAATGATTAAGACAGTTAACCCCATAATAAGGAAAAAATAGTGCTAGTTAATAAATTGAAAATCGCCCTACAACACCTGATGCCAAAACATGCGATTTCGCGACTGGTAGGTAAATTTGCCGCGGCAGAAGCTGGCTGGCTTACCACTAAGGCCATCAGTTATTTTATCAAAGCTTATGACATTAATATGGCAGAAGCTAAGTTAAAAAACGCCACTGATTTTACCACCTTTAATGACTTTTTTACCCGTGAATTAGAAGCAGGCGCACGCACTATAATCGCAGACCCAAACACTATTTGTTATCCTGTTGATGGTGCTATTAGTCAACAAGGGCCGATTGTACAAGGGCAACTTATTCAAGCGAAAGGTTTTAACTACAGTTTGGAAACCTTACTGGGTGGCGATCAAGCAACGGCAGCACCTTTTCAAGATGGTGAATTTTCATGTATTTATCTGGCGCCGAAAGATTACCACCGTATTCACATGCCGATTACCGGCACCTTACGAGAAATGATTTACGTGCCCGGTGATTTGTTTTCAGTAAACCCGTTAACCGCCAATAATGTACCCAACTTATTTGCCCGTAATGAGCGTGTAGTCACAGTGTTTGATACCGCACATGGCCCGATGGCGATGGTGCTTGTCGGCGCAACCATAGTCGCGAGTATTGAAACCATTTGGGCTGGCACGATAACACCTCCTGCAGGTAAAGATGTATTTCGCTGGCAATATCCAACAGAGGGCGCGGGGGCAATAACTCTAGAGAAAGGCGCTGAAATGGGTCGATTTAAACTCGGCTCCACTGTTGTTACCACCTTTGCGCCGAATATGGTGAAATTTAACCCGCAAGCGGGGCCAGAAACAGTGACTCGCCTGGGTGAACATTATGCTGATTTAGTGACATTGGATACCAGTGCATAAATGTTATCCCATCGCTTTAAAGCTCAGCGATAAGCATTACAAAAAATGTAAATAATATCCCATCAAGGGGCTAGTGGTGAGTTTATTGAGAGTTCACTGCTAGCTTTTTAGCAAGCGGCGCGCCTGTGTAGGTATATTGACAAAATTTACACAGCGATCACATCATACTGTAAGAGCAATAATTAACACGATCGGCTAATAAATATTTTCAGTACTTATGATGTGAATATAATGATAATTAAATAGAGCAATTCAACTATTACTATTGCTCATTTATTCGTCGCAAGCTAGGATAGCAATAATAAGATACGAGTATATTCGTATAACAATACCAAACTGACTACTTCTCACAGTAAGCAGAAAATTAGTTCGCTTGGTATAATTTTAAATAAATTTGCCTTAAGGAATCTCAATGTTACGAGATAAATCAAATATTAAGCCTACAGAGGCGGAACTAACGCTGCTTAATATTCTTTGGAAAATCGGACCAGCTACAGTTCGACAAGTCCATGACACAGTTAGCCAAAGCCAAAAAACGGGTTATACAACTGTGCTGAAGATATTACAAATTATGCACGAAAAGACCTTAGTTATTCGCGACGAAAGCAACCGAGCGCATGTTTATGCGCCCTCGAATAGCGAGATGGTTACACAATCGTCTTTATTAAAAGATTTAGTGTTAAAAGCCTTTGGTGGTTCAACATCAAAGTTAGTCATGCGAGCGTTAGATAATTCAACAAGCAAAGAAGAAATTGAAGATATTAGACAGTTACTCAATGAATTAGAACAACAATCTTAATTAACTAAGACTCACAAGGTAACTTAAACAGGCATGATTGAGGAAAGCTTAATACATAGTCCATCATTGGCGGCTTTAGCCATAACTCTTATCCATTTTTTATGGCAAGGAGTTCTAATTGCAGTGGTATTAAAAGCCTTACTGTCGCTAATATCCTATCAAAAATCTCAATTACGCTACGCATTAAGCTCTATGGCGATGCTAGCCAACCTTATTTTACCTATCATCACTTTTTTTCTTGTTTACGATACTGATTTTCGTCAAGTAACAAACTTTGTTCATGCTCAGCCTTTACTGGATCAAGATTTTTATCTACAAAAAACAGCCGCAAACGCTTGGTATATGGAATGGTTAGCATATTTCCCTCTAGTCGCCATGCTTTGGTTTACTGTTGTTACCACACTTGCGCTTAAGTTAATTATCGAGCTGTACAATGTTAATAAACTGCCATTGCAGGGCTGTACTGCCGTTGATATTGCACTGCAAAAGCGTTTTGATGTGCTGCTTGTTAAAGTCGGCTTGTCGAAAAAAGTGGCCTTATTACTTTCTAACAAAACCGATGTTCCTATGGCAATAGGTTGGTTAAAACCTGTGGTGCTGATCCCATTTAGTATGTTGTCAGGCTTAACCCCTCAACAGTTAGATATGCTGTTGCTACACGAATTAGCACATATTCGACGTCATGATTACTTGGTCAATTTTTTACAAACGCTTGTTGAAATATTACTGTTTTTTCATCCTGCAGTTAATTGGGTGTCAAAACAAATGCGTAACGAAAGAGAGTATTGTAGCGATGATGTTGCCGTGCAACACGGTGGCAGTTCATTGGCCTATGCGCATACCTTGGCAGATACCGCCTCTTTGTGTGAGCAACATCGCCATCACACCATTCCAAATATGGCCATGGCGGCTTCTGGTGGTGATTTAAAACAACGGGTGGTTCGACTATTAGACCAGCAGCAGCACTGCACAAAAACTGCCGACACCGGCAAATGGCTTGCTTCATTTACCATCTTATTGAGCATTATTTTTCTCTTGTCTAAATACTCGCTAACCTTACCGATTATTGATCTACAGTCGGGGAGTATTTCATTATATAACCCTGTAACAATGTATAACGCTGTAACAGTGCAAAATAAAAACTCAATAACGCCGAGCCCTGAAACCTTTCAGCAAACAAATGCCAACACCACACTTGCTAGTCATTTATTAGCTAGCGATCAGACAAGTGCCCGTGCATTACCGGCGCCCAAAAAAGTAGCAATCTCAGCTCAACCTATTAATAAAAAACAAAAAACCAATGAAATAGTAGCAAAAGATAAGCTTGACGTTTTGAGTGATAATTCAACTAGCTCCTATTATAACGAGTTACCTTTTGTGCGTGTAAATCCTAATAATAAAAAAAATGTCGCCCAACATCACGCAGAATTACAACAGGAAACACAAGTTAAGCAACGGCCAGACATAGCAAGCAAAAAATCGATTTCAACATTAGCCTTTGAACGCACTGACTCTACATATGTTGGAGTAGAGGCAAACCCGTATAAGCAACAAGTTAATTCACTGTTAAACGAACCCATAACATCCAGAGATACTCAAATAACGGCATTAAACCCAAGCCAATTTGGTACTAACTACCCACAACAGACAGATAATAAGTTGAGTAGTACACGCCTAGGTCAAAGCCAATTAAACAAGCGTGTCATCGAGCATGAGGCTTTTAAAACGAGTACGGTAACCGCGCGACTAATAAATTCAGCTGAACCTAAATATCCGGCTTCAGCAAAAAGAAAAGGCATAGAATTAGAGATCATGGTGGAGTTTAGTATAGACCGAAATGGCTTAGTTCAAGACATTCAGTTTGAGTCTAAAAGCAGAGTTAGCTACTTTCGCCATACCATTCGTAACGCCATGGAAAAATGGCGCTTTCTACCTGCAAAAGAAAATGGCCGCGCAGTAGAAAGCACAATGTCAAAAATATTCTCCTTTAGTCTTTTAGAGTAAAGCTTAACGGTGTTTACCCATAGTTAAAAACTTTTGCTGCTGCTCTGCTGTTAACACTTGCATAACACCATGGTGAACTTTTGCCCTTTCCATTGCAGCTTGCTGAAAATTCAGCTGATGTTCGGCATAGATAGCTGCAAACTGATTTTCATCAAATTCGCTCGCTTGCAGCAATGGCTTCACTTGCGCTTTAAAATCTGACATAACGCGCTTTTTAGCCTGTTTATCTTCTGTCATACTGACAAAAATCAGCTTAATTTCACTGCGTTGTGCTTGACTTAGATCTAACTTTTTCGCTAAGTGATGTAAGCGTTTGTCTAGCTTTGCCTGCTGATGTTCACGACCTTGATGCTGTTGATGACTCATGTCATGGCTATTGTGATGGCTATGATGTTTGTTTTCGTGACCCATAGCATTGGCGCTAAAGCTACTAAGGCTGATAATACTAAGCACAAGTATGCTGACTGCCGCATGGGGTTTTATTGTCGAATACAGTTTTTGTGTGTTCATAAGTTTGTTCCTCAATTAATTCACCCTCAGTATAATTTGTGCAACGAAAGTAAACGCAAAGCAACGTAAATGTTTTGTAAAGATAGCCCTTGGCGCTTAACTTATACGTTATTATGGTGCTAATTAGACGACATAATTAATCCGTTTCGCTTATACCCAAACGCCCTCAACATCCTTGTTTCAAGGGTTTGAGTATAAGTACTGAATACTTGACCCTAGCGCTTAACGAGAGCAACCATGAAAAAGCATAAACTTCTTTTAATAGACGATGACACAGAGCTTGCTGAGTTATTATCTGATTATCTGGCCACAGAAGGCTTTGAATTAATATCTTGCCATGACGGTATCTCAGGATTAGAAAAAGCCTATGATGATAAAATTTCATTGATTTTATTAGATGTGATGATGCCAGGCTTAACCGGTTTTGAAGTGCTAAAAGCGCTGGGTGGCAACCACAAAACCCCAATATTAATGCTAACTGCCAAAGGTGATAATGCCTCTCGAATATTAGGCTTAGAACTTGGCGCAGACGATTATTTACCCAAGCCGTTCCAACATCGTGAACTACTCGCTCGTATTAACGCCATTCTTCGCCGTATAGAGATTGTAAAAAATAGCAAAGCACAAAGCACTGCACTGCAAGTTAACGGCGTTAAACTTAACCACGCGACCCGTCAGGTGAGTTGCCATAACCAACTTATTGAACTTACCGGCACTGAATACCAGATCATTGAGCATTTAATGTCAAAGCCAGGGGGAATTGTCAGTAAAAGTGAAATATCAGAACAGGTATTAAAGCGTAAATTAAGTGCGTTTGACCGCAGTATTGATATGCATGTCAGTAATATCAGACGAAAATTATTACCCTTTAGCCCAAGCGACAAACTTAAGACTATTCGCAGTGCCGGCTATATTTTCTTGACTGGAGAACTCAATTAATGTTGAAAATTGCCGGGAAATTTTCCTCCATTGGCGCCAAACTATTTATCTGTTTTTGGTTAATTGTAATATTGACCATTGGCGTCACCAGGTTGGTATCTGAACAATTTAGAAACAAGAGTTTTATTATCCCAACGCATCACTCTGATATTACAAGAGTAGAGCGAATTAGCCAAAAAATTAAAGCGAATCGAGTCTCTTCACCACAACAAGTGCTGGCCATTTTGTCGCAAAAAGAAGGCCGTGAATTACTATTAAAAAACATCTCAACTCATGCCGTATACGCTGCTGATAAGTGGCAAATAAAAAATTTACAACAGTTTTTAACCGAAAATAATATCGAGAGCCTCACTACAGTTAAGTTTCAATTCTATCGTATGACCGGGCCGTTAACGATTGATATTGCCGGTATACCCTATCAGTTATTTCTTGCTAGTCGCGACCGAAAACCTCCCTTTGGCAACATTATAGACCGTATGCCCGTGTGGCCGCGTTTCGCTATTCCTATTATTATCAGCTCTATTTTACTTTGGCTACTGACTCGCTCGTTAACCAAGCCACTAATAGCTATGCAAAAAGCCGCCGCACGTTTTGGTGATGGTGAATTTAGCGCCCGCATTCCCTTAATAGCGCAACGCAATGATGAAATTGGCGCTTGTGCGATTAGTTTTAACTTAATGGCTGAAAAACTAGAGCAAAACATTGGCGCTCATCAAAGACTGATGGCCGATGTTTCTCATGAACTGCGCTCACCCATGACCCGATTGCAAATCGCGCTTGGGCTTGCTCAACAACACAATATAAACGAAGCACTATTACACAAACATTTGAAACGGTGTGAACTCGAGGTCGCTCGGCTCGACGAGATGATCGCTAATGTTTTATCATTATCAAGAATGGAGAACACCATTAGCCAAATAGAATTGATGTTTGTCGATCTTAAACAGCTATTAATCCTCTGCATTGAAGACGCACAATATATCGCCAATGAAAAATCAATAACCATTACCTTTGACTGTCAAAGGTCAGCACTGATGCAAGCAGATCCAAACTTATTATCCAGTGCCATCAATAATATTTTAATTAATGCGATAAAATATAGCCACGCAAACGATCAGCTAAAGGTACATTTACACAAAACTAGCAGCCATTTTATAATCGAGATAATTGATACTGGCATCGGTGTTCCCGCTGATGACTTAGCTAAGTTATTTGAACCCTTTTATCGGGTTGCTCAATCACGTGATCGCGCCACAGGTGGCACGGGACTTGGCATGGCAATAGCAAAACAAGCTATTGTTGCACATAATGGCAATATTAGTGCGCAAAACAATAGCGATAATGGTCTTACGGTTACCATTGAATTACCCTTTGATATCAGTAAAAATAGCGCTAATGAATCATAAAAAACTTTATCCGCTAATTTTCTTTTGGCTATTTTTAGGAATTTCAGCAATGACCAATGCAAAAGCCTTAGAGAGTAAGCAAGCGCTTACCTTAGAGAAGATTGCCGCCATTGAAAACTTTTGGCAATCAGTAACTCAAGCGTCATTTAAAACAGATGACAATATTCGTATCGCTTATGCCACTAACTTTAAACGCCCTCAAAAGCCTTATATTGTTATTGTACCTGGGCGTTCAGAAGGTTACCTAAAATATCAAGAGTTGGCTTATGACCTAGATAATCAAGGCTATGATAGCGTTATTATTGATCATAGAGGACAAGGACTTTCGATGCGTTTAACCACAAACCGCCTACAGGGTTATGTGGAAAATTTTGACCAATACGCGCAAGATTTACAACGATTGCTCCATCAGGTCTTACCTGAAAAATACCCGCAACATCAGCAAAGCTCTTTTATGCTAGCACATTCAATGGGTGGCGCTATTGCATTAAGATACCTGCAACTTTACCCACATAAGGTTAAAGCATTAAGTTTAAGCTCTCCCATGATAGCTATATCAAGTGGCGGCACACCAGATTGGTTAGCGAAAGCATTAATCAAAACAGGCTCAACCATAAACCGTTGGCTGTCTAATACACCATGGTATTTTTTTGGCCAAAGTGATAGTAATCAAAGTTCATTTGCACAAAATCGCTTGATGCATTCAGCAAAGCGTTATCAGCGTTTTCAGTCACTATATCAAGCTCAGCCAGTACTAAAACTCGGTGGCGTCACTTTTAATTGGCTAGAGCAAGCCATGATAAATTCGGATAATTTATTTATTGATATCGAAAAATTGTCGTTACCAATACAAATGTTGCAAGCAGAAAATGAACAAATTGTTGATAATCATGCGCAAGATAACTTTTGTCTAACACTCAATAATTTTAATCACAATGCTTGCCCGGGCGGTAAGCCCATAGTCATCTCTGGCGCCTATCACGAGCTTTTTTTTGAAGTGGACCAATACCGTGATATCGCGATAGATAAAACCATCACATGGTTTTCACAACATCAGTAACCCATAACTAAGCGCCAAGAGCCGATGACTAAAACATAAGAAGTTATGCCTTAGTCATCGGCTTTTTGTCTTTAGCCTATTCGTGGTTAGACGCTGACAAAGGATCGTGATGAATAAAGACCTCACAGGGTGCTAAGGCTAGAATAATTTCTGTTTCAATGGCCTCGCCAATACTATGAGCTTCTGACAAAGATAACTCACCATCTAATTCTAAGTGAAATTGAATAAAACGATCTGGCCCTGCTTGTCGTGTTCTCAACTCGTGTAAACCATGAGTACCTTCATGCGCCAAAATAATTTTCTTAATGGTATTAAGCTCTTCTTCAGTAAGTTCATGATCCATTAAGTGATGAACACTGTTCCAGATAATTTTACCTGCGCCAATGAGCAGAAATATAGCGACCGCAACAGTAAAAACCCCATCCGCTTGTAACCAATAACCTTGGCTTAAAAACAGGGCCGCAAGCACGCCTAAATTCAGAATTAAGTCAGATTGATAATGCAAAGAATCGGCACTGATAGCGACAGATTTTGTCCGGTTAATGACATATTTTTGCAGTATCACCAGCAACAAGGTCAAGACAATCGCAATAATTGAGACCACAATACCCACTTCAGTGCGCACCACTTCTTGTGGATTAATAATACGATCAACACCATTAAACACCAGTAATAATGCTGAACCCAACACAAAGGCGGCCTGTACCAATCCGGCTAAACTTTCCGCTTTGCCGTGACCAAACTTATGTTCTTTGTCGGCCGGAGCCAAAGCGAAACGTAAAATCACCACATTCATGATGGAAGCGAATAAATCTAAAATCGAGTCAGTCGCAGAAGCTAACATGGCACTAGCATCAGTGACAAAAAAAGCATAAAGCTTCAAGACCACTAAAATCAACGCCGTTGCTGTTGCCGCAAATGCTGCTAGCTTTACTAAGTAAGCATATTGGTTTGAATCTATCTTGTTAGCCTGCACTAAGTCCTCCTAATGAATAAATATTGCTGAACATTGATAAAGCAAAGCCGAATCAAGCACGGTATAATACCACTTAATTATATAATTTATTAAGCACTTGATATGTTAGATGTCGTTTTATTTCAACCTCAAATTCCACCCAACACGGGTAATATAATTCGCCTATGTGCTAATACCGGCTTTAGGTTACATCTAATTGAACCACTCGGCTTTGACCTAGAAGATAAAAAATTGCGCAGAGCCGGTTTAGATTACCATGAGTTTGCAGCACTTAAGCGCCATGCGAATTATCAAAGTTTTATTGAAAGTGAGCAACCTAAGCGCATATTAGCGGTGACCACAAAGTCTACCGGCTATTATGGTGATATCAGTTTTCAGTCCGGTGATTATCTTTTATTCGGCTCAGAAACCGGCGGCTTACCCGAGGATGTTAGACAACAAATACCTGACAAAGACAAAATCAGAATACCTATGTTAAAAGATAGCCGTAGTATGAACTTATCAAACGCCACCGCTGTGATAGTTTATGAAGCATGGCGCCAGCTAGGCTTTGCAGACTCAGTGTAAAAGTAGGTCAGTTATAACCTGATGAACCTTATGTTAAAACTGGTTAAATTTCATTTAACTTGATGGACTAAAGTCCACCCTGCATAGAGCCTACAGGTGATTTTCAACGTTCAGAGTTTTATTGTCGGTCGGACTTGAGTCCGTGGAACGTTGATCAGGGGATTAAAGTGATGGGCAAACAAACATTTGTAGCGGGTATTATTTTTTATAATCTGTAAATATAGATTGAAAAAATTAATGTTATTTATGGCGAAAACCGTTAAATTTCATTTAACTTGATGGACTAAAGTCCAACCTACATAGAGCCTACGGGTGATTTTCAACGTTTGGTAATTCTTTAAACTGCCCGCTATTTATTAAGTCACCAACAATGTTGGTTTAGTTAACCTTATTCAAATTTACGATCACGAGATAATAAATCTGCCGCGGCTAATCTGGCCTCTTTACCGCAATAAAGTACTTGGTAAACCTGCTCAACAATCGGCATTTCAACACCCATGCGCTGTGCCAGCATATAAACTTCTTTAGTGTTGCGATAACCTTCAACCACTTGGCCAATATCAGCAATCGCTTGCTCAACACCTGCGCCAGCGCCTAACGCTAGGCCAAAACGACGGTTACGTGACTGGTTGTCAGTACAAGTTAATACTAGATCACCTAGCCCTGCCATGCCCATAAATGTTGACGGTTCAGCGTTTAATGCACAACCTAAGCGGGTCATTTCGGCTAGGCCACGGGTAATTAAAGCCGTTCGTGCATTGGCACCAAAGCCAATACCATCAGCCATACCGGCACCAATGGCAATAACATTTTTAACAGCTCCGCCTAACTGTACACCGATAAAATCGCTGTTACTGTAAACACGAAAGGTTCGCCCACAGTGTAATAAGTTAGATATATCTTCAACAAAAGCATCATCGGTTGAAGATAAAGATATCGCCGTTGGTAATCCTGCGGCCATTTCTTTTGCAAAAGTAGGTCCAGAAAGCACAGCTAACGATATGTCATTACCTAAGATTTCTCGTGCTACATCTTGCAATAAGCGCCCTGAATCGTGCTCTAAACCTTTAGTAGCCCAAACCAAACGCGTATCTTTTCTTAGATAAGGTTTAATTTTCTCCAGCATTTCACCAAATACATGGCTCGGCACCACCAATAAAATATTTTTGCTGGCCGCGACTACGTTGGCCAAATCATCACTAACCACTAATGCTTCTGGAAACTGGCTACCGGGTAAATATTTTTCATTAGCGCGTGTACTCGCCATTTCAGCAACGTGATTAGCATCACGTCCCCAAAGCAATGTTTTATGACCATTACGGGCTAAACATATTGCTAGCGCTGTGCCATAAGAGCCAGCGCCAATAACGGAAATTGCTGCAGAATCAGGGCTCATAAACTAGTGAGTTTCTGTGCTTGCTGGTGCTTGTTCGGCATTCGCTTGTGCTGCACGTTGTTGTACATAGTTGGCGAATAAAGCTTCAAAGTTTACCGGGGCTAAGTTAATTTGTGGGAAAGAGCCACGGCTAACTAGGTTCGCTACTGATTCACGCGCGTAAGGGAATAAAGTGGTAGGACAAAATGCACCAATAGTATGGGCCAACTGTGCTTCAGGCAGGTTACCTATGGTAAAAATACCGGCTTGTTGTACTTCAGCTAGAAAAGCTGTTTGGTCTTCAACTTTAGCCGTAACGGTTAACGACAAAGTTACTTCATAAGTATCATCAGCAAGTTTAGTTGATTTAGTATCAATATCTAACTGGATTTCTGGTTTCCAATCTTTTTGAAAAATTGCTGGTGAGTTTGGAGTTTCAAATGAGATATCTTTGGTATAAACGCGTTGAATAGCAAATTGTGGTGCTTGTTGTTCAGTTGTTGCTTCTGCGCCGTTTTGAATTTCGTCAGCCATGTTATGTTACTTCCTAAGTGTTACGCCTTTTTTAAGGCATTTTTATTCTATGTTTTTTCACTGATATTATTGTGCTAAGAGTGAAGCTAATTTTCCTTGCGCATGCAATGCAAGTAATTCATCACAACCGCCAATATGCTCGTTGTTAATAAATATTTGTGGCACTGTTGCGCTGCCCTGACTGCGTGTGATCATTTTTTCACGCAATAGTGCATCACCGTCAATTTTTATTTCGTTGTAACTAACCTTCATATCATCAAGCAAAGCTTTCGCTCTCATGCAATAAAAACAAGTTACTTTAGTATATATGTCAACTGCCATTATCATAGTCCGTTGTTTGGTTGCATACTACTTGGTTACAGGTAAACCCGCACTTAACCAAGCACTCATGCCACCTTTAAGTAAACTTACTCGAGTAAAACCCGCTTTTGCTAGCTGGTTAGCCACTTTGCCTGCGCTCATGCCAGCACTACATACTATAATGATGGGATTATCTTTATGTTTTTCAAGACTAGAAAAATCATTTTTACTGACTTTATCATTGCCAAGGTGTAACGCATCGACAATATGTCCGGCTTTAAAGTCTTTCTCGCTTCGGCTATCAACAACAACACCAGACTCTCTATTAACTAAAAAAGTCATTTGTTGTGTGCTTAATTGTTTAATAGGTGACATTTGAATTCTGATCGTCATGACAATAATCATCAAAACAATAAACAGCCAAATAGTGCTGAGCAAAGATTGACTCATTGCGAAGGTGATAAGTTGGTCCATAAGTTTTATATTCTAATTAACTAAAATTTGGCAATAGTATACAGGCTAATAAACTAAACCCAAACTGAACTTTTCATAGAAAAACAGATTTACTTAATATCTTAATACCCATCGACAAATTTTGTTCTTATTGCTGTAACTTTTCACACCATAATTGACTTGTAAAACTGATGAGATCAGAAGTATTTTCTCTGCTATTTTCTCTACATAGACAGAAGATATTCACTGCGTGTCTTGATATACTGCTGTTGAAAATTATTTTTATTTCTCATTACTTATATAAAGGAAGCCGTGATGCCAAACAAAAAATCAACAGTTCTTATTATTTTAGATGGTTGGGGATATAGAGAAAACCCAGAGTCTAATGCTATATATCATGCCAAAACCCCGGTAATAGATAACTTAATGGCGAATAAACCGAATATGCTGATTGAGACCTCAGGCGTGGCGGTTGGTTTACCTGACGGGCAAATGGGTAACTCTGAAGTAGGTCATGTTAACTTAGGCGCTGGCCGCATTGTGTATCAAGACTTCACTCGCATTACTAAAGCGATTAAAGATAAAGAATTTCAAAGCAACCCTGTTTTAGTCAATGCGGTAGAAAACGCCGTTAGCAACAATAAAGCGATACACGTTTTTGGTCTATTATCTCCAGGTGGCGTCCATAGCCATGAAGATCATATTTTTGCTATGTTAGAAATGGCGGCTGAAAAAGGCGCAAAAAAGATTTATTTACATGCCTTTTTAGATGGCCGTGATACGCCACCACGCAGTGCAGAAGCTTCGTTAATAAAAGCACAAGCAAAGTTTGCTGAATTAGGTTGCGGGCAAGTCGCCTCAGTCATTGGCCGCTATTATGCCATGGACAGAGATCAACGCTGGGAACGCGTTGAATTAGCTTATAATTTAATGGTTTCAGGCCAAGCCGAGTTTCACTATACTCAGGCGACTGATGCTTTGCATGCTGCTTACGCACGCAACGAAAATGATGAATTTGTTAAAGCCTCAGCGATTACCGACGAACAGGGTGAAGTAATTAAGGTAGAAGATGGCGATGCCATGATCTTTATGAATTTTCGAGCCGATCGTGCGCGCCAATTTACCCGCTGCTTTACTGACACAAAATTTTCAGGCTTCACACGCCAAAAACAACCCAAACTCGGCAGTTTTGTTATGCTAACCGAATATGCCGCCGACATCGATGCACCCTCTGCATTCCCAGCGGTAAAACTTAATAACGTATTAGGCGAATGGCTAGAAAAGCATGATAAAACGCAATTGCGTATTTCAGAAACAGAAAAGTATGCGCACGTAACGTTTTTCTTCAGCGGTGGTAAAGAAGATACTTTTGTTGGTGAACAACGAATATTAGTGCCATCACCACAAGTAGCAACCTATGACCTACAACCAGAAATGAACTCAACCCTGTTAACCGATAAATTAGTGGCCGCAATAGAAAGCGGCGAGCATGACTTTATTGTTTGTAACTATCCAAATGGTGATATGGTAGGTCATACCGGTGATTTTGATGCCGCAGTAAAAGCCTGCGAGGCCGTCGACGCTTGTATTGGTAGAATAGTGACCGCATTAGAGAAAACTGGCAGCGAGTGTTTAATTACCGCTGATCACGGCAACGCAGAACAAATGATGGACAAGGTGTCAGGACAAGCGCACACCGCACATACTTGTGAACCTGTACCGTTAATTTATATTGGTCGAAACGCAAAAATGGCCAAAACAGGCGCGCTAAGTGATATCGCTCCCACTATTTTATCATTAATGAATATGCCTCAACCCAAAGAAATGACCGGGTGTAAATTATTAACCTTAACTTAACTTAATTTAATCTAAACATGCTTTTTAAGATGAATATCAGCAAGCCAATATTAGAACGTAGCCAGTTTAGCACTGGCTACGCTTTTTTTATTGGCCTAGTGCTGATGTTTTGCTCGTTTGATATTTTTGCCCAAACAGGCGCTAATGTTAAAAGTAGTGCCCAAAGCAGTGCAAAAGCCAATCAGCAACTGTCTGATATTCAACAAGCTATTAATCAACAAAAACACACCTTATCAAATACTAATGTAGAGATTAGTGATCTAGAGCAACAATTAAAAACAGACGATATCGCCATAGGTGAAGTGGCCCGAAACTTAGCAAACACCAGTACTAGCCTAACAACAACACGCCAAAAAATAGGCCAACTTAGCGCAGAAAAAAAACAATTAACACTGGCCAAAAAACAGCAAGAACAGATATTAGCCAAGCAACTTAGAGCCGCCTATTCTACCGGCCATCACGACTATATAAAGTTAATTCTTAACCAACAAAAACCCAGTAACGTACAGCGTACTATTACTCATTATCAATACCTCAATGCTGCCCGTATTAAAGAAATTGAAACCTTTAAAAGCACAATTACTCAACTGAATGACGTGACAGCACAATACCAGCAGCAAGCTGAACAATTAACGCAATTAACACAAACTCAAAACCAGCAAAAACAACTGCTCGAATTATCAAAAACCAAACAAAAACAAACCTTAAAAGCGCTCAATAAAAAGGCGCTTACCGAACAACAGAAGCTAGCTAAATTAGAACAAGAAGAGTCGGCATTGGTTGCCTTGTTGAGAAAAATGGCTGCTGCCGCACAAAAAGTAGATAACCTAGTCGGTTTGAGTAAATTAAAACGTAAACTGAGTTGGCCAATTAAAGGGCAAATTCGTCACCGTTTTGGCTCAAGTAAACAGGGCTACTTAAAATGGAAAGGGGTATTTCTTTCAGCCCCGATTGGCCAACAAGTTAAAGCCATTCACAATGGCACTATTTTATTTTCAGATTGGCTTAAAGGTTATGGACTAGTTTCTGTGGTTGATCATGGCGATGGTTACATGAGTTTATACGGCCATAATCAAGCGTTACTTAAAGCTGTTGGCGACCGTGTAGAAGCCGGTGAACCTATTGCCTTGGTAGGTCAAAGTGGTGGTCAAGCCAACTCAGGCCTGTACTTTGAAATTCGACATACCGGAATAGCCGTCAACCCTAAACTTTGGTGTAAATAAGTTTATGTATTGTTAAGCGTTTAACTAGTCGATTTTGACCATCTGAACTGTTACCCTAAATAATGATTTATTCTCTCATCAAAAAAAACTATCCGTGCTGCGATTCCTACTAACCTTTAGCTTACTTTGGCCTGCTTTGCTTTATGCTCAACCTGCACAAGTAGCGATCATTATTGACGACATTGGCTATCGAAAAAGCGACGCTCAAGCACTCTATTTGCCCGGGAATATCAGTTACGCGATTCTTCCCCATACACCCTATGGAAAAATATTGGCGTTACAGGCAAAAGCAAACAAAAATGATGTTATTTTGCATATTCCAATGGAAGCAAAAAATGGCAAAAAACTCGGCCCAGGCGCGTTAACCAGTGCCATGAATGAAACGGGTATTCGAGCAAGCTTAACTCATGCCTTTGCTGAAATTCCTTTCGCATTAGGTATCAACAACCACATGGGTAGTAAACTTACCGAGCTATATCAACCTATGGCGTGGACCATGCAATTTTTGCGTGAAAGAAACTTAATGTTTATTGATAGCTTAACCACTGGCGCTAGCCAAGCAGAAGAAGTTGCCATAAGCTTTGGCGTACCTAGTTTACATCGACATATTTTTCTCGATAATAAATTAGAACACGCCTATATTCTCAGTCAATTTAAACAACTAATACTCGATGCCAAACGTTATCGTAGCGTTGTTGCTATCGCTCATCCACATCCTGAAACCATCAGATCATTACATAAGCTCTTGCCTTTGCTCGAGAAAAACAACATAGAGCTAGTACCGATATCAAGGCTACTAAACAATAGAACGGCCAGATCAAATCAACAAACAAATGCTGAAGATTAACCGACTTTGTACTTTACCAGCGGATGAAATCATCAGGCCATATATAGTCACTAGCTCTTTATATTATGCTTTCTTAATAGTTTATGTAGATACTTCACGGGTATCGCATAGGTAATGCCGCTTGGCTTACTGATCACGGTTTCTTTACTTTGCTGAACAAAAACTTTATTTATAATGCCAATAACCTCACCCGTTTTAACATCATACATAGCACTACCACTGTTGCCCGGATAAGCGGTTGCATCTAATTGATACACTAAATAAGGATCTCTTAAGCGTTTAAGCATAGCTATGCTTATTTGTCTTGCATCATCAACGGGTATAATAGTGGGTGTTACGGCAGCAATAATACCTCGGTGTGTGACAGGATAAAGCCCTAACACCGCGCCAATCGGGAATCCAGTAAACGCGATAGCACTGCCTTCACGTCGAAAGTCATTGTTCGCTAATGATAATGCCGGTAACGCCTGCCCTTCAATTTTAAGAATAGCAATATCATGATCCTCATCACGGGCAACCAATTTAGCTAATTTTACTTTCGCCGCTCGGCCCTTACCGGTAAAGACGGCTAATTTCTGTAATAAATTATCATCTAACTCTTGCTCAATAACATGGTTATTGGTCACGATATAAGTGCCATCACCAATGACAAAGCCCGTGCCATAAAGTTGATTTTTCGGCTGTCCTGTCGGCGTATAAACACCAATGCCAACCACAGAAGGTTTAAGTAAGCTCACCGTATCCGCGAAGTCAGCACAGACTATTGAACTGAATATCAGCCCAACAAAAATTAATAATGGTAATAATTTATTCATATTTTCACTCCTTTTAAAAATTTAAAGCTTTACCTGAACTTAGCACATTTTTTGGCTAGCGATTTTGCCATTTTTACCCATAATTAAATAATAGGATACAGCGAGGAGATATATGTGACGAATATAGTACCTATTTTAGCTGGCGGGGGAACACGCTCACCTGCTCATATCGGCGTTTTGAAAGCATTAAAAGATTTGCATATCGATTTTTCTCATCTTGTTGGCGTATCAGGAGGTAGCATAATTGCAAGCTTGTATGCTGCTGGTTTATCGATAGCAAAAATTAAACATATTGCGATAACCACAGATTACAACCAATTTAAAGGTTTCTCATTAGTGTGCTTAATTCGTAATGGCGGTTTAAGTTCCGGTGACATTTTTGAACAATGGGTTGACCAACACTTAGCAGGTAAAAGGTTTATCGACCTAAATCGAAACTTACATATAGTAGCAACCGACGTTAAAACTGGACGACCCGTTATATTTAACCGCGCAAGAACACCTAATATGAAAGTTTCTTTGGCCGTACGTTTTTCTATGTCAATTCCACTGGTTTTCAGCTTTAAACCCTTTGGTAAACATTTAATGGTTGATGGCAGTATTTTATCCGAAGATGCCTTACACCGAGATTGGGCTATGGACGGCACACCCGTATTGTGTTTTCGTCTGCGCGGTGAGCATGAATATGACGAGCTCAAAACAGATGGGCTATTTCCTATCGTAAATTACGTAACCTTATTGATCAGAACCTTTATGACAACCATATCACGTGAGTATATTAATGACGCCTTTTGGCATAATACTATCATTATCAACACCGGTTTATGCTCAGCCGTTGATTTTGGCATGAGTAAAGAAAAAAAGTTTTCCCTTTTTGATATTGGCTATGAAACTGCAATGAAAATTGTGCCCATTAAAATTAATCATGGCCGTTAAGTGTTTAAAATCATGAATGTTAATAAATAATTAACAATTTTATTTCATAATAATTACATAAAGTGGTAAATTAATTATATAGCTATACTGAAAACAACATAATTATCATCATGCATAACCGACTAAAAGTCAGGAACTGAAAATAATGAATTGGAGCAAGAGGTTACTAAACGTGCCCGTGGTTGGAGCCATCACCAAACGCATTGCATCAATGAAAATCAATCATGATGCGATGAATATTGCTGAGCATTTCACCCAATTCTTGCAGCCAGAATTTGCCAATACTGATGAGTTACGTGACGAAGTTTTTCGCATTCGACACAATGTTTATTGCGAAGAACTGGCCTATGAAAAAATAAAAGATGGTGGCAAAGAGCAAGATGAATTTGATGCCCAATCTATTTTTGCAATGATAAAACACAAACCTTCAGATACTTATACAAGCTGTGTACGAGTAGTTAAATCAGCAAACGAAACTGAACTATTACCGATAGAAAAATACTGCCTAGATTCCATACAGAATATGGAACTACACCCAAGTAACTTTCCACGCCATGAAATAGCTGAAATATCACGACTTGCCGTAAAAGCGGAATTTAGACGACGTAAAACTGATAAATTTAAAGGCTCCGCGCTTGGTGCTATTAACGAACCAACTTACTCAGAAAAAGAACTACGTTGCTTTCCATTTATAGCCATTGGGCTATATATGGCAGCAGCAGCAATGGGTATGGAAACAGGTGTTAAACATGTTTACGTCATGATGGAACCTAGGTTAGCACGTAGCATGAAGTTTGTTGGTATCAATTATATTCAGCTTGGAGAAGCCATTGATTATCATGGTTTACGGGCACCGTACTATATTAATGCAACCATATTTATGGAAGATTTGTCTCCTGGATTTAAATGTTTATATAAAGCCATAGCTAAAGATATTTGCAAAAATTTATCATTAGTCAAATAAAAACATTTTTCACCCTATTACTTACACTACATTTAAGTACAACATTATCTTAAATAAATACCAATAGGAAAGTAGATGTTTGATTATAATAAAGCATTTTCCAGAAACGTCGGCTGGGTCACAGAAGAAGAACAACAGCAATTAAGACATAAAAAAATTGCAATTGCCGGTATGGGTGGTGTTGGAGGAGCTCATTTAATCACTCTTGCCCGCTTAGGTGTCAATAATTTTAACATCTCGGATTTTGACAATTTTGAAGTACACAATTTTAATCGTCAATCGGGTGCATTCATGTCGACCCTAGGACAACAAAAATCTGATGTAATGGAGGGAATTGCCAAAGATATAAACCCAAATATCGATATACAAGTTTTTCCAGAAGGTGTGTTTTCTCATAATGTAGATGAATTTCTAAGCGGTGTAGATATTTACGTTGATGCTCTCGATTTTTTTGCCTTAGAAGCTCGAAAAACAGTTTTTCAGAAATGTTATGAGAATAGCATTCCAGTTATAACCGCAGCACCACTTGGAATGGGCTGTGCATTTTTATGTTTCATGCCGGGTAAAATGTCTTACGAACAATACTTTCGCTTCGACGACAAAGACACTGAAAATGACCAACTAGTTCAGTTCCTCATTGGCTTATCTCCAGCTATGCTACAGCGCTCTTACCTTGTTGATGAAAGTCGCGTCAGTTTTATTGAAAAACGTGGGCCTTCAACCCCCATGGCTGTAAATTTATGTGCCGGAATTGCCGAAACTTATGCTTTAAAAATATTACTTAATAGAGGGCCTGTTTTGGCTGCCCCGTGGGGCTTACATTTCGATGCCTATAGAAATAAGTTTGCCAAAACATGGAGACCATTTGGTAATGCCGGCATATTACCCCGATTAATGTTTAAAATAGCTAAAAAAATTGTCATGCGGCCAACAACAAACATAAAGATTGATACTGAATTGAAACCGATAGAACAAATTTTTGAATACGCTAAATGGTCACCCAGTGGCGACAATATGCAACCGCTAAGAATTGAAATCTTAGACGAGCATAGCTGCATCATTCATGGTCATGATACCCGAAAAGATGTTGTTTATGATTTAAAGGGTAACGCCAGTAAACTTGCGCTTGGTTGCTTTCTAGAAAATGCAAAAATTGCCGCGCAATCTCTCAATTTTGAAATATGCTGCAGCCAAATAAACAATAAAAACGGCCTTGATCCTGACCAAGAAAGCTATGACTTATTTCCTACTTTTAAATTAGCAATACAAGCGTCTAAAACGCCACTTTCAACTCATGCTCTTTTTCCTTATATAAAAACACGTTGTGTGCAGAGAAAAAGGATGGGAACAAGGCCGTTATCTACAACCGAAAAACAAAAATTAGAAGCAACACTACCTGAAGGCTATTCAGTGATTTGGAAAGAGTCCTTTGCTGAACGTTGGCAAGTTGCTAAGTTGATGTACGGCAATGCCACAACTCGTTTAAGTATGAAAGAAGGCTTTAACGTGCATTCAAAAATAGTGGAATTCACTCCTATTGAGCAAGATACCAGCCCGAGAAAAAACTGTAACTCAACATTTAGTAAAGATAAACTACCGGCAAAGTCTTTAGGTATAGATCCCTTAACTATTGCCCTATCCCGTTGGTCATTAAAAAGCTGGTCACGCTTTCACTTTCTTGATAAGTATCTGGCCGGTACTTTGCTGCCTAAGCTCTTATTGGACTTTTCAACCGCAATAAAAAGCTCTGCACATTTTGTTATTATTGCTGACAAAGAGCCCTCTGGGCTAGCAAGCTATTTAGAGGCAGGAGCTGCAGTACAAAAATTTTGGCTGCAAGCCACAGCGTTGCAACTTGGCTTTCAACCCGAGCAGACCCCTGTTATTTTTTCTGAGTATTTACGTACGGATGTAAGATTTACTGAAAATAAAAAGGCCAGAGAAAATGCCATCAAAATGGACCATTTTTTTAAAAGCTTAATAGGCGACAGTAATGCTAGTCGTGCTATATTTGCCGGTCGCCTAGGGCGATCTACACTCCCTACGAGTAGATCAGTAAGGTTAAGCTTAGAAGAGCTTAGGTATGTAAAAGATTCACAGTAACTCGATGATAAGCCCCCACTCCGTGTTAAAAATTATCTGTTAAAACGCGTTATTGTTCGACGCTTCAATATCAGAGCGATGCAGATAAAAATGAATCACGGCATAGCACAATATAACAAAAATTATTGCAATGAGTAGCCACTTTAATAACGTCATCAAACCTGACACTAAGGCAAGGCTTTCGATTGCGCTGGGAAATTCAAGTAGCATTAAAATAATACAAATATTCTCAATAATATCAAGTAACATGATAAAAAAAGGCAGTACTCTTACGTACTGCATTTTATGATGCTTTGCATAACACCGCGCAATAAAAAAAGTCAGTAATAAGCTTAAAAAAAGTGAATAAAAAAGCGGATACACCATATCAATAGTGATGAGCCCCTTAATATATGCAAGGCGGTTTTCAACGCCATAAGATGCGATAAGTGTATCGGCCTGTGTTGGCGTGTAATAAAGGTGTAAGTCTAACGGACGTCCTTCAGGAAGAATTTTAGGTAATAAATATAGTGGAAAAACCAGATACACCAGAAGAAACAAAAATAATATTTTTTTAGTCGCGTATATTTCTTGTCTGCGGAGAAACTCTTCTAACACAGTGACACTCCTGAGCTATAAAATAGTATAAAAAAACCTCGCTTTTACGAGGTTTTTTTATACTTCATATTATTGCTGACACAATAGATGATTAAACTTTTTTTCTCGCACTAAAGGCTAATCCCATTAAGCCTAAGCCAAAAATGGCCAATGATGTAGGCTCAGGTACATTTGTTACACCAAGTTCTTGAAATACTAAGTCTACAGCTTCTAAATCTGATGTTAACGACATTGAAACATAGTCTACTGCAGTAAAATCAGCGCCTCCGCCTAGCCCAGCCACAAAGCTACTAAAAAGTACATTAGTACGGGTAAATTCACCTGGTAAATTTGATACTGCAGATGAAACACGACTAAAGGTACTTGTATTTGTGCCACCGCCAGAACCGATAGTCACTACAATTGAAAAACCTAAATCAGAGCTTACCAGGTTATAATAAAAACCATTGAAAGAACTAAAATCGATAGTAGCATTTCCCGGAGCAAATATTTCTGAATATGTTATCAATAAAGTAGATAGCATTGTAGCATCATTACTAAGGGCCATTTGACCAGGACTAAAGGTGACAGTAGATGAATCAGTGTTAGCGGCACCGCCACCATAAGTTAACTCATATACAACATCACCGCCAAAGCCGTTAATATTATTTCGTTGGGTCGTATCAAAAGGACTACCCTGATTAACTACAATATCTATGTCTGGTTGAGGCGTGTAGTCAAAATCATCTAGGACTATGTCCGCATAACTGTAACTCGCCATTCCCAAGGTTAATATTGTTGTCATTAATATTTTTTTACTTAAATTTAACATTTTCATTCTCCATAATTAAAAATTATGCAAGTTACAACCGTTGCGAGTAAACAATTGCATTAAACAGGCCAAATATAACAAATCATTTGAATACAACCACCTAGTAAATTGTCTACTTTTCGCACAACTCAAGTTGTAAAAAAAGCTGACACTAATTAGCCAATTTAAATATGCTTCTATTTTGATGAATTGTCATTGCTATGAAGTAAAGGAGAGAAAGGTTATTGATTTTTAAATGATGAGGATATTTTTAGCAAAAAAAAACCTCGTTGAACGAGGTTTTTTTCTATACTTTTCTAATACAGGAAAGAAAATCAGTAATTATGATTTTTTTCTTGCAGCAAACGCTAGGCCGATTAGCCCTAAACCAAATATAGCGAGGCTAGTAGGTTCTGGAACCGTACCAAATTCAGTAATCATCATATCTGCACCGGCAGTGGTTGTCGAAAGCAACACATGAACATAGTCTACAGAGGCAAAGTCTGCCCCTAAGCCTGAGACTGCATTAAAATCACTAAAACTAAGCGTAGTACGAGTTAAACCACCAACTGATGCTGATACTGATGAATATGCACTTTCATTAACACTATGGCGGGTTCCAAAGTCAAAGCCGCCAGAGCCTACAATAATACTGATATCAAAACCGATATCAGAAAATATAATATCATAATAGAATGCATTTTGGTTTCCACTAGCCGTTAAATCAAGAGGACTACTAGGTGTACCATTAGTGCCAGTGTAAAATAATGATAAAGTAGATAGCATTGTAGCATCATTATTCCAAGTTAAAGCGTCATCACCACCAAAGTCTATACTTGTCGAACTTGAATCAAGTTGCCCACCATTATAGATTAACGTGTAAATTACGTCACCACCAAGAGCATTGATATCTAATCTTTCTGTAGTCTCTGATGTAGACCCTGAGTTAACCTCAATATCTACAACAGGGCTATAACTAAAATCATCCAATATTATGTCGGCGTGACTAAAACCAACTAAACTTACAGTTAACAATGCGGCTAAACCTATTTTTTTTCTTAAATTAAACATCTTTACTTCCTATTAAATTAATTTATTACAACTATATTTCTTAGTTATCAATAACTCCTTATCAATAACAACTACTACTACCAAGATAAATGCAAATATCAAGCCATTGTTTATTTAACATTATTTAACAATAACTTAGCGAAAACCAAGATTGTGAGCAAAGTAAATACGTAAAAATAGCAGACATATGTAATGCATGGTGGAATCAAAAATTTCAGGCATAAAGATAAGCGTCTATTTTGAGAATAATTACCAATAAAAAACATTAATACCGTTATATATTTGAGCCAATTATCATTCATAACATATTGTTTATTTTGAAAAATATAGCCGTTAAAAAATAAACAGTTAACAAAGCCAGTAAAATTGAACACACGATTATGTTGACAGCGGTAAACATAAATACCAAATTAACACTGATAACAGCCTTATTAGGCCCTATAACAAAATCTGTGTAACTGCCTGTCATTTGTACCTAGATTAGGGTTTAAGGCAGACTATGAATAAAAAAGCACTCGTAGCGTTTACGAAGAAAGCCGCCAAATCAATTAAGAGTGAAGTAGACTTAACTGATTTTCGTAAAATGTTCACCAAAGTGACCGTTGAGGTAACACTCAATACTGAATTAGGCGAGCACCTTGGTTATTCCCGTCAAGCAGTCCAGTAAAAATGTTATTCATCTAAAACTATACGTACAGAAGATAGTGCAGTCGATTTAGACGCGCTACGTAATAGAGATGCAAGCTTTGAGCCTCTGCTCGTCAAGAAAAATCAAGCCCGCTTTACCTCGATGGAGGACATGATTGTCTACCTGTATTTCAAGGGTATGACGACACGTGGCATTCTCGCGACGTTTAAAAAAAGGTACGATATGCTGTATCAGCAAAGCTTATTTCTCGGTTAACGAATGCTGTTATTGAGCAAGTTAAGAATAGCAAGCGAGGCTTTTAGACTCAGTTTATCCCTCGTTTATTTGGCCGGTTTGGTGGTTAAAATCAAACAAGATAAACAGCTTATCAAAAAAACCGCTGACCTCACTTCAAACGTCAAGATTGACGGCCATAAATAATTACTCGGTATTTAGATAACCGAAGAAGAAGGCTTAATGACGATCGAAAAACTTGAGCAACGCAGGGATAGTAAACACCCAAGTATATCGCGCTCATAGCATGATAATTGGCAAAATGTCAGCACGCTATCACTAGCCTAGTGATATATACGCAAAGCCATAGACTACTAATGCAATTAAATCATTGAACAGTGTTATTCGTAAGGCCATTAAAAAACGCAAATTATTTCTGCATGATGAATCGGCTAAAAAATTACTTTATTTAGTGATTGAACAAGCATCAAAAAATAGACGATGGCAATAAGAAATTGGAAAACGGCCTTGAATCAATTTATGATTCAATTCGAAGACCGTTTGAAAGAGCTTGTTTAAACCTGGCAATTACACAAAATGCGTTACTGTGTACTTAAGTACCAAATTACCACTGACAGCAGCCAATGATGAGTTAATTAATTTCACTTAGTAGTTTATTAATTTGTTCGAGCTCATCAGGCTGTTGAGTTTTAATCGATGTTAGGAACGATTTGGCTAATTCACTTTGACTGTCTGCAATTAACGCCTCTGCCTTATGAATAATTATTTGAACTTTAGGGTCGCTATTTGACGATAGCGCTAAATCGTATTGTTCAATTGCCTGCTTTATTTGTCCATTAGCGACTAGGGCTTGTGCATAGGTGTCAATAAAATCAGCGTTTTTGGGGTTAACTGTTAACGCCTTTTTAGCATAATCTAATGCCTCTGTGGTATTATTTTGTTGTAACTCCAAGTTTGCTAAGTTGTTTAACGCGACACTATTATTCTTTTCAATTTGGAGAACCGCTTTATATGTAGCCATCGCTTTCTCTGGTTTTTGTGCAACAATGTAGCCGGCTGCCAACATCATTTTCGCCTTAATCGCCAGCGGGTTGGATGCGACATGCGCTTCTAATATTTCCACTGCTTGTGCTTTATCACCTTTCAAGCTTGCCGATTTTGCCCAATACATTGCGTTCTTTTCATTTGGTTGCTTATTATAAGCGGCATTATAATAATTGCTGGAAGCTTCAAAGTCTTTTTTCTGATAAGCCAAATGACCGAATGTTTTATCTGCAAACCAATGATCCGCAATATTTTCATTCGCTTTAATTTCATCTAAATCTTGAGAATTTGGTTCTTCACCTAGTAGAGATTGATAATAAACTTTCAGCAAGACTAACCCTGGTTTGTCTTTATGAGAAGTAATTGACTCCTTTACTAGCGCAAGGGCTTTATCAAATTCTCCCATTTGCTCATACAGTGAAAATAATTTATGTATTACCTGTAAATCTTCAGCTTCATTTTTGTTATATGTTTGGTATGCTCGTTCTGCATTGCGCCAGTCTTTTATTTGTCTGTAGCTATCACCTAAAGCAAGTTCAATTCCAACAATAGGATCTCTGCTTTGTTCAATCTCTTTAAATAATTCGATTGCTTCTTCAGGAGTATTATTCTGATTATGTATCAACGCCAAACCAAATTTCAGGTAATTATTTGATGGATTCTCTTCCAGTGCAGTATGATAAAATTGAATTGCTTTACTTGATAAATCCATCTTAGTTGTCATTGAAGACGCAATTAAGCGGGTGAAGTTGATCATTGCCCTATGATGCTGAGGTTGCAGTTTTATCGTTTTGGTGTAATAGTTGAACGCTTCACTATTCATGTCATTTTTATGTAAGTGTACGGCCAACCTAAACAATGCAGCCGTATTGTTTTCATCAATTTCTATTACTTTATATAAAAGTTTTTCGGCCTCTTCCAAATTCCCTTGTTGCTCCAATACTAAACTTTCGAGTAAATAGCCTTGCACCCTTTTAGATTCGATACTCTGCCACTTCTTAGCAAATACAAGCGCTTCTGTAAACTGGCTATTCTTTAAATACCCCATGACAAGACTTTGTTCGGCAAATTCTAAATTGGGGTCTAATTTCAAAGCTTTTTCTAAGTTTTCTATGCCTTTTTCTGTTTTATTAAGGAAAAGTTGTGTGAGACCTTGTTTAGCGACTTCTTCAGGATTTTTGCTATCTAAATCAATAGAATATTGCAATAGTTCTTCAGCGACTTCTTTTTTACCTGACGTCAATAATTCATTACTAGCCATAGTGAGCAAAGCTGGATCGGCTGTATTTAGCTCCACCATGGCTCTTAAGTCTGCTACCGCATCAATTTCATAGCCCAGCTTAAGCTGTATCTCAATAATCAGTTGTCTTACAATATGCTGAGCAGGTAACATTGCTTTCACGCTATTTAAGTAATTATAGGCTTGTTCTAAATCCCCTAACTTATAACTGCTAACACCCGCAATAATTTTAGATATGTGAAAGCCTTCCCCTTGCATAAGTGACTTTAGGGCGTACTCTTGAGCGGCTTGATAGTTTGCCCTGGAAAACTCTATTTCAGCTTTAAATTGATTAGCTAAAGGGTGGCTAGCCGACACTTTTAAGAGTCGATCTACTTCTAATTCAGCGGCATCAAAATTTTGTGCGTAAATGTAGTTTTGAGCGATAAAAAAACGTACTTGAACATCTTTAGGCCTAAGTACTGCATATTGTGAAAATGTTTGCGCTGCTAATTCAAATTGTTCGGTTGCTTGTAATAAATAACCTTTTAACATAATCGCATCAGCCATATTAGGAGCCGTAGCTAGAAGTGTTTCGACCGTATTAAGTCCTTCTTGAAAATCATTCTCACTATGAGATATATAGGCTCGTCCTATTTGTCCATATATTGAACTATCACTGATGGCTAATGCACTTTCTACATAAAATTTAGCTTGAATATCTTTACCTTCATTAATAGAAGCAATGCCCGCATACGTTAGGATCACAATCATATCATCGTCTTCGTATACACTAGAATTCTCAGCTACTTGATAAATGTAATCATATTTACCCAGTTTATATTTTACTTGCACTAATTTTGACATTAACTGTTGTTTATTAGGATTAAGCGCTAATGCACGTTCAAGCTCTTTTTCAGCGCCCACATAATTACCTTGATCAAGATAAGAAACACCTAATAGGTATCGAGTTTGAGGATGATTACTGTCCAGATTAATCGCATTTTTCAACACGATTATTGCACTGGCATAATCCCTTTTTTCAGAATAGCTTTGCGCTTCTGCCATATACTCTTCAACAGTTTTCGGATCTGAGCAGGACATAATATTTATTATTATTAAATATACGAATATGAGTTTTAAACTTATACGAGGCATTAGGGGAAACTCCATTTTTTGTAATATCTTCATATGTGGTTATCATATTAGCAAAGCACTTGCTGTCCAAAGCCTAATGACATTCATTTAGTTAAGCATATTCTTAGCAGTATGACAGGCATCATTGGAAATTTTATTTACTTGCTACTTTTGGACAACAAACAATAGCAAGTAAATGTTTATAGACAAGATAAGCTGCCACCTCCAATTGTTAACAAATAGTTAATACAAAGTCAATGTAAAACAAAGTACTACTGTTTTTTCGCAAGTGTCATCAGCGACGATTTTCGCTGGCTAAGTTCATTGTTATTAGTTGCTGATTGTTGCAATAGTGCTATCGCCTCTTTATTAAGGTTATTGGCAATTAATACCTCTGCATAATTAAGCGCGATACTCATATCCTGCCCATCGCTTATTTTATATGCTTTTGATAACGCTTTCCATGCGGCTAACCTTTCCCCTATTTTAAGTAGAACCATGCCTCTTGTATCGATAACATTTGGATTGTCAGGGGCAATTTCAATCGACTTTTTAGAATGCAATTGTGCTTTTTCTAATTCGCCTTTTTCCAAGTATAGCCATGAAAGGTTATTGAGAACAATGACATTACTAGGTTCATTAATAAGCATTTTTTCGTAAGCTAAAATTGCATTGTTAGGCTCCGTAGCTAAATAGCTATCAGCCAATATCATTCGTATACGGTCGTCTTGCTCATTTTTCGCCAAATATTCCTGCAAAACCTTTTGTGCTCGTACTTCTTGGTTGCTACCTTTAAACGCCAAGGCAAGTAATAAGGCATTTTTTCGTGATGGATAAGCTTGGTAAAAAAGCGTTAACTTTTGAGCGGCCTTAACGAAGTCTTTTTCTAGAAAAGCGATACGCCCTTCTAGACCTGATTTAAACTCAGACTTAACACCCTGAACCTGTTGATCTTGATAGAGTTTTTTGGCTTCATAAAGCTTATTATAATCCAACAACAATTGCATTTTTACGATTTTCAATACCAAGCTTTCTTTATGATGATCCAACAAAGCTTTATCGAGATAATGTAGTGCTTTGTCTACTTGTCTTTGCTTAACGTAATAATCCGAAACCATTAAAATAGGCTCTATATGATAAGGGTTAGCCTTTAACCACTTCTCGATGGTGGTAATTAATTGCAGCTCATTCTGTTGCCTTTTATAAATAGCTATACGTTGTAACCAGGCCTTTTTGGGTGTTTTAATATTAGTTTCCATGCCATTGGAAATAACTAGCGCTTGTGTCAAATCACCTGAATTAATAAGCGCGTCAATATATAACAAAGTTAATGCCATATTATCGCTACTTTTTTTATAAGCCTGCTCAATTTTAGCTAACGCTTGCTCATCGCGTTTTAATGCATAGTTATAGCGTAAAGCCTTTGCATTATCTGGATATTGTTCAATCGCACGCAGGGAAAATTTTTCAGCTGCTGTTTTATTACCCTCCGTATAATTAAGCTTAGCTAACTCGGTAAGCGCAAATAGATTATTGGCTTCTTTAAGTAAACTTGTTTGTAATGCTTGGGTAGCGAACTCATTTTTTTGTTGCGCAATATAAATAGCCGCGAGCATATTATAGCTACCCGCTATGTCAGGCTGTTTTTCTTGCCATGCCTTAGCAAGTTTAAGCGCTTTATCATAATCACCTGTTTGAAATGCAGCATAAGTAACCGCAAGCTCTGCACCTTCAAAATTTGGATTGGCTTCAAGTGTTAATTCTAAATCTGCAACCCCTGAAGGATCATTAGTCATTAATTTTAATATACCGCTACGAACACTTTGCTCTGCATTCGACTCGGTTGCACTCTCATTAGCTTGCTTTGCTAAAATCTTAGCTTGGTCAACGGCCCCTAATTCTGCAAGTTGAAAGCTCAAACTAGATAAAAAACGTACTTCTTCAGAAGTAGTAGCGTTAAAGCCAATGAGTGTTTCATTTATATCATCAATTAACCCCAACTGAAGCTGACTTATCGCCAATATTTTCCTTGAATAGTGGTTATCTGGCATTTGTTTTACAATAGCGTTTAAGTGATGATAAGCGCTTTCATAATTATTTAAATTGAATGCACTCGTGCCAGCAATTAATTTTAACACTGGCAAATTATAGTTTTGATTAAGCGCAGTTTCGGCATGTGACTTGGCAAGTCTAAAGTCCTTTTTATCGAACATAACCACAGCTTTTACATAATTTGCTAGCGGTTGTTCACTGCTAAAGGCAAGAATATCATCGGCATATTTTTCAGCTTCATCATATTTATTATCGCGTAATAATGAATGAGCAATAAACAATTTAGTTACGCCCACTTGTGGCTGGTATTTTTCATATTGCTTGAAATTCTCTGTCGCACTGGCAAATTTATTTAAAGCAAAAGAAATATGACCTTTTAACAACAAGGCATCAATATTTTGAGAGTCTGCTAGTAAAGCTGCTGATACTAAAGAAAGTGCCTCTTCATTATTATTTTCGGCAAAATTAACGTAAGCATTTGCTAACAAGGTATAGGAGTTGGACTCAGACAGTGACATTATTTTCAGGGTTATTTTTTGAGCTACCTCAAGTTTTTCGCTAAAGACAGCGCCAATAATTTTAAAGGCTAAGTACTTAATTTTGCTCTCTATAACTAAGTATTCACCGTCTTCAGATAAGCTTGAAATATCTTCATAATTTTCAGCCAAAAAATAAGCCCTTGCCAATAAAGGTACAACTTTATTGGCGTCGTAGTTTAATGAATGCGCTCGCTCTAACTCTTTAATAGCAACTAAACTATTACCTTGAGATAAATACAACTGACCCAATAAAAAGCGTGCTTCCGCGTTTTCCCCATCAACTTTTAAAGCATTTTTTAATTCTATTTCACTTGTACTTAGTTCGTTTTTTTCTATCGCAGACTTCGCCTTGACAACATGCTCTTGTGACGTTGTATTTTCACCACAAGCAGATATAAAAACCGCGAACCCTAAATACGTTGCTAATTGATTGAATTTCAAAACATCCACTCCTTGTGTTTTATTCTTAATATTTAACTATGCTCTCAATGAATTAACCTAGCATTGCGACTAAATTTTCATCAAAGTTAACTTTAATACCTAGATAAATATTGCTCTCATAACTTATTATTTATTGTCTGTAGTAAATATAGCTGCTTATAACCCTTTAAATAAAGACAAACCATTAAAATCTTGTTAACTTAATTATAACAACAACAATAACAATAACTCGATTGAATAAATTTTATTATTGTAATTAACAGTAGCGTTAATTTTAGATAAGCTTTTCATTTATTCTTCCCGTTATATTATAGATAAAATAACATGATAAAATTTAACAAACACATTGAAATTGTTAGTATTTTCTTTAAGACACCGCTTTTAGGTATCTTGCTCATTTTTTTCACCGTTGCCTTATTAAACATACCTATTTTAGTCACTTTATGGCGACATAGTTTTGATGATGGCACATACTCTCATGCTTACTTAATACCCATTATTTCACTGTATTTGTTTTATATATTGCAAAAAGCAGGAAAGTTGACTTTTCGAGAGAAACTATCCATTCCTGCAACGGTAATATTTATTTTTTCTTGTTTAGCATTATTTATAATGAGCAATGCCCAAATAAGTTTAGGTTACTGGTGCTCTCTGCTAGCAGTTTTAGTCACTAGTATTAATCTGCTTTACAAATTGAACAGATATATAGCTTTCCCTAGCATATTTCTAATTTTCATCATGCCAGTTTGGGGCATGTTGACCAATATACTTCAAGAAATATCGGTCAGCCTAGTGACCTACTTTATGAGTTTTACCAGTGTGCCGACTTATGTTGAAGGTAACTTTGTCACTATTCCTGCAGGTGTTTTTGAAATAGCTGATGGTTGTAGTGGTTTAAGGTACATGATCGTTTCATTAGCGATCAGTTCACTATTTAGCTTTCTATATATTAATAATGTCAAAAAGGCGTTAGGATTTTTTGCCCTCGCTATTTTTGGGGCACTACTGACTAACTGGATAAGAATTACAGCGTTAATATTAATTGGTGAATATACCAATATGGAAAGTAGTTTGATGCAAGATCATAATACTTTTGGCTGGTATCTTTATGTGCCATTTATGATTTTTCTTTTTTGGTGGGGTAACAAGCTTTCTGACATTGACTTAATTGCCTCAACCTCAAATACAACACAAATCAAAAATAGCCCTAGCTATCCATCTATGACGGTATTGGTATTAATGTTGGGCTTGTCATCAACCACTTTTAGCGCAATGCTTGTACCTGCTACTGCTACTGAAAATTTAACCAGCGATGCTGCTTTTGAAATACAGCCAAAAATACATTTTTATTCTTTTGTCACTCACAATATACCTTCAAACGACAACACTATTAAGCTTACTTATGTTTTTAATGGTGAAGCCTTAGATGGTAAACCCAGTTATTATGAAAATAATTTAATACCTAGTGGTTGGAAAAGCATTCGGCAAGAAAACCATCAAAATATAAAAATACACCGCATTTTCAAGGAGGGTAAAAGCGCATTAATTCTGGTCAGTTATGAAATCAACCAACAACAATTTCCGTCACTTACCGCCTTCAAAATCGCCCGATTAACCATGGCATTCAAAAACATCAATCAAACAAAATTACATTGGACCTTTATACCTTGCAAGCAACACAATTGTGAAGCTGAGTTACAAAACCTCTAAGGTAATATCATCAACTAACACGCTAGCTAACCAGGTCAACATGATGAAATTAAGAAAACGACTTAACTAAGGTATCTACATTTAGTTGACCAGGTCACGTAAGCCTATTGCAATATTAGTCAGTATTTAACAACAAGCTCTTTAACCAAGGTAAGTCACTGGTAGTTGAATACATCCAACCAAAACGTCGCGGCGGCCTCAGCACCCAGTAATTTTTCTCTCGTGTGCTTTTTTGTGCTTTTTTAAATTTTGTATAAGCGCCTGAGCATTGCTCTAATAAAGCACGAAACAAGGTTTTAACCATAAAGTTATCCTGCTTGGTTATTTGCTTTATATACGCTGACTTACCCAATAAAGCGGCAACATCACAAGCATGCTGCGGATCTGTCCATTGATTCAACTCTTCCTGCTCAGGGTTTTCTATAGATACTATGTATTTAGCAATCACAATATTCTTTACCCTAGCATCACCATAGTAAATACCATAATTCAAAATAAAGTCGCCAAAGGCATCAATTAAAGACGCGGCTCGCACATCACCGGTTAGTTGATAAAAGCGCCATAGTGCATCACCTAATAAAGCCATCATCCAAGGCGAACAAGCCGGCGTGTCATCACCCCAACCTTCATGTGATTTATAACCATGCTGCGGACAACCTCTTAATGGCCAGTTATTGTCAGGATTAAACGTCATGGCAACGCTCGCATCAATAATGTTATTGATGCGGACTAAGGCTGCCTCATCATGAGTTAGCTCCCAATAGGAAACAGCCACATTTAACGCTGCCGCTTGGTTACGCTCAGTCCAAAAACCACGCCCTAAACTATAACTTTCATCCCAGTCTAGTGAACGTTCAAAAATTCGCTTAAGTGTTTTTTTTGCTTCAACGTCACCCGTAAGTAAATAACGATACAACAAACCTTTCGGCATTAAATATTTAGGGTCAAAGTTTTTTTTCAGAACAAATAGGCCACTTTCATCAATATTATTAATATAAAATTCTGCAAGTTTATTGGCTTTTGTTAACCATTGGTTTTCACCTGACATTAAAAATAATTGATAAATGGCTTGCGGACGGTCAAACAACCATTGGCTTGCTTGGCGTGCTGGATAACCTTTTTTGCTCAACAAGGCCTGATTGGTTAAATAATGGGCGTATTTTTTTTGCGGCTCGGTGTACCAACTGGTGTCTATTGCTTTATCCGGGTGTAGTAATATACTTTGCACCAACCATGGTGTTGAAGGATAAACAAGCTGGCTTAAATTAGATTGATTAACATTAATTTGCTGAACAGCAAGTGCTTTATCTGAATCCAACCAAGTAAGCGTCAGTGTTTTAGGCGTCAGTTCTTTAGGCCCCAGTGCTTCAGCAAAGTCTTGCAAACGACTAAGGTCAATCGACAGCAGGCGAATAAATGGCTCACTCTTCATGGTTGGCCAAGTATTAAGTACCTGGTAGTTAGCTTTAATCGGATGGTTATTGGCAGTTAAAAAAAAGCTACTGTTCAAAGCAACACGTTGATTTGGAATGGGTAGCAATAAAAATATCGACTCTTCATTAATGGTTTTATTAATGGTGGCAAGATCAAATGTAATAGTATTTTCAACACTAAAGCTATGAGTTGAGAAAAAAACCAAAACAATATAAACCGCAATAAGCGCTAATTTTAACATCAAAAATCCTTTTATTAATTACACCTATGATACTAACTAAGTGCTCCATTTAAATGGTCTAAATATTTAATAATATTGTTGCTTTCAAGCACACACGCCAGCTATTTCTCAAAAAAATATTCTTGTTTTATTCTAGAGGCTTACATCAATATATTAGGTTTTACTAATGCCCTGGAGCCATGTTCTAAAGAGGTGTTAGTCATTAAAGCAAGGTATTAAAGAATACATGAAGCATATACCCAGATGACGAGTAAAGGCGATGTAAGCACCCATCAAGCACCTTGTTGTTAAAATTTGCTCTCATTACTTATGTAAAGTGAGGGTAAAGGTAAAGCTGAATCCTTAATAAATTTAATGGGTATTACCTACACTAAAAGTAGCAAACACGGGCTGATGATCGCCATTTATAACCTCAACAACATCAACAGCCTTTAACTTAAAGTCATCAGAATATAAAATATGATCGATTCTTACGCCATGCCATACCGTATGCTTAGTGGCGTTAAAACCAATACCTTTGATGCCAATCGCATTATTTAAATGTGTAAAATTACGCTGATAAGTATTTTCATCTTCCGGCATATTAAAGTCACCCACAATTAAGGTGTAGGGTTTGTTTTTTGACCACAAGCTGACTAATTCAGCTTCAAATTGCCGGTTACTCTCTATGGTGTTTGCCAATGTAAAATCAAAAAAACGATAAATTAAGCCCATCAGTACTGAACGCGGCGTTTCAAAGTGTACATTCGCTAAAGAAACTTGACCAAACTGGGTTTCAATTTGATAGAAAATGGCAAAAGTCCCCCACCCCTCAAATAACCTTCTACTTAGTACTTTAACTCGTTTGAAAGGGTATTTACTAAAAATACATAAACCAGAAATACACTCCTTAAAATCATAATCAATAAATAGCGTTGAAAGCGCTATGTTTCTCGCTTCCTGCAATAAAATTATGTCTGGCTTCCTAGTGAAGCCAATATACTCAAGCTCTCGCTTAGAGCCGCCACCACCAATATTAGCACTAAGCACTGATATTTCATCTGAAGTTGCAGTTGAAGTTGAAAAGTATGAACTTGGGCTAGGCAATTGAAAGTCTAAAAAATTTAGTGATAATAAAATTAACAAGGAAGAAAACCATAATTGTGCTTTTGACAAATAACGCCAGAAAAACAACAAACCAATAACAGCAATCAACAACCACCAACGTGGACCAAATAATAACGCATACTTAGGAATAGTCAGTATTTCGTAAGTCGGCCACCAAGGTAATAATGTGACCAAAAAGCACATACCACAACAGAAAATAAAATACGCTTGGCTTAAACGTTTAAACATGTAGCTTCTCTATTTTTCATAAAGCTCAGCATATTTTTTAGCTGATGACTCAATAGAAAAATTGTCTATTATATAAGCAAGAGCATTGGTACCTATTTCATCAACAAGCGATCTATTATTCATAATATTCAGTATCTGTTCTGCTAATTTTTGATCATCATCAAATTCAAACAACCAACCAGTTTCATCATGTTTGACTAGTCTTGGATTACCACCCACATTAGTCGCGACAACGGGAATACTATTGGCCATAGCTTCAATAATTACCATCGACAACCCCTCCGTTTCGGAAGTAACAACGAGTAAATCTAAAGAGGAATAAATCAGTTCACGGTCGTTCACCATGCCATGAAAGGTAACAGCTAAAGTAGGCGTTTTTTCTTTATAGAAAGTTTTTAAATCTTCTAAACTTAGGCCATCACCAAAAAAGTGTATTTCAACATTAGTTTGTAAGTCTGCAGGTAAGCGTTGAATAGCTTTAAGTAATCCTATCTGGTTTTTTAAAGGAATAACCCTACCGACTGAACCAATTCTTAAAACTTCACTTTTAGCAGGCACTTTATTTACTGGTTCTATCAAAACACCGTTATCAACCACAACGCTAGTAACATTTCCCCATTCATGAGCTTGATGAAAGTTATCTTTACCTTCTTGAGAAACAAAAGTAACGGCAGCTATATATTGCTTAATTTTTTGGTGAAACCTTAACCAGGGTGTTGAAGAGTATGGTGCGGCACCATGTCTGGTATAAACAACCGTCTTTCTTAGCAAAGGTAAAAATAAGCTTAAATATTTTAATGCATGAGGAGAATGTACATGAATTACATCAAACTTTAATAAAACCATAAACACTCTACATAACTTTATATATGAGTGACTTGAATAAGAGGCAACCGGAATGTTATTGACGTGGCAAGTACCAACCAAATCATCGGTTGGGCTGCCTAATGAAATAATTGCAGGTTGTATATTGAGTTTTTTTTGCGCTATCGACAAATCGATAATAAAGCGTTCAGCTCCGCCAATTTTTAAGCTACCAATAATGTGAGCTACTTTTTTACTTGTTTTTTTTTGTTTCATAACAAACTTAGAATGAACATATAATAAATATGAATGTGTAAAAATACCTCTTGTGAAGTGTTAGCCTCAAAAGAGGTGGAAATAACAATACAATTAAGTAAACACTAACGATTCGGCTCTGGATTACCTATTTCTTGAGATAATTGTCTTGAATCACCGATTGGATCTTTCAAAGGATCCCAGTCTTTACAAAAAATTCTTTTAGCCAGCCCGGTAATTTTATTTGCTAAGGGAATAGGAATAAAAAAGAATCGGCAAATCAAAAAAGCCTTACGGCGAAATACCCAATTATAAATAGACTGCTCTGAATAAAAATTATAGCCCCATCTTTTTTCAAACTCTCGATGCGATTTTTCATTAAGCTTATGCGACCAAACAAAAAAGAAATATTGCATGTCTTTAATGGTTAATCGAGTACATAAATTATCAAATATCACTTTTGAAAAGGGGTTGGCAACCATAGTTTTACCCTGTGCTCTTAACTGCATAGGAATATCTATTTGTTGTCTCATGACCATATCTGGAAAATCAATTTCTTGTAGATCTTCAGTTTTAAAAGCTACGGTATGCCACTCAAAAGTTTCTGTCGGCCTAATTTCTAACGGTATATTCTCTGGTAGCTCTCTTCTATATTCTTTAGCTTCAATTAAGTAATCAACACCCTCATATTCAACAACCAATATTTTACAAGTATATAAATGGTTTCGAATCTTAGCGCCTTGATCAACGCCCTCTTTTTCAAGCGTTAATGGAGAAACAAAAGCAGCGCCATCATTAATACTTTCAATCAGTGGCGGCATCCAACCAGGCAACACAGTAGTATCCGTTTCAACCCAAACCAACATGTCGGTTTTAATAATAGGCACTAAATGCTCAAACACTTTCATAGGCGTGACCATGCCACCATAATCAATTATTTTAGCATTCGGTATACTTTTAATACGTTGTTCAACTTGCTTAATAAGAGCCTTTGGGTAGCCAATATCCGTTATTATTAAATCAAATGGCTCATCAGTATTTTCACAAACAGCGTCAATGCACTCAATAACACCGTAATATCGCTCTCTTGGAGTTATCACTATGGTAATAGTAGTCATTACATTTCCTTTATGACTTATGGTTAATTTTGTTTTAAAACTTCTCTATAAAAGTCGACATGGCGATTAAAATAATGCTCTCGAGTAAAGTTGAGGTAACATCGTTTAAAGCCCTCCAGTCCCATAGCGCTTCTAAGCTCATTATTAACAATTATTTTATGGGCTGCATCAGCCAATTGCTTGGGCGTGTCGCTATCAACCAATAAACCGGTTTCATTTTCTACGATAGCTTCAGGCACACCACCAATTAAAGACCCAACTATAGGTAAACCTGTCGCCATTGCTTCAAATAATACCGTAGCGCCATTTTCTTCCCTTGGAGAATGTAAGAAAATATCAAATGCCGAAAAGTAAGATTCAGGATCAGGATGAAAACCGGCAAAAATAACCCTTTCAACCTTAAAGTCACTGATCAGCTTTTCTAACCGTTTAGTGTCTTGCTCATTACCCTTGCCTAAAATCATCAAGTGTACTGACTTACCTTCGCCACCCAGGCGCTGTTGCAAGTCAGCAAAACCTTTAATAACTACATCAATGCCTTTTTCTAAGCCAAAATGCCCCATGGCACCACAAACAATATCGGTTGGTTTAATGGCAAAGCCATCCCTAATACGATTTCTAGCATCAAGATCAAATGTAAATCTGTTTATATCTGCAGAAAGATTAATTAACTGTAATCGTTTAGGTTTAATTAAATTGCTGGCAATAAAATCTCGACCGCGAGCATTTGACACAGTAATGACACCTTCGCTAACTATTAGCGAAAACATATTACGTAATTTGTTTTTAAAGCTTGCTGTTTCAAAGTTTAATGAACGATGAAAAGTCATGATTTGAGGTGGTGTTTTATTGAAAGAAAATTTAGCGAGCGATGAAAAAAACAAACTGCCAGCATCATGTGTATGTATTAAATCTATGTTATGCGAAGCACAAAATCGCGCTAACTTTTTTGCCGCAGCAAAGTCGAACAGTTTTTTCCGATCAAATACAATGGTGTCTTCAAATACGGTTAAATCTATCTCATCTGCACCTAAATGAGAAACACAACCTAAAAAAACCTTGTGTCCAGCTCCTTGCATACCTGCTGCGAGGTTTCTAATGGCCTCTTTGCGACCGCCATTCTCAAATGACAATGTTAACTGTAAAATATTCAGTGGCTTTTCATTTTTGTGCATTATATTCCCTTACTTGCATTATATTCCCTTATAAAATCTACTTACCAAAGCAAATTGTCCGTAACAATAAACATCGCCTTTTATTGTTTATAAATTACTACATCTTCCTTATCATTAAAAGAAATAGGTCTAAAAGCTTGTATGGAAATTAGAATAAAAGTACATTTAGTAGCTAATTTACTGAAACAAACAATGGAATGTTTAATGCTCCCCTCTATTAGTGTCGTAATTCCTTTTTATCATGCTGAAGCGTTTTTTGACGAAACATACCAATCAATAAAGCAACAAACAATTCAACCTCAAGAAATTATAGTAGTAAATGACGGTTGTGGTGCTAAAGCATTGGATTTTTTATCTCAATATGATGATATAAAAGTCATAGATTTTGAAGAAAACAAAGGCGTATCTACTGCTAGAAATGCGGGTGCTAAAGCTGCAACCAGTACTTGGATTGCTTTTTTAGACGCTGATGATATGTGGATACCCACTAAACTTGAAGTACAGTTAGCCTTTTTAGAAGAACATCCGCACTTTTCAGCCTGCCATACTGGTGTCACTACCTTTGATAAAACAGGGGATCTTTCAACATTTGTTAATAAACCTTTTGATTTAACAATTGTTGATTTATTAGAGTCAATGCAAGTTACTCCACCCTCACTACTTATTACTAAAGCTGCGTTAGAGGCCGTTAACTATTTTGATCAAAAAATACGATGTTCTGAAGATCATGAATTAAGTATACGCCTAGTTCAGCAGGGGTTTAGAATAGGTTTTATCAATCAAGCACTAACCAAGGTAAGGCGAATGGATCATGGCAACATATCATCAAATGGTCGAACTATATTGATTGGGCATTGCCAGCTTTTAAAAAAGCATTGGCACGCATTTAGGCAACATAAAGGGCTCACGTCTAAATATATATATAAAACCCTTATGACTGCTGGAGGTAAATCACGCAGTCTTGAAAGAAAAATTTTGTTTACTCTAGGAAAAATTATGACCTTAGTAAATTCAAATTTAAAATAAAAATAAAAATAACACAAAAATTTCTTCTTATAGCGTAACTATCACTTTAGGTCCTTGGGTTACGCCATCACATCATCCAAACTGCTTTCATATTACCCATATAAGTTAATTATTTTATTTTCCTATTACTTGAACAATTATATCGTCTAATTCGTCTATTTTATCTCTAATTTTGTCTGCATTCTTATCTGATACAAAGTTGGTAATATCAGAAAACTTTGTTTTTTCTTCTATTTTTAATGCAGCCTGCTCATAATCAATCGCAGTATTATAGTCTCTAAATTTAAAACCATCTCCAACAACTTTACTGGATAACTCAACCCAAACATTCGGAATATTTAAAGAGTCGGCAACAATAATTCCATGTAAAGATGATGAAAGAATTAACTCGCATTCAGCAACCTGTTTTGTAACATTTTCTGCAGAATTCCTAACGTCGATTATTGTGCACTCATCAACTCCTAAGTATTTTTGCATAGTGTTCAACCAAGGATGACCTTGATCAACATAGTGAGGAATAAAACCAACAGCGTATTTTTTTTTGATTATCTTTTTACTTATTAATTTGTTAGCTAGTAAACCAAAATCACCTATAGGAGTAGTATTGGATAACCCAAGATTACTTCTTGTGAACTCACCTCTAACCGCTGCAAAAGAGGCTTTTTCGAAATGCATTTTTTTATCTTTCATAAGACCTGTACCAAGAAAAACACCTTCAAAATTGGATGGTATCATTCCAAATAAACTACCGACACCAATAATGTCGGATTTTTCAGGTTTAGATTCAAGAGCCGAAACGCCGTAATATTGAAACAACTCAGGAGTAAACAAGTCACCGAAATTAACTCTTCCGGTCCACCAAAAAGCATTAATGCCATTATTGAAAACGCTAGCCTTTGCCCTAATTAATAACTTAGTCCCTTTTCTTTGTACTTTCGTAAAAAATTCCATAATTTAACCTATAATTCCAAATTACTAAAAACCACTTTTTTTATATGAGTTCATCTACTTATACTTAAAGTTGTAAAACACTCTAAATATATAGTTTTTTTATAATGCATTTTATCAACAAAATACACTTCTCCTTTATCGAAAAATGCCTATCACGTAATATATTGTTTAAGAAAAAATTGAATGTATATTTTTTGATTGATAATTGGGTACGTAAATTTGATTTGACCCTTCTAGAATGGTTAGTTGTAATCCAAGACTTTAGTTTTTCGCTTAATGTTTGATCTACAATTCCTTTTTCTAACGCAATATCCAAATCAGAAAGATATTGGTTAGAAATATGACTAATATTCATAAACGGGAGATATTTTGGGCCAGAAAGATTTTCACCATGCACTCTATATTTTATTGCTATTTCTGATGAAATAGCAGCTTTGCCTGTGAGCAAGCCTCTGATAATGTAGGGCGTATCTTCTGTAGGGCAATCTTGATTAAGGTCGCCATAATAGTCGTATAATACTCTCCGGAAACCTCGCGAAGCACCACTAAAAGGTATTTTTTCACCTGATATATATTCATCAAGTGAAAACAGTTTTACACCCTCATATGGAACTCGCGTACCATTTGATGTCACATTGCCCTTTTCATCGATTCGTTGGTCGTTAAATGATACAAAGGTGACGTCAATATTTTCCAATATTTTAACGGTACTGCTAACTCTGTTAGGAACTGATATATCATCACCCGCAGCAAGTACAATAATATCGCCTTTGGCCATTTTAAGAAGTTTATTTAAGTGAGGGACTAAACCAAGGTTGTTTTCATTTTCATTTAAAATGACATTATAGGTTTTGCCATAGCTTTCAACTTCTGCTTTCATCAGCTCAAAACTAACATCAGGAGAGTTATCATCCGATATGATGAATTCTATATTATCATAATCTTGTGAAAGAGCGCTTTTGACAGCTTCTCGAATATACTGTTCCTGTTTGTAACATAGCAATATATACGTTACTAATGGGCGCTCGTGAAATCGTTCCTTCGCATTATTTTCAATCAATGATATTTCCTTAGTTTTTATAAAAAAGTTTGCTGAAATCATAATAGGTATTGTAAAGATTAAGTTAAAGACTTAATTAACTTAACCTGGATTTCCAGCAGATAAGCACATTGGTCGCGGCATAATTTATAACGAAACTATTTTCATAAACGATTATGCGATTAACTATAAATATTTCAGGCCTTTGATTCCTAACGCCAAATTTCCCATTGGAACAACATTAGATAAAATCCAATAAGAGAGACTATAAATTCACGCGTTACTTACTCTAAAACCCTGATAAACAATAGCTTACTCTTTAATGAACTCGATTTCACTTGCACTCAAACGCATTACAAACAGCAATAACTTCTTCAATTTGCTCAGATGTTAGTACAGGACTCATTGGAATACTCAATACTTGATTATGGATCGCCTCAGATATTTCGAAGGTAGAACATTGCCACTCTTTATATGCTGGCTGTTTATGAGGTGGAATTGGGTAATGAATTAGAGACTGTATACCATTATCGGCAAGGTGCTTTGCCAACTGTTCACGTTCTGGTGTTTTTACAACAAACAAATGCCAAACATGACTTCCCATATCATCAACATGCGGCAATTCAATTAACAGATTATTTATTCCTTTTAAATAAGCTTGAGCTACCTTTTTTCTAGCTGTTATTTCTTCACTTATATACTTTAGTTTCACTCTTAGCATCGCCGCTTGTATTTCGTCTAAGCGACTATTAATGCCTTTATAAATATTTTTATACTTTTCATGTGAACCGTAATTTCTCAGTGCAGATATTGCATTAGCTAGTTCTAAATCATTTGTAGTTACTGCGCCTGCATCACCTAATGCGCCTAAATTTTTTCCAGGATAAAAACTAAATCCTGCTGCATCACCTAAACCGCCAACTTTTTGTCCTTTATACATAGCGCCATGTGCCTGTGCGCAGTCTTCAATCACTTTTAAGTTGTGCGCAGTAGCTATAGTATTGATATCATCCATACCTGTCACTTGTCCGTATAGGTGCACAGTCAAAATGGCTTTAGTTTTATTCGTAATAGCATTCTTAATTAATTGGGGATCCAAATTATAGGTATGTATATTGGGTTCAACCAAAATAGGAACTAATCCATTTTCTGTTATCGCCAGAATTGATGCAATATAAGTGTTAGCGGGTACGATAACCTCGTCGCCCTTTTGCATAAATCCAAGTTCAATGTATGCTCTAAAAATTAGAATTAAAGCGTCTAAACCATTGGCAACACCTAAGCATTTTACTGTTCCACAATATTGTGCAAATTCGTTTTCAAATGTTTTTACTTCATTACCTAATACATACCAACCAGAGTCTATAACTTTTGCACAAGCAGCCTTGAGTTCACTTTGATATTGGGCATTTATTTGTTTTAGATCTAAAAATGGAATCATTTTATTATTTCTCGAGCGGGGTTACCAACTACGGTTGTATATGGCATTACATCTTTAGTAACAACAGCTCCCGCACCAACCATTGCAAACTCACCAATGGTTATCCCTGGTAAAATTGTTGCGTTAGCGCCAATGGATGCGTTCGATTTAATCGTTGTTTTTAAAGGGATATCGGCATATTGCTTTGAGCGTGGATTTTTATCATTAGTAAATGTCACATTAGGGCCAATGAACACATCATTTTCAATTGTAATGCCATCCCATATTTGAACACCACTTTTTATTGTGACATTACTCCCTAAGATCACTTTATTTTCAATTAGACAATGCGAACAAATATTACAATTTTCACCAATTACAGCTTCAGGTAATATCACACAAAATTGCCATACGTTAGTATCTTTACCTATATTTTTAGATTGTATATCCGATAAATTATGAAGCATTATTAGCAACCTTAACAAATTCGGCATAGTCACGAATATAATCAGACTCGTCATAGACTTGGTCCGCAAGCACCATAAGAATGCAATCCTCCGAAAAGTCGAACATTTCATGCCAAATTATAGGATCTAAACACAAACCTACAGCAGGGTTATCTAAACAGACTTCCTGGGTTTCCTTACCATCGTCAAGCATAAATTTACATGACCCTCTAACGGCAATAGCAATTTGCTTTAGTCGTTTATGGGCATGAAAACCACGTCGAACCTCTATTTGCGTGTCAAACATGTAGTAAACACGTTTGATAGCAAAAGGTATATTAATTAACTCTTCTAGAGCAACCAGTGAGCCACGATCATCGCCATGGCTTTGTAACTTAATTAATTTAACATCCATATCATTCACTCTTTATTAACATTACTGGGTCTATTTACCGTCTAAATACGACTCTTTTCGAAACTCTTCTCAACAGGTTTAAGCTCTTTGTCTTAATTGTTAATCACATATTATCTAATTATCAATAAAGTCTATTTTTTTATAATGTTTACATTATCTTTACATTCTATGTACACTCGCTGTTAAATGTACAGGGGAATGACTTACTTTTTATTATTAATTTGGCGAAAAGAGTTAGTTAATAGGCAAGAAGTGAATGAATTTTATTCATTCTTTAATTTACAAGGATATGGTAAATATGAAATATCGTTCGTGTTGTTATAAATAATATTTATTCTAGCGGCACATAAGCTATCTTAGTGTAGAGGTTAGGACAACGGCGGCCATAGTGAATCCGAGTGTTCTCGTCAAATTTCGTTACGGTATCATCATATTAAACAAGGAAAAAGTTACAATTACTACAATACATTACCCATTAGAACCACAGAAAAAATCAATTCCTTTGAAATGGAACGTTCGCTTCTCTCTTATGACTGGAGTACCTTATAATGAGGCGGTGAGCGCAAAATTTAGTTCGAGTTATCAATGAAATGTAATTTGATTATTCCTGGATTCCCCAAGTGTGGTACAAGTAGCTTACACCAATATCTTGATTTGCATCCTGAAATCAGTATGTCAAAAGAAAAAGAGCCTCATTATTTTTCACATGATGATCAATATTTAAAAGGTGAAGCATGGTATGACCGTCTATTTTCTTATGATCTAGGGTTTCATCCCTCTTTTTGTGGGGAATCAAGCACCAGCTACTGTTATGATGAGAAGGCGCTTCGTCGTATCAAAAAGAAACTGATAAATCCAAAAGTCATCCTCCTACTTAGAGATCCCGTAGAACGTTTGCTTTCGCACTATCGGTGGCTTTGGGCGCTTGAGAAAGAAAATAGGCCATTGCTTCAGGCAATCCACGAAGAAGAGGCTAAAGGTTACGACATACATAACCCGTTAAAAAATGGTGGTTTTGCAACTTATCTAAGGGGCAGCCGATATTCATATTATGTACCTTTGATAGAAGATATTTTTGGTTCCGAGAATGTATTGGTTCTCAGCTCAGATGAATTGAAGGCGTGTCCTCAGGCGTTTTTGGATAAATGCTTTGATTTTCTTGGTGTGGTTTCACATCATGTTACGGTAGAAATTCGCACGAACCAGACAGTGGATAAAGTAACGCAAAGGAACCTAGGGTTCGGTTGGGTGTATAATTTATTGCCCGCGAAACTGATCAGGGCCATTGATCCAGATAATAACGTGAAGAATTTTATTAAGAAAATATTAGGGCAACGAAGAGTAAAACCCCCGAGCCTAGATGAAAGTACCATTCTCGCTGTCGGTGAAATGCTGAAGCATGATGTGGAGTTTTATAAGACGCGATTTAATATCACTGTATGACGCCAAAAAATAAAAAATTATTGATTAAATAGCCGCTAGACCTACGGCTCAATTGTCTTAAGTAAAAGGCGGTTTAGTTAAATTCAACTGTCTGATGACTAAACACGATACCTCTAAACTCATAGAGGCCACACATTAAGAAAAAACATGAAAAAGCAGTTATTGAAAGGTTCTATTTTTAGATTCCTAGAGCGTGCCATTGTCGTCATCACGTCATTATTACTCACTCCATACTTAATTAGTGTTCTTGGTAGTAATGATTATGGCTTATGGGTATTGGTACTTTCTATTCTAGGTTGGTTTAATGTTGTCGATCTTGGCTTTCCACAAGCCGTTCAGAGACAAGTTGTTCAAGCGCTTGCACTTAAAGATAATCATCGGGTAAATATTGTTTTTTCAACAGGGATAGTGCTTTTTGCTATTTTAGGGCTTTTTTCAGTTTTAGCACTTGTTGGCTTGACCCAAGTACCTGCAATTTTTGGCGTTACTGGACCTGACCAATTAACCCTAGTTCAAATACTATTAGTACTTTCTATAAAGATTTTTTGGGGTTTTTTGATGAACCCTTTTCATGGTTTTTTCTCTGGCCTATTACGCTTTGATATTGACGCTAATTTATCTTCCTTAAATGCAATGGTAAAAGCATTACTCGTATTTTGGTTAATATCAGACTTAAATATATGGGGGGCTGTTGTTGCCACCCTAGCCTCTGATGTGCTTACCAATATACTAAAAGTCATTTATGCTAAACGTTTATTCCCTAGCCTCGCTTTTAACGTAAAATTAGCTAGCCTAAATGAAATAAAAGCACTTTTTTCTTATTCAAAACATTTAGTGCTAAACGGCCTTATAATAACTATTGGTTCAAAATCAGGCCCGATGATAATTACAAGATTATTTGATCTATCTTCCCTTGCTATTCAACAAATTGCCGCCAATTTAATTATGCATGCTCAAGCATTTGTTGGCACAATTACCGGTGTTTTTGGGCCGGTTTATAATAAAATGGCCGCTAAAAAACAGAATATGGAAAAAATATTTATTCAAACTACCACTATCAATATTTTTCTCGCGAGCGTAATGTTTACCTGTTTGTTAATGTTTAGCAAAGTGTTCATTGTTTTATGGGTCGGAGAAGCGTTTGAATATTCAGCTTCTATTTTATATTTTTCTGTTTTTTCTGTACTTTGTGCTGGCTTTAATACTAGCGCAAATGGCATTTTGCTCGCACAAGCCAACCATAAGCTATTGTCTTTAATTAGTCTTTTCGGTGTTGCTTTTAATATCCCTATGGCTATTTTTTTAGGGTTAGAATTTGGCTTAATTGGACTTGCTATGGCTAGTGCAATTACCAGTTTAATCTTTCATGTATTTGTGAAAATGGCGCTATTTAAACACTATAATGATTATAAAACAGGTGAAATTTATCAACGCTTGGCTATGTCAATATTTCTGGTTTATTCGTTATCGTTTATTGGGTCTTCAACATTAGAAAGGCTTGCTGTCGATACTTGGTTAGAGCTAGTGTTTTCTGCCGCGCTTACTTTCCCTTTTATTGTCTTGATTTGTTGGTTTATGCTTTTACCGCAAAATCTTAAAGTAATAATATTTAACCTGCTTGCCGATAAAATAAAATTAAAAAAGACCATAGCTTAAACTAATGATTATTCGCTAAACCTATATAACTATGCCGACAACAGCTGCTTTAAAAAAAATTAAAATAATAAAAGTTAGCTCCTTTGAAGAGCTGTCTCAATGTTATTACGACTACGAGAAAGCTAATAATCAACCACTAATGAATTCATTAGTGTGGTTAAATACTTGGTATGCACATTATTGGCAAACGAGCTGGCAGCTGCACAGTATCGTTATTTACCAAAATGATAACATAATCGCCATTGCCCCTTTTTATTGTCAAAATGAAAAAAAATGGCACCTGCCCACGCTTTTATACCCATTAGGCCAGGGAGAACCAGAAAGCGCCGAAGTCGCTTCAGAATATCTCGATATCTTAATATCCCCAGGATATAAAGATATCGCGTTAAAAGAACTCGCTTTGTGTTTAAGGCTAATGAAAGTTGACCAAATAATTTGGCGTGCGGCATTATCTAACAGTCATATCTGTGCCTTAATCACTTGCGCTTTTAAATATAATATTCAACAGAACAATACCAGATACTTAGTTGAAACTAAGCGTTGGTCTATAAGAGAGTTAAGTCGAAATACTCGATCAAGACATAAGCGGTCATTAAACCAATTTCAACAATATTCGGCAAAATGTGTTTGGATTAAACCTGAAAACTTTAAAGATTACTACCAAACATTAGTCAGCTTTCATCAAATACGTTGGCAAGAAAAAGGGCAGTTAGGGGCCTTTTTTCACCCTAACTTTAATGCTTTTCATCAGCAACTATTGTTAAATAATAGTGATAGTATAAAAATGAGTGCTATTTTAGTTGACGGGAAAGCTATCGCAATAAACTATTATTTGAGTGATGCTACAACCTTGTATTTTTATCAGTGTGGCTGGGATGATGGGCAATATTCAAAGTTATCACCTGGGCTAGCTTTACATATTTGGAGTATAGATAACTGTAACCATTGCTATTACGATTTTATGATGGGTAGTAATCAGGATAGCTACAAGTCCAAATTTTCAAATGTAAAAATAGACATGGTGAACTTAAAAATCAACTTAAACCCAATAAGGTTATTTGCTTATAAAGTATTAGAAAAATGGAAATTAGCTTTGACGAAATAAGTAAACTGATTTTATTTATCATTAGATTATTTAATAAAACCTTAACGATATAATTTATGCGCCAGGTCAAATAAGTTATAATTATGTTAATGAATCATAACTATAGCTCAGCGTTTACTAGTTGTGCCGTGATATTCAACATTACGTTGCCAATGATTATAGTCATTTGTTGGGTATTGTTACTTAATAAGGACATTAAAAAGACTCTGTTGCATTATGTTATTACACGTATTGTTCCGAGTGTTAAGAAAAAATTTATAAAGGAATTATAAAAATATGGCTCGTTATTTCCCAAAAAATAAAACCGAAGACTCCCCGTTAGGCTTCTTCTTTTTATTTTTATATACCGCCTCAGTGCTTATTCGTCCACATGAAATGTTTCAAATAAGTATTGAGTGGATAACCATTCAAATTTTTATCATTATTGCCTTTGGCGCTACTGTTGCCATGCATAGACCAATAAAAATGTATCCACAGCATTGGATGATATTAGGCTTAGTGCCGTTAATTATAGTCTCAGGGTTCTTGAACGGCTCAGGCATGATAGGTGTAGAGCAATCTGAGCGCATAATGGTCAGTGCGCTATTTCCTCTCTTCTTATATTCAAACTGTATAACCAGTATTAAGCGCCAGCACATACTTATGGCTGTTTGCCTTTTTGCTGCACTACTTATGGTGCATAACGGTTATGTACAACAAACGGCATATCAAGGCGCTGGTTGGGCATTAGGCACATACTCTGTTGGTTACATTAATCTTGGTGAGCGGCGCATTACTTATTTAGGGTTTTTTAATGATCCAAATGACCTAGGTATGTTTTTAGTAATGAACATTCCTTTTGCTGTTTATTTTTATAAAAAAAGCCAAGCGGTCAGTAAAATACTTATGTTTGGCGTATTGGCGGCGCTATTTTATGGTATTTATTTAACGGGTTCTCGTGGCACTATGCTCGGTGCGGGTGCTTTAATTGCGGTATATTTTATCGTAATGAATGCGGGGCCAAAACTATTTATTACCATTGTAGTTCTCGCCCCTATTGCCGCTACAGTAATAACATCTCTACAAAGTAATATGGACGAGTCTGCCGATGGCCGCTTAGAGGCCTGGTATGCTGGGGTGCTCATGCTATTACACAACCCTATTTTTGGTATCGGCATGGGGCAGTTTCTTGAAGAACATGGCTTAGTGGCACACAATTCATATATTCATGTTGCTGCTGAATTAGGGGTGCCTGGTTATTCTTTATGGGGCGGGGCATTGATTTTTACCGCGTTAACGGGATATCTATTTGTTCAAGATAGAATTAGAAAGAAAAAGCTAGACGACGCTGAAACAGCTCTCCCACCTGAAGAAGAAGCAGAGTTGTTTCTAAACAAAACCCTGTTCTTTTCTTTGGTGGGTTTTATGATAACAGGCTTTTTTATCAGTAGAATGTTCACACTATTGTTATTCATCTTTTTAGGTATGGCAATAGCGTCCCACATTAGACTCGTAAAGCTCAATCCAGCATATGCAATACACTTTTCTACACGCCTTGCTGTTCGATCTATGCTTTATTGTTGGTCAATTATTGTTGCTGTTTATATTTCCTTAAAATTAGGATTATAATTTGGGCCGCCAAAATACAATTGCACTTAGCTGCGTTATTGATAGCAAAACAATAATTTAATTTAGGATATTAGCGGCACTCGCCGTTATGATTAGCCACAGCATACTTGCTTTAGGAAGTAACCTAGAGCCGGCTAAAAACTTACTAGAGATTATTCTAAGCTCTAAAGCCTGCTAGTTAGTCCAGATTGTAAGTTTTTCAATGTATCAAGAATTACCTGACATTTATTATAAGGCTTGTTAATAAAGCCCTGAACACATCAAAAGATACTTAATTTAATGTGTTGGGTATATTGTTCTAATTTCTGTATTTTCCAACTGTGTGTTAATACTATTTGTACGGTAATGCGACAACTGTGCGGGGTTAATATATCCTGCTATTTTTTCCAAATCATTTAATTTTATTCCTTGCTCAGACAGAAAAGTAAGATAGGTATGTCGCAAGCTTTCTAGGCTAATGCCTTCTGGTTTTGCTAACGCTGCGTCATGAGCGCTATTAGTGATTAAATGAGATAGTTCTTCAAGTGAATAATCTTCATCAAAAATATTGTCTTGCGTGTTTTTATACTGCATAACGTCTGCAGTTAGCACACTGACTTCAGGTGCTAACACTATATTTCTGGCGAACGCTCCGTTAACTTCAAGGGTGTTTTTTTCTAAATCAACATCCTGTAACTTAATTGCTAATAACTCTTTAATATTCACCCCACTTAATACTAGCAAAATAACAAGTTTTCCTTGTTTACTAGCAAAACTCACCAGTTTATGACATTCACCAGCACTTAAAAGTCGAACATTTTCCGTAGCAGATTTTTGTTCAAGCAGTGCTTGATTTTCGGATGTTTGAGCCTCTTGCTGATGAAGCAGTTGTCGCTTATCGCTCATGTCATTGGGCACTACGGTATAGTTTGAAAAAACTGTTGATGCCTGTTTTTGTCGTACAATATAACTAAACAAAAATAATGCTATTAGTGAAATAACAACCGCTACTAGCAGGCTAATCAAAGAGTCTCTTTGGTTATTCGGTGCAATCGGGTAACTAGGCACAAACGGATATTCTAGCACCTTAAATTGAGACTTAGCTACTTGCTGCATTTCCTGTACAAGCAGGCTATCTTTTAGGCTTTGCGCTTGCGTTACCAACTGATTTAATGAATCGTTCAAACGCGTATATTCTTTTAAACTACGATTAAAAACTTGCGCTTTTACACTGAGAGTATCAAGTTGCTCGGTTAATAGGCTTACCTTACTTTTTGCTACCAGCAAGTTATTATTCGCTTCTTTTACGTACATGGTCTGGCTTAATAGACTTTGTTCTTCTAATTGGTTTTGCAGGTTTAATAATGTTTTTTTCATCGAAATTATTCTAGGATCTTTCTCCATATATTTTCGGGTATATTTCTCAGAAAAGTCACTCAGTTGATTTTCAATTTCAGCTATATTTTGTTTTATGGTGCCAATAGTAACCTCATCTTTAGGATGAATAATTAACTGGTCTTCTTTTTTAGCATAGTTAATACGGTTTACTATTTCTTGCTGGTTGAGGTAGTCTTGTTCGGCAGTATGTAGCAATTTCCCCAACGAGTTTACTTTATTTAAAATTCTATTTTCATCACGCTCAAGAGAGACAATGTTGTTATTTTGGCTATAGGCAATTAACACTGTTTTTTGCTGCGATATTTTTTCCTCTAAAGCACTAAGCATGGTACTTATTCTTAATATACTGTCAGCATTATTATTATTGTTTTCTGCACTGAAAGCATGAAGGTATTCTTCTACCCAAGTAGACAAGATGGGCTGCAATTGCTCACGGTTACTACCTGTTGCCTTAAGGTTAATAATTTGACCATTTTGGAGCTCTGCACTTAGCATTTCACTCAGTAACTGCACATTGCTTTGTATACCATAATTAACGAATATACTGTGATTAACTGCTGTTAATATGCTGTGGCTTGTTAAGCGCTGCTGACTTTGCAAACTATCTGTCATCAAAGTAGCAGAAGACTGCTCAACGGGTATTTGCGTTTTAGAAAGCTGGATAGTCGCTTGGCTTTCAAAAATATTTTCTCTCGTCCATACCAAGATTAACGATAATATAAGAACAAATAAAAATGTTCCTATCAGTACTTTCCATTTTTTCGTTTGTAAAATTTCGTTTTGAATATTGGAATCTAATTCTGTATTTTGGGCTTGATATACGGGAGATATCACATCTACGCTCCGATCGAAAGACACTAGTTATTACTCATTTGTGTGGTGTATAAGAGACTAAGATTAAGAGTCAATAGGTTTAATAAATGGCTAACTCATTTAATGCTATAACCAAAAGGGCAGATTAAAAGTCATTTTTAATCCCCGCTAATATTCTCCGCCTGTACGTACAGAGAACCTAGTCATCAAGTTTAATTTGTTAAACGCTAAATAAAAAATCATACTCAAATCTGTAAAGTATTTCTCACTTATAGATATCGGAAAAACCTATGATTATATTTATATTTTCAGTTTTAAGATATATTTTGATAAGTGTAAATATAGCTGCTTTCTTAAAGGAAGTGAACCATCACGACGTTACCTTTAATAATCAAAGAAACTATTTCTACCACTTTGTTGAAAACTGATAATAAACATAACTGTTTAATGTTTTGTTAGCATTATGAATTAGAAATCACCCAACAAACGCCCAGAAAAAAGACGGTTAATTAGGCTGTATTTAAAAACTTTCACTTAAACGCTTAAAGCTTGTCATATAAGCATCAGTTAATTTATTTCCTAATGCTTTTAAGTCTTTATTTGGTGTAGCCATTGCTACTTCTATCGCTGAGGTTAGCTCTTCTGGTTTAATTCCTTTAGGCATATGAGGCAGATCCCAAGTTTGCATATAATTAATTTGTTTTCTCAGGTTGGGCAGTAAAGCTACCCTTGGTACGCCAAAAGACATAGCAGTAATCAAGCCATGTAAGCTGGTACCACAATAGCAAGCAGCGTTGCGAATAATATTCATTAAATCAAAAATATTTCCACCTAAGTAGGTCTCATAAGTAACATCATCAGCTAGCATAGCCGAAACTTTATGCACCCCTACAGCATCATTATGTCCTGCAGCATTTCCTATCGCTATAAATACTATCGGTAACTTGCAATTGCGACTTACGTTCGATAATGCCATGGCAAATGCGGCTTCCTTACCATGAATATGTGCTTCTGATATTTGAAAAACGATATACCCTTCAATATATTTTTCAATTATATTTTTAGTTGCCCATGACGATTTTTTTTCCAATTCATCAACCGATATGTATGCAGACATAACGGTAGCTGAATCAGGTGCCAGTTTTGGGGATGAATATCCAATTCTTGTTAATTGAGTCTGTGAAAATACATCTCTAACAGAGACAAAACTCGCTTCATTCATCACTTTGCTTAACGACAACATTTCATTTTCATTGGTAACGCTAGAAACCCCTGTAGCGCCCACTGAATTATAGATAATCTTCCGTGCAGCCCCTAAGTCATTGCGATTTAAATTAAAGGGAAGTATTGAGGTTAAACCCACTATTCGTGAAACTAACTTATCGGTGACTTTTGAAAAATAATAACAAGCAATCCGCTCATATAGTGGAAATATTACCTTAGGTAGTAGGTAGCCGTATGCTGATTGCCAATCACAAGCAACAACATCACCGCCAGCAAGAATAACCGTTGCGTCAGGCTTACTACTTTTCAACGCTTTATTTATAGCAATAGTTTTGGGTGCGCCGTATTCAGATAGATCACTATTAATTAAGCCTGCTACCACTACCGACTTATCCGGGAACTGGTGTTTAATGACACGTTCCATTATTAATGGAAATAACAAGTCTCCATAATTGTGACGATCAAAAGCCCCATATAAAATAATATCGCTCATTTGAAATACCCTTTAATCTATAGAGATTAAAGGGTATTTCAAATGTGTGACATTAAAATGACAAAGATGAACCACCAGTTCACGACTTAATAACAGAGTTTAGGCTGTATTTTAAAAGTTAGTAGTTGTGCTTAATAAAACCAAATGGAAGTTTTCATTTGTTCTGCTGTTTTTAATTTATTTCTCTTACTATTTCAATAATTTCAGTGGTTGAAATTGAAGGTGTTCTTGGTAAATAAATAACTTCGCATATATCCTTAAACTCATCAAAGCGCCCTTGCCAATCATCGCCCATCACTAATATATCAGCCTTAGTGTCGATGATATATTCGCGCTTTAACTCCAGTGACTTTTCGAAGAAAACTTCATTAACACATTTTAATTCTTTAATTATTTCCATGCGATGTTGTTCATTACATATTGGGTTTCGCTGCTTTTTAGAGAAATTTAACGCATCGGTTGATACACCAACAATTAAATAAGCACCTAGGGCTTTTGCCCGTTTTAATATCTGTAAATGACCAATATGAAATAAATCAAATGTGCCAAAGGTCAGTACCTTTTTCATAAACTTATATCCTTATTTGTTATTTGTTATTTGGTCAGTTCATTATAAAGTTGATTGGAGAATGGCGAAGAATCATAGTGCGTTTTATCATGAAACTTAGCTTTTAAATAATCATACTGTTTTTTATACTCTATTGATTTACTATTGTTTTTTAGCATAATTAACCGATTTAGTATGTCATTCCAACTATAGCAATAGGGCTTTAATGTCACCTCTTCAAATTCAAAATAAAGTGCTCGTTCACGTTTTTTATAAAGGTCTAAGTCGAACGGTGCAAACACAATAGGTTTATTAGACAATAGAAAATCAAAATAAATACTTGAATAATCTGTGATTAAGCAATCATATTGGTTGATTGTTTGGTATATGTCGTTTCCTGCATCTAACTTAATATTTTTTGAATTTTTTATTTGTTTTACTATTTGATAGGGAGGTTTATTTACGGGGTGCATGCGTAACGTTAACTTAATATTATGCTTTGTAAGTTCAGCTTCCATTTGCTCAATGTCGAATCCGTACTTTTCAAACAGATCACATTCAGACGCCATTCCACCTCGAAATGTTGGCATGTAAATACATTTAAATTGTTCGTTTTCAATATGTTCAATATGTTCAATATGTTCAAAAAAAACATCATTACGAGGAAAGCCACAAGTTAATACCTTGTTTAGAGGAACTCTAAATGCTTTTGCTAATATATTTTGTGTCAGTTCGCTGGTGGCGACAACAATATCATTTCGGTGTTTATTATAAGGTGACAACCAATCAATAAACCGCCCCATTGAGTTTTTTTGATTTTCACGTCCACCAAAGACGTCGAACATTATTTTTTTTAAAGGAATGCCATGCCAGAGCTGAACTACCTCTGTGCTCTGCCCTATACAAGGAGAAAATAGATCATCGTGCAGCGACTGACAAATAAAAGCCTTACTCGCTCGTAATTGATGCCAAATTCCTTTACAGCTTCTCTCATGATAAGCGCAGTAACCTTTTTGCTGAAGCTCTGTCAATATATTAGGATTTTTAGTGATCCATACCGCTTGCGTTCTGTCGCCATGATGCTTATTTACAAACTCAAAGAAAGCTTTAGGGTTGTCACTATATTTTTGACCAAACCATGCGCTAAACACCCATAAACTTTTACGCTTTGGGATAATTTTACCAAGCATATAAAAAAACAAATTAATAACTAATGCGCTAGCAAGTTGTATTTTATTCATCAAAAAAATCCTTTTATTCTTTTTTATTACTTCACCCAACTTACTTAAACCAACGCTTATAGTGAAAAAACCACCAACAGAAAACCTGAATATAGTGTCACTATTTAGCGGCTAATTTACGTTTATTTTTTTGCAGTATATGCCAAATAAAGTTTGGCACTACTTTTATGCACCAGCCTTTTAACAAGCACGGAATATTTTTTTTAGTTCGGTGCGCACGAATCAAAGTATTACCGGCTAAATTATACAAGCCCGAATAAATATAAGACTTAGCATACCTAAGGTGTAGCTGTTGTTTGATTAACGACCAGTCTGCAGTTTTTTGGTAAGTAGTCGCTATTGTTTCAATTTTTTTTAAACATACCATTTCAGCTTCATGCATTTTCTCATCGTTTAATGAGTAATTGTCGCCATGAAATACGTGAACAGCGAGGTATTCTGCAACAAAATCAAACTCACAAACCATGGCTAATTTAAGCCAAAGGTGCCAGTCGTCTACCCCCATTAACGCTCTGTCATCGTCAAAACCATCGACTTGCTGTAAGTCGCTTTTCCGAACTACAGCGGTACAGCAAGTGAGCATATTTAATTGTACTAATTGCTCAAAAACCTTGCCTTTGTGCTTATTTTTAAAGCCTGATTTTGACTGCCTTTTATATAAAATATAATCAGTAATGGCGCCACAGTAAACTAGACCAACTTTGTTATTACTAAACAATGGCATTTGTTGACTGAGCTTGCTTGGTAGCCATAAATCATCTTGATCACAAAAGGCGATAAAATCCCCTTTTGCTTGCGCGATACCAAAGTTTCTAGCGTGAGCAACACCGCCATTACTATTAAAAAAAGGCTTGATACGGGGGTCTTGCGCTACAAGTTGACTAATAATAGCTTTTGAATTATCTACAGAACCGTCGTCAACTAAAATAAGTTCAATATTTTCATACTTTTGAGCTAATATCGATTCAACAGTTTTTTCTAGATATTCTGCACCGTTATATACAGGTACAACAACAGAAACTAATACTTGCGACACAAAAACTTCCTTTTATTTACTTCTCTATGTAATCCACACAGGTAAGCATGTAGCCAAACTTTAACTTGCCAAGTTAACATCATAAATGTCGCCCTAAATGTAAGTGCATAAATATTTAGTTAAAATAGTTAACGCTACAAATGCCTTTATTTAAGTCATAACAACTGCGGTATTATTATCAACAAAGCAGTTAATTTTTTATTATCTAAGAATATTACTATAAAAGCGTTACTTTTATGTAATTAATTTGTTAAATTTAAGTCATTGGACGACTAAAAATAAGAGGAAGGTTTTTACTGATGTATACCGCAATTTTTCGTCATGTATTAATGCCGATGTATGAACTTGTTAAAGGTAAAAATCTTGTTGAACATATCACCCATTATGAACAACATTTAACCTGGACGCCTGAAGAGTTAAAGCAACATCAGTGGCAGCAGCTGCGAAAATTACTTGAGCATGCATTTCAACATACCAGTTTTTATCCAAAGTTTTGGGCTAAAGTTGGCATACACTCTATTGATGACATTAAGACTATGTCAGATTTTGCCAAACTCCCCTTAGTGACTAAAGATGATATTACCGAGCATTATCGTGACATTGTCGCCAATAACGCAAAAAACAATATCAAAAAAGCGACCGGTGGCTCTACAGGGCAACCGTTTCGTTTCGAACTTGATATAGAAAGCAATACACGCCGAGAAGCTATTATGTGGCGCGGTTATGGTTGGTTAGGCGCAGGCTTAGGGCAAAAAACGTTATACCTTTGGGGGGCTGATATTGGTCAACCCACATTATTTAAAAGTATAAAAAATAACTTGTACCATAGGTTTTACAATAGAAAAATGCTTAATTCGTTCGCCATGAACACCAACAATATGCATACCTATGTAGAGGAGATAAATAGTTATCGACCCACAGCAATGGTTTCTTATGTGAACCCTTTATATGAATTAGCTCGATTTATTATCGAACACAAAATATCGGTATTCCCCCCAAAAACGATTCTGACGGGTGCCGAGCCATTGCACGAATTTCAGAGACAAGTCATCGAAAAAGCTTTTAACTGTGAGGTTTATAATACCTTTGGTTGTCGTGAATTTATGCTGATGTCAGCAGAATGCCAAGAACACAAAAAATTGCATATTAATAGTGATCACCTAGTGGTGGAAACTGTTAACAATTTAGGACAGTCAATAACTGGCGAGTCAGGCGATTTGGTTGTTACCGACTTATATAATTATGGCATGCCATTAATTCGATATGTTAATGGTGATCGAGCCACTTTAATAGACCAAGCTTGCGGGTGCGAAAACCCGTTACCCATTATGAGCAGTATTGATGGCCGTAAACTCGATATGATTAAAACTGCTTCTGGCAAATCAATTCCCGGCGAGCTTTTCCCACACTTGTTTAAAGAATTTATTGGCATAGATAAATTTCAAGTTAAGCAAAGCGAAATATCTAGTTTGCAGATATTGTTGATTACCAATAAGCACTTTACTGAACAAAACAGAAGTGACATTGCCAAAGAGATAAATAAATACGCTGAAAACGAGTTACAGCTGGTGTTTGATCTAGTAGATGATATCCCGCTAACCGTTAGCGGCAAACACAGAGTAACTATTTGTGAACTCTGATAAAAGCAAACAATCACTTGTTATAATCTCTAATTTATACCCTTTACCTTGGGAGCCTAATCGAGCAACATTCAACCGTCAGCAGTTTGCTCAACTCGATGATAAATTTACTAAAAGTGTTTTAGTGCCCATTGCCTTTGCTGATTGGATTTCACATAGAAAAGAGCTTAAACAAACAGAAAACTTGCGATATGTACCTTACTTTTACCTGCCAAAGTTTGGTCGTCGATTTTATAGCGCTATGATGTTTGCCTCGATAATGCTGCATTCTGGTTACTGGTTAATGCGCAAAAATCCGAAAAAAATATTCGCCAGCTGGGCCTTTCCTGACGCTGTAGCGGCTAGTTGGATCAGCAAGCTATTTAATTGTGACTTCTATTTTAAAGTGCATGGCAGTGATATTAATTTGCATGGCAAAGTGCCGGCTCGCGCCAAACAAATAGTTAATGCCAGTAAAAGAGCTTTAGGCATTTTGTCAGTCTCTCAGGCTCTAGCTAATGAAATGATCGCTATGGGTGTTAATAAAGAAAAAATTCATGTTATTTACAACGGTGTTGATCAGCAAAAATTTCAAGTTCAGCATGCCATATCAAAAGAAAAAACTGATGATTATATTTTATATGTTGGTAATTTAAAAAAAGAGAAAGGTGTCATTGAGCTTCTCAAAGGCTTTGCTGCAATAAGTGAAAAACACCCTACCCTTAAATTGTTATATGCTGGGTCTGGTAATTTACGCAGTGAAATTTCTAGCCAAGCAAAAAATTTAGCCATCAGTGACAAGGTTATTTTATTGGGCAGTGTTGATCATGACCAATTGCCTGAGCTTATTAGCCAAGCTCGTGCCTTAGCCTTACCTAGTTATAACGAAGGTGTGCCAAATGTAGTACTTGAGGCAATGGCTTGTGGCATACCGGTATTGGTCAGTAATGTTGGTGGTATTCCTGAAGTGGTTGATGAAAAAATTTGTGGCAAAATAATTTCAGCCAAAAGTGACTTGGCCGTGGCCAATGGCTTAGCTTATATTTTATCAAACACATGGGATAAAGAAAAAATACAGCAGCATAGCTTACAGTTTTCTTGGCAAAAAAATCGCCAGCAACTGCTGCAAATGTTAATGAAAATTAACACTTGATAGCAATATTATTAACATTCAGGGTATGATTATTAATCGTTACTGTTACAATGTGATTTAATCAAAATAATGGAACTATGATTTAATGCTCGGTAAATTAAAATATCTCCTCAGGTCAATCATACTGCCCGACCGTTTATTTTTATTGAGCAAAACTCAACAAGAAAAAACACTCTATTTAACCTTTGACGATGGTCCTGTTCCTGGCGTAATCGAGCGTTTGTTGGATTTACTCGATAAATATCAAATTAAGGTCACCTTTTTTATTATTGGTAGTCGAGCAGAAAGCAACCCTGATTTACTGCACGAAATCCACAAGCGCGCTCACACCATCGCGAATCACTCTTATAGTCATCCCGCGTTTCATAAAATTTCACATACTGAAAAAATCATAGAAATTGATAAAACTAATCTCATTATTAAACAGATTACGGGTAAACCTTGTACCTTATTTAGAGCGCCTCATGGGCGTTGGGATAAACGCTTAATATTGACACTGCTGCTGAAAAAAATTACCGCCGTGCATTGGAGTCGCGACTCTCAAGACTTTTTAAAAGAGCCTGCTAATAAAATTGCCGAGCGCTTACTAAAACAGCCAGTTAAGTCTGGCGATATTATTCTATTTCATGACGACAACACACGTTGTATTGATGCACTTGACATACTAATTCCGCAATGGCTTGCGCAAGGTTACTGCTTTAGCGCACTGGAGCACAAATACGAGTGAATATTTTATTTCATCATAGAACCCGTGGCAGAGGTGCTGAAGGTGTGCATATTCGAGGTGTTGTTAAAGGCTTGAGGCAGTTAGGTAATAACGTGGATATTTTATCTTTACCTGGAGCCGAACCTGAAGCAGAAGAAACAAACATTGCAGTTGAACAGGCTAAAAAAGCACCGACTAAAAAAAGTAGTTTTTCCATACTTTCTGATCTGACTAAACATGTGCCAGAATTTGTCTTTGAAATTTTTGAACTGGCTTTTAATTTAATTGCCTTAATACGTTTACGTAAAGCGGTTAAAGAAAAAAATATTACCCTTATTTATGAACGTTATTCTTTATTTATGTTTTCCAGTGTTTGGTGGGCAAAACGTCATAGCTTACCCATAGTGCTAGAAATTAACGACTCTTGCCAAGTTCAAAGGGTGCGTGCATTAAGCTTTAAAAAGCTTGCTGCAAAAATAGAGGCTTGGACTTTTAAAAATGCTACCGGCTTAGTGTTTATTTCAACGCGATTTAAGCAAGTCGCTGAGCAAGCCTACGGTGAGATTGCAAACTCGGTTGTTTCACCCAATGCGGCCGACTTAGATAAGTTTGTTATTGATGAAAGCTCAGGTGGCGCTTTAAGAAGTAAACTCGGTATTGAAGACAAAATAGTGCTGGGTTATGTCGGTGCATTTGTGCATTGGCATGGTATTGACTGGTTTGTAGATTTAGTTTGCCATCGATTAAAACAAACACCTGAACTAGTATTATTGCTAGTAGGCGATGGTGTCGCTTTTGAGGGCATTAAAAACAAGGTGATTGAAGCCGGTGTTGAATCGCAAGTTATTTTACCGGGTAAAGTGCCACATCACCAAGTTTCATCCTATTTATCCGCCATGGATTTAGGGATATTACCTGATTCAAATGATTATGGTTCACCGATGAAATTATTTGAATTTATGGCGATGGGCAAAGGCATGATCGCTCCTGACTTTAGTCCTATTGCCGAGGTTGTTCGAGATAACGTGACCAGTTGGTTGTTTCCAGCTGGCGATAAACAAGCCTGTATCGACAAAGTTTTTGACATTGTTAATGATAGAAAAGCACATAAAGCCGTCGGTATTAATGCCCGTGCTTATATTGAAAGCGAGCGCCAATGGCAGCATAACGCGGCGCAGTTATTATCGCTCGTGAGTCTAGATATAAATCGAGATGGTAATTGAAATGGATAATTTAAAAGCTGACTTAAGAAGAAAACAACAAATTTTTGCCCAAGATGGTGCTGATGTCAGTATGCTCAGAATTTTCATGGCTGACGGCACAAGCGCTAATGTGCTGTATCGATGTATGCGCTGGTGTGCTACCCACCAACTTGGCTTATTGGCTTACTTTTTTCAATGGGCTAATAAATTTTTAAACGCTTGTGTTATCGGCAGTGGCGCTGACTTTGCCCCTGGCTTTGTCATTATGCACCCTATGGGCATCGTTATTAATTCTAAAGTGGTTGGCGGCCATAATATTACCCTAGAAAGTGGCGTAGTTATTGGCGATGAAAAAGGTCAATCACCTATTTTAGCTAACAATATATTTGTTGGTGCGGGTGCAAAAATTATTGGCGGGCTAACCGTCGCTGATGATGTGAAAATTGGTGCTAATGCCGTGCTGACTAAAAATGCTAATAAAGGCGCCACTATGCTGGGTATACCAGCTAAAGCTTATATGAAAAAAAATCACGGGGCAGCGAGTTAATGGAAAGCTTATTTTGGGTTAGCCTCACAATAATTATCTACAGTTATTTTATTTACCCGTTAGTTTTATTTACTTTTAGTGGGATTAAACAAGCTTTCAGTGACACTAAGTATTTATGGCGCAGACATCAACGCCGGACCTTAAATATTAAGGATTACCCCGCTGTTACTGTCATTATTGCTGCATATAACGAAGAGTCTTGCATCAAAGCCAGAATAGAAAACCTAGTCAGCTTAGATTACCCAAAAGAAAAGCTTACGTTATTAGTTGGCTCAGATGGCAGTAACGATCAAACCGCAGACATACTCTCAGCCTGTGATATCGAAAATTTATACGTGCATATTTTTAACACCAACAGAGGGAAAATGAGTGTTTTAAATGACTTAGTTGAAAAAACCATTGACGATATCATCATATTTTCTGATGCTAATACCCATTTTCAATCTGATACCATAGCGCAATTAGCTCGGCATTTTAACAATGATAAAGTTGGCGCAGTTTGCGGTGAGCTGCATCTAGTAGATGGCGATACGGGTGACAATAAAGACAACGTATATTGGCGTTACGAACAAGTACTAAAATTTCATGAATCTAGGCTGAATGCACTACAAGGGGCAAATGGGGCTATTTATGCTATTAGAAAGTCACTTTTTATGCCATTGCCTGCAAACACTATTGTTGATGACTTTCAAATTGCGATGAATGTGGCAAAGCAAGGTTTTCGTTTAGTTTACGACCCTGAAGCCATAGCTGTTGAAGAGATAGCCCCAAACCTTGCCGAAGAAAAAGGCAGAAGAGTGCGTATTGGCTTAGGTAATTACCAAGCTTTTTTTAAGATGTCTTGGGCTTTAAACCCGTTATTAGGTTGGCGTTTTGTCGCTTATATTAGCCATAAAGTCTGCCGATGGTTTGTACCACACTTGATGTTGATCGTCTTGATTAGCAATGTGTTGTTACTTGATAGTGGTTTTTATCAAGCGATACTGGCGGCGCAATTAATATTTTATTTCACTGCCTTTTATGGCATTAAACAACAGGCCGATAACAAGAAAACAACAATGTTAATCGCACTTTTGGCTTTTTTTGTAGCGATGAATCTGGCATTGATGCGTGGATTTATTAAATATTTTAGTTCCAACGTGCAGGGAACTTGGCAAAGGACAACTCGCTAGTGATCATTTTATTTTTATTTCTATCTTTCATAGCTTTATATCTATTTTTTCTTATTTTAAAGAAGAAAAATATGCAGGAGTGGCTGCCACAATACATTAAACAACGCATGAACAAGCCAGCCCACAACGCGGCAAATACCCAACATATTATTTTCTCCTTTGTTGATCACTATGAGCCACAATGGGGTAAGCCAAATAGCATTGATATTGAACGCAGCCGTGTTGACCGTTGGTGTGAAGAATATCCAGCCATGGCCAGTAAACACCTTGATGCCAACGGCGTACACCCTCAACATACCTTTTTCTACCCCGAGGAAGAGTATCGCTTTGAACATTTAGATAAAATCGCTAAATTATGTCGCGCTGGTTTTGGTGAGATAGAAGTACACCTGCATCATGACAATGACACCTCTGATAACCTAAGAGCGTCTATTAGCCAATTTTGTCATGTTTTACATAATGACCATGGTGCTTTATCCCATCATCCAGAAACAGGGCAATTAATGTATGGCTTTATTCATGGTAATTGGACACTAGATAATTCAGGTCATGACGGTAAACTTTGTGGTGTAAACGACGAATTAATTGTTTTAAAAGAAACCGGTTGTTACGCCGACTTTACCTATCCGTCGGCCCCTCATAGTACACAACCTAAAACCATTAATAGTATCTATTACGCCAAAGATGATGCGCTTAAACCTAAATCGCATAACACGGGTGTTGACGTGAGTGTTGGAGGAAGCCCATGGGGTGACCTTATGATAGTGAACGGCCCATTGATGTTGAACTGGAAAAAATTAAAAAAAGGCATTTTCCCTCAAATCGAGAACGCTGACATTAGAAAAGGCATGGAGCCGACTGATAAGCGTGTTGATTTATGGGTAGAAGCTAATGTGCATGTTAAGGGTAAGCCTGATTGGGTATTCATTAAAGTGCACACTCATGGCACACAAGAAAGAGATATGGACGTTATATTAGGGAAACCTGCTGATGATATGTTTTCTTATTTAGAAGCTAAATACAACGATGGTGAGCGTCATCAGCTGCATTACGTTAATAGCAGGGAAATGTACAATATGATTAAAGCAGCTGAAGCAAATGAGGCAGGAAGTCCTCATCAATACCGTGATTATATCTTACCCAAACCTGATTTCATTGCGAAATAGCGCATGCTGATCAATAAAATTAGAACGCGAATTTTCCGTCATTTAGGCATGACGAAAATATTATGGCGTTATCGAAAAAATGGCATTTATTGCTTTAATTTTCACCGTATAGGTGACGCTAATAAGGGAAAGTATGACCCTAATATATTTTCTTGTAGCGTAGAAGACTTAGAAAAACACGTTGCTTTTATTAAAAATAATTTTGAAATTATCAATCAGGCTTACTTTATAGCCATAGTCAATAGTGGCCAGATAGTTGATAAAAAGCTCGCTTACATTACCTTTGATGATGGTTATTTAGATAACTACGAATTAGCTTTTCCTGTTTTAAGGGCCATGAATGTTCCCGCCACCTTTTTTGTTGCTACCGGGCTAATTGAATCAGAAGTTGTTCCCTGGTGGGATGAAATCGCCTGGCATGTTAGGCAGTGTAATTTAGATGAACTGAGTCTGCCTTCGTGGCATAAGCCGGTTGTATTATCTAACACAACGTTAAATAAAAAAATTAAAGCCGTACTAAGTCAATTCAAATCGGCATCGGCGCCGATAGAAAAGCAATTAGTAGAATTACGCCAGATTACTGGCTTGGTATTAGAGCATTATGACAGTGAATTTATGACTTGGGCGCATATAGCTGAAATGGAATCAGCCGGCATGACAATCGGTGCTCATTCACATTCGCATCGTATTTTTTCAAGCTTAAGTGCCAAAGAACTATCACATGAATTATCGCATGCAAAAATGTTATTAGAAGCGAAATTAGCTCAAAAAGTATTGTCTATTTCTTACCCCGTGGGTAATGCCTCAACCTATAACAAAGACATGTTTGATGAAATAGATCGACAAGGATATCAACTTGCTTTCACTTTTCGATACTTTATCAATCAAGAATTAAAGCCTAACAAATTTCAATTAGGACGATTCTCGATTTCTGAGCCCTTTACTGAAAGAAGATTTATGGAGTTGTGTCTTAACGCACCTACCCTTTAAATGATCACAACAGTTTGAAGTTTTAAGTTGCTAGCTGTCAGCTTTCAGTTAACAAATAGCGGTTAACAAATAGCGGTTTTAAGTGATTAATATTACGGTGTAAACCTGCATAAATGTGGGGGTTTATTCTTGAAGCTATCTCTCAAACTCAAGTACATAGGCACTTGAGTTTAAAGACATTAGGGTGGAAAGTTTAGCGGCCCTTGCCAAATAAAATGATTTCAACTGTTCTTATTAAAATCAGTAAATCCAACATAAAGCTGCGATGTTTGATGTAATACAAATCGTATTTTAGTTTTTCTAAAGAATCATTTTCTGTAGCGCCGTATGGGTACTTAAGTTGCGCCCAGCCTGTTAAACCCGGCTTAACGTTATGACGTTCATTATAGTATGGAATATTCTTAATCAACTGCTGAACAAACTCTGGACGCTCGGGACGAGGGCCAACAAAACCCATTTCACCCAGCATTACGTTATATATTTGCGGTAGTTCATCAATGCGATATTTTCGAATAAACTTGCCAATTCTTGTGGTTCTATCGTCATTTTCTGAGGCCATTTGAGCACCATTTTTTTCTGCATCAAGTCGCATACTTCTAAATTTAATAATACTAAAGGCTTGGCCATCTACGCCAACACGCTCTTGAGAATAAAAAACAGGCGCTTTTAAGCCCTCATCTAACTTAATTAATAGGGTAGTAATGAGCATAATAGGCCAAGTAACCATCAATAAAATAAAGCCCATACCCGCATTAAAGACCCAGTCTAAAGTGTTTCGTAGATGATTAGGTGATGCAAAGCCATTCGAATATATAACCCAACTTGGATAAATTAAATTAACAGCAATTTGACCCGTTTCACGCTCTATAAAGTCAAGAATTTCTGTTATTTCAACGCCCCTAATTTTACAGGCAAAAAGTTCATCCACAGGTAGGTTTTCTCGGCGCTCGTCGTTGGCCACAACAATTTCATCAATTTGATGCTCTAACGCGTAATTAACTAATGAGGTATCTAACTTAATGATATTTTCATTGATGATGCCATGGTCAGCATCGCCATTAAGGACAACAAAGCCATGCATAAAAAAGTTTTGTCGGTCAACATCACGACGCATTCGCCTTTCTATAATCGAGGCACGTTCACCTCCTCCTAATACTAGGATATTGCGTTTATTGAAACCAAAAAAGTCTATTCGTAGCGTTAAATACCTCACAGCACTCACTATGAACAAACTTATCAATGACGCCATAGCTAGTAGCTCAATAGCTAATGCGTCAGCACCGTAAATAGGATTGAGCAAAGAAACAATAAAGAAACCGATAGCGACCGACACCAGTAATCTTCTCATGACGCCTCGCAAGTTCTCCCTTAACTTGGAGTTATAAAGTCCCATTGCCAAACATGAAAGCTGAACCATTAAAGCAAAAACAACTGCGTGGATAAACAACACGTTTAACGCGATACTTTGTGTATCGTAAGCAACAAAATGAAATAAACTATTTAAGTATAAGCTCAGTAAAAGAGCGCCCGCAAAACAGAAAAATTCGATTAAGACTAAAGACTTGCTACCCGAAGATAAGTCGCGAAATTTAAGGCTCGACATAAGGTTGGAAAGTTCCTTTTTAGTGAATAAAAATAAACCAGCATGCAATGCTTTTATTTTCTCAGGTGTTTATTAGAGTTGATTCATTACTAAATGTAAAGATTAGTATGTGCAAATGTTAGTATATTTAATGCACTTGATTTACAATATCTTTACAATATATTAAATAATGTGCATCAGATGTAAAAATCAAATACAATCTGATTGCTTATATAAAAAACGGTTGTAAATAAGAAGGTTAATACCATGGAAAAATGCATGACTAATACATTAAAAGCACTTATATTTCTTGCACTAGGTTATATTGTAACCGGATGTAGTTCGCCTACATTACCTCCTGCACAGCTTCACCCGTCCAACACTGTTGATGTTGACTCATACAAATATTTAATTGGTGCCGGCGATGTGGTCAATATTTTTGTTTGGCGTAATCCTGAGGTTTCCGGCACGTTTATCGTCCGTCCTGATGGCATGATCACCACTTCGCTAGTTGAAGATATTCCCGTATCAGGCAAAACACCCACGGAACTTGCCCGCTCAATTGAAGAAATACTTGCTACCTATTTGCGAGAACCTGTTGTGACCGTAACGGTCAATAATTTTGTTGGCCCCTTCAGTGAGCAAATTCGCATTATTGGTGAAGCAGCCCAGCCCAAAGCAGTAAACTACATTCAACATATGACCTTATTAGACGTTATGATCCGCGTTGGTGGCTTAACTGAGTTTGCCAATGGTAACGGGGCAATATTAGTGCGTATAGAAAATGGTCTACAAAAACAATATGACATATTTATTGAAGACCTAATTAAAAATGGGGAAATATCAGCAAATGTTGATGTATTACCTGGCGATATTATTGTAATACCTGAAACATGGTTTTAAACGTAATAGCTTTATTTACCTGTTTTAGAGGCCGGGCATGCAAGAAATTATAGAACAAATTATAGATTACCTTAAAGGGATTTGGCTTAAGCGTCGCTTTATTATCATATCAACTTGGTTAATATGCCCGTTAGCGTGGGTTTATATTGCTCAACTCGATAATGTATATGAGTCTGAAGCCCGTATATACGTAGATACTCAATCTATCCTGGGTCCGTTGTTAAAAGGTTTAACGGTTAAAACAAATCCCGAAACACAAATCCGCTTAATGATTAAAACGCTGTTAAGTCGCCCAAATCTAGAGCGCATAACGCGTATGACAGATTTAGATGTTCAAGCCACTACGCCTGCAGCTTATGAGTCATTAATTGATCGCTTAAAATCTAATATTACGATTAGAAAAACGGGTGGTCGCGCAGATAATATTTTTACCATTTCTTATCTAGATAAAGATCCTGAAATGGCAAAAAATGTCGTTAATTCGGCATTAACTGTGTTTATTGAGAATACGTTAGGTGAAAATCGAAACGATTCCAACTCAGCACAAAAATTCTTAGATACCCAGATCAAAGACTATGAAAATCGTTTATTAGCATCTGAATCTAGATTGACCGATTTTAAACAAAAATATAGTGACGTTTTACCCGGTCAATATGGCGGCTATTATCAAAAGTTAAATCTTGTAAAAGAGCAACTAAAAGTAATTGATTTAAGTTTACGTGAATTAGAGACTCAATTAAAGTCTGCGAAAGCGCAATTAAGCTCTTCTCCGTCCAGTGGCGGTAATGCTCAAAATAACATTAAGAATTCCTATAGCATTCAAACCACTTATGACGATCGTATTGCTGAATTAGAAGCAAATTTAGATTCACTACAATTACGTTACACTGAAATGCACCCTGATGTTAAAGAAGTGAAACGCAGACTGGCTCACTTAAATAATAAACGCAGTGAAGAAATTGATGAATATTTAAGTAGCACTAAAAATGACGATGGCAGTAAGCTTTTAAGCAGCCAAAATCCCGTTATACAACAATTGCAAATACAAGTGAATCAGTTAGAAAATCAAGTGGCATCAACTACCGTTCGAGCCAATGATTATCGCCGGCAAGTTAAAGAGCTTGAAAGCAAAATTCACATTTTGCCAGAAATTGAAGCAGAGTTAACCTCATTGAATCGTGGCTATAATATTACAAAAGAAAAATATGAACAATTACTCAACCGCAAAGAAACAGCACTATTAGCTCAACAAGCCAATGAAACAACCAACCCAATACAATTTAAAGTTATTGACCCACCTCGAGCCCCAACTGCACCCGTTGGGCCCAAACGCATGCTATTTCTAGTGGGTTCGACTGTTTTTGCTTTTGGCGTTGGTGTTGGCTTATCACTGTTATTTAGTCAGGTTAACCCTGTGGTTACCTCTAGTAGCCAGGTAGCAAAAATTACAGGCATTCCTGTCTTTGGTGTGGTGTCAGCCACAGAAAATCTTGGCTTGCAGCGTTGGCATAAACGAAAAACCCTAATTTTTATTATTTCTAATTGTGTGCTCTTCATCATGCTGGCATTTTTTATGCTCTATGCCATTGCACCCAATGTCATATTAGCGCCGATCAGAGGGATTTTATAATTTATGAGTATTATCGAAAAAGCGCGAGCAAAACAACAACAGAAAAGTTTAGAAACCTCCGTTAAGGAGGCTCAATATCCGCTAGAAGAAGAGAGCATTAACGAGCCTATTGACGCAAGTCCAAAGCACGAATTAACCCTGGATAAAATAGCTTTAGCAGAGCGCGGTTATCTGATTGATAACGGTACCCGAAAAAGTATCAAAGACGAATTCCGTAAAATCAAGCGAATACTGCTGAACAATGCTTTTGGTAAAGCGGCAAAAACACTACACCATAGTAATTTAATTATGGTCAGTAGTGCTAAACCCAACGAAGGTAAAACCTTTGTTGCGATTAACTTAGCGTTAAGTATAGCGCTTGAACAAGATAAAACGGTATTGCTTGTCGATGCAGATGTTCTGCGGCCAAGTGTTATGCGTGAATTAGGTATCGAAGAACAGCTTGGTATGATTGATTATTTACTGGGTAAAACAGAACAGGTAAGCGATATCATTTACAATACCGATATTAATAAATTGAAATTAATACCGGCGGGAAAACTACATCATTTGTCTAACGAATTATTAGCCAGTGAGAAAATGGCCACATTGGCTAATGAGTTGGCTAATCGTTATCCCGATCGTATCGTTATTTTTGATTGCCCGCCATTAATTGGCGTCACAGAAACACTGGTATTAGCAAATTTAATGGGGCAAGCAATCATTGTTGTTGAGGAGTCAAAAACCTCAATTGTTGATATACAGGCGGCAACTGAACACCTCAACGAAAATTTAGCTTTGGGGCTGGTACTTAATAAAGCAATAAGATCTCATAAGGATTTGTATGGCTACTACGGCTACGGCTATGGGTATGGCACAAAAAACTAAACTCTCGACTGTTTTTTTAGCATTGATTTACTCTAACTTTGCTTTTTCAGGTGATTGGCAATTTGACCCGAGCATTAATCTTGATGAAACTTATACTGACAATGTTAGTTTAGTTTTTAATAATGAACAGTCTAGCTTAGTAAGCCAAGCTGGGGTTAATATAAAAACCAGTTATACCGCACAACAAGCAAAATTCACTTTGTCGTCGCAAAGTCGTTATGCACTTTATAGCCATAATCATAAACTTGATAATGACTACCACACGATAGCGAGTGATTTACGGTTGCAGCTTTGGCCTAACGGCCTTGTACTTTTTGGTGCTGCAAACATTTCAAACCAATCCCGTAATCGCAGTAGAAATGCCTTAGCAGATATCGTCTCAGCCGATACTGTGCGAGTAGAAACCTATGATGGTGGCCTTGAGTATAATATTGATAATAGTGATTTTATCTTGAATTCTACTCTGGGCTATCGTCAAACCAATTCAGAAGATGACATTGGTAATCGTCAAGGTGTAGTTGCCAATATCAACAGTACCAACGGCACAAGCGCTCGACATACCTTTTGGTCACTAGGGCATAATTATCAAAAGCTAAGCAACAATAACCGGAATGGTAAACAGAGCCAAAGCGAAGCCATAATAGGGTTAATCACTGACTATAAAATCAATCCTTTTGTTCGCTACTATAATGAAGACAATAGTGGTGATTTAAATAATTCAAATCGTTCAATAGAATCAAATTCATATGGTGTAGGTGTACGCTGGTTAATTTCTCCCCGACTGCGTCTCGATACTTCCTATAATAAGCCGATTGGTAAAAAACTCGATATTGATGGCGATGAACAAAAAGCCTATGTTGATGCTGCGGTGCTATGGCAACCATCAACCCGTACCAAACTATCCGCAAATTTTTCTGAACGCTTTTATGGTAATAGTTATGGCCTTGATTTAACACATAGAAATAGGCGTTTAACCAACACCATTAGTTATGTTGAAGATATTCAGACCTTAACTCGTAATAATTTTGTGGCTAACATAGTCGGATTTTATTTATGTCCTAATAATAATTCGTTACTGATAGAGGAGTGTATTCTCAGTGAGGGTGACACTATTATTCCTGACAATCCTAATGACCCTAACGGTCAGGACTATGTGATATTGGCAATTCAAGATTTTACATTAGTAGAAGATAACGTTTTTTCACTTAATAAAACACTGAGCTGGAACTCTTCACTGACACTGCCGCGCACAACGATTAGTTTTAATGCGGATCAGCGAAATCGCGAAAATCTCGACACCCGTATTGAAGACGAATTGAGCTCAGCAAGTTTAAGCATAAAGCGAAAAGTCAGTGGCCGTTCTAACGTTAGTTTGAATTTATCTTACACTGAAACTAGTTTACAACTTGATACCGAATTTGAGCGAACCGATCGTTATCGACGTTACCAACTAGACTACGAAACATCCTTAAATAGTGCATTGTCTTTTAATGTCGCTGTGAGCTATCTAAACAGAAGCTCTGGCAATGCTCCGCTCAATTATGAAGAAGGCCGCGTTAGCGCCAAAATTACCAAAGGCTTCTAGTCGTATGTATGAAAGTTATTATGGTTTTAAAGAAAGACCATTTCAATTAAGTCCCGATCCGAGATTCTTTTTTGCTTCTAGTCATCATCAAAGAGCCCTGTCATACCTTCAATATGGCTTAGATCAAGGTGAAGGATTTATCGTGGTTACTGGGCCAATAGGTACTGGAAAAACTACTATCGCCCGCAATTTATTAAATAACTTAGGTGATAAAAGTATCGTAGCAGCTCAGCTTGTTACCACTAAACTAAACCCTCAGGAGTTACTTGAGTTAGTCGCTTCAGAATTTGACATCTCTGTTATTGGTAATAGCAAAGCAGATTTACTGCAAGGCATTGAAAAATTTCTAATTCGATTACATCAGCAAGGAAAAAGAGCCTTATTAATTGTTGATGAAGCGCAAAATTTACCGAGTGAAACCGTTGAAGAGTTACGTATGTTGTCTAATTTCCAGCTGGATAATAAACCTTTAATACAGAGTTTTTTACTTGGCCAAGAAGAACTAAAAGGCATTATACAAGCGCCTAATATGGAGCAGTTTCGCCAACGTATTATTGCTTCTGCACATTTGAAACCTTTATCAAAAGCAGAGGTGAAAGAATACATAAATCATCGGTTGCACCAGGCAGGTTGTATTAAAGATGATTTGTTTTCCAATGCGGCATTTGACCTCATTCATGAGAAAACCCTCGGTGTGCCACGAAAGATAAATATTTTTGTTGACCGGTTACTTTTATTTGGTTTTTTGGAGGAACTTAAAAGTATAGACACTGATGCGATTAATGAAGTTGCACAAGAAATGACAGTTGAACTTACCGGCTCACTAAATACCGCAGAGCTGGCCAGTAATGAGCCAAGTCAAGTTGTGGTAAATTCTTCAGAAAAAGTGGAAAGCATTAAAGAGATATTAAGAGAAGTTGAAGAAATACTGGAAGGTAATATAAAACAAAAAATAAAAATGGCCCGTTATGTTGATAAAATACTCAAACATAAAAGCCGTATTTACACCAATACAGACGAGAGCACCCAAAAATAACCCATCTTATGGTTATAGCTTTGCCTGCGCAGATTAAGCCTAGGTTGAGCTAAATGCCAATCGATGAAGTGTAACCACTGCGAATGTTTTTTGGCCTATCACGTTAATCGCCCGCTTAACGATTGACGGACTGAAGTCCGACCTACAAAAAATTGCCCTGCCTAGGTTGAGCTAAATCCCAATCGATGAGGTAGTAGCCACTGCTAATTTTTTTGGCCTATCACGTTAATCGCCCGCTTAACAATTGACGGACTGAAGTCCGACCTACAAAAAATTGCCCTGCCTAGGTTGAGCTAAATGCCAATCGATGAGGTAGTAGCCACTGTGAATTTTTTTGGCCTATCACGTTAATCGCCCGCTTAACGATTGACGGACTGAAGTCCGTCCTACAAAAAAATTGCCCAAGGGAGATTATCCCCCCTAGGGTCAATGTAGGTTGAATTTTAGTCCATCAAGTTAAATGACATTTAACCATTAACTTTTAACCCATACTTTTCTATTAATGAATAAAGTGTTGGCCGAGTTACACCAAGCAAATCAGCTGCTTTGGACATGTTGCCGTCAGAGAGTGTATAGGCTTTTTGAATGGCGATTGATTCAGCTTGCTCACGTACTACACGTAAATTAAGTGAGAGTGCAAAACTTTTATCTTGATGATCAAAGAAACCTAAGTCCATTGCGGTTACCTGTGTGCCCGTCGTCATAATAACCGAACTTTTCACCTTGTTTTGTAACTCACGGATATTACCTGGCCACTTGTGCGCTTTAATCGCGCTTAATGCATCTTCAGAGAAACTTTTAACGTTACGCTTATATTCGATAGCATAATGTTGAAGAAAGTACTGTGCAAGGATGATGACGTCTTCATCTCGATCACGTAACGGCGGAATATTTAAAGTAATTTCACTCACACGATAAAACAAATCTTCTCGAAAGGTCTTATCAGCAACCATCTGTTCAAGATCTTGATTTGTCGCGCAAACAACTCTGACATCAACTGAAATTTCTTGTCGGCCGCCAAGACGCTCTATATTTTTTTCCTGCAAAAAGCGTAACAATTTGGCTTGTAAACTATAGGGCATATCACCAATTTCATCGAGAAATAATGTCCCGCCTTCTGCACATTCAATTTTTCCTTTGGTGGTCCGATGCGCGCCAGTAAAAGCGCCTTTTTCAAAACCAAATAATTCGCTTTCTAATAAAGTCTCTGGAATAGAGGCACAATTTATCGCAATAAAAGGCTTTTTTTTACGATCACTCGCTAAGTGCACAGCATTAGCCGCTACCTCTTTACCGGTGCCACTTTCGCCTAACAGTAAAGCCGTTATGCTGGTTGGAGCAATACGTTTTACCATCATGCGCAAACGTTCAATACTCTCACTGTTGCCAATAATACCCATGTCACTGCCGGCAACCGCACGCATTTTCCGGTTTTCTTCTTCAATGGCTGCCAAACTAAATGCACGAGAAACAATGACATTAATCACGTCAGTTTCAATCGGCTTTTGATAAAAGTCATACGCGCCAGCAGAAATCGCTGCTAACGCATGAGTTCGATCATCATTGCCGGTGATGACAATAACTTTACTATGAGGTGCAATAGTCAAAATTTCTTGCAATGCAGCTAGACCTTCTGACGCGTTAGCTGCATCGGGTGGTAAGCCCAAATCTAAGGTGATAACTTTAGGTTCATGACGGCGAACCGCAGCAATCGCGCTTTCACGATCGCCTGCGAGTACAACATCGTAATCAGATAAACTCCATTTTAATTGCTTTTGGATGCCTTTATCATCGTCTACGATTAACAACTTTTCCATGCTAGTTGGATCCTTATAGTAAATCTTGACCGCTTATTGCGCCCGCTAATTTTAATGGCAGATCGATAGTAAAAACTGTTCCTTGTTTAGGCGTACTTGCTACTTTGATAATACCTGCCATATTTTCAAAAAACTGCTTTGCTTCGAATACTCCGATGCCCATGCCAGCATTACCTTTGGTTGAGTCAAAAGGTCGAAACAATCGACTTTTAATAAACTCTTCACTCATGCCACAGCCATTATCTGCAATGATAATTCTAATGGTACGTTTTTTTTCAATAAGGGATACTTTTATCCAACCATCCTTTGTTGTTGCTTCTTGTGCGTTTTGTATCAAATGATGCATAACAGATTGAAAAGATTCACTATCTATATAAGTCACACAACTACCTTGTTGCTCAAATTCAATCCTTGGTAAGCTTTGATTACATTGCGAAACAACTTTTTTAACGATTATAGCTAAAGCTGTCTGGCTATGAGAAGACTGCTCAATCTGTTTTTTTCGCAGTTGAGACAATACTTTTTCTAGCCTTTGTGTTGCTGACTCGACCGTTTCAAAAACGTCATCAATAAATTCAGGATTATTGCGATGCTTTTCGGCATTTGACGTAATTAAGGCTAATTGCGCCTGAACATTTTTCAGATCATGTACCAAAAATGCTGACATACGATTAAAGGCATCAAATTGCTTTGATTCACTGAGTTTATCGGTGGCTTCATAGAGTGAAATAAAATTGCCAAGTTGTTTAGATATGGCAAATAATAAATCTCTGTCCTCCCAATTTAATCCTTTGAGTTCATTTTCATCAGCAAGTAAAAATAAGCCATAAAATGCTTTGCCAATAAATATTGGCACTATAATTTGAATCTTGTTAGACCGACATAGCGCAACATCTAAGGTTAACTCAGGATAAAGCAAAGGAGAGTTTTCGTATTCATTGACGTCAACTATCCATCCTTTTTGGTGGCAGAATAGCCCAACCTCCAAAAGCTGTTTTTCTATCTCTTCATTGATTTCAAGCCCATCGCTGTATTGAATTTGATATTGTTGGTTGGTAAACTTTTTAATGATGGCCCCACGTGAAGCATCTACTTTAGACATCATAATGTGTGTTGCCATTTGATAATGACTTTCGCCGCTAGCCGTTTCGATTTTTTCAATCAGATTTAACCACTCGTCGCGATATTCATATTTATTGGCAAAAAAGTTTTTGGCGATAAAAACTTTAACGCGACGGCGCAAAGACTCTGTAATCAGCAAAGCAACAAGGACAATACCACTGAGCATTAAAAAGCCAATGCTAACTAAATCACCCCATTGTCCGCCTAGGTAATTTATAACATAACCAGTAAATGACATTAGCAGTAAGTAAGCGCCTGCTATCATCAACATAGAGCTATAAAAAACAACGTGACGAGAGACAAAAATACGCACTTCGCCATTGTTAATACGGCGAATGCTGATCAATAAAAGTGGTGCAACAAATAGCGCTAAGAAACCTCGGCTAAACCAAAAGTTAAAATCAATGCCATTAACCATGGCGGCTTGTGCATATAGCACAAAGTCAAATATAGCGACACTGGCAAGAGCGACGACCAAGGGCCAAATAGCCCAGCGCACTTGTCGGCTAGCATTGCGATAAAGCTGTTCAAGCAACACCAATATCCACAAATTAAGCACGATAAACAGCAAGAATATATATTTGTAGGCGTAATCTAACCAGTAACTTGCTAGCCAACAGCCCAACATTAACAGTAGCCAAACACCAAGGTATTGGCGAACGGTGTAATTGCTCATCAGTGCTTTAAAGTCACGATGTTCAGTATTAAATAAAATAATTAATAACGACCAACAGGCTATTTTAAAGCCATCTGCTAACATAGCCCATTGCAGGCTATAACCTAATTTAATTTGCAGGGCAGCCACTAGATTACTGCTTAACGTGACTAAGGTACAAAATAATACCGCCTGTGCAATTAAGCTGGGGTTACGGGCAGCAATAATCAGCAGTGCGAGTAATACATAGACCACGACGGCTAAAGAGAAGCCTAATAAACCAATAAAGTCCATAAATTATGCTTTGATCTTTCTTGAAGAGTCTGTTTTTGTAAATAACTCGGTGAGTATGGGCACAATGATAAAACTCGCAATAGCCGAGACACATAAGCCAGAAATAATAACGACACCCAAGGGTTGCCACAAACTGCCACCAAAAAGTGTTAAGGGTAATAAACCGCCAATAGTCGTCATTGTTGTTAATAATATCGGTGTAAAACGCGTGGCACTGGCAGATAAAATAGCTTGTTTTTTATTTAAACCTGTTGATAAATTTCGGTTGGTTGTGTCGATTAATATAATGGCATTATTAACCACAATACCAAAGAGGCTGATCAAGCCAATAAAAGCCATCATAGAAAATGACAGGTTAGTTAAATATAAGCCAAATACTGCGCCTGCCATAGCAAAAGGTATTGAAGTAAAAATGATCAGTGGCTGTGAAAATGATTTAAACTGCAACACTAGAATAGCAAAAATACCGATAGCGGTTATTAACATAATTTGTGACAGGCCGGAAAAAGACTCTTGTCGAGACTCTTCTTCTCCGCCTAAGCGGTAATACATACCTGCTGGCAATGTATACTTGTCTAGGTAGTTAACCACTTCACTGGTGATGGCTTGCACAGAATAACCTTGAGCTGCATCAGCTGATACACGTGCCATACGTAACTTTTGATAATGAAAAAAATCTGTCCGGCCTTTCTGCAATTTTATCTCAACAAACTGGCCTAAAGGAATACTCTCACCTTGTTGATTAACAATCGTTATATCAGAAAGCCCAGTTAAACCACTTTTAGGCCGACGTACTAAAATAGGATAGTTTTCACCATTAACATCATTAAATTGTCCAATAAATGTGCCCGAAAGCGCGGTTTGAATACTATTATCCAACTGGTTTATGTCAATGCCTGACAGTGCCGCTTTATCATAATCTATCGCTAAAGCTAATTCAGTATTGGCAATACCAATAGGGTTATCTAGATTAATCACCCCTTCAATTGCAGCCATTTTGGTCTGTAAATCACCGGCAACCTCTTCAAGATCAGATAAGGATTCGCTGATCAATCTAACGGTAATCGGCTGATCAGTCACTGGGCCTTGAGTAAATTCTTTCACAGTAATTTTTGCTTGATGCCATTGTGAAAATTCTGCTCGTAATGCTTTGACTAAAGTATTTACTGCTGTTTCATCATATGGCTGCAATACCAGTAGCACTTGACCATAACTTGCTACGCCACGTTTAGGAATTTCGTTGTAATAAATACGGGGATTAGAGCTACCAACATTAAGGGCAACTTTATCAACATAGGGTTGAGTTTTAATAAACGCTGTCATCGAGTGCATAACATCATTGGTATAATCTAATGATGAGTTAGCCGGTGTTTCAACGTCAATTAACAACATTGCTTTCTCAGCTTTAGGAAATAAGCTCACACCTACTTGTCCAAAGAGAGATGCCATAGCAAATAAGGCGACGAAGGCGAGCACTAACATGATAATTTTTATATTCATTAAACGACCTAACCACCCAACATAATAGCGCTCAGCAAATAGGTTGGCATAATGTTGTAGCGCTTTAACTTTACTGGGTTTTTGACTAAAAAACTTACTGGCCAGTAAGGGGGTAAGTGTTAAGGCAATCAGCAAAGATGCCAACAGTACCAATATCACAGTCACTGGCATCGAACGCACAAAATCACCTGTGTCGCTCGCCAGCATAAGCATGGGTAAAAAAGCCAACATGGTCGTTACTGTGCCACTTGTAATGGCCCAACCGACTTTACTGGTGCCTAATGCCGAGGCTTGCGCCAACGTTGGTGCATTTTTCTTTTCCCGGTGAATACTCTCTGTGACGACAATGGCATTATCAACTAACAAACCTAAGGCAATAATTAACCCCACGATAGACATTTGTTGCAGGCCAAAACCGGTAAAATCGAGCCAACCAATAGCAATTAAAAAAGACAATGGGATGGCAATAATGACCACAATAGCTTCGCGTACCCCTAAAAATATTAATGACATTAGCCCGACAAGTACTAAACCTTGCCATAAGTTATCAAAAAAGCCGTTAATGCGATTTTCTACACCGTCAGATTGTTTAAACAGCATGGCTGTTTTAATGGTGTCAGGCAGGGTTTGTTTAAACGCCAATATTTCTTCATCAATGGCTTCAGTGAGCGCAAATATATTGGTATTTGATCTTTGCTCTACCGTCAAAAATATCACAGGCTTGGTATCGTAGTAAGCCAAATAGCTAGGCTCTCTACTAGAAAAACCGACACTAGCAACATCTTTCAAACGAATAACGCCCGTGTCATTCGAAAATACCACTGTGTTGTTAAGCTCGTCAATATGTTGAAAGTTACCACTGGTTTTAACGTTAAATCGCCGTGTATTAGCGTCAATAAAACCGGGTGTGATGTTAATAGCCCGTTTTTGTAGCAAACTATTAATGGTGAGCATACTAATGCCGTAGTGTTTTAACATCGCAAGGTTTAAATCTACGGCCACAACTTGTGTGGGATAACCCCATATATCGGCTTTTTTTACCGCTTCAATAGCTTCCAAACGTTTTTCAAGCTGTTTTGCGTGAAATTCCATACTTTTATAGTCAGTGGATTCACTCCAAAGCGCCAACTGAATAATAGCCACACTAGTGGGTGTTGCTTTTAACACTAAGAGATCTTGTACACCTTGAGGTAAGCTTGGCTTGACCGTTGATACCGCTTGTTTAACTTCGTTATAAGCGGTATTTGGATCGCTACCATATAAAAAAGTTAACTTGATGCGGGCGCCACCATTTTTAATTTGTGACTCAATTTTTTTAATGCCTTCAATATCAGAAAGCTCTTCTTCAAGCGGGTCCACCACTAAGGTTTCAATATCAGTAGGTGACGCGCCTGGGTAGATAATTTCCAGCAAGGTAATTGGAATATCAAATTGAGGGTCTTCAGAACGAGGCATATGAAAATAGGAAACAATGCCAACAAGTACCATCAGTACAACAATAGTGAAGGTAAACTGAGCATTTTTTATGGCAATGCGAGGGAGCTGCATAATAACTAATTTCCAGCCACGACGATATTTTGCCAACCTTTAGTAACTATTTTTAAAGGTTGGCTATTACGCACTGCTTTTAAGTAGACATAATCATTGTCTATCTGGAAAACTTGGAAACTCTGCTCTTTAAAAACTGAATTATCTGATGACTGCACAATAACAATGGCTTTATCTTCGTCATCAACAGCAACAAGTGCTGCGATTGGCAGCTGATAAACAAACACGTCACTTTCAAAAGCGATGCTAACTTTGGCAAGTTGTCCCGCGATCATACCTGAGGTTATTTTTATTTTCGGTAACAAAACCTCAATAATGAATAAGTGGCTGCTTTCATTGGCCATGGCAGGGATTTTACTAATAATGCCTTCAACAATACCGGTTTGACTTAAAGCGACGCTGGCTTTTTGACCTAATCGAACTTGACTAATTTCTTGGCCCGTTAGTGCCACTTTTATCACCCAGTCTAGCTTGGCAACTTTCAGTGCTTGATGGCCTGGGCTTTGAAACTCACCAAGCTCTGTATCGCGGGCTAAAACAACACCTGAAAACGGCGCGTATATTTTGGCCTTGACTAAATTATAATAAGCTACTTGATAAGCCGCCTGAGTAATTTCTACTCGAGTGATAGCGGCGTCCATATCGCGCTCAGAAGCCAGTTGATTATCCATTAAACCACTAATGCGTTTCACTTCACGCTTTGCTTGTGTCATTTGAGCATAGTTGGAATTTTTCTGTTCTGTTAACTCAGTAATATCAAGCGACGCCAACAATTGCCCTTTCTTAAATTGCTCGCCCTCGTCAATACTGAGTAACGTTAAGTAGCCACTAGTTTTAAATGACAGGCTCAATGTTCTCTTGTAATCAAGCTTGCCACTACGTTCAATGGTGTCATGGTAAAGTTCAGCGCTGATAACCTCTGTATCATATGACTGAGCCAATAACGGTTTCGCTATTGAAATAAGTGATAAGGTAAATACAATTAAGAATCGTTTCATAGCCAAGTGTTTACTTATAGCGTCTTGAGATAAAAGATATTATGGCCTTTACTTTAGACATCTTCATGACGAAAGTACATCTTTTCCCCCATCACATTAACAATATATTAATCTTATGTTAATGTAATAGCCTGTTTTTCGCATAGTGCAAACCGCGCAAACACCTTGTTATGCAGCCAGATTAATAGCGCATTTAAAGCTAATTTACAAAAATGACTCACAAGTGAAGCTTTTAGATAATAAATTTCGCAATCTTCTAGACATAAACGACGATAATCTATAGTATTTGCCGCGCTTAAATCTTTTCAATATGCTCCTATGCTTTAGCTAGATATAGCACTGTCTCTAAAAGGGAAGTTGATTAATAAAGCGTTAACAATCAATTTGATCATTAGATGATTTTATTTTTATTAAATGATAATTTATTGTTTGTTATATCTATGTAACACAAGTCAAAAACCACCCGTAGCTCAGCTGGATAGAGTACACGCCTCCGAAGCGTGTGGTCACAGGTTCGATTCCTGTCGGGTGGGCCACTTTCTCAAGAGATGCCTAGATTAATTTCAGTTACTTACCAAGCGCTCATTCAAACCTCAGATTATGGCTGTTATTAAATAAAAAGAGCACTACTGTGTAGTGCTCTAATGATAATAAAATTTAATGTAATCTTCTAAACTAGAGACTAGAAACTAGGCACTAGAAACTAGGCACTAGAAACTAAAGTTTACTCGAGCGTAATAGCTCATGCCATCGAAGCCATAAGGTAGTGCTCTGACTGGGTATTTAAAGGCGCCATTAGTAATGAAGTTTAACACTTCATCTTCACCAAGCTCGTCGGGTGTCTTATCAAATACGTTATTTATACCGGCAGATAATTGCAAAGTATCGCTAAGCTGATACGCTAAATTAACGTCAATTAATACTGCTGATTCTACGACACTGGTCGGTTTAAAACTGCCTGTTGGTGATAAAAATCCCGGTAGTCCGATATGATCATTACCAAAATACATAATGTCAGTTTCACCATAGTAATTGGCTCGAATAACGCCACTCCATGCTTGGTTACTATAGTCAAAGGTCAAAGTAGCACGTTGTTTCGGTTGTCCATCCGTTAAGAAGCTACGTTGTAAATCGTCTAACGCGACAGTTTCTGGAATACCTTCTGGCGAGTTTACACTATCAATTGTAGTCTCATTTAAATTACCCGCGAGCGTTACGTCTAAATTACCTGCTAATAGCTCTGTCTGATAAGTAATAACAAGGTCAAGCCCTTGGGTAGTTGAGTTCACTGCATTTGAGAAGTAATTACCTTGTACTGCCCCTGTAGCGTTTAGCGCCGTCACTGCTTCAGTGTTAAATGACACGTTATCCGCATTTAACAAACTGCCTAAGGTAATGCGGTCATCAATCTTTACTCGATAGGCATCTAAAGATACCGACAGTGCACTGTTAACATCATAAACTATACCTAGGCTTAAATTTTTAGATGTTTCAAGCTGTAAACTGTCTACACCTAATGCTGAGGGAAATGCTGAACCCGCTGTTGCGGTGAATGATGACAATAACACGCCACCTGCACCTAAATTAGTGGTATAGGCAGTATATGCACTTTGCTGAAGAGATGGTGCTCTAAAACCTGTTGATACTGCTCCCCTAACGGCTAAACTATCTGTAAGTTCATAACGCGTTGATAACTTACCGATGAGCTTGCTGCCAGCTTCAGAGGAATCTTCATAACGCAATGCTGCGCCTAAGTTCCATTGCTCTGTTATTTGCTGTTCAAGATCAAGATATAAGGCATAGCTGTGACGGTCTGCATCATTTGCTGCATCTGGTCTTAAGCCTGGATAAGCTTGAAAACCACAACCCGCGAAAACATTACTGTCGATCACAGACGCAGAAGAGGTTGAACTATTATTTGCACCACAAGCATAAGAGGCTACTTCACCGGCAACAATTTCATAATTTTCCTGGCGATATTCAGCACCAAAAGCAACAAACAGCGTTTCGCCATTATTCATTTCAATAAGCCCTGAAATATCAGCGTTAAAGGTTAATTGATCATACCTAAAGCCACCAGAGTAACCTGATGTTGGTCCGGCATTATTAGCAATGTCTTGATCGCTTGCGGTAGGGTTCAGTGCTAGATATTCTGCAGCATAAGAAGCGTTGATGGTATTGTTTGAATAAAAGTCATATTCATTTTCGCCATAGGTAGCGGAAACATCAAAACTCCAATCATCACTTAGCTCACCCCTTAGACCCAATGCTGTTGATATATCTTGTGCTTCATTATCAATTCTAGGTAAAAAGCCATCTGGATAGATTTGGGGTACATTCTTTTCGGCTTCATTAAAGCTACGGTAAAAGCCATTACCTAAAGCGGTTCTATTTGAGTATCCGCCAAAAGCATAAAGCTCCATATTTTCTAATGGTAGCATGGCGTTATAGAAAAATGACTTAAAGCTTGATTCAGCATTACCTTGGCCCCATCGTACCTTTTCAGATAAAGTACCTGGTGGCGTGGTTGAACTGCCGCCGGTATCTTTTTGCGCGCGATTAGTGCCGTCGTAATCTCTATATTCAGCGGTTAAATTAATAAATCCGCCCTCGTTGCCTAAATCAAAACCCGTATTTAAGCCTGCAACTAAAACATCACCGTCGCCCTCTCCTGTAGCACCTGTTTGGATAAAGCCCGATGTCACATTTGTGCTGTCTTTAAGCTCAAGGTTTATCACACCCGCTATGGCATCAGAGCCGTACTGAGCAGCGGCGCCATCGCGAAGTATTTGCACATTTTTTAACGCGGTCATGGGGATTGCATTCATATCAGTACCGGCAGCACCGGCACCAACGGTACCATTTAAACCAAAAATGGCTTGATTATGACGTCGCTTGCCGTTGACTAGCACTAAGGTCTGATCAGGTTGTAGACCTCGAAGCGTTGCCGGTCTAAATAAATCAGAGCCATCTGATACTTGCGTTCTACTAAAGTTAAATGACGGAGCCATCGCCTGAAGACTTTGACCTAATTCGCTAAAACCACCTTTAGTTAGTGACTCACTGGAAATAATATCAATGGGGGAACTTGACTCAGTTGCTGTTCTACTTGAAACACGAGAGCCAAGTATTGCAATGGTTTCTAAACTTTCATCAACAGAGGCTGTAGCAGCCGCAAAAGATGATGAGCAAGAAAATGATGTACCTATAGCGATAGCTAGGGTGTGTAAACGAAAGTATTTATTAAAGAACAACTTTTTCACCTTTAATTTAGAAATAGAAAAAACCACAAATTTGTGGCGATAAATTTACAGTGAAACTAAACATTTTTCCATCATTTTATTGACAATTAACAGGCGATCCAATATTTGCCTGATTTGTCCTGCGATCAACAAAAGTTTCATTGATAACAATATAAATAGACTTAGATTTGCCTAGCCGCCATTGATATGATTTTAGCAACAAATGTCATTGGAGTTAGTAGCTAATGTTATTATAAATAGTTAAGATTCAGCTGAATTTAACACTCAGGAAGATATAAATGAAAGCACAGGTAAAATGGATCGGCGAAGAAATGTTTATCGGCACGTCTGAAAGTGGCCACACGATTGTATTAGATGCGAACGCAGGTGCTCTTGCGCCAAGCCCATTAGAAAGTGTATTAATATCTCTAGGCGCTTGTTCTTCCGTTGATGTGGTGAGCATATTGGAAAAAGCACGACAAACTATTACTAGCTGTAAAGTTGAAATATCAGCTCAGCGTGTTGATTCTGTGCCAAAATTATTTTCTGATATCCACTTACATTTCGTTATTCAAGGTGACGATGTGGGTACTAAGCATGTTGAGCGTGCGGTCAGTTTATCTGCCGATAAATATTGCTCGGTAGCATTGATGCTTAATAAGTCGGTTAATATTACTCACGACTTCGAGGTTATAAGCCGGTAACGCATTTGCTATCATTGTGACTGCTAGGGTAACTTTCTTTTTACCCTAGCAGCGCTTTAAGCTTTTTATATTGAATGCTAAAGTCAGCTTGCTGATTAAAGATTAAATAGGCAGCATCAAGATACCAAGGCTTAGATACTAACCGATATTAATCGACTTGTTATAAATATCGCTTGGCCTGAACTCCTTTCAGTCGCTACTCATTGTTTCCCCATCGTTTCCTCCCTGTAAAATAAGAAATGATTCACAGCGAGAAAAGAAGCAGAACGGCAGAAGCAGTAAAGGTTAAATCAAACAATTTGTTACAGGCTTAAAAAGTGTAGCCTTGGGTTACAAGTCACTCATCCAATCAAGTTGTTTGTTTGCTTCACTCTTTTTAAGCATTAAGTCTTTAATCAACGGGGTTAGTAATAATTCCATCGCTAAACCCATTTTTCCACCAGGCACAACCAAGGTGTTCATTCGAGACATAAATGATCCATCGATCATGCTGAGGTAATAGGGAAAATCAAGTTGACTTGATTCACGGCAACGAATCACCACAAAACTCTCATCTAACGTTGGAATCGCTTTAGCACTAAAAGGGTTTGAGGTATCAACAGTGGGTACTCTTTGAAAGTTAATATGGGTACGCGAAAACTGGGGTGTGATAAATGAAATGTAATCTTCCATACTTCTAACAATGCTTTGCGTTACAGCCTCACGGCTATGACCGCGCTTGTCGGTGTCACGTATTATCTTTTGTATCCATTCTAAGTTTACAATCGGCACCATACCTATGAGTAGATCAACATGCTTGGCTACGTCATTATTTTCGGTAACAACTCCGCCATGTAACCCCTCGTAGTAAAGTAGATCCGTACCCTCGCCCAGAGCTTCCCACGGTGTAAAAGTACCCGGCATTTGGTTATAAGGCACAGCTTCATCGAATGTATGCAGATAACGGCGCATTTTGCCTTTACCTGTTTCTGAGTAGTCTTTAAATAATTTTTCTAAGGCGTCAAAATCATTGGCCGCAGCGCCAAAGTAACTTAATTTAAGTTGCTGTTCTTTCGCTTTGCGCTTTTCTAAATCCATTTCTTGGCGCGAGTAGCGATGGAAACTATCTCCCTCAACGTTTGCTGATGTAATGCCCAATGAACGAAAAATATGCTCAAACGATTCTGTTGTCGTAGAAGTGCCTGCACCCGAAGAACCGGTAACAGCGATGATAGGATTTCGTGACGACATAATGGCTGACCTTATTATTAATGGACAATTGTTATACGAGGTATTACTAGGCGGGTCAAGCTTTAGCTAATGTTCTTATCTTAAGGTAAGTAATTTTAGCGCACAAAAAAGCGGAGCCTAAGCTCCGCTTTTAATATCGTCAGAATAAATTTAGTACAAGTACTAAATTATGCTTCTGCGCTGACTTCTTCAACTACTTCAGCTGCATCTTCTACTGCTGGGCGGTCAACAAGTTCAACATAAGCCATAGGGGCTTTATCACCAGTACGGAAACCACATTTTAAAATGCGAGTGTAACCACCTGGACGATCTTGGTAACGAGCACCAAGTTCGTTGAATAAAATACCTACTACTTCTTTATCTTGTGTACGAGCAAACGCTAAACGGCGATTTGCAACACTGTCGGTCTTAGCCAATGTAATCAATGGCTCTACGACCATACGTAGTTCTTTAGCTTTAGCTACAGTCGTTTTAATCAAACCGTGCTTCACTAAAGAGCTTGCCATATTGCGGAACATCGCTTTACGATGACTGCTATTACGGTTTAACTGGCGACCGCTTTTACGATGGCGCATAAGTTAATCCTTATCTCAACTATTAAAAAACGATGATCGACTTAGTCGTTATCAGCTATGCTTTCTGGTGGCCAGTTTTCTAGGCGCATGCCCAGAGACAAACCACGAGACGCCAAAACGTCTTTGATTTCGGTTAAAGACTTCTTACCTAAATTAGGTGTTTTAAGAAGTTCAACCTCAGCACGCTGTACTAAGTCGCCAATATATTGAATTGCTTCTGCTTTTAAGCAGTTTGCTGAACGAACAGTAAGTTCAAGGTCATCAACAGGACGAAGCAAAATAGGATCAAACAGTGGTTTTTCCTCTTTTGGCTCTACTTCAGTTACATCACGAAGCTCTACAAACGCATCTAGCTGTTCAGCTAGAATAGTTGAAGCGCGACGAATTGCTTCTTCAGGGTCTAACGTACCGTTAGTTTCCATGTCTAAGACTAATTTGTCCAAATCTGTACGTTGTTCAACACGTGCAGAATCAACGTCATAGGCAATTCTTACAACAGGACTGAATGAAGCATCAACTAACAAACGTCCAATTGCACGATCTTCTTCCTCGGCATCACGTCGAGTTGAAGCAGGAACATAACCACGTCCCATTTCAACCTTTATACGCATACTGATAGAGCCATCACCTGTCAAATGACAGATTACATGAGTTGGATTTGCAATTTCTACATCACCATCATGTTGGATATCGGCTGCCGTTACAGGGCCTTCACCAGATTTAGTTAAGGTAAGAACAGCTTCATTTTTACCTTCTAAACTTATAGCTAATCCTTTAAGGTTTAACAGTATTTCGATGATGTCTTCTTGCACACCTTCTTTACTACTGTACTCATGAAGTACACCGTCAATTTCAACTTCAGTTACAGCACAACCTGGCATTGAAGATAAAAGAATGCGGCGTAACGCATTACCTAAAGTGTGACCAAAACCACGTTCTAATGGCTCTAAAGTTACTTTAGCACGAGTAGGGCTAATAGTTTCGATACCAACCAATCGTGGTCTAAGGAATTCGGTTACAGAACCCTGCATTATGTCCTCTCTTAAAGTGCAACTTTACTTAGAGTAAAGTTCAACAATCAACTGTTCATTAATTTCGGCAGACAAGTCAGAACGATCAGGAACACGTTTGAAAACGCCTTCAAGTTTCTTGTTATCTACTTCAATCCAAACTGGCTTCTCACGTTGTTCAGCTAATTCTAAAGCAGCGATGATACGCGCTTGAGTTTTAGACTTTTCACGTACAGAAACTGCATCTTCAGCTTTAACAGTGAAAGATGGAATATTAACAACAACACCGTTAACTACGATAGCTTTATGGCTAACAAGTTGACGAGCTTCAGCACGAGTGCTGGCATAGCCCATACGGTATACTACGTTATCAAGACGTTTCTCTAAAAGTTGCAACAAGTTCTCACCTGTATTGCCTTTTAGACGAGCCGCTTCTTTATAGTAGTTGCGGAATTGTTTTTCTAGTACGCCATAAATACGACGAACTTTTTGTTTTTCACGAAGCTGAATACCGTAATCAGATAAACGACCGCGACGGGCGCCATGTTGACCTGGTATTGTTTCGATTTTACATTTAGTGTCAATTGCTCTAACACCGCTTTTAAGGAACAAATCTGTACCTTCGCGGCGACTAAGCTTTAACTTAGGACCTAAATATCTAGCCATTTTCTTTCTCCAACAATCCTAAAAAAAGTACGATTAAACGCGACGTTTCTTAGGAGGACGACAACCATTATGAGGAATCGGTGTTACGTCTGTAATGTTGGTGATTTTAAAACCAGCAGCATTTAGAGCACGGATAGCAGATTCACGACCTGGACCCGGACCTTTAACGAACACTTCAATATTCTTCAAGCCAAACTCTTGTGCAGCTTTACCAGCACGATCTGCAGCTACTTGCGCAGCAAATGGAGTAGATTTACGTGAACCACGAAAACCTGAACCACCAGCAGTCGCCCATGATAAGGCGTTACCTTGACGATCTGTAAGAGTTACGATTGTGTTGTTGAAAGATGCATGGATATGAGCCATGCCATCAGCAACTTGTTTTTTAACGCGTTTACGCGTACGTACAGGTGTTTTAGCCATTATCTAGTTCCTCTTACTTCTTAATTGGCTTACGAGGACCTTTACGGGTGCGCGCATTAGTTTTAGTGCGTTGACCACGTAGAGGAAGACTGCGACGGTGGCGAATACCACGGTAACAACCTAAATCCATAAGACGTTTAATGTTCATTGAAACTTCACGGCGTAAATCACCTTCTACGGTGTATTTATCCACTTCTGTACGAAGCAAATCAATTTGAGCTTCGTCCAATTCACTGATCTTAGTTGACTCTGCAATACCAGTTGCAACACAAATTGCTTTCGCACGTGTTGCTCCGATACCGAAGATCGCAGTAATGGCGATTACTGCATGCTTACGATCAGGGATGTTAATGCCAGCGATACGGGCCACTAAACACATCTCCTATTTTTAAATTAAAATTTACCAGTTGAAAAGCCCGTTAGGATACTCAACCAGCCGCATTTCTTTGTAAATCGAAGCGGCATTATACAGACTTATCTGCATAATGCTACTGCTTAAAGATTTAGCCTTGACGTTGTTTATGTTTTGGCTCTTCGCAAATTACACGAATAACACCAGCACGTTTAACAATTTTACAGTTACGACAAATCTTTTTTACGGATGCACGTACTTTCATTCTATATACTCCGTTACCTAACGACTCAGTCTAACGACCGTAGCCCTTAAGGTTTGCTTTCTTAAGTACATTATCATATTGATGTGACATCAAATGGGTCTGTACTTGTGCCATAAAATCCATTATCACAACTACAATAATAAGTAGTGATGTGCCGCCAAAGTAAAAATTGACGTCCCATGCCATGATAATAAACTGAGGTACCAAACAGATAAAGGTAATATACATCGCACCAGCTAAGGTTAAGCGAGTCATAACTTTATCGATATATTTTGACGTTTGCTCACCAGGACGGATCCCAGGAATAAACGCACCGGATTTTTTCAGGTTATCTGCCGTTTCACGCGGATTGAAAACAAGCGCCGTGTAAAAGAAACAGAAAAATATTATCGCAGCGGCAAGTAACATGACATACAACGGCTGTCCTGGAGAAATAGCAATTGATACTTCTTGTAGGAAATCAGCAACCATACCTTCACCTTGGCCAAACCAGCTCGCAAGCGTGCCTGGAAACAAGATAATACTTGAAGCGAAAATTGGTGGAATAACACCTGCCATATTGACTTTGAGCGGTAAATGCGTGCTTTGAGCAGCGAAAACCTTACGGCCTTGCTGACGTTTAGCATAGTTAACAACAATACGTCGTTGACCACGTTCCACAAATACTACAAAGAAAGTAGTAGCAAATATAATTACGCCAATTAGCAATAATACTAATAAGTGCAATTCACCTTGACGCGCCGCCTCTGCTGTTTGAGCAACAGCTGACGGCATACCAGCAACTATACCTGCAAATATCAAGACAGAAATACCGTTACCAATACCGCGTTCAGTAATTTGTTCACCTAACCACATTAGAAACATGGTACCAGTAACCAAACTTACTACCGCAGCAAAGTAGAATCCGAAACCTGCGTCCATTACTAGACCTGGCATCATTCCCGGTAAACTTCTTGCTATTGCAATTGATTGTACAGTCGCTAGAACTAAAGTGCCGTAGCGGGTGTATTGACTGATTTTACGTCGTCCAGCTTCACCTTCTTTTTTCAATTCTGCCATTGCCGGGTGCATGACCGTAAGCAATTGCATAATGATTGAAGCTGAGATGTACGGCATAATACCCAGTGCCAATACAGAGGCTCGCTCAAGTGCACCACCAGAGAACATGTTAAACATCTCTACAATGGTGCCCTTTTGTTGATCAAACAACTGAGCTAATACAGCGGCGTCAATACCAGGGATTGGCACAAATGTTCCCAAACGAAGCACAATAAGTGCACCGAATACAAACCATAATCTTTGTTTAAGCTCAGACAAGCCGCCCTTTGCTTTATTATCAATTCCTGGTGTAGCCATAACCTGTACTATTCCTCGATTTTTCCGCCTGCCGCTTCAATAGCTGCACGTGCGCCTTTAGTAACACCTAAACCACGTACAGTAATTGGACGAGTGATATCACCAGAAAGCATGATTTTCACCGCGACAATGTTACGTGTGATTAGGTTAGCATCTTTCAGGGCAAAGATATCGACAACATCACCTGTGATGTTGTTTAGTTCATGTAAACGTACTTCAGCGCGAACTAAAGATTTACGTGACGTGAAACCAAACTTAGGTAAACGTTGTTTCAATGGCATTTGACCACCTTCGAAACCAGGACGTACACTACCGCCAGAACGAGATTTCTGACCTTTGTGACCACGACCGCCTGTTTTACCTATGCCAGAACCAATACCACGCCCACAGCGTTTCTTGGCTTTCTTAGCACCTGGTGCAGGAGATAAAGTATTTAAATGCATTATTAATCCTCCACCTTAATCATATAAGATACTTGATTGATCATACCACGTACAGCGGGAGTATCTTCTAACTCTACTGTATGACGGATACGACGTAAACCAAGACCCTTTAATGTAGCTCTATGCTTCGGTAAACGACCGATAGAACTTTTTAACTGAGTTATTTTAACTGTTTTAGCCATGCTCAATTACCCCAAGATATCTGAAACGCTTTTGCCACGCTTTGCTGCAACAGCTTCAGGCGAATGCATATTCGCAAGAGCAGATACAGTAGCGCGAACTACGTTGATTGGGTTAGTAGAACCGTATGCTTTTGACAATACGTTCTGTACGCCTGCAACTTCAAGTACTGCACGCATAGCGCCACCGGCGATAATACCCGTACCTTCAGAAGCTGGTTGCATGTAAACTTTAGAACCTGAATGCTTGCCAATGATGACATGCTGAAGAGTAGTACCCTTCAAATCTACGGTTACTAAGTTACGACGCGCTTTTTCCATTGCTTTTTGGATTGCAGCAGGCACTTCACGTGCTTTACCGTAACCAAAACCAACGCGACCAGCACCATCACCAACTACGGTTAATGCTGTGAAACTGAAAATACGACCACCTTTAACCACTTTTGAAACGCGGTTAACTGCGATTAGCTTTTCAGCCATATCACTTTGTTGTGAGTTTTCTTGATTATGATTAGCCATTATCAACCCCTAAAACTGAAGACCAGCTTCGCGAGCTGCATCTGCTAACGCTTTCACGCGACCATGGTAACGGAAACCTGAACGGTCAAAAGCAACACTTGTGATGCCTTTAGCTACTGCACGTTCTGCAAGAGCCTTACCTACAGCCGTAGCTGCTTCAACGTTGCCTGTTTTTTCTAACTGAGCACTAACTTCTTTATCTAAAGTAGACGCTGATGCGATTACTTCAGAACCTGTTGGTGCAATCAATTGCGCGTAAATATGACGAGGAGTACGGAATACAACTAAACGATTCGCACCCAACTCGCTAATTTTTGCACGAGAGCGTTTAGCTCTGCGCAAACGAGATGTTTTCTTATCCATAGTATTACCCTACTTCTTCTTAGCTTCTTTACGACGGACATTCTCATCGCTATAACGAATCCCTTTACCTTTGTAAGGCTCAGGTTTACGGTATGCGCGAATGTTCGCTGCAGTTTGACCGACCAACTGTTTATCAGCACCTTTCAGTATGATTTCAGTTTGGGTAGGAGTTTCAACGGTAATCCCTTCAGGGATTGCGTGCTCAACCGGATGCGAAAAACCTAAAGATAAGTTTAAAACCTTACCTGCAGCTTTAGCACGGTAACCAACACCGTTTAACAATAATTTCCTTTCAAAACCTTTACTAACACCTTCAACCATATTATTGATTAAAGAGCGTACAGTTCCGGCTTGAGCCCAAGCGCCTTTAGTATCGGCGACGATATTAGTGATGATCTTGCTCTCTTCTTGAGAAACAACAACAGCGCTATGGATCGTATGCGATAATTCGCCAATTGGACCTTTAACTTTGATGTCTTGACCTGATAACGTAATAGTAACGCCAGCAGGGATTGCGACATGTGCTTTTGCAACACGAGACATAATTCTGCTCCTTTACTCTACGAAACCAAGAACTTCACCGCCAAGACCCGCATTGCGAGCGGCGCGATCAGTCATTAGACCTTTAGAAGTAGAAATAATTGCGATACCCATGCCCGCTAATACTTTAGGAAGCTCTTGAGCACCTTTGTATACGCGAAGACCTGGACGTGAAACACGTTTGATCACTTCAATTACTTCTTTACCTTCAAAATATTTCAATTCAACAGTTAATTCAGGCTTTGCATCGCTTGAAACTGTAAACTCTGAAATGTAACCTTCTTCTTTAAGCAAGTTGGCAAGTGCAACTTTTACCTTAGAAGATGGCATTTTTACTGCAGTTTTTGCTGCAGATTGACCGTTGCGGATGCGTGTAAACATGTCCGCGATAGGATCAGTCATCATAACCATTTACTCCCGTGAATTACCAACTAGCTTTCTTAAGACCTGGAACTTCACCGCGCATCATAGTTTCGCGTAATTTAATACGGCTTAAACCAAATTTACGTAAGAAACCATGTGGACGGCCAGTAATATTACAACGGTTACGTTGACGACTACTACTCGAATCACGAGGTAAACTTTGAAGTTTCAATACAGCATCCCAGCGATCTTCTTCAGAAGAATCAGCACCAGAGATGATAGCTTTTAGTGCACTACGCTTTTCAGCATATTGTGCAACTAACTTGGTTCTTTTAGCTTCACGAGCTTTCATTGACGTTTTTGCCATAACTCTACACCTTCTTCTTAAATGGGAAGTTGAAGGCAGTCAATAATGCATGACCCTCTTCATTGTTCTTCGCACTTGTAGTGATAGTGATATCCATTCCGCGAATTTTATCGATTCTATCGTACTCGATTTCAGGGAAAATGATTTGCTCACGTACGCCCATGCTGTAGTTACCACGACCATCGAATGACTTAGGATTTAAGCCACGGAAATCGCGGATACGAGGAATAGAAATAGAGATTAAACGCTCTAAAAATTCCCACATACGTTCGCCACGTAGAGTTACTTTTGTGCCTATAGGATAGCCTTCACGAATTTTGAAGCCCGCAACTGATTTGCGTGCTACTGTCGTGACCGGCTTTTGACCTGAGATTGCAGTAAGATCATTTGTGGCGTGTTCTAAAACTTTTTTATCAGAAATAGCTTCGCCAACGCCCATGTTAAGGGTGATCTTTTCAATCCGAGGGACTTGCATGACACTTTTATAACCAAATTGCTTTTGCAATTCAGCTACAACTGTATCTTTATATAAATCATGCAGTTTCGCCATCGTTTACTCCAATTAAATTAATTCGTTATTAGATTTGAAAAAACGGGCTTTTTTGCCGTCTTCATCTCTAAAACCAACACGATCTGCTTTGCCAGTAGCTGGGTTAACAATCGCAACGTTGGATACATTTAAAGGTGCTTCTTTTTCAACAATCCCACCAGGCTGCTGTAACTGAGGTACAGGCTTAGTGTGCTTCTTGATTAAGTTAATACCTTCAACAAATACTTTGCCGTCTTCAACAAGAACTTTGGTCACTTTACCAGTTTTGCCCTTGTCTTTACCTGCAAGTACGATTACTTCATCATCACGACGAATCTTAGATGCCATTATCGTGACTCCTTATAGTACTTCTGGTGCAAGTGAAACAATTTTCATGAATTTTTCATTACGAAGTTCACGAGTCACAGGACCGAAAATACGAGTACCAATTGGTTGTAAGTTAGCATTTAACATTACAGCCGCATTTTCATCAAAACGGATGGTAGAACCATCTGAACGACGAACACCTTTCTTAGTGCGCACCACTACTGCAGTTAGGACATCACCTTTTTTAACTTTGCCGCGAGGAGTTGATTCCTTCACTGCAATTTTAATGATGTCACCAATGCGTGCGTAGCGACGGTGCGAACCACCAAGAACCTTTATACATTGTACACGTCGAGCGCCGCTGTTATCAGCTACGTTCAGTTGTGATTGCATTTGGATCATTTAATATGTCTCCGCTAAATTATCTTTATAAAAGATTAAATTCAAGGCCAGAAATTTGACCCGTCACTGCCTTCTAAATCCCACTCACAACGAGCGGGCGCGAGATTATAACACCGGTGATTTAAAAGTGATACTTTATTTAGCTAAAAAGTAACCACTATGCTAGGAGGGGTCTGTAGGAGGATTGCTGCCACAGTCTCCGAAAAATGCACTATACCAAGGGTATAATTCACTTAATTATCCCGTATTAATATCACATTTAAAAAATGACGTTTAAAATCTATCTATAATTTTTTGTTGAAAAAAAAGGCCCTGCCGAAGCAGAGCCTTTTCAAAGTTCTTATTGTGAATTAGATCAGGCGATTAAGCTTTCTCTAATACAGCTACCAAAGTCCAAGACTTAGTCTTAGAAATTGGTGCACATTCACGAATAGATACTAAATCACCAGCTGCACATTGGTTAGTTTCATCATGCGCTTTCAACTTAGTTGAACGCGTCATGTACTTACCGTACATAGGGTGCTTAACACGTCGTTCGATCAGGACAGTGATAGACTTATCCATTTTGTCACTGACGACACGACCTTGTAGTGTACGAATTTTTGCTTCGCTCATTACTTACCTGCCTTCTCAGTTATGATAGTCTTAACACGCGCGATGTTACGGCGTACATTTCTTTGCAAATGAGTTTGCGTTAACTGACCTGTGCTTGCTTGCATGCGATAGTTAAACTGTTCGCGTAACAACTCAAGCAATTCAGCGTTTAGCTCTTCAATGCTTTTTTCTTTCAATTCACTAGCTTTCATTACATCACCGTTCTAGTTACGAAAGTTGTTTTGAACGGAAGTTTAGCTGCTGCTAAAGCAAATGCTTCACGAGCAATCTCTTCCGAAACACCTTCCATTTCATAAAGAACACGACCAGGTAGAATTTGGCATACCCAATATTCCACTGAACCTTTACCTTTACCCATACGAACTTCAAGAGGTTTTTTAGTAATTGGCTTATCAGGGAATACACGGATCCAGATTTTACCTTGACGCTTCACGTGACGAGTCATTGCTCGACGAGCCGCTTCAATTTGACGCGCAGTCATACGACCACGTTCCATTGATTTTAACCCGAAAGTACCGAAGCTTACTGAACTACCTACATGTGCAAGACCGCGGTTACGCATTTTAAATTGCTTGCGGAACTTAGTACGTTTTGGTTGTAACATTACTTATTCCCCTACTTACTGGTCTTGCGGTTAGGTTTTCTTTTAGGCTTAGCAGCTGGTTGCTCTACTTGTAATGGCATGTTGCCAATTACTTCGCCTTTAAAGATCCATACTTTGATACCGATAACACCGTAAGTGGTATCAGCACGCGCAATTGAGTAATCAATGTCAGCACGTAAAGTGTGTAATGGAACACGACCTTCACGATACCATTCAGCACGTGCAATATCTGCACCGCCTAAACGACCACTTACTTGTACTTTGATGCCTTTTGCGCCTAAACGCATAGCATTTTGTACAGCACGTTTCATCGCACGACGGAACATTACACGACGTTCTAATTGACTAGCGATGCTATCAGCAACAAGCTGCGAATCCATTTCTGGTTTACGCACTTCAGCAATGTTGATTTGAGCAGGAACACCAGCAATTTTAGAAACCGCTAAACGTAGTTTCTCAACATCTTCGCCTTTCTTACCGATTACAACACCCGGACGAGCCGTGTGGATTGTAACGCGGATAGATTTAGCCGGACGTTCAATTACAATTTTTGATAATGAAGCACGCTTAAGCTTTTCAGTTAAATATTCACGAACCAAATGGTCACCGTGTAAATTAGCTGCGAAATCTTTAGTACTTGCAAACCAAGTAGACGCGAAAGGTTTCGTGATACCTAAGCGAATACCATTTGGATGGACTTTTTGACCCATTCTAATATCTCCTAGCTATCAGATACAATCACAGTAATGTGACTTGTACGCTTAAGGATTCGATCCGCGCGACCTTTCGCACGAGGCTTAATACGTTTCATTGTTGGACCATCGTCAACCATAATAGTTTTTACGATAAGCTCGTCAATGTCTGCACCTTCGTTGTGCTCTGCGTTAGCAATAGCTGAATCAAGTACTTTTTTAACCAAAACAGCAGCAGATTTATTGCTGAATGTTAAGATCTCAAGTGCTTTTTCAACGTGCAAGCCGCGGATCTGATCCACAACTAAGCGTGCTTTTTGTGCAGAGCCACGGGCAAATTTATGTGTAGCAATAGCTTCCATCTAATTTCCCCTATCTCTTCGCTTTCTTATCCGCGACATGGCCACGGTAAGTACGAGTTGGTGCAAATTCACCTAATTTGTGACCGATCATTTCATCAGTTACAAATACAGGTACGTGTTGACGGCCATTATGGACGGCAATGGTCAATCCGATCATCGTAGGGATGATCATTGAACGACGAGACCAAGTCTTAATTGGCTTTTTAATCCCGCTTTCCACCGCTGTCTCTACCTTCGTCAACAAGTGTAGGTCTATGAATGGACCTTTCTTGAGAGAACGTGGCATGGTGATTCCTCTTTAATTAAAAGTACTATTATTTAGCACGACGACGTACGATAAATTTATCGGTACGCTTGTTAGAACGAGTCTTGTAACCTTTAGTTGGTACACCCCAAGGTGATACCGGGTGACGACCGCCTGATGTTTTACCTTCACCACCACCGTGTGGGTGATCAACTGGGTTCATGGCAACACCACGAACAGTTGGGCGAACACCACGCCAGCGTGAAGCACCAGCTTTACCCAAAGAGCGAAGCATGTGTTCAGCGTTGCCGATTTCACCTAAAGTAGCACGACAATCTGACTCTATTTTACGCATTTCACCAGAGCGAAGACGTAAAGTGACATAAGCACCGTCTTTCGCAACTAGTTGAGCGTAAGTACCAGCAGCACGTGCGATTTGAGCACCTTTACCTGGTTTAAGTTCGATTGCGTGAACAACACTACCTAATGGTGTGTTGCGAAGTGGTAAAGTGTTACCTGGCTTAATAGGAGCATCGACACCAGACTGGATTGAATCTCCAGCGCTTAAGCCTTTAGGGGCTAGGATGTAACGACGTTCACCATCAGCGTAAAGTACTAGTGCAATATTTGCACTACGGTTTGGATCATATTCCAAACGTTCTACTTTAGCAGGGATACCATCTTTATTACGTTTAAAGTCAACCATACGATAATGTTGCTTGTGTCCACCACCAATGTGACGAACAGTAATGCGACCATTATTGTTACGACCACCAGATTTAGACTTAGTGTCTAACAATGGTGCGTAAGGCTTACCTTTATGCAACTCCGTGTTTACCACTTTAACAACGTGGCGACGACCCGGAGAAGTAGGTTTACATTTAACTATAGCCATTTTCGTAAACTCCTATGATTCCGCGCCAACGAAGTTGATGTCGCTGCCTTCAGCAAGTGTAACGTATGCTTTTTTCCAATCGCTTCTGCGACCAAAACGAGCACCAGTACGTTTCACTTTACCTTTGACATTTAATGTACGAACACCATCAACTGAAACTTCAAAAAGTTTCTCAACAGCAGCTTTGATTTCAGCTTTAGTAGCAGTAGTGGCAACTTTGAAAACAACTGTGTTGTTAACTTCAGCAGCCATTGTGCTTTTCTCAGAAATGTTCGGTGCTAAAAGCACTTTCAGTAAACGTTCTTCGTTTATCATCCTAACATCTCCTCAAGTTGCTTAACTGCTGATGCAGTCATCAAAACTTTTTCGAAACCTACCAAGCTAACTGGGTCAATACCGTCTACGTCACGCACGTCAACTTTATACAAGTTGCGCGCTGATAAGAACAAGTTCTCATCAACATCTGGAGTAACGATTAATACGTCTTTTAACTCCAATGCGTTTAGTTTAGCTACTAACTCTTTAGTTTTTGGTGTTTCAACTGTAAAATTTTCTACCACGATCAAGCGTTCTTGACGAACTAGCTCAGAAAGGATGCTTTTAATCGCACCACGGTACATTTTACGGTTTACTTTTTGGCTGTGATCCTGTGGCTTAGCAGCGAATGTTACGCCACCTGTACGCCAGATTGGACCACGACTAGTACCAGCACGTGCACGGCCAGTACCTTTTTGACGCCATGGTTTTGCGCCACCACCACTAACTTCTGAACGAGTTTTTTGAGCACGAGTACCTGCACGAGCACCAGCTGCATAAGCAACTACTACTTGGTGTACAAGAGCTTCATTAAACTCAAGTCCAAAAGTTGTTTCAGAAACTTCAAGAGCGCCTGAAGCGTCTTTTAATGCTAATTCCATCACAAATCTCCTGGACTAGGCTTTAACAGCTGGTTTGATGATTACGCTACCGTTGATTGCACCCGGAACCGCACCTTTAATAAGGAGCAAGTTACGTTCTACATCAACACGAACCAATTCAAGGTTTTGCGTTGTAACTTTTGCAGCACCCATGTGACCAGACATTTTTTTGCCTTTGAAAACACGACCTGGTGTTTGACACATACCTATCGAACCGTTTGAACGGTGAGATAGTGAGTTACCATGAGTTGCATCTTGCATTGAAAAATTCCAACGCTTAATACCACCTTGGAAACCTTTACCTTTTGAGGTGCCAGTAACATCTACTAATTTCGTGTCATTAAATAGCTCAACAGTGATTTCACTGCCAGCTACAAGACCTTCGCCTTCATTTGCATTTAAGCGGAATTCCCACAGGCCACGGCCTGCTTCGATACCAGCTTTCGCAAAATGACCAGCTGTTGGCTTGTTAACACGGTTAGCTTTTTTGCTTCCCGTAGTAACTTGAAGCGCCGAATAACCATCGTTGTCAACAGTTTTAACCTGAGCAACACGGTTCGCTTCAACTTCTAGGACGGTGACAGGAGTAGATACGCCATCTTCAGAGAAGATGCGAGTCATGCCCACTTTACGTCCAACTAGACCTATAGTCATGTTAAAACTCCTATTAACCCAAGCTGATTTGAACGTCAACACCAGCTGCAAGATCTAAACGCATTAATGCATCTACAGTCTTCTCAGTTGGTTCTACGATATCAATCATGCGTTTGTGAGTACGAATTTCGTACTGATCACGTGCATCTTTGTTAACGTGTGGTGAAGTCAAGATAGTGAAACGTTCTTTGCGTGTAGGAAGTGGAATTGGACCACGAACCTGTGCGCCAGTACGTTTAGCAGTATCAACGATTTCAGCTGTTGATTGATCAATCAAGCGATGATCGAACGCTTTCAAACGAATGCGAATTCTTTGATTTGACATTAAGACAAATCCCCATTTTAAAGAACAACAAAATACTGCCCATCACCTTTTTATATAAAAGGGGGGAGTATCGCTATAACATTCAACTCCGTATCGGAATTGCTGTGTGTTAACTATTAATAATTTAAACTAATACGTTAACTGATAAACACGTTGAGACTAGCTCGACGTGGAGGCGTATTATACAGAGAGCGATGATAATTTCAACTATTTATTTAACCGCTTTAACACCTATAACCTTTTCGCTTTTAAATACAGGCTTGCAAGTCTAGAAAGGCTTAGCTATATATGGATTGAAGACTAGACTATCGATGATGAGTGTTGTGTAAAGTAGGCTATCCTCATCAGCAATAATTGTGCTTTTCTTGCAATCAATAATATAACAAATGAGCCTTTAATAACTTGTCTGTAAGAAGTTGATCTTAACGCTAGCAAAATCGTCTCTTACCATCATACTTAATCAAATGCTGATATAGATAATGCTATCAGGCGTCTTATATTCCCTGCAGCCAAATGAATTTAGTCTGTAAGGGCGTATAAATGTTGAGTCTGAACAACACTCAATAAGCTTAGGCCAGCAAGCAAAACCTTCTATAAATAGCTTTAATAAACAAGAGCAATGATTTTCTGCTCGCGTCGATGAGTTATTCCATTATCAATGAAGCAGTCTCGCCACTGTTGCTATTAAAGCAGCACTGAACCTAATTACTGATAATGGCACTTACCTTCGAATTGTCCTTTAATCTGATTGCCTAGTTTAGTGGTAAAAGAGTATATTGCAGTAAGTCGGGTATAGTCTTATTACATTATGATGGTGTTTGCTCAATAGAGACTAATATTAGATGGTTTAATCTAGGCTAAAAATATTCACTCAAGCGGTATAGATAATGTCAAAACACTATCAACACAATGTCAAAACAATATTTAAGGCCATATTGCCTTGATTCAAATTTCATTGCAGTTTTCAATTACTATATTTAATAGCCATATATAAGCAGAGCTATTGGTTTGTTATTTTTTTATTTATTATCTCAATACCACCAAATATGCTTCACAACTGAGCTTTTTAACTGCGCTGAGCAAAAATTAGCAAACTTAAATGATTTTTTATGTCGATTCGTCTTGAGTAATGGTATACTCGCGCGCAAATTTTCAACAATTCCGCTTTTTTAGTAGCGACTTAAATAGAGTAAAGTAATGGCAGATTTATCTAAATACAGAAACATTGGTATCTTCGCTCACGTTGATGCTGGTAAAACCACAACAACTGAACGTATCCTTAAACTTACCGGTCAGATCCATAAAACAGGTGAAGTACATGATGGTGAATCTACGACTGACTTCATGGAACAAGAAGCTGAGCGCGGTATTACCATCCAGTCTGCTGCGGTAAGCTGTTTTTGGGACGATCACCGTTTTAACGTAATCGATACTCCTGGTCACGTTGATTTCACCGTTGAAGTTTACCGTTCACTTAAAGTACTTGATGGCGGTATTGGTGTATTTTGTGGCTCTGGTGGTGTTGAGCCACAATCAGAAACTAACTGGCGTTATGCGAATGACTCAAAAGTTGCCCGTATTATCTTTGTAAACAAATTAGACCGTTTAGGTGCTGATTTTTATCGTGTTGTTAAACAAACTGAGACAGTACTTGGTGCTAACCCACTTATCATGGTGTTGCCAATTGGTGAAGAAGATGAGTTTGTTGGTGTTGTTGACCTACTTACCCGCAAAGCATGGATATGGGATGCAACCGGTCTTCCAGAAAACTTCGAAATCACTGATGTACCTGCAGACATGGTTGATAAAGTAGAAGAATACCGCGAAATGCTGCTTGAAACTGCTCTTGAGCAAGATGATGATCTTTTCGAAGCCTATCTAGAAGAAGGCACAGAGCCATCTATGGAAGACATCAAACGTTGTATCCGTAAAGGCACACGTACTATGGACTTCTTCCCTACTTACTGTGGTTCTGCGTTTAAAAACAAAGGTGTTCAAAACATTCTTGATGCCGTTGTTGATTACTTACCATCACCAGTGGATGTTGATCCACAACCACTTACTGATGAAGAAGGTGAGCCTAATGGTAAATACGCAATCGTTTCTGCAGATGAAACATTCAAAGCGTTAGCATTCAAAATCACTGATGACCGTTTTGGTACATTAACTTTCGTACGTATCTATTCAGGTACGTTGAAGAAAGGCGATAGCATTCTTAATGCTGCAACAGGAAAAACTGAGCGTGTTGGCCGCATGTGTGAAATGCAAGCCGATGACCGTAACGAACTTACTTCAGCACAAGCCGGTGATATCATCGCGATTGTTGGTATGAAAAGTAACGTTCAGACAGGTCACACATTATGTGATCCAAAGCACCCAATCATCCTAGAAGCTATGGTATTCCCTAAGCCTGTAATTTCAATTTCTGTGACACCAAAAGATAAAGGTTCAACGGAAAAAATGGGTATTGCTATCGGTAAAATGGTTGCTGAAGATCCAACATTCCAAGTTGAAACTGACATAGATTCAGGTGAAACAATCTTATCTGGTATGGGTGAACTTCACTTAGATATCAAAGTAGATATTCTAAAACGTACTTACGGTGTTGAATTAGCTGTTGGTAAACCACAAGTTGCTTACCGTGAAACTATTACTCAAGAAATTGATGATAGCTATACGCATAAGAAACAATCGGGTGGTTCTGGTCAATTTGGTAAAATTGATTATATTATCCGTCCAGGTGAACCAAATTCTGGTTTTACATTCTCATCAAAAGTTGTTGGTGGTAATGTACCAAAAGAATTCTTCCCAGCTATTGAAAAAGGCTTCAAAGGCATGATGGATACTGGTGTTCTTGCTGGTTTCCCTGTACTTGACGTTGAAATTGAATTGTACGATGGTGGCTTCCATGCTGTCGATTCATCTGCTGTTGCATTTGAACTCGCTGCTCGTGGTGCTTTCCGTCAATCAATTCCAAAAGCTGGTGCCCAGTTAATCGAACCTATCATGAAAGTTGATGTGTTTACGCCTGATGATCACGTTGGTGATGTTATTGGTGATTTAAACCGTCGTCGTGGCATGATCGCAGGTCAAGATGCTGGTGTTTCTGGTGTTCGTATTAAAGCTGATGTACCACTTTCAGAAATGTTTGGTTACATCGGAACTTTACGTACAATGACATCAGGTCGTGGTCAATTCTCTATGGAATTCTCTCACTACTCTCCATGTCCAAGCAACGTGGCAGAAGCCGTTATTGCTGAAGTAAAAGAAATGAAAGAAGCTAAAGCTAAAGCTAAAAAGTAATTCACTTACTTTAGTCTTTTTATAAAAGGATGCTTCGGCATCCTTTTTTATTGCCTAAAACATCTTCAGCAAGCGCGCGCAAAATATAGCCATGAGATAAAGCACATGATACTATTTTCTTTAAGTGCTGATGTTTTATGAATGTTTCATCCACTTGTTATTACTGACGTTATTACTGATGTTAGTACGATTTACCCCCTTAATAATAAGATTTCTCAAATAGGTATTAAATAGTATGTTCAATTTTTTTAGTCAATCAATAATGCGAAAATTGGTGATTACCATATCAAGCGCAGTTGCCATACTACTGGTCATTACCTCATTCTTTATTTTATCCAATGTGAGTGATAATACCAGAGAGCAACTTATCTCTGATATAGAGAATATTGTTACTTTGCAATCAACCAAAGTGAAAGAATTTTTTGTCGCAAAAGGCCAAATAAATCATAGTGTATTTGCTAACCCCTTGGTTATTGATTGGTTTAACAACTACGATAAACGACTTTCCAATATCAGTGATAATAAGCAATACCAAGATGTAACCCGGTATTTTAAATTCTTTTCAGAAAAAGACCCTGCGATAAAAAGTGTATTTTTTGGTAGCGAAAATACCCATGAATATTTCGACTTAAATGGTCGTTATGACGATGAGAAATATTACACCAATGAGCGACCTTGGTGGTCGAGCAGTCTTAGCGCAGCAACAATGTATGTCACTGAACCCGCAGTAGACAATAACGACGGTTCAATTTCAGCAACTATTACTTCACCCTACTATTTACCCGATGGACAATTATTAGGTATTGGTGGTATGGACATTCTAATTACCACCATAGGACATGATTTACTCGCCCCTATTAAATATAAAAACGAAGGAGAAGCCTTCTTAATGACAGACACAGGAAAATTAGTCTTCTTCCCTGGCTTTGATGATAATTTCAAACCTGGAGACACTATGGCCAGTGTAGATAGCCAATTCTCAAACACATCGGGCTTTTCACAATTGCAAACAACTCTTGCCCAGAACGATAGTGGCATTACCCAGGTATCTCTGCGTGGCATAGACTATCAAGTCATTTTTAATCAAGTCAAAAGTGACTATCCGCTAATGAATTGGAAACTTGGCTTTCTGGTCCCTGAGCAACTAATAGCAAAGCCGGTTGAAGCAGCTTTTAGGTCTTCTGTGGCTATTGTTATCGCGATTATTATTATGATTGCTATTGTTGTGTGGCTAAGCGTATTACCTTTTGTTAAGCGCATAACAAGCCTTAGAAATGCCATGAAAGACATTGCCGATGGCGATGGTGATTTAACCCAAAGAATAGCGCCGTTAAAGAATGATGAAATTGGCAAGTTGGTTGATGAATTCAATCTCTTTGTTGATTCAATTCAACAACTGGTCAGTCAAACTATCGTTATTACTAGAGAAGTGTCAGCTTCAAGTGGTGCCGCAGAGAAAATCGGCAAAAAAACAGTTCATATTGTTGAAGCGCAAAAACGAGAAATAGATCTTGTCGCCACCGCAGCCACCGAATTAGCTCAAACCAGCATCGAGATATCTAACAACACAAATTATTCAAAGCAATTGGTGACGAAAGCTGAAGAGAAAGTGGCCTTAGGCTCTGATGTTGTTAACCAAGCTACCATTGGCATTCAACAACTTTCAAATAATGTTGATGACGCATCACAGGTTGTGCATCAGCTAAAAACAGGCACGCAAACCATTGGTGATGTTGTCACCGTAATACGCAGTATCGCTGAACAAACAAATTTATTGGCGTTAAACGCAGCCATTGAAGCGGCTAGAGCCGGAGAACAAGGCCGAGGCTTTGCTGTTGTTGCTGACGAGGTTCGCACCCTGGCGTCACGTACCCAAGAATCTACCGCTAATATCCAACGCATAATTGAAGAGCTACAAGCAACCGCGGTAAATGCCGTAGGAGTGATGGAGTCTAGTTGCTTGCAGGCAGAAAATAGTGTCCAGCTAACACAGCAAGTACAGCAAGTATTAGCTGATATTGCAGAGGTTATTGGTCAATTTCAAAGCCAAACGTTTGAAGTAGCCCATGCAGTAGAACAACAAGCCAATGTCGCCGAAGAAGTATCGAAAAACATTGAGAACGTTAGAGTGTTAACTGACGATACTGTTGATGTCTCCACAACGATGAAAACTAGTCTGGCCAATTTATCTGATCAAGCTAATTCATTGTCAAAAGTCGTCAACCAATTTAACGTTTAGCCTAAGCGGAAACCTCTTACAGACTGAAAACCGCCGTGGCGTGAATTCATGCTGCGGTTAACACACTACTAAGACGCTAACTTTCTGCTAAAGTTATTGGTTTCAGCATTATCGTCATCACCGCTTTACACTTGTGATGAAAGTAACGCTGATAGGTCAATACCTATCTATGATTTGTGCAGGAAATTGTAGATACCATACTAGCCACTATTGAGCTATTCGCACTTTACTATACTCAGCTACAAAACAAAAAAGACGCCTAAGCGTCTTTTTTTTATCGTGTTAACGTGTTCTAAAATCAAGCAACGATTCGTTAAGGTAATAGCAGATACCAGACCAACAACTATTGACCTATTGCCATTTCACTATAGCTCAACTAGAAAACAAAAAAGACGCCTAAGCGTCTTTTTTATCGTGTTAATGTCTTCTAAAATTAAGCGATAATTTTAGATACAACACCAGCACCAACTGTACGACCACCTTCACGGATAGCGAAGCGTAAACCTTCGTCCATCGCAACTGGGTTGATAAGCTCTACAACAAACTTCAAGTTGTCGCCTGGCATTACCATTTCAACACCTTCAGGAAGCTCTACTGCACCAGTAATATCCGTTGTACGGAAGTAAAACTGTGGACGGTAGCCTTTAAAGAATGGCGTATGACGACCACCTTCATCTTTGCTTAGTACATAAACTTCTGACTCAAACTTAGTATGAGGTAAAATTGAACCAGGCTTACATAGTACTTGACCACGTTCAACGTCTTCACGCTTAAGACCACGAAGAAGAACACCACAGTTCTCGCCAGCACGACCTTCGTCAAGAAGCTTACGGAACATTTCAACACCAGTACAAGTAGATGTTTGTGTGTCACGAATACCAACAACTTCAACTGCGTCGCCGATTTTAACAATACCGCGTTCAACACGACCTGTTACAACCGTACCACGACCTGAGATTGAGAATACATCTTCGATAGGCATGATGAATGCTCCGTCGATTGCACGCTCTGGCTCTGGAATGTAGTTATCTAATGCATCAGCAAGTTCGATTACTTTCGCTTCCCATTTCTCGTCGCCTTGAAGAGCGCCAAGTGCTGAACCTTGAATTACCGGTAAATCATCACCTGGGAAGTCATATTCAGAAAGAAGTTCACGAACTTCCATTTCTACTAATTCTAATAATTCATCATCATCAACAACATCACATTTGTTCATGAATACTATGATGAAAGGTACGCCAACTTGACGTGATAACAAGATGTGCTCACGTGTTTGTGGCATAGGACCATCTGTAGCAGCAACTACTAAGATAGCGCCATCCATTTGTGCAGCACCGGTGATCATGTTTTTGATGTAATCGGCGTGACCAGGACAATCTACGTGTGCATAGTGACGTGCAGCTGTATCGTACTCAATGTGAGAAGTATTAATCGTAATACCACGTTCACGTTCTTCAGGAGCGTTATCGATTTGTGCGAAATCTTTAACTTCACCACCGTGAACTTTAGTTAATACTGCAGAGATAGCAGCTGTTAAAGTTGTTTTACCGTGATCGACGTGACCAATAGTACCAACGTTAACATGCGGTTTTAAACGTTCAAATTTTGCTTTAGCCATTTTTCAATTACCTTAAAGTTTATTAAAAGCCCGGCCAAAAGACCGAGCCAGACTTTCAAAAAGCCTTACTAAGATTCAATTATTTTGTCGGCAACAGCCTTTGGTGCTTCACTGTATTCGTGAAACTCCATTGAATATGATGCGCGACCTTGAGTTGCACTACGCAATGCAGTAGCGTAACCAAACATTTCAGATAGCGGTACAAATGCATTCACTATCTTCGAACCAGCTGGACCTTCGTCCATGCCATCGATCATGCCACGGCGACGGTTTAAGTCACCAACAACATCACCCATGTTTGCGTCTGGCGTAATAACTTCGACTTTCATCATAGGCTCAAGAATTACCGGTGACGCTTTTAGCGCCCCTTGTCTAAAACCAATCGATGCAGCGACTTTAAACGCCATTTCGTTTGAGTCAACTTCATGAAAAGAGCCATCGAAGAGTGTGACTTTGATGTCTAATAACGGGTAACCCGCCAACACACCACTGTCCATTTGCTCTCTACAACCCTGTTCAACTGAGGGGATAAATTCTTTTGGAACACTACCACCGACAATTTCATTGACAAACTCGAAGCCTTCACCTTTTGGCAAGGGCTCCATTTTCAACCAAACATGACCAAATTGACCACGACCACCTGATTGACGAACAAATTTACCTTCCACTTCAACTGCTGAACGAATGGTTTCGCGATAAGCCACTTGTGGATTACCGACATTACATTCAACGCCAAATTCACGTTTCATACGTTCAACTAGAATATCGAGGTGTAATTCCCCCATACCTGAAATGATGGTTTGACCCGTTTCTTCATCAGAGACTACTCTAAATGACGGATCTTCTGCGGCCAATTTACCTAACGCAATGCCCATTTTTTCTTGGGAAGCGACAGTTTTTGGCTCAACTGCTACAGAAATTACTGGTTCAGGAAACTCCATTCGTTCGAGCGTGATCACATGATTTACATCACATAAAGTATCACCTGTAGTGACATCTTTAAGACCAATAGCCGCAGCTATATCGCCCGCTCTTACTTCTTTAATTTCCTGACGGTCATTTGCATGCATTTGCACAATACGACCTAAACGTTCTTTTTTACCTTTCACAGGATTGTATATACTGTCACCAGTTTTTACTACACCTGAATAGACGCGAAAGAACGTTAACGTACCGACAAATGGGTCAGTGGCGATTTTAAATGCTAAAGCAGCAAATGGCGCTTTATCATCAGCTTCGCGAAAACCTTCAGTTTCGTTTTTGTCGTTATTAATACCTTTTATCGCTTCAACATCAGTTGGCGAAGGTAAAAATTCTACAACAGCATCAAGTACTGCTTGAACGCCTTTGTTTTTGAAAGCTGAGCCACAAGCACAAAGGACAATTTCATTGTTTAGCGTACGGGTACGCAGCGCAGATTTTATTTCTGCTTCGGATAAGTCACCTTCTTCAAGGTATTTATCCATTAATTCTTCAGAGGCTTCTGCAGCTTCAGAGACCAGATGTTCATGCCAATGTTCGGCTTGCTCTAGCATCTCTGCTGGGATATCTTCATAAGTAAAAGTCATACCCTGGTCACTTTCGTTCCAGTTAATGGCTTTCATCTTTATTAAGTCGACAACACCAGTAAAGTCATCTTCAGCGCCGATTGCTAAATGAATAGGCACTGCATTAGCTTTCAAGCGAGAATTAAGTTGCTCAACTACTAATAAGAAGTCTGCACCTGTGCGGTCCATCTTATTAACAAAAACTAGCCGTGGAACAGAGTATTTCTCCATTTGACGCCAAACAGTTTCTGTTTGTGGTTGAACTCCTGAAGAAGCACATAATACTAATACCGCACCGTCTAATACACGTAATGAGCGTTCTACTTCAATCGTAAAATCTACGTGACCAGGGGTGTCGATGATATTAATGCGATGGTCTTCAAACTGGGCTTGCATGCCTTTCCAGAAACAAGTTGTTGCCGCAGAAGTTATGGTTATACCACGCTCTTGCTCTTGCTCCATCCAGTCCATAGTGGCTGCGCCATCATGAACTTCGCCGATCTTATGTGAAAGACCAGTGTAGAAAAGTACCCTTTCTGTTGTTGTCGTTTTACCGGCATCGACATGAGCACAAATACCAATGTTTCGGTAACGCTCAATAGGGGTTATACGTGCCACAATTACTTCCTCTTTCTGAGACTTTATCTCAGATTATAAAACAGTTGTGGTTATCACTTTATATCAATGTTGATACACGGTGATAACCACGGCATTACGCTTGTTACTATAAAATTAGCAAAGCTTGCTAATTCATAGTGCCTACCAACGGTAGTGAGCGAATGCTTTGTTAGCTTCGGCCATACGGTGAACGTCTTCACGTTTCTTAACCGCTGAACCTTTGCTGTCAGACGCATCTAACATTTCGTTAGCTAGGCGCTGAGCCATTGATTTTTCACCACGTTTACGAGATGCTTCAACTAACCAACGCATGGCTAGTGCATTACGACGCACAGGACGAACTTCAACTGGAACTTGATAAGTAGAACCACCAACACGACGAGACTTTACTTCCACTTGTGGGCGGATGTTGTCTAACGCTGTTTCGAATAACTCAAGGTGAGTCTTCTCAGTGTCTTTCTCAGTTAAAATGTCTAATGCACCGTAAACAATTTTTTCTGCAGTAGATTTTTTACCATCAACCATAAGGATGTTGATGAATTTTGCTAAAAGTTCGTTATGGAACTTAGGATCTGGCAATATCTTACGTTGCCCTACGACGCGTCTTCTTGGCATCTTAATTCTCCGTTGTTTTCAGGTATAACCCAAAATTTAATATTTTATTTGGCCTTACTTAACGCTTTCTATCTCTAATTAAAGAAATAAAATAGCTTAAGATTTAGGTCGTTTAGCACCGTATTTAGAACGGCCTTGTCTTCTGTCGCTTACACCTGAACAATCAAGTGCACCACGAACGGTGTGGTAACGCACACCTGGTAAATCTTTAACACGACCACCACGAATCAAGATAACACTATGTTCTTGTAAGTTATGACCTTCACCACCGATGTATGAAGTTACTTCGAAGCCGTTAGTTAAACGAACACGAGCTACTTTACGTAATGCTGAGTTAGGTTTTTTTGGTGTAGTTGTATACACACGAGTACATACGCCACGACGTTGTGGACAAGCTTGTAACGCTGGTACGTTACTTTTAGTTACTTGTCTTACACGTGGTTTACGTACTAATTGGTTAATAGTTGCCATTAAATAGCTCCCGATTAGTTAAATTTGTGTAAATTCCAATCAATGGGGAAATTTACACCCTTATAAACGTGAAAATCCGCGACCTCATATTCAATACCTAAAAGTAGGGAATACAGGGTCGCGGAATTCTATAGGTCAAGCTTTAACCTGTCAAGCTTTACTCGCAATAGACAGGTTAATCATCTGCTTTAACCACTTTTTCAATACGATTGCCTAAGAAGACAAATCTGCATTCAAAGCATCCGTTAATGCTTGCGCTGCGTCGTCAGCTGATACTGTTACTTCTTCTACAGGAACGGCGTTTTTAGCACGCGCTCGTTCTTGATGATAAGAATAACCTGTACCTGCTGGGATTAAGCGACCAACAATAACATTCTCTTTTAAGCCACGAAGTTTATCTTTCTTACCAGCTACCGCTGCTTCAGTCAGTACACGCGTCGTTTCTTGGAAAGAGGCTGCCGAGATGAATGACTCAGTGGCTAATGATGCTTTAGTAATACCCATCATTTGCATTTCGTATTCAGCCGGTTGTTTACCTGCAGCTTCTAATTCACGATTAGAGATATTGACACGGGCAACTTCCAGGATTTCGCCTTTAAGGAAGGTGCTATCACCGGCATCTAAGATCTCACACTTGCGGATCATTTGACGCACGATAACTTCAATATGCTTATCGTTAATCTTAACACCTTGCAAACGGTACACTTCTTGTACTTCGTTAACAATATAGTTAGCTACTGGCGCTACACCACGTAAACGTAAGATGTCATGTGGAGACTCTGGACCATCGGCAATAACTTCACCTTTAAGTACAGATTCACCTTCAAACACGTTTAATTGACGCATTTTAGGGATCATCTCTTCGTATACTTCACCACTGGGTTGTGTGATTAATAAACGCACTTTACCTTTAGTTTCTTTACCGAAGGCGATGATACCTGTCTTCTCAGCTAGTATCGCTGGAAGTTTTGGCTTACGCGCTTCAAATAAATCAGCTACACGTGGCAAACCACCGGTAATATCACGCGTTTTTGACGACGCTTGAGGAATACGCGCTAACGCATCACCAATACCAACTTCTGCACCATCTTCTAGGTTAACAATTGCATTACCTGGTAAGAAGTATTGTGCTGGAATTTCAGTACCCGCGATCATCACATCGTTGCCTTTAGCATCAACCAATTTAACTGCTGGGCGCATTTCTTTACCCGCAGTATTACGTTGACCAACATCTGTGACTACGATACTTGATAAACCCGTAAGATCATCAGTTTGGCGAACCATAGTTACGCCATCAATAAGCTCAACGAACTGCACCTTACCGGCTACTTCTGTGATAATAGGATGCGTATGCGGGTCCCAGTTGGCAATGATATCGCCTGAGTTTAGTACTTCGCCATCTTTCTTATTAAGAATGGTACCGTAAGGTACTTTATAACGCTCTTTCTCACGACCAAGCTCATCAATTACGGTTAGCTCAGATGAACGAGAGGTAATCACTAAGTGATCTTCAGAGTTAGTTACAAATTTAGCATTTTGTAATTTCAGTGTACCTGTATTCTTAACCTGTACGTTGTTCTCTGCTGATGCACGAGATGCCGCACCACCAATATGGAACGTACGCATAGTTAACTGTGTACCTGGTTCACCGATAGATTGTGCTGCCACAACGCCAATCGCTTCACCTTGGTTGATCATATGTCCACGAGCCAAATCACGGCCGTAACAATGAGCACAAATACCAAAATCGGTTTTACAGGTAATGATTGAACGTACTTTCATTTGATCAATTGAGTTTTCTTCAATGAAATCACATAAAGCTTCGTCAATTAGCGTATTACGAGGTAATAGAACTTCGTCAGTACCTGGCTTGACAACATCTTCAGCTACAACACGACCGAGCACACGTTCGCGTAACGGCTCAACAACATCACCACCTTCAATCAATGGCGTCATTTGTAAACCGTCTAATGTTCCACAGTCATGTTCGGTTACGACCAAATCTTGTGCAACATCAACTAAACGACGAGTTAAGTAACCCGAGTTAGCTGTTTTCAATGCCGTATCGGCCAAACCTTTACGCGCACCATGAGTCGAGATGAAGTATTGTAATACGTTCAAACCTTCACGGAAGTTAGCGGTAATTGGTGTTTCGATGATTGAACCATCTGGCTTAGCCATCAAACCACGCATACCTGCAAGCTGACGAATCTGCGCAGCACTACCACGAGCACCTGAATCGGCCATCATGTAGATTGAGTTGAAAGAGTCTTGCTCTTCTGGCTCACCATGACGGTTAATAACAGTTTCTTTTGATAAGTTGTCCATCATAGCTTTCGAGATTTTCTCGTTGGCAGATGACCAGATATCAATAACTTTGTTGTATTTTTCACCCTGAGTTACAAGACCTTGCTCGAACTGAGTTTGAATTTCTTTAACTTCTTCTTCTGAATCTTCGATGATGGTGTATTTCGCTTCTGGAATAACCATGTCGTCGATACCAACTGAAGCACCCGCGATCATCGCGTAGTGGAAACCTGTGTACATAATTTGGTCAGCAAAGATAACGGTATCTTTAAGACCTAAGTTACGATACGCATGGTTAATCAGTTTTGAAATTGGCTTTTTACCTAGTGGCTGATCAATAAGATCATAAGGCATGCCATCTGGACATACTTGCCATAAGATTGCACGACCAACAGTGGTATCGCGCAGCTTAGTTACCGGTTCAAAAACACCATCACTGTTACGAACATGTTCAGTAATACGAACTTTCACGCGGGCATGAAGTTCAGTAAAACCTGTACGGTAAGCTTTTTCAACTTCTTTGATGTCGGTAAAAACCATACCTTCACCTAAACCATTCACACGATCGCGCGTTAGGTAATATAGACCTAATACAACATCTTGTGATGGTACGATGATTGGATCACCGTTCGCTGGAGAAAGTACGTTGTTCGTTGACATCATCAACGTACGTGCTTCCATTTGTGCTTCGATTGTCAACGGTACGTGTACCGCCATTTGGTCACCATCGAAATCGGCGTTATAGGCCGCACAAACTAATGGATGCAAATGAATCGCTTTACCTTCAATTAATACAGGTTCAAACGCTTGGATACCCAATCTATGAAGTGTTGGTGCACGGTTAAGCATAACCGGATGTTCACGAATTACTTCGTCAAGTACATCCCAAACTTCAGCGCCTTCACGTTCAACTAATTTCTTAGCTGCTTTAATTGTTGTTGCTAAACCACGTGCTTCTAATTTACCGTAAATAAATGGTTTGAATAACTCAAGTGCCATTTTCTTAGGTAAACCACACTGATGTAAGCGTAGCGTTGGACCAACAGTGATTACTGAACGACCAGAATAATCAACACGTTTACCCAATAAATTCTGACGGAAACGACCTTGCTTACCTTTGATCATATCGGCAAGAGATTTAAGAGGACGTTTGTTAGAACCAGTAATAGCGCGACCACGACGACCGTTATCTAATAATGCATCAACAGATTCTTGCAACATACGCTTTTCGTTACGTACGATAATATCTGGTGCTACTAGATCTAGAAGACGTTTTAAACGGTTGTTACGGTTAATAACACGACGGTATAAATCGTTTAGATCAGACGTCGCGAAACGACCGCCATCCAATGGTACCAACGGACGTAAATCTGGTGGCAAAATTGGTAAAACGTTCATGATCATCCACTCAGGCTTATTACCTGATGCCGCGAATGCTTCCATTAATTTCAAACGTTTAGTGATTTTCTTACGCTTTGTTTCAGAACCAATTTCAGGTAACTCTTCACGCATTTGCGCTACTTCACCGTCAAGATCAATCTGTTGTAATAACGCAAGTACCGCTTCAGCACCCATTAGGGCGTCAAATTCGTCACCGTGCTCTTCTAACGCATCAAGATATTCTTCTTCGGTTAGAATTTGGCTTTTCTCTAATGTTGTCATACCAGGTTCGGTAACAACGTAAGATTCAAAATAAAGCACACGCTCAATATCACGTAACGTCATGTCTAATAATAGACCGATACGAGATGGTAATGACTTTAAGAACCAAATATGGGCAACTGGACTTGCTAGCTCGATATGACCCATGCGGTCACGACGAACTTTAGTTAATGTAACTTCAACGCCACATTTTTCACAAATTACACCACGGTGCTTAAGGCGTTTGTATTTGCCACAAAGACATTCGTAGTCTTTAACTGGGCCAAAAATACGCGCACAGAACAAACCATCACGTTCCGGCTTAAAAGTACGATAGTTAATCGTCTCAGGTTTCTTTACTTCACCAAATGACCATGAACGAATCATGTCAGGTGAAGCTAGTCCGATGCGAATACCATCGAACTCTTCTGTTTGATTTTGTTGCTTAAGAAACTTAAGTAAATCTTTCACACACTCTCTCCTGTCGGAGTTAAATACCGGAGAGAACAGTTATCTGTTCTCTCCCTGTACTGACTTCAGCTGATGCTAAAAGTCAGCAATGTAGCTTGAGGTAGCTTAGTCCTGATCTAATTCGATGTTGATACCCAACGAACGAATTTCTTTCAACAATACGTTGAATGATTCAGGGATACCCGGCTCCATGCGATGATCACCGTCAACTAAGTTTTTATACATCTTAGTACGACCGTTAACATCATCAGATTTAACCGTTAACATTTCTTGCAAGGTGTAAGCAGCACCGTATGCTTCAAGTGCCCATACTTCCATCTCACCGAAACGCTGACCACCAAACTGTGCTTTACCACCTAGAGGCTGTTGCGTTACTAGCGAGTATGAACCCGTAGAACGTGCATGCATTTTGTCATCTACTAAATGGTTTAGTTTTAACATATACATGTAACCAACCGTCACAGGACGCTCAAAGTTACGACCAGTACGGCCATCTGTCAGCGTAAACTGACCACTTTCAGGCATATCAGCAAGTTTAAATAAGTCTTTAATTTCTTTCTCGCTGGCACCATCAAATACTGGTGTCGCAATAGGAAGACCTGCTCGTAAGTTACCCGCTAAGCGCATGATTTCATCATCTGAGAATGAATCAATATCAACTTCTTGGCGAGATTCACCTAGGTTGTAAACTTCTTTTAAGAATTCACGTAATTTGTGAATTTCTAATTGAGCTTCCAACATACGGTTAATTTTTTCACCGATACCACGTGCAGCCATACCTAAATGTGTTTCTAGGATCTGACCAATGTTCATTCGTGATGGTACACCCAACGGGTTAAGTACTACATCAACAGGAACACCGTATTGGTCATAAGGCATGTCTTCAACTGGTACTACGTTTGAAATAACACCTTTGTTACCATGACGACCGGCCATTTTATCACCTGGCTGGATACGACGCTTAACCGCTAAATACACTTTAATAATTTTTAACACGCCTGGCGCTAAATCAGCACCTTGAGTGATTTTACGACGCTTAACTTCATACTTTTTATCAAAGTCTGCTTTAATGTTGTCGTATTGTTCAGCAATTTGCTCAAGCTCTGACTGTTGACCTTCATCAGCTAAGTTTTGAACTAACCACTTATCACGAGACATGCTGTTAAGATCAGATTCATTTAAACCTGAGCCTAGCAATAATTTTTTCGCACGTGCATAAATACCATCTTCTAAAATACTAAACTCATCACCCAAGTCTTTCTTAACTTGTTTAAGTTGCATTTCTTCGATTTCAACAGCACGAGCATCTTTTTCTACACCGTCACGGGTGAAGATTTGTACATCGATGATGGTACCAGACACTGAGTTAGGTACACGTAAAGAGCTGTCTTTAACGTCAGCCGCTTTTTCACCAAAGATGGCACGTAATAGTTTTTCTTCTGGCGTTAACTGTGTTTCACCTTTAGGAGTAACTTTACCCACTAAGATGTCGCCACCATTAACTTCAGCGCCAATATAAACAACACCCGCTTCATCTAGTTTAGATAATGCAGACTCGCCAACATTTGGAATATCAGCCGTTATTTCTTCGCTGCCTAGCTTAGTGTCACGAGCGATACAAGTTAGCTCTTGAATATGAATCGTCGTAAAACGATCTTCAGTAGCTACACGCTCAGATAACAACATTGAATCTTCGAAGTTGTAACCGTTCCAAGGCATAAATGCGATACGCATGTTCTGACCAAGGGCTAATTCGCCCATGTCCGTTGAAGGACCATCGGCTAGCACATCACCACGAACTACAGGCTCAGCCATACGACAAATTGGACGTTGGTTGATACAAGTGTTTTGGTTTGAACGGGTGTATTTAGTTAGGTTATAAATATCAATACCCGCTTCACCAGCGTGCATTTCATTTTCATTAACTTTAACGACAATACGTGAAGCATCAACGTAAGCAACAACACCACCACGTTTAGCAACAACAGTTACACCAGAGTCAACAGCAACAATTTTCTCCATGCCGGTACCCACAAGTGGTTTATCCACTCTTAGTGTCGGTACTGCTTGACGTTGCATGTTCGAGCCCATCAAGGCTCTGTTCGCATCATCGTGCTCTAGGAATGGGATAAGTGACGCTGCAACAGAAACGATCTGCTGTGGAGAAACATCCATATACTGAACTTGTTCAGCAGACATCAAAGTAAATTCGTTTTTATGACGACAAGCCACTAAGCCTGCGACTAATTTACCTTCTGCATCAACTTCAGCAGTGGTTTGTGCAATAACGAAGTTACCTTCTTCAATAGCAGAAAGGTAATCTATGTCGTCAGTGATTAAACCATCAACAATTTTACGGTAAGGTGTTTCCAAGAAGCCGAAATCGTTAGTACGTGCATAACACGATAACGAGTTGATCAAACCAATGTTTGGACCTTCCGGTGTTTCAATTGGACAAACACGACCATAGTGAGTTGGATGTACATCACGTACTTCAAAACCAGCACGTTCACGTGTCAAACCACCTGGCCCTAAAGCAGAAATACGACGCTTATGCGTCACTTCTGATAACGGGTTGTTTTGATCCATAAATTGTGACAATTGTGATGAACCAAAGAATTCTTTAACGGCAGCAGAAATCGGCTTAGCGTTAATTAAATCTTGTGGCATGATCGCATCTAAGTCACCAAGACTTAAACGTTCACGAACAGCACGTTCAACACGAACTAAACCAACACGGAATTGGTTTTCTGCCATTTCGCCTACAGAGCGAATACGACGGTTACCTAAGTGATCAATATCATCAACTTCACCTTTACCGTCACGTATGCCGATTAAGGTTTTCATCACTGAAATGATGTCTTCTTTAGATAAAACACCAGTACCAATATCATCAGCATTGCCAACACGACGGTTGAACTTCATACGACCTACTGTTGACAGGTCATAACGCTCTAATGCAAAAAATAGGTTGTTAAATAGCGTATCGGCTGCGTCTTTTGTTGGCGGCTCGCCTGGACGCATCATACGATAAATTTCCACTAACGCTTCTAAGCGGTTAGTTGAATTGTCAACACGTAGTGTGTCTGACATATATGAACCAACATCAAATTCGTTCATATATAAAGTAGAAAGTACTTTATGGCCAGCTTGGCTTAACTCAGCTAACATTTCTAGCGTGATTTCAGCATTCGCTTCAGCAATGACTTCACCCGTAGATTTGTCAATGTAAGCTTTAGACAGTACTTTACCAACGATATATTCAGCAGGTACTTCTAATTTTTCAAGCTTAGCTTTTTCTAGCGATTTAATATGACGAGCAGTGATACGTCGGCCTTGCTCAACTAAAACATCACCTTTAGGTAATTTTATGTCGAAAGTAGCCGTTTCACCACGTAAGCGTTCTGGAATTAAATCCATTACTAGCTTATCGCCTTTAATAGAAAATTCTGTTGTATCGTAGAAGATATCTAAAATTTCTTCCGTTGAGTACTCTAAAGCACGCAAAATTATCGACGCAGGTAATTTACGACGACGGTCAATACGAACAAATAAGTTATCTTTTGGATCAAATTCGAAATCTAACCATGAACCACGGTAAGGTATAACACGAGCGTTATATAACACTTTACCTGATGAATGCGTTTTTCCTTTATCGTGATCGAAAAACACACCTGGAGAACGGTGTAATTGTGAAACAATAACACGCTCTGTACCATTGATGACAAACGTACCGTTGTCAGTCATTAATGGTATTTCACCCATGTATACTTCTTGTTCTTTGATATCTTTTACTGTGCCTGCCGCCGCTTCTTTATCATAAACGACTAAACGCAATTTAACGCGTAATGGCGCAGAGTAGGTGATACCGCGGATTTGACATTCTTTGACGTCAAATAACGGTTCGCCCAAACGATAGCTTACAAATTGTAATTCTGAGCTACCAGAATAAGCTTTAATTGGAAAAATAGAATGAAATGCAGCCTCTAGGCCTGTTTCACCTGTTGGATCAATATCAATAAACTTACGGAAAGATTCGAGTTGGATTGATAACAAGAATGGATAATCCATTACTTGAACACTTTTACCAAAGTCCTTACGAATACGTTTCTTTTCAGAGTAAGAGTAAACCATGGGGTTCCTCAGCTTGCTGGTTATGGCCGAATCTGTCTTAAAAAAGACAGGATATAGCAGTGATACTTTTTTTATCAAGCATCAAATAATGCACTGTTTTGGTTTAAAAAAAAACCACTTTCTTTAGCGCAAAAAGGCCGGTGACGTTTAAATCACCAGCCATTGCCTTTTCAGGCAAATAATCTGTTTAAAAACAGACTATTTGATCTCAACAGAAGCACCTGCTTCTTCAAGAGTTTTCTTAAGCGCTTCAGCTTCAGCTTTATCAACGCCTTCTTTAATTGCTTTTGGAGCTGACTCAACTAAATCTTTAGCTTCTTTTAAGCCAAGACCTGTAGCGCCACGAACTGCTTTGATTACAGCAACTTTCTTCTCGCCGAAGCTAGTCATCACTACATCAAATTCAGTTTGTTCTTCAACAGCTTCAGCAGGTCCAGCAGCGGCAACAGCAGCTGATGCAGATACGCCAAATTTTTCTTCCATTGCTTCAATAAGTGCAACAACGTCCATTACTGACATTTCAGCAACTGCGTTTAGGATATCGTCTTTAGAAATAGACATTTTAAATTTCCTGTTCAATTAACAACCTGTTGGCTGTTATAAATAACTATAAATACAAAAAGTGCAAATTGTGCTCTTAAATTTAAGAGATAAACAATTATTAAGCAGCTTCTTGTTCTTTCTGATCGCGTACTGCAGCAATCGTGCGGACCAATTTGCCTGCAGATGCTTCTTTCATTGCGCTCATTAAACGGGCAATTGCTTCGTCGTAAGTTGGTAGCTTAGCTAACATATTTACGTCTACTGAATTGCCTTCAAATGCGGCGGCTTTTAATTCAAACGATGGATTTTTCTTCGCAAAGTCTGTAAATAAACGCGCTGCTGCACCTGGATGCTCGTTTGAGAATGCAATTAACGATGGACCAACCAATGTGTCAGCAACACATTCAAAGTCAGTACCTTGTAAAGCACGACGTGCTAACGTGTTACGGATAACTTTCATCCATACACCATTTGCACGAGCTTCTTTACGTAAAGTCGTTATTGCTTCAACTGCAACACCGCGAGAATCCGCGATTACAGCTGATTGAGCGCCATTAGCAGCTTCTTGAACTTCAGCAACTATTGCTTTTTTGTTATCAAGATTGATAGCCATTGGCTTTACTCCTGGTTCACCGGTAATAAAAAACCGGTATTTACTATCCCTAAGCAAACTAAGATCCGCTTAGGCCGTTACGGCGAGGACCAGAATTAGGAAATACTGGGTAATCACCATCTACGTAGGAAAAATTAAGCTTTCAACGAAGAATCGTCTCGGCTCCTACGGTCTTTGACGGGGTTGTCTAAAATTAATTAACACTAATTTACGCGAATTAAGTAGACAACACCTACCAAAATTTAAGGGGCGAAATTATAGTCTACAATTTAACCCCTGTAAAGCATCGATTACCGACACTTTATTGAAAACTACAGCGTCAAGCTAGCTTGGTTAACGGCAACGCCGGCACCCATAGTAGTTGAAACAGAAATTTTCTTAATGTACTGGCCTTTAGCATTAGCTGGTTTTGCTTTTTTAAGCGCTTCCAATAATGACTCAAGGTTTTCCTGCAATTTAGCATCGTCGAAATCAGCCTTACCAATGGTAGTATGGATGATACCGTTTTTGTCATTGCGGTAGCGGACTTGACCCGCTTTTGCGTTCTTTATTGCAGTAACAACGTCAGGTGTAACTGTGCCAACTTTCGGGTTAGGCATTAGACCACGTGGACCTAAAATCTGACCTAGTTGACCAACAACACGCATAGCATCTGGAGAAGCAATTACCACGTCAAAGTCCATTACACCGGCTTTAACTTGTTCTGCTAAATCTTCCATACCTACGATGTCAGCACCGGCTTCTCTCGCTTTATCAGCGTTAGCGCCTTGCGTAAATACAGCAACACGAACGTCACGGCCTGTACCATTTGGTAATACAGTCGCGCCACGTACGTTTTGATCTGATTTACGAGCATCAATGCCAAGGTTAACAGCAACATCTACGCTTTCACGAAATTTAGCAGTAGCCAATTCTTTTAATAAAGAAAGTGCTTCAGCGATGTCATATTCTTTTAGTACGTCTACTTTTTCACGGATAAGACGAGTGCGTTTTGATAATTTAGTCATAATTAATCCTCTACCACTAAACCCATTGAACGAGCAGAACCCGCAATGGTACGCACTGCAGCTTCCAAAGAACCAGCAGTAAGATCGGCTTCTTTCATCTTAACAATCTCTTCAAGTTGTGCTGTAGTAACAGTACCAACTTTATCAGTGTTAGGACGACCTGAACCACTCTTAACACCAGCAGCTTTTAGAAGTAAATAAGCAGCGGGTGGAGTTTTTGTTTCAAATGTGAAAGAACGGTCAGCATAAACAGTAATAACTACTGGTACTGGAGCGCCTTTTTCCAAAGAATCAGTTTTTGCGTTAAACGCTTTACAAAATTCCATGATATTTACACCGTGTTGACCTAGTGCAGGACCAACTGGCGGTGACGGATTTGCTGCACCAGCAGCAACTTGTAGCTTAATTAAAGCTGTGACTTTTTTAGCCATGGTTTTAATACCTTTAGTATGGGTTCAAACGCTGATGATTTAAAACAGCTCCCCGTTAACAAAAAATCGATTTTTTATTCATCAGATAAAATCATTAGATAAAATCATTAGATAAAATCGGCAGCGGATTATATATTATTACAAGGTGGTAGTGCAAGACATGATGCTTGATTTGTATAAAAAAAGACCGAAATGCGCTATCAGTAAGCCAAGGGGGGATCTACGCCTTCTTTTCTGATTGTTTCCTCCCTGTAAAAACATAATAAAATAATTAACAGGAAGAAAAAAAGAAGGACGACAGGAGAAAGTATAGATCAGGGCATCTTTAAATTTTTAAGTCTCTACTCATTCCCTTCTCATTGTTTCCTCCCTGTAAAAACATAATAAAATAATTAACAGGAAGAAAAAAAGAAGGACGACAGGAGAAAGTATAGATCAGGGCATCTTTAAATTTTTTCAGTCTCTACTCATTCCCTTCTCATTGTTTCCTCCCTGTAAAAACATAAATAAAATAGTGCACAGGAAGAAAAAAGACAGGACTGAAGCAGAAGGCATAGATCAGAGGATATAAAAAAGCCAGAGTAAAAACTCTGGCTTTTTTGGGAATATTTATTGCTAGCCTTTTTCGACTTGCCCAAATTCCAAATCAACAGGTGTTGAACGACCAAAAATAAGCACAGAGACTTTAATACGATTTTTCTCGTAATCAAGTTCTTCAACCACACCATTAAAGTCAGCAAATGGACCGTCAATAACACGTACCACTTCACCTGGTTCGAACAATGTTTTAGGCTTAGGTTTGTCAGTGTCCTCAAGGCGTTGTAAAATGCGATCCGCCTCTTTTTGTGAAATAGGTGCTGGTCTTTCTTTAGTGCCACCAATAAAACCTAATACACGCGGCACACTTTTAACTAAATGCCATGATTCATCGTCTAATTCCATATGAACTAAGACATAGCCTGGAAAGAATTTACGTGAACTTTTACGCTTTTGCCCGGCGCGCATTTCAATAACTTCTTCAGTCGGCACAAGAATTTCACCAAACTTTTCTTCTAAACCATGAATACCAATATGCTCAAGCAATGTTTTTTGTACACGGCCTTCATAGCCAGAGAACGCTTGGACTACATACCAACGTAATTTAGGATTGTTATTTTTTTCAGGCGTATCTGTAATTGTAATTTCTTCAGTCATGACGGTACCTTAACCTACTTTTAATCCAGTAATTAATCCAACAACCCAGAACAGAACTGAATCTAAACCCCAAAGTAATAAAGACATAATTAATGTTGCTACTAATACTATACCCGTTGTTTGCACGGCTTCTTGACGCGTTGGCCAAACCACTTTGCGTACTTCAGTACGAGACTCTTTAGCAAATGCTACAGCTGTACGGCCTTTAACTGTTTGCATAGCAATAAGCCCTGCAATAACAATAGCAGCAACTACCGCTATAGCGCGCACGAGAACTGATTGTTCAGCAAAAATGTAATTACCAAAAACAGCGCCAGCTAGAAGTAAAACGATTACGCTCCACTTTAAAAAATCAAATGAACCACTTGGTTCAGCTTCAGTACTTGCATTCATATCTACTACCCGTAATTACATGTCTAATCTAAGACAAAGCACCCCGATACAATCGGAGTTAAAATCTAAAGCCCCTATTATTTTATTAATAAGCACTTTACTCAAAAATGGCAGGGGTAGAGAGATTCGAACTCCCAACCGTCGGTTTTGGAGACCGCTGTTCTACCAATTGGAACTATACCCCTTCAATCTGTACTTACACTTACCGAGTGATTCTTAGTTGTTTGGGAATTAAGAGAGACTCTAGAAGTGAGGCGCTATTATACTAATCAAAATATTTTACTCAAGGACTATTTTCGAGTTTTAACTAGATGCTGTATCAGCCTTGATTTTTCACCCTGCTTATTGGCTTTTATAAATAACATTGACACGCAAAAATCTGCAAAAAAAAGCCGACTAAGCGGCTTTTTTATCGCCTTAACGTGTTCTAAAATCAAGCAACGTTACGTTAAGGTAACAGCAGATACCAGACCAACAACTATTGACCTATTGCCACTTCACTATAGCTCAACTAGAAAACAAAAAAGACGCCTAAGCGTCTTTTTTTTATCGTGTTAATGTCTTCTAAAATTAAGCAATAATTTTAGATACAACACCAGCACCAACTGTACGACCACCTTCACGGATAGCGAAGCGTAAACCTTCATCCATCGCAACTGGGTTGATAAGCTCTACAACAAACTTCAAGTTGTCGCCTGGCATTACCATTTCAACACCTTCAGGAAGCTCTACTGCACCAGTAATATCCGTTGTACGGAAGTAAAACTGTGGACGGTAGCCTTTAAAGAATGGCGTATGACGACCACCTTCATCTTTGCTTAGTACATAAACTTCTGACTCAAACTTAGTATGAGGTAAAATTGAACCAGGCTTACATAGTACTTGACCACGTTCAACGTCTTCACGCTTAAGACCACGAAGAAGAACACCACAGTTCTCGCCAGCACGACCTTCGTCAAGAAGCTTACGGAACATTTCAACACCAGTACAAGTAGATGTTTGTGTGTCACGAATACCAACAACTTCAACTGCGTCGCCGATTTTAACAATACCGCGTTCAACACGACCTGTTACAACCGTACCACGACCTGAGATTGAGAATACATCTTCGATAGGCATGATGAATGCTCCGTCGATTGCACGCTCTGGCTCTGGAATGTAGTTATCTAATGCATCAGCAAGTTCGATTACTTTCGCTTCCCATTTCTCGTCGCCTTGAAGAGCGCCAAGTGCTGAACCTTGAATTACCGGTAAATCATCACCTGGGAAGTCATATTCAGAAAGAAGTTCACGAACTTCCATTTCTACTAATTCTAATAATTCATCATCATCAACAACATCACATTTGTTCATGAATACTATGATGAAAGGTACGCCAACTTGACGTGATAACAAGATGTGCTCACGTGTTTGTGGCATAGGACCATCTGTAGCAGCAACTACTAAGATAGCGCCATCCATTTGTGCAGCACCGGTAATCATGTTTTTGATGTAATCGGCGTGACCAGGACAATCTACGTGCGCGTAGTGACGTGCAGCTGTATCGTACTCAATGTGAGAAGTGTTAATGGTAATACCACGTTCACGTTCTTCAGGAGCGTTATCGATTTGTGCGAAGTCTTTAACTTCACCGCCGTGAACTTTAGTTAATACCGCAGAGATAGCGGCTGTTAAAGTTGTTTTACCGTGATCGACGTGACCGATAGTACCAACGTTAACATGCGGTTTTAAACGTTCAAATTTTGCTTTAGCCATCTTAAAGTACCTCTGGGTAGATTAAATCTATTAATTTCTTAGTCAACATTGATTAATCTATAGAAGGCCTAAAGAAGTGGTGCTGATAGGCAGATTCGAACTGCCGACCTCACCCTTACCAAGGGTGCGCTCTACCAACTGAGCCATATCAGCATTTCTCTATAAAGACTGGAGCGGGTGGCGGGAATCGAACCCGCTTCATCAGCTTGGAAGGCTGAGGTAATAGCCAGTATACGACACCCGCTAAATTCTATCAGATTATCTCTGTTAAAATGGTGGAGGGAGGTGGATTCGAACCACCGAAGGCTGAGCCGTCAGATTTACAGTCTGATCCCTTTGGCCACTCGGGAACCCCTCCAAATTTTAATACCACATTACAAGTAATGTATTAATGGTGCCGACTGCCGGAGTCGAACTGGCGACCTACTGATTACAAGTCAGTTGCTCTACCAACTGAGCTAAGTCGGCACTACATTAAGTGGTGCGAATTCTAGAGTAATGTTTTCGTGCTTGCAACAGCAAAATGCAAATAATAAGCATGTTTTTATGCGTTTGATGGTTTTTTACCCACAATCACAAATTTTTAACTATAAACACAGATCTTAACGCGCTTGAAAACAGCTTAAACCAAGAAAAACTAACTTGGGTTCAAGTTGACAGTGCTCAGCCATTAGCTTTGCAATCTGTTCACCATTGCCGCCAGTTATCAGTACCTTGTCAAGTGTTAACAAACTATTTGCTTGAATAATAGCTTCTTTAACCGCCCCTATGGTCATCGCCCAACTACCATGGTTCAAACAATTTGAGCTGTCCTGACCAAAAGATATACTTGCGGTAACTTTAGGTGTGGCGATAATTTTAGTGGTGCGGGTTAATAAACTATCAAATAGGGTTTGTACGCCCGGCATGATCCAGCCACCAAAATGCTGACCATTCGCCGCTAACAGATCAACCGTTGTCGCAGTGCCAGCATCGATAATAAGTAAGTTATTTTGTGGATAAAGCTGTTTCGCCCCTATCATAGCCAGCCAACGATCAACGCCTAGGCTTTCTGGCTGCTGATAAGACGAGGATATTCCAAACGCGCTTGCTGAACTCTGTACTTGTACAAAAGCAATATTATAGTCTGTTACCCACTTTTCGATCGCATCATGCACTTCACTACCATGCACGTTAGCAAGAATAACTTCGCTCACTTGTGAAAATTTACCTTGCGATAACTGTGCTTGAAAAGCGTGATAGTTGAGATAAACAATGTCAGAAAGTGGCGCAGAAACACCCAATGCTTGAAAAACATATTTTACCTGGGTATTACCGACATCAATTAACAGCCTCATAACCCAGCCCTTAGACTAACTTCACCACCATACACAGGACTTACTTGGCCATTTACCTCCAACATTAATGCCCCTTGGCCGTTAATACCGCGACAAATACCCCGAGTGACTTTCTCACCCGTAATCAAAGCAACAGGTTTGTTAATGTAGAAATCTTGTGCATGCCACTGAGTCACCATAGTATTGATGCCCGTTTCGCTATGCACTTTTAAACGCCTATGTAAGGCTGCAATGATGCTGGCCGCTAACATGTTTCGATCAATATCAACACCTATAGCGCTCGACAAATCAATCCAGGGTTGATCGACTAATACAGCACTCTTGGCGGGCATTTTAATATTGAGGCCAATGCCAATAACACAATGACAAGGCTCCATCGCTTGACCTTCAAGATCAATTAAAATGCCAGCAAGTTTAACACCATTGAAATAAATATCATTTGGCCACTTCAATTCAACATCCACTTGATAAAGTGCTTTTATTGCATCACTCACCGCCAATGCCGCCACAACGCTTAACCCCATGGCTGCTGACATACCTTGTTCTAAATACCAATACATTGACAAGTAAATGTGTGAGCCAAAAGGTGAAATCCATTGTCGCCCCCTGCGTCCTCGACCAGCACTTTGATATTCAGCAATACACACTTGCCCGATAACATTTTGGTTCGGCAAACGGCGCATTAAATAACTATTAGTTGAGTCGATTAAGTTATGAACTTCTACCTTGGCGCTAGTATTTTGCTCGGCCAATTCTGCAACGATGAGACTTTCGTTGAGCAGTTCAATGGGTTCGGCTAATCGATAGCCTTTGCCGGTGACACTAAAAATATCAAAGCCCATTTCTTGTAATGCACTAATATGCTTTGAAATAGCCGCGCGACTGACGCCAAGCTCTTCGCCTATGGCTTGCCCCGACAAAAACTCACCTTTAACCAATTTTTTAATCAACTGCTCACGAATTGCTTTCATTGTTGACACCCTGTGTTGATACGACTTAGCTCACCATCAGCGCCAATAAATCTAACTTCTGGTATCAATTGAAGATTAAATTTGGCCATGATTGTTTCCTGAATATAGACTGACAAGGCGACAACATGCTCACCCTGCTTACTGTCATAGTTAATGATCACTAAGGCCTGGTTTTCATGTACCCCCACACCCCCGTCACGAAAACCTTTAAGACCGGCTTGCTCAATCAGCCAACCTGCGGCTAACTTTATTTCACCACTGTGTTGTCGATAATAAGGCATCTTCGGATACTGCTGCTGTAAAGCATGAAAAAAATCTTCACTCACCAGCGGATTTTTAAAAAAGCTGCCGGCATTAGGCAGTAGTTTAGGCTCAGGTAGTTTTGCCTGACGTAACTGGATAACTTTTGCCATAATAGCCTGCGGAGTCACAGGGGCAATAATAGTGTTTAAGCCCTGATAACTGTCGACTGGCTGCCAAGCTTTTGGCAATAAAAAATGCACCTGGGTAATAATACCTTTGCCGTTTAATGCCTGTTTAAAAATACTGTTACGATAGCCAAATTGACAGGCGGCGTTACTATAATCTATCAACTTTTTCTTGGCAAAATCAAACCAAGTAACACGTTCAATAAAGTCACTCACCTCAATACCATAAGCACCGATATTTTGTACCGGCGCGGCCCCCACACTGCCAGGGATTAAGGCCAAATTTTCTAAACCGTATATAGCGCGATTACTGCAAAACAAAACCAAGTTATGCCAATTTTCACCACAAGCGGCACTGACCTGAAAATATTCATCGTGTTCAGTGACTTCAATACCCATTAAGCTGGGCTTAATAATGGTTGGCGCCTTCGCTTGGCAGAATAAGGTGTTTGTACCTTCACCAAGAATATAAGACCTGAGCGCTTTATCCGTGTTTATTTCAAACAGTTCTTTAACGGTAGATGGGAACAGTATCTCAGCGGTGACGGCTGGCACATTTAAGCTATTTAATGCTTGTAGAGGGAAGTTAGCGCGTGTTTTCATAACAGTGACTATAAAAAATTTGTCTTATTGTACGCAAAAATAGCCTTCGCATAAACTCTATTAGGTGCAGTTAACCGCGCTTTCTTGCTGAAAGATTAATGATATTATGATCTTGAGTGTAATATTTATTCTGATATTCGTCGGTAGCAATATTTTCACTGTGGTTAATCACCACACCTTCAATAGGTGCATTAACCTGTTTCAGCATTTTAAGACCCGCCGATATTTGTTCTCGCTTGGTTTTATTACCATGGACAACATATAAGACACTGTCGACTAATTTAGAGATAATCACTGCATCACTGACGACATTAACCGGCGGAGTTTCAATAATAATACGGTCATAAAAGTTACCAAAAACCTTTATTAGCGTGCTAAAGCGCTTCATAGAAAGAAAAACCAGCGGGTTAGCCGGGGTAATGCCCGAAGTCAAAATGTCTAATTTGACGTTTTTATCACGAATAATACATTCATGAATTTGATGTGTGTTGGCCAACAAATTTGAAAGACCTGGACGATATTCATTCAAATTCATATTTTTAGCTATGGTCGGGTGGCGCATGTCCGCTTCAATAAGTAGCACCTTTTCCATCTCACTAAACGAGCGAGCAAGATGAAGAGCAACAGTAGACTTGCCTTCACTGGGCACTGAAGAGGTAACGGCAATTATTTTAGCTGGGGTGGTTTCACTGTTAAATAGTAAGGCGGTTCGTAAGGTGCGAATAGCTTCTGTAAAGCGATTGTCCGTGCTGTAGCTGTCGTCTTTTAGTGCCTGTGAACTCGCCTGAATTTTTGGTAAAACCGCAATAATGGGTGCTTCATTGAAATTATCCAGTTTGTGTCGAGAGTTAAGTGTATCCATTAAGAATTCACGCATAATAATAATAATAGAGCTCAACATAATGGCGAGGAGAAACGCCAGCACTATCATCAAAGACTTCTTAGGAGCAAACGGGCTTTTGGGCACAATTGCCTTATCAATAAAGCGCACATAAAAATTCGCTTTGTAGTTATCCATAGCATCAGCTGCTTTTAAGCGCACCAAATAATTGCTATAAAGCTCTTTGTTAGTGTCAACTTCACGGCTGAGCTGCGAAAATTTATTTTGTAAACGACTTAAACGTAAGTAATCTTTTTTCGCAGTCGCCAACCGCTGCTTTGTGCCATTGACTCTTTCTACCGCACTAAAATATTCTTTTTCTATGGCAATAACAATATCGAGAACTTGTTCCACAATGCCTTTGTTAAGGGCGATTAATTCGGCATGAACAGCAATTTTTTTAGGATGCTTGGGGCCGTAACGCTGGGATAGTTCAAACATTTTACGTTCAATTTTTTCTTTAGTTTGACGTAATTGCATTAACGTGGCATGACTACTAATTTCAGGTAAATCGCTTAACTTTTTAATATCCCCCTTGTGCTGTTGAATGTCTTGATAAGAAATCGCGAGGTCGTCTGCTACTTTTGTCGCTTTAAGTGCTGCAGAGCTTAACTCGGTTAATTTAGCGCCAACTAGACCAACAACGCCATGGATATCAACAATACCCTCAGCTTCTCGATAGGCTTGTAACGACAGCTCTGAGTTTTGCAACTTTTTTCCCAGCTCTTCAAGTTGATTAACCAACCAATCAGAGGTGGTTTCTTTTGAGGCACTATGAATTTCGTCTTGATACTCCAGGTAAGTAATACCCACCTGATTGGCTATTTCTTGTGACAACTGGGGCGAATAAGACCCATAAGATATATTCACTAGCTCAGTACCGACAATAGGAGCAATACTTAAATTTTGTTGAAATTGGCCAACAAGATCACTCACTGACGCCGTCGCACTGCGCTGGCCAATTCGAGCAAAAATGGCCAGTTTGTCATTATATTTCCCACTATTAAATGCTTGATGTTGCACCAAATCCAACTGAGATATTACCCGTTCGGCGAACTTACGCGAGCGTAATAATTCGAACTGTGTTTGAATCTGCTCCTTACTAGCGTTTGATTCATTAAAGGCATTGTTAATAGACAATGTATTGGCTGGCTTATTGGTACCGATTTGCAAAATAGCGCTAGCACGATATGAAGGCTTGAGTAATGAAGTATAAAAGGTGGTCAAACAAGTGATCACTAAGGTAAAAAATAAAATTTTCCAACGGCCCGCCCAAAGTGGCGTTAAAATTTCTTTTAAATCTATTTCACCATTTGTTGATAGCAAATGTTCATTTTCTAGTGTTTTCAAAAAAAACTTTGCTCAATTTCTATGATGTCATCAGGCAAGATCACGCTAGCAACATTGCCCTCAATAACCATTTTTTTGCCTGCAATTAATCTGGTGATATTCCACGACGACTTTGACGCTCGCGCGGCCAATCCACCAGCAATAGCAATGGCTTTATCTAAGGTTAAATCTTCCTGAAAGGGATAACCACCGGGGCGCTTAACTTGTCCGTGAATAAAAAAGGGCCGGTATTGAACAATAGACACCATTACTTGAGGATCTATTAAATAATCACCGCGTAAGCCGTTAGTTATTTTATTTGCTAAATTTTTTGATGAGATCCCCGTAACGACAATATCAGATAAAAACGGAAATGAAATAACACCTGATTTATTGACTTTAACTTGGGTGGTTAAATCTGCTTCGCCATAAACCATTATCTGAATTTGATCCCCAGCACCTAACTTATAATCATCGCCTGTTGCATGGCCGAGAAAAAACAACAAACAAAACATCAAAATTCGCATATTTCATCCAACTAGGTTAAAACTATTACATCACAGGTAAACTACTTATTAGTGATAGATAAACTCGCATTGTTATTACTATTACTGAGTTAAAAAAGTATTGAGTTCAACAAGTACTGAGTTCAAAACAATGAGTAACCAACATTAATAAGTTCACTTGCTACTACTACTACTACTACTACTACTAGCTATAAACCTGCATTAACTATCTTAATCAATTAACTACAATTTAATCTTCACACTTAAAGCCATTTTATTGTACGAGTAATCAATATTGACATCACGGGTGTCCAATGCCTGATAGTCATAACTCAATTGCAAACTCAATCTATCGCTATGTTGGTAAGCTAACGTCAAAGTAGAGAATAAATAATCTTCTTGCTCAGTGTTCTGGCGACTAATAAATTTTTCATTCGTCAGGCCTACTGTGGCCAAGACATTAAAACGCTCGGTAAACCCATGTTCAAAATCAATTTGCTGGCTTTGAACTAAGCGGTAACTACTGATTAACCGATAGCTTTCATCAAAGTGACGATTAGACACTATATGTACTCGAGTAAAGTCAGCAAGGCGCCAAATATAGTCAAAGCGCCACTTAAAAGCATGATCATCACGTAATCGGTTATCTGAAAATTTTAGCTGTTGATAACCCACTAAAAAATTTAACTCACTAATCACGGTACTAAACCACTTAACCCCCACTAAGGCTGTAATGCTATCTCGGTTACTGATGGGATCGTTCGGATATTCAGTGACTTTATAAGCAATATCAAATGCCAGAAAGGTTTTACCTGATAGCAAATAATCAAAGTTCGACTTAAAATTAAGTATTTCTGTGTCTAAACGACGAGTGTCTGTGCGGCGAGTAGTGAATTTATTTTCATGGTAGGTCAGGTCGAAATTTAATTTCCCTTGTGACTCAAACGTGCCATATTCGTAGCCAATACTAGCACCTATATTTTCTTTTTCATCACCTTTAGATAAAGCTTCAGCCTGGCTTAAAGATAAGCCCGTACCTCTATAGTTATAACTATTTAGCCAAAGAGCAGACATGTACAGTCGTTGATTTTGGCTAAACTTGAATTGATATGTAGGCGTGATGGTGAAATCGGTATGATCATCGTTGTTAAACTTATCAAAAAAGTAAGTGGCAAGTTTTGCATCAAAATTAAAAGCTGAATGTTGGCGGTTAGATGTTAAAGCTAAATCAGACGATAAGGTGTAATAAGCCGTACTTTGCTCATTGCGAGCTTGATAGAAAAAATTATCTATATAGCCCGCTTCAGAAGCTAAAGTAAACTCCGCATTATTATCAGATTCTGCCTGAACTAAAGCACTGAATGCGCTGATCGCAAAAAATATGGCAACAAGCCAAGAAAAATTCATATCTCAAATTTACCTGTTATTATTATTATAAAAATTGAAGAAGAAAATTAATCCAATTTATATTTATATGAAACCCAGTATGCACACAAAAAATATTTATTGAAATCATTTGTTATCAATTTGTTAATAAAATGATCTTTACCTACGGATTTTATAGACATAAAAAAAGCAACCTCTATGGTTGCTTTGCTTTTTAACTTTGAAAAAGTGATTAAATAATCTTAGTAAACGCCTTTGACTTACGCTGAATATTATACATTTTTTGCTTATCTTCCGGTAACTTGTCAATAGCTTGTTCACTGTAGCCTTGCTCAATAAACCAGTGTGCGCTAACCGTAGTCAAGACAAAAATTGACGTAAGATTCTGCCTTTTCGCCGCCTGTTCTAGTGCTTGAATAAGACGAATGCCCCGATTGCCACCACGATAATCTGGGTGAATAACTAAGCAGGCTATTTCACCTGTTCTTGCTTCTGGGTAAGGGTAAAGAGCCGCACAAGCGATGATAACATCTTCTTTTTTAATCACCGTAAAACGGTCGATTTCAATTTCAAGCAACTCGCGTGAGCGTTTAACCAGCACACCCTCTTCTTCCAGTGGCGCGATTAATTCTACTATACCGCCAACGTCATCAATACCGGCAGCTGACAATTGCTCTTGATAGTCTTTGGCAATCAAGGTGCCTGCACCGTCACGAGTAAACAGCTCCTGTAATAAGGCGCTATCACTGGTGTAACTTACACTATGACAACGCTCTACCCCTTGTTTACCACACTGTATAATCGCTTGTAACAGTAACTGTTGAACATGATCTTCTTGCTCTGCAAGTAAATCACTAACGGTCGCTACCCCACAACTTCGAATTAAAGCCCCCTGTTTATCCAGTAACCCTGATTGTTCAGTTAACGTGATAAGTTTGTCAGCTTTTAACGCTATCGCGGTTTTTGCTGCTACATCTTCTAACGCTAAATTAAACACTTCACCCGTTGATGAATAACCCACAGGCGATAACAAGACTATTGAGCCAAAATTTAATTGGGTATTAATACCTTCAGCGTCAATTCGACGCACCAAGCCAGTATACTTAAAGTCAATGCCGTCACGCACACCAATAGGCTTAGCAATAACAAAATTACCGGTACTGACCCGAATTTGTGCACCATGCATAGGTGAGTTAACTAAGCCCATGGTTAATAAGGCTTCAATATGAATACGCAACGAACCTGTGGCGTCTTTTACCGCCGTTAAGGTTTCTGCGTCAGTAACACGTATATTACCTTCAATTTGTTGCGGTAGGGCACGAGCAATAAGTCGCTCTTCGATTTGCACGCGCGCACCATGCACCAAAACCAACTTAACACCCAAACTTCTTAACAAAGCTATATCATGAATGATATTGGCAAAATTTGGGTGTTGTATCGCCTCACCACCAAACATCAAGACAAACGTTTTACCACGATGAGCATTGATATAGGGCGCTGCACTTCTAAACCACTTTACATTATCTTCATTACTATTCATGACATCTGATCACTAATATCTATCGCTTATCTTAATACGTATATATAACTTATGAATAACTTATATATACCCGCTCGACTTCAAGGGGTAACTTTGTGCAAGTCGAGAACGGGTATAAACATTAAAGTGGCTAAACTTTTTCAGCACCACGATTAACAATATATTCCATGGCAACTTCATCTTCAGGGTTTTTATGTGGGCTTTGCTCACTGTCTTCTATGATGTTGTCTGCTAAAGAATTTTTATCAATCAAATTAAAACCTAACTGCTGGAAATAGCTTGGAATATAAGTCAGCACAATAATTTTTTGTAGCTGCATTTGATGAGCAAATTCTAATAAATATTGTACCAGTGCTTGGCCTTGACCTTGACGATGGGCGGCTTTATCAATCACTAGGCTACGAATCTCGGCAAGACCGGTTTGGTAGATATAGAGCGACGCACAGCCAACTACCGCGCCGTCAACTTCAGCAACAACAAAATTTTGCACTGCATGAATAATATTATCGCGACTGCGTGGCAGTATTTCCCCGCGCTCGGCCCAGTAATCGACCAAGGCTGAGATACTATCAATATCTGACATTCTTGCTCTGCGCACCGACATAGCTGCTGCACGCTGGGCATTTAAGCGTTGCTTCACTTGTTTTAGGGTTAAGTTAATTTGCGTTTTACTTGGCGCACCTAAGACTTGGGTATTTAAGGTATCTTGGTTGTCCGCTAAAATATTGCCTGACTGAACTTCTGCTAAGGCTTTGTCGACTTGCTGACGAGAAGTGCCGCCAATAGCGTCGCGCTTATCTAAACAAGATTCAATCGATAAATGTTGGTAGACATCTTGTTCAATTCTATCGCTAAATTTTTGCAGTTGTGCAATTGAAAAATCTTCCAAGGCGTGTCCCGCATCAATAGCCGCCAATACAACTTCACCAACAATATGATGCGCTTCTCGAAAGGGAATATCTTTACTGACAAGGTAGTCAGCAAGCTCGGTTGAGTTGGCATAACCTTGTTGAGCCGCCGCTAATGTACGCGCACGATTGACCGTTAAGCCTTCAGCAATTAATACCGCCATCTGCATGCATTCTTGCCAAGTATCAAGCGCATCAAATAAGCCCTCTTTATCTTCTTGCATGTCCTTATTGTAAGCCAGTGGTAAAGCTTTCATGGTCATCATCATACCGGTGAGTGAACCCATCACTCGCCCAGCTTTACCGCGTAGTAATTCACAAGCGTCTGGGTTTTTCTTTTGTGGCATTAATGACGAACCTGAGCTAACTAAGTCGCTCATTTCAACAAAACCGGCTTCACCTGAATTGTAAAAAACCAAGTCTTCTGCAAAACGCGATAAATGCATCATGCTAATACTGGCGGTTGATAATAATTCAATCACATGATCACGGTCTGAAACGGCATCTAAGCTATTCAGTGTGGCACTACGAAAGCCAAGATTATGGGCCAGTTTTTCACGATCAATCGGATAAGCGGTACCGGCTAAGGCGCCAGAGCCTAGGGGTGAAGTGTCAGCGCGATACAAGGCGTCTTTTAGGCGACCAATATCACGGTTAAACATCTCAACATAAGCCAAACACCAATGACCAAAGGTGATCGGTTGTGCGCGTTGCAAATGGGTGTAGCCTGGCAATACGGTATTACGCTCACGTTCAGCTAGGTCTAATACTGCCTGTTGCAAATTCACTAAGGCATAAAGTAAATCATTGCCCGTTTCTTTGCACCACAGTTTTAAATCGGTGGCTACTTGGTCATTACGACTGCGACCTGTATGTAACTTTTTGCCTAAGTCGCCAGTTTTTTCTATTAGGTTAATTTCCACCCAACTATGAATATCTTCTGCATCCGATGCTAAAATTTGCTTTGGATTTTCTTCAACGGAAGCTTTTAATGCTAACAATGCCGCTTTTAATTCTTCAAACTCTGCTTGGCTTAAGACATTAACCGTAGTTAATGCTTCTGCCCAGGCAATAGACCCAACAATGTCTTGCACTGCCAAACGATAATCAACAGGTAAAGAGTCATTAAACTTTTTAAACTGCACACTGGCTTGCTCTTTAAACCGTCCACCCCATAATGCCATTACTAAATTCCTCTACCTTTATTTTTTTGCCGTAATTACTGAGTCTGCTTGTTTAAGCGCGGTAATTCTACTGGATAAGCTAAACAAACGAATAAAACCTTCCGCATGTTTTTGGTCATAAACATCATCAGCGCCAAAAGTGGCAAACGCTTCTGAATATAAGCTGTTTGGTGAACGACGTTGAGTCACTTGTGCCATACCTTTATAAAGTTTGACGACGACATCGCCAGTAACTTTTTCAGCAAAAGAGGCGGCAGAAGCAAGTTGTGCCTTCGCAAGTGGTGTAAACCAACGACCGTCATAAATAACGTGTGAGAACTCATGACCAACAGATTCACGATACTTTAATGACTCTTTGTCTAGTATTAATGACTCTAGCCCTTTATATGCGGCCATTAAAACGGTGCCGCCGGGAGTTTCATAACAACCACGAGACTTCATACCCACTAAACGGTTTTCGACAATGTCGATACGGCCAACACCATGTGCAGCGGCTTTTTCGTTTAAATACATTAATGATTGATAAGCCGACATGGGCTCGCCATCGACGGCAACTAACTCACCTTTATCAAAGCTAAGCATTACCTTGCCGGCTTCGTTCGGTGCGTCCATAGGGTCAACTGTCATGGTCCACACTTCTTTTGAAGGCTCACACCAAGGGTCTTCTAACTCGCCACCTTCATGCGATATATGCCAAGCATTAGCGTCACGACTATAAATTTTAGTTAATGAAGCCGAACAAGGGATATTACGCTCAGCTAAATAATCTAATAGGTCTTCACGTGAAACCATGTCCCACTCACGCCAAGGAGCAATAACGGTTAGCTGCGGTGCTAAGGCAGCAAAACAAGCTTCGAAGCGCACTTGGTCGTTACCTTTACCCGTGCAGCCATGACAAACCGCATCAGCACCCACTTTTAAGGCAATTTCAATATGTGCTTTGGCGATCACTGGACGCGCCATTGAGGTACCTAATAAATACTGGCCTTCATAAACCGCACCCGTTTTAATGATAGGGTAAATATAGTCTTTAACATATTCTTCTTTTAAGTCAACTACATAACATTCTGAAGCACCCGAGGCGATGGCCTTTTCTTTAATGCCAACAAGCTCTTCTTCGCCCTGACCAACATCAGCACAAAATGCCACGACTTCACAGCCTTGATAATTCTCTTTTAACCAAGGGATGATAGCTGAGGTATCTAAACCACCTGAATAGGCCAGTACTACTTTTTTAATGTCTTTTTTTGCGGCTAAAGCCATGATTTTATTCCTTAACAATATTTTGTTGTCAAGCTAGCCAATAACGAGTCATTGGCTAGCTTGAAATGTTTTTTAAATTTAATTTGCTCATCTGCTTAGTAAAACAGAGATCAATCCGCTAATAAAGTCACTAACACCGCATTTTGTGCCCACATGCGATTTTCAGCCGACTGAAAAGCCACCGACATTTCACTGTCGAACAGCTCAGTGGTAATTTCTTCTTCAAGATGCGCGGGTTGGCAATGCATAACAATACTTGCCCCTGCGTTTGCCATCACTTGATGATTCACTTGATACGGTTTAAAGGTCGCTAAAATATCAGCGACATTGGTATTATCACCCATAGATATCCAGGTGTCAGTGTAAATAGCATCTTGTTGTCCTAATTCAGCTATATCGTGGGTTAAAGATAATTTAGTCCCTGATGCTCCACTAAAGCTCAAGGCTTTATTATACATTTGTTCATCAGGACCATGGCCTACTGGGCACACTAAAGTAAAATCAACCCCGACGATTGCTGCCATTAGCATTAATGAATTAGAGACATTATTTGCATCACCAATGTAAGCAAGTTTGATTTTGCTCAAATCAGAAAAATTTTCGGCTAAAGTAACAAAGTCAGCTAATGCTTGGCATGGATGATATACATCACACAAGGCATTAATCACAGGTACGCTGCCATGCTGTGCCAGTTGCTCTATCGAATTGTTGCTAAAAACTCGTGCAACAATAGCATCGGCATAACAAGAAAGGTTCTTAGCATAGTCGCTAACTCGCTCACGTTCACCTAATTTACCATTTTGTTGGCCTAAATACAGGGCATGACCCCCTAATTTATTAATGCCAATATCAAAACTAACATGGGTTCTTAGCGAGGGTTTTTCAAAAATCATGGCAACTGATTTACCCGCCAAAGCCTGAGAGTAATTTTCAGGTTGCTGTTTTATATCACGTGCTAAGGTAATTAAGTCGAGTATTTGTGCTTTATTTAGCTGATCATCAGCTAAGAAGTGTTGTAAGTTCATCAATCTTTAATCCTGTGCGAAACCGGTTAACAACTTGTCTTATGACAATTAAAATGGCTTATATGAAACTAACAACCATTAGGCTGTATACGAGTGCCGACACTGTCGCCGTTGAGCAAGTCGACAATTTGCTCAGGTGATTGCCAACTAGCAACCGCGATACTTCGTCGTAACTGATTCGCCGCTCGCAATGCTGCGTTTACTTTAGCGGTCATGCCTCCGGCAATAACGCCACTGGTAATAAGTTGTTCTGCTTGCTGAGCATTCAATGAACTTAAATACTCGCCCGTTGCCCCTTTAACGCCATTAACATCAGTCAACAGCAATAATTCAGCATTAAGCAACTGACATATCACTACCGCGGCATCATCAGCATTGACATTGACTAACTCACCATTGTCCAAAGCACCAATGGATGAAACAATAGGTAAAAATTTTGCTTTGAGTAGCGTATCTAATAACGCGCTACTAAAAGGTTTAGGTACACCGACTTGGCCTAATGCTAGAGGGCTTAAATGGCACTGCACCATTTGACCGTCGGTAAGTGACAAACCAACAGCGGGTAGTTTTAAACTCGCGGCACTGGCCACAATAGCTTTATTAACATTACCGGCTAGGGCACCACTAATAATCGGCATTTGCTCTTTGGGTGTCACTCGTAAACCGTGTTTTTTTTCAGTAACAAAACCTGCTTGAGCAAGCATTTCATCAACCACACAGCCACCACCGTGAACGATAACTACAGGTTGATCTTTTAAACTGGCAATTACGGTTAACAACGCAGCTAAGGCAGAGGTGTTGCCTTGATTGTAACCATCTAAAATAGCGCCGCCAATTTTGATCACAACAGGCTTCTTCATCAGTAATTCCCTGCGGTTAATAAGCTATATTCACTGGCTAAGCCTAAACTAATATTGGCACATTGTATGGCTTGTGACGCCGCCCCTTTTAACAAGTTGTCAATAGCGCAGCTCACCACCACCACCTGTTTTTCTTCATCAACTAACCAATGCACATCAGCAAATGGGCTATAGGCAACATTGTCTATTTTAGGCCAAGTGTTTACTATTCTGACCAATGGCGTGTCTTGATAGGCTTTTGTAAAGGCACTGTCAACTTGTTGACTAGTCACCCCAGCTTTTAACTGTAAGGTCACTGTCACTAATAGTCCACGTTTGTAAGGGGCTAAATGTGGATTAAAAATCACCTCAACGTTAGCTTCTTGACTAATTTCTGGCTGATGCCTGTGCTGCAAAATATTGTACGGGGTTAAACTCACTTCACAAAAACTTGTCGCTAATGACGCTGTACGACCGGCCCCCGTTACGCCACTAATACCATTAACCACAATTAATGAATTTTCTTGATGGAGATCATTGCTGGTGATGGGCTTTAACGCTAATAAACTCGCGGTCGGATAACACCCTGGCACAGCAATTAAATTGCTGGTAGCAATCTCGGCGGCTTGCCATTCGGCTAAACCATATTGAGCCTGTTGTAGTGCGTTTAACGCTTGATGTTCAAAACCATAATGCACGGGATATTGCTTAGCGTCTTTTAAACGAAAACCACCCGATAAGTCGAACACTTTAACATCTTCGTCAATAAAGGCTTGGGCCCATTGCGCACTAAACTCATGGGGTGTGGCAAAAAATACCGCATCAATCTTGTGTTTAGAAGCACTAATATGTTGCTCAAACCATTGTGGAGAAAAAGGCTCTAGCGGCAAATCACATATACCTTGCCAACGAGCATGTAATTGTGAAAAAGTTTGGCCACTAGAGGTACCATTTTCAGACACCAATAAATGTTGAATTGAGATTTTATTATGCTGTGTTAACAAGCCAATTAATTCAGCCCCCACATATCCACTTGCACCAATAACTACGACGTTCATTTACTTACCATTTTTTTACGATTAGAAACTAAAACTCACGGTACTATTTACCTGTAAATTTTGCAATTCTATTCAACTTTAAGCAATTATTCTCTCGCTTTATGACCAAAAACATATCACTATCTAGAGAATCAAGACTGACCAAAACTAATATTTGACACTAGTGTCTTGGCTTAGTTGAATACATTATAAACATTTTCATAGTGTGGTTAAATTAGGCTCTTTACATTAAGTTGCTAAAATACCACCATATAAATAGTTATGCAACAAATTAGCATAATTACCCAGTAAATAATTTTAGGTGCTTAAATATCATGAAAAAGCTCAATAAAAAACTCCCCAACTTTACCCAGGCCATTAGCCAATTAATAGCACAACCCAGTATTAGTTCTTCGCAGGCGAGCTGGGATCAAAGTAATGAAGGGGTAATAAATTTACTGTCAGCTTGGTTTGAAACCTTAGGCTTTACTGTCACTATTCAAGCGGTTCCACAGGCTAAAGGTAAGTTTAATATGTTGGCTAAATTAGGCACAGGCACAGGGGGTTTATTACTTGCAGGCCACAGCGACACTGTACCTTTTGATGAAAATAGCTGGTTATCCGATCCGTTAAAAATCACCGATAACGATAATAAACTTTTTGGCCTTGGTAGCTGCGACATGAAAGGTTTTTTTGCCTTTATTTTGCAAGTTTGCCAACATATTGACCTTAAAACATTAAACAAGCCATTATACGTTTTAGCCACTGCCGACGAAGAAACCACCATGGCTGGCGCGCGATTTTTTGCTAACAGTGGAATAATAAAACCTGACGTTGCCATTATAGGTGAGCCGACAAATTTAGTGCCTGTGGTAATGCACAAAGGTCATATGTCTCATAAAATTAGCATTAAAGGTCAGGCTGGACATTCAAGTAAACCGGCAAGCGGCGTTAATGCGATTGAAATAATGCATCAAGTGATGAATGAATTATTCAAACTCAGAGAAAAACTCAGCCTAAGCTATCAAAATGAAGCTTTTGATGTTCAAACACCTACGCTAAATTTAGGGGCTATTAGAGGCGGTGACAATGCGAATAGAATTTGTGGCCATTGTGAACTTGATATTGATATGCGCTCTTTACCCGGTATGAAAGATGAAGAGCTAGTGGCTTGGTTAGCAAAGGCCTTGCAGCCCATTGCGGAAAAATATCCTGGTCGACTCAGCATAGACGAGCTTGACCCTAGTTCACCGAGTTTTCAGCAAACCCCTGAAAGTGAATTAGTGCATACCGCCGAAAAACTTTCTGGTCATCATTGTTGTGCGGTAAATTACGCAACAGAAGCACCATTTATTCAACAATTGGGTTGCCAAACTATTGTTATGGGCCCAGGCTCGATTGATCAGGCACATCAACCTAATGAGTATTTAGCCCATAGTGAAATTACAAAAACTGAGCTATTACTGACTAAACTCATTCATCATTATTGTTTTTAATTTTTAGTACTTTTAGTCAGTCAAGCACAAAGCAGTTGGCAGAATAAAATTAAGCTTACCCGCTAATCTATACCCTATTTATGCTTAGCGGGCTCGACTCCAGAGCTTTTGGTTACCTATGTTCAAAAAGTACTCCCCTGGTTGCCAACAACGCGGCAATAAATCGCGTTCCTTACGTTCAAGATAATTTGATGACAATAAAGGTAGAATTTCATCTAATCTTGCTTTGCTTATATTGGAGCACTCTTGTGCTGTTTCTACAAAGTATAAATTATTGCTTTTTTTTACGACCAAGTCATGCCCGTGGCCAATGAAGGTCAATTGTCTTGATGCTATACGGCATTTAGGTTCATTAGGTTTTTCAGGGTAGAGCTGAGTGACTATCGCATATTCATAGCGCACGCCCTGGTCAATATCATTCGGGATGTAAATTACCCCAAACCCTTGTGGAAAATCGCCAGTGATTTGATATAAGGCATCAACAACCTGGCGACTACAACGGCCTGCTTCAGCGTTCTTATATAAGGCTTGGTATACTCTCGGTAATAATTTGTAGTTGTAGTTGTTTTTAGTTGATAAGACAATACCGGTATATATTTGCGGTATTTTTAATATGTTGCCCACACCTAACTTCGGCTGGAAACTACTCATTATAAGCTGCTTAACAAAGCACAAGGTCTGAGTTTGTGTACTATCAAAGGCCTCTCTTTCAGCTACAGAGTCACCTAGATAATTTACCACACCAATACCATTGAGAAGATAATTTATAGTTTCACGATAATTAATCTGCAATAAGGCTTTCCGCTCTTCAAGCTCTAAAGTGCGAAAACAGTCTAGTTTGCCATTAACACCTTGTATAATCTTCTGTGCATTAGGATGATAATGGCCAATATCTTGTAATATAGCGGCCATTAACACAGGTATTTTCACAAGATCTTTAAATTGACGTAAGGCCTCTGCACTGCCACTACTTAATTCGTTAAAATCAAAAGCGACAAGTGCCATTAATTCTTGCACTAAAGTGTCTTCGGATGAAAAATTTTTTAAACAGATTTGATCTAGTAACCTTAAAGCCAGTACAGCTCTATACAAAGGTTTACTGCGTTCGTTTTCAACTGCCACTTTACTGCCTTCGGTCGGCAATAATAACTGCATAGTGCCTAATAGCTCTGCTGATTTTCGCTTAGTTTCAGCCAAACTTTCACCTTCACAAAGTTCTAAGATATCTCGACAAATACGCTGCAAATGTTGAGCGCGTTCATTGCGCTCTGCGCTTAACATTGTTAAGTTTTTCTGCTGCTCACGTTCAAGCTTTAAAAGTTTCCTGTTACTTTTATCACTATCAATTTGTACTAACTTGGCTATTTCATTGTTAAGGCTCTTAACTTCGCCTTGAGAGAGCAACTCTAGATCGTAAAATGCTATAGCCCTTTCCAAAACAGAATCTTTTAAAGGACTAGGTCCGTAAATTTTAGTTAATAAAACTTTGACCTTAGTAGTAAACTTAGTATCACCAGAGAAATTTTTCAACATGAGTTCCATTCGTATAAGTAGTAGCTATTAAAATGATAGTGCCGTCGTCCTAACGCTTAATTAGCTAGCCCAGAACAAACAAAGTGTATAAGTATTAAGCTATATTTTATGCCTTTTGTGCTTAGGGTAGATCACTATTGTGCTCACTACATAGTGAATATATGCATGCGATTAATGACATGCTAAAAAAATGCAATTTTTCAACCCATGCTTGAGCGCTCAATCAGGTTCGTTAACAATCGATAATTATGCTTAACATTGAACAGATTAATTAAAATGTCAATACTAAAGTGCCCGGTGAGATGGAGCCTGACAAAATACGGTTACATTAGCTACACTTGAATGACACTGTGCATTAGAACATACTGACTAAACTTTACACTAATATACAAATTTGCCGCATTGGCAATTAAGGATAATGATGGCCTCAAGTAACTTTAAAGAAACCCTCAAAAGTGTTGGCGCAGCATTTTTTGGTGTGCAAAGTGATAAAAATAGAGAGCGAGACTTTACTCATGGCAAATTTAGTCATTTCATTATTGCGGGTTTAATTGCTGTGGTGTTATTTATAGCGGCCTTAGTTACCATTGTAAGTTTCGTTTTACCCAGCTAATATTTTTAGTATCACACCACTGAATTCGACTAAAATCTTAAGTAAAGCCATAAGTCACGCAAAACTCAATGATGCTAGCTCAATCTTACAACCAGATGGTATTACCCCCATCGCTTGCTGACTTTGGGTTATCCACTTTCATCAAGATGATATAAGCCATTGATTTGTGAGTTGGCGTTATTTAATAAAGCGCGAGTAACTCAAACACTTTATTGCGTGCATTACCTTTTTGACTAATCGTTCGTGACACTTCTATTGAGTGATGTTTTTTCGCATGCTGATATATTTTTCGTGTCCAGATAGTATCGTGATTACTGATCAATACTGATATTTTACGATTTTTGGTCACTTCTTCTACCGCATTGGCTAAATCAGCTTGTTCATCTAGCCCAAAGCCGTTACCTGAATAACTGGTAAAGCTCGCGGTTTTACTTAAGGGTACGTAAGGAGGATCGCAATAAATAACATCACCGGACTTCGCATGCGCAAAGGTTTGTCGATAACCGTCACAAATAAAAATCGCTTTGGCCGCTTTCTCTGCGAAATAGTGCAGTTCAGCTTCAGGAAAATACGGGCGCTTATATTGCCCAAAAGGAACATTATAACCACCAGATTTATTGTATCGACATAAGCCATTATAGCCATGACGATTCATGTAGAGAAACACTAGCGATCTAAAATAAGGGTCTGAGCTGGCATTAAAGTCTTTTCGCAGCTGATAGTAGCTTTCTGCCTGATTATTTTCAGGTGAAAACAATCGGCGAGCATCGGCGATAAATTTATCAGGTGTTCGCTGCACGATACGGTATAAATTGATCAGGTCTTGATTTATATCATTGAGTAAGTATTCGTCATAATCACTATTTAGAAACACAGAGCCGGCGCCAACAAAAGGTTCAATCAGACGATTTCCTTTTGGTAACATAGAATTTATGACATCGGTAAGCGCGTATTTACCACCCGCCCATTTTAAAAAAGCTCGATGTTTTTTCTTCATAGCACCTACAAATCCAAAAATTTAGCAACAGATACTTAGCATCTGAAAAGTAAGCGGGGATTGTATCCTGAATTAACCTTTATTGGGAGAGCAGAAATGCATTGATTTCGTTATTAATAACCGTAACTGGCTTTATCCAGGGTTGCCGTGCTAATAACGATTTTGGTAAAGCGGCTAAGGCAGATAGTGCTGCTGATTTTTCTGCATAGGCTAAGCTGGTGATAACCACTGACGGTTTATTATTTAATAAACGCTGATAAACTTGGTAGTCAATCCTTGTTAAGTCTTCAAGTAATGATTTTGGCAATGTTAAATCGCTATAAGCGGCAAATTGAATAACATAGCCAAGGTGATTACTGTAGTAGTCATTGTTAACGCTAACTTGATTCGCTCGCTTATTCTGCGCAATTATCGCTTGTAGTTTACGCCGACTCGCTGAAGGTTTAAGCACTGCACCATTGGCTTTTGCACTATTCATACTTTCTGCTGTGATCGCTGACATAACCTCAGCAGGTGAGGCCGGTAAACTCGGCATTTTTATTGGCAATACTGACAATGGATTAATTAACGACGAGTAAATGTCTTTAGGTCTGGCAGCAAGCTTAGTGTTTTCGATTTTAGTTTCAGTGGTTGGCCCAGCAACCTCAGCTTTATTCTCACGATTAATGGCTAACACCATAGTTTGTGGTTTTGCTAATACTTCAGTTAATGATATTTCTGCTTGTTTATTAGCGCTGATTAATTTCGAAAAATTAAAACTATCTAATTGCAATAAATTAATAACCAAGACGCCAAGGCCTAATAAAAAAACCAATGCGCTAATTAACCCTTTATTTTGATTAATAAACTGCCATTTTGGCTGAGTATTTTTAAATATTGCTGATGTGGTTGACAGAAGTTGGCCCGATTGTGCCGATAATAATGTCAGTTTATTGTCAAATAAACTTTTATTATTCGCCACAGTTTTACCCGCTTGTACTGAGCCAAACATCACAATGTTAACCACCAAATTGGCTTTTTTAGCGATAGCGGCTAATTGTGACAGTTCATGAAATATCTGTAATGATAAGTGCTGAGCACTGTCGAGCACAATACTAATGCCCTGCGGTGATTTTTTAGCTAAATTAATCACACTAACCGCTAAGGATATTTCTGGATCAAATAACTCACCGGTATATAACTGCTCGATTATACGACAACGAATTTGAATATTATTAAACTGTGCAGCAAGTGAGATATAGGCAGCATTATGCTGCTCGGGTAAACTGGCTAAAAACTGGCTAGCACTGGGCGCGCTTTGTTCAACGCTTTCGTCGATAACTAAAATAGCTTGTTTTGAAAAACGTAGAATATAGTCTATGCGGGCATGGGCACTAATTTTAGTGACACTGGTGTTATCATTAGATAGGCCAATATTTTTCATTAACGCTGACATGCTTCACCTATTCTGAATAAAATTACAGAATTTGTTGAAGGTGTTCCTCACTAACATCGTCATTAATTTCAGATTGGCCAATAGCTGTTGGAAGAATAAAACGTAGCTTTCCAGCTAAGTTCTTTTTATCACGACGCATATGACAAATAAATTCATCAAAACCCATATTTTCTGGCGCAATTAACGGTAAATCAAAAGCAGACAGCAAAGTTTCAATACGACGAAGATCTGACACTTCAAGCAAATTCATTGTTACTGATAACTTAGCAGCAAGTACCATGCCAGTAGCAACAGCTTCACCATGTAACCAATTACCATAACCTTGGTCAGCTTCAATAGCGTGGCCAAAGGTATGTCCTAAGTTTAATAAAGCACGCACACCGGTTTCTGTTTCATCTTCAGCAACAATATTCGCTTTGCATTGACAGCAACGTTCAATCATCTGCATTAAAATCTTATTTTCACCGGCTTTTATTGCATCAATATGCTGTTCAAGCCAAGTAAAAAAATCACCATCACCTAATATACCGTACTTAATAACTTCAGCCATACCGGCATTAAATTCTCTAATCGGTAAAGTTGCTAAGCTTGCTAGGTCAATAAATACCGCTTTAGGTTGATAGAACGCGCCTATCATATTTTTACCTAAAGGGTGATTAACGGCTGTTTTTCCGCCAACTGAGGAGTCAACTTGAGACAACACTGTAGTAGGGATTTGAATAAAATCAATACCGCGCTGATAACACGCCGCGGCAAAACCCGTGATATCGCCAATAACTCCACCGCCTAACGCAATTAAGGTCGTGTCTCTACCGTGATTACCTGCTAGCAGATGTGACATTATCCGTTCAAAATTCGCTAAGCTTTTCTGAGCTTCACCATCAGGTAATATCACTTCATCAAGGTCAAAATCCCTAAGGCTATGTTTAATTTGCTCAATATAAAGGGGTGCAACGATATCATTACTGACAATGCAAACACGCTTACTGCGGATGTGACTAGACAGCAGTTCACTATTTGCTAATAGTCCGCTGTCTATATAGATTGGATAACTGCGCTTACCGAGTTTAACCTGAAGTGTGGTCATAATTATGTCGTTTAAAAGTCCAAGCGTTCAACTATTTTACTTGCAACAACTTTCGCACTTTGGTCATCCGTCTGCACGATAACATCGGCAATTTCTTCATATAACGGATTACGTTCTATCGCTAAGTTTTCAAGTACTGTTCTAGGTTCTTCATCAGTTTGTAGTAGCGGACGACGTCGGTCTCTTTGAGTGCGAGCGACTTGCTTATCTATCGTTGTTTCTAGATAAACTACAATGCCGCGTGCTGATAAGTGATTACGTACTTGAGCGCTGATCACAGATCCACCGCCAGTAGCCAAAACAATTCCTTGTTTTTCACTTAAGTCTTCAATAACTGACTCTTCTCTTAGTCGAAAACCTTCTTCGCCTTCAAGATCAAAAACCCACGCGATATCTGCACCAGTACGACGTTCGATCTCTTGATCGGAATCAAAAAACTCTAGATGTAGCTTATCCGCTAATTCTCTACCAATGGTGCTTTTGCCTGCGCCCATTGGGCCTACAAGGAAAATATTACGTTTTTCTGCCATTAGATTAATTAATACTCGTTTATTTATTACGTGAACAGGTAAGAGAGAACCTCTCTCGAAAATTTCAAGGGCGCAATTATCGCAATTGTTGGGTACAAATTGCAAGCATGTAAGATGAAAACACCAACTTACATGCAAATTAACTTAAAATCTTTCGGTAACTATGCGTGGTGTAACGAATATTAACAGTTCTTTTTTCTCATTAAAGTTACTGCTATTCCTAAACATCCAACCAAAATAGGGAATATCACCCAAAACAGGTACTTTTGATACTGAACTAATAATTTGTTGTTGATAGATTCCACCCAATACGATGGTTTCACCATTATTAACTAAAACTTGCGTACCTATTCTTTGTGTGTCGATAGCAGGAGCCGTGCCATTTGAAAGATCAGACACCGTATCTTGCGTTACCACCAAGTCCAAAATAATTCTATCATCAGGGGTAATGTGCGGTGTTACGGTTAAACTTAATACCGCTTTTTTAAATTGTGTTGATGTAGCGCCACTCGATGCGGCTTCTTGGTATGGAATTTCCACACCTTGCTCGATATACGCTTCTTTTTGGTTTGCCGTAGTAATGCGCGGACTGGCAATTATTTCACCTTTGTTTTCTTTTTCCATCGCACTTAATTCAAGATCAAGAATGGTGCCATCGGCCAAGCGCGCAACCTGAAAGGCGATACTGCCCGCCGGGTTTGCGACGGGTAAGTTTACATTCAATCTGTCACTTAAATCCGGCACAGTGCTACTGCCCGCACCGGCTAAAGAGCCTGAGATTGAAGACTCACCATCAGAGTCTGTTACGCCCCAGCGAATACCCAACTCTTCATTAATATTATCTTTTACCGTCACCATACGAGATTCAATGATAACTTGGCGAACAGGGATATCTAATACCAAGACCATACGTTTAATATCTTCAATACTTTTAGCCGTATCACGGAGCAATAAAGTATTGGTTCTTTCATCAACACTAACACTGCCGCGCGTAGATAAAATGCTGTTATCTTGATTTTTAATTAATGCCGCAAATTCAGCCGCTTTGGCGTAGTTAACTTGTACGTATTCAGAATATAATGGTGCGAGTTCTTGCACTTGTTGCTGGGCCAGCAAGTCACGGGCTTCTCGAGCAGCTAGTTCATCACTAGGCGCCACCATAAGAATATTGCCTTGCATACGCTTGTCTAAGCCTTTGACCTTTAAAATAATATCAAGCGCTTGATCCCAAGGTACACCGTCTAGTCTCAAGGTAATATTCCCAACAACAGTGTCACTGGTCACTAAATTAAAGCCATTATAATCAGCAATAATTTGTAATACAGTACGCACCGAAATATCTTGGAAATTTAATGAGATTGCCCTGCCACTAAAGTTTTCTTCTTCTCCTAGGTAACCATCTTCTTTCACTTTAGGGTTTATTGTTAATGAAAAAACATCATTAAACTGCTGATGTTTATATTCAAACGGCCCTTCAATATCAACGACTAAACGAGCATTGCGTCCTTCTTTAAAGGTTTCAATCCCGTTAACTAATGTGCCAAAGTCAGTCACATCTAATTTATAAATATAGTCTTCAAGAATTTCAGTATTGTGAAATTCAATATAAAGTTTTCCTAATTTATCGCTGACATCGACAGCGACCTTACTGTCGATAAGCTTAACCAAAAGTTGTGCTTCATTTTGCTGACCACGTTTAAAATCAATATTATCGATCTGATTTATAAAACCATGTCCTAGCGGAATTAACTGTGTTATCGCTTTATTTACCTGACCGGTATTTAAAGTTAGGGCAAAAGTATTATCTTTTTGGCTAACATCGAATATTGATAGTTTCTGCAAATTAACATCGGCAACAACTTTACCGGCCATTTTTCGCACAGTAATATTTTTTACCCCTGCATGTTTAATCAGCGTTGTCGCTATCGTAGGGTTAAATTGCTCTGCATCGAAGGTTATTCTCACTTGTGCCGGTGTCATTGTCGTCGTTACGGTTGGCGGCGCAACAATTTTATCTGATAGTTCAAATATCAATTCAATTTCATTACTTTGAATAGTGTTATAAGTGATCCCTGTTAGTTCGTTCGCCCACGAGAAAGTTGATAACACGCATAAATAGGCGGCCATAATTAACTTTATTTTTTTACAATGTGTCATAAGATTATCGTTTTTTATTTTATTAAATAGCAACATTACTTCCTTTGCCCCTCTGCACTTGCCTGTGTCATGGTAACGACAGTCTCACGTTCCACCCAGCAACCTGCGCCATCTGGGATTAACTCTAATACTTTTACATGATCTTGGCTTACGGCGGTAATTCGCCCATGATATAAGCCGACATAACCACCAACAGCAACCCGATGTAGGGTATTGTCAGACGCCTCGAGTAGTGCCCAAGTAACACCTAATTCACCTAAGGTGCCACGCATCACTAAATCACTTAATGAAAACTTCTCCAAAGGTTGTTTTCTTCGACGTGGATCAGGACTTAAACAGCCTGACATTTGTTGAATTTTTTCTTGAATAGCTTCAGGTTTTGGCTCGTCAAAAGGACTACGAAGTACATTGGCAGAATAATCAAAGTGACCAAAATTTTTCACTTTAGGCATCGGCTCTATTGCACTAGTTGTGCTCGCTTGCACATCGGCAATGTGTTGTTGCAAATCGTCCGTATTGCTATAACAGCCGGTTAATAAAACAGCACTTAATATAATGAATTTTTTCATTATTCGTCTGCCTCCCGATAACGGTAGGTTTTAGCTTGCAGCTTTAAGGTTAAATCTCCTGAAGCTTGTTTTTGCAAATTAATGTCAAAATTATGCAGGGTAACTATGCGCGGTAAGCCAGCAATTCGGCTGACAAATTCACCAAACTCATGATAAGAGCCCAACACTTCAATATCTATGGGTAATTCGACATAAATTTCTTGTTCTATTTCCGGTTGCCAATTTAATTTAACAAAATCAAGTCCAGTAGTCGTACCGACAAAGGTAATGTCATCTAGCAGGCCTGGGGTTTCATGGCTTTCTGGTAAGCTTTTTAGTTGTTTGGCAAACATAGCTTCCGCTTCAATCATTTGTTGTTCAAATACTTCTAAATTAGCCGCTACATGATATTTAGCTTGGTATTCTTGCTTAAGGGTAAGCTCTTGTGCTGTCACACGTTCAAGTTGCTTAATTTGATCGCTGATCATTAAGACATAACCCAAACTTAAGACTAAAAACATTAAAAATATTGATAAAACTATTTTGGCAGCTTTTGGCCACTGTCCAATGTTATCAAGCTCTAAGCCTTCAAATTGCTCCATAAATTCCGATGAGTCAAAATTCATTATGGTGCTCCTTGCTCGGTCGATTCGGTCGAATTAATCAAACCTTTAATTCGAACGCGCATTTTAAAATCACTTAATAATTTACTTTTTGCATCGTTGGAAGTGATAGATTCAAGTATCGCGTCTTCAAATAAATCAGAACGCTCAATTTCCCTGATCATGTTGGCTAGATGATTATTAGACTCACTTTTACCGATAATATTTAAACTATTATCCTGTTTTTCTAGCTGTGTAAGATAAATACCATTGGGGACTACTTTTGCTATTTCGTCTAACACTTGAGTCACCACATTGCGACTACGTTGCAGTTGCTCAACAACACGGGTGCGTTTTTTAAGTTCTTTTTTCTTTTCATTAAGCGACTTTATTTTTGCAATGCGTAAATCCAGTAGTTGAATTTCATTTTGTAAAAATTGATTACGAGCATTTTGCCCATCAATATGCATTTGATAAAACTGATTCACTGAAAATACGATCAGCAATGCCACGACGGCCACTAGGGTTAACATGGTAAAATATTCTCGTTGCCGAGCTTTTTCAGCTTCTTCACGCCATGGTAGTAGGTTTATATATGCCACGGGGAAAAACTCCTTAATGCTAATCCAGCTGCCACCATATAGCGCGGTCCTGTTTTCGCTAACACTTCTTGATTAATAGTGCTCGAAATTTCCATGCCGGAAAATGGGTCAGCTATGACGGTATGAATACCCAATTCTTCTGACAATAGTTGCTTAACGCCTTCCACTAAAGCACTACCACCTGAAATAACTAGGTAATCAACTTTTGCTTTACCACTGGTGGTCAGAAACATTTGAATGGCACGACGAATTTGCTGCACTAATATGGTGTGAAAGGGCGCTAAAACTTCAAAGGTGTAGTTAGGTGGTAGATCATCGGTTAATTTCGCTAACTCTGCTTCTTCAAAAGACTTATTATAATAGGAGACAATCGAACGAGTATATTGTTCACCGCCAAACAGTTGATCACGACTGTAAATATGAGTACCTGATTCAGTGACCGAAAATAGGGTCATTGTCGCACCCAAATCTACGGTAGCAATAATTTTGTCCGCTGCATCGTCAGGTAATTGCCTTAAAATTAAATCATAGGCGCGACTGATAGCGTAAGACTCAACGTCAATAACTTTAGTTTCAAAACCACCGGCTTCTAATGCGGCAACTCTGGCTTCAACAGACTCTGTTCGCGCGGCGCTAAGTAACACATTCATTTTACTCGGGTCTGATTCATTAATATCGAGCGATTCAAAGTCTAAGCTGACTTCATCAAGGGGGTAGGGAATTAAACTATCAGCTTCAATTTCTATCTGGCTAGCCAATTCTTGCTCAGTTAAGGCTACATCCATGTAAATTATTTTTGTGATAACCGTTTGTCCAGATACTGCAGACGCGGCTTGTCGTACAGACGAGGAAATTTTTTTTCGTATTTTTGCTATCACTTTACCAACAGCATCAATGTCTTGAATTTCTCTGTCAACAATTGCCCCTCTTGGCATCGGCTCAATGGCGACAGTTTCTAAAACATATCCGTTGTCATTTTGGTTCAGTAAAACCGCTTTAATAGAGTGAGAACCAATGTCAATTCCAACCATTAAAGTGGTCTTTTTTTTCCATAAACTACTTAACATAGAATCCTTCTAGAACATTTTATTTTTATAAGATTAGATAAAAAATTGGCATAAACTCATTTATCACATGCTTTTACAGGATATACTAGTACTATTACCCCTATTTTATAACATTTATCGAGCTTTTTTTGTGTTTTCTATAAAAAACCTGTTCAAAACAGGTGCTGTATTGGTCTTTATCGGCATGCTGGCATTGGCCGGAATTTACTTGTCGATGCGTTCAAGTTTACCCAGTGTTGAATCACTGAAAGATTTGCAATGGCAAACGCCAATGCAAATCTTTAGCGCTGACGGCAAACTTATTTCTCAATTTGGTGAAAAGAAACGTATTCCCCTTACCTTAGAAGAAATGCCACAACAGTTAATCAATGCGATTCTAGCTACCGAAGACGACCGCTTTTATCTTCATTTTGGCGTTGACCCTATCGGTATGGGTCGAGCTATCCTAGGTCAACTCACCGGACAAAACAAAGGGGGTGCAAGTACCATCACTATGCAGGTAGCACGAAACTTTTTTCTCAGCCGTGAACAAACCTATGTCCGAAAAATTCGCGAAATCTTTATTTCTTTCCATATTGAAAGCCTGTTAACAAAAGATGAAATTCTTACACTTTATATGAATAAGATTTCCTTAGGCCATCGCTCTTTCGGCTTTGGTGCCGCTGCACAGGTCTATTATGGTAAAGAAACTAAAGAACTGACTTTAGCGCAAATTGCGGTATTAGCCGGTTTACCAAAAGCGCCCTCAACCATGAACCCTATTAGCCGACCTGATCGAGCAATGCAGCGCCGAAGCGTAGTATTACATCGTATGCATAGTGCTGGCTATATTAGTGCAGAAGAAATGTCGGTCGCCAATAAGGCACCTATTACCGCCATTAAACATGGTGCGGAAATTGAATTAAGCGCACCTTATATTGCCGAGATGGCCCATCAAGAAATGATCGACCGTTTTGGTAAAGAAACTGCCTACACGGGTGGTTATAAAGTATTTACTACCGTAACCTCAACTTTGCAATATGCCGCTGAACAAGCGGTAGTGAATAATATTTTAGCTTATGATGAACGCCATGGTTATCGCGGCCCTATTAGTACCTTACGCCCCCTTGATAACGAAGCTCAAACTATTAGCACAGATGACTCAAACAAAATCGCAAGTGCGCCAATAAGTGACGAAGAAGTTATACAAGCACTTGCTTCAATGTCGAGCTATCACTCACTGGTACCAGCGGTTGTTACGGCAACATTTGATCGTGCTGCACAAGTGAAACTACAAGATGGCTCTGAGGTCGAAATTGATTGGCATGGCCTATCGTGGGCGCGAGCTTATATCAATGATGATAAGCAAGCACCGCCACCAAGCACAGCCGGTGATATATTGACACTGGGTGATATTATTATGGTTTCGGCAACAGACTCTGGTTATCGCTTAAGCCAATTACCCGATGTCAGTTCAGCACTTATCTCGCTAGCAACGGATAATGGCGCGATAAAAGCGGCCGTGGGTGGTTTTAGTTTTGAGCATAGCCAATTCAACCGTGTTACCCAGGCAAAACGACAAGTGGGCTCTAACATTAAGCCTTTTATCTACTCAGCAGCATTAGACAGCGGCTATACTTTGGCATCGATAGTCAATGACGCGCCAATTAACCAGTGGGATAGAAGCTCAGGCGTAGTCTGGCGCCCTAAAAATTCGCCACCCGTTTATAACGGCGAAATTCGACTGCGTTTAGCCTTGGCGCAATCTAAAAACGTTATTGCTGTGCGCTTGCTTCGAGATGTTGGCTTAGATAAAATTATTCCCTATTTAGCCTCTTTTGGTTTTGATCCTGACGACTTACCACGTAACGAGTCTTTAGCACTCGGTTCAGCGTCTTTGACACCATTGGAAGTGGCGACTGGCTTTGCCACATTTGCCAATGGCGGGTTTTTAATTCAACCCTACTTAATTGAACGCATTGAAGACTCCTTCGGTAAGGTCTTATTTCAAGCCAACCCAGCTATTGCCTGTGATCGTTGCGAAGAGACTATAGCCGCAGAGATTGATACTTTTGACAACAAGACTGACAGCACCAACATCCTTGAAAATGAGCCATTGGCTGTTGCTGAAGGTAATACACTAGCCGCAAAAACTATCAATAAAGCCAAGCGTGTTATTAGTGCTCAAAATGCCTTTTTAATGACCGAAGCACTCAACTCGGCAATTTGGGGTGCTGACTGGAATGTAAAACCTTTTTGGCAAGGCACTGGCTTTCGTGCACGGGTACTAAAGCGTAGAGATATTGCGGGCAAAACAGGTACGACCAATCAAGCAAAAGACGCTTGGTTCTCTGGCTACAGTCGCCGATTAGTTACCACATCCTGGATAGGTTTTGACAACCCCAGTAGTAAGCTTGGCCAAACAACCTACAATAGCAATTTAGGTAAAGCGCAAACAACAGGTAAAGAGTTTGGCGCTAAGTCAGCTCAACCCGCTTGGATTAACTTTATGAAAGTGGCACTTGCAGAACTTCCTATTGAGCCTTTTGAACAACCCGAAGCGTTAATGTCGGTGCGAATAGACAAAGTGTCAGGAAAATTAACCACAAAAACAGATAAATCGAGTCGCTTTGAGTATTTTGAATTAGGCACAGCACCTACTGAATATATTAGCAAAGACATTAGCAGTCAAATCCTCGATGGTGGCTCAGATAACGTCAGTGAAGAGGGAATATTCGATTAAGCATAACTTGTCTTGAACTTTCGAACTGTCGATTACCGCACTATATTTTCTTGCACAAATATCAATAATCCCCACTAAAAGTTTCGTTAGGAAAGTATGTGGATGAAAATTTTGTTTTTGTTCGCCATTTTTTAGAACATTTTTAAATTTTATATTACTTTTATAACACCTTTTAAGTGATAACTTCCTGACCAATCAGTCAATAAACCTACATTCATAAGTAATTGTTTTTATTTAATATAAATGAATATTCTGCGGTATTCATTCATGACCTTATCATTAATTTTTTTTCATCATAAACATCTTTGCTTAAAAAATTATGAAAGTTAGTATGAAAACTTTCACAACGAAAGAAAAAAAACTTTCGTTTTGTTCATTGATCGCCTAAAATTGGCCTCCAAACTCGGAACACCGAAACTAATTATTTAAAAATCGTCATACCTTTAGGAGCGAATTCGCAATGGCAGCTTTAGAAAACTCAATCGATTTATCTTCATACGGCATCAGTAATGTTGCTGAGATAGTTTACAATCCATCTTATGAGTTACTCTTTGCTGAGGAAACAAGATCCGATCTCAGTGGTTTTGATAAAGGTGTGGTTACCGAACTCGGCGCTGTTTCAGTTGATACCGGCATTTTTACGGGTCGCTCACCTAAAGATAAATATATTGTTCGTGATGATACAACCCGTGATACCGTTTGGTGGTCAGATCAAGGTAAAAATGACAACAAGCCAATGTCTCAAGAGACTTGGACTAGCCTAAAAGGTTTAGTCACCGAACAGTTATCCGGCAAACGTTTATTTGTTGTTGATACCTTTTGTGGCGCAGATGATGACACCCGCTTAAAAGTACGCTTTATCACTGAGGTGGCTTGGCAAGCACATTTTGTTAAAAACATGTTCATTCGCCCCACCGATGCAGAATTAGCACATTACGAACCTGACTTCATTGTCATGAATGGCGCAAAAACCACCAATCCAAATTGGCAAGCACAAGGCTTAAATTCAGAAAATTTTGTTGCCTTTAACTTAACTGAAAAAGTGCAACTTATTGGTGGTACTTGGTACGGCGGCGAAATGAAAAAAGGTATGTTCTCAATGATGAACTACTTTTTACCGCTAAAAGGCATAGCTTCAATGCATTGTAGTGCTAACGTTGGTGAAGATGGCGACACGGCGATTTTCTTCGGCCTTTCTGGTACCGGTAAAACCACATTATCAACTGATCCTAAACGCCAACTGATTGGTGATGACGAACATGGCTGGGATGAAAATGGTGTCTTTAACTTTGAAGGCGGTTGCTATGCAAAAACCATCAACTTAAGCAAAGAGAATGAACCTGACATTTATAATGCTATTCGTCGTGACGCTTTACTAGAAAACGTCACCGTTGACGAAAAGGGCACAATTGATTTTGACGATAATTCAAAAACTGAAAACACCCGTGTTTCTTACCCGATTCATCATATTGATAATATCGTTAAACCTGTCTCTCGTGCCGGCCATGCGAAAAAAGTTATTTTCTTAACTGCTGATGCTTTTGGTGTGTTACCTCCAGTGGCTAAATTAACCCCTGCGCAAACAGAATATTACTTTTTGTCGGGTTTCACAGCAAAACTTGCTGGTACTGAACGTGGTATAACAGAGCCAACACCAACATTCTCAAGTTGTTTTGGCGCCGCATTTTTAAGTCTACACCCAACACAATACGCTGAAGTGTTACGTAATCGTATGCAAGCGGTTGGTGCTGAAGCTTATTTGGTTAACACAGGTTGGAATGGCACAGGCAAACGTATTTCAATTAAAGATACGCGCGCTATTATAGATGCGATTCTTGATGGCTCAATTGATAATGCAGAAACACAAGTTTTACCCTTATTCAATTTAGATATTCCAACCAGCATTGATGGGGTTGATGATGGTATTTTAGACCCACGTAATACTTATGCTGAGCCAGCACAATGGCAAGATAAAGCCATAAATTTAGCGACTCGCTTTGTTAACAATTTTGATAAGTTTACTGATACTGACAACGGTAAATCGTTAGTCGCAGCAGGTCCTAAACTATAGTTAAATCAGTACCGCACTAAGCTAAAAAAACTAAAAAGCCGTCGTAACTACGACGGCTTTTTAATGCCTGCTATTTTGCTAATAAAATCAATACCATTAAGTATTACAAGATGTGATTAGCCGTGGCTAATAGGTAAGCAAACTTTCGCTGTTAAGCCCCCTTCTACTCGATTAAACAATTCCACTCGGCCACCATGGGTATCGACAATACGTTTAATAATGGCTAAACCTAAGCCACTGCCACCGGTTCCTCTTGCTTCATCACCTTGCGTAAAGGGCTGAAATAAGCGCTCAATATCCACTTCAGCAATACCTGGCCCTTCATCAGAAACACAAAAACAAACCTCCTGTGTAGCTTTATCGAATGCGCTAGTTACTATGATCTTGCCGTTGGAATAGCGTAGCGCATTTTGAATTAAATTTGCCAATACCCGCTTCATAGCAACATAACGCAGAGGCACTTTAGGTAGCGGCTGGGCATTAATAATAATTTCTCGCTCTAGCATACTTTCAGACTGCACCACTTCGTCGATCAAGAGATTAATATCAGCCAACTCAACTTTGTCTTTACTATCATGGCGAATGTAATCAATGAACTGATCTATGATGGTGTTCATGTCTTGAATATCGCCTTCAATACCGGCTTTTAAAAATTCATCTTCAGCAATCATTTCAGTGGCTAAACGAATGCGAGTTAAAGGTGTGCGTAAATCATGAGATATACCTGCCATCAATAAATTTCGGTCATCTTCTAGTTGCTTAATACCCTTAGACATATGATTAAAAGCCCGAGTTACCGCAACGATTTCAGTGGTACCTATTTCCGTTAATGGCTCAGGAAAGTCGCCGCGACCCACATCATGAGCCGCATGTTGTAATGCAGCTAACGGACGATTAAGTTGCCGCACAAATAACCACCCCCCCATCACACTTAAAATACCTAAAATCATTAGCACAAAAATAAGCGGTGAAAAGTTTTCTTCTCTTAAGCCATTAATTGGAATTTTAACCCAGTATTCAGGGGCTTGGGGGGGACGAATCCAAAATAGATATTCATCACCTTGGGAAATTCTTACTTCGGCTGGACCGCCTAATAGGCTAGACATTTCATCAGAACGAAAGGCGTAATATACCGCCTCTTGTAGACCTAATTGCATCGCAGCAGCTTCACGATAAACACCAATACCGGTTTCTCGCTGAAACGCCTCTCCCATAGCAGGACTTATTGCTTCATCAGCAATATCGATAAATACAACACGCACCTGCTTTGCCAGCAGCTGATTAACCTGTTGCGCATTGGGTTGAATAATATATATCGACATCGATATAAATGACACGACTTGATTTATTAACAGCAACACACCAATTAAGAGTACCGTTTGACCAAAGGCACTGCGTGGCAATATTTTCATAGACTTCTACTAGGTTAGTGTTGTTTTCAATGCATTTGAACAAATTTATACCACAGTTCTTCCTTCGGGAACAAATACATATCCTAGACCCCAAACAGTTTGAATATAACGTGGCTTTGCTGGGTCTTCTTCTAACATACGACGCAAGCGGGATACTTGCACATCAATGCTACGCTCTAAAGCAGAATAGTCTCTGCCACGTGCTAAGTTCATTAACTTGTCACGTGATAATGGCACTCTAGGATGGGTGATCAGTGCCTTTAATACTGCAAATTCTCCACTGGTTAATGGCATATTAACATCGCCTTTAAGCATTTCGCGAGTAGCAAGATTTAGCTTATAGTCACCAAAGGCAATAACATTTTCTTCTTGTGAAGGCGCACCTGGAGCTTCTTGAACTCGGCGGCGTAACACCGCTTTAATACGGGCTGATAATTCACGTGGATTAAAAGGTTTTGGCATATAGTCATCTGCGCCAAGCTCCAAGCCAATAATACGGTCTATTTCATCACCTTTGGCTGTTAACATAACAATAGGGATATCATTGCAGTTTTGGCGTAAGCGGCGACAAACAGATAAGCCATCTTCACCTGGCAACATTAAGTCGAGTACCAACAGATGAAAATTTTCACGCTCAAGCAATCTATCCATTTGCTCTGAGTTTGCCGCACTGCGAACGACAAATCCTTGTTCAACTAAATACCGTTCGAGTAAGGCACGTAAACGCATATCATCATCAACTACCAAAATTTTCGGTGTTTCATATCCCATTATACTGATTCCATTTTTTATTTTAATAAAGGTCGGCTATAAATCATCTTACTTGAAATATAAAAACCTGTGCTGTCTCAACTTCGACCCATTTGCTACATTTGCCACAAGCCTATGTTGCAATATAGTTTACAGGAAGTATAAATTATGTAAATTTTATCATTTAAATAAACAATTGACCATAATACTTCCTATTAAGGCAACGCGAGTAGCGACTTAATGAGTGAGTTGCCCTGTTACTGAGTAACATCACTGAGTAACATAACTAAGGCCCAGATATCCTTAATTGAATTACTTACTTTGACTAATTATTGTGGGAGAATACGCAAATGAAAATTTGGCTCCATTTTCACAAAGTACCACTTCGTGTTTTACGCATCAGTAAAAGGCGTAATATCGTCCAGCTTAAGCGCAGTATGGTTAAAATAAAAATAGCTTTAGCTCAAGAGAAAGTAGAAACAAGAGCAATGCTAAGTATTTATAAACGCTACACCAAGCGTGATGCAAGTGCTGAAGAAATGCGCATTGCCAACCAACAATTTATTGATATTTTAAAAGGCCTTGGCGTTGGTGTTGTCGCTATTCTGCCCTTTGCCCCTATTACTATACCTCTGATGATAAAAATTGGCCGCTGGGTTGGCGTCGAAATACTACCCAGCTCATTTGTTGATGGTAAAAAACCACCCCGATAAGCCTATTAGCCCCTCACTAGCGTAAATAGTGAATCGCTTGATCAGTAACACATTGAGTAAAACTTTTTTGTCGCTCGCTCCTTGAAAGCGTAGCGATAGTTTGAGTGACTATAGCCATTTTCTGCTGTTTTTCTGCTAGAGATAAATGACTAAATTGCTCATAAAAACAAGCCTTCAAACCATAATTTAATGCTGTATCCGACTTAGGTGACTCGCCGGCCAAACAAGTGATAAGTTGTTCAGCTAAAGTATTTTTATCTAATTGGGTAATTAAGGCTTTAATGGTTAAACTGTCAGCTTTTTTCTTTTGCTGCTGACAGCTATAAAGCATATCTGCCACCGCAACAATAGGAATAAGTGCCTGATGTTGCGCGCCAAAACGTGCTTTTAACCATTGGTTCATCTCAAGTGTTTGGCTCTGCGCCGCTTGCAGCGGTGCACTCACCAGCAGGCTAATAAAGAAAAAAGCTTTATTTTTCTGACTTAATAGATTGATGTTCATAAGGTATTCCATAACTTGTCGACTTCACTCGACTATTGAAAACGTATTAATGTCGCCATTTGGCAGCGCATTAAATAATAGCGACACTTTTCTAATCGGGCTTAACGTGGTTAACTAGCTAAAATAGATGCTAATAATGTTGACTATATCGTGAGACAAAATTTTAAAATAGGCTTTTTTTTCATTACATTACTAACTTTTTCTAGTCCACTATGGGCATTTGATGATGTTAATATCGCAGCTAATTCAAATACTAACCTAAGTACTGATCTAAATACTGATCTCAGTACTACTGAGTTATTAGATCAGCAGCTTAACAAGGCAAAAGGCAAGGTTGTCTACGTTGATTTTTGGGCCTCATGGTGCATTCCTTGTCGAAAGTCATTCCCGTGGATGAATAACTTAGCCGCACAGTATCAAACTCAAGGCTTAATCATTCTCAGCATTAATCTAGATCACAGCCGAGTATTAGCTGATGAATTTTTAGCGCAAATACCGGCTAATTTCCCAGTTATTTATGATCCTAAAGGCAGCATTGCAAGAAAGTATCAATTAAAGGGTATGCCCAGCAGTTTCATTATTAACCGACAAGGTCAAATAGTCAGCGCACATGTAGGCTTTAATGAAGAAAAAAAATCCGCTTATGAACAAGAAATTAAAGCGCTATTAACTCCCCTAGATTAATTGAATTTATTATTCACCGCTTAGCGAAAGTTAGTCTGTTTGGTAGCACTCAACAGATCATAATCCACTATTTTCTTTAGTTTATTAATAGCCTAAGCCTAATGCAAACTAAATCCTAGTAACCTAACCACAAGCAAAAAGCGAGCTCAGTGGCTCGCTTTTAAAACCAGGGTCGCAATAACTTAAAAGCTGTACTTGTAACCTAAGGTTAAACTGCGTGGTTTACCTGCCATAATCGAGCCATGTGTACGTGTCGCGATATATTGTTTATCAAGTAAATTATCAATATTTAAGGTGATCTCTTGGTTATCGGCAAGATTATAATGAGCCGCCATATCAACAACAGTGCGGCTGTCAATGGACTGTTCGGCAGCAATTGCCCCTTGGCCTGCGGTGGTGCGCATTTCGTCAACATAACGCACTAAAATATCACTGCGCCATTGCTCACCAACCACGCCAACCGTAAATTGCAGCTGGTTTTCAGGTACGTAAGGTAATTCGTCACCCGTTAAAACATTGCCCCAAGTATCTAAACCTGATTGAAAAGCGTTTTGAAACTCTGTTGTCGTGAAGGTATAAGTTAAATCAACCGGAATGCTCAATGCACCGGCAGCAAACTCATAACCGGTTTTAACTTCTAAACCTGAAACTTTTACTGCACCAGCATTATATTGATTGCCAACATTTTCTTCATCACAACCTTGGCTCGCGGTACAGTTGCCATGCATATTTTCGTAATCAGAATAAAAGACCAAGGCTTCGCCGTTGAATGCTTGCTGGTTGTAACGAAAGCCTAGTTCATAGTTAATACTTTCTTCATTTTCTGTTTTATCGTTACCCGGGGCTGGTGGCGCAAAGCCTTTTTGTATGCCACCAATAATAATTAAATCATTATTAACACGGTAAGTTACCGCTAAAGACGGTAACAACACCTGAGTATCGTTACTAACATCTTTAGTTAAAGGTGCATTTCTATCGATAACCCCTTTCGCCCAGTCTTTACGGGAAATGGTCATATCTTCATAACGTAAGCCGGCATTGATAATGAAATCACCCACGCTATATTCATCATGGACAAATAAGGCTATTGCCTCTGCGGAATCAATACGGTTAGAATCTGACCCTTGGATTCCGACATTAATTAAGCTCATTTCATAATTCGTGTCGAGTGTGTAGTTATCAACCCATTGAAAACGGTCCATTTCATCTTCATGGTAGCGAGCACCAAATTTGACTTGGTGTGCGCCAAAGTCAGCATTTAACACGGTTTGAAGGCCTTTTGATTGATAGGCACGGCTGTTGGCTTTGACATCAACACTAATTTCATCATCGCTAAAGCTACCATTATCAAACGCAGCAGCATCGTCAATAGCACCGTCACTTAGGCTCTTACCGTTGACTTTACTGGTTTTATACCAGTTACGGCTAAACTCATTGTAATAAGCTGATGTGCCTAAGTTAAAGCGATCAGATAACTTAATATGGTGGTTAATTTGCCACTGTTTATGCTCAGTATCCATATTATCGAACTGCGATGCAGAATAACGAGAATAAGGCTTAGTTTTAAAATCAGCGTCAGTTAACCCCATATAGGTTTCATCTGAATTTTCATCTGAATATTTTAATTTAAATTCTAATTCTTGATAATATTTCGCATCGGTATCACTGTTGATCATCATTTTTGCCATGATGTCATTTTTGACAAAGCCGGTATCATCGCCGGTATGATTAACTTCTTTAAAACCATCCGCTTGATAACGAAATATTTCAACCACTGACGAAACATTTTTGCCTGCGCCACCTATATAGGCATGGGCTTTAGCAAAACCGTCTTCACCAGCACTTAAATTAACCTGCCCTGCTAGCGCTTCTTCAGGAATAGTGCGAGATAGCATATTAATCACACCACCTGTAGTACGGGGACCATACATAGCGCTTGACGTACCTTTTAGCACTTCAATTTGTTGCATGCGACCTGCCGTTGGAAAGTAGTAGGCTGCAGGTGCTGAATACGGTGCAGGTGCGGCTAAAACACCATCTTCCATGATAGTTACTTTTTCACTGCGGTTTTGGCCAGTACCGCGCATGCCAATATTTGGACGCAAACCGTAACCATCTTCTTCTAAAACATAAACACCCGGCACCGTGGTTAAGGTACGCATAATATCGGTATAATCGAATTTCTCTAATTCTGCCTGAGAAATCATGTGAGCACTGCCAGGTACATCGTTAACCGTTTGGCCACTACCAAAAATAGTTAAATGTTCCATATCATCATCGGCAACGGCCGTATTTGCAATAGCACTAACAACAGATAAAGCGATCAACGCGGGTTGAAAAAGAGAAGAAATTCGCATAGCTAAGCCTATAAAAGAAACAATGATTTTAATTGCCCGCATTTAACCACACAGTTGAATGGGAATCAATATCATTTGTATTATTTATCATTACTAATTGATATAAAGTACTTACGCTTTAGCTATGACATTATTTGACACCGCACTATAACAAACACGCTATTTTAATATGATATGGGTAACCGCCTCAGGTAAGCTTATTATAAGCGCTAAAAAACTAGCCTAGTTTGTCTTGGGTCATTATGGCTTGATTATGGCTTCATTAGCATTAACCAGGCTTTAGCATAATCAGGCAGATGCTTATTGGCTTGATGATAATCTTGCCAACCATAATAACTATCGGCTAATAGGTCGAGTTGAAAAAGATTATTATCAAAGGCGCCGCCTTGATCAGCCAGTACACCCAAGCGTGATATGTTTTTATCCGCCTGCGGATAACTGACCATAAATAACTTACCTAAGCCAAGTTCTGCCACATTGCCCGCAAAAGAAACCTGTGCTTTAAGCGCTATTTTACTCTCAAGCGTTTTGCCATAACCCATAATGCTAGGTACTTCTGCAAAATACCAATAGCGTGCTTGTTCGCGCTTACCTATGGCATAGTCATAAGCAATACCATTATTACGATGAACATTAAAATAACGCCGCACGCCATTAACATCAACCACACCCGTACCTTGTAATAACACGTCATGTAAGGCTTCTTCGGTGAGCCAGATTAACGCCCTAGCTAATTTTTTTTCTGCTAGAGCGCCAGTAATAATGTCTTGGCGGGTATATTGATGACGAGTGAGCGTTAGGTCGTTATTAGCCTGGGTGAGTGTCAAACCTAATTCATCATAAGGCAGTGCATAAAGTGCTTGATTATAGACTGGGGTTCTAACCGCACTCGCCGTTAATAGTTTAGTGTAATATTTAGTTAGAAATATTTTGTCACGTGAAATAGCATTTAACATACTGGTTTTTCTGGCATGAGTGCTTTTTAAGGCAATTTCTCTGGCTGTGGCTACATCTGGCGTCCAGCGATAAAAGTCAAAATTTTCGGTTAAAAAGCCTTTATCATGTAATCGACTATCACGCTTTGCCCGTACATCTTCACGATAAGTTTGGCAGATAAATGCTAGGGTTTTTTCTACTCTCACTAGCGTTACACTGTTATCAAATACTTTACCTGAGTGCACGGCAAATTTGTCCGCTGAAAATGTTGTTAAATAGCGCTGAGTTGCCTCGGCTACATCACACAAAGCGCTGGCTTTAAAGTCGGTCATTTTGCCTAATTCAGGCGTGTTGTCGAGCTTAAAAAATCTCAAGGGTGTTTGGGCTGCACAGTGAAAAGTGACCAGTGTAAAAAGTAAACAAAATAAACCAAGGCGCATAAATAGCCGGTATTAAAAATAATAGACCACCATGGTATGACAATCCTAAAAGTGACGCTAGCCTGTGAGTTTAATAATGTTCAATAAACTTTTCTGCTGAAATTTCAGCCATTAAAAGCTAGCTTTCTATCTGGTTTTTTATTTAATGTTATGAGATAGTTATGATGCATATCGCATTGAATACTGAATTGAATGTCGAATTGAATACCAAATTGAATATCAGTTAGGCAATTCATTAGCCAAGTGATATTTCTCACCAGGAAGATGCAAAGTAGCAGGGATACAAGGAAATGCGCTTTAAAGGCAAGTTAACAAAATGGCATGCGGATAAAGCTTTTGGCTTTATTGCCCATAACGATGTTGCTAGCCAGGTTTTTATTCATCAATCTGCCTTTGCTAATAAAGCTAGAATACCGCAAATTAGTGACATTATTACTTTTTCAATCACCAAAGATAAAGCCGGTCGATATTGCGCTTGTGATGCCACCTTCTTAGGTGAAAAACTCAAGAAAAAGCAACCTAAAAAAATCAGTCAATGCTCTATTTATTTCTCGCTCATCTTTTTAGCCGTCATCATGATCACTTTTACTTTAGGCTATTTACCGCAAAAATTAATGTCTATTTATATCGGGTTAAGTGTTTTAACTTTTCTCAGTTATGCGGTCGATAAATCAAAAGCACAACGTGGTGCATGGCGCACTCAAGAAAGCACTTTACATATGCTTGCTTTAATAGGGGGATGGCCGGGTGCAGCGCTCGCGCAACAAATTCTTCGGCATAAATCATCAAAAAAAACCTTTATACGGGTTTTTTGGAGCACGGTCATGATTAATTTAGCGCTGTTATTCTGGCTATATTCGTCATCAGGTGTGCAATATCTTCAGTTATTTACTTAACCGATGTTTGCAACAATATAGTCGCTGTGTTTTCACAGCAGGTATAGCCATTAATTTAATGGCTATACCTGCTAGGCTAGCTTAGCGGTGCAAGCAGTGAGGTTAAAATATCATCGGTTAAACTCAATTTGCTATCACTGACTTCTTCAGATAATAAGGCTTTTGCAAGCTCGGCTTTGTTTTGCTGTATTTTTTGAATTTTTTCTTCTATTGAATTTTCAATAATCAATTTGTAGACAAAAACGGGCTTGTCTTGGCCAATGCGGTATGCTCTATCCGTGGCTTGGTTTTCCACCGCAGGGTTCCACCAAGGATCAAAATGAATAACGGTATCGGCTGCAGTTAAGTTTAAGCCCACACCGCCAGCACGTAAGCTAATTAAAAACACCGGCACTTCACCGCGTTGAAACTTATCAACTACCTCTTGTCTTTTAGTGGTTGAACCGGTTAATTTAACGTAGCCAATACCCGCTTCAATCAGCTCTGCCTCTATCAAAGCTAGCATACTGGTAAACTGTGAAAATATTAATATTCTACGGCCTTCATCAATTTGCTCGGGCAGCGTTTCCATTAAATAATCAAGCTTAGCCGATTGATTGACCTTTTTAGCGCCTTCAAGTGATAATAACTTAGGGTGATTACATACCTGTCTTAGTTTTAATAACGCGTCTAAAACTTCTATCTGACTACGTTTTAAACCTTTATCGGCAATAATATCTTTTAAGCGACTGTCCATGGCTAAGCGTACTGATTCATAGAGCTCAGCTTGCTTACCTTCAATACGTAGCTTTTGAATGATCTCAGTTTTTGGTGGTAACTCTGTGGCTATTTTATCTTTGGTTCGGCGTAAAATAAACGGTTTAATACGCTGGTTTAATAGCTGCTTACGTTCATGATCCCCATGCTTTTCTATTGGGGTTCTAAAGAGCTTAGTAAATTGTCTTTGTCCCCCTAAAAATCCTGGCAGTAAAAAATTAAATTGCGCCCAAAACTCGCCTAAATGATTTTCCATAGGCGTACCGGTCAAGCATAACTTATGCTGCGCCTTTAGTGCCATAAACGCTTGATATAACTTAGTTTTAGTGTTTTTTATATAATGCGCTTCATCAAGAATAAGGTAATAAAATTGTTGTTCACAGTAATGTTCTAAATCTTTAATAATTAACGCATAACTGGTAATGATGATATCAACTTGATTTTCACTGCCTTCACTCTGGTCAAAACAATCAAAGTGTTGCTGACGTTTACTGCCGTGTAATACTTGATATGAAAGTTGTGGGGTAAATTTTTCTATCTCATTTGCCCAGTTAAAAATAACGCTGGTGGGCGCCACAATAAGTACTGGCTTATTAAGTCGACCTTGCTGTTTTTCAACCAGTAAGTGCGCCAAGGCTTGAATGGTTTTACCTAAGCCCATATCATCCGCCAGAATACCGTTTAATTGATATTCGCGTAAAAACTGTAGCCAGTTTAATCCTTGGTGCTGATAAGTTCTTAACGTAGCGTTTAAACCAAGAGGCACAGGTACTGTGGTAACTTGTTGAAAGTTGCTCAATTTATCCGCCAGCGCTCTTAACTTACTGGTACCTGTTGCTATCATGCCTTGGTCATCTAACATTGATAATGTTTGATGTCCTTGAAAGCGTGATAACTCCATCCTGCCATCTTTATTTAAGGCGTTGGGCATAAACAGTTCAATAAATTGTTTTAAGATCGGCTGTACGCTTTGATAACGCAAAGCAACAAAGTCCCCATTATCTAGATCAACATAAATCGGTGAGTCGGGTGCAATAAGCTGCGTTTTTTCGCCACCGATTTTGTCGCCAGCCACTTTGTCACGATCAAATAATACCGATTTAGGTAATTGTTCAATAGCCCCTAGCAAAATAGGAAACGCCGGCATTTTCTTACCATCAATGGTTAAGTTTAACCCTAAGGAGAAGAAATCATGATCATCGGTTTCAATCACTTCCGCGTCAAATATGCTGTCGGTGGAGAGTGCTTTATAATAAAAATTATCTGCAAAGCTAATATGCCAGCCCAGATCTTTAAGCACTTGTAATTCTTGATGCAAAAAGTGATGCCAAGCATAGCGCCCTTGCATCAGCATTGAAAACTTAGGCACTTTGTCTTTATTTAAATAGTCTTCATTGGTAAAAGTGTAACGCTTAGGCTTAGGCTGAGCATTAAATTTTAAGGTCGAGAGTTTATCAATGACCGTTTGTTCAAAGGATAAATCTCGATACAGCTTTACCTTGCTAGCGCCGTCACTGTCATCGCCAGTCAAGTTAGCAGGTGAAACCGTGACACTGTCATTATGCGGATTAACTAAATTACCTTGATAAGAGAAATTAACTCGCACAAAACCTGACTGTGGATTAGCTTCTGCAGGGGTAGAAAAGTGCAAATGCACTTCAGGCTTAGTTAACTCTTGGGAAAATTCTGTTTTTGGTTTTGGTAAGCGCTGCACTGCATCACCTAACGACATTGACAACTTGCTCATTACCCAAGGTAATTTATCTTCTTCGAAAATAGGTGAATTGAGTAAATCGGCTTCAAAATCACATTGAGTATTGGTCTTAATTTCCCCAAAACAATTTTGTTCTTCATCGTAATAGCACAGCGGTTGTGCTTTGATAATAAGAATACTGCTTGATGGCTGCATAAAAACCAGCTGCAAGGTATGTAAATGGTTACCCAATGCCAACCACTGCCATTGTGCTTCTAGGGGATCACCTAAGGTAATTGCGTCGTTCAGGTCATAATTTGTCTGCCAAAAACAGCGATTAGTTTTTATAATACGGGCAAATAAATCAAAATATTTAATGTTATCGCCATATTGATTTGTGCGAATAAGCTCGGTTAGTACCCCAACATCTTCGTTCGTCGCATAGGCACTATTAATTAACGAACTGGCAGAATATTCACTACCAAGGGTATGACTCCAACCACCACTATTTTTTGGTCGAGCTGATTTAATCCCTAAGGTAAAATAATCATCTTCGTTATAGCTGTTAGGCTTTAAAAAGTATAATAATGACTTTTGTTGGCTATTGGGTTGATATCTACTGGGTTGGGCTTGAAAGCGGGTCAGCCATTTATCCACTATTTTTTCAGATGAGGCAATACTATTGTGATCAAAATGTTCATCAACAAAATACTGCGCTAAAGCAGCGCCATGTTTACAATCGCGACCAATATAACAGTCACAATAACTGGTAATATCACCCTGTTTCTCTTCAAAAACTAACCGAGTTAAATACCCTACTTGGCGAGAGCGCTCACTAAAAACTACGCCACGAATTGTTTCACCGTCAAGAGCACAGGTTTTAATACCTTTAGCCTGAAAAATTCTCGTGCCTTTTTTCCATTCATTTTTGGTAAAGTGTTGTTCAAGTAACTCAGGTGTAAACGTATTTTTAGCCATAAGGTTTTAATTATTAAGAACTCAAATAGATGGGTAAGTTGAAAAGTTAAGTCATTATATCTTCTCAACAGGATAAAAGTATTAAGTATAGTAATAGAACTTTCAGGGTTAACTGCTGATTGCGGATTACTCATGTTTCATACGAATAATACCACTGAGACTTAAAACCTTCAATGCTCCTGATGATACCAATGTATAGTACGCCGTATGCTTACCTGAAATAAGATGGCATAAGATTACGCCAAGATATGATCGATTTCACTAACTCAGCTGGGCATAAATACGCTAAAATAGGCAGTTATTACCCTAGCTTTGAGCCCTTTATATTAATGACCTCTGTCACAACGCCAGCCAATTTTACAGAACTTGGCCTAATTCCACCTTTGTTAGCTCGACTAACTGAACTGGAATATCAACAGCCCACGCCCATTCAAGCGCAAGCTATTCCAAGTGTATTAGCCGGACGTGACTTAATTGCCGGGGCAAATACTGGCTCAGGTAAAACAGCTACCTTTGCACTGCCGCTATTGCAAAAAATACAAGCACAGCAACTTACTTTGCCACCACAGGCTGAAAAATCATTAGCGAGTAGTACTAAAGGTAACTATGTTACTGGCCTAATTTTGGTGCCTACCCGTGAACTTGCCAAGCAAGTAGCGGATAGCATTAAGTCTTATGCCGTGCATTTTAACGGCAAAATAAAAACCGTGGCGGTTTTTGGTGGTGTATCAGCTAATACGCAAATGCTGGCCTTACGTGGCGGCAGCGATATTTTAGTGGCAACGCCAGGTCGATTACTGGATTTAATTTCAAGTAATGCGATTAAGCTCGATAAGGTCAACACCTTAGTGCTTGATGAAGCCGATAGAATGTTAAGTCTCGGCTTTACTGAAGAACTCTCAGCGCTGTTAGCCTTATTGCCAAAGAAAAAACAAACCTTATTGTTTTCAGCGACCTTCCCTGAGCAAGTCAAGGCATTAACCCAAGAACTGCTTAATAACCCGATTGAAATACAATTACAAAGTAGCGACGCCAGCACCTTGGTACAGCGGGTATTTACTGTTAACAAGGGCGAAAAAACAGCAGTATTAGCGCATTTAATTCAGCAACAGCAATGGCGACAAGCGCTTATTTTCGTCAATGCCAAACACCACTGTGAACATTTGGCTGAAAAATTGGCTAAACATGGCATTACTGCTGCCGTGTTTCATGGCGATAAAGGCCAAGGCGAACGTAGTCGAGTGCTTGACGGCTTTAAAGCCGGCGAGATTGCCGTGTTAATTGCCACTGATATTGCGGCTCGTGGCCTAGACATTGAAAAACTGCCCGTAGTGATCAATTTTAACTTACCCAGAAGTCCATCAGACTACATGCATCGTATTGGCAGAAGTGGCCGTGCTGGCGAAGTAGGCTTGGCGATATCGCTTATCGATCATGAAGATTATCATCACTTTAAAGTGATTGAGAAAAAGAATAAAATTTGGCTTGAACGTGAGCAAGTCGAAGGTTTTGAGGCCGATGAAATTAGCGATGATTCAATTTTAGCTGCAGAAAAGCCGATGGCCGCACCCGAAGGCAGCGGTAAGAAAAAACGCAAAAAGAAGCCGACCGTCAATGCCGATATTTGGGCCGGATATGCTGAAGATGAATAGCTTAAAGGTTTAGTAAGGCTAAGTGCCGATAAACCTTAATGTGATTTAGCTGAATTTAACGGCCGCTACTTAATGTATCGGCCTTTTTTATTGGCTCTTTAGTTAAATTATTTAAGTTAGTAACATTTTAAATAATGTTACTAACTGTTTTTTGTCTGAGATTAACCTATGCCAGTATCGCAAATAAGGCCTTAAATATTTTTTGCCTTATCATACTGCTAAATAATTCGGCTAAAAATCATGGTAAATAATAGCGTATACTCTTGCCTTGAATATATTCGATTACCTTACTTATTGATTAGTTAATTAAAGAGAACTCATGTTTGCCAATATCCCCTTACCTGCTACTGACGAAATTATAGATTTAATGGCACGTTCATCTCAAGATGAAAGGCCTTTTAAAGTTGATTTAACCGTAGGCGTTTATAAAGATAGCCATGACAAGGTCGTGCTAATGCAAGCAGTAAAGCAAGCCGACCAACAGCTCGCCAATGCCGGGCGAAATAAAAGCTATGTCGGTTCAAAAGGTGATCTTGAATATGTGCAATTACTACAAGCAATGGTGTTTGCAAACCAAACCGTGAATGGCTACATCAATGGCATTCAAACCGCTGGTGGCAGTGGCGGCTTACGCGCCATATTAGATTTAATTAAGCTCGCCAACCCTGAGGCCAAAATTTGGGTAAGTGATCCCACCTATGCCAACCATATTCCCACCATTATAGCCGCCGGCTTGGCTTATGAGGAATACGCTTTTATTAACAAAAAAACCATGATGCTTGATGAAATTGGCATGTTCAATACCTTTGAAAAATTGGGCGAAAATGATGTTGTGCTCTTGCACGGCTCTTGCCATAACCCTTCAGGATTACGCTTAACATTGCCACATTGGCAGCAAATTGCTCAGCTAGCAAAATCTACCGGCTTTTTACCCTTAATTGACACTGCGTATCAAGGCTTTGCCGACGGATTAAATGAAGATGCGGCTGGCTTACTGACTATCGCCAATACGGTTGATCGCCTAGCACTTTGCGTAAGTTGTTCAAAAAACTTCGGTTTATACAGTGATCGAGTCGGTGCGGCTTATATTTTAAGTCCAACACAAGAAGAGGCAGACAAAGCGCAAGCTCAACTTGCTATTATGAGTAAAACCACTTATTGGGTACCACCGTCTAATGGCGCTGAAATTGTAAAAACCATTGTTAAAACCCCTGAGCTGAGAAAAGTGTGGTCAGATGAACTGACACAGATAAATATCAAAATTAAAGCCATAAGAGCAAAACTTTGCGCTGCCTTTCGCCAACACTCAGGCGATAATTATTTTGATTATATTTTATCTCAAGAAGGCATGTTTTCTATGTTGCCAGCAACCGCAGAGCAAATGGAAATACTCAGAGATCAATATGCCATATACGGCTTGAATAACGGACGCATTAATCTGGCATCAATTCCAGAGCAACATATGGATTACCTAGTCGCCAGCGTTTTAGCGGTCACACGAGTTGAGCAATAACCAATAAATTACCGTGTTTTACAGCGCGCTTGATAGCTTAGAGAGAAAGTAAGTCTTTTAACTAAGCTTACTTTTACAGTTCGCCATATAGCTTTAGGCCATTTTTTGTCGCTCACACTTGAGTCCGTCAAGCGTTACACAGGAAATCAACCTGATAGGCACAATATGAATAGCCAAGTTAATGCGGTCTAAGGCGGCAACAATTAACCTCAACAGAGCCAAATAAATGAGGTCCAACATATTTTAAAATATTAACTGTCCTTAATGTTTTATCAATAAACCTTGATGCGGCTGCAAATATAGCGATAATCGGGCAAGGTTTTATATGCTGAGTTAATTAATTGCAATTATTAGAAGTAGAATGTCTAGGAAAAACACTAAGATTAGAAGGGTCAATGGCCGGATGGCAGCAAGTATTTTGGGATGAGCAATGTGTCTCACAAATTAATGCTCATGCCGACAGTGAGTCATTTACACATAAATTTACCCTACAAAATGAGCATGGCGAATTACCCGTAGAACTCAAGGGTTCACTGCAATGGCAACCTTTTGCGCTGCAATTTCAACTGTTAGTCAATAACGAGCTATTACACGACAATACCCTCAATGAAAAAGACATAGAGCAACGCCAAATCGTCAAAGGGGAAAAGCAACCAATTAAATTTAGTTTAGTCGGTATGGCTGGCCTAGGCTTGAAGCTATTGAAAAGTGCCAAGGTGGTTAAAGTGCTATTTGCTGCCGGCAGTTTAGCGGCTTATAGTTGGTTATTCTCTATTGAGTTTGCCATCGCACTGATTCTTTGCCTCGTTTTTCATGAATATGGTCATATTCGAGCGATGAAATACTTTGGCTTGAAAACTAAAGGCATATATCTCATCCCCTTTGTTGGCGGTTTAGCGCTGAGCGATGATAAAATTAATACCCGCTGGCAAGACATTGTTATTTCAATTATGGGGCCCTTTTTCGGCTTAATACTTTCTATCGCTTGCTTAGTGGGTTATTGGCTGACCGATATAGAAATACTCGCCGGTTTGGCCGTATTTAATGCCCTGCTCAATTTATTTAACTTATTGCCCATATTGCCGTTAGACGGTGGCCATGTGCTGAAAAGCATCGCTTTTTCAATCAACTCTAAAGTAGGTTTAGTCGCTTGTGCCTTAGGCGCAGCACTGGGTATTTATATCAGTTATTACTTTGGTTTAGCGCTGTTAGGCTTTTTACTGGCTATTGGTAGCATAGAAATATTTTTTGAATATAAACGCCGACATTTAAGCCAGTTACTGCCCCTTAATCGCTATGCACAAATTGTCTCCGCATTATGGTATGTCGTTACCGTTGGGGGTTTATCTGCCATTATTTGGCTAGTGGGCCAAACAGGCAATGACGCATTGTCGCTACCACTTAAAATATTAGGCAGTTAACATTTGTCAGTTCACATTGTCAGTAGTTAAGCTGACGCGGGCTAAGTTGGCTGGCAATTGATGTTATCAACTTAACCCGCTAAAGCTCTTCTTACGCTATGGCAGAACGCAGCTTTGCCGTATAAATTAATCAAAGCTTTATAATGGCAAACAAGGGTTAAAGCTTAAACTTAAGCTGACGACGCAAATATGGCTTGAAAAGGAATAGTTTATGATTTCAAAAAAAGTAAGAGAGTTATTTGTCTCTTTAATGGAAGCAAGCGATGACTCACCCGTGGCTTATGATGAAGAAACTGAACAATACTGTGGCGTATTCAATAACCTAGTTGTTGATAAGTATATTGCACTCGGCGCGTTTGAACTCGTTGAAGATGTAAATGGCCCCACCACCATTTTGCTCAATAACAGAGATGACTTTTTAAGCTCATTCGCTGCTGGCGTCAGAGAAGCGAAGAACGGCAGTGATCAAGCTTACGCCGACTACAACGCCAACCCATTTGCCTTTTCAGTCGGCTTTGAGCATTTCCATCAAATCGCCAAGAAAAAACGTCCACAAAGCGGTTATATCTGCCATGGTTTTGAACGTGATGATAGCGGGTTAGTCCATCTGCAATAATGATCAAAAGAGTAATCAAAAGAATAATCAAAAGAATTCAATCAAGTAAAAGTGTTACCTAAACTGGCTCCACACGGCGATGAAATTAATCGTCACTTGTCTTCAAGTAGCTCAGTTAAACAAGCCATTTGTTCTGTTAATACCGCCACTTGTTGCTCTAACTCGGTTACTCTCTGAGCTAGTTTAGGATCATTGGCTGAGGCAATATTTTCTGTTTGAGTGACGCTCGATTCAGCTAAGTTCCCTTTAACTAAGTCCCTTTGAACTAAGTCACCTGCATCAAGGTCTGAGAGTAAATGTACATAGCGGGAATCGCGCTTTCCTGGCTCTCGTTCGAGTTTTTTGACTAGCCTTTGATTGTTAAGGTTTTGTAATTGATTTAAGGCCACTTCAACTTCACTGACATCAGCAAAGTCAGCTAGACGGTTGGTACGTATTCTTAACTCTCCTGGTGTTTGTGGCCCTCTGAGGAATAACACGCAAATAATGGCTCTTTGCTGAGCTGAAAATTGTAGATTGCCAAATTCAGTATTACAAAAGCGATGAAAGTATTTATTTACTCGGCTGGAAGCTTTTTGATCTATCATTAACTGATGCATTTGTACCAGTTCATCAACAACGTTTTGCACCTCATTTTCTGCCAGTGACATTACAGGTTCACGGTTACTTTTTTGATTGCAGCCTAAGGTTATGCTGTTGATAGAAAGAGGACATTGCTCTGGTGTTGTCGTTTCTTTTTCTAGCATCACGCCGATAATGCGGCATTCCACTGCGGATAATGAAATCATATTAAAAGCATCCTTATTAAAACATCTAGTTATATCAAGCAACTTGCATCTTTACCATGTAATAGTGCATAATTACTCATAAAAAAAGCATAGTTAAACTATGATTTTTTATCGTTTATGCAGACAGTGTCACCGTCTATTTATTTGAAATCGTGAAATTTTTAGCCAGAACTGAACTTATCTGATGATAATTAAAGAATAAATGACGCTAAGCTCTCGCTAAGCCTATTTATTTTGTTAGACTAGCCGTACAAAAATAATACTAATGATAAAACGGAATTTATAAGTGGACTTGATGGCGACGGAAAATACTCATGCGATACGCCAACTTCCTAAGTTAAAATCGCTACTTAAAAAGTATCGACAGCTTAAAAACAAACAATCGAGTTTGTTACAGCTGTCTGAATTATCCAGTTCAATAACCGATCTAGATGCGTTTTATCAAGGTCTTGAATCCGTAATTAAAACCTTACTAGCTACTGACAGTTTCAATATAGCCTTGTTAACCCCCTCTAACGAATTACAATTCACTTACTGCCATAATCCTGTAGAAAAGCGTTTACATGAAGATCTTGATGTAGCTAAAGGACGAAAAAGTCTAACCGGCCTAGTTTTAGAAAGCCAAGCACCAATACATTGTTCTGCCAAAGAAAGAATGGCACTGGCCAAAGCGGATAAAATTGTCTTGTATGGCTCAGTATGGACAGATTGGCTTGGTGTGCCATTAAAACGTGGCGAACAGGTTATCGGTGTTATTTCTCTACAAAGTTATGATAAAAAACGCTATTTTTCTGAGGAAAATTGCCAAATTTTAGAGTTTATTGCTGAACATTTAGTCACAGCTATAGATCGCGTTCGAAGTAGAGAGTTATTAGAGTCTAGTATTCAACAACGTACCATTAAATTAACTCAAACCAATCAAGAGTTACAGCGTGAAATTGTTGAAAGGCAATTGGCAGTTAAAACACATCAAGTGCTGCTTAATATTTCTGAACTAACAACAAAATCGCAAGCTATATCCGAACTTTATCAAGCCTTGCATGACGAAATCAATAAGCTATTACCCGCAAAAAATTTTTATATCGCCTTATTATCTGAAAATAAAAGCCAATTAGAATTTCCTTACTATTGTGATGAGAAATTTACACAGCCCGCGACGAGAAAGCTCAGTAGCGGCCTGTCTGAAATGGTCATAAGAAAGGGTAAACCTATTCTTTTGAGCGATAGCATAATGTACACGTTAGCGGCAGAAGGTGAAGTAACACAATGTGACTTTAGCTCGCCATCTCCTGATTTCGCCTTAACACAGGCTTGGCTGGCCGCCCCTTTATCTAATCAGGGTGAGATTTTTGGGGTTATTGCTATCCAGCATTATCAAGACAAAAATGCTTATCACAGTAAAGATCTCGAGCTTATGCGTTTTGTTAGTCACCATATTGCCATTGAAATTTTACGACAAAAAACGCAACAACAAGCAAGAAAAAACCATGAAGTGCTTGAAGAAAGAGTCAATAAACGCACCCAAGAGCTCCAAGCAACCAATCTCAATTTACGTATGCAAATTGAAGAACGTCGAAAAGCAGAGGCACGTTTGTATCATGACGCGCATCATGATGCTTTAACACAACTGCCCAATAGATCGATGTTTTCAGAGCGTTTAACCTATGCTATTCGACATTTAAAGCGCCATCCTAGCCATAGGTTTGCCGTTTTATTTATTGATTTAGATCGCTTTAAAATGATCAACGACACCTTAGGACATCACGCTGGCGATCAATTTTTAATCGAAATTGCGCGTCGCCTAGGCTATTGTGTGCGCGACAATGACACTTTAGCCCGGTTAGGTGGTGATGAGTTTGTAGTGTTATTAGACTCATTACAAGCACGTGAAGATATTGAAGAAATTGCATCTCGTATCATTACATCAATTGCGCAACCCTTTGAACTTGAGGGTCATACCTTGTATTCAAATGCCAGTATGGGCATTGCTCAAAGTCGGGTTGGCTATAAAGATGCCAGCGAAATATTACGTGATGCTGATGCCGCAATGTATGAAGCAAAAAGTTTAGGCCGCGGTCGATACGTTTTCTTTGAGGACAGCATGCGGGAAAAAATTATTGCCAGCATGACGCTTGAGCAAGAATTAAGGCAAGCCATTCAAAGCAAACAGTTTGAATTACATTATCAGCAAATTTTAGATTTAACCTCAACTAAAACTATAGGCTTTGAAGTACTTTTACGTTGGCAGCATCCAACCAAGGGCTTGTTAACCCCGAGTGAGTTTCTTTTTATGGCAGAAGAAACCGGTATGATTTTGGATATAGAAATCTGGGTGATTGAACAAGTTTGTTTGCAATTAAAACGATGGCAACAGTCAAAAGAATATGAGCACACTTATATTGGTGTCAACCTATCAGGCCGTCACTTAATTCAAGCGAACCAATTAGCAAAATTAATGGCCTTAATCAGTGCTAATACAGTTGAGCCTGAACGACTGATTCTTGAGTTTAATGAATCTGCTTTTGCTCGACATACCGAACTCGCACTTAAAGGCTTAAAGAGCTTGAAAGAGTTTGGCGTTAAGTTAGCTTTAGATGATTATGGTGCTGGTTTATCGTCTTTTAATTTTTTACATAATTACCCGTTTGAATTTATTAAACTCGATCGCAGTTTTATCCATGCTTTAAATCACAATGATAAAAACTTATCTTTAATTAAGGCCTTGCATGAGCTGGGGACAAAATTTGGCTACCAACTAGTGGCGGAAGGCATTGAATCTGAAGCCATGTTCAAGAAGCTACAAACCGTAGGTTGTCAATTTGGCCAAGGTTATTATATTAACCGGCCAGGAAAAATAGCGGACAATAATGCTGATACTGAAAGTTATCTTGATACTAACAGTAATGCGGTAGCAATGATTCAGGCCTAGTTTAACGCTCGAACAAGTTAGCGCTAACCCTTGTGAAAAAAGCCTTCAATGCGTAAGGCAATACCCGGAGTTGTGTTGTAATTTTCTTGCTCGGGAAACTCGACAAAAGGTTCTATTTCAAAAAACAACCAATCGCGCACAGCATTAAAGCGGTATCGATAACTTAAGGTGTACTTATCAATAACAAAGCCTCGTGCCCCGTTGCGTTCACCTTCAGCTTGTAAGCTCAGCACTGATGCCGTGGTGTGATTTATTTGCTCTAGTTTATAAAAACCATGCTTCCAGCGAATACCACTAAAGGCCGCAGAGCCTCGAATACTATAATTTAGACGAAAAAGTGATTTGCTACTTAATTGATAATCGTACTCCAACAATAATTTAGCGCCAAGGCCATCATTAAGGTAGTAATACATTGACGGTTCAACTAAAAAACCTTGCTTGGTATTAATAGTTAAGCGACGTTTATGTTTTGCTCTAGCAAATATATCGCCACCTGAAATACCCAAACGATAATTCATTAACCGGTCATTTTTTTTATCTTGTGTATAGTTTAGTGCTAAAGAAAACTTTTCTTCTTCAGTGCTCGAATTGGTGTTGACTGACTCTAGCGGTAGATTGTTGAGTTCATCATCTGTTTCGTCAGATAACACCACACTAACTCTGTCTTGAAAATGCGGCAATTTAACACGCAATCGAAAGCGTGGCTTGATTTCACTCCAGTCACGACTTTTTGGCAACCAAGCAAAACTAATTTTTGCGGTTGTTTTTGGACTTTGTTGTTCACTATCATTTGCAATAAAAAAACTATCAAACCATTGCGCAGATTGATAAACGGAGTCAGAAACCGTTTCATGCAATCCTTGCATCCAGTGTTCATCTTTTTGTTCAGCGGACGCTTTTACTTCTACTGAAGCATAAGCTTGTGCTGCACTTGCAAATGCAAAGTAAAATAACACTAGGCAAAAATGCCAATAACACTGGTTTTTACAATACATTCTTATCAAAATTTGTTTTACCTCACTATTTATCATATCAGTTGGTGATTTTTTTTCTATAAACTTTATAATGAAATCTAATAAATTATTGGAGTTTTTTATGGGCGGTATAAGTATTTGGCAATTATTAATTATTGCGGTCATTGTCGTATTGTTGTTTGGCACAAAAAAAATACGTAATTTGGGTACTGATTTAGGATCAGCAGTGAAAGGATTTAAAAGTGCAGTAACTGACGATACAGCAAAAAAAGAAGACGCTAGCCAAGAAGATTTAGCTAATAACGACAGTTTAGGTGATAAAACAGCCAAAGAAAGTACTGTGGCTGAAAAAGAGAAAGACCAAGTCTAATGTTTGATATAGGTTTTTGGGAACTGCTATTAATTGCTATTATTGGCCTAGTCGTACTAGGGCCCGAGCGATTACCCGTAGCAATTCGTTCTGTGCGTAGCTGGATAAATAGCATGCGTAATTTTAGTGAGGGCGTTAAAAATGAACTCACTGAAGAGCTACGTATTCATGAACTGCATGCTAATTTAAAGAAAGCTGAACAAGCTGGCATGAAAGACTTATCACCAGAAGTTGCCGCGTCAGTGAAGTCACTAGAAGAAGCGGCAGCAATGGTCAATAATCCTTATCAAACAGCTGAAAACACAACAGACTCGTCTGAAAAAGTCGAACAGCTCGATGATAATAAAAATGAAAAGCAGGGTAAATGAGTTCAGCCGCTAAACAAAATCACACATTATTTGATCACTTATTAGAACTGAGAACACGATTATTGCATGCAGTGTTAGGTGTGTTAGTTATTTTCTGTTCGTTGATTTACTTTGCCCAAGATATTTACCAATATGTCGCAAAGCCACTTTTGGCCGTTATGCCAGAGGGTACGCAAATGATCGCGACTGATGTAGCATCCCCCTTCTTTACGCCATTTAAACTCACCATTGTCTTATCGATATTTCTTGCCATGCCATACATTTTATATCAATTGTGGTCGTTTATTGCGCCTGGTTTGTATAAGCATGAAAAACGTTTAATGGCCCCCTTAATGCTAGGTAGTACCTTATTGTTTTATGGCGGTATTGCGTTTGCTTACTATGTGGTGTTTCCAGTTGCTTTCGCCTTCTTTTCTTCGGTAGCACCCGATGGCGTTACCATTGCAACAGACATTAGCAGCTACTTGGATTTTGTTTTAAAACTATTTTTTGCTTTTGGTGCCGCATTTGAAATCCCTATTGCCATTATATTACTGTGTTGGACTGGCGTAACAACTCCAGCTAGCTTACGCACTAAACGCCCTTATATTGTGGTGGGTGCATTTGTCGTTGGTATGTTGTTAACACCACCAGATATTATTTCTCAAACCATGCTGGCATTACCCATGCTATTGCTATTTGAGTTAGGTATTATTATCGCCTCTGTTTATTATCGAACAGAAGAAGAAACAGCATCAAAGGAAGAACAATAATGAAAAATAATTCTATTATAACGCTTACTATTTTGACCTTGTTATCATTAACAACAAAAGCAGAAACACTTAATGTTAGCTTAGCCCAATGTCTAAAAATTCAAGACAGTTTAGCGCGTTTGGTTTGTTTTGATGACTTAGCTGAGCAAGCTGTGCCAGCCGTCAATGTGAAGGCTAAAATGGTAAAAAATACGCCCGAGGTTAAAGATGAAACTACCATGGCTCCTACGTCGACAAAAGTAGCAGACTTTGGTGCAGAACATTTAACCACATACAAAGTAGCTGAAGAAGACCAACAAGTTGTGTTGATTGTTGAGCAGTTAAGTAAAGATCACTACGATAAATGGCGCTTCACCTTTACCAACGGTCAACAATGGCAGCAAACTGATAATGACTTTCTTAAAATTGAAGTCGGCGATAGTGTCTTACTTAAAAAAGGCTTTATGAGTGCGGTTTATTTGAAGAAAAACCTCCCAGATTCCAATCGAAAGATTCGTGTTAAACGCATGAAATAACGAGTTTATAGTCCCTTGATTGATATTGGTGTCAACTTAACCAACACACGGTTTGACAAAGATCTTTCTGCTGTTATTACCCGCGCTAAAGCAAAAAATATTAATGCCTTACTGGTTACTGGCACTAATATTTTTGCAAGTAAGCAAGCGATTGAGCTTTGCCAGGACTATCCAGACTACTTATATAGTACTGCCGGTATTCATCCGCACGACGCAGACCATGCTGAGACAAATTTTCAACAACAACTGGCTGATTTAGCTGAAAATAGCTGCGTCAAAGCGATTGGTGAGTGCGGGCTAGACTTTAATCGTAATTTCTCAAGTGCCAGCAATCAGAAAAATGTTTTTACTCAGCAAGTGGCGTTAGCAGAGCAACTTCAATTACCCTTATTCTTACATCAACGTGATGCCTTCGAACCTTGGTTTGAAATTTTAAAACCTTATATTGCTCGTATTCCCGCCATGGTTTCCCATTGCTTTACCGGCAATCAAAAAGAGTTACAGCAGTGTATAGATGCTGACATGTATATTGGCATTACCGGTTGGCTTTGCGATGAGCGTCGTGGTCAAGAGTTACGCGATATTGTGCCTTTTATTCCACTAGATCGACTAATGATCGAAACAGATGCGCCTTATTTAACGCCAAGAAACATTCGTCCAAAACCCAAAAGTAGCCGTAATGAACCTAGCTACTTACCTTATATTGTCACTGTGTTAGCCGAATTAATGGGTTATAGTGAACAGGAAATTATCAAACAAACAACCCTTAATAGTGAACGCGTTTTCAATTTAAGTACTCGCAATGCGTAATTCAGTACGGATGTTGCTTGTCGCTATGGTGGTGAAGAGTTTTGCTTGATCCTGCCTGAAACAGATGAAAAAGGGGCTTTAGCTTTGGCAGAAGATATTTGTCAACGTGCGCGCCAACAACATATTTTCAATCATGAAAATGTTATTCATTTAACCGTCAGTTGTGGTCTGACAACGTATCAGCAAGAGCAAGGTGTGACACCTGAAATTATCTTTGATAAGGCAGATAAAGCCCTCTATAAAGCTAAGCAAGCGGGTCGAGATCAAGTACAAGTAATGCCCATTGAAATAATGAATCTGTCAACTTAGTGCTTCAATAGCGATTTGATAAAAAGAAAAACATGTTAAGTATAGTTCTTTATCATGCATTTTTAGCCTCCATTTAATGGCTAGTGAGCTCACTAGGGGCCAGTTTAAAAAGCTATAGGCAAAGTTGTCAGTGCATTAATTCATTGGATGTGGCTATACGTATAGAAAAGTAAAATTAAATTATTATAGGAAATAAGTATGAACAACGTCTTTGGCCAATATCCCGCCCGTCGTATGCGTCGTATGCGCTCTGATGACTTTTCACGACGTTTAATGTCAGAACATCAACTGAGTGTAAATGATCTGATTTACCCTGTTTTTGTCTTAGAAGGTGAAAACCAGTGTGAAGCTATTGCCTCAATGCCGGGTGTCGAACGTAAGAGTATCGATCTGTTATTAGAAGAATGTCAGGAACTGGTCGCTTTAGGCATACCTGCGATTGCCATTTTTCCAGTTACCCCAGCTGATAAAAAGTCATTGTTGGCTGAAGAAGCTTATAACATTGATGGTTTGGCTCAACGCACCGTGCGAGCAGTGAAGGCAAAGTTCCCAAGCTTAGGTGTAATAACTGATGTTGCCTTAGACCCATTCACTACCCATGGTCAAGATGGCATTATCGATGATAACGGTTATGTTCTGAATGAGGTGACTAAGGATATTTTAGTTAAACAAGCCTTATCTCATGCACAAGCGGGTGCTGATGTTGTTGCTCCTTCAGATATGATGGATGGTCGTATCGGCGCCATTCGTCAGGAGTTAGAGCTGCACCATTTTGTTAATACGAAAATATTGGCTTATTCTGCCAAATTCGCCTCTAGCTACTATGGTCCATTTCGTGATGCGGTAGGCTCTGCAGGTAATATCAAAGGGGGTAATAAATTTTCTTATCAAATGGATCCCGCCAATAGTAATGAAGCCTTGCATGAAGTCGCACAAGATATTCATGAAGGGGCAGATATGGTGATGGTTAAACCAGGTATGCCATATTTAGATATTGTGCGCCGAGTAAAAGATAATTTTCAAGTACCGACTTATGCTTATCAAGTCAGTGGTGAATATGCGATGCACATGGCCGCAATTCAAAATGGCTGGTTAGCAGAAAAACCTTGTGTAATGGAAGGTTTGTTGGCCTTTAAACGAGCCGGAGCAGATGGCATTCTTACCTATTTTGCTAAGCGAGTAGCGCGTTGGTTAAAAGAAGAACAAAAAGCCTAAACAGCCGTTGAAATACTCAAAGCTGTGCTGAATTTACTGTCAGTTAATAGTCGTGCTATATAGCACGACTTTTTTATGCTCAGGAACAAGGGGCGATTTTTCTTCCAGACGATAATAATCAGAAGAGTTAAGGATACGAGTTTGATGATTTTTCAGTCTGGCGTGGCCAAGACACTTAATTCATTTTCACAGTCAATGTGCAAGCGATAACCTAGGCGGGCAATATGGTCATTTTCTTGCTTTAATTCATCATGAATTAGCGCGTGTTGCATGAGCCAAGCTTTGGGTAAGGACAAGAACAAAGCTTTCTCATTGAGCCTTATATGGTAGTTTGGTAATTTATCGTCTTTGCGGCGACGGCACAATTTTACCGCTAAGCGAAGAATAATTAATAATTTTGTCGCACTTTCAGCCTCTATCGCTGATTGTTGTTCAATAAGCACTTGGTTGATATCACCTTTATAAAGTGTGACCAAACTCACCAGTAGTTGCCGATCTGGCTGACTAAAGCCCGCAAGGTCTGCATGAGTAAGAATATAAGCACTGTGCTGTTGATGGTATTTGTATTCAAGCAATAAACCTATTTCATGCAAGTCCCCGCTGGCCAATAATAACTCTAATGCATTACCCTCAGGTAAATTCCATGAGCTTTTCAATTGGGTAAACAGCGTGCGAATTTGCCGCTTTACACTATCGGCATGTTGTTGATCAATATGAAAACGTTGGCTTAACGCCTGGATAGTGCGCTGGCGAATATTAGTGGTGTGGCTATCGGGTAACATTTCGTATAGTAAGCCTTCACGTAAGGCACCACTAGAGAGGGTTAATTGTTGAATAGAAAATTGTTGAAATAAGGCAATGAGAATAGCTAAGCCACTGGCAATCACAGGGCTTCTCTCGGTTGATAAACCGGGTAAATTAATATCCTTGATATGCTCAAAGGTTTGTAATTGTTTTTGCACCTGATAAAGAAAGTTCAATGAAAGCACACTGGGCTTATGTTGATAAATCAACATTTCGGCTAATGCTTGCATAGTACCTGAACCGCCTAGTACACATTGCCAACCAATTGCACAAAAATCAGCTTTTACCGTGGCAATAGTCTGTTCAGCGGCAGATATTGCATCAGCGAAGTTTTCAGCCGTAAGCGTACCATCGGGGAAAAATTGTTGATTATAAGTGACGCAACCTAAGTTAAGGCTATGAGCTTGTTTAACCCTAAAGCCTCGACCAACAATAATCTCTGTACTAGCACCGCCAATATCTAAAACTAAGCGTTTATCTGCGCTATAACTGGTATGAGCTACGCCAAGGTATATATGCTTAGCTTCAGCAATGCCGCTTAACAAGGTGACTTTATGTCCCAAAACCTGCTCAGCTTTGGCCATAAAATCAGCACGATTATGCGCTAACCTTAAAGTGGCAGTGGCCACAATTCGAATATTTTCTTTGGGGATATCTTGCAGGCGCTCGGCAAAAAAACTTAAACATTCTAAGCCTTTTGCCATGGCTTGCTCAGACAATATATTTTCTGCGCTCAGGCCAGCAGCAAGGCGCACTTTACGCTTTACTTTGTCAACAACCTGCACACTATCGGCAAGTTGTCGAGTGAGCAACATATGGAAGCTATTGGAGCCTAAATCGACCACGGCATACAGAGGTGATAAAGTCTCCATTGAAGTGGTCGTCATTAATTAGCTGTTCCTTTGAGGCCTAGTACCTGGATTGCGGCTTCGATTTTGGCCACCATTGTGAGGCTTATGACGACGCGGGCGCGGTTTAGGTCTTGGTAAGTCGGTCAATAGCGCATCATGATTATATTTACTGACAGGTAATGAATGATCAATGTAGCTTTCAATTGCGGGTAAATTAAAAACATATTGCTCGCATGCTAAACTAATGGCATGGCCAGTAGCACCCGCTCGGCCTGTACGGCCAATACGATGTACATAATCTTCACAGTCATCAGGTAAGTCGTAATTAAATACATGAGTCACGGCTTCAATATGTAAACCACGTGCTGCTACATCGGTAGCGACTAAAACATCAAGTTGCCCCGCGGTAAATTGCTCTAAAATTTTCAGACGTTTCTTTTGAATAACGTCACCGGTAAGCATACCTACGCGAATATTATCCGCTTCAAGGTGGGCATATATTTTTTCACAAACATGTTTAGTATTGGCAAAAATAATCGCTTTGTCTGGCCAATCTTCTTCAATCAATGTTTGTAGTAAAGACATTTTATCTTCGTTAGAAGGATAAAATAGCTCTTCAGAAATACGAACATTGGTTTTCTGGTCAGGTTCTACTTCAACACTGTCAGGATCGTTCATGTGTTCAAAAGCTAATTCTTTAACCCGAAAAGATAAGGTAGCAGAAAATAGCATGCTTAAACGCTCAGTCGCTGTTGGCATTTTTCCAAACATATAACGAATGTCTTTAATAAAGCCTAAATCGAACATACGATCCGCTTCATCAAGTACCACAACTTCGATATTACTAAGGTTATAAATACCTTGTTTTAAGTAATCAAGTAAGCGGCCACAAGTGCCGATTAAAATATCTACACCTTGTTCAAGTTCTTGGCGTTGACTTTCGTAACCTTCACCACCATATACAATACCAAGGCGTAACCCGGTACTTTTTGCCATTTCAATGGCATCGCGATGAATTTGAATTGCAAGCTCACGTGTTGGCGCCATAATTAAGGCACGCGGTTGATTGTGGCTAACATCTTTTTTCTGTAATAAATGATGAAATGTTGCCGCTAAAAAGGCAATAGTTTTACCTTCACCAGTTTGCGCTTGACCGGCAATATCTTTGCCCGTCATGAGTATAGGAAGAGACTTTGCTTGAATTGCAGTACAATATTCAAAGCCCATTGATTCGAGGCCGTTTACCACGGTAGGCTCGAGCTTAAGTTCGGAGAACTTTATTTCTGTTAAGTGTGTTTTTTTCATACCGCTAGCTTAACAGGTTACGCTATTAATAAAAATTAGATTCACATAAAAGCCTTAATAAATTGATAGCATTAGTTGATTTTGAAATAAAACGTCGATAACTGTTATATATCAATGTTGGTAATTAATGGTGATGAAGGTATAATCTTAAACAATTGGCGATAGGCCACCTTTAATGGAGATATAAATGAGCGATAAAATTGTTCAGTTAACAGATGATAGTTTTGACACTGATGTAATCAATGCATCAGGTTTAGTCCTAGTTGATTTTTGGGCTGAATGGTGTGGACCATGTAAAATGATCGCGCCGTTGTTAAATGACGTTGCTGAAGAATATGCTGGTAAATTAACTATCGGTAAATTAAACATTGATCAAAATTCTAACACTCCACCTAAATATGGCATTCGTGGTATTCCTACGCTGTTACTATTTAAAGATGGCGTTGTCGCTGACACTAAAGTTGGTGCGTTATCAAAAACTCAATTAAAAGAGTTTATTGATAAGAATTTATAAAAAAAGGCCCGAATGATCGGGCCTTTTTGTTTTTTAGCTAAAGATCAACTAAGTGATCCTTTACGGCTTTGCTTTTTAATGCTAAATTTAGATTTCGAACAAAAGAACATCTCAACACCATACTCAAACATCCTAAATCGCCAAACGGCGCAGCATAACAACCTAAATAGTCTAAGAACCCACCACTATGAATCTTAATGAACTTAAAGAAAAGTCGATCAGCGAACTAATTCAGCTCGCAGAATCAATGAAATTGGAGCATTTGGCTCGTAATCGCAAGCAAGACATTATTTTTGCCATTTTAAAAGCCCATGCTAAAAGTGGTGAAGATATTTTTGGTAGTGGTGTTTTAGAAATTCTACAAGATGGCTTTGGCTTTTTGCGATCAGCAGATTCTTCTTATTTAGCCGGTCCTGATGATATTTATGTATCACCAAGCCAAATACGCCGATTTAGTATGCGTACCGGCGATACTATTAACGGTAAAATTCGCCCACCAAAAGATGGCGAACGTTATTTTGCACTATTAAAAGTTAATGAAGTTAACTTTGATCGACCTGAAAATTCTCGTAATAAAATTCTTTTTGAAAACCTAACACCTATTCACCCAACCAACCGTATGACGATGGAACGCGGTAACGGTTCGACTGAAGATATTACCGCACGTGTGTTAGATTTAGCTTCACCGATTGGTAAAGGACAACGTGGTTTGATCGTTGCACCACCAAAAGCGGGTAAAACTTTATTACTACAAAATATTGCCCAAAGCATTGCCCATAATCATCCTGATGCTGAATTAATGGTATTACTTATTGATGAGCGCCCGGAAGAAGTAACAGAAATGCAGCGCTTAGTTAAAGGTGAAGTTATTGCTTCTACCTTTGATGAGCCAGCGAGTCGTCATGTTCAAGTAGCAGAAATGGTTATTGAAAAGGCAAAACGTTTAGTTGAACATAAAAAAGATGTGGTTATTTTACTAGATTCAATTACTCGACTAGCACGTGCATACAATACGGTTATTCCATCATCAGGTAAAATATTAACCGGTGGTGTTGATGCCAATGCCTTACATCGTCCAAAACGCTTTTTCGGTGCAGCGCGTAATATTGAAGAAGGCGGTAGCTTAACCATCATAGCAACAGCCCTTGTTGATACTGGCTCTAAAATGGATGAAGTTATCTACGAAGAGTTTAAAGGCACAGGTAATATGGAACTACACTTATCACGCAAAATTGCGGAAAAACGTGTTTTCCCAGCCATTCATTTTAACCGCAGTGGCACACGTCGCGAAGAGCTATTAACTAAGCCTGATGAATTACAAAAAATGTGGATATTACGTAAAATCGTCCATGAAATGGGTGAAATTGACGCGATGGAATTCATGATTGATAAACTGGCGATGACAAAAACTAATAATGAGTTTTTTGATTCAATGAAGCGCCAGTAATACCAAGATAAACATTGTTTAATGATGCCAGCAAATGCTGGCATTTTTATATCAGCAATAAAATTACCTGCTTATACAATTGAAAAGTAATTGAAAAAATAATGGCTGCGGCTAAGTTTGCCTAAACATTTGATATCCGTGTTACTTTCAATCACGCTTGCCCGCTATTGCTCAATAATATGCTCCTGCTTTGTTTTGTTTTTTTTGTTATTCTAACTCCAAGTATGAGGATTTATTCATGTCGAGAAGTGCTGTTCTTAGATGGCTGTAAATTAGTCGAGTTGTATGGGAGTCATTACCGAGGTCGCTAGGAACGGTATTCTCAGCATCAATCGAGCGGGTATAAAGCAGCTTTAGTATTGCAATGACGATCAGAGTCAAAAAATAATTTACATCATATTACTATCAATTAGGGATTTTATCTTTCAACCGTTATAATACCGACAAATTTTTGGTTCAATTCTAATAGAGTAGTTTAAAAGATTTCATCAATCCATTAGAGAAATTAGCAGAACTAAAATCTCTTAGTCAGACCATTTAAAAACAGTATTTAGTTCGTCTAATTGCTGTAACTCATACACTAATAATACTGTAGCAAAATAACCAGCAGGCAGTAATAAGGTACAAAATAAATGAAAGTGATTACATGTCAGGTAGCGTCGTTAACACCATTAACAGAGCATGTTTATAAGGCGCTTTTAAAGCCAAGTCAGCCTGTTGATTTTTCTGCCGGACAATATTTAAATTTTGTAATGAGTGACGATGATAAACGCCCTTTTTCAATTGCTAGTGCCCCAGGTGCACAATTAATTGAATTACAAATTGGTGCTTTTGGCTCAGACAGTTATCCAATGCAAGTTATTGAGCACATTAAAGCCAACACTGAAGTTACCATCGAAATGCCGTTAGGTAATGCGCAATTGCGCGAAGAAAGTACACGCCCATTATTACTTATTGCCGGTGGTACAGGATTCTCATACATAAAATCTATGTTTGAATATTTAGCATTACAGCATTCTGAACGTGAAGTTATCGTTTACTGGGGCTTACGTGACCCAAGTGCGTGTTATGAGCTAGAGCAAACAGCGGCCATCATTAATAAGTTACCCAATGGTAAATTTACCCCTGTAATTGAAGCGCCGAATGATGATTGGCAAGGTCGCACAGGCATGGTACATAAAGTGGTGATGGCAGAAGTTAACAACTTAGTCGATTATGACATTTACTTAGCTGGCCGTTTTGAAATGGTCGCTGCCGTGCGTGAAGACTTTGTTAAAAAAGGCGCATTAATTGAACATATGTATGCTGATGCCTTTGCTTTTATTTAATAACAATTTTATTAAATAAAAGGGCTATTTTGTTGAACACATGGACGTGAATGCTTAGGTTTAAACAATAAACATCAGCCTTAATTTATTTTCTGCGCACAACTAAATCATAAACCTCATAGAACAGATATAAGGTGCAAATGCCAAACTTGCATGTCTGGCTGCTCATCAGGGTTGAGACATGTATCATTTACAGAGATTGTTTTAAAAATTATTGATGCTCACTATATGCGTATACTCATAAATAATATTAGGTTTATGCCCTTAAGGGCAGCTTGGAACCAACAGTGGTTTAGCGAAGAATGAATAATTCAATTTCAGTTGTTACAAATTAAACAACGTTGATATTAACTATAGGCTTCTTTCGCATTAGCTAAGTATGTATTTGCCAAAAATACAAAGTCGTCAATTGAGTCATTTAAATTGCTTGCGGCAATAAATAGGTGCGCGCCAAGTGCATGATGCAATACCTCACTATGATGCATAAAAGCGGCTAATGGCCCTTTAATGATGCTACCATCCTTTAAAACGTAAGGTTCAAAATTTAAAATACCTTGCTCAAAGGTTAGCAATTGATGCTTAATACAATAGTGAATTAGGGGCTTTTGTTCGTGGATCATTCGGTTGGCTAAACGCAGCGAGATATTGTTTGCTAGGCTATCTATCGAACTTAGTTTTATGCCAACGTAATTTAATTCTTCACGGCTGAGGCCGACCGTATTGGTCACGCAATGTAGGTTGCGGATCTGTTGCCAATTAAATTGCCAACGACCATGACGATGATGAAAAGTTAAGGTTTCAGCTGTCAGGATCAAGCTGTGTGCTGGTTCAGCTAACTTTAGTAAACCGATAAATATCGTCACTAAGCAAGCGAGGACCATAAACATCAAAGGAAAGCGGGCTTGCTGCCAATAATAGCTGCATAGCCAAGCCATAATAAGTAAAGCTATAAACCCAGTTAAGGTGATAAATAAACCATGATGACGGGCGACGGCTTTAATTTTTATTACATTATTATTTTTCATAAGTTTTTATGATGGTAATTAATTAATCTTATTTAAAATTTTTGCATAATTTTTTGATTCGTATATACTCTGCGCGTTTTGGCTGCGAAGCAATAATTTTGTAGTAATTTAACTTAATAAACCAAGTAAAAGGTAAACGAATATGACTAAGACTAAAGTAAAAAAACACCAAGAAAATCAAGGTGGTTGTGAATTAGGCCGTGGGGTTATTAAAGATAATTTTTTAGCCGCTGTTGTTACGTCCAGATTGTATAAACAGCAAATAGTTACCGCTAAAAAAGGTAAGGGTGCTTATCAAAGAACACAAAAACATAAAGGACAAGAGTCCTATTTAATAGCGGTTTAAGCCCTTAGGTTGTAACCATTATTAAATAGGGCTTTTAAGCTTTATACATTTACCTACTGCTGATCAGTGTGTTAGGCGCGAGTGATTATGCGTGAATTTTTCTCAGGACTTGATTCGCCTTTTCAAGTTGTCCTTGGTGTTCAAGAACTTGTGAAAAAGCCAGTAAATCGACTTTATCATACTGCTTCTCTTCCAAGTTAACTAAGCTATTAAATGCCTTTTCTGCTAACAGCCATTGCTGTGAAACCTTGGCAAAGTGGGCAACCAATGACAACCAAAGAGCATTTTGTGGCGCACTGTGTAAGTGTTTCTGTGCCGCCGCCATTAACTCATCAGCTTGGGTAATAGGTAATGTTCTGACCGCTTTTAACAGGTTAATTGCCGCCCCTTTCTTTATTATTGGTAATAATAGTTTGGCTAAAGGTGCATTAACTTGGTTTTCTGCTAAGACCTGACAATAAGCAAGCACGACTGTTTCTGATTGCTTCACTTTCTTCGGCAGTTGCTGATAATAATCCATCAAAGCATTATTATCATGTTGTTTAATTTGGCTATTAAAAGCGCCGTAAAAAGCTTGCTGTTGCCATTGCGTGATAGTTTTTTCACTAATCGACTTTTGTTTTTCGGCTGTATTTAACTGCTTAATAACATAGTCAAAACGCTGTTCAATTAAGCTTAACTCTATTTCTAACGATAACAGCCTTGCGTCATGCCCGATATGCTTATGGTATTGATCGATCACAGTACGTGCTTGTGGGTAATTATGCTGACCGATCAGTAATTTAATTTTAATTAATACCGTTTCTAACCCTGGGTCTTTTAAGCTGCTAGTGGTTTGTTCTAGCAAGGATAAATAGTGGTCGGTGTTTGGTTTTAACGCTTGTTTTTGCGCAGCATCTGCGGCAACAAGGTAAGCGATTTGCTCAAAAGATGATGCCTTAGCTGATGATTTAGCTAATAAGTGCTCTGCTTGTTTATAGTCACCTAACACATAGGCTGCAATGCCTTGGTTAAAATCTTTCAGCGCACGTCGACGACTAGCAAAAGCAATTTTATTCCAAGCGCCGAAGCTAAAATTTAGCCCGCCACGGAAAAATTTAAGGCTAAGCAGTAAGGTAATAAAAATCAGCGTTAGCATGATAACGCCAGCAACCACAGTCGATTCTATCACAGTGCCACCAAAGGATATTTGCATATAACCAGGGTCACTAATAAGTGTTGGAGCAACCGCGACTAATGCGATAATGAAAACGATCAGTATAATTATTTTTATCATTACGCGCCCTCTTGCTGATCAACAGCAACCGGTTCAGTAATGCTTTCTTTTGATGCTTGAGCCGCACTGGGCTTTTCTTTCGAAGGTACCACAAGCTGCTTTTTAGTAGATAATAACTGTCTAACTGCTGCTAGAGAATCTAATCTATTCGGGTATTCAGCGCTAATAACTTCATTTTGTAACTTTAGAATAGTATTTGAGAAGTTCTGGTTACCAATATCGCTCATATCAAAATAATCTTTGAGCCAATGATTAATTTCAATTAGCGCTTGCTGATAAATTTCTTGATTCATTTTACTGGCCGCCCATATGGCAGTTTGTAACTTCAAATTTAAATTTTCACGTAAGTTTTGTGTAAACCCGGGAGACATTAATGGTTTCGAATCTGCTGATTTTTTACTAATAGTAAGAAATTTAGCCGTGATACTGTGCCATGTTTTAGCAAGATTCTCCCGCCAATCACTAGGATTTTCGCTTAATTCATCATCGATTTTTTGGTCATTATTTGCTGAAGTATGAGTCTTTATTAACGCTAATTGCTGAGTTTGTTGAGCCAATGTCATCAGTTTTAAAATAGCGTTATCTGTTGTTAGTGTCGGTAGTAATGCTAGCTTGGCGATATCCTGCTGAATAATTTGACGCAAGGCGAAAAACTGGGGGTCATTTAATTGTTTAATACGTAAGTCAGCGTCATTAAGTAAACTAATAGCGGCACTGGTTTCTTTTTCTAACCACAGGCTTCTTGACGCGACTCGAATAAGGTATTCCGCTTCTTGTAACAACCAATCACTAGGTTGGTTGTTACTTAAACTTGCCACTTGCTGCTGTAATTGTGCCAGCGTTTCACTGTGACTTTTTGTCAAGTTCTCACCTTGTTCAAAGTTTTTACGCAGCGCGTTTAGCTCAGCAGTACTTGCTTGTTTACTTTGTGAGAATTGCTGAGCAATACGCTGTTTATTGTCTAACAGTTGTTGGGCAATTTGCTGCTGATTTTCGACTAATTGGCGTTTTACAAGCTCATTAAGTTGCAAGTTATATTGAGCTTTTTGTTGTTCACTCCAATAATAGTGACCCGCACTGGCGGCAATAGCCAATAATGCAATAATTAATGCTACCACTGCCGTTTTTGAAGTTTTCTGCGTACTTTGCTTAGCATGGCTTGCTGTGCTTTTTTCTGCCAGCGTTGCCGTACCGGCAGTTGTCGACTTACTTGATGTGCTAGATGCGGTGTTTTTCACAGATGCGGTGCTCTTATCATGGTTTTTATTTGATGATGGCTGAGTCTCCCTGCTGCTTTGTGCAGCAGTGGCCTTTGTTTTAGCTTCAGTTATATTATCAGCTTTATCTGGAGATTTTTCTGGATTATCAGCCGTTGCCAGTTTATTCGAAGACGCAGATAAGTCGGCTTGATGTTCAACCTGGCTGTCAACCGCTGAAGTATTATTATCGGCTTTGGTTTGCTCGGGTGGTTTTTTATCGCTCATGAACTGATCCCATCTTACATGTTGGCGCTACGCACATTAAATATATTAGGCTAATATGCTGTTTATACTACTTGATATAACTTAATTTCTGCTCATAGGCTAGCGCATTAATAATAGCAGTGGTATTGGCACCATTGGCATTTATTATTCGGCTAATACCCATTGCTTTGGCTTTGAGCGCAATTCTATTACTTGCCACAATCCACAAACATTGCTCTTGCCAGTAATTGTCTGAGTTATCAATTAAGTTTACTATGAATTCTAGCAAAGCGTTACTAGTGATTAAGATACAATTTATCTGCTGTTGATGCCATGTTTTGATAACTTCTGGCGAGCAATTTCGCCAAACACGCCGATAACTTTCAAAATAATGTACCGAGGCGCCACGCTGTCGCAAATCTTCTGCAATAAGTTCTCGGCCACCATCGCCACGGACAATGAGCACGTCTTTTGCCTGTACGTTTTGTAATGGCTGCAACACCAACAGCCCCTCGCTATCATGTTTTGCAGGGACTAAGGCGCTGATGCCTAATGTTTTTAATGCTTGCTCAGTAGCAGCCCCAACCGCGATAACCTCTTTGGTCGACCATGAGGATATTGGCATCAGTTTATTAGCAAACTCTACTGCTGCGACGCTAATAAATATGACCAGTGGACGCGTCAGTTGACTTTGTAATGCTTGTAATTGCTCAAGGCTGGCACCGTCTTGATAATCAAAGCACGGCTGACAATAGCTTTGATAACCCTGTTGTTGCAGGCAATCTTGTAGATCGCGCCCAGCTTTTTCAGGGCGCGTGATTAATATTTTAAGCTTATGCTTGGTCATACACCTGACGAAGAATTTTGCCAGCACCTTTAGCCAATAATTGCTCAGCTAGCTGGTTACCTAATTGCGCAGCTTGGTTAATGTGGCCACGAATTTCACTGGTTAATATTTCACTGCCATCAACCGAGCCAACTAAACCGCGTAAATATATCTCTTGGTTATTAAGCACAGCATAACTGCCAATAGGTACCTGACAACCGCCTTCAAGCGCGCGATTCATCGCACGTTCTGCCAATACGCGAAGACGAGTTTCTTCACAGCTTAGTGGCGCTAACAGTGCTTTAATGGTGACATCGTCAATGCGACATTCGATACCCACTGCACCTTGGCCATTCGCCGGTAACATTACCTCTGGCGCAATATATTCTCGAATACGTTCTGGCATTTCCAAACGAATAAGCCCAGCTGCAGCTAAAATAATGGCGTCATATTCACCATTATCGAGCTTTTTAAGCCGAGTATTGACGTTACCACGTAGGTCGCGAATAGTTAAGTCGGGCCGCAGGGCTTTAATTTGACATTGACGACGTAAACTTGAGGTACCGACAATCGCACCTTGGGGTAAGTCGGCTAAGCTATCAATAGTGTTAGAAACAAAAGCGTCTCGCGGGTCTTCGCGCGGACAAATAATATCTAACCCTAAGCCTTCTGGAAACTCAACCGGTACATCTTTCATTGAATGCACGGCAATATCTGCACGATCTTCTAATATGGCCACTTCAAGTTCTTTAACAAATAAGCCTTTTCCGCCAACCTTGGCCAGTGGCGTATCAAGAATAATGTCACCTTTGGTGGTCATGGGCACTAATTCAACCTGGATACCTGGATGAAAATGCTCAAGTTTTGCCTTAACATATTCTGCTTGCCATAACGCCAGCGCGCTTTTACGCGTTGCAATACGTACGGTTTTTTGGGTCATTTCAGTTACCTTATTCAATATTTATTGTTCAGCAATGACAATAGTTTCTTCTGCTTGTTTGCTGACTGCAGTAGACAGAAACTGCCATAGCTCTCCGCCGCCACGCTTATCAAACCACTGATCATTTTCAAAGTGAAAATGGTGGCCATTAAATTTCGTTGCTACCCAAATTTCATGTAAGGGTGCTTGTTTGTTGATGATGATTTTACTGGCATTTTTAAAGGTGAGGGTTAACATCCCGCCAACACCTTCATAATCGATATCACAACCACAATTTTCGATGGCTTCTTCTATCGCTAGTAAGATGTTCTCAGCGGCTAAGTTGTACTGACTATCATTCATTAACTGTTCCTTTTTACCTGCGCCTTAAGATTGTTTAATCTTTGCTTGGTATTTGTTGGTCATGGCATTATAAAACGTCTATCATGGGAAAAAAATCGAATAAATCAATTATGCGTAAAGAAATTACAATTACTTTTTTTTGTTTGCTTAGTTTAGTCACCATAACAGGCTGCGGCATTAAAGGCCCTTTATATCAAACTCCTGAGCAACAGCAAGAGAACTTACCAAAAACAAGCCCAGAAACTGATAAAAGCAGTGATAAAAGCAATTTAGAACCATAGGAATAACGGCATTGGACTTTTTTAATCGTAAAGAACATTCATTATACGCTGAGCACTGTTCGGTTGCTGAGTTAGCAAAGCAATACGGAACACCACTTTATATCTATTCTCGAGCGACTATTGAGCGCCATTGGCATGCTTTTGACCAAGCGGCTGGAGAGCGCCCACATCTGGTTTGTTATGCCGTTAAAGCTAATAGTAATCTTGCGGTGCTAAATGTCATGGCGCGGTTAGGATCAGGCTTTGATATCGTCTCAAAAGGCGAATTGATGCGGGTGATTGAAGCCGGTGGCGATGCAAAAAAGGTTGTATTTTCAGGTGTTGGTAAAACCTCAGAAGAAATAACTTACGCGCTAAATTTAGGTATTTACTGTTTTAATGTTGAATCAGCGGCAGAATTAGACCGTATCCAAGCTGTTGCGCTAGGGTTAAACAAAATGGCGCCCATTTCATTACGGGTTAATCCTGATGTTGATGCTGGCACACACCCTTATATTTCAACGGGTTTAAAAGAGAATAAGTTTGGTATTAGTATTGAGCAAGCACCTAAGTTGTATCAATACGCCGCCACCTTGTCTCATATTAATATTCAAGGGGTTGATTGCCATATTGGTTCACAGCTGACCGAAATTGCCCCATTTTTAGACGCACTCGATCGAGTATTAAAGTTAGTTGACACCTTAGCCGAACAAGGTATTACATTATCGCATATCGATGTCGGTGGTGGTTTAGGTGTTTGTTACGACGACGAGCAGCCGCCTCACCCTAAAGAATATGCCCAAGCGATTGCACAAAAGTTAACGGGTCGTGATCTCACCCTTATTTATGAACCGGGCCGAGCCATCATGGCCAATGCCGGTATTTTAGTGACCGAAGTAGAATATATCAAAGTCAGTGAAGAGCGTAATTTTGCGATTGTTGATGCAGCAATGAATGATTTGATCAGACCGGCATTATATCAAGCATGGCAGGCGATTATTCCGGTTGAACAACGTGATGATGTGACCAGTGCGCAATACGATGTGGTTGGCCCAATATGTGAAACCGGTGATTTTCTCGGTAAGGATCGAGCGCTGGCAATAAGTGCAGGCGACTTACTCGCCATACGCAGTGCCGGTGCCTATGGTTTTACCATGAGTTCAAATTACAATAGTCGGCCACGTGCTGCTGAAGTGATGGTGGACGACAGCGCAAGTTATTTAGTCAGAAAACGCGAAACCTTAAGCCAATTATGGCTAGGTGAAAGCTTACTACCTTTATAGTGTGAGATTGGATGTAAATGTTAATCAATTTTTCTAAAATGCACGGTTTAGGTAACGATTTTATCGTCATCGATAATGTCACCCAAAATGTTTTTTTATCGAATGAGCAGATTAAACAACTGGCCGATCGAAATTTTGGTATTGGTTTTGATCAAGTGCTCATTGTTGAACCTCCTTATGATCCAGATTTAGATTTTCATTATCGAATTTTTAATGCTGATGGCAGTGAAGTTGGGCAATGTGGCAATGGCGCACGTTGTTTTGCGAAATTTGTGCGCTTAAAGGGTTTAACGAATAAACATAAAATAAAAGTGTCAACGCAATCAGGCAAAATGACCTTGTTTATTGAGCGTGACGGCAATGTCTCGGTCAATATGCCGGTACCACAATTTGAACCAGCAAAAATTCCCTTTACCGCACAAAAAGCAGAAGGCACTTATATTCTGCGTAGCGATGACGAAACCGTGCTTTGTGGTGTTGTGTCAATGGGCAACCCGCACTGCGTTTTAACGGTAGATAATGTCAAAGAAGCACCCGTAGAGCAATTGGGTAGAGCTTTGTCATTGCATGAACGTTTTCCTCAACAAGCGAATATTAGCTTTATGGAAGTGGTGTCAGCTGAATATATTAAACTGCGGGTTTATGAACGTGGTGCTGCTGAAACACTCGCTTGTGGCAGTGGCGCATGTGCTGCTGTTGTTGTTGGCCAGATGCAAAAGAAACTTAATCGACAAGTCTTGGTTGATTTACCTGGGGGGCAATTGAAGATTTTTTGGAAAGGCCCAGGTAATTCGGTCAAAATGACAGGTCCCGCTGTGCATGTCTTCGATGGGCAAATAAATCTATGAATAAAGATAAAAATAAAGTGATGCAAGCAAGTGAACAGACCTTAAAATCAGCTGATGAAATACAGTTAACCGATGAATTAATTGTCAGCTATCTGCAACAGCATCCTGAATTTTTTAATCGTCAAGCCGAGTTTGTTACCGGCTTAAGGTTGCCAGATCATCAACGTGGCGCTATTTCTTTAGTTGAGCGTCAATTGTTACAACAACGCGAAAAAATTCATAATTTGGAAGAAGAAATCACCCAACTCATGGTGATCGCAAGCCAAAATGAACAATTATTTGCCTTATACAGCGATCTTTATTTACGTTTACTCGATTGCACAACCGCAGCAGAATTACTGGATTGTTTGCATCAAGCGACCACTGAGTTGTTATCGTTTGACGCCTTTAAAGTATGGTTAATAAAGCCGGTCGCGGTCAATCACAGTGCTTTAATTACTGATGATTGCGCAGAAATAATGGCCAGCCGATTAAGTAAAGATCAATACTATTTTGGCCGCTTACAACAAAGTGAACAAGCATTAATTTTTGCTCAAGCAAGCTCCGGGTCAGTGGTTTTAGTACGACTGACGCACAACCAAGAAGATATCGGTTTTTTAGCCATTAGTAGCCGAGATGCTGAGCATTTTGATCCGCGTATGGATACCTTATTGCTAAACCAATTTAAAAAATTGGTGGCAAAACTTTTACATCAACATCTCTATTAGGTAGAAACATTGTGAGATTTTATCGCCGATTACAACCCTTTCATGCGATTAGCTTTGATTTAGACGATACCCTATACAGCAATCAACCGATTATGGTGGCGACCGATAAAAAGATGGTCGCTTATTTACACAAAAGCTTGAGTGACTATGGCATTGATAGTCACTTATATCGTTTTGATTTTAGCTTTTGGTGGCCTTTTCGCCAGCAGGTTATCGCACAATCACCAGAACTACAGCATGACGTGGGCTTATTGCGAGAAAAAACTTATTACCTAGGTGCTCTGTCATTTGGCTTAACCAGTATAGAGGCCAATATTTTTGCCGCTACCGCTTTAGCTTATTTTGTTGAGCAACGTAGTAACTTTACTTTACCGCAACAGACCCATGATTTTCTGAGCTTTCTTCAGCGCAAGATGCCACTAGTGGCGATTTCTAACGGTAATGTTGATACCCAAAAAATAGGTATCGCAAAATACTTTACTGAACACTTTCATGCCTCGATTGACAATAAATTAAAACCTGACCGCGATATGTTTGATAAAACCTGTACGGCTTTGCAAATTCGCCCTGAACAACTACTACATGTTGGCGATTGTGGTAAAAATGATGTTTTTGGTGCTATTAATGCTGGCTGTCAAACCGCCTGGTTAAACCCATATAAAGTCGGTAAACCCCTAAAAGTTCTCCCGACGCTTGCGCTTGACAACATTGAGCAGCTCGCCAAAATATTGACATAAATTATTGTATTTATTACTTTTAACTAATAAATTTCAAACAATACAGTCAAAAGCTAGCCTGAAGATGAATTAATGCCAAGTTGATCACTTTATTAGTTAGCTTGGCTAAGGATAGCGTTATCAAAATAGTGCTGAACTTGCTATGATAGGGTTATATTTTCGCTTTTTGATTTTACCTCGCTATGGATGTTTCTGAATTACTTGAGTCGTTGAACGATAAACAACGAGATGTTGTTGCTGCACCACTACAAAATATGCTGGTGCTTGCCGGTGCCGGTAGCGGTAAAACCCGGGTTTTAGTGCAACGTATTGCTTGGTTAATGAAGGTTGAACACGCATCTCCTCATAGTATTTTAGCGGTTACTTTTACCAATAAAGCGGCAGCTGAAATGCGAGCCCGTGTTGAACAAACCGTTGATGGTAATGTACAAGGAATGTGGGTTGGTACTTTTCATGGCTTAGCGCATCGTTTATTGCGTATGCATTTTCAAGAAGCGAAATTGCCACAAAGTTTTCAAGTGCTTGACTCAGACGATCAGCTACGCATGATTAAACGCATTGTGCGCTCGTTAGAACTTGATGAAAAACGCTGGCCTCCCAAACAATTTCTTTGGTATATCAATGGTAAAAAAGATGAAGGCTTACGCCCGCAACATATTGATGCCCAACATGACGTAACAGAAGAGCTTTTTGTTAAAGTTTATCGGGTTTATCAAGACACTTGTGACCGTGCAGGCTTAGTCGACTTCGCCGAATTATTACTTCGCGCCCATGAGCTTTGGTTAAATAATCCAGAGCTATTACAGCATTATCAACAGCGCTTTGCTCATGTCTTAGTTGATGAGTTTCAAGACACTAACGCGATTCAATATGCTTGGTTAACCTTGTTAGGCCAAAAAAGTGGCAAGGTCATGATTGTTGGTGACGACGACCAATCTATTTATGGCTGGCGTGGCGCAAAAATTGAAAATATCCAACGTTTTTTGCAAGACTTTGATGGCGCAAAAACGATTAAACTTGAGCAAAATTACCGTTCATCTGCCAATATTCTCAAGGCCGCTAATCAGCTGATTGACAACAATAATAATCGTCTAGGCAAAGATTTATGGACCGAAGATGATGCCGGTGAAAAAATATCTATTTATACTGCATTCAATGAGATAGATGAAGCACGTTTTATTGCCGGACGCATTGCTGATTGGCAAAAAGATGATGGCTCACTTGATGACGTGGCGATTTTATATCGCAGTAATGCGCAGTCACGTTTAATGGAAGAAGCCTTAATTCAAGCGAAATTACCTTACCGCATATATGGTGGTTTACGATTTTTTGAACGTCAAGAAATTAAAGATGCGCTGGCTTACTTACGCTTATTAAATAATCGTGATGACGATGCAGCCTTTGAACGTGTTATCAATACCCCAACCCGTGGCATTGGTAATCAAACCTTAAGTCTAGTGCGTGATGGCGCAAGAAACTTAGAATGTACCTTGTGGCAAGCCTGCCAACATATGGTGCAAAATAAGGAACTCAAAGGCCGAAGTGCCAAGGTTATTCAACAGTTTATCAATGTTATTGATCAGCTAGAAGACGACTCAAGCAAGTTAAATCTTGATCAGCAAGCCAACTATGTTATTCAACACTCAGGCTTAAAGGCGATGTATCAAGCCGAAAAAGGTGAGCGTGCTGAAGCTCGTATTGAAAACTTAAATGAGCTAGTGAACGCTTGTCAAACTTTTGAGGTTGACCCAGAGCTTGAAGAAGAGCAAAGCCCACTTACCGCTTTTTTAACCCATGCAGCGCTAGAATCTGGTCAGTCACAAGCCGATGATCATGAACCTGCGGTACAGTTAATGACCATGCACTCGGCTAAAGGCTTAGAGTTTCCATTGGTCTTTATTGCCGGTTTAGAAGAAGGCATGTTTCCTTCGCAGCAGTCGGTTGAAGACCATGGTCGCTTAGAAGAAGAGCGACGTTTGTGCTATGTCGGTATGACCCGGGCAATGAAAAAATTATATTTATGCCATGCAGAAAGCCGTCGATTGTATGGTCAGGAAAAAAATCACAAGCCGAGTCGATTTTTGAGAGAACTACCTGACGATTGTACAGAGGCAATTCGTCTGCAAAATCAAGTGAAGAAACCTGTCACAACAGGGAAATTTTCATCGGCCCTGACCTTAGAAACATTTGGTAATTCGGGCTTTAAACTCGGCCAAAATGTTCGTCATAAAAAGTTTGGTGATGGTGTGGTATTAAACTACGAAGGTAGTGGTCCGCAAAGTCGTATTCAAGTTAACTTTGCTGACGTGGGTTGCAAGTGGCTTGTTGTTGCTTATGCGAACTTAGAAACACTGTAAATTTCCAAGACAGTACACTGGCTAACCGTTGCAACGGGTTTAACATCTGTTGTAACGGCCTAGCGCGGCGATTAACCCTGCTTTAAACACCTCTGGCAGATAAAACTTTCTCATCTGTCACTCTTCTGCACTATTTCTTCTCGCTATGTTGTGGCTGTTTTTATCGCCTGTCTTCTCGCTTTTACTGAATCAAAACTAAATATCGCTAATGCGGTCCAGATGCAGGCGAACGTAATTAATTTAGCAAAATATAATGGCTCTTGGTAATAAAACGTTGCCAAAATAAACATGATGCTTGGGCCAATGTATTGAAAAAATCCTAAAGCCGTTAAGGTCATACGTTTTGTGGCAGCAGAAAAGCATAACAAGGGCGCAGTAGTAACAATGCCGGTACAAACCAAGAGCATATTTAATGACATATCATTGTCTAACATATTGGTTGTACTAGTTTTTAAAAACACTAACCAATAAATCAAGGCTATCGGCAACATCATCAGAGACTCGATCAGTAAGCCGACAAATGAGTCTAACGGCATGGTTTTACGTAATAAGCCATAAGTACCAAAAGTGGCGGCCAATGCTAATGAAATCATCGGTAGTGACCCAACCATAAAGAGTTGAATCATCACACCTATAAAGGCGAGTCCAACGGCAAATAGCTGCCAAGGTCGCAAGCGTTCACCTAGAAATATAACCCCTAACGCCACACTGAAAAGTGGATTAATGTAATAACCTAGGCTGGCATCAAGTAAATGGCCATTGTTAACCGCCCATATAAACATAAACCAATTCATGGCAAGCAGTGTCGCTGAAATGGTTAATCGCATAACTATTTTGGGCTGAGTAATAGTGGCAATAAAATTGCGCGATCTTTTGGTCAGCAGCACGACTAAGATTAATAAAACAGTTGACCAAACCACGCGATGTACTAAAATTTCATCGGCGTTAATATGGTCTATTAGTTTAAAATATAGTGGCGCGATACCCCACATAGTATAGGCACTAACGGCACTAATAATACCGCCACGTAAGGCGGTTTTTTCAGATATTGGCATGGAGTAAGTTATGAGTTAAGGTTGGTGAGATAATGACCATAATAGCATTATTGGGCTAAACAACCCATGTTAATACTCAGGATGGCTGCTTTTATCCCACCATATAAGTGCCCGTGCCAAAGGCAATATGGTCACCTTTCTCGTTATGCATCTCCATGCGGGCAACTGCCACCTTACTGCCACTACGAATGATTTTCGCTGTCGCAATAAATTTTTCTCCCCGTCCGGGTCTTAAAAAATCGGTCCGTAAATCAATAGTGCTCAAACGACTTAAGCTTTGTGTAATTATTTCGGGTGATAATTCAGCTAACTGAGTGAGGATATTGGCGGCAGCAACAACGCTACCGGCCAGATCAAGCGCTGAAGCCGTAACGCCGCCATGCAGTATTTTTTGTTCCGGATTACCAATTAGCTTGTCGTCCCAGACAATACTAACAACTGACTCTTGGCTATTAAATTGGGTGATTTCTAAGCCCAATAGCTTGTTAAATGGCATGGCTTGGTTCCAATATTGAGCAAGCTGCATAAACGTCTCTTCATGTGTCATAAAGTTTCCTTTTGGTCCGATGAGATAAAAGAATAACAATAATTATGCTGATATTGAAAATAAATCTCCGCACAAAGCTGTTACTACGTTAAAATGTCGGTCGATTTCACCCAATGAAGACTGTCTGTTGCAAGCCACTTCCCCTACAAGATTAACTGAAGCTCTTAAACATCATTTTGGTTATCAGAGCTTCCGTGCCGGCCAAGAAGACATTATTAATTATGCACTTCAGGGCCGTGACAGCTTAGTATTAATGCCCACCGGTGGCGGCAAATCAATGTGCTATCAGCTGCCAGCAACCTTAATGCCGGGTATCACTATTGTTGTTTCCCCCTTAATTGCATTAATGAAAGATCAAGTTGATGGCCTAGTTAATCAAGGGATATCAGCGGCTTATGTAAATTCTTCACTCGACACTGAGACCATTAACACTATATTTCGACGTTTAAGTCAAGGTGAAATAAAGCTACTTTATGTTGCCCCTGAACGGCTGAAAAATTATTATTTTATTCAAGGTTTATCACAACTCAACATCAGTTTATTTGCGATTGATGAAGCTCATTGTATATCGCAATGGGGACATGATTTTCGCCCCGCATACACACAATTGCATCTGCTAAAGCAAAACTTTCCGCATGTGCCTGTGATGGCGTTAACCGCAACAGCGGATGTGACAACACGCCGAGATATTTTACAACAATTGGCTTTGCATGATCCCTACATTCACCTTGATAGTTTTGACCGACCTAATATTCGTTTTACCTTGGCAGATAAATATCAAGGTGAGCAACAAGTTATGGGTTATATCAACAAGCGTAAAGACGAATGTGGCATCATTTATTGCAATAGCCGTTGGCAAGTTGAAAAACTAGCGAAAAATTTAGCACAAACGGGCATTAATTGTGCGGCTTACCATGCCGGATTAGAGTCTGACATTCGTAATATTATTCAAGATAAATTTGCCAAAGATGATATTCAGATAGTGGTAGCAACAGTGGCTTTTGGGCTTGGCATTAATAAATCCAACGTCCGTTTTGTTATTCACTATGAGCCCCCAAGAACAGTAGAGTCATACTATCAAGAAATAGGTCGTGCTGGGCGTGATGGCTTACCCGCAGAGGCGCTTTTTCTTTATGATGAAAAAGACGTTGAACGTATTAGCAAACGTATTGCAGAAGGTGAAAATGAACAACGCGTTAACGTTGAGTTACAGCGTTTTCAAGCCATGCGAGGTTTTATTGATGCGCAAACCTGTCGGCGTAGAGTGGTATTAAACTACTTTGCCGAGTTTACTGAAAAAAGTTGCGGTAACTGTGATATTTGCTTGGATCCTCCGAGTCAATTTGACGCGACAAAAGCGGCACAAATGGTGCTTTCTTGTGTCTATAGAATTGAAGGCAATGGTGATGTTGAGCATGTGGTGGCAGTTTTACGGGCCGAACTTAATGATAAAATTATTGCCTTGGGTCATGACAAAGTATCAACTTTTGGTATTGGCAGCGACAAAACGCCCAGCTATTGGTTTTCAATCGTACGGCAATTGATTCATTTAGGCTATTTACAACAAGATATCGCTGCTCAGTCGAACTTATGTCTAACACAAGCGTCCGGTGGGGTTTTAAAAGGACAACAGCCGCTGATGTTGGCCACGCCTCGTTTACAAAAAGCGAGCTATTGGCAAGGCAATAAACGCGATAAAGTCTACGATAGAGCCTTATTTGCTAAGCTAAGATCATTGCGTAAAGAAATAGCGAGTCTTGAAGACATAGCACCGTTTATTGTCTTTAACGATGCCACATTAGCTGAATTGGCCAGAGTAAAACCTTTAACGTCAAGACAAATGCTTAATGTCAGTGGTATAGGTGACACTAAGCTTGCACGCTATGGTGAACCGTTTCTCTCTTTGATTAAACAGCACCAAAACTAAAACCTAAGCGAGAGAAAGCGGCAAGAAAAGACAGACACAAAAAAAGCGCCTAATAGCGCTTTTTTAACCTCAAAAATTAAGGTTATTTAAGGCTTGAGTAGTATGCTGAAATGTTAGCAATATCGTCGTCAGATAATGCCATCGCCATAGGGCCCATTACTGCGTTTTTACGTTGGCCTGATCTAAAGTTTTTTAATTGCTGAGCTAGGTAAGCTTCTTTTTGGCCGGCAAGGTTCGGATACATTGGAATAGCGGAAATACCCGCAGCACCATGACAAGCTGAACACATGGCAGTTTTTGCTTTGCCCGCAGCTGCGTCACCAGCGAATGCAGGTGAAGCCATCATAACAGTAGCAGCAATGGCTAAAGTAAATTTTTTCATAAATATTATCTCTCTTTGGTCAATAATTTTTAAAGGATCCTCAGTTGATTATATGTAAAAAGTATACTGTTGTCGTGGCTTTTTTTACGATCGTATCAGGATGAAAGTTTATCTAATATTTTGTGACGCTAAGACAAGTTTTAAGCAACTGATTACGGTTAACTTAACTAAACTTAAACTAAGAAGAAAATGGTATGCAGATAAAAAATAATATAGAAATCATCAATGTTGAGGAAATAAATCCGAGCACTTTACAGCTTAGTTTTAATGTTGAATGGACAATGGATGATAAAACAGCCGTTATTGATCATATTTTACTCAGTGTATCGGCAACAGTGTTGGAGGTTTTACAAGGTGCAGACCTGTATTGTTTAAGAATAAAATATAGTAACTATGAGTTTTTACTCAACTTTGAAGAGTACAGTCATGCATGTTGGCTCGAGTGTATTACAGCGCAAGACCGCACTGGACTGCAGGAAATTAAGCTGCTGTTGTCATCAGGATCTTAGTAGACTTTCAGTCAATGTTATTTAATCACAGCATGATAGTAATTTAAAAATATAGGGTTAAAAATTAATGGAAAAAATCCTCATCAGTAGCTGCTTTTTAGGCAATAAAGTCAGATATGATGGTGGAGATAATTTATTAACTCACACCACGCTGACAGCTTGGAAAAAAGAGCAACGCTTGGTGGTTATTTGTCCTGAGTTAGCTGGCGGATTAACCACACCAAGAGCGCCCGCAGAAATTCGAATTATTGGCGAAAAATAATCGTGAAAACTATTATGGGTCATGATGTTACCCATGCTTTTGAACAAGGTGCTAATCAGGCGTTATTGCTCTGCCAAAAACATAATATTCGTTATGCACTATTAAAAGAATCTAGTCCGTCATGTGGCAGTTCCAGTATTTACAATGGCCAGTTCAATCAACAGAAGATAGCGGGGCAAGGTATTACCACCACTATCTTAAGAGCAAATGGCATAAAAGTATTTTCAGAGAAAAACCTCGCCGAACTCATTAGCGAGCTTACACTGGGTTAACTATTGGCGATACTAACGAAATTAGTTCGGCGATTAGCCTGCTGGTTAATCAGTGCACGGGTCTGGTTAATGATGTTATGAGCACTCGTGGCGACATTATAATCACTGACCCCCATACTGAGGGTTATTTGTGGTAAACGAGTACCTGATTTACTGCTGATAAATCTTAATTTTTCTATACTTTGTCGAATTTTTTCAGCAATTTCGCCCGCCATGCTGCGTTCAACATCTGGCAGTAGGATCAAAAACTCATCGCCAGCCGATCTTATCGGTAAGCCACTTTCATCGACGTAACTGCTAATTTTATTAGCTATTTTTGTTAATAACACGTCACTGATCAGTGGCCCCAAACTTTCATTCATCTGAGAAAATTGATCGATATTAATGACTATCGCCGCCACCTGCTGATCAGGATCAGCAGAGCACCAAAGCTCTAAATGCTTTGCCATAGCTTTACGATTATATAATCTAGTTAAAGGGTCTAAATAAATTTCTTTTTTTACATCTTCTAATTCTGAGCGCAATGCCTCAGTTGACTGTTTTGAGACCAGTAATTGCTCAACAATTTTTTCTTGTGCAAGTTTGAACTCTTGAGTTGTTTGGCGGATTTTTTTAATCGCAATAAATATTTCGTCTTTATCAGTCGAGTTTAAACGCACCATATTATCATCTAATTGAGTCACTAATCGTTTTGTGCAAGAGGAAGACTGTTGACTATTGGCTTGTAAATCGATTAATACTTCATCAAGATCGTCAATTAACTCACCTCGAAAGGCACTTTGCACTAAAATATATTGGCTATATATTTGTTCTAAAAAGAAGTTATCAAGCTTTTTAACCGCAGCTAATTGTTTTTCAATGGCGGCATTAAGTGCTTTTGAATGTTTATTGAGGTAGCCGTAACTCACCGCGTAATTAATTGGCGTCGCTGCTATATGCCATAGCTGCAATTGCTTGATGGCGGCGTGCATTTTTTTTTCGGCTGTTACTATAGAATCATGGTACTTCATTATTCCAACCTTTGATCTACGGCATTCGCTAATAATAGCTGGAAAGCTATTCTGTAATAATTTTAGTGAAAATACCACAATAAAAAGTATTAAAAACAACAATAAAGCTAATTATACTGGTTTATTGTTCACTTAACTCGCAGCAGGTAAGCTATTAAAGGCTTATTTATAACTTAACTCTTTTGGTAATAAAGCGCTAGCCTTGTCTTTGTTCTATCTTAGCCGTCTATCGTGTTGTTTTTAATCTAGTATTGCCTGCACAGATGTGTTTAATTCGCAACAATAATCTGTGCAACTCAGCCTTTGTCAACTGACACAAGCAGCTATCTTGAGATGTTGTCGCTAGCCGTTAAGTTTTGTATATAAGCACAACAAGAAAATTATCCTGTCAGAGAAAACTTTTCTTTATAAATACTTATCTTTTGTTATGGTATTTAGTTATTGAGTTTCCTGTGTAAATTAATCTTTGAGATCTTGTCATGAAAGTATTTTCAATCACCCTATTTGTATTTCTTTTTGTTATGGCGTGTCAGTCACCCAAGCTTCAAGTGAGCTTAGTGAACCATGATCTTGCAGAGATCATTAAAGACTATCAGCGCTTTAATGATCTGCAAAGCCCATTTAATCAAGATACTGCTGGCGAAACTAACCGCCAATTACCTGATTTATCACCCGACACCCTTAGGCAGCAGCATCAAGCGTTACTTGCTATTGATCAACGTTTAGCACAGGTTGCCGTTCAAGGTCTTCAGCAAGATGAGGTCATTAATCATGCGGTGTTGTCCTATACCATTAAAAATCAATTGGATAGTTATACCAACAAAGAACATTACATGCCGCTAACGGCGGAGTCAGGCTTTCATGTTTGGATCAGCCGTATAAAAAGCCAAGTAAGTTTTAAAACTGAACAAGATTATCGTGACTACCTCACTCGACTAGGCGCTTTAGAAAAATATTTTTCTCAGCAAATGTACTGGATGGATAAAGGCATTGAAGCGGGTATCACCCAACCTAAAATAGTCTTACAAGGTTTTGAAGAATCGATTCAAGCTTTTATAAAAACAGATGCGACATTAAGCAGCTATTATCAGCCATTTTTAACCCTACCGGCCTATTTCCCCCCAGCACTTAAATTGGAGCTACAAGCACAAGCCGCCGACATTATTTTAGGCAGTGTTATGCCAAGCTACCAAAAATACTATGATTATATGGTGCAACATTACCAACCCAATGCTAGAAGCAATATTGCCGCTAGCTCTTTACCTAATGGCGAAAATTATTATCTAAATCGGTTACAGCATTACACTACTTTGCCGCTTTCCGTTGATGAAGTGCATAACACAGGTTTAGCCGAGGTGAAGCGGATCAGAAGTGAGATGGACAATATTATTCAGCAATTAAACTTTACCGGCAGCTTTGCTGATTTTGTCCATTTTTTGCGTACCGATAAACAATTTTATGCCACAAGCCCAGAAGGCTTGTTAAAAGAAGCTTCATTTATAGCGAAAAAAATGGATGCTCAATTACCTAAATTATTTAAAACCTTACCGCGCACACCTTACGGCGTTATTGAGGTGCCCGCTAACATTGCCCCTAAATACACCACGGGACGATACTCTGGACCATCACGAGATGATCAGGCCGGTAACTATTGGGTCAACACTTATCGCTTAGACCGTCGACCCTTATATGTTTTAGAGGCGTTAACCTTACATGAAGCGGTGCCCGGTCATCATCTACAAGGCTCCATTGCCCGAGAAATGCAAAATGTGCCTAAATTTAGAAATAATACTTATATCTCAGCGTTTGGCGAAGGTTGGGGGCTTTATTCTGAGTATTTGGGCCTAGAAGTGGGCTTTTATAAAAGCCCTTATAGTAACTTTGGCCGATTAACTTATGAAATGTGGCGAGCTTGTCGACTGGTGGTTGATACGGGCATGCATGCGAAGGGTTGGAGCCGCGAGCGAGCGATGAACTATTTAGCGAATAACACGGCATTATCGCTGCACAACGTTAAAACTGAAATTGACCGCTATATTTCTTGGCCGGGCCAAGCCTTGTCTTATAAAATGGGCGAATTAACCATTAAAAAACTGCGTAAAATAGCTGAGCAAGCCTTAGGTCAAGACTTTGATTTGAGAGAGTTTCATGATCAAGTCTTGAAAAATGGCTCGATGCCCTTATCCATGTTGGAAAATGTAATGATGGAATATGTTGCCAACAAAAAGGCTAAACAGCAGGAAGAGCTATCAAGCGTAAATTAATCCACAACAAAAGATAACATAGCAGACACAGTTTCTAGAGATTGTGATGACGAAGTGATAGCTTAAGATAAGCTATGCTTGTATCTACATTGAGCCATTTCGGCGCTTTTATTCGTCATTTCTCGTCTCGGATTTTTACTGGCTTTGTGCTTGTTTTGTGCTTTATAACGTCAAGTGCGATTATAGTTAAGCTACTTGATTTGATATTCAGACAAGCTAGGAAGGTTTTTATAGGCGCCAGTATTATGCCCATTTCATTAAGTGATTAGCCAAGCGAATAAAGCGACAAGCCGAGCACAAAATTGCCACAAAGCTAGGCTTGCATTTGAACTATGACATGGTATAAATTTTAACCTTGAAAGATAAACAGTCTCTCACCCAGAATAGGAAGTCAAGGTTCAATGAAACGAATGCTGTTGGGTATTTTAATAAATTTTTGCCTTTTGCTTACGGCTCAAGCCGACTCAATAAGCAAGGATAAAAACTATCGGCAATTGCTTGATGCTTATTATCTGCAAGATAAAGAGCTATTGATTAGTCAAGATGTGGTTGACGTTGCACAAGCCGTGGTAAATAACCCAGATCAATACAGTCATGATAGGGTTGCCAAGGCATTTTCCTTGTTGTCAGATGTTGCCTTTAATCGCGGTGACTTGTCAGTAGCATTGCAATTTGCCCAATATGGTAGCGAAACAGAGCCGACTGATGTCGATTTACAATTAGACTTATTATTGAAAATTGCCCGTGGTTATTATGCTCAAGGCAAATATATTCAGTTAAGAGAAACCTCACAAACAGCGGCATGGTTGGCTGATCAAGCCAGTAATATGAATTATCATTTGCAGGCACTGGCTTATTCAGTGGTGGCTTATGCCTTAAATGATGACTACGCTTTGGCAGTAAAAGCGTTAACTAAAGTGGAAAGTATACTGAGCCAGAACCAGCAAAGTGTTGACCAGATCACCCTCTTAGAAATTATTGCTGAAGCGCATTTTTATTTATCAGAATATAACAACGCGGTAGAATTGCTTAATCACGTATTACAATTACGTACAACTATGTCAAGAACAGCAGGTATTGCCCGCAGCTATCATTTAGTGGCTAATGCCTATTACCAATTACAGCAATATAATGACGCTTATAATGCTTTTTGGCAGTCGCTACAATTTGCCAAGCAGTATAATTTACCTATTCGCGCCGCCTATGCAGAACTTGGTTTAGGGCAAGTGCTGTATCAACAGCAGCAGTTTACGTTGGCAGAAGTGCGCTTGCTAAATGCCCACGCAGTTTTTAATCAACATAACTTAGTACGGTTTAATTTATCGGCGAAAATTGCTTTAGTAAGAGTGCTGTATGCTTTAGATAAGCCTACAGAAGCTGATACTATGCTGCTCTCTGCTCAGTCTTTAGCCGAAAATGTCGTCTTGTCGCCGCAACAAATAGTTTTATTTTTATTGCTCACAGACTACTACAGCGAACAAAAGCTATTTGAGCAGGCAATCGAGGCACAAAAGCATTATCTCACCCTGTATCAAGCATTGTATCCAAATGTCAGTGTAAAAAATTCATTAGCGGCCATCGCTACATCGGCCAGTAATAAAGCCAAAAAATTAGCCTTGAATTTAGCGGAACAAAGCCAACTGAGTTTAGCGTTTAGTGAGAAGTATCATCGCCAACAGCTATGGATTATATTGCTTGCTAGCATGCTAAGTTGTAGCTTACTTTTTATCATTTATTGCTTTTTTCAAGCGCATCGTAAACAGCTTAATCATAATTACGATGAAATAGAGTTGCCCCAAACTCATTTAACCCAAGCGGTGCAAACTAAACGTTGGTATCAACAGCAATATAAAATGGCAAGAAAGTACCAATATAATATTTCAGTCGCCTATTTAAAGGTTGAAAACTGGCAAGAGCTCAGTTTTCGCTTTAACCGGAAAGTGTTGGCTGATGTTAGCCAGGTACTGGCCACTATTATTAACGAAAATCTTGATGCAGAAGACTATGCGGGTGTTATTAGTGATGGGGAATACTTGTTTTTGTGTCCACATCAAACGCCGGAGCAAGTACTGATTAAATTTACCCGTATAAAGCAGGCAATAAAAACCCGGTTTTTTGCTAACTTAGGCGATTATTCCGTTAACGTTATTTTTTCAATTGCAGCACCCAGTATTCAGGATATTGATCCCTATGTTTTTCTTTCTCGATTGAGTGAGTGTGCTGATATTGAAAAATAGCAGGGTAGGAATGTTACTTGCTGGCGGTAGAAGTTAATTTAATAAATGCTATTAGCAGATCATTACGCATTTATTTTTAATCCCAACAAAAAAGCCACTTTTAAGAGCCGCTATTGGATATTTGGATAACGGTTTGAACTAGGCTCTAATGACAATACTGGGCAAGGTACTAATTTCACCATCATCAGCAATCGTTGCGGCATTATTATCACATAACAAAATGGCGATATTGCCAGATTTACTATGACGAATAAAAGATAGGTCATAGCCAAATTGTGCCAGACTATTGGTGGCAAATTTTTGTGCCAGCGACAATTTATCCCACAAGTTTGATTGCTGCGGCGTATATTGACGTCTTTCTAGTAATGCTTCTCGTTCAAAAACTGCGTGCACAATAGCCTCTTTTTTTACATTGTTACGATACATTGCTAGGATATAATATTATAAATATCATGTATCTATTGATAAAAACATAGCTTAGATGATAACAACATAGCTGAGATTTTTGTCAATATCAATAGTTAAATTGTTACTACTTGCTAACCATTTTGTTAATGGCCTGAGATGATTTATTACTAATATTGTTTCAAAAGTGCGGGTTTAAAAATTTAGTACGTTATGTTTAAAGCTATAGCAGGTTATAATGCTTTTAATTGGTCACGATTAATTAGAGTTATATTTTTATGAGTCAGGTATTAAAAGATCTTTCTACGTTGTTGAAACTAGAAGTAATAGAGCAAGGTATTTATCGCGGTGAAAGCCAAGATTTAGGCTTTAAAGCCTTATTTGGTGGCCAAGTGATGGGGCAAGCATTGTCAGCAGCACAAGAGACTGTGGCAGTAACTCATAATGTGCACTCATTCCATTCCTATTTTTTAAGACCGGGCGATGCCACTAAACCTGTGGTTTACCAAGTAGAAAATATTCGTGATGGCCGCAGCTTTAGCACTCGACGTGTCAACGCTATTCAAAATGGTCAGGCTATTTTTTACATGACCGCCTCATTTCAACAGCATGAGCAGGGTTTTGATCACCAAGATGTTATGCCACTGGTGCCGGGTCCTGAAGAGTTAAAGTCATATACAGATTTTATTTTCGACCATCAAGCGTCTATTCCAGAAGAAATCCGTGGTAAATTTTTATCTGAAAAACCGATCGAAACAAGACCAGTCGAGCAGTATAACTGGCTAAAACCAGAAAGAACTGACGCTAAGTGTCATATGTGGATAAAGTCTAATGGTAACTTACCTGATGATCTTCGTATCCATACCTATTTATTAGCTTATTCTTCAGACTTTTCTTTTTTGCCAACGGCTTTATTTCCACATGGAGTAAGCTACTGGCAGCCAAATTTTCAACTGGCCACGATAGATCACTCCATGTGGTTTCATCGCCCATTTCGTATCGATGAATGGCTACTTTACTGTATTGATAGCCCGTCAGCGAGTAGTGGCCGTGGCCTAGTAAGAGGACAAATATTTAACCGTGCAGGTTTATTAGTTGCCTCTACTATGCAAGAAGGCGTTATGCGTCAGCGTTAGCCTTGGCGTTATGCGTCAGCGTTAGCCTTGGCGTTATGCGTTAGCATTAGCATTTTGCCAGTCGTAGCCACTGGGGTGTTGAAACACTCTTAAATCAAAAAGTGGCGCGGCAGCATATAGATGGTCGAATATATCTGCTTGTATCGCTTCATAGTTAACCCAATCTTGATCACTACTGAAAAAGTATAACTCCAGCGGCAAGCCAACCTCTGTTGCGTGTAGTTGCCTGACCATACAGGTCATCTCATGATGCACCTTTGGATGTTGTTTTAAATAGGCGCTGATATAAGCTCGAAAGGTGCCAATATTGGTTAACTGTCGAGTGTTTATTATGGCGGCAGTATTGGTATTACCTGTGACTTCTTGTGCCGCTTGTTGGCGAATTTCAGTTTGCTTGTCAGCAAGATAGCTCGCAATAAGTTGCACTGACTTTAACGTTTCAAGCTGTTCTGAGTTATAAAATTTAATACTGCTAAGATCAATAACAATAGCGCGTTTAATTCTTCTACCGCCTGAATTTAGCATACCGCGCCAGTTTTTAAATGAGTCGCTAGTTAAGGCATAAGTAGGCACTGTTGTGACGGTATTATCAAAATTCTTCACTTTTACTGTGTTTAACCCTATCTCAATAACATCGCCATCAGCGCCATATTTGGGTAACTCAATCCAATCGCCCGGGGCGACCATTTTGTTAGCTGAAATTTGAATACTCGCCACTAAACCTTTAATCGTATCTTGAAATACTAAAATTAACACCGCAGTTAACGCACCTAAACCACTGAGTAAGTAGAGTGGTGAACGGTCTAATAGTAGCGAAGTTGCCAGTATTGTTGCCACTAAATACACCACAAGTTTAATCACTTGCAAGGTTGAGTTTAATGGTAAATAGCGTTCGCTAGCTTTTTGTTGATAAAGACTATTGATCACATTGAGTAATGCACTAATGCTGCGCGCGACCTGAAAGCAAATGCCAACTTTTGCAAATACCATGAGAACAACGGCAAGCAAAGACTCTGCCTCTAAGAAAAATGGCGTCAGTAATAACAATAAGACAAAAGGCACCAGCAAGGAGATACGTGAAAATACTTGATGATCAAATAAGTGATCATCCCAAGTATTTTTTGATGTGCTAATTAATTTATGAATAACCGCAAGTACATAGTTTTTCGCAATATAAAAACTAACACTGCAGAATAGTAAAATTAACAAACAACCAATAACAACACTACTTAAGGTTATGTATGGCGCCTGAATACCTTGTTCAGTTAACCATGAGGTGATTATAACCTGCATTACATATCCTTCTTAGCTTGTGCTTCAAGTTGGAGCATTTTTTTATCTTTATCAAGCCAAAGTTGGTTAACCCACTTTTGAAACTGAATTTTATAAGCCCGATCATTAACATAATCCCCCTTGAGTGACTCATCAATATCTTGAGTTTCAATGGCAATATTTATCTGTTTAATTTTTCCTGACAAAAAATCAAACAATTTTGGTGTGCCATCAGGATAGTAAATAGTGACGTTAACCACTTTACTTAGATTACCTTTCATTGCTTGCAGGACAAAACCAATACCGCCAGCTTTTGGTTTTAATAGTCGTTGAAAAGGCGAGTGCTGTTGTTGATGTTTTTCTGCTGTAAAGCGTGTGCCTTCTATAAAATTCATCACACTCACGGGTTTGTGTTTAAATTTTTCACAAGCCTTTTTTGTCGTGTCGATATCCTTACCGATTAGGTGCGGGTTTTTCTTTAAAAAATGTTGGCTATAACGTTTCATAAAAGGAAAATCGAGCGCCCACCAAGCCAAGCCCAGCAAAGGGACATAAATTAACTCTTTCTTTAAAAAAAACTTTAAGAAGGGTATTTTACCGTGTAAAACGCGTTGTAATACTAGGATATCAATCCAGCTCTGATGATTACTAATCACCAGGTACCAGTCTTTCATTTTTAACTTTTCTAAACCCGTGACATTTATTTTTGTTTTGGTGAATACTTTTTGAATAAAGGTATTGCAGAGCACCCAATTGCTCGCCAACTGATCCAGTAAATAACTGAAGAATTTTTGCCATTGACTCAAGGGCACTAATGCCTTTAGTAGCGAGCATATAAGTATGGGTATAAGCCAGAGTATAGTGTTGGCAATATACAAAATAACAGAGATACAGCCAATAACTGGGCCAGGTAAAAAATGTAACATATAAAAAACCAAAACTTTCAAGATGATAATTACTGCTTATAATCTTAATGGGTTTTAGTCTTATTTTCAGTAAAAATCGTTAAAAACTTATATGATAGGCGACAAAAAACTTAGGTTGGCTTTATTTGTCGTGCAGCTTGAAATGGTAATGAAAGCTAAAAAAATGATATTTGTCATTAGTTTTTCAACGTAAGGTTGACGCTAGCTTCAATACTCCTTGGTGTTAGCATAGAACAAGCTAGTTGGCTAAAAACGCATCATAAATTTATTACTACGGGTTTTTGCCGAGTAAATTACAATTTTAACATAGCAAAATAATGGTTTAAGAGAGCTAATGCTATAAAGCATGAGAAAATAGCAGATATAGATATAAATTAATTGCATATCAACTACTTTTCAAGGCAAGCTAAGCAAATACAAAATAGGGGGTTATCATGAAGTTTAAACGTGTGGTGATAAAGGTTGGCAGTGCTTTAGTGGCTCCAGATGCCAATGGCTGTAGCGGTAAATATATCCTTGGTATTGCTCGCTTTATTACTCAATGCCAGCAAGCAGGTAAAGAAGTTATTTTGGTTTCATCTGGCAGTGTTGCCGCGGGCAGAAGTTTGATTGTGCACGGCTCTCCCAACCCCTCAATTCCTACTAAACAGGCAATGGCTGCTGTTGGACAAATGAAAATGATGGCGAATTGGCAACGTTTTTTTGATGTGCCATGCAGTCAGCTCTTGATAACTCATGGTGATTTAAAAGATCGCCAACGTTATATTAATATTAAAAACACCTTAAGAATATTACTAGCCAATGGCATTATTCCTATTGTTAACGAAAACGATACTGTGGCCACAGAAGAGTTAAAAGTCGGTGATAATGATAACTTAGCGGCATTAGTTGCCTTGGTCAGTGAAGCAGACAGTTTATTTATTTTAAGTGATGTTGATGGCGTTTTTGAAGCAGATCCCCGCTTAAATCCACAAGCTAAATTAATTCCTGTTATCACCAAAATCGACGAGGCAGTTTATGCCATGGCTGGCGCCACCAACAATCCTTTGGCTACCGGCGGCATGAAAACAAAAATTCAAGCGGCAGAAAAAGCGGTAGAAAATGGTATTGACACTTATATCTTAAACGGCAGTCGTGGCGAAGTATTTGCACAAATTTTACGTGGTGATAACCCAGGTACGCACTTTATCGCTCAACAAGGGGCAACACGGGCCCGCAAACATTGGTTAAAGCACACCTTAAAAAGTAATGGCAAGGTGTTATTAGACGCTGGCGCTGTCAGTGCGTTAACCAAGCAAGGAGCGTCTTTGTTACCATCCGGAGTGGCTGAGGTTAGCGGCGACTTTCAAGCCGGCGACTGTATTGATATTTATGATGCTAAAAATGCTCAACAGATCGCCAAAGGTATCAGCCAATATAATGCGCGAGATTTACAGCGAATTAAAGGCAGTAAAAGTGACAATATTGCGGCTCTGCTTGGTTGTTGTCCCAGTAAGGTGGTTATTCACCGTGACGATATGGTGGTGTTAAGCGCAGAACAATAGGATATTTTAGGTGAGATCAAAATAAGGGTCAAAGACCCTTATTTAATCGTTATTCGCTTTTTTAACTGCTAATGCATATTACTCAGCAATATACGAACAGCAATAGTCGGTTAATTCACTTACTTTAACATCAAAGGATGCATTGGCAGGCACATTGAAGGCTTGATTGGCGGTAATGGTTTGCCACGTATCACTACCTGGCAATAGTACACTAAGCGTACCTTGTTGAATTTCCATTAATTCTTTTTCTGCAGTGGCAAAAGTATATTCACCCGGCATCATAATGCCTAAGGTTTTAGTCGAGCCATCTGCAAAAGTGACTTTTCTGCTCGTCACTTGGCCATCAAAATAAATACTGGCCACTGATGAAATACTGACGTTATTGAATTGTGTCATTAATCTTCCCTTTTATTCTTACTAAAACAGCACGATCGCGCTGGATAAAAAAAGCGGTGTTGCCAATTGTGCCAACACCGCTGGTAATAAATACGTTAACTATTAACTATTCGCTTCAACTATTCGCTTCATATCAGTCATGTAGCCGCGTAATTCTTTACCAATAGCTTCTACACCATGGCTGCGAATAGCGTCGTTAACTTCGATTAAACGCGCGTTATCAACACCATTAGAGCTAGATTTTAAACCTTCACCTAATTCTTCTAAGGTTAATTTGCTCGCAAAGCCTTCCAATAAAGGTACAGCAGCGTGCGAGAATAGGTAGTTACCGTACTCTGCTGTATCAGAAATCACCACGTTCATTTCGTATAACATGTTGCGGGCGATAGTGTTAGCAATTAACGGCGTTTCATGTAGCGACTCGTAGTATGCAGAAGCATTGATAATGCCTGAGTCAACCATAGCATCAAAGGCTAATTCAACACCCGCTTTTACCATAGCGACAACGAAAATACCTTTGTCGTAATATTCTTGCTCAGAAATTTCGGTATCACATGTTGGTGCTTTTTCGAAAGACGTTTCAGCGGTCTCTTCACGCCATTTTAATAGGTTAGCATCACCGTTGTCCCAGTCTGCCATCATACCGGCAGAGAAACGACCTTCGATGATGTCATCCATATGCTTTTGGAATAAAGGACGTAAAATCTCTTTTAATTCTAACGACATATCAAAGGCTTTAATTTTAGCTGGGTTAGATAAACGGTCCATCATGTTAGTAATGCCGCCATACTTTAAGCCTTCAGTAACCCCTTCGATGCCGTATTGTAATAATTTACGTGCATAACCTGCTTCAACACCCTGAGCCAACAATTGCTTGTGACCTAAAATAGCGGCTGTTTGCAACATACCACATAGGATGGTTTGCTCGCCCATTAAGTCTGACTTAACTTCTGCGATGAATGAAGAGGCTAAAACACCAGCGCGATCGCCACCCGTTGCTGAAGCGTAGGCTTTTGCGATAGCCCAACCATTACCTTGAGGATCGTTCTCAGGATGAACAGCGATAAGTGTTGGCACACCAAAACCACGTTTGTATTCTTCACGCACTTCAGTACCAGGACATTTAGGGGCAACCATCACCACAGTAATGTCAGAGCGAATCTGCATGCCTTCTTCAACAATGTTGAAACCGTGAGAGTAAGCTAAAGAAGAACCTTCTTTCATCAGTGGCATAACGGCACTAACCGCTGACGTATGTTGCTTATCTGGTGTAAGATTTAACACTAAATCGGCTTGTGGAATTAATTCTTGATAAGTGCCTACAGTAAAACCATTGTCGCTTGCCCACTGATAAGATTGACGTTTTTCTGCAATGGCAGCATCACGTAAGGCATAAGAGATGTTTAAACCGGAGTCGCGCATATTCAGGCCTTGGTTAAGGCCTTGAGCGCCACAACCAACAATAACAATATTCCAATCTTTAATGAAATTACAACCATCACTAAACTCTTCACGATTCATGAAGCGACATTTACCTAACTGTGCTAGTTTTTCGCGTAAACTCAATGTATTGAAATAGTTAGCCATTTTGCTCTCCTGTACTTGGTTATTGACCAAGAAAATTAGTTAAGTGGTCAATTTGTTGACCTTAGCGCTATCATAACGAAAATATATCGTTGCTTAAAATGATATATTTGCATTGCAGTGTTGCAATATTTGCAATACAGTTTCTCAACGCTATTTACCTTTAAGGATTTTTGTGGAATTAAAGTCATTGCGGATGTTTGTTGATTTAGCAAAATCATTACATTTTGGCAAAACCGCTGAACTTCATCACGTCAGCCCTTCAACATTAAGCCGAGTAGTCCAGCGCTTAGAGCTTGAACTCGGCAGTGCATTATTACACCGAGATAACCGCACTGTGGTGTTAAGTGAGGCAGGGAAACAGTTTTTACAATTTGCTGAGCAACAACTTGAGCAGTGGCAGTTACTACAGCTTTCACTGAATCAAAAACAAGCAGAATTACAAGGCAAGTTGCATATTTATTGCTCTGTAACCGCCGCCTATAGTCATTTGCCGCCATTACTTGAACGTTTTCGACAACAGCACCCGCTGGTTGAAATTATGTTAACAACGGGTGACGCCGCCGACGCATTAGAGCAAGTTGAAAAGCAAGCGGTTGATTTTGCCATTGCCGCTAAACCTGAGCAGCTGTCGCGCATTTTTACTTTTCACCATCTGGCAAAAATACCCTTATCAGTAATTGCGCCCACTATGGTGTGTCAAGTTCAGCAGCAAATTCAGCACGACTTTGTTTGGTCTGACATACCGATTATTTTGCCCGAGCACGGCCCAGCACGAAAACGTTTTGAATATTGGTTTCGTAGGAAACAACAAGGTAAAGCCTATATTTACGCCACGGTTTCTGGTCATGAAGCCTTGGTCAGTATGGTGGCTTTAGGGTGTGGTGTCGGTATTGTGCCAAGAGTGGTAGTAGAAAATAGTCCGGTGAAAGACCGGGTGCAATATTTAGCCGATGTCGGTGAAATTGAGCCCTTTGACCTAGGTATTTGCTGTTTAAACCAGAGCAAGGAAAAACCGCTGATTCAGGCATTTTTTGATGCGATAAAGTAAAATCATCATATAAAAATAAACTCAGTAATTGTAGTATTAGTTTTTGATCTCCTGAGACAAATTTTATAAGGAAATAATAACAATGTTCAAGTTGAGATGTTTATGCCTAGGTTTTTTATGTTTTTTTTCACCTCTGTCTTTCTCTGGGGTCACCCAATGGATCGATTTTAAGTTAGTTGATGGCCATGTCAAAATTCCAGTCGTCGTATCAGGTATTGATGGTTACGCCATACTTGACTCCGGAGCACAAATTAATAGTATTAATAGTGCTTTTATGCAAAAAAATGGCCTTGAATTTAGCACAGGAACAAAAATTAAAGTGCAGGGGGTTTATGACACTAAAACCAGAAAAACTTATAATAACGTGCCGGTTAATTTACTGGGTGCAGATTTTTCGTTGGATAATGTCGTTGAGATTTTTATCGGTCATCATAGTAATCAGTTACTGCTCGGCGCTGGCTTTTTCAACAACTTTGTTGTGCAACTTGATTACCCCAAGAAAAAAATACGGCTAATTACCCGTGACGCAATAGACATGCAAAAACTCGCCAACGTGAAAATGAAATTTGACAAATATTCACGACAACCTATTGTCAATGTGCGACTTAATAATGAGAAGTCTGTCTGGTTAGTCCTAGATACCGGTAATTCTGGAGGGCTAATGTTAAAAAGATCAACAGCCGAGCATTTTGATTGGTTGAGTAAGTTTGAGATAAAGAGTGGCATCTCTAATGGCATCAATGCTGCAGGTATTCATCAAGTATTTCGCCTGCCAGTCATCAAAATTGGCCCCTATGAATTAGAAAATGTACTCACTAGTGTGCCCGGTAAAAACCAATCCGCTAACCTTTCTTCTCAAGGTAGTCAGCTTGGCAGCCGTATAAAAGGGAAAAGCATTAAAGGATTACTGGGTTATGATGTACTTAAACATTTCATTGTTACCCTTGATTACAAAGGTGGCCATATGCACATCGTTGCACCTTAAAGATTAAAAATGCCCTGCTATAGCGCAATAGCGTCGGTTAAATGGCGTAATATTCTATCCATAGCGCGATACGACAAGGCTTCGATTAAGTGTTTGCGTTCGATAAGCTCGATCGCTTCCATATCGGCCAGTGTTCTAGCAATTTTTAGTATTTTATGATGTGCTCTGGTCGATAGATTGAGTTTTTCAATCGCTAATTCTAAAAATTCATTATCATCAGGAACCAGTTGGCAGAAGCTTCTAACTTCAGCACTACTGAGTTGTGCGTTTGCTTTGCCTTGGCGTAAAATTTGTTTTTGGTGACAAATGCTGACCCGTTTTTGAATAGTGCTACTCGACTCACCTTTGCCATCATCGTTCGCCCACATGCCTCGCGGTAACCTAGTGACTTCAATTTGAATATCAATACGATCTAAAAATGGCCCAGAAAGTCGATTGAGGTAACGTAAAACCTGCTCTGGTGTACTACGCTTGTCATTGTAAAATCCGGTTGGGCTTGGGTTCATAGCCGCGACGAGTTGAAACTGTGCGGGGAAAGTTTGTTTGACCAATGCACGTGAAATGGTGACTTCGCCAGATTCCATCGGTTCGCGTAACACGTCGAGTACTTTGCGCTCAAATTCAGGTAATTCGTCGAGAAAGAGTACGCCGTTATGGGCTAATGAAATTTCACCTGGCTGCGGATAACTGCCGCCACCAACGAGGGCAGCTGAAGATGCCGTATGATGCGGCGCGCGAAACGGCCGTGTTAACCATGACTCAGGACTTATATTTTCATGGCAAATCGATTGAATAGCGGCACTGGATAACGCCTCCTGCTCGGTCATAGGAGGTAAAATGCCCGGCAAACGACTGGCGAGCATAGTTTTCCCTGTACCAGGAGGTCCAATAAATAGTAGGTTATGACGGCCACTAGCGGCAATTTCTAGCGCTCGCTTAGCCAATGGTTGACCAACAACGTCGGCAATATCGTGCACACTCTTGGTTATATAGGTTTGTAGCACTCTTGTTTGCACCAGTGGCAAGCTTTGTTGTTTTAGAAAATGTGGAAAGAGTTGCTTTAAATGTGACAGGCTTAATATTTTTACTTGTTGCACCCAACTCGCTTGTTCGGCGTTTACCGTCGGTATTACCAGTGTTCGGCCACTTTCTTTGCAAGCCATTGCCATAGGTATTTCACCAATAATAGCGCGAAGTTCACCCGACAAGGCTAATTCGCCAGCAAATTCATATTGGTTTAAATCTGCTTCAGGAAGCTGGGCAGCGGCGGCAAGAATACCTATGGCAATGGGCAGATCGAAGCGACCGCCCTCTTTGGGTAAATCAGCCGGCGCTAAATTTACCGTAATACGCTTAGCGGGAAATTCATAACCGCAATTAAGAATGGCGCTACGCACGCGGTCTTTGGCTTCTCTGACCGATGTTTCAGGTAAGCCAACAATATTAAAGGCTGGCAAGCCATTGGCTAAATGCACTTCTACCGTGACTAAGGGCGACTCAAGTCCAACACGAGCTCGACTGAAAACACAGGCTAAAGCCATAAAAATCCATTTTTATTTTAACGATTACTTTTCGCAAGTGTAGCTAAGTAATATCGTTTTCGCTAAAAATAAAACTACTAAATAAAACTACTAATAACGCAGAGAAAAAATGACAGTTATAACTAAGAAGATAGTTTTAACTAAAAAGCTCTAACAAAAATACTTGCGCTTGTTATTAGAGCTATGGTACTAATTTAAATAGGCTAGACATTACTAGCCTTGAAATTGATTAACTGAAGAAAATACAGATTAACATGAAACATTATAACTCAATGATTATTAACGTCCTCATCGTGGTGATTCTTAAATCGCTGCGGGGGTAATTGTTGAGCTAAAGAAAATAAAAAATCTTAAAATAACAAACCCCCCGCTCCGCAAGGACCGGGGGGTTTGTCGTTATTAAACCGCGCGTAGCGCACAAGCATTATTAACTTTTAGGAGTATACTTGTACATCACAACATAGTTACAGGGTATTATGAAAATATATCACCCGTGCATAAAATGTGATCGCATAGTAAAACAAAGACATGACAACTGAAAAAAAATTAACCGGCGCAGGCTTATTATTTAATGTGCTAGAACAGCATGGCGTTGAGCATGTTTTTGGCTATCCTGGTGGCGCAATAATGCCAATCTACGATGCGCTTTACGATAGTAAAGTGGAACACTTTTTGTGTCGACATGAGCAAGGCGCGGCATTTTCTGCCGTAGGTTATGCCAGAGCATCCGGTAAAGTGGGTGTCTGCTTTGCCACATCAGGTCCAGGCGCGACTAACTTGATCACCGGCCTGGCGGATGCCTTGGCAGATTCAATTCCTGTTGTTGCCATTACTGGGCAGGTAGCCACGGCTGCTATGGGCTCTGATGCCTTTCAAGAAATTGATATTTTTGGTTTATCACTTGCCTGTACCAAGCACTCTTTTCAAGTTACCGATATTAATGATTTAGCAAAAGTGCTACACCAAGCCTTTGCTATTGCGTTAGAAGGCAGACAAGGACCGGTATTAGTTGATATTCCTAAAGATATTCAAATCACAGAAGTTAACCGCTCTTTAGATGAATTAGTCAACTTAGAAAACAAAGTGAAATTACCGCCCGCGAATGTGGGTAGTGCTATCGCCTTATTAAATCAAGCCAAGCAACCTATTCTCTATGTTGGCGGTGGTGTTGGTATGGCCAATGCTATCGACGAGTTGAGAGATTTTGCTAAAATAACAGGTTTGCCGAGCGTTTCCACCCTCAAAGGTTTAGGCGCCATTGACCCTGAAGATGAAAATTACCTTGGCATGTTGGGTATGCATGGTACTAAGGCGGCGAATATCGCGGTACAAGAATGTGATTTGTTGATTGCCGTAGGAGCACGTTTTGATGATCGCGTTACCGGTAAGTTAAATGAATTTGCGCCACATGCGAAAGTGATTCATTTTGATATTGATACCTCAGAAATTAATAAACGCAGAATTGCCGATGCCTCAATATTAGGCGACTTAAAGGTTAATTTACCTGCACTCGCTATTCCATTAGCCATCAAACCTTGGCAAGCCGTCTGTCATGAAATGAATAACAACTTTGCTTGGGATTATAACCATCCAGGGGAGTCAATTTTTGCGCCTGCTGTGTTAAAAGAAATTAGCGATAAAATGCCAGAAAATAGCTGCGTAACCACAGATGTTGGACAGCATCAAATGTGGGCAGCACAACACATGGTGTTTGATGACCCAAGTAACTTTTTAACCAGTGCCGGCATGGGCACTATGGGCTTTGGTATACCCGCAGCAGTGGGTGCACAAGTGAGTCGGCCAACAGACTGTATTATTGCCGTTTCCGGTGATGGCTCTTTTATGATGAATGTGCAAGAGCTGTCAACGATTAAGCGTTTTCAATTGCCCGTTAAAATCGTACTTATTGATAATGCCAAGTTAGGCATGGTGCGCCAATGGCAAGACCTATTTTTCAATGGCCGATTAAGTGAAACTGATTTAGCCGATAACCCTGACTTTATTATGCTAGCCAATGCCTTTGATATTAAAGCAAAAATGATCACCAAAAAGTCAGAAGTAAGCGCCGCCATCGAAGAAATGCTTGAGCATGACGGACCTTACCTTTTACAAGTTAAAATTGATGCACAAGAAAATGTCTGGCCGCTTGTACCGCCGAACACCGCTAACGATAAAATGATGGAGAGTACCTAAATGAATAACTATCAATTAATGATCACAGCGGATGATAAGCAAGTGGTACTTGAACGCATTTTACAAGTGACTCGCTATCGCGGTTTTTTAATCAGTGGTATAAACGCAAAAGTTAACACGGGTACTAACATAGGCACTATTGAATTATTGGTCAGAAGCGAACGTCCGATTGAACTTTTGGTTGATCAAATTAATAAACTAATCGACATCAAAGAAGTCAAGGTAGACAATAGCGCATCATAGCAGTGCAACGCACATCGCTAGATTAAAACTAATCACAACCACTAATACAGCTTAATCAGTTAAGCTTTATTAGTGGTTGGCTGATCAATACGCATAAAATTTAGGAATAAAAATGGCAAAAGTTAACGCAGAATTAATTTGGTTTAATGGAGAACTTATGCCGTGGCAAAATGCTACGGTGCATGTCATGAGCCATGCTTTACATTACGGCTCATCAGTATTTGAAGGTATTCGTGCTTATAATACCCATAAAGGCACTTGTATTTTTCGCTTAGAAGAGCATATCGACCGTTTATTTGATTCAGCAAAAATTTATCGCATGAACATCCCTTTCACGAAAGCAGAAATCATTCAAGCGTGTAAAGATGCCGTCGTAAAAAATAATTTGAAATCAGCCTACTTAAGACCCTTAGCCTTTTTAGGTGATATTGGTATGGGTCTTCGTCCACCGATTGACGCCGTAGCGGATGTTATGATTGCCGCCTTTAGCTGGGAAGCCTACTTAGGCGCTGATGCCATTGAAAATGGTGTTGAAGTGGGGGTGTCCAGTTGGAACAGACTTGCTCCTAATACTATGCCAACCGCAGCAAAAGCCGGTGGTAACTATTTGTCTTCACAGTTAATTTCTACTGAAGCCGCTCGCCATGGCTATGCCGAAGGCGTGGCTTTAGATGTTAATAACATGGTCAGTGAAGGCGCAGGGCAAAATTTATTTTTAATTCGCAAAGGAATTATTTATACCCCGCCAGGTACCGCGTCGATTTTACAAGGTTTGACCCGTGACACCGTATTCGTCCTTGCCAAGCAATTAGGCTACGAAGTGCGTGAAGAATCAATTTCTCGTGAATCTTTATACCTCGCCGATGAATTTTTCATGTGTGGCACCGCAACTGAAGTGGTTCCTGTAAAGTCAGTCGACGGTTTGCCTGTGGGTAATGGTTCGCGTGGCCCTATCACTAAAGCACTACAAGAAGCATTTTTTGGTATTTTTGATGGCAGTACCAAAGTGCCTGAAGGCTGGTTAGACAAGGTAGAGTAAAGCTCAGTTTTCAACGCTAAATAAACTCAATCTATATTTAGTGCTCGCTGATTTCGCCCCCGTAACATCTCTGTTCGGGGCTTTAGTTAGTTTGGCGATATGCCGATATTAACTACTTAAATGTTCAGCGTTTTTCGATTGATGAACGCTGAACAAATCCAAAAAATAATAGTTATGTTAAAAGCGCATTATCGAGTGAATTTTTAACATAATTTTTAACATTTATCGCGCTTATTAATAGCCATATATATACAGGAACTAAGGTCATGCCAAGATTAAGATCAGCAACTTCTACTCAAGGGCGAAATATGGCCGGAGCTCGGGCGCTTTGGCGCGCTACGGGGATGACAGATGGTGATTTTGGTAAACCTATTATTGCGGTCGTGAACTCTTTTACCCAATTTGTACCCGGCCATGTGCATTTGAAAGATATGGGCCAATTAGTTGCTCGTCCCATTGAAGGCGCTGGTGGCGTAGCAAAAGAATTTAATACTATAGCGGTTGATGATGGTATTGCTATGGGTCATAGCGGCATGCTTTATAGCTTGCCATCACGCGATTTAATTGCTGATTCAGTGGAATACATGATCAACGCTCACTGTGCTGATGCCATGATCCAAGGCGCAGTGCGTAATCGTGAATTACTGGATGGCAATTTTAATGGTGACAACAATGACTGATGCAGAACAAGTAGAATTAGTAAAAGCCCAGGCTATACAAGGGCAAGGTTTAGACTATTTACGCAAGATATTGCTTGCGCCAGTTTATGATGTAGCGATTGAATCACCGCTAACGCCATTAACTAAATTATCAGCACGTTTAGGTAATGAAATTTTTCTTAAACGAGAAGATCAACAACCGGTACATTCTTTTAAATTACGTGGTGCTTATAACAAATTAGTCAACTTGTCTGAGCAGCAATGCTTAGACGGCGTTATTGCTGCATCTGCGGGTAATCACGCACAAGGCTTAGCATTAGCGGCAAATAAATTAGGTGTTAAAGCCACCATTGTCATGCCCATTACCACACCTGATATCAAGGTGGATAATGTACGGCGTTTTGGTGCCGATGTGCGCTTAGTGGGTAAGAACTTTAATGAGGCACAACAAGCCGCTATAGCCTATGCCCAAGCTGAAAATAAAACTGTAGTACCGCCGTTTGATGATGTTGACATTATTGCTGGTCAAGGTACGGTGGCAAAAGAGTTATTACAACAACACCCTCACACAGATGCGGTGTTTATTCCTGTCGGTGGTGGTGGTTTATTAGCAGGTATGTCAGTTTACCTAAAACAATTACAACCCCATATTAAAGTTATTGGTGTTGAGGCCGAAGATTCTGCCTGTTTAAAAGCAGCATTTGCCGCCGGCAAACCGGTTGATTTGGACCAAGTTGGCTTATTTGCTGATGGGGTTGCGGTTAAGCGTATTGGTGAGCATACCTTTGATTTAATTAAGCATTACTGTGACGATGTCATAACAGTGACGACCGATGAAATTTGTGCGTCGATAAAAGATATTTTTGAACAAACGCGAGTTATTGCAGAACCCGCTGGCGCATTATCCTTAGCAGGATTACAAAAATATTGTCACACTAGTCAAGGTAACGAGTCTTTGGTAGCGATTCTTTCTGGCGCCAATATGAACTTTCATACCTTGCGCTATATCTCAGAACGTTGTGAATTAAGTGAGCAAAAAGAAGCGGTGTTTGCGGTCAAAATACCAGAAGAAAAAGGCAGTTTTAGAAACTTTTGTAAGGCACTTGCTGGACGAGTGATCACTGAATTTAATTACCGTTATGCCGACAACGCTGAGCTAACAAACCAAGCGCAACGTGCCAATATTTTTGTTGGTGTGCGCCTAAGTGGTGAAGCTACTGACCGAAAAAATTTAATACAAAGCTTGCAGCAACAAGATTATGAATTAGCTGACTTTACGGAAAATGAATTAGCTAAACTGCATGTCAGATACATGATTGGCGGTAAAAATGAATTGTCAGCGCAAGAACGTATTTTTCGCTTTCAATTTCCTGAATATCCGGGCGCGTTAGAGAAGTTTCTCGATACTTTGGGTGAGCATTACAACATTACCTTGTTCCATTATCGTAACCACGGTGCAGCTTTTGGCCAAGTGTTAGCCGGCTTTGAAGTACAAAAAACCCAGGAAACTGATTTTTTTGCGCACTTAAAAGCGCTCGATTATGAGTGGCAAGAAGAAACTGACAACCAGGCTTATCAAGCCTTTCTTACCTGATTTTTTGTTGATGTTATTTTTGTAAAAAAAGCAGCGTAAAGCTGCTTTTTTTTAAAGTTTTTTATATTATTTAGACAAATTTAAAGCTAAAAATCTTAATAAAAAAGGAAATTTTATGTCAAACATTCAAGCCAATGTGCCTGAGTCGAGTGCCTCTTTAAGTCCAAGAATTGAAAACTTAACACCGATTACCATCAGCGAACGTATTGATGCCATGGACATTCTTAGGGGCTTGGCGCTGATTGGCATTCTGTTAATGAACATTGAGTGGTTTAACCGTGCCATTAGTAGTTTAGGCAGCCAAGACACCAGTTTAACCGGTCTAGATCATGCCATTGGCTGGCTCATTCGTTGTTTTGTTGAAGGTAAGTTTTATACCTTATTTGCTTTATTATTCGGCATGGGGTTTGCGGTGATGTTGATTAGAGCGAAAGCCGCTAAGCGACCCTTTGGCGCTTGGTTTTCGCGCCGTATGCTAGTGTTAATGGTCTTTGGTTTTCTACATATGGTGTTTTTATGGGGGGGTGATATTCTTCATGATTACGGTTTTACCGGCTTGTTACTATTGGCTTGGGTGACCTTACTTAAAAAGCCGCTATTTAAGCCCTATGATAATCCAACATCATTTTTAAAATTAGCCCTGGTGTGGCTGTCGGTGCCTATTTTACTTTCTGTAATCAGCGGTATTGGCTTTGGGTTAAGCCATAGTACTGAAGATTTGACCGCCCAATGGCATGAACAAATAAAAGTAGCTGAACGTGTTGAAGCGATAAATTTAGTCCAGACAACATCCGCTCAACAAAACAGTGAAGCGCTAACAACAACGCAAGCATTAATAGCAGCAAGCACAATACCTGATATCAAGGGAGATATTGAGTCATCAAGCTTAGCTTCAGATCCAAGCTCAAGCCCAGCCCTAGCTACAACCTCAGCGCCAGTAAAACCGACAACCGCTATCACTGACAGCGTTGAAACTGCACTGGAACTTTTTCCTCAAGCATCAATAGAACTGCAGGCGCAAGCCATAGTCGCTCAGCAAGCCGAAATGCAAGCCGCGGTGCTAGAAGAAAATAAGGTTTTTACTGAAGGTAACTATTGGCAGGCGACAGAGTTTCGTCTTAATTTCGCCTTATTTATGCTGACGTTTACCCTACCCTTTGCTTTTACCATGCTGCTGCCAATATTTATTTTAGGTTATTGGTTAGTGTCTAGCTCGATAATGAAACACTATCAAGAGCACGCGCTCGCTTTCAAAATTATGGCCTATCTCGGTCTTGGGTTAGGAACTGTATTGGAAGTCGGTGGCTTGTTAGTCGAACAACATCCGGTGGCGAAGCAAGTGATGTTATTACAAGTGGTCGGTGAAACATTATTTTTTATTGGCCAGTTTGTCATGACGGCGGGCTATTTTGGCTTGATCATGGCTTTATTAACGGCTCAGAAATGGCGCAAGCGTTTAGCCGCATTCATTCCTATGGGCAGAATGGCATTAACCAATTACATTATGCATTCAGTGATTTTAACGACAATATTTTATGGTTATGCTGGCGGGTATTTTGGTGAAATATCTCGGGCACCACAAATGTTAATTGCTTTCGCTATTATTGTGCTGCAACTGCGGTTGTCACGCTGGTGGTTAACTCACTACGCCTTTGGGCCATTAGAATGGCTATGGCGCTGTTTATCTTATAAAAAAATACAAACTATGCGCCTATAATAAATGCACTATTTTGTTAGGCCTATTATTACTTTAAGGCGGTAAACACAGGGCTATTTTTCGGCTAACTTTACTTCTAAGGCCGTAACTTTTGCTTCAAGATCGGTCAATTTAGCGCGGGTTTTAATTAACACTTGGGTTTGCACATCGAATTCTTCACGGGTTACTACATCAAGTTGTGACAATTTACGCTGCAAAACCATTTTAGTGCGATCTTCCATATCATTGGCAAAATCTTTTAATCCGTCAGGCATTGAATCAGTGACTTGTTTGGCGAGTTCTTCTATTTTTTTAGCACTAATCATGAGAAAGTTCTTTTTTGGTCAATAGTAAAGTTATTGTAAGCGCTTTTCATCATAATATCTGCATTAAAGCTGCTAAAAAATTACCTAACTAGAGAGAAAGTTGATGTTGTCTTGTTATAAAAACAGGTAAAATCGACGGCGACTATCTTATTCATCAATTGAGTTAAAGCCCAGCAATGAAATTAAACCCAGGTCAAAATGAAGCAAAAAAATATGTTGAAGGTCCATGCTTAGTATTAGCGGGAGCAGGCAGTGGTAAAACTGGGGTTATTTGTCAGAAAATTGCGTATTTAATTCAAAATTGCGGTTATAAAGCTAAACATATTGCGGCGGTAACCTTTACCAATAAAGCGGCGCGTGAAATGAAAGAGCGGGTGGTTAAGATGATGGATAAGTCACTAACCCGTGGCTTAACTGTTTCTACCTTCCACTCATTGGGCTTAGACATTATTCGTAAAGAATTAAAAACCTTAGGTTACAAGCCCGGCTTTACCTTGTTTGATGATCAAGACAGCCTGGCATTATTAAAGGAGCTTACCCAAGAGCAACTTGAGGGCGATAAAGATTTATTAAATAAATTGCAGACAATGATTTCCCATTGGAAAAATGAATTGTTACTGCCAGACGCCGCGATGAAACATGCTAGTGATGCTGATGCCCAACTTTTTGCCGAATTTTATGCCCTGTATCAAAAGCATATGAAAGCCTATAACGCGCTAGACTTTGATGACTTGATCTTAATTCCAACACTGTTAATGCGAAATTACCCAGAAGTACGGACGCGTTGGCAGCAAAAAATTCAATATATGTTAGTGGACGAATATCAAGATACTAATGCCAGTCAATATGAATTAATCAAGCAGATCACCGGTGAGCAAGGCTTGTTGACCGTAGTAGGTGATGATGACCAATCAATATACTCATGGCGTGGCGCTAAACCGCAAAATTTAGTGCTATTAGGCAAAGACTATCCCAATCTTAAGCTGATTAAGCTTGAGCAAAACTACCGTTCCAGTGGCCGTATTTTAAAATGTGCCAATACGCTGATTGCTAATAACCCGCATGTTTATGACAAAGCGCTATTTAGTGAGCTCAATTACGGCGTGGCGTTACGGGTGCTACAAACTAAAAATGAAGACCACGAGGTTGAGCGCGTGGTAGGTGAATTAATTGGCCACCGCTTTTTAAATAAGAGTAAATATAAAGATTATGCGATTTTATATCGTGGTAATCATCAGGCGCGCTTACTTGAAAAAGCGCTAATGACCAACCGTATACCTTATAAAATCAACGGTGGCACCTCGTTTTTCTCTCGTGCTGAAATCAAAGACATGATGGCGTTTTTAAGGCTGTTAGTAAATCCAGACGATGATAATGCCTTTTTACGGATTGTGAATGTTCCGCGCCGAGAGATTGGCCCAACCACACTAGAAAAACTGGGTAGCTACGCTAATATGCGTCAAATTAGTATGTTTACCGCTAGTTTCGAATTAGGCTTAGAGCAACATCTGGGTGGTCGCGGTCTGATCAGTGTGCAAAAATTTACCCGTTGGTTAGTCGAAACCGCCGATCATGCCGAGCGTGGCGATACCTCTGTGGTATTGCGCTCAATGGTGCGTGAAATTAACTATGAAGATTGGTTATACGATAGCTCACCGAGCGCAAAAGCGGCTGAAATGCGTATGAAAAACGTGACCCAGTTGTTTAGTTGGGTAACGCAAATGCTCGAAGGTGTAGAAGATGAAGAACCCATGACCTTAGCGCAAGTAGTTACACGCTTAACCTTGCGTGACATGATGGAGCGCAATGAGGATGAAGAAGATACTGACCAAGTTCAGTTAATGACCTTGCATGGTTCAAAAGGCCTAGAATTTCCTTATGTTTTTCTCATTGGCATGGAAGAAGGTTTATTGCCTCATCAAACCAGTATGGATGAGGGTAATGTAGAAGAAGAACGTCGTTTAGCCTATGTGGGCATTACACGGGCCAAGCGAGAGTTAATATTTACTTATGCCCGAGAACGGCGACAGTATGGCGAAGTTTCTCGTACAGAAGCCAGTCGGTTTTTACATGAATTACCGCAAGATGATTTAAGCTGGGAATTAACGCAAACTAAGCAAAGCATTGAAAAAAAGCAAGCCACGGCACAAATGGGCGTAGCGGGTTTACGAGAGATGTTAAAAAATAAAAAATAATATACACTGCTATGACTCTTATTTAGCAATTTGCATCATCTATATGAATTATTTATATCACTTTTTTATCTTAAAAGTTGATGGCTCAGTTAATATCTTCAAGAAAATAACCAGTAGAGTACGGGAAAGTTAAATGACAAAACGTTCAGCATCAGAAAAAATGCTACTGATATTCAGTGCGTTGGCGGCTATTGCCATTTCGCCATTTGTCTATTTACGCTGGCTTAATGGTGATATGGTTATGGCCTCTATAGATGCCGCACTTGTGGTTGTGACCACGATTTTTTTTGTATTTGTTTATTGTACCCGCAAGGCCAATACTGCAAAACTGGCATTCACCATCTTCCTTTCTATTGCTATTGTGACTGTCGTGGTTATACGTGGACAATCACATTTATTTTGGTTGTACCCCGCTATAATCTCCTTTTACTATATATTGCCCGTGCGACCAGCTAGCACAATATGTTTTGTCGCTATTATGGTTATTGCCATCACATTATTTCCCACTAACAGTACTTTAGAATTTTTAACCATCAATTTCAGCTTGTTTTTAACCGCGGTGTTTTCTTATGTGATTTTTGATAACTACGATAAAACCAATAGTAAGTTGGCCTTATTAGCCAGTATTGACCCCTTAACCTCGTCGGGTAATCGCCGGGCCTTAGACCAAACACTGGAAAATATTATTGCTGATCAAAAGAGAGCGGCTTCTAACGTCTCATTATTGTTATTAGATTTAGATCACTTTAAGAAAATTAATGATGATTATGGCCATGCTAATGGCGATATAGTCTTGGTTGAGTTGGTCGCCTTGATTCAAAAACATAGTAGATCAATGGATGCTTTATATCGTTATGGTGGTGAAGAGTTTATTATTTTACCCTTAAAAGTTGACGTTACCGAGGCTAAACAAGTGGCGGAAAAGTTACGGGTTTTAATCGAAAAAACTACTTTTGCTGATGACATACCCTTGACTGTGTCTATTGGTATCGCACAATATCGACAGGGTGAAACCGCTGAAGCTTGGATCAGTCGAGCAGATGCGGCGTTATATCTAGCAAAAGATAATGGCCGTAATTGTGTCGTGGCAGAGAAAACAGTGGCAGAGAAGGCTAGCTAGACCATAGATAGCCTAGCTAGTGTTATTAAGTCCTATTACTCTTTTATTTCTACAATAGCTTGATGATTTTTTAAGTGTAAGCCATTAAAAAATTTCAATAAGGTGTCATCGTTACAACCGCGGAAGTGTTTGTGCTCAGGTTTACGGAAAAAAGCACTGAGTTCATGTTTACTTAAGGTTAATTCAGCAGAGTCAAGCAAGGCAATAATATCTTCAGCTTTTAACGCCAGAGCGATTTTTACTTTGTTAAAGACAATATTGTTATTTATTGGTTGATCCAACTGCGCTTGCGCACCCTCTTTTGCTCCTCGACATTCTATTATTAAGCCATCTAGAAAGCTCGCTAAGATATTATCAGCAATACGAGCAAAGGCTTGTTCACCATTTTTGCGGAAAAAATTATTAATTTCTTCATCGCTTTGTGGGCATGAGGCCAATTGAAAAATAGCGGATATTTTTTCATTGTTTAAGCTAAAGATATAACGAATGTGATGTAAAACTTCGTTGTTAGTCATGTTTGATCCTGTTGAATTAATTTGTTTTTTATTACTTAGATTTAAGACTTAACCTAAAGTACTGGGTTCTAGCCCTGTATCTAGTCAATCTCAAATGGTTATTAAGTAAAGCTAATGGTCAAGCAAATAACTAGCGTGGCTATAACGACCAGTTTGGTTATTTGCTTGCTGTGTTGCTGTTGTTGCAACTGTATTTGTTTCAATGTTATTAATTGCTGACGTTGTGCTGTTCGATTAGTTTTTAAGTAATCGTAGACTAAGTCAGGTATCTCGGGCAGTTTTTCGTTCCAAAAGGGTAAGTTGTCTTTTACTTTCTTAATAACCGCTTTGATGCCCATTTGTTCTTTGACCCATTTTTCTAAAAATGGCTTGGCGGTTTGCCAAAGATCTAAAGCCGGGTAAAGCTGTCGGCCTAAGCCCTCGATATAAAGTAGGGTTTTTTGCAGTAAAACTAGCTGGGGTTGTAATTCCATATTAAAGCGACGTGCGGTATTAAAAAGATTGACTAATACCTGACCAAAAGAAATTTCAGACAAAGGTTTGTTGAAGATAGGCTCACATACGGTGCGTATGGCAAACTCAAATTCATCAACACTAGTGTCACTGGGTACCCAGCCTGAATCAACATGTAATTGTGCCACTTTACGGTAGTCACGGTTAAAAAAAGCCACAAAATTTTCCGCTAAATAGCGTTTATCTTCGCGGTTTAAGGTACCAACGATACCGTAATCAATGGCAATCCAAGTGGGATCGTCTGGGGTTGTTGCGTCAACAAATACGTTACCTGGGTGCATATCAGCATGAAAAAAACTGTCTCGAAATACTTGAGTGAAAAATACTTCAACGCCCCGTTCAGCGAGTAATTTCATGTTAACGTTTTTTGCTAGTAAGGTCTCAACGTCACCAACACCTACGCCATAAATACGTTCCATTACCATGACATTTTTTGAACAATATTCGCTGTAGACTTCAGGCACATAAAGCACCTTGTCGCTATCTCGCCCTTGGCTAAAATTACGCTTTAATTGCATCGCATTAGCCGCTTCACGGTTTAAATCTAATTCTTCTAACATGGTTTTTTTATATTCAGCGACAACTTCTAGAGGATGTAAACGTTTGCCATCGGGTAACCAACGAGCAACAATGTTGGCAAAAAGTGACATGACGTTCAGGTCAGCGATGATGGTTGCTGTAATATTAGGTCGTAATACTTTTAACACCACCTCTTGCTCGCCCTCTGGTTGTAACAAGGTAGCCGTGTGCACTTGGGCAATAGAGGCTGATGCTAAAGGCGTTAGATCAAAATCTTTAAATTGTTCTGCAAAAATTTCGGCGCCAATGGCCGCGATAATAATTTTTTCGGCATCTTCACCAGCAAACGCAGCCACTTTATCTTGCAATAAAGTTAATTCATTGGCGAAGTCGTCTGACAATAAATCTCGACGGGTGGAGAGCATTTGGCCAAACTTAACAAATACCGGGCCCAATGACTCTATCGCCATGCGAAAGCGCTGCGCCTGAGTTTTGTCTTGGTGTTTGTTTTTCAGCCAAAACAATGAGCTGCGCAATATTTTTATATACCATGGCAGGTACTTTTCAGGTAGAAGCTCATCAAGCCCAAACTGAAGAAAGGTTTTTACTATTTTGTATAAACGTTTACTACTCACCACAGACCCTTATGATAATTTGCTTATGTGTTTAGTTAATTGTTCAAGTCGTTGGCTTAAAGCACTAACTTGTTGTTCTACATCTTCAACATCCTGATTAAAATAAGACATTTCAGTGGCTGTTATGATTAGTCGCTTCTGATGTATGAGCCACTCGCTGGCATCTGCTTGAATTTTTGTCCCCGCAAAGTTTAAGGTCTTTAATAGCTTGCGACCCAGTTGGCCTAATTTGTAAGCAGGAATATCACCAATACGTTTGGCTAACTCACTTTGCCAATCAATATCAAGTGTTTGAGCAATGTCAGCAAAGCGCTGAGCTACTTTTAAATCACCTTGAATATCGAGTTTATCTTTTTTAATTAAATCCGTCAGTTGTTGCTCTTTTTTTAACTCAATTAAGCTGCTGATACTGGTGATTAAACAGCAATCGTTATGTGCATCATTACTGCTAACATGAATTTTTTCATCACTAACGGTAAAGCTTAAAGGAAACGGTAATTCTGCCAATTTAATGGTGAGTGTTTTCTCAGACAATGGCTTTAAAGCCCGAATACCGTGCAAATTATAGCCCAGAAACTGATTGATAACGGTTTCAAGTATCGCACTTAGGGCTTGAGCAAACATGAGTTGCTGACTAATAGTTTGAGGCATAAGGCTAAAACTTATAACCTTTATGCAGTGCCACTACCCCACCGGTTAAATTTTTGAAACTGGTTTGTTCAAAGCCAGCGGTATCCATCATGGTTTTCAGGGTTTCTTGATCAGGGTGCATGCGAATAGACTCGGCTAAATATTGGTAACTATCACCGTCTTTTGCCACTATCTCACCTATTTTAGGTAAGATGTTAAAAGAATAGAAATCGTAGGCCTTATTGACTAACTCATGTTCTGGTTTTGAAAACTCTAAAACTAATAAACGGCCACCTGGTTTGAGCACACGATACATAGAGCGCAATGCCATGTCTTTATCGGTCACATTGCGTAAACCAAAAGCTATCGTGATAATATCAAAGGTATTATCTTCAAACGGTAAATATTGCGCGTTGGCTTGCACGTATTCAATATTTTGCACTAAACCCAGGTCACGCAACTTATCGCGCCCAACATTGAGCATTGAGCTATTGATATCGGCTAAGATAACTTTACCTTCACGGCCAACAAGTTGAGAAAATTTTGCCGTTAAATCGCCGGTACCACCGGCTAAGTCTAGTACTTTATTACCCGGGCGTACGCCACTGGCATCGATAGTAAAACGTTTCCATAAGCGATGAATGCCAAATGACATTAAATCATTCATCACGTCATATTGCTGAGCAACAGAATGAAACACGCTGGCAACTTTCGACTCTTTTTCATTTTTTTCGACCGTTTGAAAGCCAAAATGGGTCGTGTTTTCGTCACTAGTGTCATTATTAATCGGATGATTTTGATCGTGTGAAGACATCATGATTTCGCTGTTAACTATAATTAGACTTAGTTTACCGCATTTTTTTAGATTAATTAACACTTGAGATCACGGTGGGGGTTATTAATAGCAAGTTGATTAATTAGCTGTTCATTTTTAACGGTTAAAATTAAAAAATACGGCGTTATAAACTTGATACGTCACATGACGACTGATTGAATTGTATGGCTTAAATTGAGCCCTTTTTTTGCAGGAAAAAGTAGCACACTGAGTTAACCGAATGGATAGAAGATAAATCAGGCTCAAAGAAGCTTATCAAGAAGTGATTTTTACCGCTATTTTTTGCTGTTCAAAGGTCATGAGTAAATAGTGTCATTTACCCAAGTGTTCGGATCTCAGTCTAGGCATTAGAATATTTTTCACGGTTGGCTAACCAGCGATTAATCAGCGCGTTGGCTTGCTCTGGGTATTTTTGCCATATCAGGTGAGCATCTTGTTGTACTTCTGGTATTAAGTGGGCATCGCGTTGCAGGTCAGCAATTTTTAGATCCGCCAAACCGGTTTGTTTGGTGCCAAGTAATTCACCCGGCCCACGAATTTCGAGATCTTTTTGCGCGATAACAAAACCATCGTTACTTTCTCTGAGTACTTTTAAGCGTTTGGTGGCAGTTTTAGTCAAAGGTGCTTTGTACATTAACACACAGTGAGAAGCCACTAAGCCACGACCAACACGGCCGCGTAATTGATGTAGTTGTGCTAAGCCTAAACGTTCGGGATTTTCAATCACCATTAAGCTCGCATTAGGCACATCCACACCCACCTCAATAACGGTTGTTGCTACTAAGACATCCAGTTCGCCAAGCTTAAAACGCTCCATCACGGCTTGTTTTTCATCCGCCTTCATTCGGCCATGAACTAAACCCACTTTTAAGGCGGATAATTGTGCTTGCAAATACACCGCCGTATCTTCCGCGGCTTGGCATTGTAATACCTCGGACTCTTCAATTAGCGTACACACCCAATAAACTTGACGGTTATCCTTGGTGCAACCTTGACGAATGCGTTCAACAACATCATCTCGGCGACTGTCCGGCAAGGCGACTGTGGTAATAGGGGTTCGTCCCGGTGGCAATTCGTCAATCACTGAAGTGTCTAAATCTGCATAAGCTGTCATGGCTAAAGTACGCGGAATAGGCGTAGCTGTCATGATTAACTGATGGGGGTAATGGCCTTGCCATGCGCCTTTTTCACGTAAAGATAAACGCTGGTGGACGCCAAACTTATGTTGTTCGTCAATAATAACCAGGGCTAGTTTGTTAAATATCACTTGCTCTTGAAACAAAGCATGCGTGCCAATAACCATTTGCATATTACCATTTTCGATCTGCTCTAAGGCATGGCGTCTTGCTTTGGCTTTGGTTTTACCTACCAGCCAGCCAACTGAAATACTCAGTGGCCCAAACCATTTTTCAAAATTAATCGCATGTTGTTCTGCCAATATTTCTGTTGGTGCCATTAAGGCCACCTGAAAACCTTGGCCAATAGCGGTTAATGCAGCTAATGCGGCAACGAGTGTTTTGCCTGAGCCTACGTCACCTTGTACTAAACGCATCATGGGCATAGGTTTTAACAGGTCAGTGCGTATTTCTGCCGTCACTTTTGCTTGTGCGCCTGTCGGTGTAAAAGGCAGTGACGCTAAAAAGTTTTTCTCTAGTTGAGTGTCTATAGCCAGAACAACGGCGGGGTGATGATCATTGGCGGCACGTAATTTTAACATGCTGAGGTTATGGGCTAATAATTCTTCTTTGATCAGCCTAAGCTGTGCTGGGTGTTTGCCATCTTCCATTAAAACCACTGAGGTCTCTGGGGGTGGCCGGTGAATTAAGGCGAGTGCTTCAGCTAAGCTATATTGTTGATGACTAATTTCAACCGGCAATAATTCTTCTACTTTGCCGCTCTGCAAGTGCTTTAATGCTTGTTCGGTTAGATTGCGTAAAGAAATTTGTCGTAAACCGTCGGTGGTTGAATAAACCGGTGTTAGGGTTTCTTCAGCGGCGGTTAATGCTTGATCTTGATCTAGGGCTTTATATTCTGGGTGTACTATTTCAAAGCCACGCATGCCACGATTAATTTCACCATAGCAGCGGATATTGAGCCCGACAGCTAGGCTATTTTTTTGACTAGCTGAAAAGTGAAAAAAACGTAGATTAATACTGCCAGTACCATCATTGATAGTGACTAACATCATTCTACGCTTGCCTTGTATTATCTCATTTTGGGTAACTTCGCCAATAATATTGGTGAAGAGACCTGGCATAAGATCACGCACTGCGGTAACACGTGTGCGGTCTTCATAACGCAACGGTAAATGAAAAAGTAAGTCTTGTAGTGACACTAGACCAATTTTTTCCAACTTAGTCGCCATACCGGGTCCGACACCTTTTAAGGTAGTGACAGGGATTTGGGCTAAATTAGTTAAGGCTTCCATTGCGCGAGGCACCGCTGACTCCTTTGATATCAGTTTGAAATTTATTCGTTATCAATATCTTGCCAAGCAGCTTGGGTCATTTGCATTTGCTGCCACCATTGCTCTGATGCCACAATTTGTCCAGCTTCATCAATCTCTGGATAGGCTAAGCCTTTACGTTGGCAGGCGGTAGCAAAAATAGGATGGCCACCTTCAAATAATATCCGTTGACGGCGTTGTTGGCATATTCTGGGTTGTTGATATAACCCCGCCGCTTGACGCTGGCGTTGTGCTTCATATAACACCACTGAACAAGCAACAGAAACATTTAATGACTGCACCATGCCCACCATAGGAATCACAATGTCTTGGTCAGCCATTTCAAGTGCTTTAGCCGAGGCGCCAAACTTTTCTTGTCCAAGAATAATAGCGGTTGGCTTGGTATAGTCAATCTCACGAAAGTCGACAGCTGTAGCTGACAAGTTAGTTACCAGCACCTGCATACCTTGCTTTTTTAACTCGGTAATTGCGTCTTCGGTGCGGTTATAATTATGCACTTCTATCCAGTTTTGACTACCTGCCGCACTGCCGCCAGAGATACGCATGGTTTCATTTTTCCATACGGCATGTACATCGCTAACACCAACCGCATCTGCTGTGCGAACTACGGCAGCTAGGTTATGAGTTTTGTGCACACCTTCCATACATACGGTTAAATCAGGTTGGCGTTGATCTAACATGCTGTTAATTCTTTGTAGTCTATCCGGAGTCATATACTGGTTCTAACGTTGAGTAAAATATTGGCAAGCTTTTATCAGTGTTGCTTGCCGGTAAGTAGTGTTATGGCTTAATGTTAACTGTAATTGGGTAATTCCATAATACCGTCAATTTCGATGGCAACGTCTTTTGGCAAACGCGCTACCTGTACCGCGGCTCTTGCTGGGTAAGGTTGTTGAAAATATTGGCTCATAATTTCGTTAACCGTAGCGAAGTTGGCTAAATCTTGTAAAAATATATTCACTTTTACCATGTCATTGATATTGCCACCGGCCGCTTCGCATACGGCGACAATATTTTTAAATACCTGTTGTGTTTGCTCAGCAAAATCTTCAGAAATAATTTCCATTGTTTCAGGCACTAAGGGAATTTGACCTGATAGATAGACGGTATTATTGACTTTTACCGCTTGGCTATAGGTACCGATTGCACTGGGAGCGTTTTCTGTATTAATAATTGTTTTCATAGTATTCCTAAGCTTTCCTATTTGTTACGCACAACGCGTTGAACGTCGCCCATGACTTTAATTTTTCGGATGATTTTGGCAAGGTGAACCCTGTTCCGACAGGTAATTTCTATATCAATCAGGTACAGTCCGGACTCTTTCTCACCAGAATTTAGTGTGTGAACATTTGAGCCACAACGGGCAACCACACTGGTTAAGGCGGCAAGAGCACCTTTATGATTGAGAATATCGATACGTAATTTGGCAATAAAATCGCGGTCAATATCTGTATCCCATCGAACCGGGAACAAACTACCTTGTTCATGACCTTTATTATTTCTACAGCCATGTTGGTGTACCATTAAGCCTTTACCAGGACTTAAATAAGCCAGAATAGAATCACCAGGAATAGGTCTACAGCATTTACCATAACTGACCATCATACCTTCGGTGCCCTTAATCGGCATTTTATTTTTAGTCTTTGGTTGTATATCAGACTCGTCAGTAAATTCGTCTTTTAAACGTTTAGCGATACCTATGCTTAATGCATTACCAAGACCTATATTGATCAGTAATTCTTCAGTAGTTTTATTGCCGGTGTCTTTAACCACTTGGCACAGTTTTTCTGCGGCAATGTCTGCGAGTTTTGTTGTCCCAAGCGCGTGGCTTAGTAAGCGTCGACCTAAGGCAAGAGACTCAGTTTTTTCTTGTGAGCGCAAGTAGGTACGAATTTGCAAGCGCGCTTTTGCAGTAACGACAAAGTTTAGCCAAGTCGCGTTAGGTCGGGCAGCAGAAGAGGTCACCACTTCGATAGTCTGGCCTGAATCTAAGGGTTGGCTTAATGGGTAAGGTTTACGTTCAACTTTTACGCCCACGCATGAGTTACCAACGTCGGTATGCACTGCATAAGCAAAATCGACCGCTGTTGCCCCCATAGGCAATTCGATAATACGGCCGTCGGGAGTAAAAACGTAAATTTCTTCTGGAAAAAGATCTGATTTTACATTTTCGATAAACTCAAATGAGCTACCCGCACTTTGTTGTAATTCTAATAAACTTTGCATCCAGCGACGGGCTTTCATTTGCGCTGTAGTGCCGGTGTCTTTGCCGTCTTGTTTATATAACCAGTGAGCGGCAACACCTTTATCGGCCATTTGATCCATATCGTGGGTACGAATTTGAATTTCAACGGGAATACCATGAGGGCCAATTAAAGAGGTATGCAGTGATTGATAGCCGTTAGTTTTTGGAATCGCCACATAGTCTTTAAAGCGTGATTCAATCGGCTTATACAAATTATGGGCGGCGCCTAAAGCGCGATAACAGTCATCAATTTTGTCACCAACAATAATTCTAAAGGCATAAATGTCCATGACTTCATTGAACATTAATTCTTTATTTTGCATTTTTTTATAGATGGAATAAAGATGTTTCTCTCGGCCAATAACTTGAGCTTTAATGCCATTTTCCGCTAGGCGGCTGGTCAACTCTGCTTGGATATTGTTGATAATTTCTTTACGGTTGCCACGTGCTTGTTTTACCGCTGACTTTAATGCTCGTGCGCGCATCGGATAGAGGGCTTCAAAGCCTAAAGTCTCCAGTTCATTTTTAATGTCATGAATACCCAAGCGATTGGCGATTGGCGCATAAATATCTAATGTTTCACGGGCTATTCGTCGACGTTTATCAGGTCGCAATGCCCCTAAAGTTCGCATGTTGTGGGTGCGATCGGCAAGTTTGATTAAAATAACACGAATATCTTGCACCATGGCCAAAACCATTTTGCGAAAGTTTTCCGCTTGCATTTCTTCTTTATTATCAAATTTGAGCTTGTCGAGTTTACTCACACCTTCAACCAGCTCTGCCACCGTATGGCCAAATAATTCAGCTAACTGGTCTTTAGTGGTCGCGGTATCTTCAATCACGTCATGTAGCAAAGCAGCCATTAAGGTTTCGTGATCTAAATGCATTTTCGCAAGATTAAGGGCAACGGCCACTGGGTGCGTTATATAGGGTTCACCACTTGAGCGCATTTGGCCGTCATGTGCTTCACGCGCAACAATATAGGCCTGCTTTAGTAGGTCAATTTGTACCTTGGATAGATAACTTGATACGTGTTTTTTTAGTGGTTCAAAAAGGTACACTCAGTAATTCCTTAATGATGAGAGTGGCTCAGCTTTTAGCAATAGGTTTAGAATACGATTATTTTGCCGCTATGCCAATGTTTAAGCGCGCTAGCACGAATTTTTATTATTAATTTACTCAAACTTAACAGATAATAAAAAACGCGTAAATTACTGTGAGGTAATTTACGCGTTTTTTATGTCGCAATTAACGTTAAACGTAAGCGAATATTATTGATTACCACCAACAATGGCTGCAATCTTGTCTAATTCTTCATCATCTTGTTGTACTTGTTCATGACGATCAGACTTGTCCATTACTGCAGTGGTGATAAGACCGGCTTCGATTTCACGCAAAGCTATTACTGTTGGTTTGTCATTTTCAGGATCAACCAATGGGTCTTTTCCGCCCGTAGCAATTTGACGAGCACGACGAGATGCAATTAGCACCAAATCAAAACGGTTACCGACTTTTTCTACGGCATCTTCAACAGTTACGCGAGCCATTTGGTCACTCCAGCAATTAAATTTATAAAATAGTCGCGTAGTTTACTTGATCTAACGGTAAGTAAGCAAGCGCTCTACGCTAATAATTCTGCAAATAAGCCTTGGTGCTGGCAAACTTGTTGACTGCGCTTTAAACGCTGATTGTTTACTACTGTAGTCAGGTCCGTTAAGGCTTGCTGAAAATCATCATTGATAATAATGTAGTCAAATTCTTGATAGTGTGAACATTCTGCTTTTGCTTGCGCCATGCGTGCTTGAATAACCTCTTCACTGTCTTGGCCACGGCCACGCAAGCGCTCTTCTAATGCTTGTTTTGATGGTGGGCTAATAAAGATGGTGGTTACGTCTGGTTTCTTTATTCTAACTTGCTGTGCACCTTGCCAGTCAATATCTAGAAAAACATCAATGCCTTGTGCAAGCTGTTGATCTATCGCTATTTCACTGGTGCCATAGAAGTTACCAAACACGGCGGCGTATTCGTAAAAGTGTTTATCCGCAATGGCACCTTTAAATTGCTCTTCGCTCACAAAGTGATAGTGTTGACCATCGACTTCACCGGGACGAGGATCGCGTGTTGTGTGTGAAACAGACACTTGCATGGGTCTTGCTGATGTTTGTTTAAGTAAAGCGGAGATTAAACTCGATTTACCTGCGCCACTAGGGGCAGATAGAATGAAAAGGTTGCCTTTAGTTGTCACAATTTATCCTTGGTAGCTGAGTAAGTAACAGCTACTAGTAAGGCCAATTACTGTCATGAATTGCGCACTATTTCAATTGGCGTAGTCAGTGTTAATGACGCGCACTATAACTAAAATCTGGCAGGTTGCCCATTAATTTGTCTTGGCAATGCCTGATGTTTTTTGCTTGAATCAGGCAATGTCGAGCGGTATTTGCTAATTGCTTTGATCAAGTTCGAGCAGGTTAAAAGCATTTCGAGTGTCTTTTTTAACTAAATATAGCCTTTCATCAGCTTGCTGCATAATTTGCTCAATGCTGGTATTTTTATGAGGAATGACTTGTATAGCGCCGATACTTACCGAAACATGGCCAATCGTGTTCACCGCGAGATGTTCAATAGCGAGCTCAGTTATGCTGTTAAGACAAACAGCCAGCACGGTTGAGGCTTTACAGTTTAGAACCACAGGAAAATAAAAATAAAACTCTTCACCACCACAGCGAAAAATAGCGCCATTATAATGGTATAAGTTGCGTTTAATGGTTTGAGCAATTTTACGTAAAACCACATCACCTTGTTGGTGACCATAATGATCATTGTATTTTTTAAAGTGGTCAACATCGATAATGCCATACACCATAGCAGTTTGAGCATGCTGAGCAGTTAGCCAACTTTCAGTGCTGTCTTGCAGCCATTTTCGGCGATTGGGTAACTCGGTCAAACTGTCGAATAATGCAAATCTTTGCAATAAATTACGTTGACGAATAATTTCTAAATGCGTGTTAACCCTTGCCCTCACAATACTGTAGTTAAAGGGCTTTTGAATATAGTCACAAGCGCCGAGCATTAAAGCTTTTTCTTCATCTTCTACCTCTTGTAAACCGGTAATAAAAATAACGGGAATACTGGCTAACTGAGGGTGTTTTTTTAGCTTTGCCATAAGCTCAAAACCGTTTTCTTCTGGCATCAGTACATCAAGCAAAATAATATCAGGGTTTTCCTGCAAAGCGAGTTGAAAACCTTGTTTAGCACTTTTACAAGCCACCACGTTGTAGTGATCTTTGAAGATTGATGCTAATACTTTTAAGTTAACGCTCTCATCGTCAATACACAATAGCGTATAGCTTTGTTCATGCGCCCTACGGCCTTCTTCCTTGTTGAGTGATTGCATTATATTTCTATACCTAAGCTAGTTGGCGTTGCTTATTTTTTGCTCTAATGTTAATAATGCCGCTAAAGCTTCATCAAAGTCAAAGTTGTTGACTAATGTTTGGATGTTAACTGTCTGCTGATAGTAAGGTGTTTGATCGCTAAGCTCCATTAACTGTTGGCTAATGTCTTGTGATTTAATGTTAGCAGATATTAAGTAAGGCTTTAATTTTACTATAATTTCCTTCACTTTTTGGTGGTTAAGGGGCTGGTCATTTTTCGCTAATATTAACGAATGATAAATACTATTTAATTGTCCAATAATAACGTCTAAATCTGCAGTAACTTGGTTGAGTTTTAATTTAATATCTTGACCTTGATGATGAATTTCGTTTTCCAAGGCACTAGCACTTGCCGCCAATGCAACCGCACCAATATATCGTGCGGTTGATTTTAACGAGTGCGCACTGCGATAAAGAACGTCTGTTTGCTCCAAGTGATAAAATTGCACCATGACTTTTGCCAGTACTTGATAATTTAACCAAAAGTCATAGATCAATTCAGTATAAAGACTTTCTTTGCCTTGCAGCTTTTTAACCGCGTCATCAACCGCTAAAATAGTAGTTTGACGAAGTTTAGCTAATTTTTCCTGAGTGTTACTCGATTGCGCTGAGTTAGCTGGCTTATGCTTGATAGCAGCGTTTGGCTTAACTAAATACTGCTTGAGTGTTTGGTATAATAATTCAGGATCAATAGGTTTGGTCAGGTGTAGGTTCATGCCGGCAGCGATACTTTTTTCTATATCGCCTTTCATCGCGTGTGCGGTCATAGCAATAATCGGCAAGTCTTGTAATGTTAGCGTTCGACGAATTTCTTTCGTTGCGGTTAAACCGTCCATTTCTGGCATTTGAATATCCATCAAGATTAAGTCAAATCTTTGAGTGGCCAACTTTTCTAAGGCAACAAGGCCATTTTCGGCACATGCTACGGTGATTTTTGTGTCGGCTAGAAACTCTTTTGCCACTTGTTGGTTGATCATATTATCTTCAACCAATAAGACGCTATAGGCACTTAAATTGGGGACTATGAGTTCTGGCTGGATTTTTTCCACAAGAATATATTCGCTCTCTGTGTTTAATAATTCAACAATGACCTTAGTTAATGCCGATGGATTAATCGGTTTTTCAAGAAATTGTTCAATACCCGTATTAACGGCTAAAGCTTTTGCTTCGTCTTTATCAAAGGCAGAAACCATTAATATATGAGGCAATTTTTTCTTTATTTGTGCTTGAATATGCTTTGCTGCTTGGATGCCATCCATATTAGGCATCTTCCAATCCATCATGACCATATCATAGGGGGTGTTAGTTTGTTGTGCAGAGCATACCGCCGCTAATGCTTGTGCACCGTTTTCGACCCCATCGGCATAAATTTCAATATCAGCTAACGCTTTGATTAATACTTTTCTGGCGATATCGTTATCATCGGCAACTAAAACTTTTAACTTAGATAGCACTTGTCGGTTGATGGTTGGCATAATGTCAGCCACTTGTTGAGCCTGTTCAAAGCGTGCGGTAAAGCTGAAGGTTGAGCCAACATTGAGTTCACTCTTCAGTGAAATTTCGCCATGCATTAGCTCGGTTAATTGTTTACTTATAGCTAAACCTAAACCCGTACCACCGTATTTACGGGTGACTGAATCGTCGGCTTGGCTAAATGATTGAAATAAGCCTTGTTGCTGTTGCTGGCTCATGCCTATGCCGGTGTCGTGTACCGAAAATTTTAGGCAGGTTGTTTGACTATTTTCACTGTGCTTTTCAATGCAGATATTAATAGAGCCCACATGAGTAAACTTCAAAGCATTATTAGCCAAATTAACGATCACCTGTTGTAAACGCAGTGGATCACCTTTAACTATTTTTGGGACGTTGGCGGCGATATCAATAACAAACTCTACACCTTTTTCATGCACTTTTAGGCTACAAATATTAACCACACGTTGCAGTATTTCGGGTAGAGAAAACGCAATGCACTCTAGGGTGAGTTTTTCGGCTTCTATTTTTGAAAAATCTAAAATGTCGTTAATTAAAGCTAATAATGATGTGGAGGAGTCTTGTATTTTCTCTAAATAATCTTGTTGTGTTACTGACAGTTGGGTGCGCAAAGCTAATTGACTTAAACCAATGACCGCGTTCATGGGTGTTCTGATCTCGTGGCTCATATTGGCTAAAAAATTAGATTTAGCCTGGCTGGCTTGTTCTGCTTTAATTTTTTCTGCGGCCAATTCTTTGGTACGTTGATAAATTTGATCTTCAAGATTTCGACTGTAATTGAGTATTAGCTGGTACAGTTTGGCATTATCAAACGAAATAGCGGTTTGATTAGCAAGCAGCTGCAGGACATTAACCCGTTCATCATTAAATACGCCTGCAATATCGTAATGTTCAAGGTAGACAATACCTTGTAAATTGCCTTTGACTATACTGGGAAAACAGAGCATTGATTTGGGCTGATGAGCTGCAAAGTAAGGATCTAATAAAAAATGCTCTTGAACATTGAGATGCGTTAATACTTGCGCTTTTAGGGTGCGAGAAACCAAGTTAATAATCGAGTAAGGCAACAGTTGCTGTTGGGTATTGGCAATACCATCACGAGACAAGGCGACTTCGATATTTAAAATACCATCACTTTGCAATAATAAAGCGCCACTTTGTGCGCCAGCGTTTTCAATAATGATAGCCATCATTCGGTGTAAAAATGCGGATAAGTCGACTTCACCACTTAAGGTTTCAGAGGCTTTTAGCACTGAGGCCAGATCAAACACTTGGGCACTATTGTGCTGTTGAGCACTGGGCAGGTTATCGCGGTCATGACCTTGTGCACTTAACAGTGATTGGCGCAAGGTTAATAATTGTTGCGCTTTATGCTTGGCTCCCCAAACTTGATAGCCATTAACAGCTTGCTGATAATATTCTGTTGCTAGCGACTTTTTATTGGCGGCTAACCAGTAATTGCCGGCCAGTTCATTAGCTAAGGCAATATGATGAGGCGCTAAGTACTGCTTGGCCAGCGCAATAGCTTGATCGTAACTTTGCCATGCGGCGCTGTCTTGTAACAAAAATTGTAATTCAGCGCGGATAAGTTTTTCTTTATGGCGATAATTGTCTGGGCTACTGTTGGCCCATTGCGCCATTAGATCAAGGCTAGTATTGATCTGTACGATATTTTCATGATAACTACTGTCTTGTTGCTCAGTGGTTTTATGACGACAATACTGAGCACGGATTAAGGCAGCATAAAAATGAAACTCACCAAAATGATATAAAGAAATAACTGAATGTAGATAAGCTTGTGCCCGCAGCATTTGTGCATGAGCTTGAGTCATATTATTAAATAAATAGGCTTGGATCATCACCGCTAAATGATAGCAAAACAGCGTGTTAATATTTTGCGTTACCATTAAAATCGGTAGTTGTAATACCTCATCAAAGTGCTCACCTTGTAAGTTTTTCACCTGGGCATTTTCATCTTGTAAATTGCTAATTAACTGTCGCCACACTTGCATTATCACACGATGATAATGCTGTTTTTTACTTGCCATTAACTCAGCATATCGAGCCATTGTTTTTTGACAGGTAACAAGGTTTTTACCACTGAATAAACAGTGCATGCTATAAAGTAATGCACTGTGAAAAGCATACTCAATGCTGCCACACTCAATACCACGATAAAAGTTTTCCTCTAATGGCTTTAAGGTCATACTCAGTGGCGATGTCCAATGAGCAATAGAGACTTTATGAATAAACTCAAGCTCGACATAAATAGGCTCAGAAGGATATTGTTGATTAACCTCTTTTGCTAAAGCGGCAAAAGCTGAGCCGGCTTCAAAACGACTGAATACACCACATAATATTAAACCATGGCTAGCAAATACTTTCGCACTTAGCGCAGAAATCCCCGCAGTTAAACATAACTCAAGTGCCGTATAAGCCATACGCATATAGGCTACAGGGCTTAATAAATAAGCCGGTGTTTGAATGGCGTTAAGGATATCTAAGGCCAACAACTTACGTTTGTCGGTCATGGCGGGCAAGTTAATCAGGTCAGTAATTTTGCCATCCTGATATTGTTGCTCTATGGCTAAGTAATTCAGCGGTTCGCTAGCTTGAGGCAGTCTAATAGCGAGACTTGCTAATGTGGTCATACCTAAATCTAAGGCTTTTTGCATTTCGTTTTGTGCAATCAGTGATAGCACTTGAGTTTTGGCAAAACCTGCTTGATCAATCACGTCGTGAATCAGCGTATGGTGTTGTTGAAAATGTAAATTACCTTCGTCATAGGCTTGCAGGAAGTATAGCGCATTGGCTTTGCCTAATACGATGCGAAGGCTTAAAGCATATGCTTGCTGCCAATGCAGTTTACCTAAATAGTCTTCAGCCTGATCAAAGTAATAAAGTGCACTATTGTAGTCGTTTATTTCTAAAGATTTTTCACCGGCAATATTATTAAAATGCGCTAATAACTTTTCATTACCCTGTTCAATATACAAAGATGAGGCTAAGTTTAGATGCTCAATGTAAGCAAAAATGTTCTCTTCAGTGGTTAATTTTTTTGGTGTTTTAGTCGCTATCTCTGCGATAAAATACTGGGCAACTTTGTAATGGATAAGTGCTTTTTCGATCGGGTTGGTGAGCAAATAAGCGCTTTGTTGTATTTTATCATGCGAAAACTTAACTTGTTCTAAGCTTTCGATTTGCTGGTCTTGTGAATAAGCAATGAATAAACCATCGGCAATTAAAGGCCGTAACTCTCGTTCAATCTCTTGCTCGGTTACGCCAAGCACTTGGGTTAATAACCTCACAGAGACAAGGCTACCAATACATGCCGCATGGTATAATATATTTTGACCTGCTTTTGAAACATGGGTTAACCGCAACGCCATTATTTCAATCACGTTGTCGGTTGCCGCAAGTTTGTGTGTTAGTTGCTCATCCCAATGCCAATAATTTTGTTTATTTTTAGTTAATATGCCTTGTTGATTTAAAGACTTAATAAATTCTTTAATATAGAAAGGATTACCGGCCGTTTTTTCAATAACGATATCAACTAACTGTTGTGTTTTTTCAGGCTTAAGTGCCAGCGACGCAGCAATAAATTGTTTAATTGTGCTAGCATCGAGTGCTAATAAATTAATCTGGGTATTAAAAGCCTGTGTTTGCTTTATCGCTTCTAACAGTGAATTTAATGGTTGGGTAGCAATTATCTCATTGTCTCGAAACGCAATAATCAGCAGTAAATGTGTACTATATTTAGCCCTGACTAGATGCTGCAATAATTGGATACTGGCGATATCAGCCCATTGCATATCATCAATAAAAATAGTCACAATGCTATTTTGCTGGCCAAAGGCTTGTAAAAAATTGACCAGTGTCGCGTTAAAACGGTTGCGAGTTTCTTCTGCTGGCAATTCCGCAAGAGTGGGTTGCACGCCAATAATAAGTGCTAGTTCTGGCACCAATTCTACCAATAATTGCCCCTTACCTTGTAAAGCGCTAAGAAAGATCTTTTTCCAGTTGCTTAGGCTGGCTTCACTCTCGCCCAGCAGTTGCTCGATAAGTTCTGTTGTTGCTTGAATCAGTGCAAAATAGGGAATGTTTTTTTTATATTGTTCGTATTTACCTTGAACACAATAGCCTTTTTTTTCAATAATAGGTCGGTGTAACTCTTTAATAAGACGAGACTTTCCTGATCCAGAGTGGCCGTTGATCAAACAGATTTGACTACTTTTATGTTGCTCAACAAAGTTAAAAGCTTGTAGTAACCTAGCTTGTTCTTGTTCACGGCCAAAAATAGCCGCTGAAAAAATGAGTTTATTACTGAAGTCTTTTTTACCCAGCGTAAACTCTCGAACCTCGGCGAAGTTTTTTAAGTCAGTAGCGCAATGAACAAAGTCTGCTTTAAGCCCAATCGCGCTTTGATAACGTTGGGAAGGTTCTTTTTCTAATAAGCGCGCTAATATCTTGGCGATGGCTGTGGGTAGGTCTTGATTGTATTGGTTGGCAAGTGCGGGGGTTTTGGCAATATGGGCATGCACCAGCTCCATTTCATCCGCATAAATAAAAGGTAAGCGACCAGTAAATAAGTTGAATAAGCTCGCACCGATAGAGTAAAAGTCAGAGTAAACTTCAATAACATGATTCATTCTGCCACTAGCTTCAGGCGCTAATGTGGCTAAATAAGGTCGTTCAACACTAAGGTTAGCGGTCTTTTTATGCAGTGCAGAAATTTTTGTCGCAAAACTTAAATCGTATAATAGCGGCTGAAAATTTTCATCGATATAAATATGTTCAGGGCAAATGTTATTCACAATAAAACCGAGTTGATGTAACTGGGCATAAAGCTGACAAATATTGATAGAAATCTGTAACTTACTGGCTAATGAAAGGGGGGTTAATGACAATTCCGCCAGCGTTCGTGTGTGAGGCGAGAAAGGTAGTAACGCGTAGCAATATTGTGCTTCGTCGTAAATTTCAAGCGGCGCGATTAGTTGCTCGACGGGCAATTGACTTTGTAAAGCTAAACAATGTTTAAAACGAACAAGCGCTTGGTTATTCGTTGTTTTTTTTAAGCACTTAACTAAAAATTTTTGTTCTTTATCATTTTTTACAATAAATACTTGTACAGAGCTTGAAACCTCTTGCTGTTCCTTTACAACCTTGTAGCCTTGAAAATTTATCATTTGCACTATACCAAGTTGGTTACATGTAAGACATATTCAAATGTTGCTAATTTGGGATAAACAGCATGCAAACTTATCATAGTATTTGATTTATCATCAGCTAGGCTTGGAATGGCAAATGTTCAAGCCTTACTTCACCTGGTTTCAAATACTTAATTTGCTTTTATTGTTTGTGCTCAACTCGCGACTAAACCTAAACCTCAACCTCAACCTGCTACAATCAGTTAATCGCTCAGGTATGAGCTCATCATTCGTTATGTAATGAGCTTAGCACTGGGATATTCAATGTACAGACGAATGAGTCATCGAAGGTGAAAAAACTGCATTGTTATTAGTTATATCGATATAAAGAGAAGGGTATTAATGATGCCGAAATTAAATCTGTCATCATTTTACTTTGATGAGTACGCGACTTTTGTCTGGCCGCTAAATTTAACAAAGTAACGCGTGCTGCAATAATAAAACGACAGTCTTAGCGTTAATCTTGCCGCTGTTGATTGGTGATGAAACGTCAATACAGCCGTGGCTAGCACCTGAACATTAATCGCTCTTAACGCTTTATTTTATCTAGCGGCACACAGTTCAATGTTATTGCCGGCAATATCTTTTAAATAGAGTGAACGGCCCATACCTTGCGCGCCATATCTTTCTTCAAATTCACCCACCTCGACTCCCTTACCTTGGAGATAAGATTTTAATTCGTTTTCATCAAATTTTTCTATTTGCAGGCAGAAGTGCTCAAGGTTGTTGCCGGTGGCTTGTGGCGCTTGACCGCCAGCTTTACCTAAGGCGGCATTTACATCAACTATATCGATAAGCGCAGAGCCAGCACGGAGTTGAGTTAAACCGATATCGTCTGGCAATGTGCGCTCTACAACACAACCTAAAACCTCGCAGTAGAAGTTAATAAGCGCCTGATATTGGACTGTGCGTAATACGATATGATCTATTGCTGTGGGTTTAATCATCCATATATCCTTTGATAAAACTTGCGGCACTCATTACCTTAGACTCATGTTAGGTTTTTCATGACGCAATAATTTTTCTAGCTCAACATATTATATACGCATTCTCTTTCTTGTTTTTCTTTTTTAAATATACTGCTGCTGAAGTTAACTTTAGCTTAGTGAAATGGTTTGTTATGGAGATGAGGTGAATCTGAAAAATACTTGGCAAGCAATGTTTAAAAATGCAGTTATCTTTGGGCGTTATGCTAGTGCTCGGTTGAGAGTGGTCGGTTGAGAGTAAAATCGAAAATAACTCCACACATAATATGAATGCATGGAGTTATTTAATAATAACTTATAGCACTTTCGCGATTGATTGCGCTAAGTAGTCAACGTTGCGATTAGCAATGCCGGCAATACTCATACGGCTTGAACCCACCATATAAATACTGTATTCGTCTTGCAATTGTTGTACTTGCTCAGGGGTTATGCCTAAGAAAGAAAACATGCCTTTTTGACGTGGAATAAAGCTAAAGTCGCGCGTTACGCCATTTTCAATAAGTTTATCTACTAATAGCTGACGATTGCCGTTAATGCGGTCACGCATTTTTTGTAGCTCACTGTGCCATTGGGCGCGTAACTCGTCTGAATGCAGAATAGTTTCTACTAAGGCCGCACCATGTGCTGGCGGCATTGAATAAATACAGCGCACAACACTGAGCAATACTGAATTAGCGATATCAACACTGTGTGAGCTTTCACCAATAATAGAACAAGCGCCAATACGCTCACGATACAAACCAAAGTTTTTTGAACATGAGCTACAAACGATCATTTCTTTAACGCTATCAGCCATTAATCGTAGACCGTAAGCGTCTTCGTCTAAGCCTTCACCAAAACCTTGGTAAGCCATATCAATCAGCGGTAAAAAGCCAATATCTTTTGCCACTTCAACAATTTGTTGCCATTGCTCGTTGCTTAAGTCCATACCACTTGGGTTATGACAACAAGCATGTAGTAATACCGTATCATCGGCTTTAACTTCTTTTAATGCCGCTAGCATGCCATCAAAATCAAGGGTTTTGTTTTCATAGTCATAATAAGGATAAGTTTTAACATTTAACCCTGCGGCTTGAAATACACCAGTATGATTCGCCCATGTTGGGTTACTTACCCAAATAGTTGCACCCGCTTTACATGAATTAATAAATTCAGCTGCTACACGTAATGCCCCTGTGCCACCCGGAGTAGAAATGGTGCGTGTACGATTTTCTAGCAACACTTTATGATGACCAAAAATTAATTTAGCCATTTCTTCGTTAAAAAGTGCTGAACCTGTTGGACCAATATAAACCTTGGTATCTTCAGTATCGAGTCGATGTTTTTCAGCGGCTTTTACACATTGTAAAACTGCCGTGTGACCGGCTTCATTTTTGTAAACGCCAACACCTAAGTCAATTTTTTTAGGATTTGAATCTTCACGATATTTAGCCAACAAGCCTAAAATAGGATCGGCAGGCAACGCTGATAAGCGACCAAACATTTTGGGTGTACCTTTTACAAGAGAGGGAGCTGAGCGGTTGAACTCCGAGCTTGGAGTTGTGGCATTAATCCCTGTTATTAAAGCGCTAGCATAACGGCTATCAGGTGAAAATTAAAGCATAAAGATTAAAAATTTCCACCGTAAATAGCTGAAAAAAGTCTCGTTGATAACGGATAGTTATCGCTGGTTAATTAATAAACAAATATAGCTAGGGGATTGAATCGGCTGTGATTACGGCAAGATTTTAGCTGTCTATTTATTGGTTTAGCTTTAAACACTAGACGAGCTAAAATTTCATATAATGAAAGTTTTAGTGACTTTATGAGTAACTTTATGAGTTACTTTTTTAACCTTGTAATTAAGCTATGTCATTAGCGACATTAACTTCTTGACGAAACGGGTGAATGAGCTTGCAAGCGACCTGAGTAATAAATCAGCCGGTTAGAGCAAAGTAGTCAGTAACAATTATCTGGTTACTGACTACTGATGAGCAGATGCTTTAGAACTTGGTTGCTATGGCGGCAATAAAGCCAATAATACCACCAAATACGCCCCCCCAAACCACTAACCAACCTAAGTGCTCTTGGATCATTTTTTGCACAATTTCTTTGACGAGTTGTGGCGTTAATTCATTAAGGCGCTTTTCAATAATATCGCTTACCTTATCGCGCATGCCAGCCATGATACTAGGTTGTTCTAACTCTTCCCGAAGAATGGCATTAAATTCTTCACTTTGGCTAATTTCAATGACCGATGCGCGCATTTTTTCAATAAAGGGCTCACGCATAGGTTGTAATGCTTCAGTGCCACCTACCATAGCTAACATGCCACCAAAAGAAGACTGTTCAATGACGATGACTAAATTATCAAAGGCTGGCGATAAATCGACTTTATTAATAACGGGGGCAAGATTAATGGCCGTGGCCGGGTTGTCGTTACCGGCTAAAAAACGGTCAATGTTTTCTTCGGTAAAAAATTGCTCCATCATTAAAGCACGAATGGCAATTTTAAAGTCTTCAAAGCGCGCGGGAATAACCCCTGAGCCGTATAAAAAAGGCACGCGTTCGAACAACATGTGTATAGCAAGCCAATTGGTTACTGCACCCGACAAGGCAAATAAACCTAGGGTAAAAATAATATTGTTGCTGACAATATAGCCAATAATAATAGCAATTAGGGCTAAAAAGTTGGTGATAAAACTTTTATTCACAAAAACTCCGTCAATGTTAAGGTCAGTTATAACTATTTGATTAATTACGTCGGCTACTTATAAATTTTATAACACAGCCATTTTTTATTTTAACCCTTTTGAATGGGGAAATCATGAATCCTCTGGCTATTGCTCATTTTGCTATATGGTATCAATTGCCTGCTGTTGCGCCAATAATTCATTTATTTGATATTACTTTTGCTAAAAACTGGCGGTAAATTTTATCTTTTGGTTTGCAATCTTTGGTGAAATATTAAACAATCAATCACATAGTTAGATAACCTTAGATAAAAATAAAAAAGGGATTTCATGAAATTTTGTAAGCTGTTTTTAAGCCCGCTGATAATTTTTTACCACTTAACTTTGTCGTTAAGTCTCATCGTATTAAGTACCCTAATATTAAGTACCACAGTACATGCCAAGCAAGAGGTTAAAGAAAACACAATAACACCCATCGTTGGTCAACCGGCTAATAATCAAGATGAGTGGCGAACAGTCGCTATTGAAAACATGGTGTTGTTAAGCTTACCTTACGGTGAAGTCGTGATTGAGTTAGCGCCACAATTCTCGCCAAGGCATGTTGAACAATTTATGCGTTTAACCCAAGCTGGGCATTACGATGGCAACAAGTTTTATCGGGTTATTGATGGTTTTGTTGCTCAGGCTGGCCCCGAGGAAGACAGCAGCCTTGATAGCTCAGTACCTTTGTTAGCACTTGAAGGCGAATGGCCAACCAATAAAAACTGGCAATTTACCTTAGTACAAAACAAGGATTTATTTGCCGAGCAAACGGGCTTTAAAGACGGCTTTGCGCTGGCTCATAACCCGAGCGAAGATACTGCTTGGTTAACGCATTGTCCGGGCATTATTGCCATGGCACGTGGTAACGATGCCAATTCAGGCTCTAGTCATTTTTATATTACTAATGGTCAAGCACCAAGATATTTAGATCGTATTATGAGCATATTTGGTCGCGTTATTTATGGCATGAATCATGTGCAAGCGATAACACGCACCGCGACCGTAGAGGGTGAGGCTGAAGTAGCAAGTGCTGACTATACGCTCATTGTATCGATGCAAATGATGGCAGATGTCCCCGCAGAAAAACAAATTCATTTAGCGGTGAAAAATACCGAAAGTAAATTGTTTGCCACTAAATTAACTGAGCGTATTAAACGTGACGATGCGTTCTTTTTTAAAAAACCACCGGCGGTACTTGATGTCTGCCAAACGCCAGTGTTAACCCGCTTACTCGCTCAATAACACTACTTTCATTAAATAAGACGTCAACGTAGATAAATAGCACGACTGATTAGGGCTGAATTATTTCAATCGCTGTTACGGTTTAGTATTACCATTTTATATTAAGGCCTAATACTAAGGCTTAGTGTTAAAGCTTAGTGTTACCTTGCTTGTACTGCTCTTTCGCTTTGCGGCCTTTGCGATAAAGTGCTGGTCGTAATACTCTTCGCAGTGTCGGGAAAAGATAAGACACGGTTGTTAACCAGCCACTGGCTCTGGGTAAGGATATTTCGGTTGCTTCACCACGGGCAATACTAACAATAGCATCGGCAACTTGTTGGGCACTACTCATGGCTTGTGAGAACACTATGTCTTCTACCTGATCTATTTCTGACATAATAAAACCGGTATCAATAGGCCCAGGTGAAACCACGCCAACATAAATCCCTGTCCCTTTTAGCTCATCGGCTAACGAGTAAGTAAATGCTCGCAAGCCTGCTTTTGTTGCCGCATAAGTTGCCGCGCCCTGCAATGGCGTTCTGCCAGCTAGCGAGCCAACATTAACGATTGCACCGCCACCCGCTTTGCGTAAATACGGCAAGATTAAGCAAGACAATTGAATCGGCGCACGTAAATTAACATCAACCATTTTGGCTAGATCATGTGCCTGGTTACTTTCTACCTCACCACGTTGATGAAAACCAGCATTGTTGATCAAGACATCAACCGAACCAAAGGCCTGCGCTGCTTTTACCAGCAAACTTTCATTGGCGGCGGGATCGTTAATATCCATGGCAATATTGATGACCGATGTTGTCCTTGCTAGCTCTTCAGTAATTTTATCTAATGCCGCTTGTCCACGAGCCACTAAGACTAAATTCGCCCCTAAGTGGGCAAAAGTTCTTGCCGTTGCAGCACCCACACCGGCAGAGGCGCCGGTAATGATAACGGTTTTATCTATAAAATTATTATTCATCATGCTCAGTTCTCTTTTTATCGCGACGGCATTGCTGCTGAATTTGTTTGGTGGTATTGATGATGTATGTATTTTGTTACAGACTATTAGCTACATTTATGCTGAAAATAGTGAAAATACATCATCAATTTCATAAGATATCAGCATAACAATAAAGGGATTGATAATGAAAATAAAATATCTAGCAGTGGCCATTGTGGCCAGCTTGACGCTGTCGGCTTGTATAGCCACCCAAACTCACCAAAATTCAACAGCACAAAGTGCCGCCGTTGCCAGCAATACCAACAAAGTATTCAGTCAAAATTATGTTTTTAAAGAATTAGACAATGGCTTACGCGTGCTGATTGTAAAAACCGATTATCCTGATCTGGTTTCTGTGCAAATTCCAGTTTCAGTTGGCTCTCGTGATGAAGACGAAGTGGGTAGAACCGGCTTTGCACATTTTTTCGAGCATATGATGTTCAAAGGCTCAGAAAAATTTCCACAAGCGGTTTATGCTGATTTATTTAAAAATGCCGGTGTTGATAATGGTGCCTACACCACCAACGATTACACTAACTATCATTTAGATTTCTCTAAAGATCACTTAGATAAAGTATTAGAGATCCAAGCAGATCATTTTAAAAATCTAACTTACACCGAAGCACAATTTAAAACTGAAGCATTAACGGTTAAAGGTGAATACTTAAAAAATAATGCCAGTCCTGTGCGTAAATTACTTGCTGCTGTGCGCAAAGAGGCCTTTGACAGCCATACTTATAAACATACTACCATGGGTTTTTTTGAAGACGTAGAAGCTATGCCTGAGCAAGTTGCTTATGGCAAAAAGTTCTTTAAACAGTTTTATAAGCCAGAATATGTTTCGTTAGTCATTGTTGGCGATGTCGAGCCCGCAGCGACTATGGCAATGGTAGAAAAACATTGGGGTAATTGGCAAAGAGGTGATTTTGTTAATGACATTACGCCAGAGCCAAAACAACAAGCGGCGAAATATGTCCATGAAAAATTTGACGGTTTACCGGGCCATTGGTTATTAGTGTCGTATAAAGGGGCTGATTGGCAACCCAAGAAAAAAGATCGCGCGGCATTAGATTTAATCTCTGAATTATACTTTTCCAATAACTCAGCCTTGTATCAAGAACTCGTCGTTGACAAGCAGTTGGCAAGCCAAATGTTTAACTACAATCCAGCGACAAAAGATGCCGGTTTACGTCACGTTTTTATTAAAGTGAACGAAGAAAAAGATTTAGCGATTGTGCGTGATGCCATCAATCAAACTTACGCGCAAGCGCGCACTGAATTAGTCTCAACAGAAAAGCTTGATAATTTAAAATCTAACTTAAAATATAGCTTCGTCAATAGCTTAGACTCTTCAGAGTCAATTGCTTCAACCCTAGCAAGCTACATGCACTTTGATCGCGACCCTGAAACGATTAATCACCTTTATAACAGCTTCGATAATATCTCCGCTGACGATATTAAGCGTATCGCTAATAAATATTTTATTGATGATAACCGCACGACGGTTACGTTATCGGCATTAGATAAGGTGACGGGGTTTGAGCAAGAAGTTGATTTAAACGCGGCGGTGACAAAACGTGAAGTGAAAAAAACGCCAGCGAGTAAAGCACAATTTGCGCTATTAGATAATACCAATGACTCACCATTGATTGATGTTAACTTTTTGTTTTATACCGGTGCCGCGGCTGATCCCGCAGGTAAAAAAGGCGTTGCGGCATTAATGGCAAGTATGTTGACCCAAGGTGGCTCACAAACGCGTAGCTATAAAGAAATACAACAAGGTTTATATCCATTAGCTGGACAGTTTTCGTCTCAGCTAGATAAAGAAATGATCTCGTTTACGGGTCGTGTGCATAAAGACAATGCACAACCTTGGTATCAATTAATCAGTGACCAATTACTTAACCCAGGCTGGCGCGAAGATGACTTTAAACGTCTGAAAAAAGAGTTAATTGACGGTATTGAATCAGGACTTAAATCGTCTAATGATGAAGAGTTAGGTAAAGAAGTGCTTTATAGCGAACTTTATCAAGGTCACGCTTACGCGCATTATAATAGCGGCGACTTATCTGATTTAGCAGCGATTACCCTTGATGATGTGCAGGCTTTTTATCACGCTCAACTTACGCAGGCTAAATTGCATGTGGGTATAACGGGCGCACTGCCACGTGATTTAAAAGCCCAATTATTGAGTGATTTTGCAACCTTACCTGTGGGTGATGAAAAACGCTTAAGCATTGCAAAAGCGCCGGTGTTAAAAGGTCATCATGCAACCATAGTTGAAAAAAATGCGCAATCAACCGCGGTTTCATTCGGTTTTCCAATCGATACTATTCGTAACGATACAGATTGGGCCGCGCTATGGTTAGTGCGTTCATACTTTGGTGAACACAGAAGCTCAAATAGCTACTTGTATCAACAAATACGCCAAGCACGTGGTATGAACTACGGTGATTATTCCTATATCGAATATTTCCCGCGTGGCATGTACCAAACTAAGCCAGATGCAAACTTAGGCCGTTCTAGTCAAATTTTTCAAGTATGGCTGCGACCATTACGTTCGAACAATGACGCCCATTTTGCGACCCGGGCCGCGTTATACGAATTAGATAAGCTAATTGAAAAGGGTATGAGCGAAAAAGACTTTCAAGCAACGCGTAATTATTTAACTAACTATGCGCCTCAACTAGTAGCGAGCCAAGATCAGCAACTAGGTTACGCCCTTGATAGTGAGTTTTATCAAACCGAAGAATTTGTTAACTATGTACGTGGGCAATTTGCTAAATTATCTTTAGCCGATGTCAATCGAGTGATTAAAGAAAACTTACAAACTGATAATATTCACTATGTCTTTATTTCAGGTGACGGCGAAGACATGAAAAAACGCTTGTTGTCAGAGCAAGTTTCATCATTGAAATATAATGCTGAAAAACCAGCTGAGTTATTAGCCAGCGATAAAATTATCGAAAGCTATCAACTGAAGTTAGCCAGTAAAAATGTTGAAGTGATCGCTGTTGATGCGGTATTTCAATAGGGCTATGTAAGGTATAAAGCTAACTTTATACCTTAAATTTTATACGCCTACTTTGAACGTTAACATCATCCGTTATTTAAATAAAACATCACGCTAGCCGTGGTGTTTTTATATTCAGGCTCCTCTCAAACCTCCTCTATTTAGCGGTATTAAGCAGTTCGGTCATCACTCCAGCATTACGCCAATAACCCACACTTTTGTAAATATAGGCCCGCGATGGAAAGAGTTAAGCTTTAAGATGTTATTTATGCGGGTAACATTGATACAATCACTTAAGTTAAAGTTAGAGAGAAAGTTAAAGTCTAAGCTTATTGCCACGCTTGTTCATCTGCCATTCATTTTTCCTTGGTATGATAAAACAAGTTATTTCAAATCGTATTATTCTCCTTAAGGTCGTATTTATGCAATTCAAAAAATCTATCATCAGTTTAGTGGTTCTTTCGTTAGCGTTTAGTGGTTGTGCAAGCACCAATAAAGAAAAAGGTGCCGCTATTGGCGCAATTACTGGCGCTATTCTCGGTAAGTCGACCAGTAACCATAAGAATAAACGTGCTGTTTGGGGCGCTGCCATTGGTGCACTTGCTGGCGTGGCTATTGGCGATTATATGGATAAACAAGAGCAAGAGTTTCGTGACGAATTATCTGGCTCAGGTATTGAAGTGGTGCGCGAAGGTGATAATTTACGTTTAATTATGCCGGCCAATATCACTTTTGCCATTGGCCAAGCTTATATTACTTCTGGCTTTTATAGCACGCTAGACGATATCGCACGGGTGTTAAATAAATATGAGAAAACCTTGTTGAGCATTGAAGGCCATACGGATAGCCAAGGTGGAGCAGAGTTTAATCAAAATTTATCTGAGCAACGTGCCGGCAGTGTTAAGCAATATCTAACCAATCAAGATATTGTTGCTAGTCGTTTAAAAACCATAGGTTATGGTGAGTCTCGATCTGTGGCTGATAACATGAAGGCTAATGGCCGCGCGCTTAATCGCCGGGTTGAAATTCAGATCATTCCAAAGCAAACATAGCCCAAACCATTAGAACAAAAGTAAGCTAAAATACCGCGTAACCTCGCGGTATTTTTCATTTTAAAGCCATAGAAAACTCAATACCTTAGTGCCCTTTTGGCTTTATCAACAATACCTTGCTGTTCATACACTCGCTTGTTATCAAACAATAATTATACTCAATGGCTTCATAAGTTAGGCTAATTGGTATCACTAGCCTAGCCAGGTATTTCACGATATTATGACAGGTAAATGAGTGTTTGATTTTTTGCATTATGTGCAGCTAACCACTCTTCATCGCCAATTATTGAAACGATAGTACAAGTTATGAAAACAAAATTAATCACCCGAGCGGGTTATGTTTTATTACAACAAGAGTTAAATAAACTGTGGCGTGAAGACCGTCCTGAAACCACTCGTAAAGTATCGTGGGCGGCAAGCTTAGGTGATCGCAGTGAAAATGCTGACTATCAGTACAACAAAAAACGCCTACGTGAAATAGACCGCCGTGTGCGCTATCTCCGCAAAATACTTGAAGAGCTAAAGATTGTTGATTACGGACCACAGCAAGAAGGTAAAGTATTTTTTGGGGCTTGGGTGAGTTTAAACAATGACGATAATGAAACGCTAAAGTTTCGTATTGTCGGCCCAGAAGAGATCTATGGCCGCAACGATTTTTCTTCAATCGACTCACCTATTTCACGCGCTTGCTTAAAAAAATCCGTTGATGACGAGGTGGTAGTGAAAACGCCAACAGGTGAAAAAATTTGGTACATTAGTGATATTCAATATGAGCAATCATAGGGACAAATAATTCACTAGTTTAGTACTAAATACATAGTGGTTAAGTCACTCAATTTAGGGACGCGAGCTTAGTTTTCAAAGTATTATTGCATGTCATGCTAGGAGATTAGCCGTAGCCGAAGATAAATTTTGTAAAGCTAAGCAATAAACTCAGTAATTTTCCGGTATGGCTTGGTTAATCAAGGGAGGAAGAACCATTGTTTCTTGATTAATAAAAATCTTAAAATCATCTTATAGACGAAAACAAAGCCAAATCCGTTGGCTAACTTTAAGCCCTACTGTTGCTACTCAAATGGCATAAGTAATGTTTTCATGGCGGGTCGAAGTGCTATTAATACGGTTTCTTCAGTGAGCTCTGGGTAAAGAACTTTTCTTAGTAATAACCCGGCCATCACCGAAAATATAACATTTATACGGCTTTCAAGTTCTTGTTCAGAATGATCTTTTAACAGACTTCTTTCACTGGTTAATAGTTGCCTCATGCGATTTCTTGCTTGTGCATCTGCGTCGCGCAATAGCGTTGCGACTTTATGGTTTCTGCCCGCTTCAGCCATCATATCTAAATCAACAACGCATGAACCAGTATCCATGTGCCTTTGCACACCAATATTTAAGCCATCTAACAGTGCGGTTAACACATCACTGGGATGGTCTTCAAACTGCTGAAAGATAGAGAACATTTCTTCCATATCTTTTTCAATAATACTTTCTATAATGGCTTCTTTACTATCAAAATAATTATAAATATGCCCAGCACTCATTCCCGCTGTGCGAGATATTTCAGCCATGCCTGCACCGTGATAACCTTTACGGCGGAAACAATCAGCTGCAGCGCTAAGCACTTGCTCTCTGCGTGCTTGAGCAAGCGCAGGATCTGAATGTCTTTTGGTTTTCATACGAAACTCCATTACCGGACTACCGGTACGAAAATAGTGTTTAATTAAGCGTTTTTACATTTCAAAAATGAATTTACCACTGGGTTTTATCAGGGTACATAATAATTATGTACCCTGATAAAATTACTCAGGTTGACCAGTTTTAGCACTTTGTTCCCAGCCACCGCCAACGACTTTGTACAAGCTAATTTGACTAGCAAGTAAAGCTTGTTGACCCATAATATTTTGCTGCTGAGCGTTATACCAGGTTCTTTGTGCATCAAGAACTTGTAAGTAACTATCCACCCCTTTGTTATAACGTGCTTGAGATAAATCAAATGTCGATTGACGACTTTGTAGCAACATATCAAGTGCGGTTAATTGCGCTTGATAACCTTCTCTATCGGCAAGTATATCAGCCACCTCACGAAACGCTTGCTGAATTTTTTGCTGATAAGTCACCAAGGCAATTGCTTGCTCAGCTTTAGCGACATCTAACCCCGCTTGGTTACGACCCATATTAAAAATAGGTAAGCGAATCGAAGGTACAAAACTCCATGATCCAGAGCCTGAATCAAATAAGCTGTTTAAATCACTTGAAGCCGAGCCGACATTTGCCGTTAAGCTAATACTTGGATAAAAAGCGGCACGCGCAATACCAATATTGGCATTTGCTGCTAATAGTTGATGTTCTGCGGCTTTAATGTCTGGCCGTTGCGTTAATAAGTCAGACGGCAAGCCAACCGGTATTTCTGGTAAGGTAAGCAACGAATTCAGTGACTTACTTGGCAGGAAATCACTCGCGACTGGTTTACCTACAAGTAAGTCTAAAGCATTTTTGTCACGTTTTAATAAGCGCTTATATTTTGCGATATCAATTTTTGCGGTAGCGACGGTACTTTTAAGTTGCTCAAGCGTAAGTTTTGAGGCTGCGCCTAAATCAAAGCTTTTTTGTGTCAGCGACAGAGACTCTTGCTGAGAATTCAAGGTTTCTCTAGAAAGCGTTAATAATTGCTGATCGGCAGCATAGTTAAGCCAGGCATTAGCCAGTTCAGCCACTAACGTCACTTGCGTGCTGTATTGGCTAAGCTCAGTAGAATATAAGGTTTGTAAGGCTTGTGCTGATTGATTACCTACCTTACCCCAAATATCAAGCTCGTAGGAGGTTATACCTACTGTTGCGCCATATTGTGAGCTTATTGTCGCCTTGTTTCCTGCTGATAAATCAGCGGGTAAACGTTGGCGAGTACCCGAGCTATTAAAATCTAACGATGGATATAACGCTGAGTCTTCAATTTGATAAAGCCCACGTACACGCTGGACATTAAGCATGGCAATTTGGAGATTTTTATTATGCTCAAGACTTTGTGCAATTAATGCTTGCAGGCTTTTGTCGTTAAAAAACTCTTGCCATTTTAGTGGCGTAACTTGTGCTTGATTGGTACCTGATGCATAGGCATCAGGTACAGGTAGTGCAAGTTTATTTTGCTCAGGTGCTAATTGGCAAGCACTCAAAACAACTAACGTAATAGCACTTACCGTCAGGGTTTTCAGCTGGCGCTTGTGGACGTTACCAGCGTTAAAAGAACGATTTTTTAAATTCATTCTGCGCTCTCCTTGATAGAATCGTTAACTTTACCAGGGAAGATACGACGCACTAAGACAAAGAACATCGGGACAAATACCACCACCAAAATTGATGAGGCAAGTGTGCCGCCAATAATTGAAATACCTAAGGCGTTTTGCGCACCCGAGCCAGCACTTGATGCAATAGCTAGAGGTAAAACACCACAAATAAAGGCCATAGAGGTCATCAAGATAGGACGTAAACGAAGGCGTACTGCGGCGACAGCGGCATCAACTAGGCCTAAGCCCTCATCCATTTTATGAATGGCAAATTCAACAATTAATACCGCATTTTTAGAGGCTAAACCTATGGTAGTCAACAAGCCTACTTGTAAGTAAATATCGTTTGATAAACCGCCGAAAAAAGCCGCCATAATTGCACCAAATATACCCAAAGGCACAATTAACATAATAGCGAATGGAACCGACCAGCTTTCATATAATGCCGCTAAACATAAAAATACAAACAGTAATGAAAGACCATAAAGTAAAGGAGCTTGCCCACTACTTGAACGCTCTTGGAACGAGATACCTGTCCACTCAGATGCAATACCATTTGGCAGCTGTTTAACTAAACGCTCCATTTCATCCATTGCTTGACCCGTACTGTAGCCGGGCGCTGCACTACCTTGAATTTCCATTGCTGAAAAACCATTATAACGCTCTAAACGTGGTGAGCCGTAGGTCCAGTAAGTGCTAGAAAATGCCGAGAAAGGCACCATGTCACCATTCTTGTTACGTACATACCATTTATTTAAATCTTCTGGCACCATACGAGATTTTGCATCACCTTGCATATACACTTTTTTCACGCGACCACGGTCAATAAAGTCATTTACATAACTACTACCCCATGCTGTTGAAAGCGTGCTGTTAATAGCACTTTGCGAAACGCCAAGTGCTTCAGCTTTCGCTAAATCAGTATCAAGTTGTAACTCTGGCATGTCTTCTTGGCCGTTAGGACGAACGCCCGCTAAGATTGGGCTTTGACTTGCTAAGCCTAATAACTGATTTCGAGCGGCTAGCAGCGCGTCATGGCCAAGACCAACACGGTCTTGCAAAAAAATATTAAAGCCGTTGGCAGTACCTAGTTCCATAATCGCTGGCGGTGGGAAAGCAAAGACAAAGGCTTCTTTTATCGTAGAAAAATATCCCATCGCTTTACCCGCAACACCTTGTACCGATAAATCGTCACGTTGGCGTTCATCCCAATGCTTAAGATTTACAAAGGCAATCGCTGAGTTTTGCCCTGAACCGGCGAAACTAAAACCTGTTACCGTGAAAATACCATTAACGGCTTCAGATTGGTCGTTCAAGAAGTGATCTTCTACTTTCTTAACTACCTCTAACGTTTGTTGAGTTGTAGAGCCTGCGGGTAATGAAACTTGGTTAAACAAAATACCTTGGTCTTCATCAGGTAAAAATGCAGTCGGTAAGTTTGAAAACACGTAGACCATACCACCAACAATCACAGCATAAATAAGCAAGTAACGTTTAGAGTTTTGGATCATTCGGCTAACAAAGCCTTGCGCACCGGCGTTAGTTTTATCAAAACCACGGTTAAAGCCAGAGAAAAATTTACCGATTAGTGAGCTGTTGTCGTGTACATGACTTGGTTTTAATAACGAAGCACACAGTGCTGGCGTTAAAATAAGTGCAACTAATACCGAAAGCCCCATCGCAGAGACTAGCGTAATTGAAAATTGACGATAGATAATACCGGTAGAACCACTAAAAAATGCCATCGGAATAAATACCGCTGAAAGCACCATAGCGATACCGACTAAGGCACCTTTTATTTCATCCATTGATTTACGTGTTGCTTCAACCGCCGATAGTTTTTCTTCGGTCATCAATCGTTCTACGTTCTCTACCACGACGATGGCGTCATCAACTAATAAACCAATAGCCAATACCATCGCAAACATGGTCATCGTATTTATTGAATAGCCAAAAGTATATAGAATACCGAACGTACCAAGCAGCACCACAGGTACCGCAATGGTTGGAATGAGTGTCGCGCGGAAGTTTTGTAAAAATAGATACATGACAATAAATACTAAAACAACGGCTTCAATTAAAGTGTGAATAACTTTTTCTATTGATAAAGAAACAAAGGGTGTTGTGTCGTAAGGAACAACGGCTTCTAATCCTTCAGGAAAGAATTGTTCAAGCTCATTTATCGCGGCTTTAATACCATCAGCCGTATCAAGTGCGTTGGCGCCACTGGCAAGTTTAATACCTAGACCTGAGGCAGGTTGACCATCATAACGGGCAACTACACGGTAGCTTTCACCACCGAGTTCGACACTCGCTACGTCTTTAAGGCGCACAACAGAGCCATCGCTACTGGTTTTAACTAAAATTTCTTCAAATTGAGCCGGTGTTTGTAACCGACTTTGTGCGGTTACTGTCGCGTTGAGTTGCTGGCCAGCAATAGCGGGCATAGCACCTAATTGACCTGCTGATACTTGGGCATTTTGCTCTGATATAGAGGCACTAATATCGGCTGGTGTCAGTTTATAGCTTTCAAGTTTTGCTGGGTCTAACCAAATGCGCATGGCATATTGAGAGCCAAACAATTGCACTTCACCCACACCTTCTACGCGCGAGACAATATCTTGCACATTCGATGAAACATAATCACCAATATCAATATTGCTCATGCTGCCATCTTTCGAGACGAAAGCGTAAACCATTAAAAAGTTTCGAGCTGATTTAGCAACGACAACACCTTGTCTTTGCACTGCTTCTGGTAGCAATGGTGTTGCGGTTGCCAATTTATTTTGCACCTGAACCTGAGCAATATCAGGGTCAGTGTCAGCACTAAATGAAAGCGTCAATGTAGCAGAGCCGCTAGACTCAGACGTTGACGACATATAAAGCAAGCCATCAAGCCCTTTCATTTTCTGCTCAATAACTTGTGTTACTGTATCTTCAAGCGTACGTGCTGAGGCGCCCGGGTAAGTTGCTGTAATACTAACAGCAGGTGGCGCGATCGATGGATACTGTGCGATAGGCAAATTTTGAATAGCTAAAATACCCGCAAGCATCACCACGATAGCAAGTACCCATGCAAATATAGGTCTATCAATAAAAAATCGTGACATTACAATGCTCCGTTATTGCGCTTTATTTACAGAAGATGCTGCAGCAGATGAGCCAACTTCAGATGAAACAACTGGGGCACCGGGACGAATTTTTTGCAAACCTTCAACAATCAATTTGTCGCCATCAGCCAATCCACTTGTTACTAACCAATTTGAACCCACTGTTCTATCAACAGCTAAAATACGGCTTTCAACTTTATTGTCTTTACTGACCACCATTGCTGTTGGCTCGCCTTTAGTATTTCGACTTACGCCACGCTGAGGAACTAAAATAGCGTTGGCTTTTACGCCTTCAATGATAGAAGCGCGGGCATACATGCCTGGCAATAATAATTTTTCCGGGTTAGGAAATTTAGCGCGCAGGGTTACCGAGCCCGTACTTGGGTCTACGGTTACTTCAGAAAACTGTAATGTGCCTTTATGAGCATAAGTTGCACCATCTTCCATGATGAGTTCAACGTCTGTTTGACTTGTCGAGTCAACCGTCAAAGCACCTGACGCTATCGCTTTTTTAAGTTTGGTTAGTTCATTGCTTGATTGCGTTAAATCGACATAGATTGGGTCAAGCTGAGTCACTGTTGCAAGCGCAGTGGTTTGATTGGCACTGACTAAAGCACCTACAGTGACACTCGACTTACTAATTTGTCCGCTAATGGGTGACGAGACATGGCTATAATCAAGATTAATTTGCGCACTTTGTTGTTGTGCCTTAGCGGTTAGTAATTCGGCTTTCGCTTGTTTGTATGACGCATCAGCTTCATCAAAGTCTTGCTGACTTACTGCTTTAATTTTTAATAGCTCGCTATAGCGTGAAGCTTTAGCTTTACTGCTTGCAATGCTGGCTTGCGCTTTTGCCACAGCGGCTTCGCTCGCCGCTAGTTCAGCTTTAAATGTGGCAGGATTAATCTGATAAAGCGCTTGGCCTTGCTCAACTCGCTTGCCTTCAGTAAATAAACGCGATTGCACTATACCACTTACCTGAGGACGAATATCAGCGATTTGAAAGGCACTAATGCGACCAGGTAATTCTTTTTTAAGCGTTAATGATTGGCTTTTTAATGTCACCACACCTACAGGCACAGCTTGAGGTGCTAAAACTTGTGACTGCTCGGCAGCGATATCACAACCCGTTAAAGCAACGGAACCTATGAGGCTTGATAATACAAATAAAACGGTGCGGGAACACTGCATGTTAAATACCTTTTAAATTTAGAGTGAACGATCATTCTAAATTAAAGTATTTTAATAATAAACCTTAATTGACTGAATTTACAAAAGATTACATAGAGTTACACTTACAAGCTCAATTGAGCTTGTAAGCGTTATTAAAATGGCAGATTAAATCACTAAGCTATGAAAAACAGCACAAGCTAACAGATGAAAAAATATCGTCATAATAGCTGCATGGTCACTCTGCAAGTACTAACGAGCTTTAGTTTTATTTAGTGACAAAAAAGCCAGCATAGAGCTGGCTTTTTTTTCTATTGTTTGGCTAAAATTATTGCGCGATTTTCACACGAATTTTATTTTTTGCGATTTTGGTTTCATGTAGATTAGACAAGGCTAGTTTTGCTTCTTTTTCATCAGGCATTACAACAAAAGCAAAACCTTTTGATTTGGCCGTTTCTTGGTCTAAAACTAAGTTACATTCAGTGACAGTGCCATGAGCAGAAAATAAAATACGGAGTTCCTGTTCGGTTGTCGTACGAGAAAGGTTGCGAACTAAAAGTTTCATAATTGACCATAGGTATGTGATTGCGGCCATAATTATCTCATAGTTTGACCATAGACCAAGCTATTTTCTGCATTTGGCTAAAATAATTTAGCCGCATAGCCGTGCTCGGCGTGCAAAGTCTGTCTATTAAAATACAGCAGGTATAGGCGCCATGGTGTGGCAAAGTTATTGTGCAGCACCTTAAGTATTTCAATCGTAGTGGCTATTTCTCTAGCAAATAGGTTAATGCTCAACTTATAAAATCAATTGCTGCAGTGACAAATCCTTACTTCTTTCGCTTAACTGCGCTAACAACAATTCAGCTGTTGCGATAGCATCATTGAGTGCATTGTGGGCATAGTGCTCAGGCAGGTCGTACTTTTCTCGTAAGGCTAACAGTCTTAATTCAGAAGGGTCGTAGGCTACATCTCTTTTATCGAGTCTTCTTTTAGCGACCACTAAGGTGTCTATAATAGGAAATGGTGGCGCCATACCATAGAGTTCAAGGCAGGCTTGTCGCAAAAACTGTCGTTCAATACGGGCAAAGTGTACTAACATCACTTTGCCGGCAAGGCGCTTAAGTAATTGTTCTATGACCTCAGCTAAGGGCTGACCTTGGTCTTTTTGGTCGTCAGTTATTTGATGAATAGTGACATTATTGGCCTTTAAGCTACCTTTAGCGTTAATAATTTGGTGATAACTGCTGCCAAGCTTTATTTGATTAAAGTTTAATTCTACGCAACCGACACTGAGTAACTTATCTTGCACCGCATCTAAACCTGTGGTTTCAAAATCTACCGCTAAAATTGGAATACAGTTCAACGGAGTGTAAAGCGGTGGAAAGGGTACGCTGAGAAAATCACGCAATGGCCCTTCAGGCGCCCTTTTTAACATACGTTTACGTTGTGCTTCGTAACCGAATAGCCAACGAGTTAATGGATGATGGTTTAACATAATAAATGGCTATCGTTAATAAGTTGACTGACGGCTGTCTTGCATGGTTTTGATCACTTTAAAGGCATCTTTTAAGTGTTCACGCTCGAGTTTAGATATATCTTTAGGTGACAAGTAGTTATTAGGCTGTTGTCCTTTTTGTAATTTGTTGGCTTGGTGCATCATGCGCAGCATACTTAAAAATTCATAGGCATCAATAAGGTTTGCTGCTGATGCTTTGGTTAATGAAGGTGTGCCTGCGGCTTGCTTTAATCGCTCTATGGTATTGACCGAAGAAATCCCCTCAGATAGTGCATAAATACGGGCCAGATCAACTATTGGGGCAATACCGTTGTGTTTTAAATCTAGTGTCGCTTTATTTTCGCCATCTTGAATTAAGACAAAATCACGGAAAAAACCTAATGGTGGCCTTAAATTTAAAGCGTTACGCGATAAGTGTGCAATAAATAATGTGCTACTTTGGGTTTTTTTTAACATTTTCACTCGCACTTGCTCGAGTAAATTACTCTCGCCATAAACCGTGATTAAGTCAAAAAAAGTGCTGCAATGCATTAAGGCTTTTGGGTCTGGTGTGTTAATCCACTGGGCAAAATATTGTGACCATTTTTTTTGTGTTTGACACCACTGAGGATTTGTCGCCATGACATTGCCAGGGCAGTAAATAAAACCACAAGCGGCTAAGCCGTCAGAAACAAAAGTAGCAAGATCTTTAAACCAGTAGCCATGCTGTGGTTGCATGTCGTTTGAAATGATTAAGGCGTTGTCTTGATCTGAGTGAGCAAATTGCTCTTGTCTTCCTTGCGAGCCTGCAGCCAACCACGCGTAAGGCACAGGTGGTGGGCCTAATAATTTTTCCGCCATTTCAATTAATCGAATGGTAAACGCCATGGTAATGGCACTAATACTTTTACCAACATGGTCAGCGGTAGTGCCTAGTTTTGCCATCCGTATTTGCAGTTTGGGTATCATGCTACTGATTTCGATGAGTTCGTCGACCGATTTTGCTTTATGAATAATACTGGTAATGTTAATGGCATTTTGCCCTTCATTATTCATTAAATCAGTGACAGTAACCATGCCTTTGAGTTGGCTATCTGCAGTGACAGGTAAATGATGAATATGCTTTTGTGTCATCATCATTAACGCGTCATAGGCAGTACTTTTAATATCGATTGTCGCCATGTCATCGGTCATGATTACGCTAACCGGTTGCTCAATACCTAAGCCTTGCGCCACACAGCGCCGACGAATGTCTTTGTCGGTGACTATGCCGAGTAACTGATCATTTTGTACAATAACCAAACATGAAAAACCTTGTTCTGTCATCAAAATGGCCGCTTGTTGAATACTCGTGTCAGGACTTACGGTAAAAACAGGGTCATGACAAAAATGAGCGATTGAGCTATTAAGTAATGAAGAATTTAAAATAGCGTCTTCATTAACTTGCAGCATTTTTTTATTGAGGCGTTGCTCAGATGTTTGCTGAAAAAATGCCAGTACATCGGGATATTCACTGACCAGCTGGTGAAAGTTATGGTAGTTGATGCTGTAAAGCAAAGTATCTTCATCAGAGGTAACTTTGGCCTTGTCATCATTATTTAGGCAAAAAGCGGTACAAATATCGCCTTCACTATATTTCCCCAATAACTCATCATTTTCAGTGACATAACTTAATGCACCTTTGCGTAATATGTAGAGGTTCGCTTCTACAATACCCTCTGGAGGTAGCGACTGCCCCCTACGCACATAACAAATACTGATCTCTTTAACGACTTGTTCGATGATATTACTCGGCAATAAATCCATCGGAGGAATCGCTTGTATAAATTCACTGATTTCGGTTAATGCTGAGTCCATGGCAATATCTCCAATAAGTATCCTTAGTGTATTTAGATGAATTGTAACCCTTAAGTCAACTATTTCACCTGTGTTCTAGACTAAAGTTTAATATGAGAGTCGAAAAAAGATTGTTAGTGTGTAGCCTGGAGTAGGTTAAGTATTCATTTATCCAAGTTTGCTTGTGCTAGCTGGTCGAATTAATAGTCAACATTACTTTAAACAACGGGTATAAAGCGTATAAAAATCATAAAACGCTGTGCCTATTAAGCTAAACAGGTTTAATAGGAATAATTGCTAGGAGAGAATGATGGAAGGTAATGCAACATATTGGTCAGAGAATCTGCGCCTAATATTTATAAGTCTTGTTATTTGGTTCGTAGTTTCATTTGGTTTTGGTTTACTGCTTGTTGAACCATTAAATGAGATACGTCTAGGTGGGTATAAGCTAGGTTTCTGGTTTGCACAACAAGGTTCGATTTACACATTTGTCGGTTTAGTTTTTTGGTATACTAAAAAAATGAACGACCTTGATAAAAAATATAACGTGGGGGAATCATAATGGATGAGTTAAAACTTTATACTTACATTGCCGTGTTCGGTTCTTTCGCCGTTTACTTTGGTATTGCTTGGTGGGCACGTGCGGCTTCAACGAGTGATTTCTATGTCGCTGGTGGTGGTATTACACCAATGCAAAATGGTATGGCCATCGGTGCCGATTGGATGAGTGCTGCGTCATTCATTTCAATGGCGGGTATGATCTCATTCTTAGGTTATGGCGGTTCTGTATTCCTAATGGGTTGGACGGGTGGTTATGTATTACTCGCCATGTTGCTTGCACCTTACATGCGTAAACACGGTAAATTTACTGTACCTGAGTTTATTTTTGATCGTTATTATTCAAAAACTGCACGTATTGTAGCGGTTGTTTGTTTAATCATCGCTTCATTAACTTACATCATAGGTCAAATGAAAGGTGTGGGTGTTGCTTTCTCTCGCTTCTTAGAAGTTGATTATGATAATGGCCTTTACATCGGTATGTTCGTTGTTTGGGTTTATGCGGTACTTGGTGGTATGAAAGGTATTACTTACACGCAAATTGCTCAGTATTGTGTATTGATTTTTGCTTACACCATTCCAGCAGTGTTTATTTCTTTACAGTTAACAGGTAACCCAATTCCACAACTAGGCTTAGGTTCTACCTTGGCAGATGGTAGTGGTGTTTACTTACTTGATAAGCTGGACATGGTAGTCACTGATCTTGGTTTTAAAGAATACACTACTGATAACATGGGTGGCTCAGTAAATATGTTCGCATATACCTTGTCACTGATGATTGGTACAGCAGGTTTACCTCACGTTATCATGCGCTTCTTCACTGTTCCTTCAGTAAAAGCAGCACGTCAATCAGCAGGTTATGCTTTAGTTTTTATCGCTTTGTTATACACAGTTGCTCCAGCAGTTGGCGCTATGGCTCGTTTGAACTTAATGAACACTATTGAGCCAGCAGCCGGTCAAAATATGGAATATGCTGAACGTCCTCAGTGGTTTAAAGACTGGGAAAAAACTGGTTTATTACAATTCGAAGATAAAAACGGCGATGGTAAAATACAATACAACGCTGATAAAACAACGAATGAAATGATTAAAGTTGACCGTGACATTATGGTATTGGCTAACCCTGCAATCGCAAACTTACCAAACTGGGTAATTGCATTAGTTGCCGCTGGTGGTTTGGCTGCCGCTTTATCTACTGCAGCCGGTTTACTGTTAGCAATATCCTCATCAATTTCCCATGATTTAATGAAAGGTATATTAACGCCCGATTTAACAGAGAAAAATGAGTTACTAGCAGGTCGAGTTGTGATGACAATATCGGTTCTGGTCGCTGGCTGGTTGGGTTTAAATCCGCCTGGTTTTGCCGCAGGAACGGTTGCACTAGCCTTTGGTTTAGCTGCATCATCAATATTCCCAGCACTAATGATGGGTATATTTTCTAAGAAAATGAGTGGTACCGCAGCAGTATGGGGTATGTGTTCAGGTATCGGTGTAACTATGCTTTATGTGTTCCAACACAAAGGCCTTATGTTTATTCCAGGTACATCTTTCTTAGGTGATATGGGTCCTAACTGGTTCTTTGGTATTTCACCTAATGCCTTTGGTTCAGTCGGCGCATTTGTTAACTTTGCTGTAGCCTTTACAGTATTAAGATTTACAGGTCCAGCTCCAGCTCATATCCAACAATTGGTTGAAAACTTCCGTACACCACATGGTGGCGTTTCAACAGCACATGATCACTAATAGCGTGTGATGGTATTTAATACCAATTAAATAAAGGCTCCACTTGTGGAGCCTTTAGTTTTTATTGTTAAGGATGTCTTTAAGCTAGATAACCAGCTGATGTAAGATACACAGTTGTAAAATAACCTTTGAATTTGAATACTAGAGAAAATAAGGATAATCATGAATCGTCATACAAAAACAGCATTAATAGTGGCACCGTTTCTTATCTTGGGTGGCTACATTGCGTCAGATTTTTATATCGAAAATAAAGCAGATCAAGAAAGAGTATTTAATATGGTGCCATTTGGTCTTTGTGATGTGATCAATGAAAAGTGTGTGTTGAAATCAGGCACATTTGAGGTCAATATTTATGATAAAGCAGGCACTACAACATTAAATTCAACTTTTCCGCTCGATAGTGCAACATTTTTTTTAGTTGATAGTAACAACCAAGCCAGTGCTTACCCTTTAGGCATGATTGATAGTGCCTATTACTGGCAGAGCCCAACACCTTTACGCAATACTATTAGTAACAAGGGTGATAAGCAAAAATTACGCATTATTGCTAACATCAAAGGCGGCCAATATATCGCGGAGTTTTATACTCAAACATTAAATTAGCGTTGAACTTTAAGTTTAATGACATCTCTGAATAAATCCATATAATCAGATGATTAATATCAGTTATAGAGAAATGTTATGTTTCCAAATTGGCAATTAGCAGGCTTAAGTTTTGCTTATATAGGTTTGCTGTTTTTTATTGCCTATATTGGAGATAAATACCGTCATAAATTATTACGCAAAAGCCAGGCGATAATTTATGCATTAACCCTAGGCGTTTACTGTACGTCGTGGAGTTTTTTAGGCACTACTGGACAAGCGTCGAGTAATTTCATTTCACATTTACCAATATATTTAGGGCCTATACTACTCTTTATATTCGCTTGGCCTTTCATTCAACGCATTATTAGCGTTAGTTTAAAATTAAATCTTACTTCGATCGCTGATTTATTAGCCGCTCGCTTTGGTAAATCACATAACTTAGCCATTTTAGTGACCATAGTCGCGTTAGTGGGCACCATGCCTTATATCGCGCTGCAATTAAAAGCTATTGTTTATACTTTTCAACAGCTGCAAGCAGAGCAGAGTTTAGCTAATTGGCATTTTGGTTTAATCGTTAGTTTAGTCTTAGCCGGCTTTACCATAGTATTTGGTGTGCGTAATATCGATGTGACTGAACGTCATCCGGGTGTGATGCTCGCGATAGCCTTTGAATCTTTAGTAAAGCTGTTTGCCTTCGCTGCCGTTGGTATTTTTGTTACCTACGTACTCTTTGATTCGCCAATGGAAATTTGGCGTCGATCGTCAACTGTCCTCAATCTTGAACAACAACTGAACTTTCCCAATATTATGTCAATGTTCGCTATGCTAGTGATCACTATGGCGGCATTTTTATCATTACCACGGCAATTTCAAGTCATGGTGGTTGAACTTAAAGATGAAAAAGATACTTGGCTTAGTCGTCGAATTTTTCCACTTTACTTATTAATATTTGCAATTTTTGCGGTGCCGCTAGGGCTAGCAGGACAGTTATTATTGGGCGATAGTGTCCCCTCTGATGCTTACGTATTATTTCTACCTTGGTATCAGCAACAACCTTGGTTAACCTTGTTAACCTTTTTGGGCGCAATATCTGCTGCCAGTTCTATGGTAATCATTTCTTCTATTGCTTTGAGTACTATGCTCAGTAATGAAATTGTTTTTCCGTGGTTATATCGAGCAAATAAACACCATGAAACAGATTATGATAATTTCCGTTTACGATTATTAACTATTCGTAAAATATTAATTTTATTTGTTATTTTATTAGGCTATGGCGTGTTTTTGATGACCTCGCCAGATACCTTAAGTTCTTTAGGTGAAATAGCCTTTGGTGCTTTTGCCCAATTAACGCCCGCATTAGTCGCCGCTTTTTATTGGCGTAGAGCCACTTTAACTGCGGTTTATGGCGGAATCGTGATTGGTTTTGGTGCTTGGTTAACACTCAACTTTCTGCCACAGTTTGGTCTTTATCCAAACCCCTTTGAAGGAGGCTTTCTACCGGCTAATTCAATGGCAAGTCTGTTGTCATTATCAGCTAACATCATTGCCATGTGGTTACTTTCTCATGTCAGTCGTCAAAGTGTGCAAGAGCGCATGCAAGTATCCTTATTTATGGAATACAAAGCGCCAAAAGTTTTACAGTTACAACGTAATAAACAAATAAACTATCAAGAACTTGAGCTATTACTTTCGCGCTTTGTGGGTGAAGAGAAATCTAGCGCTAGTTTTATACAATTTCAGTGTTCAACAGACAAAACACAAATGAGCAATGTGGCGTATAACCAAAAATTATTGCAGCACACTGAAAATACTTTGGCGAGTGTTATGGGAGCATCGTCTGCCCGTTTAGTCTTATCGTCGGCGTTAGATGGTCGTGATATTGCTTTAGACGAAGTCGCGGTATTAGTAGAAGAAGCGTCGAGCCAACGACAACAATATAGCCAAGATTTATTACAAAGTGCGATCGAAAATGCCAGTGAAGGGATTTCCATTGTTGATAGTGAGCTAAACCTTGTGGCCTGGAACAAAAAGTATGTTGATTTATTTAACTACCCCAGTGAGCTGGTTTTTCAAGGTAGCCCCGTCAGTGATTTAATTCGCTTTAACATACTGCGAGGTTTATGCGGTGTCGGTAAGGTTGATGAGCAAGTCAGTAAACGCCTAATGCATTTACGCAATGGCAGTCCGCATAGCTCTGAACGAGAAGATAGTGACGGTAGAGTCATACGCATTGAAGGTAATCCGCTACCGGGTGGTGGCTTTGTTATGCTCTTTTCTGATATTACCGTCTATCGTCAAGCCGAGAGAGGTTTAATTGAAGCCAATGTGGATTTAGAAACGCGGGTGCTTGAGCGAACACAAAAATTAGAGCAAACCAACGATGCTTTAGCTTTAGCCCGTGAAAAAGCGGAGCAATCGCATATTAAAAAAAGCTTATATTTAAAAGCTTGTAGCCATGACTTAATGCAGCCATTAGAAGCGGCGCGGCTATTTACCTCAGCTTTAGCTAGCCAAGGCAATTTAACGGCAACACAACAACGACAGGTAGACAATATTGACCACTCTTTAAAAGTAGCCAATGACCTAGTGGCAGATTTGGCAGAAATTTCCCGGATTGAAAGTGGTAATATAAAGCTCAATATTAGCTCTTTTTCATTGAAGTCTTTATTTGATGATCTTGCCAAAGAGTTTTCTGCCAGTGCCTTGGAACATGAAGTGGAGTTTCGAGTACGCTGTAATTCAATGTGGTTACGCTCAGATCGAAGTTTATTACGCCGAATATTGCAAAATTTAATTGGTAACGCCTTTCGTTATGCCAGTCCAGGTAAGATATTGTTAGGGGCACGAGCGAAAGGAGATATTATTGATATACAAGTGCTGGATAATGGCCCAGGTATTCCTGAAGAAAAACAAACCATGGTCTTTGAGCAATTTACCCAGTTAGATAATCAGCAGAATTCATCAGCAGGTGGTTTAGGCTTAGGGCTAAACATTACCCAAAGCTTAGCTAAATTATTGGGTCACCCTTTAGCGCTGAGTTCGCAAGTGAATATGGGTTGTAAATTTACCGTTGGGGTTGAACGCACTCGAGCACAACGAGAATCAGTAGTCGCAAAACCTGTGGTAAATTTGGGTTTAAGCGATGTTACGGTGATGTGTATCGATAATGACCCTGATGTCTTAGGTGGTATGATTGAGCTATTATCAGTATGGGGTTGCAATGTATTGGCCGCGGATTCATATCATCAAGCACTGTCAATTTTTGCTGAGCACAAAAACGATATCGAAATACTGTTAGTTGACTATCAGCTCGACGCTGACTTTAACGGTATCGCGTTAATTACAGAGCTAAGAAAGTTGAGTCGACACTACGTGCCTGCGGTGTTAATTACCGCCACCACAGATAGTAATCTAGAGGAAAAAGCCCTAGTAGCAGATATTGGTTTTATGCGTAAATTGATAAAACCTGCCGCGCTTAGAGCGATGATGAGTTCGATGTTAACGAAAAAAATGCAAGAAAAGTATTGGCAATAATGACTCGTGATAACCTTACTTATTTTCAACTTTCGTGATTCAATTTTCGTGATTCAACTTTAATGATTCAACTTTCGTGCTTAAAGTTCAGATAACTACACACTAACAGTCTTGTAATTGCACGTCAGAAATATCAAGTTGAGCAATAACGATAACCGCTTGTGTGCGGTTACGCACATCAAGTTTACGAAATATTGCCGTGGCATGCGCTTTGATGGTCGCCTCTGAGACATTTAAATCATAGGCAATTTGTTTATTAAGCATGCCTTGGGCGAACATCATTAAAATTCTATATTGTTGTTGAGTCAAGCTAGCAACACGCTCTGCAATATTGTTATTGTCTTGCATCGGTGACGACTCACTGTACGCATCGGGTGTCCAAACATTACCTAATAAGACTTGTTGAATAGCATTATAAATATCTTCAACGGGGGTAGACTTTGGAATAAAGCCTGAAGCGCCATAGCCCATAGATTTATGTATGGTTTCGTGGTCTTCATGAGCCGATACTACTACAACCGGTATTTGTGGAAAATGATTACGTACATGTATCAAGGTATTAAAGCCATGAGCACCGGGAATATGCAAATCTAGTAATAGCAGATCACTGTCGTTATTGTCACGTAGTTGCTGTTCTAGCTCTGCTATAGTTTGTGCTTCCAACCAATGTGTTTGGGTGAGTTTTAATTTTAATGTCCCTAATAATGCTTGTCTAAATAATGGATGATCGTCAGCTATTATAATTTTTTCTGGCTGAATCATATCGTTATTTCCTTTATAAAATTTATAGGATGCCAACCTTATTTTAGGTTGTTTACAATGGGTTGTTCATTAGACTTTAGTCTAGCAAACATTTTGTTGATCTGGTCGGATTTTATCCGAATTAATCAAATAGTGATAAAATCGAGTATATGAGAGTATCAAAGAAAAAAGAAAAGCGAATTGTAGCGCACTAAAATAACGCGCTACAGCATCACTTACGACTTTTCTGGAATATTGGCTAATACGGCCAACAATAACTGCCAATAGCGCTCAACGCTCACTATTTGTACTTTTTCATCCGGTGAGTGAGGGAATTTGATCGTTGGACCAAATGACACCATATCCCAATGCGGATAAGCTGTTTTGAATAAGCCACATTCAAGACCGGCATGAATAACCATAATTTCAGGTACTTTATTAAACAGTGTTTGATAAGTGTCACGCACAGTTTGCATTAATGCTGAGCTGGTATCAGGTTTCCAACCAGGGTAAGCGCCAGAAAATTTAATACTTGCGCCAGCGAGCTCAAATACAGATTGCACCATGGTTTGTGCGGCTAAGCGCCCGTCGTCATGCAAGCTACGGATCAAAGTCATGGCGACAAATTTATTACCTTTGCTGCGCATAACACCTAAGTTTAATGAGGTTTCAACAATGCCTTCAATGTCATCGCTCATTCGTAACACACCATTAGGGCAGGCGTTAAGTGCCCGTAAGATAGTATTTTGGCTGGCTTGCGTCCAACATTCATCAAAGGTTTCAGGCGAAATCAATAACATCTCGATATGGGTTTCGATAGCACCTAGCGATTGGCGCACTGTTGCTAAATACTCAGCTAGCTTGGCTTTTAACGGCTCAATTTTATTACGGCTAATAACAAAGCTAGCATCGGCTTCGCGCGGAATAGCATTGCGCAAACTGCCGCCATTTAATTCCGTTAAACGCAAACCTAAGGTGTTACTAGCGTCGAGTAAAAAACGCACCAATACTTGGTTAGCGTTGGCTCGACCGGTATGAATATCGACACCCGAGTGCCCACCTTTAAGACCCGAAATTGACAAGTTAAATGATTCAACATCTGCAGGCGCACTTTCATTGCTAATAGCGAAAGTGGCTTCACCATCAATGCCGCCAGCGCAACCCATGTACACTTCACCTTCTTGCTCTGAATCAGTATTGATTAACAAGTCGCCGTCTAACCAACCGGCTTTAAGACCAAAAGCCCCCGCCATGCCAGCTTCTTCATCAATGGTGACTAAAACTTCTAGCGGGCCGTGTACAATATCGTCACTGGCCAAGACCGCTAACGCAGATGATAAGCCAATACCGTTATCTGCACCTAGTGTTGTACCTTCAGCGGTTACCCAGTCGCCATCAGCTTCGGTAATTATGTATGGCTTGATAGGGTCGACACGAAAATCATGATCAGTGGCCGCATTTTTCTGTGGCACCATATCCATATGAGCTTGTAAAATAACGCCCTTTTTATTTTCCATCCCTGCCGTGGCGGGTTTTTTAATAATAAGGTTGCCAATGGCGTCTTCTTTAACACTTAGCCCGAGTTCAGTTGCCCAGTTTTGGATCCACAGCGATATTTTTTGCTCGTGTTTTGATGGGTGTGGAATGCTACAAATTTTATCAAAAATTTGCCATAACTTGCTTGGTTCTAATTGTGCTAACGTACTCAATAGCCTTCCTTAAATTTTTACTTACTAACGAAAATAAATCGCTTGTTGTTATGATGTTTTGTGCAGCAATGGCCTATTTATCAGCCATTAAAAATTGCCATTGCTCATTAAAATCGTTACTGGGTTTCTTGGTAAAGTCAGAGCGAACATATTGATTAATTTTACCTTCAGCATAAGCCATTAAAATGTTGGCTAAAGCCTGCTCTGAAATGGTGAAACCTTTACCTTCTCGTAGCTTTCGCTCTCGTAAAACTTGCTTAAATTGTGACTCAAGCTTTTCAAAAAATTGATTCACACGAGCCCGTAGACGCTCATTTTCCCCCATTAACGCATCACCAGCAAGAATACGGCACATACCGGGATTACGCTCAGCAAAAATAAGTAATACATGCAAAATATGATGGCAACGAATCAAGGCTTCTTTATGGTCGGTTAATATCAGGTTTACCCGAGAAAAAATAGATTCTTCAATAAATTCTATTAGGCCTTCAAACATCCGTGCTTTCGATGGAAAATGACGATAAAGCGCCGCTTCAGAAACACCGACTTCGGCGGCAAGCTTTGCCGTTGTGATCCGCTGCCCTGCGCTGGTTTCTAACATATGCGCAAGACATTCTAAAATTTGTTGTTTACGATTAGGTTTTTGAGTTGCCGACATAAAACTGATTCTCTATTGTTATTATATTTTCAACAGTCAGACCAAACGGATGAATAAATTATACCGATGGGTTTACTACTAAAAGATTAGCGTGATTGTATAGCGTTATTTAGCTGATGTTCAAGCTTGAAGTTCAAGCCTGAAATTAGCCGCCCGACCTAGTTATTAATCGAGAACCTTGCCATGTTTGGTGAATATGTTGGACTAATTGTTTGGCAAGCTCATTTTTGCTCATTAAAGGTAAAACTTTTTTATCGCTAGCGGTAAATACTGTTAACGCATTGTTGTCACTGTTAAAGCCTTGGCCTGCAGCCGCAACGTTATTGGCGGCGATCATATCAAGATTTTTACGGGCCAATTTATCACGAGCATAATACTCTACATTTTGCGTTTCAGCGGCGAAACCAACCGTAAAAGGCTTATGCGCTAATGCAGCAACATCAGCGACAATATCAGGGTTTTTGATCAAATTCAGTTGCATGGTATCTTGAGATTTTTTAATTTTTTCACTGGCAATATGATCAATACGATAGTCTGCCACAGCAGCACAAGCGACAAAAACATCAGCATCAGGCGCAAGCGCGATAGCCTGATGATGCATCTCTGTGGCACTCGTTACCGCTATTTTTTGGCAACCTTTTGGTGTTGCTAAGCTAACAGGCCCTGAGATGATGGTGACCTCTGCGCCAAGGCTTTGCGCTGCATTGGCAATAGCAAAACCCATTTTTCCTGAGCTGTGGTTGGAAATATAACGCACAGGGTCAATAGCTTCGCGTGTCGGCCCAGCGGTAATTAACCATTTCTGGCCAGTTAAAGGTTTTGGCTGATTTAAGTCAGTATCATGGTTATTCATTTTTGCGATGGCTTGGCAAGTTAATTCAACTAACTCAGGCACGTCTAACATACGGCCTAAGCCGACATCACCGCAGGCTTGTTCGCCAGCACCTGGACCAAATAGGCGGTAGTGCCATGACTTTAAGGTGTTAATATTTTTTTGTGTTGCTAAGTTATGCCACATTTGTTGGTTCATTGCCGGTGCAATAGCCACGGGCGCTGCGGTCGCTAAACAAAGCGTGGTTAGCAAATCATTTGCCAATCCGGCGGCAATTTTAGCGATAAGGTCGGCTGTAGCGGGTGCAATTAAAATAAAATCAGCCCATTTTGCCAGTTCGATATGGCCCATAGCCAACTCAGCTTGCGTATCTAATAAACTACTTGATACCGCATTGCCGGAAACCGCTTGTAAGGTTAATGGCGTGATAAAGGCTTGAGCGCCTTCTGTCATCACGACACGAATATCAGCACCTTGGTCTTTTAATCGACGCACTAGCTCTGGCGTTTTGTAGGCGGCAATGCCACCACTGATACCCAATAGGATTTTTTTACCCTGAAGAATCTGCATAAACTGCTAATCTTAATAACGACAATGGGCAATAAGATAGCATTATCGCACTTTTATTCAAATCACTTTGCAAGGATGCACTTATGTTAAAAGACTGGCCAGACCGTGAAAAACCACGAGAGAAGTTATTACACTTTGGCGCGAAAAGCTTAAGTGATGCCGAACTGCTAGCAATATTCTTACGTACAGGCGTTCAAGGTTGCCATGTAGTTGACCTTGCACGAAATTTATTAAAAAGTTTTGGCAGTATTTCGAAAATATATCAAGCGGGATTAGATGACTTTTGCCAGCATCATGGTTTAGGTGTTGCAAAATATGTCCAGTTACAAGCATGTTTAGAAATGTCGACACGCTATTTAGCGGAACAGATGCAAATGGGGCAATCGTTAACGTCTTCACTGAGCACGCAAAACTTTTTAAAAGCAGAACTGCGCCATGAAACCCGAGAAGTATTCGCGGTGCTCTTTTTAAATACTCAGCATCAAGTGATAAAGTTTGAGCGGCTATTTCACGGCACCATTAATGCTGCTGCAGTATACCCGCGCATTGTGGTTGAGACCGCACTAAAATATCAAGCGGGAGCGGTTATTCTTGCGCACAATCACCCGTCGGGTATTGCTGAGCCAAGTATGGCCGATAATCAAATTACCAGTCGACTAGAACAAGCACTGGCGTTAATTGATATCAAAGTACTTGATCATATCATTGTGGCGGGTTGTCATTGTTATTCGTATGCTGAACATGGCCGAATGATTGAATGATGTGTGAGTATTTCAGCAAGCTGTTTTGAGCGCTAAAGAATACATGGCATGACAAAAAAAAAGTTGCAAAGCAGCGGCCGTCGTTTTCGCCTTAGCAGATTGGCCTTGAGTAAAACAGCAATAGCACAACTACAAGCATTGGCGCTTAATACTCAACTTAATACCCAAGTAGCCATGTCTGCTATTATTGACATTTTAACTAATGCACTGGCTAAAAAAGATCAAAAAGAATGATCACGTAAATAGTTAGCGGTTAAAATAGACTAAAAATGTGCTATTAACATTCGATTCGGCTGATAATGACTCATGAAACACTAAAGTCACATCAATTATTCAACTTAAACCATTGAATTATATAATATTTCAAAACTATTCACTTTAAAGTTGATTAATACTGGCATTCATTTTTCACTTTCACTATAATATGCCACCTTTTTCAGGATCCCGAGGCGACGGTCTTGGGGAAATACAGCACGACCTGAAATTAATTTTGGAGTACTCATATGTCTAAAGTTTGCCAAGTAACAGGCAAAAAGCCAATGGTTGGAAACAACCGTTCGCACGCAAGAAACGCGACTCGTCGTCGTTTTTTACCTAACCTTCAAACTCACCGTTTTTGGGTTGAGAGTGAAAATAGTTTCGTTAAATTACGCTTAACTCCGAAAGGAATGCGTATTATCGATAAAAACGGTATTGATGCAGTATTAACTGATATCCGTGCCCGTGGCGAAAAAGTTTAAGGAATTGCAATGCGCGATAAAATTCGTTTAGTTTCTAGTGCTGGCACTGGCCATTTTTACACTACTGACAAAAACAAAAAAACTATGCCTGAAAAGATGGAAATCAAAAAGTTTGATCCTCGCATCCGTCAGCATGTTATGTATAAAGAAGCTAAAATCAAGTAATTGATACGGCTTATTTAAAAACCCGGTTTATACCGGGTTTTTTATTGCCTATAGAAAATGACTCCGTTAACTTGCACCGCAAACCTACGCCTTAATCTTATGCCTATTTTACCCTCTGAAGCTTGGCTTTAATCTTAGCTGATATGCCAGTTACTCACCACTAAACTGCGTTACTAAACTGAGCTACTAAACTGAGTTACTAAACGGCTGACATGAAAATGCGTCAAGTCGATCTTAAGGTCCACAACAGCTGAGTTAATTGAATTGGAAGCACTGACAATAGCTAGCAAGTGGTTGTTATTGTATGCGCTTAATAACTATGATCATAACCATTAAGCTTTGAAAACTAGTTGGTTGGGCAATATTGCTTAAGCTGGGATAAGTCGCAAAAAAAAAGAACAACTACTTAATAGCGTTTCTCTTTTTTTTGCATGATATAAATATCTTAGCCGTTACAACTGCTGCGCTATCCAGTCCATAGTTAACTCTTCAAGCAGCGCCATGGGTAAGCTACCATTTTTCAGCATTTGGTCATGAAAAGCTCTAATATCGAACTTATCGCCTAAGGCTTGTTCCGCTTTCGCCCGCAATTGACGAATTTTGATTTCACCAATTTTGTATGACAAGGCTTGCGCTGGCCAAGTAATATAGCGGTCAATCTGGCCAATAACATCAGCCATGCTTAAAGCGGTATTCTTGGCTAAATAATCGATCGCTTGTTGACGGGTCCAACCTTTAGCATGAATGCCAGTATCGACCACTAAGCGACAAGCACGCCATGCTTCATAGGTTAAACGACCGAAGTCACTATATGGGTTTTGGTAAAAGCCCATTTCCTTACCTAAACGTTCAGAATATAGCCCCCAACCTTCGCCATAGGCGGCGTGGTATAAAGTTTTACGAAACTCAGCCATATCAACTTCTTGCGCAATAGCACTTTGAAAGTGATGACCGGGCTCTGCCTCATGAAAGGTTAATGCCTCTAAAGTATATAAAGGTTGGCTGTTTAAATTTTTAGTCTCTAAAAAGTAGGTGCCTGATGTGGTACCACTGCCATCGGAGGCAACATAATAGGCACCACCATTTGGACTGGATTTAATGTCGAAGGTTGATCTGGGTAATACTGAAAACCATTTCGGTAATTGTGCGGCCATTTTACGGGTGATATAGCTGGCTTTTTCCAGCATATCCATCGCACTATCGGTGTAAAATTGCTGGTCGTTACGCAAAAACGCAATAAAATCTTTAAATTCACCCTTAAAGTCCACAGCTTTAATAATTTGCTGCATCTCTGTACGTATGCGACTGACTTCATCTAGACCTATTTGATGAATTTCATCAGCTGATAAATCCGTGGTCGTGTAATACTCGATTAAGTATTGGTAGTATGCTTCGCCGCCCTCAACACTGCTAATGCCAGCAGTGGTCCGACAGTGGGTCATATATTCTTTGGTGAAAAAGTCATAAAAATCTTGGTACTCAGGTAAAACAGTCTCTTTAATCAAGGTTTTTACTTGCTGGCGATACTGCGCTTGCTCGGTTGATGAAATGACTGCTGGCATATTCAGCATAGGCGCATAAAAAACACTGTTTTGTACATCAGCGACTAAATGCTTACTGATTGATTTTTCATAGCCTTTAAAGCTTTCACAGTAATGGGTATGATCTAAGGCAATGGCTTGTTTTAGATCAACGATATGTGCTTGGTTATAACGTGGATAATCAGCGAGACTGATTAAATAATTACTATAGTCTTGTTCGGTTAAAAATGACATGTTGGCTGGAGCGCCGGCAAAGTAACTATGAAAGCCTGAATAATAAGTTAACGGATAAAGGTGATCTTGAAATTGATAACTTTTTGCTTCCGCTTCGCGTTCATATTTAAATAAACGATAGCTGATCTGATCAGCACCTGAGAGTTTATTAACATCAATATCATCAATACGCGTTAGCAATTCATTATTGTATTTTGACCGACGTTCGCGGCCATTTGCTGACATTTCAGGTAAATTACCCTTCATGCGAAAGGCATCGGGGTCTTTTCGAAAAAACACTTGTTCTTGATTTGCCCTTTGCCAATGCTCATTGAGTAACTGTTGAAACTGTTCACTGCTTTGGTTGGCAAACGTGCTGGTTGCGCTGAATAAGCCACAGAGTAATAATACTCCAGCACTTAATGGTTTTAGTTTCATACGAAGCCTTAATTTTGGGGTGATATTATTGTTATTAATGTAACGCTATATTCTAATGAGCTCAATTTTTTTGTATGATGAAGATAATAGGCAGTACTGAGGGGCATGATGATCAGATTATCAAAAACTGGCTGGAATAATGTCATTATCATTATGGTAATGGGCTTTATTTTATTGATTAACGCCACGAATAAAAAAATTCACTCGCCAGATGAAAATACTGAGGTCACTAGCGATCAAGAGATTGCTTTAGTCGGATCGCAAAATATTATTTTAACGCTCGATATAAGTAATGTGCTCACTATTGAGCGGATAGGCCGCACTTGGCGGGCAGCTCCGGCTAATATTTCTGGCCAAGCATTAGCACAAATGATGATGTCTTGGCAGCAAAGTAGCGGTCAGGCAATGGCCCAAGCCCCGATAGTTGATCGACAATTTTCGCTCGATGTTAAGCTCGATATTGCCGGCCAACCACTTCCATTACAGTTAAGTTTTTATGCCACTGAGCAGCAATTATTGAGCTTTAATCAAATATCAGAACAGTGGCTTGTTATGCCAATAGCTATGTATGGGCAATTATTTCCAGCAGAAATTTTTGCTAACTAGCCTTAGTTTTATTCACTTTAACCTTTAACCAATGTAGCAGAGGCAGTAGATTTTATGAAAAAATGCGCAATTTTATCCATGGACAGTTTGGAAAATTTTGAGGCTTATGATTGTTTGATTGATCAGCCAATGCTGGCTTTAGGCTGGCAAACCGAAGTGATTTCCTGGCATGATAGCAGCGTAAATTGGTCAGACTATACCGCGGTTATTATTCGTAGCCCATGGGATTACCAAGATGACATGGAAAGTTTTCTCAAGGTACTGTCGGCTATTGATCAATCAAGCGCCCGGTTAGAAAATAGCTTAAATGTGGTGCAGTGGAATATTAATAAAAGCTACTTAAAAAGCTTAGCCGCTGAACAAGTGACTATTGTACCGACCTTATGGCCACAGGCTTTTGACCCTGACAATATGGCGGGATATTTCAGCCATTTTTCTACCGAGCAAATAGTCTTAAAACCGCGAGTCAGTGCCAATGCTGATAATACATTTTGGCTTACAAAAGACACTTATCAAGATAAAGTAGCGGAGTTAAGTCAAGCGTTTGCAAAGCGAGAGTTGATGGTGCAGCCTTTTATGGCTGCTATTTGCCAAGAAGGTGAATTTTCGTTGTTTTATTTTAACGGCCAGTACAGTCACACCATATTAAAAACCCCAGCCCAAGGTGATTTTCGTGTTCAAGAAGAGCATGGTGGTGGCTTATTATCGGTAATGCCTGAACCATCCTTATTGGTAGCAGCAAACAATACAATGCGAGCTATCAGCAAGCTCCATGGTGAACTACTCTACGCGCGCATTGACTTTGTTCGCTATCAAAACACCTTTGCCTTAATGGAAGCCGAGTTAATTGAGCCTTCGCTTTATTTTAATATGGACGATGCCTCAGCACTGCGCTTTGCCAACGCTTTTGATACTCGCATGACAGCGTTCACGGCTAAAACATAGGATATAAATAGCAAAGCAATAAAAAAGAGGCCAAAGCCTCTTTTTTAGTTACCGGATGAACGGTCAGTTTTTTATGCCAGACAAAAACTCAGTCACTACATCCATGTCGGCACGGATTAACTTACTTTAAGGTTAATAAGTGATTTACTAGCTTGATATAATCTTGTTCAAAATTGTTTCTATCTAAGCCGGCTGGATCAACACGGTATTTACCATTAACAATCACAGTAGGTACTGCGGTTAAAGCACCTTTATTAGCAAAGTAGTCTTGCTGTTTCTTCATCGCATTGGCTTTGCTAACCACACTAAAGCTTTTCATTAACTTATCGAATTTTTCACCATCAGCACCGTTGAGTACGAAAACGTTTCGGATATCTTTTTCTGAAGTAAATACCGCTTTTTGGATATGGATGTAATTAAACAGTGCGCCAATAATTTTCTTCTCTAAACCCATTTGGTGGGCAACAACAACGGCTTTACTTAGCATTTGTTGTACTTTAGGTGACGCAGCACGCAAGAAATCTACATGGTTCATTTCAAAGTCAGCATCTGCGGGTATAGACGTTTTTAACGTCGCCATAAAGGGTTCAAATTTAAAACAATGTCCGCAATAAAAAGAGAAAAATTCACGTACTTCAGATTTCGCCGAAACGTCTTCATTCACTTTAGTGTAATGCTCACCTTCAGTATAATCTGCTGCAAATGAGAGTACGGGTAATAACATTAAAGCGAATAAGCTCACTAACTTCTTCATAAAATTAAAATTCCTAATTATTAATAAATCAAAATCAATAGCGCTATGCGTGCTTAATAACCTAGCAAACTTAGCGGTGGCTGCTGTAATGCTGACATTTGCTCTTTAAGCATCAAAATTTGTTGTTCCCAATATTTTTCAGTATTAAACCACGGAAAGTTACGAGGAAAAGCAGGGTCTTGCCAACGTTTACATAGCCATGCCATATAATTAACTACTCGCATAGTACGCAATGATTCAATTAAAGGCAATTGATTGGCTTCAAAGCGATAAAATTCATTGTAGCCAGTTAATATGGTATCAAGTTGTAATAACTGCTGCTGGCGATCACCACTAAGCATCATCCAAATATCTTGCACCGCAGGCCCCATACGACAATCATCAAGGTCAACAAAGTGCGGCCCAACCTCAGTCCACAAAATGTTACCCACATGACAATCACCGTGCAGACGGATCTGCGACCTAGGCTGATATTGCTGACTTGCAACTGTGATGACTTGTTCTAAAATAGTGAAAAAAGGCAAGCTTAAGCCAGCAGGAACAAAGTTAGACCCTTCAATAATAAGCTGTGCTTGCTGAAGCATTTCTTCACTATTAAAGGTTGGCCGTTCGCTAAAGCTTTTCTGCGCAGCAACAGCGTGAATTCGGCCTAAAAACCGGCCCATCCACTCTAGTTGGTCTAAGTTATCCACCTCAAAAATTCGGCCACCACGACAAGGAAATATTGCAAATTTATAGCCTTTGTATGAAAACAAAGACTCGCCATCAATTTTCATTGGTGCCACCAAAGGCAGCTCGCTTGCGTCTAATTCAAAAGAAAAATCATGCTCTTCCCTAATTTGTGCTTCTGTCCAGCGTTGCGGCCGATAGAACTTAGTCACATATTTAGTTTTAGCCATGTCATGAAATTGATAAACACGATTCTCATAACTATTTAATGCCAACAAACCACTATCAACCGTTAAACCTGTGCTTTCCAAACCGTCTAGAATTAAATCGGGTGACAGCGAGGTAAAATCAAATACTGACATTAGCGTTTATTAAAGAAGCGGCTTTCGTGTTCAAGCTTCACCTCATCCGTCTCAGATACTAATTCAATCACAAAACTTATATCTGTCATATAGTCTTCTAATTCCTCAGGGGCGACCGAAAGGCTGATCGGCAAAGTATAGACTTTAGCCGCTTTAACAAGTACCTCTTGGTCACCGTTCCATTTAGTATTGTTAATACCCTTTACTGACAGGCGATAACGATTATCTTTTTGTGATTTATTGAGAATCTTTAGGGTGTAAACATTCTCAATATCGCCATTAAAGTTCTCTTTGGCTAACTCATTTCTATCGCGAATAATTTCCATTGATACGGGCACTCTGTTGACCATTTCTAACACCAATAAGCTGGTCATCACAAATAATACGATGGCATAACCAATAAGTTTAGCACGGACAAAGTGCACTTTTTTCCCTTCTAACTCATGCTCAGTGGCATGACGAATTAACCCTTTATCATAACCCATGCGATCCATAACACCGTCACAGGCATCAACACAGGCACCACAATTGATACATTCATATTGTAAGCCATTACGAATATCAATACCGGTAGGGCAAACCTGAACACATAAATTACAGTCAATACAATCACCTAAACCAATATCTTTTGGTACGTCTTTTCTGGTACGTGGACCTCGGTTTTCACCACGTTTGGCATCGTAAGAAACGGTTAAGGTGTCTTTATCAAACATCGCAGATTGAAAGCGGGCATACGGGCACATATGTAAACACATAATTTCTCGCATCCATCCGGCGTTACCGTAAGTACAAAAAGCAAAAAACCATACGGTTGCGGCTAAGGCAAACGAGGCCTTAAGAGTGAAAAAATCAACAAACACTTCACGCATGGGTGCAAAGTAACCGGCAAAGGTTAGCGCGGTTAAAACAGAAATTAAGCCCCAACAAAAGTGTTTTAGCGCTTTACGCCAAAACTTATTAATGTCCATCGCTTGGCTGTCGAGTTTTTTACGTTGGTTGGCTGTGCCTTCTATTTTTTCTTCAAACCAGATAAATATGAAGGTCCACACCGTTTGAGGGCAAAGGTAACCACACCAAACTCGCCCTAAAAAGGTGGTAATGAAGAACAGTAAAAAAGCACTAAGAATTAAGAGCCAGGCCAATAGCGTCAGATCTTGTGGCCAAAGCGTGACACTCCATAGCGTAAAACGTTGTTCACTAATATCAAACAAAATCGCTTGGTGGCCGTCATATTGTAACCAAGGTAAACCAGCAAATAGTGCTAAAAAGAAAAAATTCATCTTTTTGCGTAGTTTTTGAAATACACCTTTTACTTTGCGAACATAGATTTGGTCACGAGGTTTATAGGTATCGCTTTTGGCGGGCTGATGAATTTGAACATTTTTAATCGGAATATGCTGACTAACGTTAATGTTTTTATCTTTTGATTTCAAAGCGGATCCTTTATGTCGGTAATACCGGATAATTATAACGGATTCGTACTCATTACCCATCAAAAAAATAGCATAAAATTGCTTTGTTACTACCAAATTGATTACTCTAGCGTCATTAGCACGACATTTAGCCCAAGAAAACAATAATACTATTGGTGATTGGTTAAATAACAGCAACGAGTTGCTGATTATTTGTACGTACATATGATTATAAGGCAAGAGATGAAAAAATTATTGATCTTGATCGTGGCCGCCGCGTTATATTTTCATTATTATCCCAATGAAAAATTAAATGACTGGTTATTTGAGCAAAAACAAGTGGTGCTGAGTTATTTTTCAGAGGTGACTGACACCAAAGTACGTTTAAAGTCCGATAAAATATATCAAGATTTATCGCGTGACTTTAGTCACTTCACTAGCCAGGAAATAGCTTACGTGGCAGAAATCACCAGTAGCCGTGAACAGGTAAAAAAGTTTAACGAGCAATATTGTCGAAGTAAAAAACAAACGCCAAAACTACAGCGCGATAATTTAGCCAAAGTGTGTCGAGCCATCAGCAAATATAGCAATTTATTATAATGAGTTGCTGTAGCGCTTTTATCGACTTGCACTTATCGACTTGGACAAATGTTCAATTTGAGGTCAAACAGCTAGCTAATATCCGTTGCATTAATTAGCGGGGCTAGTTTACATTCAGATACATAAACGTATGAAAAAAAATGGATTGAAAGGTTATTATTTAATCACTCGTTAGGCTAATGATTAAATAAATAACCCCATAGTCGCTTGTTTTAACCCCTAGCAATAATCAGAAAATCAGTCATATTGTTATCATAGCCAAGGGATCAAGACGATTGCGAGCCAAGCTAATCGCCTAGTTAATCGCCTAGTTAGCGTTAAGCGAAATAATTAAGCTGAAAGCCGAGCTAATAAGGTCGCAAAACTATCTGCACTGGCTTGCTCTAAGACATGTTCTGCGCCTTGGATCACCCAATGACCATTGACCATCACATCTAAAACCGGGTTACTTTGGCTGGCAAAAATAACGCTGTCGAGTAAGTGAATATCGTCATGGGCAAATAAACGTAATTGGCGGTCATCCAAGACCAATAAATCAGCTTGCTTACCCATAGCCAATGCACCCGTATTACTGTTGGTGCTTTGCGCGCCTCCGGCGGCGGCTTTTTGCCATAAATTAAGCCCAACAGACTTTTGCTCGCTGTTGGCTAACAGGGCGCGTTGTTGCTTACTTAAGCGTTGAGCATATTCAAGCCAGCGTAATTCTTCGATTGGATTAACCGAAATATGGCTGTCTGAGCCAATAGCAAAGGTGCCATTGTCTATTAAAAATTCACTGGTCGGGAATATACCATCACCTAAATTAGCTTCTGTGGTTGGGCAAATTCCGGCTATTGCTTGGCTAGCAATAATACCTTTGCGCTCTTGTTCATCGATATGTGTGGCGTGAATTAAACACCAATGCTGGTCTAAATCGGCATTGTTGAGTAACCACTGCACCGGCCGTTGACCATAATGAACTAGACAGTCTGTTACCTCTTTTTGCTGTTCGGCAATGTGAATATGAATCGGCGCTTGCGCATCAAGTGCTCTAACATGAGCCACTGCCACTAAGAGCGAATTTTTATCAACCGCGCGTAAAGAATGTGGCGCAATACCGACATTGCAATTAGCTTGTGATTTGGCGAGCGCAAAACAATCAGTGACTAAGTCATTAAACTGCTCAACTGAATTAATAAAGCGCTTTTGTCCGTCAGTCGCGGCTTGTCTGCCAAAGCCACTGAATCTATACAGCACAGGTAATAATGTTAAACCAATACCCGATTTCTCAGCAGCGGCAAAAATAGCTTGTGCCATAGTAGCGAGGTTTTGATGATTTTGGCCGTCAATATCATGATGAAGATAATGAAATTCAGCAACACGGGTATAACCCATCTTCAACATTTCAATATAAAGCTGGCGAGCAATTACCTGAATATCTTCTGAGCTTAATTGCCCCAAAAATTTATACATAACATTACGCCAAGTCCAAAAACTGTCTTGACCTTCGCTGCCTTGTTCACTAAAACCGGCAAAAGCCCGTTGAAAAGCATGAGAGTGACAATTGACCATACCCGGTATAACCACACCATTAGCACGTTCCGCGCCGGCGATATATCCGGCGGTAATATCAGTAATCACGCCCTGTTCAATCGTCAACGTTTGCTCGTTAGCCCAACCATCAGCTAATAAGATTTTTTTAGCAAAAAGTTTCATCGATACCTTCCCTTACTCAGTGGCGTTTGAGGTTTTGGTGTTAATGGCAGTAAAATTTATCAGCGTATTAACCAAGGCAGCAAGTTTAGGTTGCACTTGCAAGGCTAAGCTTTCGTTATAAGTCATGGCTTGCTCATTCATATAGGTATGCTGTGAGAGCTCTAATTGAATAGCATGAAAATTATTATTAGGTTGACCGAATGCCCGCGTAATATAACCGCCTTTAAAGCGACCATTACAGACCATAGTGTAAGGTGCGTAATCTAGATCCGCTAAAGCTGCCATGAGTTCAGGAGCACAACTTTTTCCATCGGCATTACCAAAATTAAAATCAGGTAATTGTCCCTGAAAAAATCTTGGCACATGCGAGCGAATAGAATGTGCCTCAAGCAAAACAGCTTGACCAAATTCAGCTTTTATTGCTTGCATGGTTGAGCTTAAGGCCTGATGGTAAGGTTGCCAATAATTGGCAACGCGAGCCGCTATTTGTTCAGCACTCGGTGCACCGCCTGCTTGATATAAAGGTGATAAATCAAATGCTGTGGTGGGACAAAGTTCAGTATTATTTGCACCTGGGTATAAATCAACACCATCAGGATCACGATTTAAGTCAATCACATAACGGTTATATTTAGGCATTAATATATAAGCGCCAAGCTCTTTTGCAAAGGCATATAAACGCTCCATATGCCAGTCAGTGTCGGCAACTTCACGCCCTTTAGCGGTCATCACCTTCGCAATATCTGCGGGTATTTCTTCGCCATTGTGTGGCATGCTGATGAGTAAAGGCACAGAGCCTTTAATTAAGGTGTAACTGTTTGACATCTAAATCCCTCAAATTGTATATACAACTTTATTGCGGTTAATTTACCACTTTACCGATAAAACAGGAAATTATTTCTATTGATAGCATCGAATTCATTTAGGCCATCTTTGCCAAATTGACCAGTACAAATTGATAAGTGAAAATTGACCCGTGCAGATAATGACAGCCGCCTGATTAAATCTATTGATGCCAGTAGCTAAAATTGCTTAATATCAGTGGCAACTTTTATCCATTGATTTCATTAATCGATTTTATCAATCATGAAGTGCACTATTAATCACTTTATTTAAAGTTGGACTTGTTCAATAATAGCAACATAGTCAGTGACAACATTATTTTAGAAACTATAAACGGAGCCATTATGTTAGAAAACAAAGAGCAACAAAAAGTCCCTAATGTTACTTTCACATTAAGAGCCAATGACGAGTGGACAACGCGCACTAGTGACGAAATTTTTAGTGATAAAACGGTAGTGGTTTTTTCGCTACCCGGTGCTTTTACACCGACCTGTTCATCTTCACATTTACCACGTTATAACGAATTGGCGCCAAAACTGTTTAACAATGGTGTTGACGAAATTATTTGTATGTCAGTCAATGACACCTTCGTGATGAACGCTTGGGCAGAACACCAAAATGCAGACAGCATTAGCTTTATTCCTGATGGCAACGGCGAATTTACTGATGGCATGGGCATGTTAGTTGATAAAGCCGCGATAGGTTTTGGTAAGCGTAGCTGGCGTTATGCGATGTTAGTTAAAAATGGCGTCATTGAAAAAATGTTTATTGAGCCTGATTTACCAGGTGACCCATTTGAAGTATCTGACGCCGACACTATGCTAAATCATATTAACCCGTCAGCCTGTCAAACATCAGCGATTGTGGTTTTTAGTAAGCCGGGTTGCCCACATTGCAAAAATGCAAAAGCCTTGTTAAATGAAAAAGGCTTAACATTTGAAGAGTTAGAAGTAGGTAAAGATGTTAACTTAACCATGTTTAAAGCGCTAACTCATGCAGACACAGTACCGCAAATTTTTATCGACGGACAACATATTGGTGGCAGCGAAGCATTGGCAGCTCACTTGAATTAATAGTGACGCAAGACTAAAGCCATTGAATTTGGCTTAACGATTAAAAAACGACGCCTTAGCGTCGTTTTTTATTTTTTGCTTTCGTCACCATTTTTCTTTCGTCACTAATAGTGTCATTAATCCAGTAGGCATTAGCCTACGTCATGATAGAATAGTGCTTAAAACTGTTAAGGCCAACAATATGGATCACCAACCCTACAACCCATTACACGGAGTCACGTTAAAAATTATCGTTACTCAATTAGTTGATCACTTTGGTTTTGATTATCTCGGTAAAGAAATAAAAATTCGTTGTTTTAGTGATGATCCTAGCATTAACTCAAGCTTGAAGTTTCTCAGAAAAACCCCTTGGGCCAGAGAAAAGGTTGAAGCACTTTATATTCAACACAAAACCAAACTTGATGACGATGACGATTCGGTTTGAAATAGCATAAGCATATCGCACAAAAGTATTGAACAAGATGACAATAAAATGCCAAACTGCTGAGATATAACCACAATAACGTCTACCGCATGAAAAAAATTCATCACTATATTCTTACTTGGCAGTGCCCTGATACTTCAGGTGTACTGGCAAAAGTCAGCCAGAGTTTATTCGAACACGGGGCCTTTATTACTGAAACTAGCCAATACAGTGATCCCTATACAGATACATTTTTTTCACGCATTGCTTTTGATGATCGAGAACTGACTGTCAGTTTTTCAGCATTCAGACAAGCCATTGATTTATTAGCAAAACCGTTAAATATGCATTATCAACTTAGAGAAAAAGAGAATTTTCCTAATGTCGTTATTGCCGTGTCAAAAGATGATCACTGCTTAGTGTCACTCTTAACCAAATGGAAAGCGGGTGTGTTACCGGTCAATATTGTCGCTATTACCTCAAACCATCAAGATTGTCAGGCACTGGCCCAATGGCATAATGTTCCCTTTCATTACTTACCGGTCAATAAAGATAATAAAGCACAGCAAGAGCAGGCATTATTAGCTATTTATCAGCAGTATAATGGTAACTTATTGGTGCTTGCCCGTTATATGCAAATATTGTCAGACGAGCTTTGTCGGAGCTTACGTGGCCAAGCGATTAATATTCATCACTCTTTTCTGCCCAGTTTTAAAGGCGCAAAGCCTTATCATCAAGCGCACAAACGTGGCGTTAAAATCATTGGCGCTACCGCACATTATGTCACTGCAGACCTAGATGAAGGGCCGATTATTGTTCAAGAAGTAAAACCAATTAACCATGCTTTTACCATTGAGCACATGGTGCATCTGGGCCACGATTTAGAAGCCATCGCCTTATGTAATGCCGTAAAAATGCATGCTGAGCAACGTATCTGCATCAATAAAGATAAAACCGTTATTTTAAGTTAATCGCCAGTGCAATAGCTAGTCGCTAAGGCTTATTTTCAAGCTGTTTTATTCAGTTAACTCTGCTACATTGGAGCACAAATATCTTGTCAACATTTGTGCTCCAATATGATCCAATATCAAATTTCCCCTCTTAACCCAAATAGTCATTTATTTGAGGTCTTATTGTCATTTAAAAGTACCCCAGGCGAAAGCTACACTTTATCTTTACCCGCCTGGTTACCCGGCAGTTACATGATCCGTGATTTTGCCAAAAATATTACCGAAATTTGCGCCTTTGACAGCAATGAGCAAGCCATTAGCTTAAGTAAAGTTGATAAACAAACTTGGTCATTGCAGGCCAACAATGACCAAGTGCAAGTGCGCTATCAAGTTTTCGCTTTTGACCTATCCGTTCGCACAGCTTACCTAGATAGCCAGCGCGGATTTTTCAATGGCAGCTCAACCTTTTTGCAAGTACAAGAGCTGAGCGAGCAAGCATGTGAGCTCATCATTCATCCCTCAACGTTAGCTGAACATAGTCAATGGCGAGTGGCGACGGGTTTACCACGAGCGAAAGCCACGACAAAATATCAATTTGGTGAATATATTGCGGATAATTACCAACACTTAATCGACTGCCCAGTCGCTATTGGTGACTTTGACAGCACTGAATTTACGGTAGAAGGGGTAGTGCACCATTTAGTATTTACCAGTAAACACTATGGCGATACTCAGCGTTTGGCTGCTGATATTAGCAAGTTATGCCAACATCACATTAGCTTATTTGGTGAAGCACCTTTTCAAGAATATTGGTTTATCACTCATTTACAAGCGAATGGTTTTGGTGGCTTAGAACACAAAAACTCTACTATTTTACAAGCCAGTCGCTTCGACTTACCCAATCCAAAACAAACAGCAACCGCGCTAAATGATGATTATAAAAGCTTCTTAAGCTTATGTTCACATGAATATTTTCATGCTTGGAATGTTTGTCGCATAAAACCGAAAGAATTTGTCCCTTACAACTTACAAAAAGAAAGTTATACCCAACAGTTATGGGCCTTTGAAGGGATAACATCTTACTACGATGACTTTTCACTGTATCGTACCGGCTTAATTAACTTTGAAGACTATTTAACTATATTAGCGAAAACAGCCACGCGGGTTTATCGCGGTAGTGGTGAATTAAAACAAAGCGTCACGGCTTCAAGTTTTGATGCTTGGACCAAGTTTTATCAACAAGGCCCAGATGCGGTGAATAACATTGTTAGTTATTACACCAAAGGTGCTTTAATTGCTTTATGGTTAGACTTAATTATTCGCCGCAAATCAAACAACCAGCATAGTTTAGACACCTTAATGCGAGAGTTATGGATTCACTTTGGTCGCACCAATATCGGTACCAGTGAAGCTGACTTTATTAACATTGCTAACCTGCTCTGTGGTGAAGATATTTCATCAAGCTTTAAGCACTATTTATACAGCAATGAGCGTATTGATTTAACCGCTGAACTGGCAACATACGGCGTTGAACTGCAAAAACAAAAATTCAAAAAATTAAACAGTGTAGAAACCACACCTGAAATGCATTACCAGGGTTATTTAGGTGCACAATATAAAGTACAAGGCTTTGGCTTAACCATTACGCAAGTACTGGAAAATTCACCCGCAGCCAAGGCGGGTTTAGCGGTTAACGACACGCTGGTCGCGATAGATAAAATCAAAATGACTGAGCAATCTATACAAGCCCTATTTGATCACTTACCGGCAGGTAGAGAGCTAAGCTGTGATTTTTTTCGTGATGACCAACTGCTAAGCTCAACATTGAAAGTTACTGACTCGCCATTAGCGGGTATCGCTTTTAAAGTGGTTGATGACAACTTAGTAAAACGTTGGCAGCATATTTTACCGAATGGGTAATGAGCTTTGTAAACCCGTGTTGTAAACTAAAGCGTACGTAATTGCTGACAACATTTAGCGACTAAACTCGCCAGAAAATTAGGGCGCATTATCGAGTTATGGTAAAAAATAACTCATTCGCTTAACTACTCACTTAAGTAATAATATTATGATTAATGTAAAACGTTTGCACCATGTGGCTTATCGATGTAAAGACGCAAAAGAAACCGTCGATTGGTATGAAAAACATTTGAATATGGCACTCACTGTCGCCATTGCCGAAAATGAGGTGCCGTCAACAAAAGCGCCCGATCCTTACATGCATATATTTTTAGACGCGGGTATGGGCAATGTATTGGCCTTTTTTGAGATCCCCAATTCTCCTGACATGGGCCGAGATGAAAACACCCCAGAATGGGTACAACATATCGCATTAGAAGTTGAAAATGTTGATGCTTTAATTTCAGCAAAAAGCGATTTACAAGCACACGGCCTAGACGTTTTAGGCCCAGTTAATCATGGTGTATTTAAGTCTATTTATTTCTTTGATCCTAACGGCCACCGCTTAGAATTAGCCGCCAATATCGGTACCACAGAACAATATGCAGAACTTAAACGGGTAGCGGCAGTAATGGTTGAAGAATGGGCACAAACTAAACAAGCGCCAACACATGCGGCTTGGTTGCATCAACTAGACGACTAAGGCATAAAAACAGCGCTACAAGCCCCTACTAACGAAAGATTTCGTAAGTAGGGGGGAGAAAAAACATAGCTATTTGCCAACTTTTATAAAAGATTAACCCATGTAATTCTCTGTTAAAAAATAAAATTACATTTATTAACAAAAAATTACAATCAAAAACAAAGACTTGCTAAGCATTAGACTTTAGTGCAATAAATAAGCGAAAAAATAGCTTGAAGCTTTACTCAACTCACGTACAGTATGGCCAGCTACATAGATAGCACTCAACAAAATGGATAGTATTTGCACGGAAAGCAATAAGCGTTAATTAACGCAGTATATTATTTAAAATATGGATTGTTTACTAAAGCTCAGGATGAGTACTGAAATATTTAGCCCAAAAGGGCATCAGGGATAGCACCAAAAAGTGTCAGGATGACCGAAAAAAATAAAATTGTGTACAAAATAATAATAACAATAAGATTGAAAATTATAAAATTCACATGGATCGTAACAAAAGGCTAGGACAGCGACTTAAGAGTCGGAACTATAAATGTTAGCTTATGCTACATTTCTTCCAAAAAGCGACGTTATTAACGTCGCTTTTTTTCTTTCTATCGCTGTTTAGCGTAGAATGTCGTAAAATGAAAGCAATTGTTTATTATTTTAAGTTATTACTATGTCTCGTACTAAAAAATCACGCAAACCGGGTACCGGTTCTCTTGGCATCGTTAAAGATGACAACAAAAAATTAGTCGCACCAACACCTCGCAGAGCAAAGAAAACAAACGGTAAAGAGCCGGGTAATCGCCAAAAAGAGGCTAGCCCTGTCATGGCTCATGGTCAGAACTCTGCCAAAAACAAAGATCCCCGCATTGGTAGCAAAACACCTATTGATTTAGGCAAACAAGTGACTGCACCGATCAAAACTAAAGCCATTAAAAAGGTTCAAGACAACTCACCTATTGCCGCAATTCGTGTCGTTGAAGCTAGTGAGTCATTAGCCGAGCAATTAAGCCGTATTGAACAAGACCCTAGATTGCTTGAAATACTTGAGAAGCAAGATGATGACCTAGAACTAACATCAGAAGATATTAGCTATTTCAATACGCTAATGGAGCAGCATGAAAAAATTAGTCAAGCACTAGGTCTTGATGATGAAGATGAAATTGTAGCACCCTCTAAAAAGTCAGACTCTGAAGATGACTTATGGGACAAGTTCGATAAGAGTGATTTATCAAAATTTGAATAGGAGTATTTAATGCTATCCAACCCTTGGATATACCTAGCTTTATTAGCCATCGTTATTATTGGTGTATTAGCAGCAGTAGCCACTAGGCTGCTACGCCAATTAAAACAACAAAAGCTTGAGCAAGAGCAGAAAAAAGTAGAGCAGCAACAAGCCCTGCAACAGCACGATAAAAAAATCATCGCCAGTGTTATTATTATTGTGCGCGCGATGAAAGAAGAACAATGCGACATGGGAGAAGGTTGCTGGCGCTTAAGTGTATTGCTAGATTCATTAAAGTTAAGCCAAGACTTAAATGTACAATTTCCAGCCGTATTCAAGTTTTATGAAGCGATAAAACATATGCCTATTTTAGCGGCACGTAAAGAACTTGATAAACAGTCTCGCATGAGACTTGACTTAGAGCGCATGAAACTTGAGGCAGAAATGGCAGAAGATATTCGCCAAGATATCGAGCTACTGCACCAATATGCTAATGAACGAAATAGCATGCTAAGCCAGTCCTAGGTTTAATTTAGCTTTTATCAAACTTAGGCTTTATCAAACTTAGCTTCAAATAATAAAACGGTTAGCTTGCCACTAACCGCTAAACTTGCACCGTTAAAATTGCACCGTTAAGCCAGGGTAGCCATTAATCAAACCCGTGATAAATAACCCTAAGTGACAATGAAGCCGTCAGCATTGAGCTTGATCAATGTTTGCGCGGCTAGTTTATCTATAATAGCACCAAATAGATAAACTGGAATGCTGATGCAAGCAGCTCAATTTTTTGATAGCACACTCTTAAAAAAATATAACACCCATGGTCCTAGATATACTTCATATCCAACCGCATTGGAATTTCATGAGCAATTTAGCCATGAAAATTTAGTACAAGCGATAGTCGCATCACCGAACCGTGAATTGTCTTTGTATGTACACATTCCTTTTTGTCATAGCCTTTGCTATTACTGTGGTTGTAATAAAGTTGTCACCCGTCATCGCGATAAAGCCAACACCTATCTTGAGTTTCTTGCACAAGAAATTGCCTCTAGAGCACCGTTATTTAAAGACTATACCGTTAAGCAATTACATTGGGGCGGTGGCACACCTAGCTTTTTACGACACGAGCAAATTAGCCAACTAGTGGCTGAATTAAAAGCGCAGTTTACCTTTGCAACGCAAGTTGAAATGAGTATTGAAATTGACCCACGTGAAATTGAAATGAACTTAGCTGAGCACCTTTATAGTTTAGGCTTCAATCGTTTAAGTATTGGCGTGCAAGACATAGATGACAAAGTTCAACAAAGCATTAATCGCGTACAATCAACCGAGTTTATTGAAAAATTTATTGCCCATGCCAAACAAGTTGGCTTCAAAGCCATTAATATCGATTTGATCTACGGCCTACCCCATCAAACTATAGAGACCTTCACTCGGACGCTAAACAAAGCCCATGAAATGGATGTCGACCGTATTTCATTATTTAGTTACGCTCATATTCCCTCTCGCTTTGCCGCCCAACGTAAACTCAAAGATGAATGGTTGCCTAGCGCAGATGAAAAATTTTCTTTGATGAAGCTAGCCATTGAAAAGCTGTGTAATTTTGGCTACGATTTCATCGGTATGGACCACTTCGCTAAGCCTGAAGATGAACTGTCAATTGCCCAAAAGTCCGGTGCTCTACACCGAAACTTTCAAGGTTATACCACCAAAGGCGGTTGTGACTTACTCGGTTTAGGGCTGTCGTCAATTAGTGCTATTGGGCACAGCTTCAGTCAAAACACCAAAGTGCTACAACACTATTACCAAGCCATAGAAACTCAAGCACACGCTCAGGTAAAAGGTGTCAGCTTATCTCAAGACGATATTATTCGTGGAGAAGTTATTCGCGAGTTGATGTGTAATCTTTATATCGATAAAAATAAAATTAGCCAGCAGTTTGCTATTAATTTTGATGAATATTTTGCTGAAGACTTACCCTTGCTCCAAACCTTCGTTAATGACGGATTAGTCATTGTTACTCTTAATGAAATTCGGGTCGAGCAAAAAGCCAGGTTGCTAATACGTAATATTTGTATGACTTTTGATGCCTATATGAAGAAAAATCTAAACCAACAGCGCTTTTCACGGGTGATTTAAGTTAGCTTTCTAGTTGGCCTAAACTAAATCGGTGTTCGGCGCTGAAAAACACTAATTCTGCGCCGTGACCATCGTTATCTTCACGGGCTAAATCTACCCACTGATAATAAACATTACGATGCACCTTTGCCTGCAAATTTCGTCTGACCGTGACATATAAACTACCTTCTTCGGTAATTTCTAATGGATGTTCCGCATTTAAGATAAAGCTGTCGTCTAAATTGGTCGTCACTTGCATACTTGTTTTCTGCTCATCTAACCATTGCCATTGCGTTAAAATAAATGGCGCATCAGCAACCACGATGCCGACCTTTTCGACAGGCGTGACTAAAAAATAGCGTTCATCTTCTTTTTTTAATACTGAGGCAAACAGCTTAACCAAAGACAAACGCTTAAAGACCGTGCCGTTGTAAAACCAACTGCCATCTGACTTTATTTCTAAATCAATATCACCACAAAAAGGAGGATCCCATAATTCAACCGGTGGCATTTTTTTCACACTACCCGGTTGTGAATCTGAAATTTGGGCAGAAATTTTTTCTAATGACATAATAGTTATCCTAATTACTGACTTACCTAATGGTAGCAAGTTAACAGTAAAACTTAAAATAGCCACATAAGTAAGTGTCGCTATTCGCTTATTTACCGCGTCTAAAATCATTAGACGCTAGCGTAATTTTTCGCTAATGCACTCAATAGCAATCATACTAACTGATAATTGTTTACCCGCACCATAAAATTCAACAAAAGTGAGTCGAAAGGCAATATTTTGCTTGTCATGTCACTATAAAATGCAATACAATCCTCGCGCCTTACCACTAGGCGCTTTCAGTAATATCAGTGGTGGCTATAGCTCAGTTGGTAGAGCCCCGGATTGTGATTCCGGTTGTCGAGGGTTCAAGTCCCTTTAGCCACCCCATTCTTTTCCCCTTTATTAGCAAGACCTTCAACTTTTTCTAAACTACAAAATTCCCTTGGTATCATTCGCTCCTGTGCATATTCTGTGAGTATTTGAAGCTGACTTTGGAATTTACTACCTATTTCCTTGGCTTTTTTACTGAAAAGTAAAATATAGAGCAAGATGAAAAACGTCAGAAAAGTGCATAGACGATATTAGTAAGTATTTCTGGCTAATGTCAGCTCACAGCTTATTGCTGCCGCTGGCGACTCGTATCTGAACATTCATTTTTGGCACACTGCGAACATTAGCATCTACTAACCAGATTTGAATTGGGTTTGGTTTTTGTATCGATAACTACTCAAACACCAGCTTAATATCTCTTGACTGGAGTAATCGAATCCATTAATCACGCTAGGTGTTGATTGCTAGACCTTTACCATTTTTTTAGTGCGCTGTGTTCCAAAAAATAGTTTAACCAATTTTTTGCACTATCGATTTCACTGAAAACATGAAAAGGTATTTTTGCTGCTTCATAAATCCGTGACAATTGCATCTGTTGTATGTCGGTAACTTTACTATTGTAAAATACACTTGCGTTGGCAACCATACCAAACTTAGCCCTGTACACGGTTAATTCCGTTAGTACTATTTCAGCTTCTGAGGTAAAAATACCACTATCTTGATAGGTAACTAAGGTTGCCCAAGATTTACCTTTTAGCTGTTTGATTACATTTTGCATATCGTGTTGATAAGTCTGTGCACTATCTTGGTTAAAAGGGCCAAAAGTTTTAACATTAACGATGTTACCATCAACTATAATTTCATAACTTTGCGGTGAAGTTTCCATTATGGGTATTCCTTCGTTACCTTTAGCAAAGTATGGGGTTGTCAACTTAATAAAGTCAACTATGACTTTTGGAATTCAAAGTTTTTTGAAATGATTGTTAAGGGTAGAAATGCCACTTTGCTGACCTAATATTGAAACTAAAAAGCCGGTTATTGTAGACTGTTTAGTGGCAGTAGTTATCCTAGATAATAAAAATAAAGAATAGCCAGATTGACTATCCGTAATAACTAAGCAGATAACCTTAAATCTTTGTTGATAGTGAGCGTTATTGTTAAGCCTGCTATTAATAAACCAGCATAAATAGATCCAAAATATTGAAGACTACTTGATCAGCTATAACATAAAAAAAGCGATGGTCATGCCATCGCTTTTTTAAGGTAACCCAAGTTATTAACCTAAGCTTTGAGTTAATTAAAAGTTATAAGAGGTACTAATGAACATGTTTCGACCTACCACATCATAGATACTGGGTACTGTGCCCATATCATTACCGCCAAGTACTGTCTCAGGTTCAGTATCAAAAAGGTTTTTAACGCCGCCATTAACAGCCCATTGGTCATTAATATAGTATGAGGCAGAAACGTTATGGTAGATAATATTATCAGTGGCAAATTGCTCACCGTAATATTCACCATCCATGCCACGAATAAACTGCGCACTATAAAGTACGGTTAAATCTTCAGTGACATAGCCAGAAACCGATAAGTTAGACTTAATATCAGCATAACCACCAATATTGCCATCGATAGTGCCGGTGTAGTCTATGTCGTCTTGTTCAAACTCAATTAAGTACGTGGTATCAAAAGTAACTTTAAACAAGTCATGGCTATAGCTGACATTCCAATCAACACCTGAAGTTTTTTGCGAACCAATATTGGTTAATTGAGCGCTTAGGTCAGATAAATCACCACCAGCCGTAATATTCACCGCTGTACATGAAGCTTGAGCACCGTTAAAGCAGGCATTCAATTCTTGCTGAACATCAACGCGGCTAATGGCATTGGTAATATCAAATGCCCAGTAATCTATTGTCGTAGAAAGATTGTCAGCTAACTCCAACACAGCACCAAAAGTAAATGACTCGCTTTCTTCAGGCTGTAAGTCTTCATCACTGGTGTAATTGACTTTAATTTGTGGATCTAACTCATTATCCCATGGGTCACTCAAGTAGTCATAAGAGCCGCTGTCACCACCGTATAATTCACTTACACTCGGTGCTCTAAATCCTGTAGCGGCTACTGAACGCACCATAAAAGAATCATTCACTCGGTACGTAGCACCTAGTTTCCACGTTATCTCACCACCAAAAGTAGAATACTGGTCGTAACGCGAAGCAGCTTCAAAGGTTAACTCATCAGTGACTGGCACTGAGACTTCACCGTAAACTGATTGCACAGAATAGTTACCGTCAGTAGCAAATTGCTGTGCTGCGGTACTTTCACCTTTTTGGGTCACTTCATCAGGAGTATAGTAACCACTTTCATGACGGGTTTCAAAACCTAGCGCATAACCAATATCGCTTTCAGTTACGCCGCTATAACCGGCAGCTAAAGTGAATTGCTCATTACCGCCTTCATTTTCCTCATTGTATATAATGCCTTCAGACACTAAGACACTTTTATCAAATGCTTCGCCACTGAACCAAGTGCTTTGGTCTTGGTAGATACTGGTTGCCATATTACCGGCATGAATCGAATTTTGAACGCTGTCTTTCGAGTCATTTCGACCGTATGTTGCCGAAATATCCCACATAGCATCATTTGCTAAATAGCCTTTAAGGCCAATTGACGCGCGATAAGTATCAGTTTCTTGTGAGTAAATACGTGGGCCCGCGTCAATCATACGACGTCGGTAATTTACTTTATCATCAATAACATGGTGATCATCGGGATCATCGATAGCTGAATTAAGTTCATCAAAAACGTCTTGAATGTTGTCAATATGTATAGAATTCAACTTATTGGTGACTAAATCTAAGTTCGCTGGCTGTGGTGCTAATTGCTGATTAGATTCACGGCGTGTATACATTAAATCAACATTGAGCTCAGTATCTGAATCTAGCTCAGTATTGTAAGCTGTAAAGAAGCTTAATAATTCATTGGGTGTTTGTGCGTAGCTATCAACAGTATAGTCGTATGAGGTGTCTCTTGACTTAAAACCACCTGATGCATCTGCAACCAGACCCGCTAAAGAACCTTGCGGAATAAATGACGATGCACCCGGTTCAACAAAATCACGGTCAGATTGAATAATTTCACCACGGTCAGAATACTGTAAACCTAAAACTAAATTACTGTTAGCTAGCTCTACGCCATGTAAAATACTAATACCTTTACTGGTAGCGTCACCTTTATCAGTTTGGCTGCCTTCAACGGTTAACTCAGTACCAACGAAGTTTTTTTTAGTAATAATATTAACTACACCGGCAATGGCATCAGAACCATAAACAGCAGACGCACCATCTTTAAGAATTTCAATATTTTTGATCATGGCAACGGGGATAGTATTCAAGTCCACGGCTGCATCAGCACCTGTGCCTGATGACACCATACGGCGACCATTTAATAGCACTAAAGTGCGTTCAACACCCATACCACGTAAATTTACTGTTGCCGTGCCGCCTGAGCCGTTATTAGTGGTAGCACCTAAACTCATGCCTGCAGCAGTAGGCTGTGCTGATAATATTTCTGCTACTGAGGTGTAACCACTTTGGGCTATAAATTCTGACGATATTACTGTTATTGGGCTGGCTGTTTCAATATCAGTACGGTTAATACGTGAGCCTGTTACCTGGATACGTTCAACACTTGCCATTTGCTCTTCTGCAGCACTGACCTGACCAGCAACAACTAAAGAGCTGGTTGTACCTGCGAGTAAAGCAACGCGAATAGCATGGCTTAAAAATTTTTCCGAATACATTAAATTCTCCAAACATCGATGATTAGCTTTTTTATAAAGCGGCGTTTTATCGCCTAGAGCAATTTTGCGACAAAAGTTCAGTGAGGTTTGTTATTTAATGTTGAAGAGTTGTAATGTAACGTTAGAGTTTTGTAACTTTTATTTCGATCATGTTACTTTATGTTAAAAACTCACCCTTAACCTAGATTTAAGTGTTTGTTTTATAATCACAATAATTTTGTTTTCGCTATAAAGAGTTTTCTATTATCATGCTTTACAGCCATGTAACCAAGACAGGCAGTTTATTTTGCACATAAAAAAACCGGCAGAAAGCCGGTTTAAATTATGTTTTTTTAGCACTAGGCTGCCATGGCACCTTTTAACTTTGCTAAGGCATTTTTCTCTAATTGTCGAACGCGCTCTGCTGATATTTCATATTTATTCGCTAACTCTTGTAAGGTAGTTTTTTCGTCATGTAACCAACGAGTACGAATAATATCTTGGCTTCGTTCGTCAAGACCGACTAAAGCATTACTTAGCCTTTTATTGGCGTGCTGCTCCCAATTCGAATCTTCTACTTCAGTAGCAAGATCAGATTGTTTATCTTCTAAATATTGCGCTGGAGAATAAGTACTGGCGCTAGCATTATCATCATCATCAGTTGATAATTCGAATGCTTGATCTTGATTACTCATTCGAGATTCCATTTCCAAAACATCTTTGGGGGTTACACCTAAGGTTTCAGCAACATTATGGACTTCATCGTGACTAAACCAACCTAAACGCTTTTTATTTTTGCGTAGGTTAAAAAATAATTTTCGTTGTGCCTTGGTAGTGGCAACTTTAACGATACGCCAATTTTTTAGCACAAATTCATGAATTTCAGCTTTGATCCAATGCACAGCAAATGATACTAGGCGCACACCCACTTCTGGATTAAAGCGTTTAACCGCTTTCATTAAACCTATGTTACCTTCCTGAATCAAGTCAGCTTGTGGTAAACCGTAGCCGGCATAGCCTTTAGCAACATGGATAACAAAACGAAGGTGCGACATAATTAACTCTTGCGCCGCTTTTAAATCATTTTCAGAATATAAACGAGTTGCTAATTCACGTTCCTTTTCAGCTGTTAGCATTGGAATGCTATATGCTGATTGCACGTATGCCTCAATGCTGCCACTTTTGGGCACAGTTAACGCCATTGATTGCATTGCTTCACTCATTTAATAACTCCTCTATCTAATCTGGTCGATGATAATAACATAAATACCCAAACCACCTCAAGATCCTCATTTTAGTGGTAAATGAAAATAATACGGCGCAGGGTGCATTAAAGATCAACATGATTTTAATGAACTAACACTAGCTTAGAAGACAGAGTGAAACAATACTCTCTTTCAATTTTTTCATGAATAATTTGTTAAACTTTGTCACCAAGATAAAAATTAGTATAAATTACAAGGTGATGGTGAGTAAAAAAGGCAACTACAAACAGAGGATATTAATCTGCGGTTGGCTCAATTGCTCGGATATGTTGGCGTACAGAAATGAAACTGCCTAATAAACCTAAGCCAATTGCCGTGAGTTGTAATATCGCTAATTCGTTAAATGATAAGCCTGACAAAACGAATTGGCTTTGATACAGATCGGTTAACTGGCGTAAAGCGCCAGAAATATAGCTGGCTAAAATAGCGACACAAATACTCGCGACAAAACCACCGAGTAACCCGTACCAAATGCCCGCATATAAAAATGGCCGCTGAATAAAATCATCTGTCGCGCCGACTAATTTCATCACAGCAATCGCATCTTTTTGGTTAAGTATGGCCAATCGAATGGTATTGCCAATAATTAAGACTACGGATAAACACAATAATATGGCGATACCGATAACAACGTCTTCTATCAGAGCTGCTATAGCCTGTAATCGAGTCAGCCATTCCAAATCCAGTTTACCTTGATCAACAGCGCGCTCTTGTTCTAATTTAAGTAGTAACTCACGGGCGGCTTGTGCTTGGCTAAAACGTTGAGTTGGCGTTACCAATAAGGTTGCCGGTAATGGGTTTTCATCTAAATATTCTAATGCTTGGCCAAAACCAGAATTCACTTTAAACTCAGTTAATGCCTGCTCAGCAGAAATATAGATAACATTGGCTACTTCAGGGTAAAGCTGAATACGTTGCACAAGATTTTGTGCGACTTTGTCTGAGGTTGATAGCTGCAAAAACAAGGTGATTTCTGAGGCAGAATTCCACTGTTCGGTCACCGTTTGGGTATTTTTTACAAACAAATGTAAGGTAGCAGGCAAGGTTAAACTAATACCTAAAACAAGTACGGTCATCACCGAAGTAAAGGGTGTGCGCCACAAGTCACCTAAGCTCCCTATGGCTTGCTGCAAATGCCGTAAAACTCTGGCAGTAATGCGTCCAGTCCAGTTTAAATGCTGACTATTATTGTGGCGAGTATCATTAGCTGCCATTACGTTCACTTATCGTTTGTAAACCATCAACAATACCGTCAGTGATCATATGACCTTGCTTTAAAGTCAGTGTGCGATACCTCATGCGGGCAATTAGCCCTAGATCATGAGTCGCAATTAACACACTAATGCCCATATCATTAAACTCTTCAAATAATCGAATAATATCTAATGAAAGCTTAGGGTCTAAATTACCCGTAGGCTCATCTGCTAGTAGTATTGGTGGCTTATTAACAATCGCCCGAGCAATGCCAACACGTTGCTGTTCGCCACCCGAAAGCATATTTGGAAAGCACTTTAATTTACTGGTTAAATGCACTTTATCAAGTGCCGCTTCAACACGCTTACGAGTTTCTTTGTGGCTATAGCCTTCAATAATCAAAGGCAGCGCAACGTTATCAAAGACAGTACGGTCGGGTAACAAATTATGGCTCTGAAAAATCATACCAATACCGCGCCGTACATAAGGGACTTGTGCATACTTAATGGTAGATAATTCAGTACCATTGATCTCAATACTGCCAACCGTTGGCTTTTCCATCACACTCATGAGTTTCAATAAGGTACTCTTACCAGCGCCAGAATGACCCGTTAAAAACGCCATTTCGCCAGGAGCAATAGTGAAACTCACTTTTTTAAGTGCTAAAAATCCTCCTGGGTAGGTTTTACTAACGTTATTAAATCGGATCATATCAAGTCTTATTACTCTTGTGCGTCGCGTGTGAACAAGGCGTCAATAAAGTCATTATCATTAAATGGCCGTAAATCATCAATACCTTCACCAACACCTAAATAGCGAATGGGAATAGCATGCTTATCCGCCACAGCAAAAACAACACCCCCCTTTGCAGTACCATCAAGTTTTGTTAATACTAATCCAGTTAAACCCACAGCTTCGTTAAAAAGTTTAGTTTGGCTTAAGGCATTTTGTCCGGTACCTGCATCTAGGGTTAACATTACCTCATGGGGAGCATTAACATCGAGTTTTTTCATTACTCGTACCACTTTTTTCAGCTCTTCCATCAAATGGCTTTTATTTTGTAAGCGCCCAGCCGTGTCGGCTATTAACACGTCAACACCACGCGCTTTAGCGGAACTGATAGCATCAAAAATAACCGAGGCACTATCAGCACCCGTATGTTGAGCAATGACCGGCACATCATTTCGATCACCCCATACTTGTAATTGTTCAACGGCCGCAGCACGGAACGTGTCTCCGGCTGCCAACATAACCGACTTGCCTTCGGCCTGAAATTGCTTCGCTAATTTACCAATAGTGGTGGTTTTACCCACCCCGTTAACGCCGACCATTAAAATAACATAAGGGCTATTAGATGACGGGATCACTAGGGGCTGGGTAACAGGTTCAATAATTTTTTTCAGCTCAGCTTTTAATAAATCATATAAAGCTTCGGCATTTTTTAGTTGCTGACGCGATGCAGATTCTGTTAACGCTGTAATAATTTTTGTTGTGGTTTCAACACCTACATCTGCTATCAACAAATGGGTTTCGAGTTCTTCAAATAACGCTTCATCAATTTTTTTACCGCTAAATAAACTGAAAAGCCCACCGCCTAAATTTTGCCGTGTTTTAGTTAAGCCCTGCTTTAAACGGGCAAAAAAGCCAACTTTGGGCTCTGGCTCTGGCTCTGGCTCTGCAGGTAAGTCTTCAATAATGGCATTGTCGATTGCAAGCTCTTTTGCCGGTGTTTGCTGATTATTTTGAGTCAGTTTTTCTTCATGACTCATCGCATCAGTGGTTAAATGCTCTTCAGAGGCCGCTACTTGCTCAGTCTCGTCAGTAACATTCTCAACAACTGAGGCCGCGTCTTCTTGCTGTTTTTTACCTAGACCTAACCAGGAGAACATACCTTTTTTCTTTGACATAAATGTATTTACAATATTAATTTGATGTAGAGGTTTACTACTAAAACCATCTATCTAAGACATGTTCTAACTTGAACAATTCATTAGATTAATTGCTATTCGCGGGTAAACAAGGATAAAATTGTCGATATAGTACCACCTAACCTGCCGACAAAAAACAAAAGCTGTTTAAGTTATGAGCAAAGTCAAAAAACAATCAGAAAAAAGCGCCCCAAAAGGCCATATTCGCATTATTGCAGGCCAACATCGTGGTCGCAAATTACCCGTATTAATGGCCGATGGTTTGCGGCCAACTACCGATCGTGTCAAAGAAACGGTTTTTAATTGGCTCATGCCTTATATTCAAGACGCTAATTGCTTAGATTGCTTTGCCGGCTCTGGTGGGTTGGGTTTTGAAGCCATATCTCGCGGCGCAAGTTCAGCAATTTTAGTCGAGTTGAATAAATCAGCAGCTCAGCAATTAAACGATAATAAAGCGTTACTCAAAGCCAGTAATATCAGAGTAATACAGCAAAATGCCTTAAACTTTTTGCACAGTAACCAACAAGCTTATTCGTTAGTATTTATTGATCCACCTTTTAGAAAAGGCCTAGCGCAAAAAGCCGCTGAGTTATTAGTCGAAAAAGGCTTAACTGACGAAGCATTGATCTATGTTGAAATGGAAGCTGACGATAACCTACAAATAATGCCAAGCCATTGGCAACTTTTAAAAGAAAAGGTGGCTGGCCAAGTCATCTATCGACTCTACCAAAATGGTTCAGAGTAAGGCCAGCACCTCAGCATTAGCCTTATTTACCCCAAGTTAAATTTAGTTAAGTTGATTGAAATGTGCTAAAAAAGCGCCATCAGGCGCTTTTTTTATTCGTCACTCGTGCTATTTACCCGCAGATTTAGGCCACAGTTTTAGATCATGAAAATCAAAACTAAAATCTGTCGCCCAAGACACTGCTTTCATACTGACATAGCTAATACTGCCATCGGGGTTTAAATTAAAGTTCACATAAGCATCGGCTTCTAAAGTTCGATCGTCCCAACGTACAATAAAAGTATTGTGCTGATAATGCGCTAAGGTGCCATGCAGTGCCGGGGTATGAGCAAACTGCATAACTAAGTGGTTATTTTCTAAGCTAATGGCTATTTCACCATACCAATCATCCACATAACTTTGCGCATAACTTGCTAACGGTAAAGAAGGTGTTGAGCTTTTATCAGCGGCTGCAGCCACTTTTGCTAACTGTGCTTTTTTGTTGACATTATCTTCTTGCTGCAATCTAGCATAATGCGCAACCCAATCTTTTTCGGGTAGTTCAAGATATTCAGTCAAAATTTGTTGAGATAAGGCATTAAAAGCAAAACCTGATTGTTGATTGGTTAAAATAACCATGGCTAAATTTTCTTCTGGTACCATCAGCACTTTTGACACCATGCCTAATATGCCGCCGGTATGTCGTACTACTTTTACGCCATGATAATCTTTAACAAACCAACCTAACGCATAAGCATAAAAATGCGTTTTATCTTGCTCGCTAGCTTGTGGTGAAACCGGTAAAAGCGTACGTGTTTGCCACATTTCACGACTTTGCTGTTCACTAAAAAGCCTTAACGCTTTATCGCCATTAACACCGTATTGTCCAAGATTAAGCTGAGCTTTAAGCCATAACGCCATATCATTAACACTGGATGCAACCGAGCCTGCTGATGAAAATCTCTCTAAAAAATTTCCACCAACAACATGCAACTCACCATCTAATAACACATGAGCGCTAGCCACATTTTGATTACTTTTAGGAATTAAAGAGAAAGTTGCGCGGGTATTATCCATACCTAATGGCTCAAAAATACGGTGTTGAATAACCTCTTGCCAAGGTTTACCTGTGAGCTTGGCAATAATCTCACCAGCAATAATATACATTAGGTTGTCATAAGCAAATTCACTGCGAAAGCTCGACACTTGTGGTAAATATTTTAAACCTTTAATAACGTCTTGATTGCTTAACGTGGTTTCTGGCCAGATCATTAAGTCGCCAGCACCTAAACCTAAGCCACTGTTATGCGACAATAAATCAATAATAGTGAATTCTCTCGTGACATAGGCATCGGGTAGTTGAAACGCTGGAATGATATCAATAACTTTAGTTTTCCAAGTCAATTTCCCTTCGTCTACTAAAGCCGCTAACAATGCCACTGTCATGGCTTTAGTATTTGAGGCAATGCCAAATAAGGTATCGGCAGTCACTTTTTCTTTACTGCCTTGCTTAAGCACACCAAAGCCTTTACTTAGCACAACTTCGTTATCTTTAATAATTGCCACAGCAATGCCGGGCACTTGAAATGCTGCCATGGCCTTACTGACTGACAACTCAATATTAGCGACCTTGCCACTGACAGTTTGATCTGCAGCTTCAGCAAAACCCAAGAGAGAACAAAGTAGTGCGCTAACCCATAACCATGCATAAGGTAATTTCATTTACCGTCCTATTTTTATTGTTGTTCGTTGTCATAACGCTAACGAAGTTGTAGTCTTTCATTCATAGTAGCATTCATCGCAAAAGGATACAGACTGAACAAATGATGGCTGCAACACTAGTTTGATAACGTCATAATTTGATATAAAATTATGACGTATAAGGAGAAGTAACAGTTAACTATTATTGATTAAACCCGCTAAAGCTTTTTTAACAAAGTTAGGTAAGGCAAGCGCGGCGCTGTGTAAAGCTTGGTTATAATAATGAAAATCTAGGCCACTTGCTGCAACAGGTTGCTTATCAAAGTCATGCACGGGGTAATATTTTTACTGGCAAAAGTAAAGCTTCACAAACCACCAGGGTAAGTTGAATGACTAAATGAATACAAATAACTTTGTGTAAATACCGTATTGAGCACTTTTAAAAGTGCTTGCTGAATATCCATGGCATACCATGATAGGCAAACTCATCACGTTCGGTCACCATAATTAAACCATCCTTGAGTAACATGTTGCCATGGCCTTTAGTTTCAACCACATCAACCGTTTTAAATTCACTTTTTCCTGAAAAAAGTACTTTTTTTACTTTAAATTTTAAACCTAAAAATCTTGAAATTTTTCTGCTACACAAAAATCACAGTGCATGGTTTTCTCCTGCTAAATCAAGCACCGTTGCTTGCATAAATTTTTGCTGCGGTAATATATAGTTAGCAAAACAAACGAAATAATTATTGCTTAAGTGCTCGCTTACTAAGGATTTGCTCACATAATCTTTTGGAATAAATTCATTGGTTAAGTTAGCAAAGTCAAAGTCATTAAAGCTCAGTAAATCAAACGACTTTGGTGCTAGTATCGCTAAAAAATCAGCCGCTATTTTTATTAAATTAATATTGGATTCAATACTGACGTAACTACTGTTAGCTTGAGGCGTAACATGCATAGTGAGATATTCTTTCCCTTTAATCGCATTAACAGAGTAACCAAAGGGATCAAAAACAAAATCATCCAAGGTAAAGTCAGCAAAAAATTTGTCTAATTGTAAAAATTGACGAATTTCCTGTGCTGTTAAACCCACTGTGGTCAGCTTTTCAGAAGCTCGATCGCTAATTTGATATGCAAGCAGTTCATAGGTTTTATCTAATTTATCGGCTTGAAAACTGTTATCCTGATGAAAAATATAGTTATGATGGCTGTCCAACTCACCAAAACGATAGGCTTTACCCGTAACATATTGCCCGAGCAACTTAATGTCGTCACCAAAACTACTTGGCTGAGCATGGGAAAAATATTCATTTTTACGTTGATAAATAACCTGCTTAATTTTATCCATGCCGATGTGCTGGATAAAAAACTCGACCGAATGTACTAATCGTGTATTGCCACAGGTCAAAATTAATAACCTATCGTGCCAAACAAATAAGCTCGACTCTGATAACAAAAAAGCTTTACAGTCATCATTACGAATTGACGACAAAATTTGCGCATTACAACATTGAACAAACGCGGTCCAAAAGTCATCGGTAATATCATCAAGTAGCGAAATTTGCTTGTCTTTAACCACAATTTGAGCTTTTTTTTCTGAACCTTCAAAAAACAAAAACATATCCTCAACGTCATAACAGCAATCGCTGATGGCGCCATATTAAGTTGCCAAATTCTATCGCAAAAACAGCACACTATTTTACAAAAAAAGGTTACGAGCTTAACATCAACTTAAATTGGGCTTAATTAACCACTAAAAATTAAGCGTTAATGTCTATGCCTAAATTAGATAAACCTTCTTCTAGCACCATAGCTTTTGCCTGCAAACAACTGGCTTTATTTTCGCTAGCCGCGGTTAAAAATTCAAATAGCTCATTTTGTGTGGCTATTTCCCACTGCATTAATGGATGTTCAGCAATTTGTTGCGCTGAGATCACTATCTCTTCTTCATCAGGAGTTATTTCATCAATTTGCTGAGCTAAGCTCAACTCAACATAGTAACTGACACTATTTTCTGACAATTTACTGATATTGCTCAAGCTATCACTTTCTAGGTCTTGCATACCTTGAAATAACGACATTAATGCCATGGCACTATCTAAGGCTGGAAAAACACCCAAAAAATCAAAATCATCAGGATCAGGTACTTGCTCTTCAAGTTTAGCAATTTGGGCATCATAGTTAATTTTGCAACGGTTAGCTTTATCTAACCATTGCCAGATAAGATCAAGTTGATTTCTCAAGACCTTAAAGTCACCAAACTCAACATGTTCAGCAAACATTTGATAATTAGGTAACATGCGCTCAAGTAATGCAGCACTAAATGCCACCTGCTGCCATTGACTTAATTTGCTAAAAGGTAGGTTAATCGCCACGTAAAATCTCATTTTCAATGCTAAAAAGTTGGCTGTTAGTATATAAGGATCCCAACGAAATTAGCAGTTTATTTACTGAATTTTGTTAACTGCTTCTGTGCATAATCAAAGCCTAAGCGATACTCGGTTCATTTATCTTTAAGCGCATTAACTTGTTGTTCAAGTTTCAGGTTTAGCTCAGTATTTTCATCAACAAGATACTTTATGGTTTCGCGTGTTTTGTTATATTCCACTGCTTGTTTGTCTTTATTTTCTTGCTGCCAGCTGCTAGTACAAACGTTAAATTCAGTGTTTTAGTGGTTAGGCTTTATTGTTGCTGGTTTTTCACTATCTGCCTTGAGAAAAATTTTGGTTTAAAAAGCTAAATTTCACTCGAAAAAAAAGGACCAAACGGTCCTTTTTTAAGGGTAACTTACTGCGCTATTACTTTTCAGCTACAGTTTCAGCAGCTTCAGCAGTAGCTGGTGTAAAGCGAATAGCATTTACTTTAGCGGTAGATTCACTCTGGTTACGTAATTGTGCTAGACGATTAATTTGACCAATAGAACCTAACATGGCGTAAATTGGCACGAATAAACCACGCTTATGGAAATCTAAAACTTTGTCGTCACTTAACTCTTGCACTTTTTTATCATTAATATTATATAAACCAACAAGTTTTTTACTTTCACCTGAGGCAAAGTTAATATTAAGTTCAAGTTCTAACAATAAGTCATTATCAAGCAATTCTTTAATGAATTTCTCGTTCATCACTTCATTATCGTATAAACGACCTAGTGAATCTTGTACACCTTGAAAAAACTCAGTGTCTTTGCCTTCAGCATCAAATAATTCATGGTCTTTATCTTCACCAACAAACTTGCTGTCTAAATCAACACAAGCCGTTAATGTTTTCTCTTTTTCCGGGTCTAAACCTAAAGAAAAAGGTGCCATTGAAATACTTTGCGGAACATAAACTGCATTCCAAGAATCTTCTTTATAATATAAGTTTTCATTCGCTTCTAGACCTAGCATTACCACACTACGGTAGCGTTCTGTACCTTGATCTTTAACAAGTACAATAGGGTAGCTGGTTGCTGCTTGAGAATACTCAGGAGCGGTGATTGGTGCAATATGTTGATTAGATACATTTGATAAATCGCGCTTGGCAGCGATTTTAATTTTCTGATGAGTTTCTTTTTTAATCGGAGTAATGTTAGCCATGAATAAGTTCTCTTTTTACTGCGTATTTTAAGCGTTGTCGTTTTTGACACTTCTTCGTTGCTATTAGTTATGGAGACACCTAATAACGCTTTCAATGGTATAATCAAAATTAGCTGGAGTTAATTTTAATTACACTTAAGCTTCTCCATAAAAATAATTAATTAAAACCATTTAAAAACAGTATGTTAATCTATGAAAATCATCAAATACCTTTGTGCTACGGCATTTATTATTAGTCCAGTTATCTGGGCTTTGCCGAAAATAACCGTCACCTTTGGCGAATCTTCTAATGGTTTTAGCCAAGTAAAAATTAAAAACGAAACCGAAGAATCCTTAGCTTGCTTTGTCGCCATTGATGGCTATAAAGCTAAATTTCGGCTACGCATGAGATCGACCTCCCGCTGGATAACCACAACAGATACACGCTTTACCTACCGAGATTTTAGTACTTGGTGTGATTATCTAGAGGTTTATCCTAACTATAAAGCTTATCAAGCGTATTAAGCTTTACTATTTAAAACGCTTAGTTAATAACTAACAACATAATCATAAAAAAGTAGCTTATACATCACAGCTTGAATCATGCCTTACTGACGAGCATTTAACCTGGTGATATAAGCTTTAGTCTGTCTTAATCACTTTTAACATACGCACAAGGGTTCACTTTTAGTTACTCGCATCAAAATCTCTCACAACGCCTTTTAATCAAGGGCTAATCAACACTCAAAAAAATACAAATGATAATAACTATCGGTTGTAAGTGATTGTACTATTGACAAAAAATAAACTTCTCTTGATAAACACTAGGTTTACCACACGAAACTAAACTTCAATACCATTATGGCTGCTGCTATTTATCTGCCCCTTTTACCGTATCAGCAGGCGACAACTTATAACTTTACGCAGAAGGTACTGATACCCAACCAGCAGGCAGTTACGAATTCAAGTTCGCCGATACCATTCGTTTGGATAAAAATGCTGGTGATCACTACACATTTCACAATATTCGTCCTGAAATCGAGTACGGCGTAACTGAAAAATTAACCATGGCAGCAAAAGCGATTATTTCTGTGCACAACTACGATGTTGGCTCAGAAGCTGAAGGAGCGCCAATTAACTTTTTATCTCTTGGCTATTAAAATACTGGACTATGGTGCTAAATATGGCAATATTCTTAGTAGCATTATGAACTTAAATATTGTGATATAAGTAATGATAAGGTTACTAACGACACGGGCTTTAGCGACTCAATTAAAAGCAAATGCATTGAGTTGCGCCATACTCTAATGACCATAAAATGACACATAACAGGATATTCTCTGTATCGCGACAAGCTAATAACTAATAACCTAAAAGGAACAGAAAATGACAGCTAAAACATACTACCCAAAGATAAAATCAATATTAACGGTATTATTACTAAGTAGTGCCTTAGGTGCTTGTGCCACCATTGATGGTGCAGGTAAAGATCTCGAAAAAGCGGGTGAAGCCATTCAAAATGCTGCTAAAGGCTAAAATAACACTGAATATCGCTGCTTAGCTCTTCTAGTAACGTCACTTGAAAATGCGTATTTTGCCATCATATCAAATGGAGAAATATCACATTTCAACTGAAATTTTTGGCTGTTAATGTAGGTCTATCTAACTGAATTTCAATAGGTAATAAAACATTTGTAATATTGGCGCTTTAAACAGTTTGCTTGTAGTTTGACATGATCACTCTAAGTAATGATGTCAAATTGGTTTATGACTTAGATATATCTCTATCACTTCACGAAAGGAAACAAAATATGAATGACGATAAAACAACATCTGGTGGAAAATGTCCTGTGATGCACGGTGGTGCTACAGAGAGTTCGATGACAAATATGACATGGTGGCCTAAGTCGCTAAACCTCGATATTCTTCATCAACATGATAACAAAACCAATCCTATGGGCACGAATTTCAATTATCGGGATACGGTTAAAGATCTCGACATCGCCGCGCTCAACAAAGATATGCACGCACTGATGACTGACAGTCAAGACTGGTGGCCCGCAGATTGGGGACATTATGGCGGTTTAATGATCCGCATGACTTGGCATTCCGCCGGTACCTATCGTATTGCTGATGGACGAGGTGGTGCCGCTACCGGTAATCAACGTTTTACCCCAATCAATTCTTGGCCCGACAACGCAAATTTAGATAAAGCACGACGTCTACTTTGGCCAATCAAAAAGAAATACGGTAACCAACTTAGCTGGGCAGATTTAATTGCTTACGCCGGCACTATTGCCTATGAATCTATGGGGTTAAAAACCTTTGGTTTCGCCTTTGGCCGTGAAGACATTTGGCATCCAGAAAAAGACATCTACTGGGGTGCTGAAAAAGAGTGGCTTGCACCTAGTGGCAGCGAAAATAGTCGTTATTCTGGTGAGCGCGATTTAGAAAACCCGTTGGCTGCAGTAATGATGGGATTAATCTACGTTAACCCTGAAGGTGTAGACGGTAAATCTGACCCATTAAAAACCGCTCATGATATGCGTGTTACCTTTGAACGCATGGCGATGAATGATGAAGAAACCGTTGCCCTAACTGCCGGAGGTCATACGGTGGGGAAATGTCACGGTAATGGCGATGCCTCAATACTTGGCAGAGAACCAGCAGCTGCCGATATTTCAGAGCAAGGCACAGGTTGGAACAATAAAACTAAGCGTGGTATTGGGCGCGATACGGTAACCAGTGGTATTGAAGGTGCGTGGACCACTCATCCTACACAGTGGGATCATGGTTATTTCTCTATGCTACTTAACCATGATTGGGCGCTGAAAAAGAGCCCTGCTGGCGCTACGCAGTGGCAACCCGTGAACATTAAAGAAGAAGATAAACCGGTTGATGTTGAAGATGCTAGCATACGCAAAGATCCCATTATGACTGATGCAGATATGGCATTAAAAATGGATCCCGCTTACCTTAAAATTTCACAACGTTTTGCCAATGATCCTGAATATTTCTCTGACGTTTTTGCCCGTGCATGGTTCAAACTGACCCATCGTGATATGGGCCCGAAAGCACGATACATTGGCTCAGAAGTACCGCAAGAAGATCTTATTTGGCAAGATCCCGTACCCACAGGTATGACAGGTTATGATGTTGATGCCGTTAAGGAAAAAATAGCGGCTAGTGATTTAACGGTCAGCGAAATGGTTGCCACAGCATGGGACAGCGCTAGAACTTTCCGTGACTCTGACAAGCGCGGTGGTGCTAACGGTGCTCGTATTCGCCTCGCACCACAAAATAACTGGCAAGGAAACGAGCCTACACGCTTAGCTAAAGTGCTCGCTACACTAGAAACTATTGCAAACGAAAGTGGCGTCAGTATTGCTGATGTTATTGTCCTCGCAGGTAATGTCGGTATTGAGCAGTCAGCAAAAGCGGCTGGCGTTGATATTACAGTACCATTTGCTCCTGGACGTGGTGATGCAACTAACGAGATGACCGATGTAGAATCATTCAAAGTACTTGAACCTCTGCATGACGCTTATCGTAATTGGCTCAAAGCTGACTATAGTGTTAGCGCTGAAGAGCTGATGCTTGACCGTACACAGTTAATGGGTTTAGCTGCTCATGAAATGACTGTACTTATTGGTGGCATGCGTATGCTAGGCACTAATTTCGGTGGTAGCAAGCATGGTGTATTTACCGAACGTGAAGGTGTGTTGTCGAACGACTATTTTATTAACTTAACGAATATGGACTATAAATGGCAGCCAGTTGGCGATAATTTATATGAAATTCGTGAACGTAAAACAGATAAGGTCAAATGGACAGCCACACGTGTTGATCTTATCTTTGGCTCGAACTCGATTCTTCGTGCTTATAGTGAAGTTTATGCACAGGACGATAATAAAGAAAAATTTGTCCACGACTTTGTTGCCGCATGGACCAAAGTGATGAACGCTGACCGTTTCGATTTAGCATAATGTTCAGCTAATAACCTTGCCATCATGTCCTCGCGCCTGAGTAATCGGGTGCGAGGACATTTATACTCACTTATCATTGCTCTCTGACTTATCAATGAGTATTAGCCAATGACTATTAACCAAAAAAAAGCCCTAAATAGGCCTTTTCAAATGCTTACTCAAGTGAATATATGCTACTTCAGCTTTTAACCCACCATAGCCAAGGAATTAATTAGCCTTTGTTGCTAGTTTTTTAGATAAATTTTCAATCACATCGGCAGCGCTGTAACTTGACTCGTTGCTCATAACGCCTTTGCCCAGACGAATTTCTAAAATACTATGCACTTCTTTGCGGCTATTCGTATTCGTACTACTAAAAGCAACCCCAACTTCACTGCTTGGACGTCGGTAAGTTTCACAAGTTAATAGTCCACAACGACGTTCAACCCGCTGCTGATGCGATAAACCTATCGAGGAAGCTGGCTGAACTTTTTCAGACTCTACAGAGGTTTCTTTACTGGTGATCACAAACCAATCATAGCCTTGCGCTTGAGTCAGTTCAGCTGATCTTAATAGGGCATAATCCGCGGCATCTGCGACACTATTAGAAACACTTTTAAACTGCACACGAAACCTGTCCTCGGTTATTTTTTGCTCGCTATAGCCGACAGAGCCTTTGTTTGCTGGGCGATATTCAGGCTTAGATGCGCAAGCCGTTACTAATAAAGTCATCAATATAAATGTAATAAGTTTTTTCATTTTAACCTCTATTATTGTTGCTCAGTTTGCCAGTTGTTTGCGATGGCTCGTTGTTCTTGAGCGCTGTCCATAGCGGGTCCATTGATCATCACGTCTATAGCGCTATCCAGTTGCGCCTGGTTAGACGCGGCGCGGTAATTTTGTGTGTTTTCAGTAATTTTTACTTTTTCGGTAATTTTTAACTGCCATAGGCCATTTTCTTTACAAGCAATATTAACACTCGCCGTTTGCTCGCTAACGCGCTGAAATTGGCGACAGTAATCACCGGCACGGTTAGTAAAACTTAAGTTGGCTGTGATCTTATCTCCTTGCGCTATTGACGATATTTCGCCACTTCGCTGCTGATCTAATACTTGTGTTATACCCGCAGTAAGCACTGTCGGTGCTTGTTGAGACTGCATTAAGGTTACCGTACCTACGCCAAATAACATGGCAACACCAGCGGCCAATGCATAAGGCTTTTGTAGGCTTTTATTGAAGTTTTTCCAAGCGGATAAACTCACGACATTTTTCGCTGAGTCAGCCGCTGACTCAGTCGTTTTTCCTTTCGCTATTTTTTTATCGATGCTTTGCGCTAATGGCAATAAATTATCTGCCATCGGTGTGCTATCAATCACAGAAGCATTTTCTGCCACCCAGTGATCCGCTTGTGCTAAATCCGCTAAACGCATCACTAAATCGTCATCGCTTTCCAGCGCACAGCGAATCTCTTCCATGGCTGCTTCGCTAAGTTCAGCATCTATAAAAGCACTTAACATTTCATCGCTGATTTTCATGCGTCTGCTCCTAATCTTTCAGGCTTTATCATATCTAATAATGCGCAGCGCGCTCTTGATAATCGACTCATCACAGTACCAACAGGGATTTCCATTGACGACGCCACTTCTTTATATGACATACCCTGTACCGCCACTAAAGACAAAATAGCGCGTTGTTCGTCGGGTAAAGTATTCATCGCGACATTAACTTGTGCGAGCATTTCTTTGCTGTCGAATGCTTGCTGTTCATTCACGCTTTGTGGTTCTTGCAGTTCAGGTTTAAGCACTGCATTCTGCCTGACTTTGCGCGCACGATATTCGTCAATCCAGACATTGCGACAAACCTTAAAAGCCCATTTGTTGACATCTACTTCATCAGGCACACCTTTTTTCAGTATTTTTTCTAACGTTATTTGCACTAAATCGTCAGCATCTGCGGCATTACCGGTTAATGAGTAGGCAAAGCGTCTTAGCATTGGTAGTATATTTTCAATGGTATTATTCATGTTTTTTACTCCTCTCTACTAAGAAGACGTATGTAAAAAAATTTTATTCCATAAAAGGAAATTTATTTTCAGTTGAAACGTTTTATTAACTACACGCTTATTTTTGAGGCTCAAGATTAACATGAAAACCTTAGCTTTTACCGCCATATTTATTGCTGTTTTCAGTACATTATCATCTGCCCAGCAATTGCCGGCAGGCGGTGTTTTAGGACAAATTAATACCATAGACGGTACCGCCCGCGACATTACCCGACAACTCGATAGACCGCCGCTACTAGCACCTTTTGAATTAAGTCACTTACCCGACATTAACAAGGTTAGCACTGAGCCACTTAACGCTTTGCCTGCCACTTTAGCGATAACCACCAGCGCAGGTAAAAATCTGTGGCTTGATGTCGAAGTAGAAAGTGGCTTTCGAGCTGTTCAGCGACAATGGCTATTATTAGCCGACGATAGCAGTAAAAAACGCTTAATTGAGCATGGAGCGCTGATTATTACCGAGTCGCGATATGCGGGTTTGGGTATGGCGCTGCTGCGTTTTAATGTGCCCGAAGCTTTAGACTCGAAGCAAGCGTTAAGCCAGATACTCTCAACGCAAGCCGCGCTAAGTTTAGCTAGAAACCATATTTATCAAGCACAAAGTCAAACAAGTCAGCCAGAAAATGAAAGTTTACTCCGTCATCACATCGACAATGAAAAAGTAACGCCACTAAGCCGCGTTAATCCGGCTTGCGAATTAGCGGTAAAAGTGGGTCTGGTTGATAGCGCAATTGATACCAAACATAAAGCCTTTAAACACGCTGATATTACCGCGAAATCTTTTTTACCTGATGATTTAGCTACCTCGTTGCAACACGGTACCGTGATCGCCAGTTTATTGGTTGGCAAAACCACACAACTGGTGCCACTGTTACCGCAGGGTAAAATATATTCCTCGCAAGTATTTTATCAGCAGTCAGACTATGCCCAAGGCGCGACGCTGTCAGCCATCATCGCTGGCGTGAACTGGTTGTTAGAACAAAACGTGCAAGTGATCAATATGAGTTTAGCGGGGCCGGACAATCAAATTTTGCATAGCGTACTAAGCGCCGCTATCGCAAAAGGTGCAATCGTTATCGCCGCGGCGGGTAATGAAGGGCCGGCAGCTCCGCCTATGTATCCTGCCGCTTATCAAGAGGTTATCGCGGTCAGTGCGATAGATAAACATCAACAACCGTATCGTTGGTCAAATAGAGGTGACTATGTCGATTACTCAGCGTTAGGGGTAAATGTACTCACAGCGCAAAGTGGCCAACGTGTAGGTAGGGAGTCAGGCACATCGATTGCTGCCCCATATGTTACAGCAACCTTAGCCTGTTTAGCGCTAACTTATGGTAAGAATAAGCAGAATTTATTAGATAAACTAAATGATTTAGCGATAGATTTGGGCCCTAAAGGTAAGGACCCTATTTATGGTGTGGGCGCGATCTTTAGACCTTAAAATTGCGCTTTAATAGACAATGAAGAAAGGGTTTGGCTGTACGTTTGGCTATCAAGTTGTGAACGGTAATCGCCATATTCAAGGTTGCTGACCAACGCGAGATATTTATTGAAGTCTAACTGCCATTGCGCGTGAAAAATGTTTCTATGTTCATCTGCCTTTGACTCAAGCTGACTGTCCATATTCTCATTACCATAGGCTTGATAATCTTTCGATTGAAAACGCCAGCCTATAGCAGCTTTTTGCGCTAAACCAAATAATTCAAACTTTTGCGAAAGCTTAGTACTCAGCCCATAACCATTATAATTAAACTTAGGGTCTGTAGCCGTTTCCTTACCCGCACTCACCCCGAGCATAAACATAGTGTCACCGTCGTTAAGAAAATGGAACAGCTCAGCACTAGCACCAAAAGCGTCGGCATTGCGGCTAGTGATCACGGCAAATTTTTTACTTTTAATTTTTGCACTGGTACGTAAAAATGTTTCTGGTTGCAGAAAAGTGCCTAGGTAAATACTGGCTTGGTGAAAGGTTAAAAAGCTATCGCCGGCTAATTGGGCCTTAGCCCCATCATAACGCAGGCCTAAATCTTTTTTACGCCATTGATAACTAGCATCAAGACTCACTTGATGTAAGGTTAGGTCGAAGGCATCAAACTCATTATAATCTTTTTCATTATAACGATATGCCGCGCTTATTTTTGCTTTATCATTAACTTTCCACAAACCAGTAACTGCTGCTGTTTTTTGCAGGCCACTGTCACCTTGTGAAGAAACCTCATCAAGCTCATCAACACTGAGTGCTGAATTACTAATTAGACCTAAAGAAACTTCGCCGTTAACCGACATAGGCTCTGATGTTGCCGCCATTAAATGTAGACTTAAAACACAGCTTAAACCACTTAATATATATTTCATCTTAACTACCTCAAATAAAAAAAAGTGCCAGGGCTACTGGCACATTCAACATGGCAACAATTACCAAGCTAACGCTAAATCGCTTGTTAAGGTACTAACCACTTCAGCAGCGGTTGCAGCCGCCAACTCGGTGTTAATTTGCTCAGTAACCGCACTGGTAATTTGCGTATTAAGGTTTTCACTGATAACACTTTGCGTACTTGAGGTGATTGCATCTTCAACATTGGCATTAATCGTTTGCTCAAGCGCTTGCGAGGTTTGTGCTGCCGCATCTAATGCAGTGATGTTTTGAACATTAGCTATTTCTTGTAGGGAAAGTTGCTGAGTTATTTGCGAAGTGTTAGCAAAAGACGTTGCGCTATCAAGCGTAGGGTTCAAGGCAACATTTTCAGGTGCTGGCATGGCTTCACTCGGCATAGTTGCTTCAGACCCTACTTCAGGCTCCTCTGGTGCAGCACTTTCTGCTAGCGCTGGAAACTCTGCGCTTGTCACTTGAGTAAGTGACTGACTCAAACTCGAAGCTGTATCTAATGCGCTGATGTTTTCAACATTAGCCATTTCTTGCAAAGGGAATTGCTCAGAGGGCTGTAGAGTGGGTTGCTGAGAAGGCTGCAAAGATAATTGCTGCGTTAATTGTGAAGTGTTAACAAAAGACGTTGCACTATCAAGCGTAGGATTCACAGCAACATTTTCAGGCGTTGGCATGGCTTCACTCGGCACAGCTGCTTCAGACCCTATTTCAGAGTTTTCAGGTGTATTACTTTCAGCTAATGCTGGAAACTCTGCGCTTGTCACTTGGGTAAGTGACTGAGCCAATGTTGCTGCTGTAGCTGAAGTGACATTGATGTTTTTTCCAGCGTCATTTGATAAACGAGTTATTAACTGGCTATTGTTATCAAAGGCTTGCGCTGTGCCAACATTCGCTGTGTTATTTGACGACTGTGCTGTTGATTCGCTTGGTGCAGACTCTGCTGTGTTTTCTGCTGCGTTCTCTACTGTGTTCTCTTCTTTACTATTCGCCTTAACTTGCGTATCGCTCTGGGCTGACGTGTCTGATTGTGTCGATATTTGTGTCGCATTATCAGATGAGTCAACTTGCTGAGATGCCTGAGTTTGTTGGTTTATGTTGGTGCTTTGGCTAATTTCAAAATCAGCAGCTTGCGTAATACTGACCCAACAACTCACGCCACTTAATACCAATACTTGTGCAATTTTATTTAATGTAGTCATATTTACTTCCTCTAATGTCTGTTTATATTTATGTTAATGACACTGAGATAACGGATGACGTGAGGTGTTTATTCCAACATAGTTGAAAACTATTTTTAAAAACTAAATTTAAAATATTTTGATATTAATTATTTCATCAACTTACATACTTCGTGAGTTTTATAATTATAGCGGCTATAAGTGTATTTAAAATTTCATCAGATATTTTCACCCGATGTGATGCGGATCTTATTTTACTAGCAACATGATTTAAATAACAAAAACAATAAACCACCTCTTACTTGAAATAAATGACTGTAAATCATTACCGTAAACATTCAATAATTACCTTCGCTAACTTCAATTCAAACATGTCATTTATTTCAAATTAAATTAAAGCACTTAAAATCAGTTACTTGGTTTATGGCTCGAAATTTGCAATAATATTGATAATAGGTAAAAGATATAGATATTTAGGAAAATGACATATGAAGCTAAAATATATTCATAAGAGTGCCATGCTGTTAGTTGGAATGTTAAGCATTTCAGCAATACCTTTCTCCGCTCACAGTGCTAAAAGCTTATTAGATCCCGTGGTTGAACGCCACAACGAAGTGATCATTCAAGGTAATGATATTTTAAGTGTTAAGAAGATTATTGGTGATGTAGGTGGACTTATCACTCACGAATTGTCATTAATAAACGGACTTGCTGTAAGCGTAAGTGATACCGAGTTAGCGACTTTAAGATTATTTGAAGGCGTTATTACCATCATTAAAAACGAAGCAGTTTTTACCGCCAGTGCACTTGATAACTGTAAAGTTTACGGCAGCCATGTCGTTGAAATGTCAGCTAACAAAATCCGCTGGAATATTTATAATGCCAAAGACCAAAAAGTAAATTTCAATAAAATGACCTTTAATTGGCCTGCAGGATTAGGCAATATACGTACACTTAAAATCAATGGTCTTCCTGTATTTGTTAGCGTAATAGCAGATCAAAATGGCGAGTTAGTACTTAATGCCGCGGATATTCCTGCCACTGCATTTTTAGACGCTTATGAAGATGCGACGGTTGAATTAGCTTTTACAAATAATGGTACTGATAGTTACATGCACAACGATTTTTCGATGGATGTGAGTTTCGCTGAAAATTGTGACCGTGAATTGGCAAAAGGTTACGAAACTCAAAGTATTGATGGTGACAGCAACACCTATTACGTCAATATTATTGGTGCAGATGCATTACACAATATGGGTATTACCGGTAAAAACGTTACTGTAGCCGTAGTCGACAGTGGCCTTTGGGGTGCTCACAAAGCATTAAACCGCAATACTTCGAACCGATCTAGAATCAAAGCAGCATACGACGCTATAAACGGCACTGAAGTTTCGCCTCATAAAATGACCGATGAAAATATTCATGGTACTCACGTAACTAGCATTATTGCTAACAGCGATCGTGCGGTTGAGCATGGTCAAATGACTAGTCATTATCAAGGTGTAGCACCTGATGCTAACTTAGTGGTGGTAAAAGCTATTCATCCAGACGGTCACAGTACCTATGCTGATGCTATTCGTGGCTTACAATATATTGCCGATAATCACGAAGCGTTAAATATTCGTGTTGTTAACTTGTCATTCGGTGCGCAGCCCCGTTCAAGTTATTGGCAAGATCCACTTAACCAAGCGGTTATGGCGTTATGGGAAAAAGACATAGTAGTAGTAACATCTGTGGGTAATACTGGCCCTAGTGCCATGACAGTTGGCGTTCCTGCTAACGTACCTTATGTCATAAGTGTTGGTGGCATCAGCGATAACAATACCTTAGATACTAGTGATGATAAAATGTTGTCATTTTCATCTCAGGGTCCGACACATGATGCCTTTGTTAAGCCTGATTTAGTGGCCCCAGGTGGCCATATGTTTAGTTTAGGTAATTCAACAATGCAAACTGCCATTAAATTTCCACAGTACTTAATGGCTAAAGACCGATACATGATGTCAGGTACTTCACAGTCTTCGGGTGTGGTAACCGGCATAGTCGCTTTAATGCTACAAAATAACCCTAACCTAAGTGCTAACGATGTTAAATGTCGACTATTAGGCAGTACTAGCATGGCACAATCACCAGACGGTACACTTGCTTATAGTCCTTTTCATCAAGGCTCAGGCAGTGTTAATGCTATCAAAGCCGTAGAATCAACACTACAAGCTTGCGCTAACAATGGCATGGATATCGTAGCTGATTTAAGTGGTGAGCAACACTATACAGGCGCTGCTCGTCAAGACGCCGATGGTAACTACTACATTCAAGGCTTCGAGTTTGAAGTTTGGGAAGAAGGCTTTATTTGGAATGAAGGTTTTATCTGGAATGAAGGTTTTATCTGGAATGAAGCATTTATGAATACTGAAGGTTTTATCTGGAACGAAGGTTTTATCTGGAACGAAGGCTTTATCTGGAACGAAGGTTTTATTTGGAATGAAGCTCAATTGAACCAAGAAAACTTTGCAATTAATGAATAAAAAATAAATCATTAAATAAGGTCCGTTATGAACTAAGTATTTGCTTAGGATATAACGGACTTTTTATTTGCTTTTAAGAAATTAACAGTGCATTGCTTCGCTTAATTTCAACTGCCCAATTTTCATTAATTTTTTTAATAGCCATAGCTCGTAGTCGGTTTATATTACTGTAAAAAATCAACTGTAAGTCAGTCTAAAGTTTGGTGTTTTACACGCTTTGGGTTAGTCTATTTCTAAATCAGAATATATGTAATTTAAGTATGTTAAAAAACACTATTTATTGCCTACTATTATTATTTGTTTTTAGTTTCAAGCTGCATGCTGAACAAAAAGCTAATTTTATTTTTACCTCCGCAGCACTTAATCAACAACTCTCCCAAAAAAGCATTCGGCAAGTCTTTCAAGACAGTACAGGGTATTTATGGATTGTCACTCAAGAAGGGATAGCCCGCTACGACGGCTATGAACTAGTAAAGTTTGTCCATGATCCCCGTAAACCTGACTCGCTGAGCTCCGACAATGTTCGAACGATAATCGAAGATAATAGCAATCGTTTATGGATAGCTACTGATGGCGGTGGTTTAAACTTATTTGACGCGGCTAAACAAACTTTTACCCGTTGGCAAAGTAGCACTCTATCTAGTACTACACTTATGTCTGATCGTATACAAAGTGCTATGTTAGATAAAAATGGTGATATTTGGCTAGGTTATAACAGTGGTAATTTTAGTCGTTTTCAACCTGATAAAATGACTTTTGAACATTTCGATACCCAAGCTTTACTTCCTGATCTCGATAAAAACACATTTATCACTGCGTTTGTCGAAGAATCGAATTTTATTTGGCTCAGCACTAATGGTAACGGACTACTAAAACTAAATAAAAAAAGTAAAAAACTAGAGCGTTTTCATACTGGTTCAGACACGCCATTTTTTAGTGATCGTTTGACCAATTTATTTATCGATGGACAACAGCGCTTATGGGTTACTAGTGCCGATAACGGTGTTGCTGTTGCTGACCCGCAAAGGCTAAAATTTACTTCTTGGCAGCATAATGAAAATCATAAAAACAGCTTACCATCAAATCACGTATACACGGTATTTCAAGATCAACACCAGCGTATTTGGATCGGAACTGATAAAGGTGTCGCCATATGGAACAAGCGAAATAAATTTGACTCCTTTAATACGGAAGATGGATTAAGTAACAATTTAGTCCTATCCATTTTACAAGACCCAACAGGGTTAATGTGGTTTGGTACCTTTAATGGCCTAAGCAAAAGTATTGAAGTGCCTTTTCAACATATCGATACAGGCTTGGCCAGCAAGACTATCTTAGGCTTTGCTGAAACCACATCTTCAAGCGGAGAATCAGCAATTTGGGTTGCCACTTATGCTGGCTTAACACGCTTAAATAGCGATGGTGAAGTGCAACAAATTATTAATAAAGACAGTGTTCCTGCATTACCTGATGACAGAGTCATGGCCGTGCGCGGTGACGATAATATTTTATGGTTTGGCACCCGCGGTGGTGGCTTAGGTAAGCTCGATGTCGATACTGAGCAAATTAAATATTATGTAAACGACCCTAAGGGTCCTAAAAGTTTAAGTTTTAATGGTGTTATTAGTATATTTAAAGACAAAGCAGATAATATTTGGGTTGGTACCTTTGGTGGTGGTTTAAATTACCTGCCCCTCGGCAGCGAAGAATTTATTCATTTTCGCCATGATGAGAATAACCCCAGAAGTCTCAATAATGACAGAGTATTAGCAGTTGATCAGTTAGTTGACGGTACCATGGTCGTTGGTACCGTAGCCGGCATTAATTTACTTGACCCTATTAGCTTGGATTTTGATCATATCGAACACCAACCTGATGACCTAGATAGTTTGTCGGCGCCCATGGCTTGGGCCTTTTATCAAGATAACAAAGCACAGTTATGGGTAGGCACCCAAGGCGGAGGGCTCAATAAATGGTTACCTCAAGACATTACTGGTTTAAATAACAAGTTCACCCATTACGACAGTTTAAGTGGACTACCCAGCAGCCATATATATGCAATTTTAGACGACGATAATGGCCATCTATGGCTCAGCAGTACCGCTGGCTTAACAAGATTAAATAAACAATCAGGGGCAATGCGACATTTTAATAGTTATCAAGGCTTAAAGGAAAATGATTTCAGCTTTGCTGCAGGTTTTAAGGACAGCAAAGGAAATATGTATTTTGGTGGTAATGCTGGCGTTATACGCTTTAATCCTGATGATATTAAAGACAGTAAAACAATCCCGCCTGTGGTACTGGTGAGAATTAAAAAACTCAATGAACAAGTATGGTTCGATGTACCTTACCAAGAACTCAAACATTTGGAATTGGATTACAAAGACTATTTTATCTCATTTGAGTTTGCTGCACTTGACTATAACGCACCCAGTTTAAATCAATATAGATACCAATTAGAAGGGCTTGACTCAAATTGGATCGAGCTTGGGAACAGGCGACTTGCAACATTTACTAACCTACCTGCCGGCGATTTCACCTTGAGAGTTCAAGCCAGTAACAACCAAGGGTTATGGAATACTGTTGGTGTATCACTACCGATCACGGTATTGCCGCCACCTTGGAAAACCTTTTGGGCCTATAGTTTGTACTCTCTAGCAGTGATGTTGATGCTACTTTATTTCATTTGGCGATATCGACAAAAGCGGCTACGTGAAATGCAGCAAGTAATAAAACTAGAAGAAAAAGTTGAAGAACGTACCAAAGAGCTGCGCCATGCCAATGCACAGCTTGAAACTAGCATGGAAGAAACTGACAAAGCCAGGAAAATTGCCGAACAAGCCAGCAAAGAAAAAAGTGATTTCTTAGCCATTATGAGTCATGAAATACGCACACCGATGAACGGCGTGCTGGGTATGACCGAAGTTTTGTTAAATTCAGACCTAAAACCCAAACAACAACATTTTGCGCAATTAGTCTATCGCTCAGGTGTCTTGCTACTTGATCTGCTAAATAACATCTTAGACTTCTCTAAATTAGAAGCAGGTAAAACGACCCTAGAGTCGGTACCAGTCGATCTTGAAACGATAGTAGAGGAAGTGTGTGATTTATTCAGTGAATCTGCCTACAACAAAGGACTGCATATCAATGCCATCCTAGCCCCAGAGTCATTACCTTATGTATACGCCGACCCAGAGAAATTGCGCCAAATCATTGCCAATTTAACCAGTAATGCCATTAAGTTTACTGAGCGTGGCGAAGTTAATGTCAGTATTAAGCGCGTGCCATGCTCCAAAGCGCAAACTGGTCAACAAAACAACGAGGCACAACTTAGTAGTTTTGAAATTAGTGTAGAAGATACCGGTATTGGTATGGCACCAGATCGTCAACAAAAAGTATTTGAAATGTTTACACAAGCAGACGCCTCCACCAAGAGAAAGTATGGTGGCACCGGCCTTGGCTTAGCTATCTGTCGACAAATATCTACCTTAATGGGCGGGAATATTAGTGTGCAATCGAATCTAGGAGAAGGCAGCCGTTTTAGCTTCATATTCGATTTACCGACAGTGGCTAATTCGGAAATCGAATATGAGCCCATAGCTGATTGTCCAACGGTGCATTTGATCAACCTTAATGGCGGTTTAGGCACTTCAGTTGCCAATATATTGCTAAAATTAGGCATTAAATCAGTACAGGTAAAACGGGTTAATGCTCAGTTGGCTTCCGCTAAAAATGGTCTTTGGATTAGCCTTTCAGAGCACGAAACAGCCATTACTAACGCAGGTATTCCACTGACAAACTGGATCTGCTTATTACCTTCTTCACAATGGCAAGAGCATGACAAACGCAATATCTTACATTTGCCAGTACATTTTTATGACCTGATAAACACTTTATATCGAGCCTTGGGAATCAAAACCCATAATCAACAAACAGGTAAAAACAACCACCGTAATCATCAGATATTTGTTGCCAATATTTTGGTGGTAGAAGACAGCTTAACTAACCAAGAAGTAGCAACAAGCATGCTCAGAATGCTAGGTTGTGAAGTATGGCTAGCAGACAACGGTGCGGAAGCCGTCGAGCAAGTAAACTTAAGACAACCTGATTTAATCTTAATGGATTGCCAAATGCCCATTATGGACGGTTATGAAGCCACGGTTGTCATAAGAAAAAACTGGCCAAATATTCCTATTATAGCGCTAACGGCTGGTATGGGTGATGACCTACGCCAACAATGTTTAGACTCAGGCATGAATGGTGTAATGACCAAGCCATTTTTATTGCGAGAACTTGAACAAACACTTTTACACTACTTAGAAGCGCCTAGTCATCCATCGGTAAGTGATCACGATAGTACAGACGAATTATATTTACAGCATGTATCGTGCCCAGCTAATGGCTCAGATGACCCTGTAGCATTAAGTAGTAAAGACTTTGAAACTGAAGCTAATCCAGAAGCTGAATTAATTGATATGGACACTGTCAACACGCTTTTAAAAATTGGCAAGGCTAATGAGAGCAAACTCTATAATCGGGTATTGGATGGATTTACCCAGGAAGCTGACAAGTTGATTCAACAGTTACTAGCACAGCTAAAAAGTGAACAAGTAGATTTAAATGAGCTAGTTGACATTGCCCATGCTCTGCAATCCATGTCAGGAAATTCTGGAGCAAAAGCACTGTATGAGTTAAGCATAAACTTAGAAGCTAATGCAAAGCAAAACCTGACTGCAGATATTGATATGATAGCGCAGAAAATACAGGCTACTTATATTATTAGTTGTGAGAAGCTGGAGACATTTAGACAAACTTAATTGAGGCTATAATTAAGCTTGTGCTAAGTGGGAATAAACTGATTAGACTTAGCATAAAGTTGACATTACTCGGCAGGCTTTGATGAGAGCATGACGACTACTCGACAGCAATGCAGGCTAAGTTTCCCTAGGTTCCAAGCCAAGTATAATCGTTAACTAGGCAAATAAAAAATTAAGCGAGTGATAAGTGCTAACCTACTTAACACTCGCTTATTATGAAATTAGCAACTGTTGCAAAATTTTGCGCAAGGTAGGCTGAGTTACATTGAGTAATTGTGCTTTTTTCTGTTGGCTGATCTCTTTTTTTATGACGATTTGATGTAATGTCATCTCAATTTTGGACCAAAGCAAGGTATTGGTGTTTCCTGTTAGCAATTGTCCTAATATTATGTCGCATTTAATCGCTAATTCATCCAGTTGAGAAAGCTTGAGATCTAATCCATTGAGCTTAGCAAAGCGACGTCGCAATGTTGATTCAGACTGGTCTAATTGCAAAGCTACTTGATACAGGCTGCCCCATTTAGCTAAACATACCGTTAACCATCGCAGCTCCAACCAAGCACTTGCTGGAAATAAACGCGTTTGCTGTAGCGCTATTGTCACGAGTTGACTAAGTAATATCGATATATCTGAAAATTGCGCTATGTTTACTTTCGTTTCATCAGTAAACGCCTCATGCTCAGACGAAAGCACATGCGCTGCGGATGCTTTAATATACCCTTGCTCTTGCAGATCCAAATGTGGACTATCGATTAATTTTCGCTCGCAAAGTATAACGGCCCGCATTATCGCGTTTCGCAGTTCTCTGATATTGCCTGGCCATGAATGGCCTTGCAAAATATTTATTGCTGCGGGGGTAAAATCAATAATTTCTTTTTTATATTGTTGGCTAAATTTAGCTAAAAAGTGACGACAAAGTAACAGGGCATCATCGCCTCGTTGATGCAGAGGAGGCAGGTTGACGGTAAAACCATTGATACGATAATAAAGGTCTGAACGGAAGCGCCCCATAGCAACTTCATCTAATAAATTACGGTTAGTGGCTAATACCAGTCTAACATCGACTTTACGCACACGCTGATCACCCACCGCGACATAGGTTTTTTCTTGTACAAATCGTAATAGCTTTGATTGAATATCAAGCGGCAGTTCTCCGATTTCGTCTAAAAATAATGTCCCACCGTCAGCTTGTGCAATCAGGCCCGGTTGATCATTCGTCGCACCGGTAAAGGCGCCTTTTCTATGACCAAATAACTCACTTTCTATTAAATTTTCAACTATGGTACTGCAATCTACAGTAATAAAAGGCTTTACTCGTAGCGAGCTATAATTATGTATTTGTCGTGCGATGAGCTCTTTACCTGTACCTGACTCACCAGTAATCAACACAGACGCGTCGGTAGGCGCCACTAACTGTACTTCCTGCATTACCGTGCGCATGGCAGCCGATTCAAAAAGCAATTCATGCTGATCGCCCATGCTGCTTTGAGCGATAACCGTTTTGCGTTGGTCATTTTCGAGTATAACAATACGATCAATAGCAGCAGCTAAATTGGGGCTGACTTGCTGTAATTGCGTACTATATTTTTCAGCATTCTTTTGCTCGCTCAACGGCCAACGTAATAAGATCATACCCAAGCATTGGTTACGAGTGAACAGGGGCACTATAATAGCTTGGCAAGATTCCGCAAAAGGCTTAAGTGGTTTACCTCTTAAATTATTCAAGCTAGCAAGTTGTATGTTTGTGCTAACCCAGTTCTGTAAACTTTCGACATCCATGTTTTGCTTAGATGTACTGCAAGACGACAGAATCAATGCTTGATTTTTAACTAAATATAAACCCACATATTCGCATTGCATGCCTGCGGTTAGCATTTGGCAAATTTGCTTGGAAAAAACTTGTAATGAATGTGTAGTGCCAATTAAGCGAATTAAGTCCCATTGCAATGAAAGTAACCTAAAGTCATCTCTAGGCACATCTGAAAACTTACCACTTATGTGATCAAGATTAGCAATAATGTTAGCGTCAAACTGCGGTTCCCAAGCGACTAATTTATCGCCACCTATGCTGCGAGCGGCTTGTAAGGCGGTATTCGCTCGCCTAAACAATTTTAAAGGCGATTGCTCTTCGAGCTGTTCTTCAGCATCAAGTGTTGCTATGCCAAAACTAAAGTTTAGCTTCAACTTTTTCTGAGTAAACGACTTATTCACTAACATTTGTCGTACTCGAGCGGCCAGTACTTGACCGTGCTTTTCATTAGTCTCAGGTAAATGTGCCGCAAAAACCACACCGCTATATCGACTGACAAAATCAGCCGTACGTAATAAATTAGTCAAACTGAGCATAATTTCATCCAACACTTGGTCGGCCAATTTACCTCCATGTTGTTGATTAAATTTAGCGAAATCATCAGGATTTATGAGTAATAAAGTTACGGGTTCAATGTGCGCTGTCTGTTGTTCTTCCCATTTCTGACGTTGCCAAGTCGCGACTTGGCGCATAATAAGTATATTATCTTGATGACGTAATGAACCTACAAAACCATCGACAATGATTACGGTATTTTCTAACTGAATAGGGAAAGGTGGTAACCTTGTCATGGCACCGGTTGGTTCAAGATCCGATAAAATATTTTGCAAACGATTCTTGGCTGTATCAGAGGGGATTTTAATACACGAAAGTAAATCTTTACCGATTGCAGATGCGCTTGAATCACCCAATACTGCCGATAACGCCGGATTAAGTTCGGTTATTTTCCCTTCAGTACTAAGCGTTACTACCAACTCTCCTAAACATTCAGTCAGTAAGTTAAACTTCTGCTCGCTATGTTGTTGAGTGCTATAAATCTCGTTATTACGTGCTAACAAAGATAAAATAGGTAACAAAGCTTGCTCATTTGACCAGTCAATAAACCAATGGTTTTTTGGTAATTGTGTCTGGGTTGTGAGTTGCGGATGCTCTTGTAGCCAAAATACTTGTTGAATATTGAGATTAAAACGCTTTATAAGCTGCTCTGCATGCTCAGTATTTTGACATGCTACAAGCATTGATGGCTGATCATCACAATGACTTGATAACGCTATTTTTTTCAACGCTATACCCGCAGCAGAAGCTTGGGACTGTAAAGTCAAAAACATCTTGGTGTAAACAGTACTGGCTGCAAAGTCACTATCTATATAAAGCGTGATACTATTTTTTACGTAAGCTAAAGTGCCGATGTGTTGCAATTTCGTCATTAAGAATTTTGCATAAGATGAGTAAAGTTCTGATTTAACAGCGGTGTAATATTTTTTGCAGCCAATGGCCGTGAAAATAAGTAACCTTGCAACAGTAAATGTTTGCTGTTCTTTAATATTTCTATTTGTGCCACTTCTTCTACACCTTCCGCGATAACGCCTAGCTTTAAACTTTTAGCCAGCGCTAAAATGGCTTGTACAATGGCAATATCGTCAGGGGCTGAATTAGCATCACACATAAAAGCCCGATCGATTTTAAGTGTATCAATGGGGAATTTTTTCAGATAGCTTAATGAGGAGTAGCCTGTCCCAAAGTCGTCAACCGCCAAGGTAACACCTAAGTTTTTCAATTCGATTAGGCGCTTAATATTTTCTTCAGCATCACTCATAATGACCGACTCGGTCAATTCCAACTCAAGTAGCGACGGCGGTAAGTTACAGTGCTTTAATGTTTGCGCAACAGTTTGAGTAAAATTAACTTGTCTAAACTGGTGTGCAGATACGTTTACCGCAATCCTTACCTCGTTACCATTATCTAGCCATTGTTTAGCCTGCTTACAACTCTGCTCTAAGACTAAAAGTCCTAAATCATGAATTAAGCCGGTTTCTTCTGCAATTGGAATAAATTCATCAGGAGGAATAATACCTCCTTGTGCTGGCAACCATCTGACTAACGCTTCAACGCTAACAATCTTACCTGTTTCAGCGCAAACTTGCGGTTGATAAAAGGGTACAATTTCACCTGACTTAATTGCCACACGTAGGTCTTGTTCAAGCTGTAAACGATTTGCCGCTGTTGCATTCATTGAGCCGCAATAAAACTTGAAACAGCCACGTCCAGCCTCTTTAGCCGAATACATTGCCGTGTTGGCATTTTTAAGTAAAGACTCGGCATTCTCACCGTCGTCTGGAAACATAGAAATACCAATGCTTGGCGTGATCACAACTTCATATTGCTCTAGCTTAAAAGGTTTAATGAAGCTTTGAATCACCCGTTCAGCGACCAACATCGCTTCACTTGAATTGCGCAACTTATTCAAGAAAATAGTAAATTCGTCACCACCAAAACTCGATAATTGACCGTTACTTATTAATTCTTCGTCGCTGTGCCGAGAAAACACATCGCTTTCTCGCATATTTTCTTGTAAGCGGTGGGCAACTTTACGCAGTAGTTTATCGCCAATACTATGTCCCATAGTATCGTTAATTCTTTTGAATCTATCGAGATCTATATACAAGATTGCGGCTTGATAGTCGTTGCGACGCGCCATGGCTATAAAGTTTTGTAAATTTTTCAGTAGCAACAGCCTATTTGGCAACCCTGTTAACGAATCATAAAAAGCCAGTTTATGAAGTGCTTTTTTTTGTGACATTTGATCTGCAAAGGCTTGGCTGGCACGGAGAATATATCTTACTCTCTGGGCTAATATTTCCCATTTAACAGGTTTCGAGATAAAGTCAGTAGCACCTACTGAGTAAGATTTATGAATAGAGTCCAAATCATCAGATCCGGTAACCATAATGATCGGAACATGTTTTCCACTTTCCAACGCTCTTATGTGTTCACACACATCAAAACCGTTCATTACTGGCATGGATACATCGAGTAAAATTAGCGCTGGCTGATGTTTTTCAAACTGCTCTACAGCGCGTTGGCCATCCTCAGCCTCTAATACTTCTATACTGTCGCAGGCGAATATTTCTTGCAGAATAATCCGAGCACTGACATCGTCATCACACACTAATATTGTAATTTTAGAATTATTTGGCATTTCTGAATATCTCTAATTATTCATAACTGAAAGTATTAATGGTGGGTATTATCGACCATTAACTTACCGTTATGAACTAATTTTGTAGCTGCGATAATATTGGAATTTTTCTTCCTTATTTATTCCAATAATTTTCAAAAGTTGAAAGTTTAAAAATAGCATAATAAATTGGTTATAACACTCTCTTTTACAGAGTATTACGGTAATATGATTATTGAAATTAAAGACTAGTTTATGCATACACCTGAGTTGTTAACCTAGCTTAGTTTTGCGTACGATTGCTTTACATTTTTAATTGCAAAGTTTTATCATTAAAAATTAAAATGACGCCATTAAACTATATTTATGATCAATTAACTACCGCTACATATTGCAATGTCATGCTGAATAAATTTTTATGGCGATATAATCGCTAAATAAAAAAGCCCTTGAAAAACAAGAGCTTTATAATTGAATTAAACTTATAGCTTAACTTATATTAAAGACTAACAACCGTCATCTTTAGTATCTGCACCCTCTTTTGTCTTTTCACAAGCATCTTCAATGGCGTTACCTGCATCTTTTTTCATTTCACCAAATTTATTGCTGACACTTTCTTTCATTTCATTTACTTTGTCGCCCGCGTTTTCCATAGCCTTGCCAGCGTCTTTCTTCATTTCCTCTACTTTTTCGCCTGCATTTTCCATAGCTTTGCCTGCGTCTTTTTTCATTTCATTCACTTTTTCGCCTGCAGCGTCAATAGCCTTGCCAGCATCTTCTTTCATTTCATTTACTTTATCACCCGCACCTTGAGTCATTTTACCCGCATCTTTAACTGCTTCTTCTACTTTTTTACCTGCGTCTTCTGCCTCTTTATCGCTACAAGCTGTTAAGCCGAACATGGAAACAAAGATAATAAGTGAAATTGATAGTTTTTTTATAAAAGTCATAAGTTTTTCCCTAAATTTTTGGTGATTTACCACGAACTGCATTGGCGATTAATGAAATAACCAACAACACAACGAAGATAAAAAAGATAGTTTTTGCAATACCTGCGGCTGTCCCTGCGATACCACTAAAACCAAATATTGCCGCAACAATCGCAACAACTAAAAAAGTAAGCGCCCAGTTTAACATAATAGATTCCTCCGTTTATTAAATTAAAAACCACCACCAACTTAAGACTACATTTATACCAACAACCTAATTAACTGATAACTAGTCACTATCTTTCATTCTACATTTGATTTAATAACGCTAGTTTACCGCTAAGTGAAAGTTTTTCAGACAAAACAGGTATAACATTTAGTGGGAGTTAATATATTTTTGTCTTAGCTTATCGCTAAGACACCTTAATAATAGCCACATTTTTATAAAACGTACTTATTTACAGAATAAACGCTATAACTTTCAGTAAGCATTAACTATCCGCCATAGTGACCATGACTTAGTACTGATTATTGTGCCGTTATTAACCGCCGTATTTACTGGTGAACTTTATATTTTTCCTACCATTTTCAGAACAGTTCCCCCTGAGTAACTGACTACTTTGTTGTCTGAAATAAGCCTTGTAATGGTGAAGTTTGATTAATGATCTTATCGGCGCAATAACAGTGAAGTTAAAACGAGTTGTTACTTTTCTTTGCTGTTAAACATAAAAAATCCGAAATCAATTGCTTGATTTCGGATTCTTAACTCACTGAAAAATTCATCTGTAAGTAAAGCTATGCCTAGATAATCGGCAGGTCAACTTTACCCAAGAGCACATTCAGTATAGGTAACTTAAAAGCTATAAGTTGCTTTTACGTAGTAGAAACCACCGTTAAAACCAAATGGTGATGTTTCATAGTATTTACCGCCCCAGCTATTATTTGCCGCACCTGTTTGTTGCTCAAAATCAAGCTCATTCGGGTATTCGTCAAATATATTCTGAGCACCAACACTCACTTTGAAATCTTCCATAACGTGATAGCTCACTTCAACATCAACAGTAACTTCTGAGTCAGCAACAATTTCTGTTCCTGGTTCAGCTGGAGAGCCTATCCAATCAACGTGCACGCCTTGGTATTCACCGTAGTAGTTTACACGGGTAAACATACTGACATTGTCCCAACTTTGTGACCAAGTAAAGGTCGCACGATGGTTAGGTAAATCATTTTCTAAACGAGAAACTTTACCGTCACCTGTGATTTCAGTGTAAGTATCAACAGTTGTCTCATTCCAGTTATAAGCTAAACCAAATGTGGTATCACCATCTAACAAACTCGTTGAATAGTTAGCTACAAAATCAACACCTTGAGTTGTAGTATCAAAATCATTAGTAAAGAAACTTACTTGTTGAATTGAATCTACGTTTGGTACACCATCAGCTTTTAACTTAACTTTATCATCAGCGGTTAAGTTATATTTAGTTGACTGAGAAACACGATCAGTTACTTCAATATTGTAATAATCAAGTGTGAAATGGATACCTTCTATTTCCCAAACCGCACCTAATGAAATGCTTTCTGATTCTTCTGGTGTTAGTTCTTTTGCACCAAGTTGCATTGCTACAGGGTTAGATGCTGGCAATAAAGCAGAATCAACCAACTCACCGCCATCTAAAGAGGTTTGCACATTAGAATAGTTAGCTTGACCAACCGTTGGTGCACGGAAGCCTGAACTTACTGAGCCACGTACTGAGAAATCATCGGTTACATTATATTGTGCCGTTACTTTATAGTTAGTGGTATTACCAAAAGTACTGTAATCTTCAAAACGTAGGGCATAGCCCATTAAGAAGTTTTCAGTGTATTGTGCTTCAACATCAAGATAAAGCGCATAGTTTTGACGAGAAAATGAACCGGCTGAAGAGGGTTTAAAGCCAGGAAAACCGTTAGAGCCGATACTAAAACCTTGGTCTGTATATGGACCTGCGGTAAAAGATGCTTCGTCACCTGCAGTCACTTCGAAAGTTTCTTGATGGTATTCATAACCACCAGCAATAATGAGTGGCATCTCCATGCCTACTTCAAGTTCTTTGACTAAATCAATGTTAAAGAACTTTTCAAGTTGAACGTGGCTACCTGGATTAAAGTCACGTGGTGTTTCAGGACCTAACGACGCATTTAACGTGTTGTAGATAACGTAACTTGATTCGTTACGACCTACAGAACCACTGACGTCATAAGACAAAGTGTCATCAAACTGACCACGTGTTCCCATGGTTATTGCTGTATCAACAATGTTACCACCAAAGTTAGGTGTAAATCCGCCTGGTGCTAATTCATTGAATGAAAAACAATTATCATTATTTGCGACATTATCAATGTAATTTTGTTGAGTTAACACGTTACCGGTAGTGATAGCTACAGGTTGACAAGTTCTCTCAGCACCCTCAGATTGCGCAAGATCGCCAATCAATAATGAAGCACCGTCGTCATTAGAGTAAACGCCACCACGGTTATGTGGATTACGATAATAGAAACCACCACGAACATCACGTTCAGAGAAGTTACCAAACATATACACTTCACGGTCGTTACCGATATCTAAACCAAAGTTACCAAAAATAGTGATGTCATCATTAACTTCTGGAGAACCCCAAACTTGAGTTATCGCTTCAACATTTGTGTTGCCGGCATCAATAAAACCTTGAGCGTCAGGACGTTGTACACTTCGACTAGTTGCATCAGCATTTTTATATTGAAAACTCAGGTTGGCAAAACCATCTTCAGTCAATGCCATACCAATATTACCAGAGACTTCAGTCGTATCGCCATCGCCTTCATAATATGAACCATGACGTACGTTTAATGAACCACCATCTGCATCATTTTTTAAGACGAAGTTCATTACACCTGCGATAGCATCTGAGCCGTATTGTGCTGCAGCACCGTCACGTAAAACTTCAACTTGTTTTAGAGCAGAACTTGGGATAACTGAAATATCAGGACCTTGAGCACCGTCATTAATACCACCACCTAACAATGCAATAACAGAAGCACGATGACGGCGTTTACCATTAACAAGTATTAACGTACTGTCTGATGAAAGACCACGAAGATTAGCAGGTTTAACTAAGCTGGCGGCATCTGAGATTGGGTTACTCTGTACGTTAAACGAAGGTACAGTACCTTTTAACAATTCAAGCATATCGGTGTTACCCGATCTTTCTAGCTCTGCTGCACCAATTAAATCAATAGGAACCGGTGAATTATCAACTGAACGTGGTGCACCACGAGAGCCTACAACAGCGATACGTTCAATGTTTTCTTTTTTAACTTTATCTGCATCATTTTCAGCAGCGAATGTTGGCGCAGTACCTAAAGCGATATTTACCGCTAAAGCTAAGGTAGCTATTTTAAATGTTGATGACATGTTCTCTTCCTCTAGTATTAGTATTTTATTATGTATTTTTATAGTTATATATTTTATTTTTCTATTTTTTTGTTTTGGTTTTTGTTTTTGTTTTTTTGCTCTTGGTCTTTTTCACTCCCCATTTTCGTAAAACAAAGCAAATCAGTAATTTTGGGCACAAAAAAACCATTAAGAGTGCTTCCAACCTATCGTCCCTGGATGCGCTACTAATGGTTTACTCCCTTAACTTCAAGCAGGATTTTTTCTTTTCCATGCCATTAATCGTAAAGATAGCACAACTCATCGCATAAGTTCACTTTATTTATGCTACTAATTTTATCCGCCAAAAAGAGACTTTCTGGCGCTACTGCGCTTTAAATAAGTACAGCAACTTAAGCATCTTAATTAGCCGTTACAAAACATTGTTCATTCACCGTCAACACAAATATTATTCGGCACTGAAATATACTCACTAAACCTAACTTATCACTAACAAATTAGGTAAGGTTTTACTGATGTAAAAAGTATCAACAATAAAAAAACTGCGCCAAAAGTAAGCTTATCTTAATAAATAATGAATATCGCTAACGTCTACCTTCAAATCAAAATCAATCATGCCAGTTACTGCGAGTTCTGATGCATGGGCGCATCACAGTTAGTAAAAAATGATTAAAGTGTTGTCGTGATGGTTCAAGAAATCCGCTAATGCTATGCATTTAGTTAGCTGGAATCAATATTTACAGAGCCTTATCTGGTCTGACGGTGGGCACTAGCAATAGCAGAAAATAATCCTGCATAATGCTAAATTTTTATGACATTGTCTGAATATTTAGCTCAATGAACTGTATGTTTTTTTTGTCAAATATAACCGTATTCTTTGCCTTAAAATAAATACATTAATGATGTTTGTTAATGTATTTATTTTGCTTATCTCAACCCCAGCAACAAAAAAGCAGCCTGATATTAAGGCTGCTTTAAAATGTTCTTATCTACTTTTCAGTTTACAATGTTATTTAACTGCTAGAGTTTTTAAACCCATAACAGCAAATTATTCAACCGTCACCGACTTGGCTAAGTTACGCGGTTGGTCAACATCGGTACCTTTGATAATGGCAACATAGTAAGACAGTAATTGTAGCGGCAAGGTGTAAACGATAGGGGCAATTAAGTCATCACATACAGGCACATTAATCACTTTCATGGTGTCATCGCTGCTGAAGTTAGCGTCTGAATCAGCAAATACATACATTAAACCACCACGAGCACGTACTTCCTCAACATTGGATTTTAACTTTTCAATTAAATCGTTTTGAGGTGCTACAACGATAACGGGCATTTCGGCGTCAATTAACGCCAGTGGCCCATGTTTAAGTTCGCCGGCAGCATAGGCTTCAGCATGAATGTATGAAATTTCTTTCAGCTTTAATGCCCCCTCCATCGCGATAGGGTACTGATCACCACGTCCTAAAAATAACGCATGATGTTTGTCGGCAAAATCTTCTGCTAAGTCTTCAATGGAGCCCGCAAGTGCTAACACTTCTTCTAGCTTACTCGGTAAGGTCATTAATGATTGAGCAATTTCGGTTTGCTTGTCTTTTGACATACCGTGATGCTGACCAATTGCTAAGGTCATCATTAATAAGCCCACCAGTTGAGTGGTAAAGGCTTTTGTTGAAGCAACGCCTATTTCAGCACCCGCTTTAGTCATAAAGGCTAAGTCAGATTCACGTACTAATGAGGAACCGTCAACATTACATATCGTTAAACTAGCTTGATAGCCTATTTGTTTAGCTAAACGCAAGGCGGCTAAAGTATCAGCAGTTTCGCCTGATTGTGAAATAGTCACTAACAAGGCATTTTTAGGTACATGCGACTGGCGGTATCTAAATTCACTGGCAATTTCTATATTACATGACACGCCAGCTAAGGCTTCTAACCAATAGCGTGCCACCATACCTGAATGGTAACTGGTACCACAGGCAATAATTTGCACATGTTCAATTTTTTGAAAAATATCATCAGCGCCTTCACCAAAGGTATTGATGTCTAAAACGTTACCCAATAAGCGACCTTCCAAAGTATTACGAATGGCGGTAGGTTGCTCAAAGGTTTCTTTTAGCATGTAGTGACGATATTCACCTTTATCGCCAACATCATGGCTAACCGCAGACTCTTTCGCTTCGCGTGTTACAGGCTTGCCGTTAGTATCAAAAACGTTCACTTCAAAACGCGTAACTTCGGCAACATCACCTTCTTCTAAGAAGGCAAATTTACGCGTCACTGGTAATAGTGCCAACATATCTGAGGCAATAAAATTTTCACCAACACCGTAGCCAATCACTAATGGGCTACCAGAACGTGCAACCACCACACGGTCTTTGTCGCGAGTATCAAGTACAACAGTGCCATAAGCCCCGGTTAATTGTTTTACAGTCGCTTGAACAGCACTTAACAAACTATTGGTGGATTTTAATTCATGATGCACTAAGTGAGCGATAACTTCTGTGTCAGTTTCAGAGGTAAAGCTATAGCCTAAACCTTGCAAACGAGTGCGTAAAGCTTCATGATTTTCAATAATACCATTGTGCACAACCGCAATGGTTTCTGACGAAATATGCGGATGTGCATTAGCTTCACTTGGTGCACCATGTGTTGCCCAACGTGTATGCGCAATACCCGTACCACCCGCTATTGGGTTAGCATGTAATGCATCAGCAAGCTCTTGCACCTTACCTAAACGACGGGCGCGATTAAGTTGGTTATTATTATCAACAATTGCAACACCAGCAGAGTCATAACCACGATATTCTAATCGCTTTAAACCTTCTACTAAAATGTCTGCTATATCGCGCTGTGCGACAGCACCAACAATTCCACACATATTATCTATCCTTTTTAACTTGCTATAACGAGGTTAACGCCTTGTTTGATAATTTCACTTCGTACGTTTTCAGGCATATCTGCATCTGTGATCAACGTGTGAATCTTTCCCCAAGGTAATTCTAAATTAGGTATTTTGCGATTAAGTTTTTCTGAATCTAGCATCACGATAACTTCACGAGATACTTCCGCCATAACTCGGCTTAAGCCTAGCAGTTCATTAAATGTTGTTGTACCGCGAGCTAAATCAATGCCATCGGCACCAATAAATAGCTGATCAAAATCATAAGAGCGTAAAACACTTTCTGCCACTTGCCCTTGAAATGACTCCGAATGCGGGTCCCAAGTACCACCGGTCATCAATAATGTGGGTTCATTTTCTAGCGCATGTAAATCAGACGCTATAGCAAGTGAATTAGTCATCACCACTAGGCCTTGTTTCACATTCAACTCCCGCACTAACGCTGAGGTTGTGCTGCCACTGTCTAAAATAATACGATTATGGTCTCTGATCAGCGATGCCGCTGTTTTTGCGATCATTATCTTTCGTTTCGAAACTTTATCTGTTTTCGGCGCGATAATTTCATGAGGTAAAGGCACTGCGCCACCATATCTGCGCAGCAGTAAACCACTATTTTCTAATACCGCCAAGTCCTTACGGATAGTAACTTCTGAGGTATCAAACATTTTTGCAAGCCTATCAACACTTACTTCACCTAGGTTACTTAGCTCGGCAATAATGGTGTGACGACGTTGCTGAGTATTTCGTTTTGACATTGCTTTCGTTTTACTCTTAAAAGTTTCGGTTTAAAACTTAGCTATTAAAACAAAAGCTGAAAATAAAAACAATATTTATCTAAAGATCGGGCATCAATTTAGTTAACTATTGATTAACTCTCATCTGGTTTTCAGCATAAATGAGTATTTTTGAGCTCATTATCCGTTGACCGTTAGTTTATTGATAATAAAAATTATATTGGTTGGCTGAGCTATTTTATAGCTAGAGAAAATGGCTCAATATAAGCTATTTATTTAATAACTAGTTGTTCTAACTATGAAATAAATAATGTCGTTGTTGGTTATTTTAACAAGTAACAATACTCACAAAGTGAGTGATATGGATATAAGTTATGGTAAAAATAAAATGCACGCATTGTTAAATTTGTGCATTTTTCTCATGATAAATTTTAATAGGCTGATATTAAGGATATAAGGTTATTTTTTACTTGGGCGTTTCCAACCAGCAATATTACGCTGTTTACCACGCGCCACACTTAATTCATGATCATCAACATTTTTAACAATCACTGAACCGGCGCCAGTTGTGGCCATTTCACCAATAACAACAGGTGCTACTAATGAGGTATTTGAACCGATAAAAGCCCCCGCGCCGATAATTGTTTTAGCTTTATTTACACCATCATAGTTACACGTAATAGTGCCAGCACCAATGTTAGCGTTAGCGCCTATTTCTGCATCACCTAAATAACTTAAATGGCCGGCTTTTGCACCTTCGCCTAAGCATGTTTTTTTCATTTCAACAAAATTACCCACATGAGCATCACGTTTTAATTCTGTGCCGGGGCGAATACGAGCAAACGGACCTACTGAGGCTAGCTCACCAATAATGGCACCTTCGATCATGGTATTAGGTTTAATGTCAGCACCTTTGCCGATAGTACAATTTTTTAAAATACAATTAGCGCCAATGGTCGCGTTATCGGCAATATCGACATTGCCTTCAAAAATACAGTTCACGTCGATCACCACTTCTTGACCCACGCTAACATGGCCACGAATATCAATACGGTTAGGATCACGTAAACTCGCGCCAGCAATCATCAAAGCTTCTGCTTTTCTTATTTGATACGCGCGCTCTAGACCGGCCAGTTGCACACGGTTGTTGGCACCTTCTACTTCAATTTCACTATCAGGGTGGGCCGTTGCAATAAGCTTACCTTCTTGATGACAAGCAGCAATAATGTCAGTTAAGTAATATTCACCTTGGGCATTATCGCTTGATAAATTGGCTAACCAGCGTTTTAAATCACCGCCATTGGCCAATAAAATACCTGTGTTAGCTTCATTGACTAACAATTGCTCAACAGTGGCATCTTTTTGCTCAACAATGCCAACCACTGTGCCTGAGCTATCGCGCATAATACGACCATAGCCGGCTGGGTTAGCTAAATGCACGGTTAATAACGCCATACCATTGTCAGGCTTAGCGGCAATTAATCGCTGTAATGTGCTCACTTTAGTTAAAGGTACATCACCATAAAGCACTAATACATCTTCATCGTCAGATAAAAATGGCGATGCCATATCAACAGCATGACCTGTGCCTAATTGCTCTTTTTGTTCCACAAAGGTTAAATCATCACCCGTGACTTTGGCTTTAAGCACATCGCCGCCAAAACCATAAACCAAGTAGATATTTTCGCTATCAACTTGACGTGCAGCGTCAATAACATGAGAGACCATCGGCTTTTCAGCAACGGGATGAAGAACTTTAGGTAAAGCAGAGCGCATGCGAGTGCCTTTACCCGCAGCTAAGATAACAACAGAGAGAGCCATAATTTGTCCGATTATTTTTATAAAGTTACATAATTCAAGTTGTCATTAAGCATAAACTGATTAACTTGGCATTAACGTATGCCAACATTGTAACGTTAAATTAAATGCTTCTCTATTAAAATCATATTAACCGCTTAACCTGTATAGTTTTTTCTCGCTGACAAGAAAAAATCTTAGTGGGTATATCGCACCTAGCGAGCGTTTGGGTATATACTATGTGCAACAAATAGACGGTAAACACCCCACTTTTATTCAACTAGGATCCCGTATAGATGACCCCCATTGCTGAGCAAATAGCCAAAGAAATTGATGTAAAAACCAGCCAAGTAAATGCGGCTATAAACTTATTAGATGAAGGTTCAACGGTTCCTTTTATTGCTCGCTATAGAAAAGAAGTCACTCAAGGGCTTGACGACAACCATTTGCGTTACTTAGCGCAACGCTTAGTTTATTTGCGAGATTTAGCCGATCGTCGAAAAGTTATTATGACCAATATCGAACAACAAGGTAAATTAAGCCCTGCGTTAGCGGCTGAACTCAATAATGCCGACAATAAAACTCGTTTAGAAGATCTTTACTTACCTTTTAAACCGAAAAGAAGAACCAAAGGGCAAATTGCGATTGCTGCGGGTTTAGAGCCTTTAGCCAATAAAATTTATAATAATTGGCAACTTAACCCTGAACAAGAAGCACAAGCCTTTATCAATAAAGAGCAGGGTTTTAGTGATGAAAATTCAGTACTTGAAGGTGCGCACTATATTCTGGTGGAGCGCTTTGCCGAAGACGCTAATTTAATTCAAAAATTACGTCGTCATTTACTTAAGCAAGCACACCTTTGCAGTAAATTAATCAAAGGCAAAGATAAAGCCGCAGCAAAATATCGTGATTACTTTCAGCATTCCGAATTATTAAAGTCGGTGCCATCACACCGTATGCTTGCTATGTTACGCGGTCGTAATGAAAAATTATTATCATTAAGTATTGATGTCGACCCCGGCCAAGAAGGGGCTTTTTCAAGTGCACAACAGCTGATCACCGAGCATTTCAATTTGCGCTTAACTGGGCAAGCTGCGGCAACATTTTTAACTAAAGTGGTACAAACAACCTGGAAAATAAAGTTAAGCCAAAGTTTGGAAACAGAATTATTAGGTCAATTACGCGAACAAGCGGAAATTGAAGCGATTAAGGTTTTTTCACGTAATTTAAACGACTTAATGATGGCGGCGCCAGCAGGGCCAAAAACAACCTTAGGTTTAGATCCCGGTCTTAGAACCGGCTGTAAATTGGCGATTGTTGATGCTACCGGTAAATTATTACAAACGGCGACTATATTTCCTCATGCGCCACAAAATCATTGGGATAAATCAGTACGTACTTTAGTTAATTTATGCCAACAACATAAAGTAGAATTAGTCGCGATAGGTAACGGCACGGCTTCACGTGAAAGTGACCAGCTTATCGCCGATGTTATTACTAAGTTAGAAACTAATAAGCCCACCAAAGTGATTGTCAGTGAAGCCGGCGCATCAGTCTATTCAGCATCAGAATTTGCCGCCAAAGAGTTTCCCGATTTAGATGTGTCAATTCGCGGTGCGGTATCTATTGCACGCCGCTTACAAGACCCCTTGGCAGAGCTAGTGAAAATAGATCCCAAAGCCATTGGTGTTGGTCAATATCAACATGATGTCAGCCAAAGTCAACTCAGCCAAACCTTAGACAATGTTATTGAAGATTGTGTTAACGCAGTAGGGGTTGACTTAAATAGTGCTTCTGCCGCTTTGTTATCACGGGTTTCAGGTTTAAACAAAACTATGGCAAATAATGTCGTTAGTTTTCGCGATGAACACGGCCGATTTAACAATCGCAATGAATTAAAAAAAGTCGCTCGCTTAGGACCAAAAGCCTTTGAACAAGCCGCAGGCTTCTTGCGCATAAGCCAGGGTAATAACCCGCTAGACTATTCAGGCGTTCATCCTGAAACTTACCGCTTAGTTGAGCAAATATTACAACAACTCGACACTGATATCAGTCAAGTAATGGGTAATATATCAACGCTAGAAAAAATTAATATCGACAGCTTAACTAGCGATGCTTTTGGTGCGCTAACCATTAAAGATATTATTAGCGAATTAGAAAAACCCGGTCGTGATCCTCGTCCAGAATTTAAAACCGCCACTTTTCAAGCCGGTGTTAATACCATTAACGACCTTAAAGTAGGCATGATACTCGAAGGGGTTATTTCTAACGTAGCGAATTTTGGCGCTTTTGTTGATGTGGGTGTGCATCAAGACGGTTTAGTGCATATTTCTTCACTGACCGATAAATTTGTCAGTGACCCGCATGAAATTGTCAAAGCCGGTGAAGTGGTCAAAGTTAAAGTGACGGAAGTTGACCCACAACGCAAACGCATCAGTTTAACGATGCGTTTAGATGAAACAATAGCACAAGCAAAAAGTCAGCCTTCAGGACAGTCTCAAAAAGCACAAGCTAACGACAAAAGTACTAAACAACCACAGCAGAGCAAAAATAAGGCAAAAACACAGCAACCAAAAGCGTCAAATAATGCCGCTATGGGTAATGCCTTTGCTGACGCTTTTGCCAACCTAAAAAAATAACTATAACTTATTGTTAAGTCCGCCGTTATGAGCTGTCAGTTAAAAGTTAAAAGCAAGCGCCATAAAGATAGCAGAAACCACTAAATCAAGATGGTCATTCATTAAGATGGATATGTTTACATGGAGGTAAGTCATTAGAGTAATGCAAGGAGCAATTACTTAGATGGCTTTGAACGGGATGCAGGATGCACTAAAGCCGTGAAGCTATCGATGGCCTGAACATCGTCATTCTTTCACATCCATATGATCATGACATACCTTTCATCCTGAACATAAAAAAGGGGAAGCAAAAAGCTTCCCCAAAAACAACCTCGGTTGGGAGGTTAACTAACGTAAGATGTTAAACTAAAGTACATATTTAGCTGAAAATTGTAAATAATCAGAATCCGCATTTTGATCTACAGATTCAAAGTTGCCTACTTCTACACCAAATGAAAGCTCTTTGGTGAAGCTTTTAATGAGATTAACACCCCAATGCCTTCTATCGGTATCAGCAACTTCTGTTGATGTTTTACCGTAAAATGCAGTGCTGCGAATATCATCACTCCAAAAATGGCGATAAGCGACCATATAAGATTTTGACTCTTCTACTTTTTCGCCCACTAAATCACGCGCGGCTACTGTACCAACGTAACGTCCGGTTTCGCCACCGTGAATTTGAAAACGCAAGTCATCTTTACCAAACGTGTTGATTTTACCCGTAATACCGTAACCAAATGCTGACTCAGAATTACCACCAACAGTATTTAATTGACGCGCTAAACCGGCGACAGAAACATTACCCCAGTCACCATTAAAGGTATACTTAGCAACAACGTCAGGCATAGAATCTTGACTTGAATCACCTTTGTCAGATTCAGGGTTTTCTAAGGCAACTTGAAAGTTACCTTGGGTATAACGTACTTGCCCTTGTCTAATAAACGCAACGGCATTAAGCGGGCCACCAAAATCGACTCCGTCAACTAAAGCACTGGTATTGACAAATGTTGACCATGTTTGACCAACTAGAATATTTTTATATTTGATAAATGCGTGACGCAATCTTGGATTTACCGAGTTTGAAACAATTTCATTACCACCGCCGCCATGAAGATCAAACTCAATAAAGCCAGTTACATCACCATGAACATATTTAGTATTAATGCGCGTCTCTGTTGCACGAAAGCTAGTGCGAGAAATATCGCCAACGTTACCTGCACCGACCCAATAATCATTAGTGATACTGTTAATGTTACCGTCAACATATCGTGCGTCTAATTTGACATAACCACCAAAAGTAATTGTATCTTCATCTGACAATTTAATTTCATAACCAGCAGTCGCGCTGCCGGCCATAGCTAAAAGACCTGTTGCTAATAAAAGCTTTTTCTTATTAAACATTTTTACTTTCCCCGTGTGTTATTTATCTTAGAGCAACAAAAGATATGCTCTGGTCGTGTTTTAATCGTTTTAATTTTTGATAGCGTATTTTTAATAAAAATTAAAAACCGTTATCGTTTTTTTTATAATTTTTATGCTGCATAATTCATGGTTATATTTTGAGACTTTAATATTTTTCTAGAAACATTTTTGTTTTGAGCAATCGGTAATTGATCAACAAATTTGATGGTATCAGCCTGAGCAAAGTCACCCAAACAGCCAACAAGCTTTGCATTAATAGTGTTTGATAGTGTTGATAATTCAGTCGCTGGGTTATTTAACTCAACATAGACATGAATCGCATTGCCTTTTTTCTCGTGAGGAACGCCAAACACAACGACCTGATTAACATCGGCTAATTGCTCAATAAACTCTTCTATTGTTTGGTTAGCAACACGATAACCACTGACTTTATCAGCAGCAGTAGCTTGTGACACTAACCAGATATAATCTTGCTCGCGAGCTAATAACGTATCTTCATTAATAAAATTTTTGTCACTGAAATAAAACCATTCACCATTGCTCGACTGCAACCAAGACAATTGTGCTTGTTGACCACTCTGATCACTATGATTAAACAAGTTCGGCATATTACTCTCTATTTCATCACTTTGATCGAATTTTAATCAAAGCTATTTATTATGTTAGTAACAGTAGAGAGTTAGCGTTAGTTTATAAATTAGACCTAAGTCTAAAATTGACAAAAAATAACCTAGACTTTAGTCTAGATAAAGTAAAAATCAACGAATTAGCGGCAAGTGAATGGTTAGCTATCGCAATCAATATTCATCTGGTCGAAAATCTCCACAGTACCGTTATCAGAAATGATAACATCTTAAAAATCCTATTTTTATAACTGATAAAATCAAGGTTATTCATGGTTTCAAAAATAAAATCTATATCATCAAGCACGGTTTTAGCATGCCTAGCTTTTAGTGTTAATGCTGAATCACTGAACATTGAAAAATACCAACAAGCTGAGCGTCAACTGAGCAAACACACCGAAAAATTAGTTGTTGGCACAGTAGAATATCCAAGCTGGACTGAAAACAATAAGCTGATTTATAGCAGCCAGACCCAGCAAGGCAAAAAATTTTTTATCTTTGACGCAGTAACAAAAGAAAAGAAATTGGCCTTCGATCATCAAAAACTTACCCGCGCATTAGCTCGCCTTACTGAACAAGAAATAAAACCAGAAAATTTACCTTTTAATCGCTTTGAACTGATAAGTGAAAAATTAATTTCGCTAACTTTAGATGATAAATTATACCAATGTAATATTGATAATTACTTATGTCAACTGAGTGCAATTGCGATTAAAGACAGTGAGTTAGTTTCGCCTAATGGCAAGCTCGCAGTTTATATTAAAGCGCACAACTTATGGCTGCGTAACCTTAACGATAATAGCGAGAAACAATTAACCACTGATGGGATAGAAAACTTTGGTTACGCCACCAATAATGCAGGCTGGGTTCGCGGTGACAAGCCGGTAGTAAAATGGTCACCCGATTCGAAAAAACTCACCACCTTTAAACATGACAGCCGAAACGTTGGCGAAATGGCTATAGTGTCTACCGCGGTTGGTCACCCTGAAATTGATGTTTGGAAATATCCATTACCGGGTGATAAAAACATCTTCAAAATTCACCGTGTAGTGATTAATATTGAGCAGGCGAATGTAGTGGTGCTAGATATGCCTGCCGATGATCACAGATCAACCATAACAGACCATGTTGCTGGTAGTGATGGTAGTTTGTTAGACGTTGACTGGTCGAGCGACAGCAGTCATTTTGCTTTTGTCTCATCAACACGCGATCACAAAACTGCAAGCTTAAAAATAGCAGATGCTGTAAGCGGTAAAGTGCGTACAGTGTTAACTGAAACTGCTGAGAGCTTTTTCGAGTCAGGTGTTAGTGGCATTAGTTGGCAATACCTTGATCAAAGTAATGAGTTTATTTGGTTTTCTCAACGCTCAAATTGGGGGCATTTATATTTAGTTGATGCCATAACGGGTAAAATTAAAAATCAAATAACCCAGGGCGATTGGACCGTTTTAGAATTACTCAATGTTGATGAAAAAACGGGGAAACTCATTTTTTCTGCTGCGGGTAAAGAAGCTGGAGATCCCTATTTTCATTATCTTTATAGTATTAACAAAGATAGCTCAGATTTTACCTTATTAAGCCCTGAGCAAAAGCATCACCGTATTACCTTGAGTAACAATGCTGAATATTTCTTAGACCGAGTCTCAACACCAAACCAAGCAGAAACCAGTTTTATTCGCAGCACTAACAGTAAATCAGGTTTTATCATCGAACAAATGGACATTACCAAGCTTACCGATACCGGTTGGCAAGCGCCTACGCCATTTATTGTTAAAGACCGTAATAACGAGCATGACATCTATGGACTAATGTATAAGCCTAGCGATTTTGACGCCAGTAAGTCTTATCCTGTGGTCAATTATTTATACCCTGGTCCGCAAGTAGGCAGTATTCGTGGTCGTCATTTTAGAAGCGCTAGAGGTGATAACCAAGCAATTGCTGAACTTGGCTTTATTGTTATCGAAATTGACGCCTTAGGTACACCTGGTCGTTCAAAAAGCTTCCATGAGTTTTATTATCAAAACATGGGTGATAGCGGCATTCCAGACCAAGTATCCGCCATTAAACAACTCGCAAAAAAATATCACTGGATTGATAGTACCCGTGTTGGCATTTGGGGCCATTCAGGTGGTGGGTTTGCTTCAACACGCGCTTTGTTAACTTATCCAGACTTTTATTCAGTGGCTGTTTCACAAGCCGGTAATCATGACAATAGAAACTATGCGGATGAGTGGGGTGAAAAGTATCACGGTATGTTAGTAAAAAATGAGGATGGCACCAGCAACTACGACAGCCAAGCAAATCAATTAATCGTTGAAAACCTAAAAGGTAAGCTACTTATTGCCCATGGTACAACTGATACCAATGTACCACCCTATAACACTCTAATTGTTGTAGAAGCGTTAATTGCAGCTAATAAAGACTTTGATATGCTGATGCTACCGAACCGTGGTCATGGCTTTGCCAGAAAACCGTATATGATGCGTAAACGCTGGGATTACTTTGTACAGCATTTGCTGGCATTAACACCACCAAAAGAGTTTACCTTTAGCGAGTAATTATATAAGCCCAATATAGCGGTATTAATAGCAGCCGATAGCGTAAAAATATCGGCTTTTAACTCGCGTTAATATTATCTCGTTAACAACCCAATTAGGTTGATGAAATTAACCTAAACGGTTATAAAATTTAAGCGAAAAAAAAGGGCACATGGCCCTTTTTTAATCAACTTTATTTATTACTGGCGAATGCCTTCAATATGTAAAGTCAGATCTACTTTGCCATAATCTTTTTTAAAACCAAAGTCTGCCATAGCAATAGTGGCCGTACCGCTAAAGCCGGCACGGTAACCACCCCAAGGATCATCACCTTCACCGACTTTAACGGCGTCAATGGTTAATGGGTGAGTAATACCGTGCATGGTAAAACTTCCTATTATGGCAAGTTTACCATCACCTTTATCTTCAACTTTGCTGCTAGTAAATGTCGCTTGTGCATATTTGCTAACATCTAAAAAATCATCTGAACGTACATGTTTGTCACGTTTAGCATGATTTGAATCAAAACTTGAGGTATCTACAATTACCTCAATTTTAGCTGCAGAAACATTATCTTTGTCATAAGAGAAGTTACCTGAAAAGTCGTTGAATCGACCAGCAAGTACACTAAAACCCAGATGGCTCGCAGCAAAATTAATCGAGGCGTGAGCCCCTTCAGTATCAATAACATAATCAGCGGCTAAAGCTGGTATTAGTACACTCGAGGTTAATAGAGCGCTAGCAAGTAATTTTTTTTTCATATCAGTTCCTTTAATTATTTATCTGTGGTTTTAGTCATACGTTTTAGCGTGACGTCTTGGTCAATCAAATGGTGTTTTAAGGCAGCTAATGCATGCAATAACGCGAAAATTATTATGCCGTATGCTACGTAATAATGTACCACACCTGCAATATCTTCCTGGTTTTTTATCCCCAGTACCCATGGTATAACCTTAAACCAATCAAAAACAGCAATGGCTTTATCATTAGCACTGGTGATCAAGTAACCAGAAATTAAAACAGTAAACAGCGTGATATACAAAATAAATATCATTAAAGCTGAAGCTTTTTTCTCAAAAGCACTATGACTAGTTATTGCACCGGGAGAGCCGGCAATACGACGCCACAACAATCTAAATATAGTGACCATTAATAAAAGTATCCCAACACTTTCATGCCAGTGCGGGGCTAGTTGATACCATTGACTTGAGTAGTTTAACTCGACCATCCAAAACCCTAAGGCAAATAACGAAAAAACCGTTAAGGCCGAGAGCCAGTGTAGTAATTTACTCAGCAAGCCGTATTGTTGCTGACTGTTTTTCCACGACACTTTATTGTGAACCATTTTCTTTCTTGATGATGACTGGGCTATTTAGTTTAGCTACTCACTAACAAAAAACCCAGTTATTTAGACGAAAAATAATACCTTTGGTCGCCATTCGCTGACTAAGTTTTAACCCTGAAATAATGTAAAAACTTGAGCAAATTATTGCGCTAGATCAAAACAGATAGCAACTAGAGGCTTAAAATGAATTGAGGCTTAAGGAGGAATGCTAATGAATAAAGAAATTCTAAGTAGTTTATTAGAAAAAAAATCTGAACTTCAAAGACGTATTAGTGCAATTGAAGCAGACTTTAGAAAAGGTCGTTCTCAAGACTTTTCTGAACAGACTTGTGAAAACGAAAATAATGAAGTGCTTAATGAAATTCATCACGAAGCTAAAATTGAACTAGGCTTAATTAACCAAGCGTTAACTCGTTTTGAAAATAATGAATATGGTTTTTGCAGCCAATGCACTGAAGTTATCAATCCAGAGCGTTTAAAAATATTACCTTATATCAATACTTGTATTAATTGTGCCGAATAGGAGCAACCCTAATGATAGAAAAACACGCTTTACACCATGAATTTCCAGAATTAGAAAAAGAAATCCATCACTTAAAAGTGCAAGATGCACATTTTGCCCGCTTATTTAAAGATTATCATCAGTTAGATAAAGAAATTTACCGTATAGAGGTTGGTGTTGAGTCAACATCAGATACGTATTTAGAACAACAAAAACTAGCCCGTTTACACTTAAAAGATGAGTTATATACTTTACTAAAAAAAGCACAGTTATCAGCATAAAGTCAGTAATAGTTAAGTCACAGCTAAGCTATAGTTAAGCTATGGTTAGGTTATAAAAAGCCACAACGCTTAAAAAAATTGTGGCTTATCAACATAACTAGCTTATATCGGCTCAACTATTAAAAAAATGCCGACATTGCATAGGCTGTTTTATCGAACATTAGTGGCTGCGCCTCTTCAAGTTCTAAATTAGCTTTATTTGCTGTAGTCACCACTCTGGTTCTATACTCTTTCATACTTGTTGCCTCTGAATAAGTTTGAGTGCTTGCGCCATCATCAGATATTTTAGTATTCACTTTTGAGTCACGACGAACAATAACGCCTTTTTTAGCACGCTCTTTAATTTGTATGTCAGCAACAAGTAAATACACCACATCTTGCACATAAGCGTTTGCAACCGTTGAAGCTAACCCAACAACAAGACCTGCTGCTGCTGCACCTCGATATGAGCCACCAGTAGCTGCTGATGCTACCGCACCTATACTTGCACCTTGAAAACCCGCACTTAATGCTGATGCTGCCGCTTCAGGTGTAGTTTTCTCTAAGTTTCTGACAAAAACACTCATCCTATACTGAGATTTCTCAGGATCATCTGTCAAAGTATAGCCATTACCACTATTAACTAATTGGTGAGAAAGTGCTTTTCTAAATGAAACACGATCAAACTCCATTACCGCACTCCTAACCTCTAAATAAATTTTTCTTTTATTTGCTGGCACAGGATCAACAAATATAGATGTACTTATTTTTGTTTGTACATCTAAGTTCCTTTTAGCCACTGAGGTGTGAATTGCCGAGCAACTCGCCAGTGTAGTAATAATTAAACCAACAAAACTGAATTTGAGTAACATCTTCCATCTTTTCATAATATTTCCTTTATATAGTTAGATTTACAGCCCTGTGATAAATAATATTTTTCTAATAATAATAGCGGCCATGATAACGATAGTAATATTGACAGTTTCTATATTGAGTCCAGTTATGACGTAATAAATCTCGACATGTGTAACCTCGACGCCAATAGTTGCCACTATACTCAGGCGGCTTAATATTTTTTTCCAACATACTTTTGATATAGGAATTGACTTCTTCTGGTCGTTCAGCGAGAAAAGGTTTAGAGAAAACCTCTGCGTTCATGTCTGCTTGTGCTTTTGCTAAAGCATCGTCTTCTTCACTAGCACTAGCACTAGCACTAGTAGCAAACATGAAACTAAAGACAAAAACCAAATATTTCAAGGCCTTAAAAAAACACTGCGGAAGTGAAAATATACGTTTGTGATACATATTTACCCCTTAAGTAATGTCAACACTATGGTTCTACTACATACCTCTATAGTACGTTTTTCGTACAAATTCAATTTTTTCAAAAAAATATCTAGTAAAATCCACTGCTAATGGCTCTAGCCAACTTTAAATTTGTCTATGATTATTTTCTTACTTTGACGGGAAATTATTAATTTAAAACAATGAGGTAGGGTTAAAATGATCGTTGGATTGGCTGAATTAAGTGGAGTAGTGGAGTAGTGGAGTAAACATTTTTTCAACCATCATAAATAATAAAAAAGCGACTATTTACCGAAGTAAAAGTCGCTTTTTTTTTATCACTAAAACTTAATGTTAAACGCGGAGGTTATTTTTTACTTGTTGCTTGGATAACACGTAATTGCGCAACAGCACGAGCTAGTTCAGCTGCGGCTTCTGCGTAATCAACATCATTACCATGTTCATTCAAGTGTTTCTCTGCGCGTTCTTTAGCCTGTAGTGCAGCTTGTTCATCTAAATCAGCGCCACGTACAGCGATATCCGCTAATACAGTAACGTTATTTGGTTGAACTTCTAGCATACCGCCAGAAAGATAAATGATTTCTTCATCACCACCTTTTTTAACGATTCTTGCCATACCAGGTTTTAGTGAGGTCAGCAAAGGTGCGTGACCAGGCATAATGCCTAATTCACCTTCGCTACCTGTGATCTGTAATGATTCAATGCTACCCGAAAATAAACTTTCTTCAGCGCTTACAACATTCAGATTTACAGAAAGTAATGCCATTTGACCTCCTAATAGGTGACTAACTTATGTTAATCACCAGCCTTCATTACATGTTTTTAGCTTTTTCAGCTGCTTCTTCAATAGAACCAACCATGTAGAAAGCCTGCTCAGGTAAATCATCATACTCGCCTGCAAGTAATCCTTTAAAGCCACTAATTGTGTCTTTAAGTGATACATACTTACCAGGAGAGCCGGTGAATACTTCAGCAACAAAGAAGGGTTGAGATAAGAAACGTTGAATCTTACGTGCGCGATTCACCGATAATTTATCTTCTTCAGATAACTCATCCATACCTAATATGGCGATGATATCTTTAAGTTCTTTGTAACGTTGTAATGTTGATTGAACACCACGAGCTGTTTCATAATGCTCAGCACCAACTACTAACGGGTCTAATTGACGCGAAGTAGAATCTAGTGGGTCAATTGCAGGGTAAATACCTTGCGAAGCAATATCACGACTCAATACAACTGTTGCATCTAAGTGAGCAAAAGTAGTAGCTGGAGAGGGATCAGTCAAATCATCTGCTGGTACGTATACCGCTTGGATTGAAGTGATTGAACCTTTCTTCGTTGAAGTAATACGCTCTTGCAATACGCCCATTTCTTCAGCAAGTGTTGGTTGATAACCAACCGCTGATGGCATACGGCCTAGCAATGCAGATACTTCAGTACCAGCTAAGGTGTAACGGTAAATATTATCAACAAAGAATAATACGTCACGACCTTCATCACGGAATTTTTCAGCCATTGTCAAACCAGTAAAGGCAACACGTAAACGGTTTCCTGGAGGCTCGTTCATTTGACCGTAAACAAGTGATACTTTATCAAGTACATTTGAATCATTCATTTCATGATAGAAATCGTTACCTTCACGAGTACGCTCACCTACACCAGCAAATACTGAGTAGCCGCTATGCTCGATCGCAATGTTACGAATAAGTTCCATCATGTTAACGGTTTTACCAACACCAGCACCACCGAATAAACCTACTTTACCACCCTTAGCGAATGGACAAACTAAATCTATTACTTTGATACCAGTTTCAAGTAGTTCATTTGACAACGCCTGGTCAGCATAGGCTGGCGCTTGACGGTGAATTGACCACTTTTCTTCTTCACCGATTGGGCCAGCTTCATCGATAGGCTCACCCAATACGTTCATAATGCGACCCAATGTACATACACCTACTGGTACTTGGATGTTACTACCTGTGTTTTCTACGTTCAGACCACGACGCAAACCATCTGATGAACCCATGGCGATAGTACGAACTACACCACCACCTAATTGCTGTTGTACTTCTAGTACTAAGCCTGAAAGGTCACCTTCAGTTACATTTAACGCGTCATATACCTGAGGTACAGCATCTTGTGGAAATTCTACATCCACAACTGCGCCAATGATTTGGACGACTTTACCTGTACTCATGTTTAATCCTCTAATCTTGTGCTCTTATTTACTAATAAAATAAACAAAGAACCTTTGCTTATACCGCTGCTGCACCAGCACAAATTTCACCCAATTCTTGAGTAATACTTGCTTGACGCGCTTTGTTGTATACCAATTGTAAATCATCAATTAAGTCACCCGCATTATCAGTTGCAGATTTCATTGCAACCATACGAGCGGCTTGTTCACAGGCGAGGTTTTCAACCACACCTTGATATACTTGAGATTCTGTATAACGTACCAATAAATGTTCAAGTATTGCTTGAGCATCAGGTTCGTATATATAATCCCAGCGATGCTTAATAGCGTCATCATCTGACTTAGGCAAAGGTAAAAGTTGATCGATTGTCGGCTTTTGCGTCATGGTATTAACAAACTTGTTATATACAATGAACAATCTGTCTATCTCACCATTATCATAGGCATTTAGCATAACCTTCACACTACCGATTAAATCGGTTAGCGATGGGCTATCACCTAATCCTGAAATTTGTGAAACAACTTTAGCACCCATATTGTTGAAAAATGACGTAGCTTTAGAACCCACTACGGCAAATTCAACTTCGGCACCAGCTGTTTGGTGTTTACCTGCATCAGCAAGTACTTGTTTAAATAAATTAATATTTAAACCACCACACAAACCACGGTCTGTTGAGACAACGATATAACCTACGCGCTTAGCTTCACGTTCAACCATATATGGATGACGAAATTCTAAATTACCAAGCGCGATGTGACCGATCACATTTCGCATATTTTCAGCGTATGGACGAGAGGCAGCCATGCTTTCTTGCGCTTTACGCATTTTGCTTGCTGCAACCATTTCCATTGCGCTGGTGATCTTCTGTGTGTTTTTTACACTTCCGATCTTCGATTTTATCTCTTTACCACCGGCCATGACTATTCTCCGAAAAGGTTAACTAAATTACCAAGTTTGAGTAGCTTTGAAAGCTTCAATCGCTTTCGCTAAACCAGACTCGATATCTTTGTTATAGTCGCCTTTTTCATTGATAGTAGCCATCAACTCAGCGTGGTCATTGTTTACGTATGAACGTAATGCATCTTCAAAATCAACAACTTTGTTGATAGCGATATCATTTAAAAAGCCTTTTTCTGCGGCAAATAAAGATACAGCTGTTTCAGCAATTGACAATGGGCTGTATTGCTTTTGCTTCATCAATTCAGTAACGCGTTGACCATGCTCTAATTGAGCACGTGTAGCGTCATCTAAATCTGAGGCAAATTGAGCAAAGGCTGCTAATTCGGCATATTGTGCTAATGCTAAACGAATACCACCACCTAATTTCTTGATGATTTTAGTTTGAGCAGCACCACCAACACGTGATACAGAAATACCAGCGTTAACCGCAGGACGAATACCTGAGTTAAATAGGTTAGATTCTAAGAAAATCTGACCATCGGTAATTGAGATTACGTTAGTAGGTACGAATGCAGATACATCACCCGCTTGCGTTTCAATGATAGGTAATGCTGTTAAAGAACCTGTTTTGCCTTTAACTGCGCCTTTTGTGAAACGTTCAACGTATGCTTCGTTTACACGAGCAGCACGTTCAAGTAAACGACTGTGAAGATAGAAAACATCACCTGGGTAAGCTTCACGGCCTGGCGGACGACGTAAAAGTAATGAAATTTGACGGTAAGCAACTGCTTGCTTAGACAAATCATCATATACGATTAGTGCATCTTCACCACGATCTCGGAAGTATTCACCCATAGTACAGCCAGAATATGCTGACAAGTACTGAAGTGCGGCTGCTTCAGAAGCGCCAGCTACAACAACGATAGTATTATCTAACGCGCCGTGTTCTTCTAATGAGCGAACTAAGTTAGCAACCGTAGAGGCTTTTTGGCCAATAGCTACGTATACACACTTAATACCTGTGTCTTTCTGATTGATAATTGCATCTAATGCGATTGCAGATTTACCAATTTGACGGTCACCAATGATAAGTTCACGTTGGCCACGTCCAATTGGAATCATTGAATCGATTGATTTAATACCTGTTTGTACAGGTTGATCAACAGACTTACGATCGATTACACCTGGTGCTACCATTTCAACTGGTGCAAAACCATCGTTTTCGATAGGTCCCTTACCGTCAATTGGCTCGCCAAGTGTGTTAACAACGCGACCTAATAAGCCACGTCCTACTGGTACTTCTAAAATACGACCAGTACATTTTACTTTAACGCCTTCAGCTAGATCCGCATAAGGACCCATAACTACCGCACCGACCGAATCACGGTCAAGGTTTAAAGCGATAGCAAAGCGATTGCCAGGAAGTTCAATCATCTCACCTTGCATTACGTCTGCAAGACCATGAATACGAATGATACCGTCAGTTACAGAAACGATAGTACCTTCATTACGAGCTTCACTAACTACGTCAAACTGTTCAATACGACTCTTGATCAGTTCAGCGATTTCAGTGGAATTCAGTTGCATACTCTGTTCCCCGTTAGGATTGCATTATTGTTGCTAAGCGGTTCAATTTACCTCGTACTGAACCATCTATTACCATGTCACCAGCTTTTATTACTAAGCCAGAGACTACGTTTGCATCAATGTTACAATTAAGTTTTACTTTTCGAGCCAAACGCTTTTCAAGCGCAGCGCATAATGTAGTTTCTTGTTCTGCTGTTAATTCAACAGCAGACGTTACATCCACAGAAACTGTTTTCTCATGTTCCGCTTTTAATTCACGAAACTGAGTAACAACTTGTGGTAGCACCAATAAACGTTGATTTTCAGCCATCACTTTAATTAAGTTTTGGCCATTGCTATCAAGTTGAACATCACAGACTTTCAAAAAAATGTCTTGTGCTTGTTCTACTGACGCGCCACCAGAAAGATAATTCTTTATAGTAGTGTCGTCAGCAACTTGTGCAGCGAAAACTAGCATTTCTAACCAGTTTTCGACTGTATTCGCTTCGATAGCAAAATCAAACGCCGCTTTAGCGTAGGGACGAGCGATGGTTGTCAATTCAGACATAAGCTCATTTCCCTCTAAAGTTCAGCTACAAGTTTATCTAAAATGTCGCTATGTACAGCGGCATCGATTGAACGCTCAAGAATTTTCTCTGCACCAGCAACTGCTAAAATAGCAACTTGTTGACGTAGTTCTTCTTTTGCTTGGTTACGTTCAGTATCAATTTCTGCATGACCTGACGCTAAGATTTTATCTTTCTCAGCATGTGCTTTAACTGCAGCTTCTTCAATTATCTGAACTTCACGCTTTTTAGCAGCTTCTACAATACCTGCCGCTTGCGCTTTAGCTTCTTTTAATTGTGCTGTAGCTTTCTCTTGAGCAAGCTCAAGATCTTTAGCCGCACGGTCAGAAGCAGCAAGCCCATCAGCAATAATTGCTTGGCGTGCTTCGATGGCACCAATAATTGGTGGCCATACATACTTCATACAAAAAATTACGAATACGATAAATGCGATTAATTCACCAACTAAGGTCATATTAAGATTCATTTATGTATCTCCTATTAAAATTCGCGTTATAAATTAAGCTGGAACACCAACTGCGAATAATAGGTATAAGCCGATAGCAACACCGATCATAGCAATAGCATCGATAAGACCTGCAACGATGAACATTTTAACTTGAAGTTGAGGTGCTAATTCAGGTTGACGTGCAGCAGACTCTAAAAATTTGCCACCAAGTAAACCAAAACCAATCGCAGTACCAAGAGCACCTAGACCGATTAATAAAGCAACAGCGATATATAACATATTTATCTCCGATTATTTAAGTAAAGTTATAAAGTTTAAAAACTAAGGTTGAAACTGTTATTCATCCCCCCGAAGGGGTAAGAAATTTAATGATCTTCGTGCGCTAGACTCAAGTATAAAATCGTTAGCATCATGAAAATAAACGCTTGTAATGGGATGATTAACAAGTGAAAAGCAGCCCATAAGAAGTGTACTGGCAATTGGAATACACCAATTGTCGCAATCAATAAGAAGATCAATTCACCGGCGTACATATTACCAAACAAACGAAGTGCGAGTGATAACGGGCGAGCCAGTAAGGTAACCATCTCTAAAATAAAGTTAACCGGGTAGAGTGACCAATGACCAAATGGCTGGGTCGTTAGCTCTTTAATAAATCCACCGATACCTTTTACTTTAATTGAGTAATAAAGGATAAGAACAAAAACACCTAACGCTAAAGCAAAGGTCATGTTTGGATCTGTTGTTGGTACGGCTTTCATGTAATTAACACCAAACAACTCAAAGATACGCGGTATTAAATCCACCGGTACCCAGTCCATGGCGTTCATTAATAAAACCCAAACAAAAATAGTTAAGGCCAATGGCGCGATAACTGGATTTTTACCGTGAAAGGTACTTTTAACACTGTCATCAACAAATTCAACGACCATTTCAACTGCACATTGCAATCTACCGGGTACACCGGTACTTGCTTTTTTGGCAACTGAACGAAACAACATGATAAATACCAAACCTAAAAACACCGACCAACCAAGCGTATCTATGTGAACGGTCATAAAACCCTCACCGACAGACAAATTGGTTAGATGGTGTTTAATATATTCTTGGCTGGTAATTTCCGCACCTGAAGACATATTAATGATCCCAATGATTAAAGTTTAAATAAAAATGGTGTTAATAACGGCAAAGCCACTACTAAACAATAACTGCTGAAAAAAGCTATGGGCTCTATCGCTAAAAATTTAAAGGCTAGCGCAAACAAAAAGGCCGTTAATACTATTTTCAATTTTTCGCCACTATAAAAGGCATCTAAGACCTTTTCTGACGATCTTGCTCCGGCATATTTAAATGCTTTATGAGCAAAGACAAAATTAGGGATTATACTGATTGCGCCACCACTTAATACCGAGTGTGCAAACGATAATCCCCAAATAAAATATGTTGCTACACTGCAAAGCAAAACAATGACTATCGAGACTAATATTTGCTTAAAAGCAAATTCTCTTCCTGGCCTAGCTAACTCATTGTGAATAAATAAACTCACCAGAAACTCCTACGACATTTTTCGTAATGCTTACAGTTTTTTAAAGATAATTTTCCATCTCTAAAAAGCCGTCGCAAGTATACTGAATTACAGCACTAATGCAACAAGAGAGGCCGCTCATTGGTAACATTTTCTGCAAAATTTGCCACTAAATGAATAAATTACGACTAAGGTATAATCCCAGTACTACTAAGGTATAATCCGAGATTAAAACATTATTAATGAATTATAAAAGCAAAATGACAAACAGCAAATAAATAGCCATTTTCAAGTTGCTCAAAAATGGCTATTTAACGGTTTTTATTATTTGAATCTAGGTTAGTAAACCTTGTCTATTTTAGCGGCTTACTTTCAGGTCGCGCTAGAAAGAATTAAAGCGTGAAACAATACCATCAAGTTCTGATAGGTCACTGTAAGATATCACTAATTTTCCTTTGCCTTGTTTATTGTGATTTATTGCAACCTGCGAGCCCAATTTTTCAGATAAGTTTTGCTCTAATGCCTTAGTATTAGGATCTACCGACTTGGTGACTGTTTCTTTCGCCGGTTGTTGTAATTTTTTAATTAATGCTTCTGTTTCGCGCACGTTTAACTCTTTTGCTACTACAATACGTGCCGTATTCGTTTGAATGTCATTATCTAACGCTAATAGTGCTCTGGCATGGCCCATCTCGATATCGCCATGCTCAAGCAAGGTTTTAACTTCACTGTTAAGATTATTTAAGCGTAATAAGTTACTTACCGCCGTTCTTGACTTGCCAACCGCATCGGCAACTTCTTGATGGGTCAATTCAAATTCAATCAGCAATCGTTCTAATGCGATAGCTTCTTCCATCGCATTTAAGTCTTCACGTTGAATATTTTCTATTAAAGCAATCGCCACTGCCGCTTCATCGGGCACATGTTTTATTAAACAAGGTACGGTATCTAATGCTGCTATTTGAGCGGCACGCCAACGACGTTCACCGGCTATAATTTCATAACTGTGCTCGCTGACTGGCCGGACAATAATAGGCTGAATAATACCTTGCGATTTAATGGAGTTTGCCAAGTCATCTAAGGCTTCTGCCGACATATCTTTGCGCGGTTGATACTTGCCAGGATGCAATTGCTCTATTGGTAAATTATGTAATTCTGCATTTTTACTGGGCGTATCTGTTTTATCACCTAGATTACCGGTTAAATCTGCTGATGGTTTTGTTAATAAGGCATCAAGACCGCGACCTAGACCTCTGCGTTTAGTTTGACTCATAATATTCCTTATTATTCTTCTGTAGTGACTTGCGGTGTAGAGGTTTTTTTCGGTTCTGCACGACGTAGTATTTCACCCGCCAAGGCAAGATAAGCTTTTGCACCTGTAGATGATTTATCGTAGTACATCACTGGAGCACCAAAACTGGGTGCTTCTGCTAGGCGCACATTACGTGGAATAACAGTACGATAAACTTTATCACCGAAATGGCGCTTTAATTGCTCAGAAACATCATTCGCTAAACGGTTACGAGGGTCGTACATAGTACGTAAAATACCTTCAATATGGAGTTTACTATTAACCACTGACGTTAGTTGTGAAATGGTATCCATTAAAGCGGTTAAACCTTCTAAAGCGTAATACTCACATTGCATCGGCACTAACACTGAGTCTGCAGCGGTCATGGCGTTAACCGTCAACATATTTAATGACGGTGGACAGTCAATAATAATATAATCGTAGTCTTGACTTACTTTTGATAAAGCATTTTTCAGACGATGCTCTCGAGAATAAACCTCCATTAATCTGATTTCAGCCGCAGTTACATCACTATTTGCGGCAATAAGATCATAAATACCCGCTGTATTTCTACAAACGACGTCTTCAAATGGACGCTCTTCGATCAGTAATTCGTAGCATGTTGCTGGAACTTCATATTTATCTATACCGCTACCCATAGTAGCGTTACCTTGGGGATCAAGATCGACCAGTAAAACTTTACGTTTAGTTGCCGCCAGTGAAGCAGCAAGATTGACCGAGGTTGTCGTTTTACCAACACCACCTTTTTGATTTGCAACCGCAATTATTTTTCCCACAGGATCCTCAATACTTTTCTGCTCAAGTTTATTATGAATTATGATTTAACTAATTCAATCAAATGGCGTTCGCCGTCTAATTGAGGAACGGCAATAGCATAACTATTGGCAACCGCTATATTAATTGGTAAAGCCGCTATTTCATCACTAGGATAAATACCTTTCAATGCTAAGAATCGGCCGTGATCAACACTGACTAAATGTTCACACCAAGTTACCATATCGTTTAATGATGAAAATGCTCGACTTAATACGCCATCAAAAGGTTGCTCTGGATGATATTGTTCAACACGTGATTTAACCGGTGTGACATTATTAAGCTTTAATTGGAAAACGACTTGCCTTAAAAAGGTAATTCTTTTGCCTAAACTGTCTAATAATACAAAATTACGCTCAGGATACAAGATAGCAAGCGGAATACCGGGTAAACCTGGTCCAGTGCCAACATCAATAAATGACTGACCTTTAAGGTGCGGACCCACCATTAAACTATCCATGATATGTTTTATCATCATATCTTTAGGATCGCGTACTGAGGTTAGATTGTAGGCATTATTCCATTTGTTTAATAATTCAACGTACTGGATAAGTAAAGAAATTTGCTCTGTTGAAACCTCAAGTGAGGTTTCCTTGATCAGAGCAACAAGTTGGTCAGATAATGTCATAAGGTTGAATCTTTCGTTTATGCTGACTATTTAAGCACTTTTGCGTAATAAGCCATGTTTTTTCAGATAAACCAATAATAACGAAATTGCTGCTGGAGTAATACCAGAAATACGCGATGCTTTACCAATAGTTTCAGGGCGCGCATCTGAAAGCTTAGCAACAACCTCATTTGACAAGCCTGATATTTGGCTAAAATCGTAGTCTCTTGGGATTAACGTGTTTTCATGGCGTTTCTTTTTCGCTATTTCATCCAGTTGTCGGTCAATATAACCGGCATACTTTATTTGAATTTCAATTTGCTCTGCAGCTTGTTTGTCTGCGAGTTTAGGTCCTAAACCTTCAATAGCGACTAGATCGTCATAGCGAACTTCTGGACGTCGAAGCAGATCCTCTAAACTATTCTCACGACTTAAAGGCGTCTTCAACAAGCTATTTACTTGATCAACCGCTGGATGATCCTTTTGTAACCAAGTCGAACGTAAACGTTGGCGTTCAAGCTCAACATTTTCCATTTTCTCATTAAATCGTTGCCAACGTTGATCGTCAACCAAACCTAAAGCACGACCTTTTTCTGTCAGGCGTATATCAGCGTTATCTTCGCGTAACAATAAGCGATACTCAGCTCGTGAGGTGAACATACGATAAGGTTCTTTGGTGCCTAAGGTTGCTAGGTCATCAATTAGCACGCCCATGTAAGCTTGATCTCGGGTTAATACGAGTTCTTCTTTGCCTTGCACTCTCGCCGCGGCATTAGTTGCTGCAACAAGCCCTTGAGCCCCGGCTTCTTCATAACCGGTAGTGCCATTAATTTGGCCAGCAAAATAAAGGTTTTCAACAAATTTACTTTCTAGCGTTTGCTTTAAATCGCGAGGATCGAAAAAATCATATTCGATCGCATAACCTGGTCGGGTGATATGGGCGTTTTCAAAACCTTTGATCGATCTAACAAGATCCATTTGCACATCAAATGGCAAGCTAGTAGAAATACCATTGGGATAAATTTCATGGGTGTTTAAGCCTTCAGGCTCGACAAATATTTGATGGCTGTCTTTATCAGCAAAACGGTGTATTTTGTCTTCAATTGATGGGCAATAACGTGGTCCTACGCCTTCAATAACACCGGTATACATGGGTGATCGGTCTAAACCTGATCTAATAATATCATGGGTTTTTTGATTAGTATGGGTAATAAAACATGAAACTTGTCTTGGATGATCCTCTCCTGAGCCCATGTAAGAAAATACCGGTCTAGGATCATCACCTGGTTGTTCTGCCATAACAGAAAAATCAAGAGTTCTGCCATCTAAGCGTGGCGGTGTTCCAGTTTTTAAGCGATCAATTCTAAAGGGCATATCACGTAAACGATCCGCAAGGTTTACACTGGCGGGATCACCGGCTCTTCCGCCTTGGTAATTATTTAAACCAATATGGATTTGGCCTGCTAGAAAAGTACCTACGGTTAGCACAACGCTTTTAGCTTTAAATTTCAAACCCATTTGAGTAGAAACACCTACGATCTTATTATTTTCTAGAATAAGATCGTCACAGGGTTGTTGAAATATAGTTAAATTTTCTTGGTTTTCTAGATAGTTTCGGACAAAGTTCCGATATAAATTTCTATCAGCTTGTATCCGAGTAGCCCGAACAGCAGGGCCTTTGCTGGCATTTAAGGTTCTAAATTGTATTGCAGCATGGTCAGCTGCAGTTGCCATTATGCCACCGAGGGCGTCAATTTCTTTAACCAAATGACCTTTGCCAATGCCGCCTATCGCTGGGTTGCACGACATTTGACCAAGGGTGTCAATGTTGTGGGTTAACAATAATGTTTTACAGCCCATGCGAGCTGCTGCGAGTGACGCTTCTGTTCCAGCATGACCACCACCAACAACAATTACGTCATAAGACTCTTGATACCACATAAATTACTGACCTTAGTTTTTTGCTATTTAATTTTTAAGAGCGATATTTTAGCGCCTTTTTCGCTTCAGGGGAATGATCTAATTTAGGAAAAGATCTAAGCTTGATCCTTAAGTAATATATAAAGATCTCTTTAAAGATCTTACTATTATTACTTATTAAGGTCGCCATTTTCTGTTGATAAGTCATTTTTTTTCATATAAAACAATATATTAATACCCATGTATTCTTGTGATCAAGCTTTGATCAAGTCAGTTATAAGCTCTGATCAAAACAGCTACTTATCCACAGGGTGATTTAATTTCATTTCTATACACTGAATAATAATAGAAAATTAATAGCTTTTACCCAGAGTTATCCACAATGGTGTTTTTGTAGGGCTATAATTGTTAATAACTTATGGGTAAGTTGGTTATAAATGATCTTTGTTTTCAAATAACCAAGTTTGAGATCGTTCTTCTGGATCTATATCTTGACTCATATCTAATGTGATCAAAGGTATTATTTCATTGCAACCTATTGATAATAGTAGTTTATTGATATTTTTTGCTGCGTAGCAAAAGGTATCATAATTTGAATCACCCAGACCGATCGTTAGAAATTTAACTGAGGATAGATCTTGATCGCTATTTTCAAGATCTGTCACGAATGCTTGAATATTATCGGGATAGTCGCCAGCACCATGTGTTGAGGTACAAATTAACCAAGTTTGTTTTTCGCTTAATATTTGCGCAAAATCTGGTTGAAAATGTAGTTCAACTTGATGACCAAGCGCAGTTAATGTTTCTTCACAGGCCTCTGCGACATATTCTGAGCCGCCTAACATACTACCAACGATGACTTGAAATGAGCTCATTTACTCTTCCTATTTAAGTATTTTATCTTGTTTTAGATTAAATTTTTTATATGTTTTTTATATTATAAAGTTACAAGTAACACATTATTACAATTGAAAAAACATTGAAATATCAAAATAGTTATTCTTAATTCAATACAAAATTTGCTTTGGAATTAAGATGAATAGACCTATTAGTTATTTAATTATTACCACAATCATACTCTCTATCTCATTTTTCAGTCATGCTTTCTCCTCAGAGAAGGTACTTGATATTATTAGTTATAACAAAGAATTGAAAACGGCTATCAGGTTATATCAAGTCAACGATTATAATGAAGCTTTACTTAAGCTTGAAATATTTGCTAAAAGAGGCGATAAAACTGCGCAGTATATTGTTGGTACTATGTATTTAAATGCACAAGGTACAAAACAAGATTTAACTAAAAGTTACGGGTGGCTTACTGTTGCCAACGAACAAAGAACTCAAGCATGGGCATTGCCACTAAAAATGCTGGACGATAAACTACCTGTCGAGTATTTAGAAATATTAGCGTTAGAGGGAGAAAAATATATAAAGTTATATGGTGCTAAAAGTTAGCGCTTAAAATGTAAAAATGTAAAAACATTAGGCTCTAAGCAACCATCGCATAGGTGTAATAAAATTGAGATTGTTAATGGCTATTATTTTGTTGAAGATTTAGATGTAATGGCGATTGATTAACCTATAATAATTGATTATTTTTCATTAACTAAGGCTAAAGTTTATATTATCCACTGTGAGGTTTATCAAGTAAATTTGGCTATCTTTATTTGTCTTTATTTGGCCTTAAGGGTTACTATGATTTAAGCGCTTTGTCTGCTGGTTTATAGTCTGCCTATCTTAAACCCTATACGGGAATTAATGATAGACAGTTATATCGATATTATTACCGAGATCGTTATTTGATTTATAAAGTGCGATTTACTCTAATTATGCGTTTAGTACCCATCTTATTAAGCTGACAAATATTCATTATCTCTCTTGTTATTACTATAGGATCTCCCTGATAAAACTTAGCTCGTCTATCGGCTCCTTTTCCTTTCCTTGTAATAAAAAGTCTTTGATTTTTGCTCCATAAATTGTTGAATATAAAGCTTATTTTAAAATATAGTGCTAAATTAATTTGCTTTAATTCTCTGTAATTTAGCACCATATTATTTTTTTTATTTACCAATACAAAAGGATGAAAATATTTCACTTAATAGATCGTCATTGGTAAATTCACCGGTGATTTTATTGAGTTCTTGCTGACAAAAACGTAGTTCCTCAGCCAAAATTTCACCAGCTACATAGGATTCAAGTTGCTCTAAGCCAATAATTAAATGCTGGTGGGCTTGTTCAAGAGCGACCAAGTGACGTCGTCTGGCCATAAAACCTCCTTCGGTGCTACCTTGGTAACCCATGATATGTTTTAGGTGCTCAGTTAGCTCTGTAACGCCTGCACCTGTTTTAGCCGACAAGGTTATTGTCGGTGTGGCATTGAGTTCACTGTAACCGGTTTTTGCTTGGCTAATATCAGCTTTGTTTCTAATAATAGTTAAGCCGATATTAATGGGTAACTTTTCAAAAAACTCTGGCCAAGCTGCTTTTGGATCCTCGGTTTCATCCTGTGCAGAGTCAATCATTAGTAAGACACGGTCTGCTTGTTTGATCTCCTGCCAAGCCCTTTCAATACCTATTTTCTCTACTTCATCGACACTTTCTCTTAACCCTGCGGTATCAATAATATGCAGTGGCATGCCATCGATGTGGATTTGCTCAGATAATACATCACGCGTGGTGCCTTCAATGTCAGTGACTATGGCACTTTCTTTACCACTAAGGGCATTAAGTAAGCTTGACTTACCGGCGTTAGGTCGACCGGCAATAACCACCCGCATGCCTTCACGAATAATACTGCCTTGTTGGGCTTTATTCTTTACTTCTGCGACTTGGCTAATGATGGCCTTTAAGTCGTTGAGCACTTTCACGTCGGCAAGAAAATCTATTTCTTCTTCTGGAAAGTCTATCGCGGCTTCCACATACATGCGTAAATGTATAGTGTCTTTTACCATTTGATGGACCAGTTTAGAAAAATCGCCTTGTAACGAATGTAAAGCACAGCGTGCTGCTTGTTCTGAGCTTGAGTTAATTAAATCGGCTATAGCTTCTGCTTGGGTTAAATCAAGTTTATCATTAAGAAACGCCTGTTCACTAAACTCACCAGGGCCGGCCATGCGTACCTTAGGTAGCGTTAAAATCTCTTTGAGCAACATATCTAAAATAACCGGACCTCCGTGGCCCTGTAGTTCTAAAATATCTTCACCGGTAAAGGAGTTAGGGCCTTTAAAATAGAGTGCTATGCCTTGGTCTAGTGCTCGGCCTTTATGATCTTTAAAGGTTAAATATTCGGCTTTGCGCAATTCAGGCACTTTACCTAATATGGCTTGAGCGACATTTTTAACTTCAGGCCCTGAAACCCTGATGATACCAACACCACCTCTGCCTGGAGCTGTAGCTTGTGCTGCTATGGTTTCTTTTTGGCCTGATGTAAAAGCTAGGTCGGTCATGTTAGTTTCTCAGTTAACGGTTTAGGCTTTAATGGGCGATATTATAAAGCCTTAATTACCGGCTGCAAATGTACTCTGAGCTATTGTGTAATTTATTCTGCTTTGAATGGCATAAGCGCTTGATATGAGTCTTGGTATTGGTGAATAGTCGCTAGTTAATGTTAGTTATCTTTGTCGTATCTTGTTTGCTACAGTCGGCATTAGTGTTTTCGGTGTTTATTTTTACAGGCAGGAACCAATGAGAGAAGAAGCAGGGATAACTAAGTTCACTATTTTAAGGTTAAATGTAAGGAAAACTAAAGCCATTTTGAGCGCTGTCATTCATAGATACTTTATTTTTTGATAAAAAAGATGAATATCACAACACCTCTTGTATTTGGCTGTTTTACTTAGCTTTAAAGTAGATTAGATAATGAATGAAACTGCCTTAACTATATCCTCGTTGATTATTTTTTTGCAAAATATTCAAGCAAAGTTTAATAACCTCAAATTTAAGTTATAAAAAAAGGTAGCCTGAGCTACCTTTTTAGTCGATAAAAAATAACCTTATTTGGCTTTTTCTTTCTCTTTGGCCTTTTCGATGCCCGAGAATATTATCTTCATTTGTGCAATTGAAATAAGGTTACTGACCAACCAGTAAAGTACTAAGCCAGATGGGAACCAGAAAAAGAATACCGTAAACATCACTGGCATATATTGCATTATTTTTTGTTGCATAGGATCTTGCACTGTCATTGGCTGCATTTTTTGCATAATGAACATACTGACACCCATTAATACTGGCAAAATGTAAAACGGGTCTTGTGCTGATAGATCCTGTATCCACAACATAAAGGGTGCATGACGTAATTCAACACTTTCCAAAAATACCCAGTATAGTGCTAGGAAAATAGGCATTTGAATAATTAAGGGTAAACAACCACCAGCAGGATTTACTTTTTCTTTACGATAAAGTTCCATCATGGCTTGTGACATTTTTTGTTTATCATCACCTAAACGCTCTTTTAGCTGCGCCATTTTAGGTTGTAGTGCCCGCATCTTAGCCATTGAGGTATATTGCGCTTTCGTTAATGGATACATACCACCTTTAACGATAAGGGTAATGATAATAATCGCTACACCCCAGTTAGTTACAATAGATTGAATTTTGATAAGCAACCAGAATAATGGTTGGCTGATCATGAATAAAAATCCGTAATCAATTGTTAGATCAAGGTTTTGTTCAATACTTTCTAATACATCTTGGTCTTTTGGACCGACATAAAAAGTCGCTGATGTGGTTGCTGTGCTGTTAGGCTCAATCGTTATTGCCGGAGCTTTAAAGCCGATCACTGCGTCTTTGTTACTAGAGTATCTAGTATATAATTGATTATCTGAAGTTTTTTCTGGTACCCAAGATGATACAAAATAGTGTTGCAACATAGCAACCCAACCACCTTGAGTTGTAACACTCAGGTTGGCTTCAGCGATATCATCAAAGTCATATTTTTCGTATATATCTTCAGTTGTTGAATAGGCCGCACCGACATAAGTCGGAATTAAACCGCTTGAGCTATCAATTAAAGTGGTTTGCTTTAGTTGTGCATACATTTGTACGCTTGCAGGGCTTGTCGCGTTATTGGCAATGATATATTCAACATTAATGGCATAGCTGTCGTAATTGAGCGTAAAACGCTTAGTAACAGACAAACCGGCGTCATCAAGATAATTTAAATCAATGACTAGCGGCTCACCAGCGTCTGCTTGATAAGAAGTCGCTGATGTTTGATAAATAGGTCGACCAGGAATAACACGGTCTAAACCTTGTGCGCCAGTTAAGCCACTTTGCGCTACATAGCGGTCACGGTCGTTGCGCAATATAGTAAAGGGTATGCCATTACCTTGTTCGGTATCGAACTTAAGTAATTTAGCTTCAACAATGTCGCCGCCGTTAGTATCAATTTTTAGTGATAAAACATCATTTTTTACTGTAATTAGTGTAGCACTAACTACTTTTGTTTCATTGCTGATAGACGTTGCTGTAGCTGATGACTCAGGAACAAATTCGCCGTTACTAGTACTTGGCGTTGTTTGTTGAGTTACTGCTGGTTGCTCAAGAATTGGAGCTTTGTCTGTTTGCCATTGGTTAAATAGCAAATAGGTAACAACCATAAGCGCAATAAAAAGAAAACTGCGTTGGGATTCCATAATGTCTTATTTCTCTTTTTTTGATAGTGGCACGGGATCAAGTCCTCCCGCATTAAGTGGGTGGCATCTTAGTATACGTTTGCTTGCTAACCAACAACCTTTTATCACACCAAAGCGATTAATTGCTTCTATCGCGTAAAAAGAGCATGTTGGATTAAATCTACAATGGGGTCCAAGCAATGGGCTAAGCCAGCGCTGGTAGGCTTTTACTAGTGTAATAGCTACTTTTTGTGGCGTTGAATTATTTTTCGCCATATTTTTTCCAATTGCTGATTAATTTCTTTATTTTCGAGCTTGTCAGTGCCAGATTTTACCATAACGACTATATCAACAAAGGGAAGGTTATGTTGATTTAAACGGAAGCTCTCGCGAATTTGTCGTTTGATACGATTTCGTTGAACAGCTAGTTTCACCCGCTTTTTAGCAATGGCTAGACCGAGACGGTTATTATTATCAGAATTTGGAGTGACGAGTATGGTGATGTGGCTAGAGCCAAAACGAAGAGGTTTTGCGAATACAGCTTGAAAATGACCGGGAGTCAACAAACGTGACTCCCGATTAAATTCATAAGTAACCATAGCGGTCACTGTTCTTTTAACTTAAGTTTCAAGTTAGAAGATTAAGCACTAAGGCTTTTACGGCCTTTAGCACGACGACGTGAAATTACAGCACGTCCGTTTTTCGTAGCCATACGAGCACGGAAGCCATGGTTGCGCTTACGTTTTAATACACTAGGTTGAAATGTTCTTTTCATTACGCTAATCCGTCTGTTGTTGTTGCCCTGGCAAAACAGCCTTCATGAGCACACTGGGTCTAAAAATGAAGCGAAATTCTATATAGAGAACTATACTTTGTCAATGCTTATTCACTAGCTATTTTCAAATGATCGTCTATGGATCGTCCGGATCACAAATATATCCACAGTTTTATCACAATTTAGCTTTTTCGCAGCAAGTAACTCGGCCATATTCAGTAATAATTAAATAGTATATTGAAATATTTTTTAACACTAATTTGCGATTAAAAATAGGCAGGGAGCCTAATTTAACTGAGTTTACTAAAAATAACTGAAAATAAAAGCCATTTATTGAAAAGTCAATATTGATGTTGTGGATAACTATAGAGATAATAGGCTAATTATAAAAATTAATTTTTTTTACTTTTCTGTATTTTTATCGGCCATTTTATTGGTTATTAAACGCAGGGCGAATAGTATTTATCAGGAGTCGGTTGTTGGATCATACACTTTGGCAAAAATGTTTGTCTGTTCTTCAAGAAGAATTGCCCGCACAACAATTTAGTATGTGGATACGTCCACTACAGTGCGTGATCACAGACAATATTATGACGTTATATGCGCCAAATCGATTTGTTTTGGACTGGGTTAGAGACAAGTATGTTAATCGCATTAATGAACTTGTGGGGATGCAAGACAGTGCAAACCCACCATTATTGCGTTTTGATGTGGGTAGTATCCCAGCACAAAAGACTAATATTCCAAATAGTATTAACCAATTGCAACCCAATATTAGAACGCCAAATCGAGATACTCCACCACCAGAAAGTAATTTACCAAAAACAACCAATATCAGAGTTAAATACACCTTTGATAATTTTGTTGAAGGTAAGTCAAATCAATTGGCCCGCGCTGCGGCGTCACAAGTGGCTGATAATCCAGGCGCAGCTTACAACCCTTTATTTATTTATGGTGGTACTGGCCTAGGTAAAACACATTTATTACATGCAGTCGGTAATGGTATTTTACTTAATAAACCCAATGCAAAAATTGCCTACATGCATTCAGAGCGGTTTGTGCAAGATATGGTGCGAGCGTTACAAAACAACGCGATGGAAAAATTTAAACAATATTACCGTTCAGTTGATGCCTTGCTTATTGATGATATTCAATTCTTTGCCGGTAAAGATCGTACGCAAGAAGAGTTTTTTCATACTTTTAATGCCTTACTTGAAGGCAATCAACAAATCATTTTGACCAGTGATCGCTATCCAAAAGAAGTGGATGTTGAAGATCGTTTGAAATCTCGCTTTGGTTGGGGATTAACCATCGCCATTGAACCACCAGAATTAGAAACTCGTGTCGCCATATTAAAACGCAAAGCACAAGAAAGTCATATCAATTTAGCTGACGAAGTTGCCTTCTTTATTGCTAAACGCTTGCGCTCAAATGTTCGTGAATTAGAAGGCGCTTTGAATAGGGTAATAGCAAACGCTAACTTTACGGGGCGAGCCATCACGATTGATTTTGTTAGAGAAGCTTTGCGCGACTTATTAGCTTTACAAGACAAGCTAGTCACTATTGATAACATCCAGCGCACGGTTGCAGAATATTATAAGATTAAGGTGGCAGATTTACTGTCTAAACGCAGAAATCGCTCAGTAGCTAGACCGCGTCAAATTGCCATGGCATTATCTAAAGAGTTAACTAACCATAGTTTACCTGAAATTGGTGATGCCTTCGGTGGTCGTGACCATACGACTGTATTACATGCCTGTCGTAAGGTAAAATCTTTACGTGAAGAGTCTCACGATATTAAAGAAGACTATTCAAATTTAACCAGAACATTGTCATCATAATAATAAGTAAGTTACAAGTGAGTCAGAAATGAAATTTTCATTGAGTAGGGAATTACTGCTGAAACCTTTGTTATTGGTTTCTGGTGCTGTAGAGCGAAAAAGTACACTACCTATTTTAGGTAATATACTTTTTGATGTAAGTGGGCAGTCACTTACATTAACAGCTACTGATTTAGAGCTGGAGATGGTAGCTTATGCCAGTGTAGATAATCACGCAGAGGATGGAAAAGTCACCATTCCTGCTCGTAAGTTACTTGATATTTGTAAAAGCTTACCCGATGATTCTATGCTGACCTTTGAATCTGATAACGATGTGATAAAAATTAGCACAGGTCGTAGTAAGTATTCACTTTCAACCTTACCAGCCACTGATTTTCCTAATATTGAACAATGGCAAGGTGACGTAGAATTTAGTTTATTAAAGTCTGAATTATTACGCTTAATTGAAAGCACCCATTTTTCAATGGCAAACCAAGACGTGCGCTATTATCTCAATGGTATGTCGATAGAAACAGAAGGTCACGAAATACGCTCTGTTGCTACCGACGGACACCGTTTAGCTATCTGCAAAATATCTAATCAAGCGCTTGAACTCCCTGCTCGACAAGTGATTGTACCGCGCAAAGGTATTTTAGAGATTATTCGTTTACTCGACCCAGTTGATGAAGGTGTGCAGGTTTTTCTAGGCTCTAATCACATACGCATTATTGATAGCGAATTTTCATTTACCAGTAAACTGGTCGATGGTCGTTTTCCTGATTACCGTCGGGTATTACCACGTAACGGCGATAAAATTCTTAATGCCAACAAAGACGTACTTAGACAGGTATTGTCTCGTGCTTCGATTTTATCTAACGAAAAATTCAAAGGCGTTCGTCTTAACTTTGGCCGTACCGAATTAAAGATAACCGCGAACAACCCTGAGCAAGAACAAGCTGAAGAGGTGATTGAAATTGACTTTCCTTATGAGGAAGTTGAAATCGGTTTTAACGTTAGCTATGTTTTAGACGTACTCAATGCTATTAAAGAAAATGATGTTAAATTTACCTTAGCTGATGCTAACAGTAGTGTGGTTATTGAAGGTGGAGAATCTGGAGAAGCTTTGTATGTTGTTATGCCAATGCGTTTATAACAACGACCTATTATAATGAGTATTGGTAAATTAATTATTCAAGATTTACGAAATATTGAAAGTGTATCGGTTGAATTACATCCAGATCTCAATTTTATTATTGGTGATAATGGTAGCGGTAAAAGTAGTGTATTAGAGGCTATTTTCTATTTGGGGCACGGCAAGTCATTTCGTAGCTCAAAAGTGGAAAACTTACTTCAGCATACTAAGCCTAGTTTTACCGTCAGCGCTAAAACTCATAAAGATTGCCAGATGGGTGTACGAAAACTCTTTAATGGACAAAGTACAGCGAATACTGAAATACGTATAAATGGTCAAAAAGAAACAAAGTTTTCTGTGCTGGCAAAAAATATCGCTGTGCAAGTGATCACGCCAGAAAGTTTTAAAATATTTTTTGGTGGCCCAAAGCAGAGAAGAAGGTTTGTTGATTTAGGATTGTTTCACGTGAAACATTCATTTTCAGATCATTGGAGAGAATTTTCACGAATCCTTAAACAGCGTAATGCCTGTTTACGCAGTAAAACTTCGGGTAGCACGTTAAGCTATTGGACAGATGTCTTTATTGATAGCTCGCAAATAATAGCTAATCTACGAGCCAGTTATGTTGAGGAGCTGACTAAAGAATTAAGTTATTGGTTGAAAATAATGTTACCTTCAGTGTCAGACGATATTGTTATTCAATATTTACAAGGCTGGAATAGTAAGAAAAATTTGTACGATGTTTTACAACAATATAAAGAAAAAGAATTAGCTTATGGTTATAGCTTATTTGGCGCACAAAAATTTGATGTCCGTTTTTTATTAAGAGGTGCATCAGTCGATAACCAATTGTCACGTGGACAACAGAAGTTGTTTTTACTGGCGTTAACTTTTGCTCAAGCAAAACTAATCGAAAGAGTTAATCTAGTAAAACCAATTTTATTAATTGATGATGTAGGTGCAGAATTAGACATTCACTCTAGAGCGTTATTAAATAATGCAATAGCAGGAATTGAATGTCAGGTAATTGTAACCGCAATAGATAAAACAGCAGTGGAACAACTCGTTCCACAGAAAGAAAACTATAAAATGTTTCACGTGAAACATGGCAAACTATCAGTAATGAGTGAGTAGGCTACAAGCTATGACAATAGAAAATGAATATGACTCGGCTAGTATAAAAGTACTAAAAGGCTTAGATGCAGTTCGTAAAAGACCAGGGATGTATATAGGTGATACCGATGATGGCACAGGCCTTCATCACATGGTATTTGAGGTGTTGGATAACTCAATTGATGAAGCTCTTGCAGGTCACTGTACTGATATTATTGTTAAAATTCACATAGACGGCTCGGTATCTGTAAAGGATGACGGTCGTGGAATTCCAACAGAAATTCATCCAGAAGAGGGTATTTCTGCCGCTGAAGTTATCATGACAGTATTGCATGCTGGTGGTAAGTTCGGTGGTGAAGACTCAGGTTATAAAGTTTCGGGTGGTTTACACGGTGTTGGTATTTCAGTAGTAAATGCCCTCAGTAGTAAATTGAAACTAAATATTCGCCGAGCAGGTAAATTATTCGAACAATTTTATCACCACGGCATACCACAAGAGCCAATGAAACAGGTTGGCGAAAGTGATAAAACCGGGACAGAAGTCAGATTTTGGCCAAGTGAAGAGACCTTCACCGATGTGCTATTTCACTATGACCTACTGGTAAAAAGAATTCGTGAATTATCATTTTTGAATTCAGGTGTATCAATTAGACTTATTGATGAACGTGAAGAAGGTAAGTCAGATCACTTTCAATTTGATGGTGGTATTCAAGCCTTTGTTGATTATTTAAATACCAATAAAACGCCAGTTAATGAAGAAATTTTCTACTTCGATTTAGAACGAGAAGATGGCATTGTAGTTGAAGTGGCAATGCAGTGGAACGATGGCTTCCAAGAAAGCATTCATTGTTTCACTAATAACATTCCACAACGCGACGGTGGTACTCACTTAAGTGGTTTTCGTACCGCATTAACCCGTACGCTTAATAGCTACATGGTTAAAGAAGGTTTAAACAAAACTAAAAAAGGTGGCAGTACTGAAACCAGTGCCTCTGGTGACGACGCTCGTGAAGGCTTAACTGCGGTAATTTCAGTTAAAGTACCTGATCCTAAGTTCTCTTCTCAAACAAAAGATAAGCTTGTTTCATCTGAAGTTAAAACTGCAGTAGAACAAGCTATGGGCGAAAAATTAGGTGAATACCTATTAGAAAAGCCTTCGGTTGCTCGCACTATCATAATGAAAATTGTTGATGCAGCTCGTGCTCGTGAAGCAGCGCGTAAAGCAAGAGAAATGACTCGCCGCAAAGGGGTGTTAGATATTGCAGGTTTACCGGGTAAGTTAGCTGATTGTCAGGAAAAAGATCCAGCGCTATCTGAACTATATATTGTGGAAGGGGACTCTGCTGGCGGCTCTGCTAAGCAGGGAAGAAATCGCAAAAATCAGGCTATATTGCCATTGAAAGGTAAAATTCTTAACGTAGAAAAAGCGCGTTTTGATAAAATGATATCTTCTCAAGAAGTTGGCACGTTAATCACAGCGTTAGGTTGTGGTATTGGTCGCGATGAATATAACCCAGAAAAACTGCGTTATCACAGTATTATCATTATGACCGATGCTGATGTCGATGGTTCACACATACGAACATTATTACTGACATTTTTCTATCGTCAAATGCCTGAAATAATGGAACGTGGCTATATTTATATTGCTCAACCGCCACTTTATAAAGTGAAAAAAGGTAAGCAAGAACGTTACATAAAAGATGAAAATGGCTTAGTTGAGTATTTAACATCACTGGCATTAGAGAATGCAGAAATTCATGTTAATGAATCTGCACCGGCCTTATCAGGCTTATCATTAGAAAATTTAGTAAAACAGTTCCGTAAAACTCACGAAACTATTAAGCGCGTATCGCGTTTAATTCCTGCTGATATTCTAGAAAAGATGATCTACGGTGAATTAATTACCACTGAAGAATTCAAAACTAAAGCCAACGTTGAATCTTGGACCGCTGATCTACTAAAACAGCTTTCTGAGCAAGATGGTAATGGCTCTATCTATACGGTTGAAGTTAAGCATGATCAAGAACGCCATGTTTATTACCCAAGCTTTAATGTTCGTAAACATGGTATTGATACGGTTTATGATTGTGACTATGAATTTTTTGACTCAAAAGAATTTGCCTCAATTCAAAGTCTAAATAAAGCAGTGAATGGCTTAATGGAAGAAGGTGCTTACGTTAAACGTGGCGAAAAAATTAAGCAAATAACTGAGTTTGATGAAGCATTAAATTGGTTAATGGCTGAATCTAAACGTGGTCAATATATTCAACGTTATAAAGGTCTAGGTGAAATGAATCCCAATCAATTATGGGAAACTACCATGGATCCAGATTCACGTAGAATGTTACAGGTAACTATTGAAGACGCTATTGCAGCTGATCAATTGTTTACCACCCTGATGGGTGATCATGTTGAACCGCGTAGACACTTCATTGAAGAAAACGCGCTTAAAGTAGCTAACCTAGATGTTTAGCCTTTAAACTGTAGAGATAATAATGCCCGATTTGATGATCGGGCATTTTTGTTTCTAAGCAGGTATTTATAGATAAAAAATAGCTAATATCTAGTGCTAACATTTAGTAATACCATTGACTAATTATCTGCTGATCCTTAATGCTTAAAATGAAAAAATACAGTGTTGTAAATTTATCAGTTAATGACTGATAAATTTTATACCTTGTCTTTAGCCATTTTTCTTGATGAAAACTTAGATCACTTAATTAATTAAATTGCGATAAGCACACTAGGCTAATAAAGCGACAAACGGTATAATTAGCCTTATTTAATCCCATATAACTATAGATTCGGAATGTTATGAGTACGTTTAATATAAAGACCTTTCAAGGACTAATATTGCAGTTGCAAGATTATTGGTCACGCCAAGGCTGTGTAATAGTTCAGCCATTAGATTTAGAAGTTGGGGCCGGCACATTTCACCCGATGACATTTTTACGTTCTATTGGTCCTGAGCCAATGAGTAGTGCTTATGTGCAACCATGTCGACGTCCAACCGATGGTCGCTACGGTGAAAATCCAAATCGCCTACAACACTACTATCAATTTCAAGTCATGTTAAAGCCTTCTCCAGATAATATTCAAGAGCTTTACCTTGACTCGTTAAAAGAGATGGGTATTGATCCACTCGTGCACGATATTCGCTTTGTAGAAGACAACTGGGAATCACCCACCTTAGGCGCCTGGGGTTTAGGTTGGGAAATCTGGCTAAATGGTATGGAAGTTACGCAGTTCACTTACTTTCAACAAGTTGGCGGTATAGAGTGTGCACCTGTTACGGGTGAAATAACCTATGGCTTAGAACGCTTAGCCATGTATATTCAAAACGTAGACAGTATTTATGATCTGGTTTGGACTGATGGTCCTATGGGTAAAGTACTTTATGGCGATGTCTTTCATCAAAATGAAGTTGAACAATCTACTTATAACTTTGAATATGCTGACGTTGATGCCTTATTTAACACCTTTGATCAATGTGAAAAAGACAGTGAAAAACTGATCCAAGCAGGTTTAGCCTTACCGGCGTACGAACAAGTGATGAAAGCTTCTCATGCCTTTAACTTACTGGATGCTCGACACGCCATATCGGTAACAGAACGCCAACGCTATATATTGAGAGTAAGAGCTTTATCAAAAGCTTGTGCACAAGCCTATTACGCCAAACGTGAAGAGCTTGGCTTTCCGCTTTGTAAAAATAATTTAGCCAATGATAACTCAAGCAATAATAACTCAACTAAGGGACAGTCATAATGACAACAGAAACACTATTGATTGAACTCGGTACTGAAGAGTTACCACCAAAGTCGTTGAGAACCTTAGCTACAACGTTCTTTGAGCAAATTAAATTACAAATAGATGAAGCAAAACTTTCTTATTCTGATATTTATTGGTATGCGACGCCAAGACGTTTAGCGGTAAAGGTTGACAACTTAGTCGCTAACCAAGCTGATAAAGCCATTGAAAAACGTGGTCCTGCTGTTAGCGTAGCCTTTGATGCTGAAGGTAAAGCAAGTAAAGCTGCCGAAGGTTGGGCGCGCTCAAATGGCATCACTGTTGCTCAAGCAGAGCGTTTGGTAACAGATAAAGGTGAATGGTTACTTTACAAAACCATTGAGCAAGGCAAACATGTTGAGCAGTTAATTCCTGACATGGTTAACCAAGCTATTGCAAAGTTACCTGTACCTAAACCTATGCGGTGGGGCTCAGGTAGAACACAATTTATTCGTCCTGTGCATACGCTAACATTACTTTATGGTGCAAGTGTTATTGCCGGTGAATCGTTAAACATTCGCTCTAATAACTTAGTGACCGGTCACCGCTTTCATCATCACGGCTTAGTCGCGTTAGCACATGCCAATGACTATGAAAATGCACTAAAAGCAGCGCATGTTGTGGTTGACTATCAAGCACGTAAAGACACTATTCAACAACAAATTAATGCCGCGGCGATAGCCATTGGTGGATTCGTTTTACCGGATGACGAATTACTAGAAGAAGTGACTTCATTAGTTGAATGGCCAGTAGTATTAACAGGCAGCTTCGACAAAGAGTTTTTGAATGTACCTGCTGAGCCTTTAATTTATTCGATGAAAGATCATCAAAAATACTTTCCTGTCACTGATAGCGAAGGTAACTTATTGAATAAATTCATCTTTGTATCAAATATTGATAGCAAAGATCCAAGTCAGGTTATTAAAGGTAATGAGAAGGTTATTCGACCCCGTTTAGCTGATGCTGAGTTTTTCTTTAAAACAGATAAAAAACAATCACTTGAGTCAAGACTGCAAGGTTTAGAGTCGATGTTGTTTCAAAAGCAATTAGGCACAGTGAAAGCTAAGTCTGAACGTATTGCTAGTTTAAGTGCATTCGTTGCGGATAAAACTGGCGATGATACCGCTATAGCCTATCGCGCAGGTTTACTGAGCAAAACAGATTTAATGTCAGATATGGTGCTTGAATTTCCACAAGTTCAAGGCACCATGGGTAAGTATTATGCTCAGCATGATGGTGAACCGGCAGCTGTTGCACAGGCTTTAGAAGATCAATATCGACCTCGTTTCGCGGGTGATGTATTACCTGAACAAACCATAGGTTGCGCTGTTGCTATTGCTGATAAAGTCGATACCTTAGTCGGTATCTTTGGCATTAACCAAGCGCCTAAGGGGGATAAAGACCCGTTTGCTTTGCGCCGTGCGGCTATTGGCTTGATCCGTATCATCATTGAGAAAGATCTTAATTTAGATATTGCAGATTTATTAGCAAAAAGTGTTGAGCTTTATCAAGATAAATTAAGCAATCAAGACGTGACTCAACAAGTACTTGAATTTGTTTTTGGTCGCTACCGTGCTTATTATCAAGATCAAAATATTACGGTTGATGTCATACAAGCTGTGCTAGCTAACGCTCCGTCTTCACCATTGGACTTTGACAAGCGTATTCATGCGGTCACACATTTTAAAACCTTAGGTGAAGCGGCTACGTTAGCCGCCGCTAACAAGCGTGTGGGTAATATTTTAGTTAAATTTAAAGGTGAGCTTTTTAACGCTTTTAAAGCTGATTTAGCGACAGAAGCTGCTGAAACAGAGTTGGCCTCAGCTTTTTCAGTGGTTAATACTAAAATAGCACCATTAATGGCGACTAAAGATTATCAAAGTGCATTAACCGAATTAGCGGCGTTAAAGCAGCCCATTGATAACTTTTTTGATCATGTCATGGTGATGGCTGATGATGAACAAGTTAAAACCAATCGCTTGACCTTACTAAACGAAATTCGTAATAGTTTTCTTGCGATAGCGGATATTTCTTTATTGCAGTAATATTTGTGGTTGTAGCGTATTAAAAACTAAAAGGAATGCTAAGGCATTCCTTTTTTTTATCATTAAATCTTGCTTACACTGAGATTAATTTTGCCAAGAGGTATTTAGCTCGAACAATAAAAAATTCTGACTCTTACTCAATGGTGATTCTGTTGATTAAGTCGATTCAGTTAACTCAACTGGAAAACGGTAACTACTTGCGCCGTTCAGAAGCGTCTTTTGTAATATAAAATAATATATCAACAGGCTGTTTTAAGAACAAAATAGACATTTAGCTAACTGTGTCAGTGTTTTTTTGCTCTTGAGTTTGCAAAGCGTCCAGCACAACACTTTCAGCGTTTGCTAAAGTAAAATCTAAACTTAAACCTAGTCTTATAAGCCTAGCTAATGTTAACCAGCAGAGTTAAGTGTGGCAAAATTGACCGTATTTGAAGCTGATATTTTAGCTTGATAAAGTTTTGTGACCCGTCTAACTCGGAGCAATTGATCATTTAATTGTGAGTTCAATAGTGAGTTCGATAGTGAATTTAACCGTGCGTTGAATTGAATTATTAATAGGATGGATGAACCCGTTAAGCTTATTAAATGTGCTAATCTTTTACCAAAGTAATAATCACAATAATATTAGGTCGTCGTTATGTTTATATATTTTAGCAAAGTGAAGAGTATCTCGCTTACTGCATCGTTTAATGCTTTTTCTCGAAAAACTTTTGGGGTGTTATGTGCGTTTGCTACGGCTATACCTGTTTACGCTGCTACAGTGGTGCCGCCGAATGAGCAGTTGGTATTGCGTGAGATACAACAACAAGTAAGTGCAGAGAGACTGAAAAAAGATGTCACTACATTAGTTGGCTTTGGTACTAGGCATACTTTGTCAGAGACAAAGTCAGAGACAAAGTCAGATAGCCAAGGGATTGGCGCGGCACGTCGTTGGATTAAGTCAGAATTTGATGCAATTTCAGCACAATGTGGAGGCTGTTTAGAGGTTGTTTATCAAAAACAGACCTTTTCAGGAGAAAAGCGAATTCCTGAACCGACTGAAGTGATCAATGTTATCGCTATTCAGCGCGGCCAACTCGATCCCAATCGCTATATCGTGATGTCTGGTGATATAGACTCTCGAGTGTCAGACCCGCTTGATTACACCAGTGCCTCTCCAGGAGCCAATGATAATGCTTCAGGTGTTGCCGGAGTTATCGAAGCCGCTAGAGTGCTGTCCCAACATAAATTTGCCGGTACTCTTGTTTATGCTGCATTATCAGGAGAAGAACAGGGATTGTTTGGTGGAAAAATAATGGCGGGTATTGCCAAGAAAGAAGCTTGGCGTGTGGAAGCGGTTATTAATAACGACATGATTGGTAATATTTCAGGTATCAATGGCATTATCAACAATACAACCGCAAGGGTTTTTTCCGAAGGCGTTCGCTATGTTGAAACACCGGCAGAAGCTAAAAAACGCAGATTTACTGGCGGTGAAGTAGATTCGTCTTCACGAAATGTAGCTCGCTATATTGATAAAATTGCCGACCAATACATCCCTAACTTAGACGTTATGATGATATATAGATTGGACAGATTTGGTCGAGGCGGACATCATAGACCCTTTAATGCAGTTGGTTATCCTGCCGTGCGTATTATGGAAACTAATGAGCACTACGATCGTCAGCATCAAGACCTTAGAAGCGAAAATGGCCGAGCGTTCGGTGATGTTATTGCTGGTGTAGATTTTGATTTTACTGCGAAATTAACCTCGTTAAACGCTGTTACTATGGCCGCTATGGCTTGGGCGCCACCACCGCCGGCCAATACTGAAATTTCAGGGGCAGTTAAAGCATCAACAAGTTTAAAATGGCAGCGTCCAGCAGGGACTATGGCAAATAACTTAGCGGGTTACCGTGTTCATTGGCGATTGACCACAGAGCCAACATGGACAAAAAGCCAATATGTCGGTGATGTCACTGAATTTGAGTTAAAAAATATTGTAATCGATAACTATTTTTTCGGTGTTAGCAGTGTTGCAAAAGATGGTTTTGAAAGTCCAGTGGTCTTTCCTGGTCCTGCGGGATCTTTTGGGGGTTATGAATAACCATTTAAAAACTATGATAACAAGTTGATTTTATGGCTGAGTAACCAAGCGGTATAATTTTTTTGTTAAAAATAGCTCAAAAAAATTATTTGGCTTCAACTATTATGCACTGATCAGTAATTTAATGTCATAACCCTTTCTTAATAACGTATTGAAAAGGTATTTTTTTAACTTGTTGACTAATAAGTTGATGATCCATAAATCGACAAAAGCTTGGGATATCTCTTGCCGTTGACGGGTCATCAGCGCTCACAAGGAGGGTTTCACCTTCGGCCATTTTTCGTATTTTTAGCCGAAGCATCATTACTGGCTCGGGGCAGCGAAGCCCAATGGCATCTAATTGGTGGTCTGGAGCTGAAAAAGGGCAATCGGTCATGCTTTACCTTGCTAGGGAATAGGGTTTGGCGCTAATTTTAAAGCCTATTTACCATGACGCAACAATAAACTTACCTTGATTGTTTTTTTTCAATGGATTTTTAAGTATCTAAAACTGACTTCAAGAGCCAATATTGATAATTAAGCTAATAATTGTCTGTAATAAGCTTGCTTTGTCACGTTAGAGGTGAATAATTGATCCATGCTTATTTCTCCAAGGTCTTCTTATGCCGCTAGCTAGTTTCCGATTTTTTAAAACCGTCATCTTAAGTGCGCTATTAGTGAGTGCAGCAACTTTCGCTAATGATGAAAGCCAGCAGCGAAAAAATTTCTTGCAAGCCGAAAAGCAAACTTGGAATCACAACTCTGTTAGTTATCAAAATCTGTATAACCAACTACATTATTATCCGCTGCAACCTTATTTGGATCAGAAACGCTTAATGACCAACATGAAGTTGTCATCAGCGCCAGAGATAAGGGACTTTTTAGCAAAGTATAAAGGCACACCACTGGATTGGCCTTTAAGAAATAAATGGCTAACTTATTTAGCCAAACGTAAGCAGCGGGTACTTTTTCAAAACTTTTTCGAAGCCACTAGTGACGTTGAGCTAACCTGTCAGCATTATCGATTTCAGCTGCAATCTGGTGTGTCACCCACGAAAGTATTGCCAAAAGTAAGCTCGCTGTGGCTAGTAGGTAAGTCGCAGCCTAAAGTTTGTGACCCTTTGTTTAAGCAGTGGCAGCAAGCAGGGTATCGAACCAATGAGGTAATATGGCAACGTATCGTATTATCAGCGGATGGTGGTAAACATACTTTAATACCGTATTTAACTCGGTTATTACCAGAGAATGAGCAATATTTAGCTCAGCTTTGGCATCAAGTACGTCGCGACCCGTCATACACTACACACTTATCAAAATTTAAAAATAAAACCCAGAGAGAGGCGGAAATAGTCGCTTATGGTTTAAAGCGCCTAATATGGCGCGATCCAAAGCAAGCACTTGATACCTATCAATTAGCCCAGTTGTTGTTACCTTTTTCTGTGCAGCAACAGCAACAAATTACGTTAAAATTTGCCCTAGCGTTAGCCAGTAAAAATCATCTTGATGCGGCGACATGGTTAGCGAAAGTTGATGAAAACTTATTTACGAGTAACTTAACCCAGTGGTATATAACCGACGCTCTGCGTGATCAAAATTGGCAAAATATCAAAACTAAGCTGTTAAAATTACCTGAAATAGCACAAAACAGCCTGCAGTGGCAGTACTGGTATGGCAGAAGCTTGTTGGCCACTGATGAGTTAGTGGCAGGAAATTTACGCTTAAATAAGCTGGCGTTAAGCCGACATTATTATGGTTTTTTAGCCGCGAGTTATTTAAATAAACCGGCTAATTTTCAGAATATACCGCTCGTCGTTAGCGCAGACGAAAGAGCCTTAGTAACTAAAAGCCCTGAAGCAAAAAGAGCCATTGAGCTGTTTGCCATTGGTCGGTTTTATCACGCCCGTAAGGAATGGAATTATTGGTTGTCTAAACTCAGTAAGCGCGACAAGTTAGTTGCCTCTAAAGTTGCCAATGAAATGCAATGGTATGACAGGGCGATATTTACCTTAGCTAAAGTGGGGTATCTTAACGATGTAGGTTTACGTTTTCCATTGGGCTTTGAAAGTGAAATTAACCACTATGCGGGCCAGCAAAACATTAATCCAGCTTGGGCGTTTGCTATAACGCGTCGTGAAAGCTCATTTATGTCTGATGCTAATTCTCCAGCCGGCGCTAAAGGTTTAATGCAAATTATGCCGGGTACAGCAAAACAGCTGGCGCGCAAAAAAGTTTCTACTCGATATTTATTCAAAGCTAAAAATAATATTAAATTAGGCACAAAATATTTACGTGATTTACTCGACCGCCATGATGGCAATCAGGTACTGGCTACCGCGGCTTATAATGCCGGCCCTTATCGCGTAAGAAGTTGGTTAAAAAACGCTGAGTCATTACCTGCCGATGTTTGGATTGAAACCATTCCGTTTAAAGAAACCCGAGAATATGTTAAAAGCGTTTTAGCTTATCAGCAAATATACCAACACAAAGTAGGACAAGCGGCCTCTTTGTTTGACCAGATCATTGCAATGAATATAAACGAATAGCAGCACGCTTGCATTATAATATTGGGCTAAACAAGGTACAATTAACACCAAAGAAATTGAGAGAGTTACCAGATGAATACACTAGCTAGCCAATACCCAGCTCATGTAGCTGAGTTACAAAAACGAACTAAAACCGTATTAGCAAGAGAAAATCTTGAAGGTTTAGTCATTCACTCTGGTCAAGAAATTAAAGCCTTCTTAGACGATAACAGCTATCCATTTCGCGTTAACCCACACTTTAAAGCCTGGTTACCTTTAGTTGATGTTGCTAACTGTTGGTTATTGGTTAACGGTACAGATAAACCTACACTGATTTATTACCAACCAGTTGATTTTTGGCATAAAGTCATCGGTTTAGCGGATGATTATTGGCATGAATTTTTCGATATAAAAATTTTAGCTAAAGCCAGTGATGTCGACAAGTTACTGCCTTATGATAAAAAATCTTTTGCCTATATTGGTGCTCATATTGAAGTGGCGAAAGCGTTAGGCTTTGAGCATATCAATCCCGAGCCATTGATTAACTATTTTCATTTTCACCGTGCTTATAAAACCTCTTACGAACAAACGTGTTTGCGCCGTTCAAATGAGATTGCGGTTAAGGGCCATAAAGCAGCCAAAGCCGCTTTTTTCGATGGTGCCTCAGAGTATGATATCCAACATGCTTTTCTTAAAGCCACACAACATGTTGAAAGTGAAACACCTTATGGCAATATTGTTGCGTTAAATGAAAATACCTCTATTTTGCATTACACCGCTTTAGATCGCGGTGTACCACAAGCCCATCGTTCTTTTTTACTGGATGCCGGCGCTAATTTTAATGGTTATGCCGCTGATATTACTCGCACTTACTCTTTTAAGCGCGATCGTTTTGCTGAGCTAATTGCGCGCATGGATATTTTAATGTTGAATGCGGTTGACGCTTTAAAACCAGGGCTGAGTTATGTTGATCTACATATTGCCACTTATCGCGAAGTAGGTAAGGTATTACGAGAGTTTAACTTTATTAATGTTGATGTCGATACGGCGGTTGAAAGTGGTATTATTTCTACCTTTTTCCCCCATGGCTTAGGTCATCACTTAGGTTTACAAGTGCACGATGTTGGCGGTTTTATGGCTGACGAACGTGGAACTCACGTTAATACCCCAGAGCAACATGCTTTTTTACGGACGTCGCGCGTGATAGAAAGCAATCAAGTTTTTACTATTGAACCTGGCTTATATTTTATCAATTCTCTGCTAGCTGACTTAAAAAAATCTGCCCATGGTAAAATGGTTAATTGGTCAGAAGTTGATGCTATGCGGCCATTTGGTGGTATCAGAATAGAAGATAATGTCATTGTTCACCAGTCGCATAATGAAAATATGACACGAGATTCTGACTTAAACTAAGCGAAACTATTTGTGTCTAGACCATATGAAATAGCGGCCAAAGCGATTATTGATGAAACCATAGTCACGCGCAGCCGCTTTATTTGTTACCTTAAACCTTGCACCAGTGCTGCTGATGCCAAAGCGTTTATTAAAAGCTTACAAGTATTACATCCACAAGCTAATCATCACTGTTATGCTTTTATTGTTGGTCGGCCTGAAAATAGCCAATTATATGGCTTTTCTGACGACGGGGAGCCGTCAGGCACTGCCGGTAAACCTATGCTTAATATGTTAATGGGCAGTAATCTTGGTGAGCTTTGTGCTGTTGTTGTACGATATTTTGGTGGTACTAAGCTTGGACCTGGTGGTTTACAACGCGCATATGGCGGCAGCGTTAAGAAAGCACTGGCGAATTTACCGACAAAATTGAAAATTCCTATGGTACGCAAAACACTAGCGTGTCAATATGCACAAGTAAATGATGTTTTGCATTTTGTTGAGCAAATGGGTGGCGAAATTATCCAGCAAGACTACCATGAGAATGTTGTTCTGATACTCGCATTACCTGATGAAAAACTTGAGCTTTTCCAACAGCAATTGCAAACCATGTCCGCGGGACAGTTAACACTTCAACCTATAACTAAAAAGCAATAATAAACTACCGTGCAATTTAAAAATATCATCCGAATATTAGGGTTATTAGTCGCCTTACTGAGCGTAACTATGCTGCCGCCTGCTTTTATTTCTCTGGTTTATCGAGATGGCGGTGGTGTTTCTTTCTTAATGTCATTTCTTTTTTGTTTAATCGCGGGGCTTTTATCTTGGTATCCTTATCGAGACGAAAAAAGCGATTTAAGGGCACGAGAAGGCTTTTTAATTGTGGTGTTGTTTTGGACCGTTTTGGCGAGTTTCTCAGCGGTGCCTTTATTATTATTAGATCAACCTAATCTTAGCGTTGCCGATGCATTTTTTGAGTCTTTTTCGGGTCTTACTACGACAGGCGCAACCATATTAACGCAGATTGACGGACTACCACACGCGGTGCTTTGGTATCGACAACAACTACAGTGGTTGGGTGGTATGGGGATCATTGTGTTAGCTGTAGCTATTTTACCTATGCTAGGCATAGGTGGTATGCAGTTATATCGCGCTGAAACTCCAGGGCCGGTGAAAGATTCAAAAATGACCCCGCGCATTGCCGATACGGCTAAGCATTTGTGGTTAATCTATGTCACCTTAACCCTTGCCTGTGCCATGAGTTATTGGGCAGCGGGGATGAATTTATTTGACGCTATTTGCCACTCTTTCTCTACTATTGCGATTGGTGGCTTCTCGACTCACGACTTAAGTATGGGCTATTTTAATAGTCCGCTAATCAATTTTATCTGTGTATTTTTCTTACTGGTTGCCGGGGTGAACTTTGCTTTGCATTTCGCGGTAGTGAACAGCCGATCATTACGTAGTTATTTTTATGATTCAGAATTTAAAGTATTTTTGGGTATTCAAGCCGTTTTGATCTTAGTGTGTTTTATTGTGCTAACGAGTTTTAATGTTTACCAGTCAGGTTTTGAAAACTTTGAACAAGCGATGTTTCATGCCGTTTCAATTAGCACGACGGCCGGATTTTCAACAACATCTTCCGGCGAAGTCGCTTTTGCTAACTGGCCAACGCTGCTGCCCATTTTATTAATACTTGCTAGTTTTATTGGTGGTTGCGCGGGCAGTACCGGTGGTGGCATGAAAGTCATTCGGGTATTACTGCTTTATTTACAAGGCGTGCGAGAATTAAATAGATTAGTACATCCTAAAGCCGTGTTTACGATTAAGTTAGGTAAGAAAGCGCTACCAAATCGTGTGGTAGAAGCCATATGGGGTTTTTTCTCTGCTTATGCGGCTGTGTTTGTTGTTTGTATGTTGTTGTTATTAGCGGGCGGAATGGATGACATTTCAGCCTTTACTGCCGTGGCTGCCTGTTTGAATAATTTGGGCCCAGGTTTGGGGCAGGTTGCGTCCAACTACGCAGAAATAAATGATTTTAGTAAATGGGTTTTGGTTGTTGCCATGCTGTTTGGCCGTTTAGAGATATTTACCTTGCTGGTACTAATGACACCAGCATTTTGGCGAACCTAATATATTTTTCTGATAGTACTTAACACATTATTGCTTAGAACAAATCACTTAGAACAAGTCGCTTAGAAAAACGCTATGGCATCCAGTTGGAATAAAGCTTCAACATCACTGATATAGCGTTTGTTAACTAAAAATAACACCACATGGTCTTCTGCTTGAATTCGAGTATCTGAATGGGCAATTAAGACTTCTTCGCCACGCACGATTGCACCAATAGTTGTGCCGGGTGGTAACCTGATCTGTTGGATAGTTTTACCCACCACTTTAGATGATTTTTCATCACCCTTAGCGACAATTTCTATTGCTTCTGCTGCGCCACCACGCAAGCTATAAACATTATTAATATTACCACGGCGCACGTGGGTTAATAAGGCGGAAATAGTGGCGTGTTGCGGTGAAACGGCAATATCTATATCACTACCATGGACTAAATCAATGTAAGCACTGCGCTGGATTAATACCATAGCTTTGCGTACCCCTAAGCGTTTTGCTAATAACGATGACATAATGTTGGCTTCGTCATCGTTGGTGACAGCAATAAAAACGTCAAACTGATCAATGTGTTCTTCTAACAGTAACTCTTGATCTGAAGAATCACCGGTAAACACTAAGGTGTCGTTTAGCTCAGACGCTAAATAGGCTGCGCGTTTAGCCGAATGCTCGATTAATTTTACTTGGTGGTTTTTCTCTAACAAGCGCGCTAACCCTGAGCCGATATTACCACCACCGGCGATCATGATTTTTTTATAAGGCGCTTCCAACTTTTGCAGTTCGTTCATTACCGCGCGAATATGAATTGAGGCGGCAATAAAGAATACTTCGTCATCGGCTTCAATAACGGTAGTGCCCAAAGGTCGAATAGGTTTACCATTACGATAAATAGCCGCCACCCGGGTATCAATATTCGGAATATGTTCGCGCAAAGTAGATAGGGCATGACCCACCAATAAGCCCCCATAATAAGCTTTAACGGCAACTAAACTGACCTTACCTTCAGCAAATTCTAATACTTGTAGTGCACCCGGATAATCAATAAGTCGGGCAATATCTCGGGTCACCAATTGCTCTGGTGCAATAATATGATCTACTGGAATATTTTTATTTTGAAAGAGTTCTTTTTGATATTTGAGAATTTGACTTGAGCGAATTCGGGCAATTTTATTGGCGGTATTAAAGAGCGAATAACAAATTTGGCAAGCAATCATGTTGGTAGCATCGTCGTTGGTTACTGCAACAACGAGTTCAGCATCTTCTGCGCCAGCTTGTTTTAGCACATCAGGATGAGAGCCGTGACCCACAACAACGCGTAAATCCATTTTGTCTTGTAACTCACGCAAGGTTTCACTGTTGGTGTCTATTAGCGTAATTTCGTTTTTTTCGCCAACAAGATTTTCTGCTAATGTTCCACCAACTTGCCCAGCACCAATAATTATAATTTTCATTTAAGATTGCTTTTATTGTTGTTTTTACTGTGATTTTTTAATGAGTTTGGCGTAGTAAAAACCGTCCATCGAATTGTCGTTAGACAGTATCTGCCAACCAATATCATGTGCATTATTGGTTATCGCGATATGCTCCACATCTGAATTTTCAGCAACAAAACGTTGAACTTGCTGACTATTTTCTTCTGGTAATACACTGCATGTTGCATACAGCAAAGTACCACCGGGTTTTAATAAAGACCATACATTTTTTAATATATCTTGTTGTAAATCAGTTAATACCGCAATGTCTTGGCTTTTACGTAACCATTTAATATCAGGGTGTCTGCGGATGACACCGGTACCCGAACACGGAGCGTCAAGTAAAATGCGGTCAAATAATTCTCCATTCCACCACTTGTCTGGTGTCGCGGCATCAGCGGTAATCACCTTTGCTTGTAGATTCAGACGTTGTAGGTTTTCATGCACTCTCAGCAAGCGCGACTCTTCAATATCAATGGCGGTCAGCGCTTTTATTTTTGGACTATATTCAAGTATATGACAGGTTTTTCCACCTGGCGCGGCACAACAATCAAGTACATTGTCATCTGGCTGGCAATCAAGTAAAAGTGCAGCTTGTTGTGCGGCGCCGTCTTGAATTGATACCCAACCTAGCTGAAATCCAGGCAATTTATTGACATCGATGGCGTCAGTTAAACGTATCGCAGATGACTTTTCATCGACATAGGCATAATCAATGTTTTCAGCCACTAATAAAGCTAGATATTCATCAATATTATGGTGTAGGACATTAACTCGCAACCACATCGGCGGTCTTTGCATATTCGCTTTGAGAATATCTTGCCAACTATCAGGGTAACCACTTTGTAATTTTTTAATAAACCAAGAGGGGTGGTTAAAGGCGATCGCTTCCGGTAGCTTGCTAGGTTCAGCGGCTAGGCTTTTATCTGCTAATTGTGTTTGCTGGCGTTGGAAATTTCTTAATACGCCATTAATCACACCTTTTAAATGGTCGCATTTTAAGGCTTTACAGGCGGAAACGGTTTCATTAAATGCGGCGTGATCTGGTATGCGGGTATACTTTATTTGATAAATCCCAACCAGTAATAAAAAGTGACCAACGCGTTGTTTACCGCTAAAGGGTTTTTTAATGAAGTCACGAACATCATGTTCAAGCTCAGGTAAATGTCTTAATACGCCATAGCAAAGCTCTTGTAATAGCCCTTTATCTTTAATATCTATTTTTGCGATTTGTTGTGGTAGTTCGTCTGACAAACTACGGCCTTTATCAACAACGGCAAAGGTACAACGAGCAGCCAGTGCTCTAAGATTAGCGGCCATAATTAAGTTAACTCTTGTTGAGGCTGTATTAGCCGATTGATTGATTGGCCTTGGGTAAACCAATCTGCTTTGCCATTGAGTATGTCAGCAACGGCTAAGGCTTTTTTGCCTGGCAGTTGTAATATCTCAAGTCGTAAAGCATTGGCTGTTGTGGCGACCACAATACCTTGTTTATCGCAGCTTATAATAGTGCCAGGCAGGTGCTGATGCTCAAGTTCAATAACGCTAGCTTGCCAAACCCGAATACGGTGTTGTTGACTGTTGTCATCAAAGGTAAATTGCGCCACTGGCCATGGAATGTAGGCTCTGATTTTTCGATCAAGTATGCTTGCGGGTTGTTGCCAGTCTAACTCAGCATCTGCTTTATCAAGTTTGGCCGCATGAGTGGCTTGTAGATTATTTTGTGCTTGGCGTTGATGTTTGCCTAAAGCCATCAAGGCTAAGGTGTTTAATAATGCTTTTGGACCTAGTTCAGCTAACTTATCGTATAAACTTGCGCTCGTGTCTTTTAGGGTAATGTCACACGTTGCGGTTAATATCATATCACCTGTGTCTAGGCCTTTATCCATTTGCATTATGGTCACGCCAGTTTGTGAGTCACCCGCTTCTAAAGCACGTTGAATCGGTGCAGCACCACGCCATTTAGGCAAAATAGAACCATGAACATTAATACAGCCTAATCTGGGTGTTTGTAAAATCACCGTCGGCAATAATAAACCATAAGCAACCACGACCATGACATCTGCTTGGTAATTTGCCAGCGTTAACTGTGTTTGTTCCGCTTTAAAGTTCACCGGCTGTTGAACTGGAATGTCGTGCGCTAGGGCTAATAGTTTAGTTGCACAAGCCGTAAGCTTTTTACCGCGGCCAGCCGGTTTATCGGGCGGGCAATAAACCGCAACAATGTTATGCTCTGAGTGAATTAGCGCCGCTAAATGTTGCGCGGCAAAGTCAGGGGTACCAGCAAAAATGATATTTAATGGTGTAGTTACGGCATTGGGCAAAGGAGTTTCCAAAATGCAATTGATACCAATTGAAATAAATAATCGCTCATTTACTTAATTTAATGGGTATGAGTTATAAAAGAGCGATGACACTTAAGCGTTGGCATTATCCAAACGCGCTTCTTTTTCTAATTTCTTTTTGAATCGCTGGCGCTTAAGTGGTGACAAATAGTCAACAAATAAGATGCCATTAAGATGATCCAGTTCATGCTGAATACAAATAGCTAATAGCTCTTCACCATCTAAAGTAAAGGCTTTGCCATTTTCATCAAGGGCGGTAACTGTGACATCAATACTACGGTCAACTTTGGCATAACAGCCAGGTACCGATAAACAACCTTCTTCATTAATAATGGTGTCATCACTTTTGCGAGTGATTTCAGGATTTATTAACACGTAAGGGTGTTCTTTATTTTCTGAAACATCAATAACGACAATTCGTTGGTGAATATCAACTTGAGTTGCCGCCAAACCAACACCATTTTCATCATACATGGTTTCAAACATGTTACTGATAATAGTACGAATTTCATCGTTAACTTCAGTTACAGGTTGCGCTTTTGTTCTTAATCTCTCATCAGGAAATCGTAATACAGGTAAAATAGCCATAATTTATCAAAAGAGTTCGCGAAATGTCGCATAGAGTGTTATGTTTCAATTTTAGCCATTAATTATAGTTAATCATAGTGGTTTAGGATAAAACCTCTAATAATAGGGAAATTAACATGCTAATAAGAGTTTTATCCTTACTATTTGGCATTGCTCTGTCAGTTTCTTTAATGGCCAATGAGCTAGCATTAAAGCCAGATGCTCCAAAATCTTATATCGTTAAGAAAGGCGATACCTTGTGGGATATATCAGGTATATTTCTCAATCAACCTTGGTTGTGGCCTAAGTTATGGCGTCTTAATCCTGATATTAATAACCCACATTTAATTTACCCTGGGGATGAGTTGCGGCTAGTATTTGATGCCCAAGGCCAACCCATGCTGGTTAAAGGCAAGCCTGAACTTAAATGGTCACCTAAAGTACGTAAACAATTAAAAGACCAAAAACCCGTTAGTACACTACCTTTGCATGTTATTGCGCCCTATATTCGCTACGATACCGTGAGAAGTTTAGCTGAGTTAGCCGACTTACCTCATATTATTGGCAGTGAGGATGGCTATAAATCAAGTGTTGATGGCTTTAAGGTTTATGTTAATAGTGACCTCATTGTTGGTCAAAGTTATGGTATTTACCATAAAGCGGATGCCATTATTGATCCCGAAACACAGCAAAATTTGGGTTATAATATTCGACTTATTGGTACGGGCAAGGCACTACAAAGTGGCAATATGAGTCAGCAGCAGCCAAGCACTATTTTTGTTGAGGGTGCAAAACGCGAAATTCGTTCGGGTGCTTATGTTATGCCAGTCAATGACGAGCAAGATTACCCCGCTATTTTTACCATGCGAGCAGGTGCTAAAAGCACTGATGGTTTAATTATTAGCTCGGTGACCAAACTACGTGAATTTGCTAAATTTGACGTGATAATGATTAATAAAGGCAATAGCCAAGCCGTACAAACTGGCGATGTGTTAACGGTTAGCCGAAAAAGCCCCGGCGTTATTGAAACAGACCATGGACCGCAATACAGTAAAGACACTTCTCATTGGAACAAAATAACCAATAACAGCTATTCGGATTACGATATGCCAACCGAAGTAATCGGCAAAGTGATGGTATTTAAAGTTTATGACAAGGTCAGTATGGCCTTGATTCTTAATGCTGAAAAGCCATTACGAATCCTTGATGGAGTTACGGCACCCTAGCTCTAAAATTGGGCCACGCTTAAGGAGAAGCAAGTGGTAAATACCAGCAACACGCTAACGTTGGAGTTAACTCTAACGCATTATTGGCTAGCAGTGAAAGCTATTCCAAGGTTAGCCAGTCATAAAAAAATCGCCCTAGTCGAAAAGTTTGGTTTAAAGGCTTTATTCGCGGCGACTACTGACTTAACCTTGTCAGGTCTCACCAATCCACAGCGTGCTGCAATAACTTCTCCTGCCTGGGATTCGTTGACAAAAATAATCTCTGATTCAAGCCACTGTCACAGTCAAATTATTGCCTTTGATGATCCTCTATACCCACCATTACTAAAAGAAATTTATGATCCACCGCTAGTGCTTTTTGTCCGTGGTAATGTAGATTTATTGTTATTACCTAAAATTGCCATTGTCGGTAGCCGCAATGCCAGTATTTCAGGTAGAGAGATTGCTTATAAGTTGGCGGGTCAGTTAACCAGTCACTTCGTTGTTACTAGTGGTTTAGCATTAGGTATAGACGGGCAAGCGCATTTAGGGGCTTTGTATCAGCAGGGCTATACTATTGCGGTGGTAGCAACAGGACTAGATATAACCTATCCCGCTCGCCATAAAAAATTACAAAAAGATATTGTTGAAAACAAGGGGTTAATTATTAGCGAGTTTGCCCCTGGTATCGCACCTAAGCCGGGACATTTTCCAAAGCGAAATCGTTTAATAAGCGGTTTAAGTTTGGGGGTTTTGGTCGTTGAAGCGTCTTTAAAAAGTGGTTCGTTGATCACGGCGCGTTGTGCCTTAGAACAAGGCCGAGAAGTATTTGCTATACCTAGCTCTATTTATAATGTGCAGGCGAAAGGTTGTCATTGGTTAATTAAACAAGGCGCTAAGCTTGTCGAAGATACCAGTGATATAGTGGATGAGTTTGAAGCGTTGGTTACAGATAATTTAAACTTGAGTAGAAACAAAGCGAAAGATAATTTAGCAGAAAAAAGTAAAAAACAGCACTTGTGTAACGATCCAATGTTAGCTAGTGTGGGTTATGAAATTACGCCCGTAGATTTAGTCGTTTCGCGCAGTAAACTACCGATAGACGAAGTGCTAACTCGATTAACCGTGCTTGAACTTAGAGGTCTGGTATCTGCTGTGCCAGGGGGTTACCTTAAATTAAATAGGGGCTATGATGTTTGATATTTTAATTTACCTGTTTGAAAATTATGTTCATAGTGAAGCTGAAGTCATGGTGGACCATGAGCTACTTACTGATGAATTAACGCGTGCTGGTTTTCACCAAGATGAAATTTATAAAGCGCTTGCTTGGCTGGAAAAACTTACCGCCTTACAGGACACAGAGGCTTATCCTTATTTAACACGAGTAGGTAACCAGTCTATTCGAATTTATACGGCACAAGAGAGCCAAATTCTTGATGTAGAATGTCGTGGTTTTCTGATGTTTTTAGAGCAGGTTAATTTATTAGACTTTACTACCCGTGAAATGGTTATTGACCGTGTTATGGAGCTAGACACTAAATTTTTCTCTATTGATGATTTAAAGTGGGTTGTGTTGATGGTGCTGTTTAATGTGCCAGGTAAAGAAAGTGCCTACTCTCAAATGGAAGACCTGATTTTTGATGAGCAAGAAGGCCCGTTGCATTAGCTTTTTTTCTAAGACAAAAAGTGCACGAAAAATAGCCACGTTAATATGGTAAAAATATGGCATAATATGCACCTAATATTTTAGGTGCATTACTATGTCAAAATCCGAAAAACCCCTGTTTTCACGTCATGAACATGCCTTAGAAAAAACCGCTGAAATTTGTCCCGACTGTGCTTCGCAGCTCACCATTAAGCATGGTAAGTCAGGCTCATTTTTTGGTTGTGTTACCTATCCTAATTGCCAATACACTCGAGCGGTTGTCGAACATGAGCGCGTTGATGACAAAATATTGGTTGGTAGTGAATGTCCTGAATGCAATCAAGAATTGGCGGTCAAACAAGGTCGTTATGGTATGTTTATTGGCTGTACAAACTACCCTGACTGTTCTTACATCGTGGCGCAAGATCACAATGAACTTGAGCAACAAAATGTCAGTTGTCCACAGTGTAAAAAGGGCCAACTACAATCAAAGATCAGCCGTTTTGGTAAAACATTTTATTCCTGTGATTACTACCCCAAATGTAAGTTTGTTGTGAATCATGAGCCAGTTGTGGGCGAATGTGAAAAATGTGGCTTTGCTTTATTACTAAAAAGACAGATGGCAGCAGGTGAAAAGTTACAATGCGCGTCTAAACCCTGCAGTCACTTTCAGCCGCATTAATTTTCTTATCAATCGAGATATACATTGAGGTAGGAATTGAGGTAGAAAAAAGCCAGTGACTTATCCGTAAGGCATCACTGGCTGTGTAATCGCTAATATAGTGTTAGCTCAGTTTTTTTTGGTAACTGGCGACATAAGGCTTAAGTTCATCAAATGCTGCTTCTGGTAGCATGTCAGCTAATAAGGTTAATCGCTCTGCTAATTGTTTTTCATCATTACCTGAGACATTAATATGACCCATTTTACGGCCCGGGCGTTTGCTTTTTCCATACCAATGTAAAGTGGTACTGGCCACACTCAATATTTCATTGGGTACTTCATCTTCACCCAAGATATTAATCATGGCTGATGGACGAATTAACTCAGTACTGCCAAGTGGTAAATCACATACCGCACGTAAATGGTTTTCAAATTGACAAGTATCTGCACCTTGTTGGGTCCAATGACCTGAGTTGTGTACGCGAGGAGCAATTTCATTTACCAATAATTGCTCGCCAATTTGGAAGAATTCAATGGCTAATATACCAATGTAATTTAACTCTTTTGCTATGCTATCAAACACCTGTTTTGCTTGTGCTTGTAGCGCTTCATCTATTTCAATGGCAATTGACACACTCAGCACGCCATTGGTGTGATGGTTTTGAGTTAAGGGGTAAACTACGGTATTACCTTGACTGTCACGCGCGCCAACTAACGAGACTTCACGATCAAAAGGCACCATTTGTTCGGCCACTACTGCATGTTGAAGGCCTTGTACGCCACCATCGAAAAAAGCTTTAATATCAAGCCAAATGTCTTCCGCTTGTGCTTTATCTTTTAATCGCCATTGACCTTTACCATCATAACCTGCCAAAGCGCTTTTTAAAATTAACGGCATAGACAAGTTATTTAAAGCTTGGTCAAAGTCTGCTTTGGTCGCAATAATTTGGTGTTGGGCATTGGCCACACCGCACTTGATGAGCAGATCTTTTTCTAATCTTCTATCGCCGCCGATTTTAATGGCTTGGCTGCTCGGACGTAGTTTTCCAGACGCTTGGCAAAGTGCAAGTGTTTGGTGATCAATATGCTCAAACTCAGCTGTGATAAAGTCAGCGAACTCAATGCCTTGAGTTAATCCACCAAAAACAATGTCAGTTGAAAGCGGGTCAACCACAGTGTCTGAGCCAACATCAAAAGCGCGTATATTGATATTTAAAGGCTTAACCGCCAAGGCCATCATACGAGCCAGTTGGCCAGCACCTAATACTAAAACATTCATTTAGCTAGCCTATTCTGCAGGGTTTGGGTTATCAAGAATTGTTTGTGTTTGCTCTGCTCTAAATTTTTCTACAGCAGCTTGTACTGCCGGGTCAGAAAGACCAATAATTTGAGCGGCTAATAAGCCAGCATTGGCCGCACCTGCCGTGCCAATGGCTAATGTACCAACCGCAATGCCTTTTGGCATTTGTACAATAGAGAGTAATGAGTCTTGACCATTTAAGGCTTTTGATTGCACGGGCACACCCAAAACTGGCAAGCTTGTATAAGCAGCGGTCATACCAGGTAAATGCGCTGCGCCACCTGCGCCACCAATGATAACTTGAATACCACGATCTTTAGCGCCTTGTGCATACTCAGCAAGTAAATGCGGTGTTCTATGTGCAGAAACAACTTTTGTTTCATAAGGTACATTAAATAGATCTAACATTTCAGCAGCGTGCTGCATGGTTGGCCAATCTGACTTTGACCCCATGATAATCCCAACTTTCATACGCGTAGTGCCTTTTGATGAGGTGATTTGAAACCTAACGTTATGCTTAAGGCGGTAATGTTAGGTGAAATTTAATACCATTTTAATACCATATTGTAACGTGTTTGAAAATATTCTGAAATGACAATTCTTTCATAGCATTTATAATTTTCTTTGATGTAGAACGGGTATAGACCAAAGGATAATTTTTTAATTTAATTATTGGCGTATGATTATTTTAAATTGTAAAGCCGAACATAATATAAAATCACAGCGTTATACTAATTTAAAGCATGAATGAGTTTACTTATCATTAAGTTAATTAGTATTAAGAGTCGCTTCGGTAAAATAAATGAGGAAAGAAATGAGTAACATTTATAGCCAAAGTTTAGACAAGGTTGCTGCTAACAGTCAGCCACTAACACCAATAAACTTTTTAAATCGTAGCGCTGATGTCTATCCAGACAAAATTGCAATTATCCATGGTAAGCAAAAATTTACCTATCAAGAATATCGTAAGAATGTTCGTCGACTCGCCTCAAGCCTCATTAAAAATGGGGTGAATCTAGGGCAAACCGTGAGTATTATGGCCGCTAATATTCCGGCATTTTTGGATGCCCATTATGGTGTGCCACTAACGGGTGCTGTGCTTAACGCGATTAATATTCGCCTCGATGCGGAAAATATCGCTTTTATTCTTGATCACGCCGAATGTGATGTACTGTTTACCGATACCGCATTTTCCGGTGTGATTAAACAAGCATTAGCACTGTCAAAGCGTAAACCTTTGGTGATTGATATTGACGATCCAGAAGGTCCAGGCGGAGAGCGCCTTGGTACCATGGAATATCAAGAGTTACTGGCTCAAGGCGATGAAAATTTCACTGGTTCATTGATTCATGATGAATGGCAAGCTTTGGCGCTCAATTACACTTCAGGCACTACGGGTAATCCTAAAGGCGTAGTTTACTCACATCGCGGTGCTTACTTGAACTCTCTTGGCCATAACTTTGTTTGGCCGACCGACAGCAAGACCAATTATCTTTGGACTTTGCCGATGTTCCATTGCAATGGTTGGTGTTTTCCTTGGACGATAGTGGCTGTTGGCGGTACGCAAATTTGTTTGAGGCAAGTTGAAGTAGGCGCTATCGTTAATGCGATGATTGAGCATAAGGTCAGTCATTTTTGTGGCGCGCCAATCGTGCTTAATATGATTTTGAATGCTGACGAAAGCTTGCTGGCGCAATTACCTAAAAATATTAAAGCGATGACCGCTGGTGCTCCGCCACCTGCCGCGGTTATTAAGGGCATTGAAAGCTTAGGCATTGAAATCACCCAAAGTTATGGCTTAACTGAAGTTTATGGGCCTTGTGTCGTGAGTGAGTGGAAAGATGAATGGAATGAGCGCAGCGATGATGAACGGGCAGCATTAAAAGCGCGCCAAGGTGTGCGTTATATCACGCAAGAAGACGTTGATGTGCTAAATCCGGATACTATGGAGCCTGTTCGCCCAGATGGAATCACTATGGGTGAAATAATGTTCCGGGGTAATAGCACGATGAAAGGCTATTTGAAAAATGAAAAAGCCACAGAAGAGGCTTTTGCTCATGGTTGGTTTCATTCAGGGGACTTAGCGGTTAAACATCCAGATGGTTATATTGAAATTCGTGATCGTTCGAAAGATATTATAATTTCGGGGGGTGAAAATATTTCATCAGTCGAAGTAGAAGGGGTGTTATATACCCATCCAGCCATTTTAGAAGCCGCCGTAGTCGCCAAAAAAGATGAAAAGTGGGGAGAAACTCCCTGTGCATTTATAGCACTGAAACGCGGGCAGACGCTGACAGAACAAGAGGTAATTCAATATTGCCGTGAACATATGGCGGGCTTTAAAGTACCTAAAACCATTGTTTTTAGCGAGTTGCCTAAAACCTCAACCGGTAAAGTGCAGAAGTTCGTGCTTAGGCAGAAAATTAAAGAGCTGTTTGAAGCTTAATTTATTATTAGCGTTGGACGGGGGTTAATCCAAACGGTAAGAGTTTACAGACTCTTACCGTTTTTTTTTACTAGCCATGTTGTTTGTCAGTAAAAAACGTATAATCATCATTAAATTAATTTTACTAAGCGCCATCATAAAACGCCATGACGACAGCATTAGAAACATTTCAACAGGGTGGCATTTTAGCTTACCCAACCGAGGCCGTATTTGGTTTAGGCTGTGATCCTGATAACGATGAGGCAATTGAAAAGCTGCTGTTGATCAAGTCACGTTTAGTAGATAAAGGCTTAATACTACTTGCGGGTGATTATAGACAACTTTTACCTTATATAGATGAGTGTAAAATACCTCAAGACAAACGCCTGGCGATATTATCTCGCTGGCCCGACGGCATTACGCAACTAGTGGCTAAAAATGCTAACACTTCTAGGTTGTTGACGGGGCGCTTTGACACTATTGCGGTGCGTGTTACTAGTCAGCCAGACGTTGTGGCACTTTGTCTCGCCACTAATAAGCCGATTGTTTCTACGAGCGCGAACTTAAGTGGTAAACCTCCGGCCAAAACATGGCAAGGAATTCCCAATGATCTCGCTAATAAAATTGATTTTATTATTAAAGGAAAAACTCTAGGCTTTGATCAGCCTTCTACTATTATTGATGCATTATCTGGAGATGTTATTCGCTCATGAGCACTATAAATATTAATGTTGTTGTTGAATTTTTAAAATCGTTGCAAGACCAAATTTGTTCCGCGTTAGAGGCTGCCGACGGTAGTGGTAAATTTATTGAAGATAATTGGCAGCGCGCTGAAGGCGGTGGTGGCAGAACCCGAGTACTCACAAATGGTAGCGTTATCGAGCAAGGCGGGGTCAATTTTTCAGTGGTTTCTGGTGATAAGTTACCACCATCTGCAACAGCACATCGTCCAGAATTGGCTGGCCGTAAATGGCAAGCTTGTGGTGTGTCATTAGTTATTCATCCTAAAAACCCTTTTATTCCGACATCTCATGCCAATGTCCGATTTTTTATTGCTGAAAAAGAAGGTGAAGAACCTGTGTGGTGGTTTGGTGGTGGTATTGACCTCACGCCTTTTTACCCGTTCAAAGAAGATGTTGTGCATTGGCATCAAACGGCAAAAGATATTTGTCAGCCTTTTGGTGACGATGTTTATCCAAAATATAAAAAGTGGTGTGACGAATACTTCCATTTAAAACACCGCAATGAAACTCGTGGCGTTGGCGGCTTATTTTTTGATGATTTGAATAAATGGGAATTCGATAAGTGCTTTGATTATATGAAAGCAGTTGGAAAAGGCTTTCTTGATGCTTACATACCTTTAATAGAAAAGCGTAAAGCAACGCCCTTTGATGATAATCATCGTCAATTTCAACTTTATCGTCGTGGCCGCTACGTTGAATTTAATTTAGTTTTTGATCGCGGCACCTTATTTGGTTTGCAATCAGGTGGCAGAACAGAATCCATTTTGATGTCAATGCCGCCACTGGCACGTTGGGAGTATAATTTTCAGCCGGAAGCTGGCAGCCCAGAAGCAGCACTACAAGACTATTTAGTACCGCAAGATTGGTTATAACCTAGCATTGCCGCTTGTTGTTTATTAACCTAGCAATCCACATCAACAGAAAAGTTCGCTGTAGGTGTGGTTGCTACGTTAAGTTACCCAAGTTAAGTTTTTAATTTCAAGACCATTAAAGCCTATTTTTTTAGGGTTTATGATAAAGCTTGAGCTAGATCAAACTGTCGAAAACCAGGCGCGCGTAAAATTACCTTAGTGAACAAATTTAATATTTTTTCTATTTATAAAAGGTAACGCTCTAATGAAAACCTCAGTAATTAATGGACTCATCCTCTCCGCTCTTACATTATCTCCCCTTGCACTGGCTAACCAAGCTGGCGACTTTGTCGTTCGTGGTGGCGCCACTATGGTTGATCCTGCCAGTAATAAAGCTAACGTGTTCCTCGATGGCGCTGATTCAGGTTTAGATGTCTCAGCGGATGGTGATACTCAGCTTGGTGTTAATTTTGTATATTTTTATGATAAAAACTGGGCTATTGAACTCTTAGCCTCAACCCCGTTTTCTCATGACATAAAACTGCATGCCGATGGCGCAACCACAACGCTTGGTAAAATATCTCATTTACCACCGACATTAAGTGCACTGTATTACTTTGATACTCACTCAGCGTTTAAGCCCTATGTGGGTGCGGGTATCAACTATACAATTTTCTTTGATGAGAAGTTTTCTTCAACTTATAAAGAGGCCGGTTTTAGTGATTTAGACTTAGACGGGTCGTTCGGACTGTCTGTTCAACTTGGTGCTGATTACCAACTTGACAAAAACTGGTCATTAAATGCTTCCGCTCGTTATATTGATATTAATACGGATACCAGTTTTAAAGTAGGTGGTAGTGTTAATGGCAGTGCTGAAGTTGAAATAGACCCTATGGTTTATTCACTAATGTTAGCTTATAAATTTTAAAGAGACTTTAACTATATTCAGCACGGGTCAAAGTGATGAAAAAAGCAGTTACCCAGTGACTGCTTTTTTGTTTTCATTGTTTAATAACTAGGGTAGTCTACCGCTAAACATTTAAGCTAATAATCTTATGGATCAGTATCGCGTATTTGGTAATCCTATCGCTCAATCAAAATCTCCCTTTATTCACCAACAGTTTGCGCTACAGTCAAAGCAAACAATGAACTACCAAAGTCAGTTGGTTGCATTAGATCAATTCGACAATGCCGTAAAAGAATTAATGGCTAACAATGGCAAAGGCGCCAATGTCACCGCACCATTTAAAGAACAAGCATTTGCCCTGTGTCATGAGTTGAGTGCAAGAGCCAAGTTAGCTGGCGCAGTGAACACCTTAATTTTTTCTAATGGAATTATTTATGGTGATACTACAGATGGTGTCGGCTTAGTTAGTGACTTACTCAGGCATCAAGTGCAACTGCGAGATAGTAAGGTGTTATTACTCGGTGCTGGCGGAGCCGCAAAAGGTGTTGTGCAGTCAATATTAGCGCAGTCTCCTCAATCATTAACCATTGCCAATAGAACATTAAGTAAAGCACAGGCTATTACTAGCCAGTATCCTAATAACGCTATTGATGCTATTACTTTCGCAGAGACCCATAACTTAGCATTTGATATTATCATCAATGCCACATCAGCAGGTCTATGCGGTGATAGCTTACCGATATCAGATCACACAATTAAAAGTTCAACAGTTTGTTATGACATGGTCTATGGCAAAGAGCCAACCGCATTTTTAAAACAAGCAAAACAGCTAGGTGTTGAACATATTATTGATGGCTTAGGCATGTTAGTGGGGCAGGCTGCGGCAAGCTTTCATTTGTGGAGAGCCGTTAGCCCAGCAGTAGAGCCTGTACTTGTCTCCTTAAGAGCTCAGTTAAAGTAATGAAAGTGAAGCGAGCATAAGGTGAACCAAGCAATTTTATTTAATGATGATCTACATTTTGATCAGCAGCATGATGCTTGGTCTTTTACCGGACAAGTTTCAGGACAGCGTATAAGGTTATATTTTCATTCTATGCAGCTAAAGAAATTAACCGAAATTGATGATGGCACTAAATTTGATTTAGAAGAAGTAACAGAAAGCTGGCTCGAGGAAAACGAGCCAGAAGGTAATGAAATACATATAGAGTTAGAGTAACCTCAAAGGTTAATGGTTATCAGCTAAGTACTCAGCTTTTAATTCAACATAGTTTATTGCAGACTGTTTGAGAAAATCAGCTTCACTCTGCTTTAACTCTCTCGCTTGTTTAACTGGGTTACCAACATACAAGTAGCCGCTTTTAAGTGTTTTGTTTGGCGGCACTAAACTACCCGCACCGATAAACACATCATCCTCAACAATAACACCATCCATAATAATAGTGCCCATACCAACCAGTATTCGGTTACCCAAAGCACATCCGTGTAACATACACTTATGACCAACCGTAACATCGTCACCAATAACTAAAGGGTTACCATTGGGATTACCGGTACTTTTGCGTGTGACATGTAAAACCGTACCGTCTTGTATATTAGTGCGAGCGCCAATGGTAATTTTGTTCACATCACCTCTAGCGGCAACTAAAGGCCAAACACTAGTATCATCACCTAAGGTAATGTCACCAACAAGTACGGCCGTTTCATCAACATAAACTGCATTACCTAATATAGGAGTAATGCCATGATAGCTTCGAAAATTATTTTTCTGCATAAATAAGATATTTTAGATGACTGATATAGCTATCTTAGCAAAAAAAGCCATTAAACAGCATTTTTCAATGCACTGAGTCACTCCTGGTACTTAGCGGTTAAGACAAAGTGACTTCAAAGACACAATATAACTGGGTGATTTTTCAGCGTATCGAACATTAAAAACCCAGTCACAGCAAGGGTTGTATAAATAAAGAGCAAACAGTCCCTTATTTGTAAATTAATGGCAATTAAGGGTTGACGTGAAGCCAGAAATCTCTAGAATGCGCTCCAGTTCCAAGGGGTAACCCAAACGAACGGTTTTAATGAGTTATCTAATCTAGTCTAGGCTGATTAAGCTAACTTAACGTTTTAAAAATGAGTTTGAATCTTCTGAAAAGAAAGTTTAAAAAATCTAAATAAAACGTTGACATTAAAACTCAGATGCGTAGAATGCGCATCTCGCTTCAGGCAAGGCCTGCAGCAACGAATTACTTTACGGTATAGAGCGAATGAGATTCTGTATCGGTTAGTTATCTTCTTTGAAGAAACTAACTTTCTTTAACAATT
>NZ_JACGVC010000052.1 GCF_014077005.1 Colwellia sp. MB3u-45 | reverse complement strand
AACTAATAAAAAATAAAAAATAAAAAATAAAAAATAAAAAATCGTCATGAAGCAATTACCTTATCCGCAAGTATATAACGAAATGCGTCACAAACAAGACTTAGTACAGGCTGTACATCACCTAAACCTCATGAAAAAGTATGATGAAATATGAAAAATTTGCTAAAAAAATCGCTTATACCTACAGAAATAATCTGGGAAAACAAAACCTTTTCACAGTTAAACACCGATGAACTCTACGATTTATTAAAATTACGAATTGATATTTTTGTTGTTGAGCAAAGCTGTTTTTATCCTGACTTAGACGATCACGATCGCCACCCACAAACCCAACATCTATTTTGCTATCAAGACGGTGTTATGACCGCATATTTACGTATTTTACCCAAAGGCTTAACCTATCCAGATAACATTAGTATTGGTCGTGTCGTTACTGCCTCATGTGCCCGTGGTATCGGGCTTGGTCACGAACTAATGCGAGTCGGTTTAGTTGAATGCCTAAAGTTTTTCCCAAATGACACCGTGAAAATATCAGCTCAAGAACATTTAGAGAAGTACTATAATCAGCACGGTTTTGAACGTGTCAGTGAAATGTATTTAGAGGATGATATCCCCCATATTGGCATGCTAAAAACCCATTAAAACATGTAATAAAGGTAGAATTAACGCTTTAGCAAAGGTTTAAGCACTAGGTAGATTTTATCAGCTATATCACCGTTCTTTCTCACCAACCTGCCTAAGGGTAACAATATAGCCCGGTGTGATTTTTTTGTAGGTCGGACTTCAGTCCGTCAACTCTAAGCGAGCTGTTAATTAGAGAAGCAATAAACATCTGCAGCAAGTTTTACTTTTGTCTGTCTTGATAGCAAAAAAAGTTAAATTTCATTTAACCTGATGGACTGAAGTCCACCCTACATAAAGCCTAAAGGTGACCATCTAGCGCTGGATAATTGTTTTGTTGTTTTTGTGGTTTTTGTTATTTTTTTGTAGGTCGGACTTTAGTCCGTCAACTCTAAGCGAACTGTTAATTTGATAAGCAATAAACATCTGCAGCAAGTTTTATTTTTGTCTGTCTTGATAGCAGAGAAAGTTAAATTTCATTTAACCTGATGGACTGAAGTCCACCCTACATAAAGCCTACGGGTGATAATCTAGCGCTGGATAATTGTTTTGTTGTTTTTGTGGTTTTTGTTATTTTTTTGTAGGGCGGACTTTAGTCCGTCAACGCTAAGCGAACTGTTAATTAGATAAGCAATAAACATCTGCAGCAGGTTTTATTTTTGTCTGTCTTGATAGTAAAAAAGTTAAATTTCATTAAACCTGATGGACTGAAGTCCAGCCTACATAAAGCCTTAGATTTTATTTGGCACAAAAAAATCCCTTCATACTAAACATAAAAAAGCTCGCATAAGCGAGCTTCATATTTCATAACTTAGCATTCAGTGCTTAACTTATGATAGTTTCTCATCTAACAATGAGCTCACTTGTTCAACCGGTTGTGTGCCATCAATCGTTAAATAGGCACAAGCGTTAGCTTTAGCTTCGCCTTGGTAGTAGTCAACTAATGGTTTAGTTTGTTCGTGATAAATACCTAAACGCTTACGTACAGTTGCTTCTTCGTCATCTGGACGCACAGATAAGTCGTCACCCGTTACATCGTCTTTACCGTTTTCTTTTGGCGGATTGTAAACGAGATGATAAACGCGACCTGAACCGGCATGAACACGACGGCCTGCCATGCGTTCAACAATCACTTCATCTGGTACATCAAACTCAATAACGTGGTCAACAGTAACGCCACTCGCTTTCATTGCATCAGCTTGTGGAATTGTGCGTGGAAAGCCATCAAGTAAGAAACCGGCTTTACAGTCGTCTTGGGCTATACGCTCTTTAACCAAACCAATAATTAATTCATCAGATACAAGCTGTCCTGCGTCCATCACTGCTTTGGCTTTTTGGCCGAGTTCAGTGCCTGCTTTAATCGCAGCACGAAGCATGTCACCGGTAGAGATTTGTGGAATGCCAAATTTAGCCATTAAGAATTGTGCTTGAGTACCCTTACCGGCACCTGGTGCACCTAATAAAATAATGCGCATTTAGTATAACCCTATTTAATTAATGAATTAGTATTGTGAAAGAGCAAACACTATACATATTCAAAGGGCTTCAAACAAGTAGCTAGCAGTGCAAAAAAACAAAAAAGGAGCTAAAAAGCTCCTTTTTTTGACTAAAGTCTAATGATAGTCGAATGATAATATGACCTAGATCATTATTTAACCTAACTGCAGTTTATTTAGTTAGGCTCAACATTAGTTTGTTCAAACGAGCAACAAAAGTTGCTGGGTCTTTCAAACTGCCGCGCTCTGCCAACATGGCTTGTTCAAATAAAACTTCAGTCCATTGTGTGAACTTTTCATCGTCTTGCTCTTCAGCAACGTGCTTGATCAAATCATGCTCAGCGTTAATTTCAAAAATTGGCAATGAATCTGGTACTTCTTGACCCACTGATTGCATCAACTTCATCATTTGGCTGCTCATATCATGTTCATCAGCAACAATACAAGCCGGTGAATCGGTTAAGCGTTGTGATATTTTAACGTCTTTGGCTTTACCTGCAAGCGCAGCTTTTATACGAATAACAACTGAGTCGAATTCTTGCTCAAGTTTTTCTTGTGCTTCTTTCGTTTCAGCATCATCCATATCACCTAAGTCTAAACCACCACGGGTAACTGATTGTAATTGCTTACCATCAAACTCAGTTAGATGGCTCACTAACCATTCATCAATTCGGTCAGCCATCAATAATACTTCAATGCCCTTTTTGCGGAACACTTCTAGATGAGGGCTGTTTTTAGCCGCTTCAAAACTATCAGCAACGACATAATAAACTTTATCTTGGCCTTCTTTCATCCGTTCAACGTATTGCGCAAGTGAAACACTTTGCAAGCTGTTATCTTCATGAGTAGAAGCAAAACGCATGAGTTTAGCAATAGCATCTTTATTAGAAGAATCTTCTGCTGGACCTTCTTTTAATACTTGACCAAATTCGTTCCAGAATAGTTGATATTGCTCAGCATCTTTGTTGCCCAATTTTTCAAGCATTTTTAAAACACGTTTAGTACAACCCTTACGTATGGCTTGCGTGATTTTATTATCTTGTAAAATTTCACGTGATACGTTTAAAGGCAAATCATTTGAGTCCAATAAGCCTTTTACAAAACGTAAATAACTTGGCATGAATTGCTCGGCGTCATCCATAATAAACACACGTTGAACAAATAATTTTAAACCATGCTGTTTCTCACGGTTATGCATATCAAACGGGGCTTTAGATGGAATGTAAAGTAATGAAGTATATTCAGTTTTACCTTCTACTTTATTATGTTCCCATAAAAGTGGGTCACCAAAGTCATGTGATACATGCTTATAAAACTCTTTATATTCTTCGTCAGTAATCTCAGACTTTTCTCGTGTCCAAAGTGCGGTGGCTTTGTTCACAGGCTCCCATATAGCAGGAACAGCGTCGCGTGCTTCAACGGCTGGTTTTGTTACTTCACCTTCATCATCTTTTACTTCTTCAATCGCGTCAACACCCGGTACTTCTGGTGTTAACATTTCAACTGAAACAGAGATATGGTCTGAATACTTAGTAACAATAGTTTTTAAACGCCAATCATCAGCATACTCACTTTCTTCTTCTTTTAAGTGAAGAATAATGTCGGTACCACGGTTGGTTTTTTCAATTTTAGCGGTAGTGAATTCACCTTCACCAGCACTTGTCCATTCAACACCTTCCAAAGCATCAACGCCGGCAGCACGTGAACGTACAGTGACCGAGTCAGCAACGATAAATGCTGAGTAAAAGCCAACACCAAATTGACCAATTAATTGTGAGTCAGACGCTTGATCACCAGAAAGTTGTGAGAAAAATTCAGCAGTACCTGATTTAGCAATAGTACCTAAATGCTCAACGATTTGGTCATGTGTCATACCAATACCGTTATCAGAAATAGTCAGAGTATTGTTTTCTTTATCGCAACTTACTCGCACACGTAAATCACCGTCACCTTCATATAAATCAGCATTCGATAATGCTTTAAAACGTAATTTATCAGCGGCATCAGCAGCGTTTGAAACTAACTCGCGTAAGAATATTTCTTTATTTGAATAAAGTGAGTGGATCATCAACTGTAATAGTTGCTTTACTTCGGTTTGAAAACCGTGAACTTCTTTTTGGCCTGTCTCAGACATCTGGAAACTTCCTACTCTAACTAACATTAAAATGATTGTTTATCGTGAATATTAAACATCATTATCCAATACCCACTCGATAGTTAACATGTGGGGGTAGCGATAAGGTTTTCAAGCAAGAAATTAAAAAAACATCAGAGATAATAGTTCTGTTCGACTTTATCATTGCTTGGCTTTAATTTTATTTCTCGCTATTTTTATATACTCTTAATAACAAATAATGATTTGCTTTCAGTGACTTCTGTCCTTACATTAGAGCATTAGCTTGTTTGTGCTCTAACGACCAAAACTGGCTCAGTTACTGTCTTTTCATCAGTATTGACCGTAAGCGATAACACAGGAATTTAACATGTTGCTTGATCGAAATAACAATGCCGCGATCTTATTGGCTGGCATTCTAGCCTTAGTCGTTGGTGTTGGCGTCGCGCGTTTTGCCTTTACCTCATTACTGCCATCTATGTTGGAAAACCACCTCAGTATCGCTTTCGCCGGTGTACTTGCGTCAATTAACTATGTTGGTTATTTATCGGGTTCAATTTTCTCAATTTTTATTAAAGATATTCATGCCAAAGTGAAATTTTTCCGCATTGGCTTAGCCTTGTGTGTTATCACATCACTGGTACTGGCTTTTACCGAAAACAATACTATTTGGCTACTGTCTCGCCTATTTGCCGGCTTTGGCGCGGCGATGGCATTAGTGGTTGGCTCTGCCATCGTGATGTCAAAACTACAAAATACCAATAAAACCAAAGCAATGGGTATACACTTTAGTGGTTTAGGTTTTTCAATATTGGTGTCTGACTTAATCATGCGCAGTGTTTTTTCCTATAGTGACAATTGGCAACATGCTTGGTTAGCTTTAGCGATTGCGGGGGTAATATTCGCCTGCTATTCCGCCTATATTCTCAGTTTTGACAAGCAAGGGGCTGACAAAGTTATTAGCCACAAATTTGATAAATCGTTATTTACGCCACTGGTGATTGTGTTAGCGCTGGCCTACTTCACCGAAGGTGTTGGCATGGTGGTACAAGCGACCTTTCTTCCTGACATAGTAAACTCACTGCCAGGGTTAGCGGGTTATGGTGGCTATGCTTGGTTAGCGGTTGGTTTAGCGGGTATTCCTTCTTGCATTATTTGGATGCGTTTAGCACACAGGTTCAATAGTATCGACATTATGATGGTGGCGATGGCACTGCAGGTCATTGCTATTTTAATCCCGACCTTCTCTGCCAATATATGGCTTAATTTACTCAGTGGCGTGTTATACGGTGGCACCTTTATTGGCCTTGTTTCACTGTTTATGAATTTTGGTGGTCAATTAGCCGGTAAAAATCCTGTGTTTATCATGGGGGTAATTACCGCCGCTTATGGCGTTGGACAAGTAGTTGCACCACTTTATTGTGTCGCGTTAATCGCGCAATTTAGCAATTATAACGCGGCACTGTATTTAACCGCTTTTATTGTTCTATGTGGCATATTATTACTCAAATATGCGAAAAATAATTTAATGACTCATAACCAAATTGCTAATAATTTATAGATGTTTAATTAAAACGCTCTGTTCGACAACAAGGATGTTAAGTTATGAAGTCTTATTTTTAAAAGTCTAGAGAGGAAGGAGTATGTTAGGCAATTGTTTTATAGATCTTTTGTAGATCGGACTTCAGTCCGTCAAACGCTTAGCCGACGATCAAGGCAATGGGTTAATAATAAATCTGCAGCAGGTCTTTTTTTGTTGAGCCATCTTAATACCAAAAAAGTTAAATTTCATTTAACCTGATGGACTAAAGTCCAACCTACATAGGGCCTACGGGTGATAATATAGTTTTGGATAATTGTTTTTTCGATCTTTTGTCTATCTTTTGTAGATCTTTTATCGGTCTTTTGTAGGTCGGAATTCAGTCCATCAAACGTTTAGCGGGCGATCAAAGTAATGGGCCAATAAATATCTGCAGTGGCTGTTGTTTTTGTTTATCGGCATTTGTGCTGAAGAAAGTTAAATTTTATTTAACTTGATGAATTTAAGCCCAACCAAGCGAGTAAACCTGATAGCCACTAACCGACAAACTTTATACCTGCACGCCGCCACGTACCATATTAAAAACATTGGCCATACTAAAATTGTGATGATTAAAACTGAGCTTAACTAGCCTTTATTCAACCAGTAAGCGTGTTGAATAAATTTAAGCATAGCTGCTGCTAAAAGGTAACTTCTTCACCTTCGTTTAAAATATGTAGAGGTATTGGCGAGTTCATTGCTTTATGCATTTTTAATAAGCGTAATAACGGCGAATGGGAACTATGATCACCCATTTTCCAGCTATTATTGCCATAACCCCATGGAATCATGACTTTACAGTTTAGCGCTTGCGCGGCTATTAAAGCATCTTCGGGCGTGGTGTGAACATAGCGATACCATGCACTATTTTCTTGATGAAAATACGAAGCAATAGGCATCAAGCAAACATCCATATCACCATAACGCTGTTGAATATCTTTAAAATGCTCAGAATATCCGGTATCGCCTGCAAAAAATATGCGTTGACCTTGGTGTTCGATAACCCAGCCACCCCAAAGCGTAACATCTTTATCTTCGTATAAATAAGGCACTAAAATTCGACTACTAAAATGATGTGCAGGCACAAAGTTAATGTTCAACTCGGCTAATGTCGTTTTTGAAAACCAAGCCATTTCATTAATGCGATAGCCGTTATTGGGAAAATGCGCTGCAAAACCTGAAGGCACAAAATATTGCGCATCGGTGCCAATTTTTTCAATATCAACTTTGTTAAAATGATCATAGTGAATATGTGAGTACAATACAGCGTCAACATCGCCAATTTCACTGAGCGATGGCCACTGTGGTTCATTACGAAAAAAGCCGGCGCTTAACTTAAAAGCCCAATTCACTGGCCAATCAAATTGTTCACTCACTGGGTCTAGCAGTAAGGTACTGCCTTCAGGACTTTTGATATAAAAACTGGCATGCCCAAGCCAGCGAAAGCTAAAACCCGTGTTGACCTTTGGTGGCGATTGTTCTCCAATAAAGCGACAATTTTCAGCCGGTGTTTCACATTCAACGACTGGTGAGGACTGATAACAATTGTCCTTACAGGTAATTAAGTAACTTTTTTTGCCGGGATATAAATTAGAAAAACGTGCGGGTTTAGCTAAACTTTCTTTATATTTTATAACAGAATCAGCTTGTTCTATCTGCCTTAACTGATTTTTTGCTGTGCAGCCAGTGAGTAGAATAAAGCAGACAATACTCACTATCTGCAACGCCATGGTTTTTCGCAAACTAAACATTATTTGCAAGCTAATAACTCCTAAAACTGATGTTTATCAAGTGCTCGCTAAATGCTAACCCTGGCTTAGATTTATCAAGACTAGAAGCTATAATTTTTACGACCTGACAGTGCATGTGACAAGGTATTTCCGTCAACATATTCTAGTTCACCACCGACCGGCACACCGTGAGCAATACGTGAAATTTTAACATCGTAGGTTTGAGTCAGTTCAGCAATAAAATGCGCGGTGGCTTCTCCTTCCACAGTCGGATTAGTCGCCAAGATCACTTCGCTAAATTGCCCTGTCGCCAATTGTTTTTCCAACACGTCTAAACCTAAATCGTCTGGACCAATACCATCAAGGGGGGATAAATGTCCCATTAAAACAAAATAAAGCCCTTGAAACTCACCCGTTTGTTCAATAGCAATAACATCACCTGGCGTTTCAACAATACACAATTGCGCCGCTATTTTACGCTTTGGACTCAGGCAGATATCGCACAAGGCTTCTTCAGTAAATGTACGACATTGTTCGCAATGACCAATATTTTCCATGGCCCGAGCCAAGGTTTGTGAAAGCTTGTTACCGCCATGACGGTTTCGCTCAAGTAAATGAAAGGCCATGCGTTGTGCTGATTTTGCACCAACCCCAGGTAAACATTTTAATGAATCAATAAGTTCTTGAACTAACGGGCTAAATTTCATTACAACTCTTTCTAGGCTTATAGTAAATCGACTAATTTATGGCTCGACTTACTATTATTAATTTTTGCAAAGTACTTGGCTAAAGAGTTATTGCCATTAATCCTATGACTCTTTATCAAGCAAACGAATAATTTTCAAAACGCAGTTTATCACTCGATTTAACGATTGATAATAAATAATTAAAAAGAATTAATTATCTTCAAAATCGCTAATTTCCCCCAAAGCTTTAAAATTTCAGTATGATAGTCTTCAGACTATTTAGCCAAATTCGGCAGTCATCTATAAGGGCAGTTAATGCTAATCAATATTTTCATAACGCTGGCGTTATTGCTCTTAAGCTTTTTTGGCTTACAACGGCTGTTTACGCTACCCAAAAACGTCTGGTTACTTTTTTTAGTGCAACCTTTAGTGATGGCCGCATCGCCAGTGATTGTTTTTATTGGCGGTATACTTGCCACTAGCATGGGGGCTGATCCTGCACTAGTTACCCTACCGGTGACTATGATGATACTCGGCGTGGCCAGTGGCGCTATTCCAGCGGCGTTATTAGCTAAAAATAAAGGTCGACGTTTTGCGACATTTACTGGCTTCACACTAGGTTTTTCCGGCACACTGGTCGCCATGTTTGCTGCCTTAAACGCCCATTTTGAATTACTCATTTTAGCCAGTTTTTTACTGGGTATTAGCACCGCTTTTACCCAACAATTACGCTTTGCCGCGATTGAAAGTGTTAGCAACAGCAATGAAGTGCCAACGGTATTATCGATTTTAATGCTCAGTGGCATTTTTTCTGCTTTTTTAGGGCCTGAAATAGCCGTAACTGCAAAAGACTGGTTAAGCTCACCACACGGCTATGCCGGTTCTTTCTTATTTTTGTCTGGGCTATTTCTACTGGCTATGTTGCTGATGTTGAACTTTACTAATCCTGAAGTAACAACGAGTGATAACCAAGGGGAAGCTAGGCCCTTAAGTGAAATAATCAAACAACCCATTTTCATTATCGCCATGTTGTCAGCCGCTATTGGCTTTGCTCTGATGAGTTACCTAATGACAGCAACTCCCCTGAGCATGCACAAACTTCATGGTCATAGTTTAAACGATACAAAATGGGTGATCCAAAGTCACATTGCCGCCATGTTTATTCCATCATTATTTACCGCCTTATTAGTCAAACGCATTGGCTTAAAAAACTTAATGCTCACAGGCACAATCATTTATGCGGTGGTCACGGTTATTGCCTTGTCGGGTGAACAAGTGATGCATTATTGGTGGGCATTAATTTTATTGGGCATTGGCTGGAATTTTCTTTTTCTTACCGGTACCTCGCTATTACCCCAAAGTTATCAAGCTAGCGAACGTCATAAAGTTCAGGCGATTAATGATTTTATTATTTTTGGCTTTCAGGCTATTGCGTCATTAATGGCTGGCTGGATATTGTTTAAAGCAGGTTGGCATGTGGTGGTATTAACCGGTTTACCTTTTATTGTTATCTTATTCGTTGTTAGCTGGTTTTACTTTAAAAAAGAACGTGAAAAAATAAATAAAACCTCTGCCGCCACAGACACTGCGCTCAATGCAGAGCAAAAAAGAGAAGTATCATCATGAGCACTTTAACTATTTTACAACGTGGTGAGCCGGTTTTATCTGCTATCGCAAAACCAATAGCCAATGTTCACACTGCGGAGATAAAGCAGCTAATTAAAGATCTAAAAGCTACCGTTGCCCAAGCCAATGGTGTTGGTATTGCCGCGCCGCAAGTTGGCAAAAGTGTGCGTTTATTTATCATGTGTTCTGCGCCCAGTGAACGCTACCCTGATGCGCCGTTATTAGCGCCTGCGGTTATCATTAACCCAGAAATACTCAGCGCCAGTACCCAGCAAGTATTAGGCTGGGAAGGCTGTTTAAGTGTGAAAGGCAAACGAGCTTTGGTCAGTCGTCATCAAAGTATCTATGTACAATATCTCGATGAACAAGGCAAGCCGCATCAACAGACCTTTACTGACTTTCTTGCGCGTATTTTTCAGCACGAGTTAGACCATCTTGATGGTATTACTTTTATTGAACGACTCGACCATGAAGCTGATGCCATTGATGAACAAACATGGCGAGCAACAATGGCAAGTAACTAGGTAACCAAGTAAAAAATAATGAATAAAACCCCTTAACTAACGCCTAGTAACTTTGCTTATTCATCATAACTTTTGGCTTGTAAATTAACTTACTGATTTTATGCTGTTAATTACCTATTACCTATTACCTATTACAGATAAGCAATAAGCAACGACAGGTTACTCATAACTCACGCTAACTATCCCATAAAATTGTCAATGGAAAAAACAATATGCTACAAGCTATCATCGACTACCATCTTGATGACGAAAATCATTGGGTAGCGAGACTAGAATGTGGCCACTTCCAACATGTTCGTCATCAACCGCCTTTTATTAACCGCCCATGGGTAGTCAATAAGGCAACCCGACATGCGATGCTAGGTCAGCAGCTAAACTGTATAAAGTGTGAACATGGTGCCGCTAGAGACTTTCCTGCAATCGAATCAACGTCATCGTCTTAATAGGCTTAGACTCGTTCGGTTTCAAAGTTCAGACTTGCCCAAAGGGATCGCAACTTAAATTGCATCTTGAAAAAGCACAACAACTAAGTAATGATTAAATCATGACTGTTCAGTGTGGTTATCGACTCAACATACTTTTATGCACTGAGTTGACCAAAAAAACACATAACGCTTACCTGAACAGCCCAATAGAGTACTTATACCTGCACCCCTAACAAGGGATCAAAGCTTAACTATCAACAATACAAGGATTTTTCGATGATTGACTTTAATAACAAAGGTTTTTTCAAGCTTAAGCAAGACACTGATTATGCTGAAAAAGTAAGCAACCTACTATTAGATGATGAACAAATAGTTGACTCATATAAAACCATGCGTGACGGTGTAGTCTTTACCAATAAGAGAATAATCGCGGTTAATGTTCAGGGTATTACTGGCAGTAAAAAAGATTTCACCTCTTTACCTTACAAAAATATTGTTGCCTACTCTATTGAAACATCAGGTACCTTCGATCTTGATTCTGAACTAGAAATATATTTTTCTGCCCTAGGTAAAGTGAAATTTGAGTTTTCAGGGCAATCCTCAATGCTAGAAATATCAAAAATAATTTCTAGCTATTTATTATAAGTGCTGACAGTGCCTTGATCATGATCACTAAGCTACATACCGCTTATTTTTGATGTCAGGCTATAGTGATTTTAGCTGTTTTATCGCTAGTATAAGACAGCTAATATAAGGCATACAATAGCGAAAAAATTAAACCCATGATAATTCCCTGCCCTCGCTTACCGGCTACTTTATTTACCAACAAAAATAACCTCTTCACCACACTCAAGCCACAGTGGATGCTTTGCCATTACTCGGGTAAACATCGGGCTTTGTAGGTAACGATTCAGCCAATTTTTCAGTTTAGGATACGGTGATTGCAAATACCACTGGCGTTCTATGCGGGCAAATTGACGAATAAACGGCAACAGAGCAATGTCAGCTAAACTCTCTTGTGCGGAGAATAAATAGTCATGCTGTATTAAGCGTGACTCCAATAGTTGGATATAATGCTCGCATGCGGCTCGGCATTCATTCAGGTTAGTTTCGTGGTAACGCTTGGCGCATTTATAAGCTTCTAAACGCAATTTAAATTCAACATCAAACTCGGTAATGAGTGCCAACATTTCATTTAACTTTTCGTTGGGCTTGTTGGGGAAGGTATTTACTTTTTCGTCTGGCTTTATAGGTAAAGTGCCCCTGTTATCAGCATGGAGTAAGTTGTTGGGATCAGATTTTTTAAGCGCCCATAGCATAATATCTAGGCTTTCATCGATAACGACACGGTTATCTTCTGCTCGATTTGTACTTGCTTCGCTTAATGCTTTATTCCCTCGCGCATTATCCTCCTTAAACGGGCTGTTTTCATCCAAGACTAAAATAGGCACGGTAGCCTTGGGGGAAGCTAAAATCATCGCGGCAGGTTTATCCGTTAATACCAGATCACGCAGCGCAACCGGTTGATGCGACTTAAAAATAGCAATACGTGCTCGCATTGCATAAGGACAGTTTCTTAATGAATAAAGGATAGGTAATGCCATAACACGCAACTATTGAATTAACATTATTTATAAACGGCAACTTTAACGGTATTCATTGGTGAAATATACGGGTAAAATCCCTGCTCTTAAATTTAGCGAAAAAAATAAGTTGTACCAATGGATCATAAAATAGAATTATTAGCCCCCGGTGGAGATGTCGACGCAATTAAAGCGGCCATTATAGCGGGTGCCGACGCGGTATATTGCGGCTTAGATACCCTAAATGCCCGTAATCGCGCCGCTAATATATCCTTTGAACAACTGATTGGCATCATACGTTTGGCACACCAATACCAATGCCAAATATTTTTAACCTTAAATGTGATTATTTTAGAACGTGAGTTTAAGTCTATTGCCAAGTTACTCAGTAAACTGGTTAACACTACGTTAGACGGCGTTATCGTACAAGATATCGGCATGTTTAATATCATCAAGAAGCATTTCCCGACCTTAGACATTCATGCTTCAACCCAGTTAACCACTCATAATATCGGACAAATTCCGTTCCTAAAAAAATTAGGTGCTTCGCGGGTTAATTTATCAAGAGAATTAAACTTACGTGAAATTACCGCCATAACCGCTGTCTGTCGTGAATATAACCTGTTGAGCGAAGTATTTGTTCATGGTTCGCTTTGTGTGGCCTTTTCAGGTTTATGTTATTCAACCTCTGCCAGTGTTGGCAATTCAGGTAACCGCGGCCGCTGTAGTCAAGCTTGTCGAGAAGAATATGAAACCACAGCCACAGGTCATAATTTCCCATTAAACATTAAAGACAACTCTGCCTTTTTTGATTTGCCCGCTTTAATCGACGCTGGTGTGCATTCGTTTAAAATTGAAGGACGTATTAAAGGCGCAAACTATGTACATACTGTGGTTGATAGTTTTCGTAAACAAATTGATGGCTTCCTCAATACCGGCGAATTAACCGAAGATGGCGAACGTCTTTACAAAGTATTTAATCGTGATTTTTCTAATGCCTTTTTAAGAGGCGATTTAAATCAATCAATGTTTATTGATAATCCGCGTGATAATTCAAAAGTTCATGCCATAAATAAACATAACGCCACTGAAAGCCAAAGCCATTCGCCAGCTAAGTTTCAAGATAAGTCGCAACAGATTTCAGTGGTACAAATTCATGAGGTTGAGCAAAACCTACAAACTGATAAAAATGAAATTGAAGCAGAAGTGGTTGAGAAAATAAAACATTTAAGTATTGAAAAAGTACCACTATCGCTACGTTTTTCTGGTCAAGCAGCACAACATTTAGAGGTTAGCGTAACCACTACCGGCTTCTCTGTTGAACAAAATAGCTTCACTGTGCAATCCACTAGCTTATTACGCGCCAGTGAAAACGCCAGTATTGATAAGGCCACGATAGAAAAACGCTTTAAAAGCTTTAACAACGCCGAGTTTTTACTGACCGAGCTAAACTGTGACAACTTAAATACCGGCTTAAGCATTCCGTTTAAAGAGCTAACCACGCTGAAAAATCAAATCGCCAGTTTGTTAAATAATGCTGTTGATATCATTCCAGAAGTGACCTTGCCGCCATTAGTTAATCATCCAAAAGTAGCCTCTCAACTCAGCAGCCAAGTTCAAAGCCAAGCAAAAAATGAATTGTCTATTTTGATCTGTGACGAAGCAGATGCTGAGTTAGCGCATATTACCCATGCCGATATTTATTTTAAATTGCCTGATGCTTATAAACGTGACTGTACAAAATATGTTGGTTTTTTACAGGACAATCCACGTTTAATTCCGTGGTTTCCGGCTGTGCTAATTGGTAAAGATTATGACGCTGCCGTAACTATTTTAGAGCAAGTAAAGCCGCTATTAATTGTCACTAACAATACTGGCATTGCTTATAAAGCCAATGCTTTAGGCATAAAATGGATAGCAGGCCCATTCTTAAATACCACTAATTCCTACGCGCTGTTAGCGATGAAAGAAGACTTTGACTGTAGCGGTGCCTTTATTTCTAACGAAATTAACGCCATGCAAATGAAACATATTGCTCGCCCAGAAAACTTTAAATTATTTTACAGTATTTACCACCCTATTTTGTTGATGACTAGCCGACAGTGTTTCTTCCAACAAAGTGTTGGCTGTGAAAAACCACGTATCGACAATGGCTGTATGCTCTCTTGTGATAAATCAACAACCATCACTAATCTCAAAGGTGTGTCGTTCGCGATTGATAAACAAAAAGCCGGTTATCCGAGTATTTATAACCAAGATCAGTTTTTAAATATGGAAATTATTGAAGACTTATCTGATTTATTCGACGGTTTTATGATTGATTTAACCAACATAGGTACCGGTGATCGCCAAGCGCCTGATAAAGCGTTGTTGATCAGCCAGTTTGAAGAGTTATTAGCTGATAAAAAGCCTACTGACGAGTCTAAAAATCCGATAGATAGCCATTCATCAGCAAAACAACAGCTGAATAATTTAGTGCCTGAGTCAACCAATATTCAATATCATAATGGTTTGTAACTAAATCACTCGCGACTGCCCGGTCTTAAAATGACAAAAAAGCCACTGACATTTTCAGTGGCTTTTTTTATGCGATATATTGTTGATTCAATATAGTTATGGCACAGCTTGGCCGTTTCTAGCTTCTAATAAGCGATACCAATCTTCTCGCGAGTAATCTAGTGTTAAAGCTTGTTTAGCGGCAACAATGCGCTCTGGTGTGGTTGATCCTATGATGGGGCAAATATTGGCTGGATGTTTTAATAACCAAGCCAGAATAACTTGCCAAGGCGCGCAAGCATATTTTTCACTTTGGTGGCTTAATTCGTTTTCAATTCTTTGTTCATCTTCACCTGAAAAAGTATTTCCCCAAGCCGAGTAAGCAACACCCCCTAAAGGACACCAAGCAATCGGTGTAATACCATGCTGCTGACATTGATCTAACGTGCCATCAAGTAAGGTGTCAATATTGTGAATATTAATTTCAACTTGATTCACCAACAAGGGCATAGCTAACGCAGACTTTAATAATTCAACTTGCGACGGTTTAAAGTTACTGACACCAAAATGCTTAACTTTGCCACTGGCTTTTAATAACGCAAAAGTTTCAGCGACTTCATGCACATCAAATAAATAATCTGGGCGATGCAATAAAAACATATCTAAGTGATCGGTATTTAAACGTTTAAGTGAACCTTCAACACTAGCCAACAAGTATTGCTGGCTAAAGTCATAACGCGTGGGGGCATAAGTGTCCTGCTCATTATTGCGCGGTCGAATACCGGCTTTAGAGGTGAGAATAATTTGCTCACGTAAATGTGGTTTTTCAGCTAACAGCTCACCAAAAATACTTTCGCTTTCACCAGCTCCGTAAATATCAGCATGATCAAAGTGATTATAACCCGCCTCTAGCGCAGCCATTATCGCTGTTTTTCCTTTAATACGATCACTGGCACTATTGTCACCGGCAATACGCATGCAGCCGTATATAAAACGAGAAGATTCGATGCTCGAGTTACCCATTGAGACTTTTTTCATGTTTTTACTCTTCATTATTATTGATTAAATATACTTAAAATTCTTCATGTGTTGGCCATTGATCAACCGCATGTACTGGCCATTGAACAACCGAATGTTTAATTAAAGCCTTTAAAATATCATATAGTTATTCTACATATATATAGGATAGCGATGAATATAATCATCTTTTTCTTCACGATTAAAATAAAACCGCTTATTGTCATCACTACAAGAATATTTATTGTGAAAACATCTGTAAAATAACGCGTAATATTCTTATTGAAAGTTAACAGTATAGGCAAAAGCAATGAACTTTTAAAAATTGGCCGAAGTAAACAGCACAATATAAAAATAACCTTTAACCGGCCAATAAAATACTGGGGCATGATGGGGGCTTTTGTTGAGTCGTTTGCACAAGTTTTAATCAGAGTTGAACAACCCATAGACGTGATTAACGCTTTCAACGAAATTAATTCAGCACAGCAACCACTAGCTTGCTAGAATATCGCTGTTTAAGTGAAGACTTAACTTAAAGTCACATTAAACTCATTCAACATAAGTAACATAAGCAACATTAAGGGCTACGCTTTGCAACATTTAGTTTGGGACTTTGATCCCGTATTTTTCTCCATTGGGCCATTGACTATACATTGGTATGGCGTGTTATTCGCCACCGCTATTTTATCTGGCTTACAAGTCATGAAGTGGATTTTTCAAACCGAGAAACAAGATTTAGTCGCGCTAGATAACTTACTGGTCTATATCGTTATTGGTGTTATCGTCGGTGCCCGTTTAGGACATTGTTTCTTTTATGACCCAAGCTATTACTTTGCTAACCCACTGAAAATAATCGCCATTTGGGAAGGTGGCTTGGCCAGTCATGGTGGTGGTTTAGGTGCTATTATTGCGGCGGGTATTTATAGCAAAAAAAACCAGATGAACTTTCTCTGGTTACTCGACAGACTCGCGATATGTACCGCGCTGTTTGGTTTTTTTGTTCGCAGCGCAAACTTTGTTAACTCTGAAATATTAGGCACACCGAGTAATGTCCCTTGGGCAGTAGTTTTTGCCCGTATTGATAACCTTGCTCGCCACCCTGCTCAACTTTATGAAGCCTTGTCTTATTTAACGATATTTTTTGTTTTGATGATTTTTTATAAACAGAAAAAAGCCCAAACACCACCCGGTGCTATTTTAGGCGTTTTCTTAGTTTTAATTTTTACTGCTCGCTTTCTTATTGAAATGTTGAAAGAAAAACAAGCGGCCTATGCGGCTGACATTGCCTTAACTGCAGGGCAAATGTTAAGTATTCCGTTTTTTATTGCCGGTGTCCTATTAATTGTTTGGTCAATTAAAAACAATAAAAAAGTAAAGTAGTCTTAACAAATGGCGTACAGAGCATAAAAAATTATGGCGAATAAAATAGGGTTAACAATTGATGAGTAAAAAATATTATGTGGTGTGGAAAGGGGCTAAAACTGGGGTATTTGAACAGTGGAATGATGTTAAAAGCCACACCCAAGGACGTGCCGATGCACAATATATGGGTTTTGCATCAAAAGCTGAAGCCGAGGCGGCGTTTCAATCAAGCTACACTAAAGCATTAACTAAGCGCTCGATGAGTAAAAGTGCAAGCACTAAACCTGCCGCTTCTGCTGCCTACGTTAAAGCGGATAGTAGCGCCGTAAGTAATAGCTTAGCGCCGGTTAAACAAAGTGCTGATATTAATATTTATTGTGACGGAGCTTGCTCTCCCAATCCAGGAAAGTCAGGCACGGGCATGGCCGTGTATCAAGAGCAACAGCTCATTGAGTTGTGGTACGGTTTATATGAGCCGATGGGCACTAATAATACCGCCGAACTTAATGGCATACTTGCCGCATTTAACTACGCACAAGATCATATTAAACAAGGTAAAACCGTACAAGTCTTGTCTGACTCTAGATATTCAATTGATTGCATCACTAAGTGGGCAAAAGGTTGGCAAGCTAAAGGCTGGACTCGTGGCAAAGGTGAAGAAATTAAAAACCTTGAAATAATTAAGCAATGTTTTGCGCTCTACCAAGCATTGAAAAGTAATTTAATTATTAGTCATGTTAAAGGCCATGCCAATATAGAAGGGAATGAACTCTCCGATAGAATGGCGGTATTAGCACGCGTTAAGTGCACAAAAGGTTTTGTGCAATATCAAGACACACTTGATATTAAAACTATTTTGGCCATGGCTTCGGGCTAAAATAGTTGAGTCTTTTATGGCCATTTTATTCGTGCCTTGAGCTATTTTATACGGGTAAAAAGTAACCCGTTAAAATGTTCACCAAGTGAGTGAGCTTGCTCATATGTAAATTAAACACCAAAAGGCAGCCTAAAGCTGCCTTTTGGTTTGAATTACTCAGATAATTTACCCTTAATAACCCGGCTATTTTGCCCTTTAGTGAACACAGCAATAACCACTCAAAACGCCACATACGACTTTAAATCTACTTTTGCTTGCAGGGCACAACTAATGCCGTTTTTATCAATAATAAAAGCACCTGGGCTTGTAAGCCGTTACCACCTTCAGCATTAACCTGTTTAAGGTTTAAACCAGTATTCGCTAGGTAGTGGGTTAATTTATCACTCGCTGCTTTCATCATGGCTTTAGCTTTATCAGTCGAGCGAGATCACTTCTTCTGCATTTCATCCCTGATTTTTTATTTTTTCGCCTAAATTTAAATCGATTCATAAATCGATTCAACCGCGAAAAAATTTACACGGCAAAAGTTTAAGCTGTGAGCGTCGATATGGCCGTGATTGACAGGATTAAAACTACGTTTGTGCGCCTTTGAAATAAATTAATAATGACTTATGGGCTTTTAGCTTATTAAAAATGTACCTAATAAGCTAAAAGCCCTTGCCTAGTGCTACATATCCCAGTATCCTTCGCGGCCATTTTATATTTGGATATCAACATGATCGGATTTGATTACGGTACATCGAACTGTGCTGTCGGCGTAATGAAAAACAACACGCCAGAACTATTATCTTTAGGTGATCATGGTCGCTATATCTCCTCAACTTTGTATGCGCCCAGTCGTGACATTATTGTCAACTGGCTGCACGACAACTTGGCTTTGGCAGAACAAAAAAGCTTTCAACAGCAACGTCAAGCACAGCTAAACAAAGGAAAAAACTCACTACGAGAGCTGACCTTAGATGGCTATCCAACCGAATTATCGTTTGGCCAAGCCGCATTAAATAACTATTTACAAGAGCCGGACGAAGGCTACTACATAAAATCACCAAAATCGTTTCTTGGTGCCAGTGGTTTAATGCCACAGCAAGTTGATTTATTTGAAGATATTGTTGCCGCTATGATGAGCAATATAAAAACGCTCACCGAAGAAAGTCTTGGCAGAAGTGTTGATCAAACTGTTATTGGTCGCCCTATTAACTTTCAAGGAATGAAAGGCGAAGAAAGTAATCGACAAGCCATACAAATATTAACCAATGCAGCAAAACGGGTTGGCTTTAAAGATGTTGAATTTCAATTTGAACCTGTTGCAGCCGGCTTTGAATATGAAGCTAGTCTGACTACAGAAACTAAAGTATTAGTGGTTGATATTGGCGGTGGTACCACAGATTGCTCAATGCTTTTAATGGGACCAGAGCATGCTGCGTTAACGGATAGAGGCAATGATTTATTAAGCCACAGTGGTGAACGAGTTGGTGGTAATGATTTTGATATTGCCTTTGCCCTTAAAGGTATCATGCCGAGTTTTGGTTTAGATAGTTTATTAAAATCGGGTAAAACAATGCCAAGTAACAGTTACTTTCAGGCTATGGCGATTAACAATATTAGTCATCAAACACAATTTTACAGTGCCGAAAATGGACGCTTTTTACAGCAACTGATCCGCGATGCAGAACATCCTGAGTTATTAACTCGTTTGTTAACTGTTCAACAACAAAAATTGAGCTACCGTGTAGTTAATGCCGCAGAGCAAAGCAAAATTGGCTTAACCGAGCAAACCGAGCAGCAAATAGATTTATCTGATATCTATGAAGGGCTCACTGTTAAGCTTGATAGGGATGGTTTTACTGAGGCATGTCATCGACAACTCAGTGCGATAGCCGCGCTAATGAAAGATGCAATTGCCCAAGCTAACTGTCAGCCTGATGTGGTGTTTGTCACTGGCGGTAGTGCTAAATCACCGATGTTAAATAAGTTTTTACAATCGCAATTTCAACATACCCCTATTGTTGTTGGTGACCATTTTGGCAGCGTAACGGCTGGCCTAACGCGCTGGGCTAACACTATCTATGCATAAGCTTATTGGTTGAGCAAAAAATTTAGCCCTATTTAAAGTCATTAACGCTAGCGAATAATAAAGTTTATGACTTTAAATGTTGATATTTTATAGACAGTTACTTTAATAAATAGCTTTTATTAAAGTAACTTATATTGATAAGTTTTGTTGATAAGTGTTAAACACGACTTGAGTTAAAAGAGTTATGAATAGTCTGTTGCTAAATGGCTAAGTGCCTGTATTTATGACCTTGATAGCTAATAGAACTACCGCAAGAATAGTAGATTAATCCCGCTTTAAGCTAGTGTGATTTATCAACGGCAATAATACCAATCTCACTCATTATCTGATCATTTTTACTGGTTAAAATAACCCACTACTGCGTTATTTATTTAATAATTAGAACAACTAGTGATTAAAATAAATGCCTTATATTTGGCCATTTTTCCTGCGTATAAAGTAGACCATCTAATTAATGAAATTGGTATAAGCTAAAATTTTGAAAAAAGTACCTATCGTTAATCACTAGTTGTAACTGCGTGAAAACACTAAAACTTGCCAGTAAATTTTACTAAGAAAATATCCTCAACTGTTCTGTACTGCTTTTCATCGCTAAAACTTAGTCGTTTGGCAGACATTTATCAACGACTACATGGCCTGATATTTAACTTACTAATTTAGTGAAACAGTTATAACGTCGAGCTATAGAGCATTAATTTTTTTTTGCTTATACATAGCTGCATCAGCTTCTTTGAGCATTGCTTCTATTGATTTGTCCGTGTCATGCTTAAAATAACTAACACCGGCACTGTACTCAATTTTGTAGGGTTTATTTAAGGTTTTATTTGCTTGATCAATAGCGCCAGCAAATCGCTCTAGTGCTATATTTGCTTTCCCTGAGTAATAGTCAGAGTCGCTCAGCATAGCCACAAATTCATCTCCACCGAGTCGAGCGATCAAATCACAGTCTCGAAATGAATTAAGCATTATTTTGGCAAAAGTGGCTAAGACAAAATCGCCTTCGTGATGGCCATGTTCATCATTAATGATCTTAAATTGGTTTAGATCAAAGAATATAAACGACATTGACATTTGATTACGTCGACATACTTTTAAACTATGATCGGCCAGAGTCAAAAAACCACGTCGGTTAGAAATCATGGTTAACTCATCTAAGGTAGCGAGTTCAATAGATTTGATTTCTTGCTCAATTATAGCCCCTAGATCTTCAAGTAACTCTTGGTCTTCTTCGTTAAGATGTTTAGGTTCTGTATCGATAAGACACAAAGTACCTATATTAATACCTTGTCTAATTTTTAAAGGACAACCGGCATAAAAGCGAATTTTCGGACCACCAGTAACAAGAGGATTATCGAAAAAGCGTTTATCTTTGGAAGCGTCAGGCACTATGAATAAGTTATCTTGATTAATAGCATGTGCACAGAATGAAATGTCGCGAGGCGTTTCCAAAAGCTCGAGTCCCTGCGTGGATTTAAACCATTGACGGTCTTCGTCAATTATACTGACCAGCGAGATTGATACGTTAAACATGCGTTTAGCCATACGAGTAATTCGATCAAAGCGCTCTTCGTGTGATGAGTCAAGTATTTTTAAGGTTCTAAGCGCATACAAACGTTCAACTTCATTTCTGGGCACTGCAGGCTTAATCATTAGGGGGTACTTAATTTAAAATGTAAACTCTTCAGATTGTATCAGCAAATTAAGATGGTTTCTTTAAAAAATAAAGCGCTTTAAAAAAAGAGTTTTGCACAAAATAATCGGGCCAGGCTGTGACCAATTGAGTCGCTAAACAACTGCTTGGATAAAATAAATTTATCTATATAAAACAATACATTAAACTTTGACTTATGAGTAAACCCACATCCATTTAAACCTTCATTCGTTACCTATTAACCAGCTAAGTTACTTAATATACATAAGGTAATACTAGCATAGCATTTATCACTTAACGTTTTGATTTGCCTACAACAACTCAATCTAAAATTAAATGATTACGTTTATATTTTCAAAGGATAAGGAGATATTTACTGGTTTAGATAAGTGTCTGAACATGGCCAAAACGATTTTATGTTCGCATGAATGCTAGGCAATAATGTTAGTCTTTTTTAAGATTTAAGTAGCTAGTTAAGCACTTAATATGAGACTTTATTATTAGGGTATATTATTCTCCACTGTCTTAGGGTTAAAAAAAATGACAACTTGTACCAATGGACATAAACCAGAGCAAGCCAAAGTGGCGCTAATTGTTGGCGCCAGTGGTTTAGTGGGACAACATTTGTTACAGCAACTATTAGCCAGCAAAACCTATAGCAAAGTTATCGCCTTAGTACGTAAACCACTCTTAATAGAAGATACTAAACTTGAACAATGGCAAATTAATTTTGAACATCTAGCAGCAGAATTGACCTCAAGTACCTTTTTGGATAATAAACCTCAGGATATAGGCGCTAACCACAAGATAAAAACGATTGATCATATATTTTGCACTCTGGGCAGTACCATAAAAAAAGCCGGTTCTAAAACTGCTTTTTCTGAAATTGACCATCATTATCCGCTGCTTATCGCCAAATACTTTTATGGTCAACATGCCACTTTATTTGCCATAGTCACGGCAATGTCAGCAAATGAAGCATCTGCTATATTTTATAACCAGATAAAAGGCAAAATAGAAAAAGACTTAAGTAACTTAGATTACCAACATCTGGGTCTATTTCGCCCGTCAATGTTATCTGGGCAGCGTGATGAATTTCGACTTGGCGAGCAATTAGGTACAATAGTGATGAACGCGCTAGCTTTTATTATCCCAAAAAAATACCAAGTAATTCAAGCAAAGAAGGTAGCAAACGCTATGCTAGTTTATGCAGAAAACCCTCCAGTGGGTGTTAGTATTATTCAGTCAGATCAGCTGCAAAATTACTAAGTGTTTTACCTGTCATGCGATAGCCAACCCACTCTTCTTGCGCGACAGCACCGAGTGAGTGATAAAATTCTCTTGACGGTGTATTCCAATCTAAGCAACTCCATTCAAACCGTGCGCAGTCTTTTTCCACAGCAATTTTTGCCATAGCTTTTAACAGCTTAACACCTGCGCCTTTACCACGATATTCTGGCATAACGTACAGGTCTTCTAAATAAAGACCTGATTTTGCTAACCAAGTTGAATAATTAAAAAAGTAAATGGCTGAGCCAACGGCAACCCCATCTAGCTCGCAAATTAAGGCAAAAACATGACTATTTTCAGCAAAAATGCTGGCTTTTATTGTTTGCTCGGTGGCTAATACTTCGTGTTCCGCTTTTTCATAAATAGCGAGATCGATAATAAATTTAAATAATATACTGGTATCGTCTGCTGTTGCTGTTCTAACGACTAAATTGCTCACATTTAACTCCTGACTATTTTATTGACTCATTTACTGGCTATTTTACTGGCCATTTCAGATAACACTGAATATTAGCAAATTATTGATTATTTAGCGCGTATTGTGCACGGCTAATTATTGCGCTTGAAAGCTGCTTAAATACCCCTTTCAATAATACCCAATGATGCCAGTAAAGTGTTCTAATTATCGGGTTTTCTGGCATTAAATTGATCAGCTCTCCTGATGCAAGTTCTGCTTGTATTTGCAATTTAGGGATCAAACAATAGGCTAAACCTTGTTTGGCAAAATTAACAAAGGCTTCTGAAGAGCGTACGGTATGACACGGGTATGAACCGCCTTTTAAGCCAAAGGTTTGTTCGATATATTTAATATGCATATCGTCTTTTTGATCATAAGCAACCGCGGGTGTTCGTGCCAAGGTTTGTTTATTAATACCCTCAGGAAAATAGCTTGCAATGAAGCTTGGCGCAGCAACTAACAAATAGTGCATATCACCGAGTTTTTCTAATGTACAGCCAGGTAAAGCCTGATCATATGTACTAATCGCACCAAAAACCTCACCATCTTTCAAATAGTTAATGGTTCTGTTTTCATCAGCCAATCGAAAATTTACCGCTAGGTTATATTGATGACTAACGTCACCAATTGCTGCAATTAACCAAGTGGCTAAACTATCGGCATTGCTAGCGATATTGGCAGTAATAGTTTCATGTTTTTTATTACCTGAAATATCAGGAATAATGTCTTGTTCAAGTAATTTTACCTGTTGATAATGGCCAAGTAATTTTTTGCCAATAGCCGTTGCCACTATCGGTTGTGCCCGAATTAATACCGGTTGGCCTATAATTTGCTCTAAGCTTTTAATACGCTGAGACACGGCAGATTGTGTGATAGCTAATACCGATGCCGCTTTGTCAAAGCTTTGCTCATTTAATACCACGCTCAATGCATGTAATAACTTATAATCTAGCAAGACCATTTACCCCCTGATGTTAGCAACATATCTTACTCATGTTAGCAAAAACAACATTAGCAAAACTAATCAAAGATTAAAATCATTAATTATACTTATGATTTGTTTTTCGTTAAATTAGCCGCAATAACTTAGCACAGCATGAAATTTTTAGGAGCAAAAATGTTTTCCCCCCTACTACAAGGCCTTTTTTTAGGGGCCAGCATGATTATACCTATTGGCGCGCAAAACTCTCATATCCTCAATCACGGTATTAAAAAAAATCATCACTTTTTAGCCGCTTCAATTTGCATGGTTTGTGATGTTGTCCTTATTGCATTAGGGGTGTTTGGTGGCGCACAGCTTATTGCGACATCGCCAACCTTGGTAACAGTAATTTCTTGGGCAGGTATTATTTTTTTACTGGCTTATGCTAGCTTGTCATTTCGCCAAGCATGGCTTAATAGCAGCACCAGTGAGCAAAGTTCAACCGATAAAGCACACAAGAAGCCTGGTTTGGTGATTGTTTCAACGTTAGCGGTAACCCTGTTAAACCCGCATGTTTATCTTGATACAGTACTAGTATTGGGCAGTGTTGGCGGACAATTTCAAGGTAATGAAAAAATCGCCTTTGCACTCGGCACTATGTTGGCATCTATGCTGTGGTTTTATAGCTTAGCTGGGGCGGCAGCAAAAATGTCACCTTGGCTTAACCAAGCTAAGGTGAGAAGAGTTATTGATATGCTTGTTGGACTAATCATGTGCGCCATCGCATGGTCATTATTTAATAGCCTAGCAAGTTAAGATAATCTTTTATGCCAATTTCCAGCGTGATACAGGGTGCAATTTTCTTCGCTGTCTAATTCTATTTGGTTTTTAACACTGTTTAGCTTTATGCCAATATCTGCCAAGCTATCGGCTATTAATAACGCTAAGTGCTTACTATCAGATGACTTGAGATAGCTCGCTAATTTTTTATTGCTATCAAAAACACAAACAACTTTTAGACTGTCGGGAAAGTTATCGAAATTAACCGTATGGGTTAACCATTCAAAGCCGTCAATTTCTTCTAGCGCTGATTGGCATACTTCGGTTAACGACTTTATGATTTGATTGTCTATTTTCTTATCTGATTTACGCATTATTTATTAACATTACCTTTAAACTTTATCTTCGATGAATACACTTTATATAATAGCACTTTGATTAAGTTTTTGGTCTTGTTGTAAGCAGAGATTTTAATGAAATAGCTTTCAAGTCAGGGAAGCTGCCATCATTATTAATTGGTTTTTAACTTAGCGATATAAGCATAAGTGGGTGCTGGCAAGCTAAAGTATGTTTGCGCGTCAACTTGGCTTAACAAATGCTCAACAAAAAGACGATTGTTATCACTCGTTAAATGCTGTGATTTTTTCAATTCAGCATGATTTTCTGTCGGTGTTTTGGCATATACTTTTGTCACTAAAAAAGCCGCTAAAAGTAAGGTAATAATAATAGTGAGGTTAAGTAGAGTAATCCTTCTAGTTAAGGTCATGTTATAAATTCCCTTCTTCACAAAAATCCAATGTTTGAACAACAGCTTAGCTTATACTGCCATAAAAGTATAAAATTTGTACTTTCATTTGAAAGCGTTATCTAAGGGTATAACTCAAAGTAACTCCACTTCGGACCTATTTCTCTAAAAACGCCCCAGAAAAATAATTTATTTTGGCTACCAAACAGTAAATATCAACTTTTAATTTGTACTATTTAAAGTTTACTATTTAAAGTGTACTAAGTGATCGGGCAATGACTGTTAAAAGACCATCAAAAGAGTATCAAAAAAGTAACCAATGCCATATATTACTAGTGGGCAGTATAAACTCAAAATTTTCAAGCTATAACTAAGTTAATGCAAGTTTAATATATATTAAGCACTAATTAATCGCTGATTTTTTCATTACATTTAGCGAAGTTACCAATATAGTATTCATCTTAAAGCTAAAAATTGTCCTTAAAATAACCTATAGTAAAAACGATCAGCAATTAACTCACTTTATGATGAGATTACTCATCAAAGTCATAGATAGTGATTTGATTCAGGCTTGGCAATAAAACCGACAAGAAGTAGAGGATAGAAGTGAATAACGCTAAACTCACCCAAGACGAAAACCTTTCCATCAAGGTCAGTTACCAGTTGTTGCCTACTGACCACCAAAGACTCGATTTATACTTTTCATTACCGGTTGAAATGGGTATCGGCCCTAAAACCCTAGACGAGGAGCATTACTTTCATAGCAGTATAGAAAATCATAGTGCTTATTACTCAGACCAACTGCACTTGCCATTAGTAAGAAGCCGCTTTATTAGCCAAAAAAAAGGTGAACTAAGTGACTATCGACTTAACCTTAATTTATTTTCTTATCAAATTTTAATTGCTCTCGACACTGATATAAAACAAACGATTAAGCTTAAAGAAAGTAAAGATTTTTACCCACAAGCCATTGTACTAGCAGAGTTGATTTCTGGTTTACTGAAAAAATTAAGACGATATACGCCATCAGATAAAAAGCTCAGTCCATTTTTTCAAAATGCTGACAACTACCTTAGTTGGCAAGTAGAGCAGTCATTTTTAAAGTTGCTATCTCGAGGACCAAAAAGTAGTGAATTTTCCACTGAAAGAAACTTCTTGTTTGCGCTATGTCGCAGTGAAAATGAATACCGTACAACCCATAAATATAATTCAGAAGTTACCTTAGCTGACCCTAACCGCATCACCAATAAAATGCGTTTACTGCAACGATTAATCGAATACGGCGTCGTACTGCAAAAAGAAATGAAAAGCCTCAATCGTAATTTAAAACGCATTGTGCGTGGCACAGTTACAGCGATTATTATGGCGTTTGTGATGTTGTTAGTGCTAAATGCACGGGCAAACTTTACTGAAGTCACGATTGCCTTAGTAGGCATGTTAGGCGTTGTTTATGGTTTAAGGGAGATATTTAAAGACGATATAACCCGTGTTATTTGGCGTAGCATTCAAAAAGGCTTACCTAAATGGAGAAATATTTACACAAATAATGTTAATAAAACCCGTATCGCTAGTCAAACCATTTGGCTAGAATATATTCGCAATAAAGATCTACCTCAGCAAGTTGATAAGTTATTTCAAACTCGGCGTCATCAAAACAAACAAGCGGCACAATTGCTACATTTTCGCAGTGACACTAAAGTTAATGCTAAAAGTTTTTTGCCTGGCTATGATGAAATTCAGCAACGTATCTATTTTAATTTAACCCCCTTTATTCGCTTCCTGAAAAAAGGAGAAGGCCGTTTATATTCACTTGATGGCAGTAAAATAACCAAGCAAGCGGTTGAACGCCGCTACCAAATTAATGTCGTATTAATGCAAACAGATAAACAAGAACTGCAACAAATACAACGATTTAAGATAACACTAAATCGCTCAACTATTATTAACATTGAAGCAATGAAAATAGATGACGACGATTAATAGCGACAAGCTGATGGTCAAACTAGGATATTAGGCTAGGTATTTTAAAGTAAAGCACAAGCATGCAAAAAATTATGTGGTGTTCAATTTTTATAATCTACTCAAACTGAGTATAAATGACAATATTGCGGCACTTAAGAAAATGTCTACCTTGCTATTTCTGTCACTTGGTCAGCGTTTGTTGCTTTACCTTATGCAAAAAACTGCCTACAATAACGGCGAAATTATCCTAGTAACGCTTATAGTCTTACTATCGGTAAAGCGACAAGCTGTTTCATGGAACGAAAACGATCCAACCCACGGATAGGGCCAGCATTTTGGATCACCCTCTATAGCTTGGAGTTTCTTATGATTGATTTATTATTTAATATCATTGGCATGTCAGGAACCTTTCTCATCGTTGCCGCATTTATAATGTTACAACTAGAAAAATTAAATCCTAAAAGTTTGGCTTATAACCTAACGAACCTTTTTGGCGCAATATTACTGTTAATTAGCCTGTGCTATAACTTTAATTTGGCGAGTTTTGTTATTGAACTATTTTGGATTGCCGCCTCGGTGATTGGTTTAGTTAAGTATTATACCAGGTCACCAGAAACAGTAACCACCGACTAACGGTTACTTTTCGCAACAGTCAGCCTTTGTCTGCTAAGTTTTAAAAATTGAATCGGCAAAGGTTTTCGTTTATTAACCCTCCACATATTGTTTTTTTATGCGCCAGCGTAGAGTTTATCCCCTAATTTAAGTCTTAGCACTTGTAATAGGTTATTTTACACGTATCATGCCGACCTATTTTTGTTTTTATCATCGGAAAACCCCTGTTTCATGAGAAAATTACTTACCTCGCCAAATGCCATGTCGCTTAGCGCTACCGAACAAACAATTTACCAAAATGCCTTGTCGTTAGTTGCCGATCTCAGCCTTAATTTAATGGCAGTAAAAGTAGAGAGTCATCCAGATAGTTTTCTTAACTGGTGCAGAGAGTTATACCGAATTTGCTTACACGACATCAACCAAGATTTATTAGAACCTAGTCAACAAAAACCCTTAAAAAAACTACAAGACACCATGTCAAACGGTGTTAGTGCTTGCCAATTAAAAATGGCTCGTATTATCCCATGGCCAATATTTACTAGTTTTGTACAAGAACACTCAAAATTACAAGCCTTACCAGAAAGACTTAAACTCTTAAATTATATTGCGACGCTACGCCATAATAAATTAGCTGAAATGATTGATGAAGACAGATTAGCTTTTGCAGGCAAGCATAGCGCCCAGCATGATATTAGTGTTTATGACTTTGATGTTGAATGGTTTGCCGGCACACGCGGCGCAAAAACCTTTCACCAGTTATTAAAGTCTCACCCAAAAGATTTTGATCAAGCGCTTGATCATATTCCATTAGACGGTGACGTTACCTTGGCAGACTATCAAAACTTTGTTAATGCCTACAAAGCAATATTTGCCAACCATACTAATGAAGAAAAAGCGCCCTTAAGTGCAGCAACTCGTTTATTGGCTATGCGCCGCCCAGACCAATTTATTGCTCTAAACAGTGGTAAAATAGATACCCTTTCGCAAGGCTTAGGTTTAGTAAAACTCAACAACCAAAGCTTTGATGATTATTGGCATGAGATGATAGAAGCCATTAGAAACACACAATGGTGGCGCAGTGAAATGCCTAGCGATGAAGCTGAACTTCAGCTTTGGCAAAATCGAGCCATATTAATTGATTTGTTTTTGTTTGCTGACAATTCATTGGCACAAAACTCTAACTATATTCGTATGCGTGATAAGCCTAAAAAAATAAAAATTGGTGTCGCTAAAGCGGTAAAACGTAGTAAAGCGTCAGCCGAAGCTATTGTAGATAAAGCTTTTGAATCAGATGATATTCCTGACTTTATTCTCAATATGCGCAGCACCATAGTGAACAGCGTTAAAGATGGTAAAACCGTTGATCAAGCGATAACCTTAATGCGTAACATTTTTGGTTAGTGTTTACTTTAAGCTCAGCTTATTGAAATTAAATTATTATAAGCCCAATAGCATTGGGCTTTTTTTATGGTTAAAATATCAGCTACTTCTCTGCTTTTTTATTTACCGTTAAGTTTTGCTGTTGACCCCGTTCACGGGCCATTAATAACAGAGTTAAATACAGTTTTGTCGGTAATGAAAAAAGCAAACCAAATGCAATACAGCAGGCACAAATAATAATACCCGTAACACCCATTTTTGTTGGTAGGTCTACATATAAAAGTAAGTAATATCCTAAAATAAGGAGCGTAATACCTATCGAAATAAAAAACTTAATTAAACGTACTTGTACTAATACCGACATAAATCCCCGCTAAGACAAACTCAGTTTACTAGCTCAAACAACGTCTGCTTTGCTCAAAAGCAAGAGCGTCATTAAAAACTTTTCAATAAAAAGCTCTCCACACATTATCGACATTACTCGTTTCTGCAAGAATAGCCTAACGCTAACAACTATATTCTATGGTGTTGAAGCTTAAAATCGTTCACAAGCGTTATTTCAGTGTCTATAGCCCCTCTTGGTCAAGGTACACAATAAATAATGACTACTTAATACTTAATACTTAATTTGTAAAAGTTAGATATTATCTCCTGCTATTTGGCTAGTTATTTAGTCTAATAATGCAGAGGCTTTGACTCGGATCAACTAATAACTTAACCCTTAGTGCATACTGATACGATACTCACTCATTATTTGATCATTTCTACTGGCTAAAAAACCAACTTTTTCGTTGTTTATGTAACTTTCATGTAGCTTTTACTTAATCAGTAGAACAAGTAATTATTGAATAAATACTATGTATTTAGCGGTTTTACCTAGGTATAAAGTAGACTCGCTAATTCATAAATCTGCTATTAAACAGATACAGTTTACATTCTGTGATAAATTTAATTGTAACCTTGCCCAAACCAAGAGAATTCAGAGACAATTATGCAGATACGCAAACAGCGCCAATCTTCTATAGACTGGTCTAAATACCTCAAATCTGGCAATCGAGTTTTTATTGGCTCTAATGCCGCAGTACCCAATGCCTTAATTGATAACCTTATTGCCAATAGCGATGGTTTACATGATATTGAAGTTGTTCATATTTTAACGCTTTCAGACAACGTTTGGGCTGATAAAAAGCACCAAGACCTATTTAAGGTCAACGCATTTTTTATTGGTGGCGAAAAAATTCGTACGGCAATTAATGAAGGGCGCGCTGATTATACCCCGACATTTTTATCTGAAATCCCAAGGCTATTTAATGAAAATATTTTACCCTTAGACGTAGCCTTAATCATGGTTGGCCCACCCGATGAATACGGTTATTGTTCGCTTGGGGTCACGGTTGATATTGTACCCGCAGCCATTAAAAAAGCTAAGGTGGTTATCGCACAAATTAACCCTAAAATGCCACGCACTAATGGTCATAGTTTTGTCCATATGAGTCAAATTCACGCTCACATCACCGTTGAACAATATTTACCCGAATTGCCCGAGCCTGAAATTGATCAGGTCACAGAACAAGTAGGTCAATACGTGGCTATGTTAGTAGAAGACGGTTCTACTATCCAAATTGGTATTGGTAAAATTCCATCTGCTATCTTGCGTTACTTAGCTAACCATAAAGATTTAGGTGTACACAGTGAATTAATATCTGACGGCATTATCGACTTAATGCTTTCCGGTGTTATCAACAATCGCAAAAAAACCTTTCATAAAGGAAAAACCGTCATCAGTTATTGTATCGGCACTCGTCGCTTATATAAGTTTGTTGATGGTAATCCCCATGTAGAGTTCTACCCGAGCGAACACATTAATTCGCCAGTGAACATTGCCCGTAACGACAACATGGTTTCTATCAATAGCGCCATCGAAGTTGACTTAACCGGGCAAGTGGTTTCTGACTCCATCGGCTATTATTTTTATAGTGGTATTGGTGGCCAAGTTGACTTTATTCGTGGCGCCTCATTAAGTAAAGGCGGTAAACCCATTATTGCCCTGCCATCGACAACCAAAGATGGCAAAATATCTCGTATCGTCGCGCACATTACCGAGGGTGGCGGTGTAGTTACCTCACGGGGTCATGTGGCTTATGTAGTCACTGAATATGGTATCGCTTCGCTGCAAGGTAAAAGTATTCGTGAACGCGCATTAGAATTAATACGTATTGCCCACCCTAAATTTCGCGCTCAACTACTTAAAGATGTGCGAAAACATTATTGGGTGCCTGAATACCAAGAAAACACGCCAACATCAGTACCTGAACTGGGTAAAGTTGAGATCAAACGTTTTACTTTTGCTGATTCTGAATACTTCCTTAGACCCTTATCGCCTTCAGACGAACGTAAACTACAAGAGTTTTTTTATTCTCATAACCAAGAAACATTAATGATGCGATACAACCATCATATGACACAAATGACCCGAGAGAAGTCCTGTGATCTCGTCAGTGTCAACCAGCAGGTTGACTTAGCCTTGTGTTTAACTGAACGAGATGATTTAGGTGAATCTATACAAGGTGTTGCTCGTTATTATTACCTTGAAGCAAGTAATAGTGCTGAAGTGGCTTTTGTTATTAAAGAGAGTAAACGCGGCAAAGGTATGGCAAAAGCACTACTGAGTGAATTAATCGCTATCGCTAAAATTCGTGGTTTAACGCAATTGGTTGCTAGTGTACGACGAGACAATGCTCCTATGTTAAAAGTATTTGAAAATGCAGGTTTTTTAAGAGCACCTTCTCAAGATTATGACGAAGTAAGCTTGGCTTACACACTATAATTAATCAATTGGGTATAAGCACACAAAAGAAAATTTAAGCAACTAAACTACTATTAAGTGATAAGTAATTTATAAATAACTTAATAGCTCAGAGATAAAGGAATGTAAATATGACAGTCGGCGTAATTAGTCACCACCATTGCTTGACCCACGATATGGGAAAGCATCACCCTGAGGCGCCAGAACGTATGGCGGCTATTCAGGATCAGCTTATTCGTAGCGGTTTGGATTATGTTATTCGACAATTTAACGCTAAACCTATTGATAAGGAACTACTTTATTTAGCACATGACAAAAACTATATCGAATCAATTTTTGCCAATGCCCCGAGTGAAGGCACTTATAATGTTGATGACGATACCATTATGACCCCAGATACCCTTAATGCCGCCTTACTTTCTGCCGGTGCTGCCAAAGACGCAGTAGACTTAGTGATGTCAAAAGAAATTTCATCGGCATTTTGCGCGACTAGACCACCCGGCCATCATGCTGAATATAATAAAGGTATGGGTTTTTGTTTTTTTAACAATGTCGCTATTGCCGCCGCCTACGCCAAAGAGCACTATAAATTAAAGCGTGTGGCTATTGTTGATTTTGACGTTCATCATGGCAATGGTACAGAAGATATTATAAAAAATAAAAAAGGTTATTTATTCTGTTCTACTTATCAATACCCATTCTATCCCTTTGAAATTAAAGAAAGTACTACGCCCCCCATCATTAACACACCATTAGCTGCGACAGCAAAAAGTGCTGATTTTCGACAAGCTATTCTTGATACTTGGCTGCCGGCATTGAACAAGTTTAAACCAGAAATAATATTTATTTCTGCCGGGTTTGACGCGCATATCGAAGATGACATGTCACAAGTGAGTTTAGTGGATGAAGATTATCGTTGGGTAACTGACCAACTTAAAACGCTTGCTGATAAATATGCTCAAGGGCGTATTGTCTCAGTGCTTGAAGGAGGATATGCTCTGAACGCTTTAGGCAGAAGTGCGGTCGCACATATTAATGGCTTAATTGGCTATTAGTTGAAATATAATCACCACTAGCCTTTGGCTTAAGTAAACTTGACCTAAAGCATTTGCTTTAGGTCATAGCAGGGTAAATATTGACCTTTAAAGCCCTATCAATGCTGCTAGTCGCTATTTTTCTTCAAAAGTACGAACTGCTGGTTTAACCAATATTTCAAGATAAAATGCGTTTAACTCTGCCGCTACAAGCGTATCAATTTCTTGGCTAATCGCTGTCACATGAATAACGTCAGCTGTTTGCTCTGACTTTCCAATTTTACAATCAAAATCCCAATAATCCGCATCTTCAGGTAGCTTTTTATTGCGCTCACGTTTTAAATATTTTTTAACTTCGTGTTTCGCTGACTCAACCATTCTAGCGACTTTAATTTTAGGGTGAGTTAACTCGAATGTTTTTTTCATGGAATTCCTTGGAGGAGATAAAAGTACGCTTTATAGTAAGTTTTGTCATATAAAGCCAATAGGGCTATTTTACGTAAACATTTAAGTAATAGCCATACTTCATCTAATTGTTAAGTAAATAACCTCAAGGGTAGCTAAATTTTATATCTTAGTGGATTCAAGTGCGCTTTTTCGCAACATTCACAAGCGGGATAAACTAGGGATAGTGTCTTGGCATTATTTCATCTGATGTAGATATAAGTAACTGGCTTTAACTCACTAGGGGCATGTATTGAGCCATGTATTGAGCTATGTATTTAGCAATGTAATCAGCGCACACATGCTTAAAAAGAAAATAGGTTTGAAATAGGCCTGAATATAAAAAAGACCGTTTAATAACGGCCTTTGGTTTTTAACTTTTATTTTTAGTGTTAGTTTTAACTGTTAGTTAAGATTAACTGACATGATTTAAGGACTTTCAAAAGCGTTTGACTGCTCTACTTCAAACTTCTTTTTTTGCTTAGCCGATAATACACCTTTACGATGTGCTAAAGCCGCTTCAAGCTTACTCGCTGCACTTGCTATCGCGGCATACAATTCTTTGTCGACAGCGTTAACTGAGACAGTAGCGCCTTCATAAGTGGTAGAAACTTCTAGTTTTTGTTGATTGGGCTCTACGGTGATAATGACGTCTAGGGTCATTAAGCTTGGGAAATGTTTAGCAATTTTAGCAAATTTGCTTTCAACTGCTTGGTTAATACCGTCGGTAATTTCAACGTGATGTCCGGAAATAATTATTTTCATATTGCTACCTTATTGGTTGTCTTCAATTATATATTCAGGGCGAAAGCGACAAAATACAATAGCTAAAATGAAATATTTTGTCGCATTTACGCTATGCAATTGAAAAGCCTGTATTAAATTAAGATAAACTTAGGTCTACTCTATGGTTAATCGCCTATTTTTCAACCGTGAGATTAAGCTAACCACTGCCAATACTATACCACCGGCAATAATCCCTGTGATGCCATTAAGTAAAATCGATAAAATACTTTCAGATAAACTACCAAAATATTGCCCTACCCAAAGTTCAAGGTAATGAAATTGACGACCAAGCCATGAAAAACTATGAACAATAATACCGCCACCAACCAAAAACATCGCAATGGTACCTACCACAGTTAATAGCTTCATTAAAAATGGCGCAAACATCAATAAACCGCGACCCATAGTGCTTTGCAAAGCCTTAAAGTGCCCTGACACCGAGTTTTTCAGCAGATAAAGACCTAAGTCATCTAATTTGACAATACCAGCAACCAGCCCATAAACCCCAACAGTAATCGCTATAGCTAATGTTGAAACAACCAGCACTTGTGTTTGAAACGCCGCTTCTTGTACTGTGCCTAAAGCAATAACCACAATTTCTGCAGAAAGAATAAAATCAGTACGAATAGCGCCTTTTATTTTTTCTTTTTCAAAAGCCGCAATGTCAATATTTTCATCGTTAACGGCGTTAAGTAGTGCTTGCTGTTCATCTGCCAAGGCTTTTTTACTATGAAGAAATTTATGGGAAACCTTTTCAAAACCTTCAAAGCAAAGAAATAAGCCCCCAATCACTAATAACACAGTGATCAGTGGTGGTACAAAAGCACTAATAAACAAAGCAGAAGGCACTAAAATCAATTTATTGAGAAACGAGCCTTTGGCAACAGCCCAAACCACAGGTAACTCTCTATCGGCCTTAACACCCGAAACTTGTTCGGCATTCAGTGCTAAGTCATCGCCGAGAACACCTGCGGTTTTTTTTACCGCTACTTTTGATAAAATAGCCACGTCATCGAGTACCGTTGCAATATCATCAAGTAAGGTTAATAAACTCGAACCTGCCACCTTTAACTCCTTTTATAAATAGCGTTATACCAAAGCTATTAACTCGCTATTAAATTGCTATTACACGTTAGTTAATCAGTTATTTTTTTAACATCGACTTTAAATTTGCAAACGGGTTATAGGTTGCGGTGTCTTGATTGGTATCGCCCGCTTTAATTTCTGTCTGATACTTTGCATGATCGGTATATTTTGCATGCTCATTGTCATGGCAGTAAATACACAGTAACTCCCAATTAGTACCGTCATTGGGGTTGTTCGTGTGATCATGGTCGACATGGTGCACCGTTAACTCTCTGAGATTTGAATATTCAAACGCGCGCGCACAGCGTCCACAAACCCAAGGGTATAATTTCAATGCTCGGTCGCGATAACCTTGCTCTTCCCGTTTATAATTAAGGCTAGAGCCTAATGTATCTGAGGACATAATATTAACTTTTCAGTAAAAAATATCTTTATTGTATGAGTAAGGCAACATAACTGCAATAAGGCAATTAGAATACATTAATCAAGCGCGTTATATGCTTATCTTATTTATCAAATACCTGGTTAAAAACAATAAATCTTGCCACACTCCCCTAGCCTGCTCGCTTTACTTTTAAGCGATAACTTGCCATGATATTTTATAAAATAATAACGCGGAACTGTCATGAAAACAGTCGAAGAACAATTATCAAATTACAAAAGTGTGCACTTGAATAAACGTAATATCCACACTCACTTTATTGGCGTGCCGCTGATTGTTTGGGCGATTACCGTTTTGTTAAGTTTAAATACTTTTACCCTAGTGCTAGCAGAACAAACAGTTACCTACACACCCGCAATAATATTGTTCACTATTGCTATGCTTTACTACTTTACATTACATATAAAATTAGCCATTGGCATGTTGATATATGTCGCTGTAAACCTATACCTTGCTAGTTTAGTCACCGATATGGAAAACGTATTATGGCTAGCCATTATAGTGTTTGTTGTTGGTTGGATTATTCAATTTATTGGCCATATCTTTGAAAAAGCTAAACCGGCTTTCTTAGATGATATGATGGGTTTAGCTATTGGCCCTTTGTTTTTGATGGCCGAAGTTTACTTTATGCTAGGCTGGGAGAAAAAATTGGCCAATAACATCATCCCCAAAGCTATAGAGAAACGTCGTTTAATCGAGCGAGCACAAAAATAATTTAGTCAGTTGCAGCAAACATAAGTCAATACTGTCCTGAAAAGTTCACTAAGTTACAAACACTAAAAGCACTATCAATCACAGTGTCAGCCACTAGCTTAGGCTCGAACTTACAGCAGTGAAACTTTAAGGTAACGGTTTGTACGCTACAATTATAAAACCATGCCATTTTTAAACTGCTCTGAGCGCAGAGTTGGCATTAACGCCAATAACGTTAATGCCAACTTTACCAACAAGCCTACCATCATAATCAACCACTACTTTATGACACCCTTTTTCTCAATACCTTTTGGCGGTTTTAAAAATCACTTTATTAACATACAGTTGATAACAACCTTGTCATTAACACTAAAGTATAACCGTCAATAATTTAGTATTTGCTATTATTAATAGTAACAACGTGAACCTATAAAAATCTTTATTACTGATCCTTTTATTACTGATCCTTAAAGAGTCAAATCATGCAATCAAATGATTATAACAACAAGCAGGCTAAAGCAGCGCTCGTTAGTATAGAGGCTTTACAAAACGCTATTTTCAACAGTGCCAACTTCTCCAGTATCGCCACCGATGCTAAAGGCGTTATTCAGCTATTTAATGTTGGCGCCGAGCATATGTTGGGCTATAGCGCTGCGGAGGTGATGAATAAACTCACCCCAGCCGATATTTCTGATAAACAAGAGATTATTGTTCGCGCTGAAGGCCTCAGTATTGAATTTAATACTGACATTAGTGCCGGCTTTGAAGCTTTGGTTTACAAGGCTGCACGTAGTATTGAAGATATTTATGAACTGACCTATATCCGCAAAGATGGCAGCCGGTTTCCAGCGATAGTATCCGTGACTGCCTTGCGTGATGCTAAAAAAAATATTATTGGCTACCTGTTAATTGGTACCGATAATACCGCACGTACCCTGGTCAGAGCCGGAGCATTACAGCTTGCTCTTTTCAACAGCATTAATTTCTCCAGTGTCGTCACCGATGCCAAAGGTGTTATTCAAATATTTAATATTGGCGCCGAACATATGTTGGGCTACACGGCTAAAGAGGTAATTAATAAACTCACACCCGCCGATTTCTCTAATAAAAAAGAACTAATCACTCGGGCCCAAGCCCTCAGCGTCGAACTTAACACGCCCATTAGCGCAGGCTTTGAGGCCATGGTTTACAAAGCTAGACACGGTATTGAAGATATTTATGAACTGACCTATATTTGCAAAGATGGCAGCTACTTGCCGGCAATGGTCTCGGTAACACCATTGCACAGCCCTCATGCTGTGATTATTGGCTATCTATTAATTGCTACTGATAATACCTTGCGTAAAAAAGCTGAATTAGCGCTCATGGAGGCCAAAGTGTTACAGAACGCTATGTTTAAAAGTAAAAATTTCTCCAGTATCGCCACCGATGCCAAAGGAATTATTCAGCTATTTAATGCCGGTGCAGAGCATATGCTGGGCTATAGCGCTGCGGAGGTGATGAATAAACTTACACCAGCCGATATTTCTGATCCACAAGAGCTGATTGTGCGCGCTGAAGGCCTTAGTATCGAATTTAATACTAACATTAGTGCCGGCTTTGAAGCTTTGGTTTACAAAGCGAATCATAGCATTGAAGATATTTATGAACTGACCTATATCCGCAAAGATGGCAGCCGGTTCCCAGCAGAAGTGTCGGTAACGGTATTGCGTGATGCCCAAAACATTATTATTGGCTACCTATTAATTGCTAGCGATAATACCGCACGTAAGAGAGAGGCTGACGCTCGCCTGCAATTAGCCGCCAGTGTTTTTACCAACGCCAGTGAAGGTATTTTCATTACAGATGCTGCCGGATTGATTATTGACGTTAATGATACCTTTACGACGATAACCGGCTATAGCCGTGACGAAGTTATTGGACAACACCCACGTATGCTTCAGTCGGATCAACAAGCGCCTGAGTTTTATGACAATATATGGCGAGTGTTATTGGAAAAAGGTTTTTGGTCTGGTGAAGTATTGAGCCGCCGTAAAAATGGTCAAGTGTACAGTGAAATTCTCAACATGAGTTCAGTCAAAAATGCTCATGGCCAAACAAATAACTACGTGGCCTTATTCACGGATATTACCCCAATAAAAGAACACCAAAATCAACTAGAGCATATTGCTCATTACGACATACTGACTAATTTACCCAATCGAGTTTTACTTGCCGACCGATTATCTCAAGCCATGTTACAGTGCAGCCGTCATCAACAGTCACTCGCGGTGGTATTTATAGATTTAGATGGCTTTAAGAGTGTCAATGATGCCCATGGTCATAAAGTGGGTGATGAACTACTAATTGCCCTCTCACTTCGCATGAAAGAGGCGTTACGTGAAGGTGATACTTTAGCTCGGTTTGGCGGTGATGAGTTTGTTGCGGTATTAGCTGATTTATCCAAAGTTGCAGACTGTGATCCGGTATTACAACGGCTGTTATTGGCTGCGTCTAAGCCGATTACCATTAATAACATTGTATTAAAAGTCTCAGCCAGTATTGGCGTTACCATCTACCCACAAGACAGTGCTGACACCGACCAACTGATGCGCCATGCCGACCAAGCCATGTATGTCGCTAAAGAATCAGGTAAGAATCGTTATCACTTATTTGATACCGCTCAAGATGACGCCATTAAATTACAACAAGACAATCTTGAAGCCATTCGCCACGCATTAGACCACCATCAATTTGTGCTCCATTATCAGCCTAAAGTTAATATGAGAACAGGTTTAGTGACCGGTGTTGAAGCACTTATTCGCTGGCAGCACCCAACACTAGGCTTATTAAATCCTATTGATTTTTTGCCGTTTATTGAGAATAACCCCATGAGTATTGAGATGGGTGAATGGGTTATTGATACCGCACTGACACAAATTAGCGCATGGCAAAAAATGGGCCTTAATCGCCCACTAAAAACTAGCGTAAATATTGCTGCCGTACAATTGCAGCAGCCTGATTTCACCCATAAACTAAAAAAACTACTGGCCGCCCACCCCAATATAGCACCCCATTATTTAGAGCTAGAAGTGCTGGAAACCATTGCTCTAGATGACGTATATCACGTCTCAGCCACCATGAATAAATGTATCGCGTTAGGTGTAAGCTTTGCCTTAGATGATTTTGGCACCGGCTACTCGTCTTTAACTTACCTGAGACGATTGCCCGCAGACTTGATCAAGATAGATCAGAGTTTTATCCGAGACATGTTAATTGACCTTGATGATTTGGCCATTGTTGAAGGCGTAATAGCGTTAGCTAAATCATTCAAACGTCAGGTAATTGCCGAGGGTGTTGAAACAATTGAACATGGCACTGCGTTACTGCAACTAGGTTGCGACTTAGCACAAGGTTATGGCATTGCCAAACCTATGCCAGCTAGCGACATTCCTGCCTGGATCAATAATTGGCAGCCTGATGCGAGTTGGCAAACATAATAATCTACATATAATAAACTCACTATAAATACTGTGAAGTGAGTTTGATGAGTTTGATGAGTTTAGATAATCATGCCACTTTACTTTTAAAAGGCAACCAAGCGCACTAAGTAACCCCCGACATTTAAAATTTCAGTTCAAATGTCGGTTCAAATGTCGGTTCAAATGTTAGTAAATAAAACGTGTCACAGACTGATGTTTTTATATAAATTTATTTTAAATAAAGCTTTTCAGCAGCTTTTTACTTATAAAAAATTCTAACTTATCAATAGACAGTGACTGGCAACACTAACAGGGCGAAAAACTACCATGAGTTTATTTTCTTTACTGCTGCCCACAACAGTACCTGCCTATTACCAACCTCATTCTCAAGCTATCTTTTTATTTTCAACAAGCCGTTAGATAAATTTTTTCATATTGACAGCGATAAATTTAAATATGAAAACGATTAGCTAAATCTTGCATTCTGGTGGCTAAGTAAGCTTGTTCTTTTGCTGTTGTCGCTATTTGTGTCGCTCCTGCAGAAGTTTCTGACGATTTCAGTTCTATATTAATAATATTTTGCGCAACATCTTGTGTCACAACTGATTGCTCTTCAATCGCAGTAGCCACTTGTTCTGTCATAGCAAAAATATGACTAATCGTAGAGGTTATTTCTTGCAAGCTATGCTCGACATTTTTTGAATTCTCTACCGCAACACTCGCCTTTTGTTGGCTATTTTCGATAACTTGATGGGCAGCATTTACATCAGCTTGTAGTGAACCAATAAAGCTCTCAATTTCTAAGGTGGATTGATGTGTACGTTTAGCTAGCGTTCGCACTTCATCAGCAACCACAGCAAATCCTCGCCCTTGCTCTCCGGCCCTGGCGGCCTCAATAGCAGCATTAAGTGCTAATAAATTAGTCTGGTCAGCAACTGATTTAATTACGTCAACCACCTTAGTTATATTGCCACTACTTGCATGTAAGCTGTTAATTCTTTGCGCTAATCTGTCAATTTCTTGCGAAAGCTCTTCAATTGAGTGATAGGAAAGCTGCACAACATCAAGGCCACTTTTTGCTTGGCTATCAGCCTCTCTGGCTGAATCTGCGGTAGCTTGGGTATTACCAGCAACCTCTTTTACCGTTGCTGACAATTCTTCTACGGCAGTAGCAATAGCAACAATGCCCTCTTGTTGTTCCGCTAATGTAATCGCATTATGTTCACAAGTGACTGAGGTTTCTTCCGCTGCGGCAGATAGCGTTAAGCTAGCGCTAGAAATTTCATTAATGGTATTCGAGAATTGCTCCAAAGTAAGGTTTAATGCTATTGAAATTTGCCCTAGCTCACTTTTACCTTGTAATTTTGTTCGTACCGTTAAATCACTTTCGTTTCTAACCAGTCTCATGACTTGAGTCAATTCATTGACCCGTGAAGTTAAATCCTTAATTGACACACGGGTGATCACAATAACTAACATCAGTAAAACTATGGTTACAGCAATGCTTAGAGCTAAAGTATTAAACGCGGTGGCCTGTGCATTTTTAACAAATAACAGTAAGTTGTCAGCGATTTTCTGACCACTTTTTTGATACTGACCGATTTTTAATGTCGCTTGTTGAAACCAATACAGCGGGTCGACACCAAAACCTGATGTTTTACTTTCAGCTATGGTACGCAGTTTCATCACTTCTTTTATCGCTGGGTGAGCCATCTGCTCTTGGTAATAGCGGATATTTTCAGCGCTAGTGAAAGCTAAAAAATTAGCCATAAAAACTTTTTGTTCCGTCTCTAAAGTAACAAACTTAACAAAGGTACCCTCGCTAAATTCATCACGAGCAAAGGTGCTACTGAGGACAGCACGCTCAATTCCAGCACGCTCTTTACCCTGAAGAAAGTTGTAATAGGCAATGCTTTGCTCTGTTAATTTTGCATTGGTGCTGAGATCGGTAATGATGTAAGAAACAGAGAGTAACTTGGCATTAAGTCTTGTGTAGTAAGCAATCGCTTTACTACTGTCTATAGCTAAGTCACTCACTTGCGAGCGTATAAGGTTTAATTTTTCTAACTCAGCAGCAATCTCTTGATTTAACTTCACAATTGACACTTGCTTAAAGTCATTAAGCTTTAAAAAGTCATCACGCGAAGTTAATTTCTCATCGGTGGCGATGCGTTGTTTATTCAACCTAGTGACAAAGGTTTTTCCTTTAGAGCCTAAAAAGCCAGCAGTAGTGCCACGCTCTTTTTGTAACTCATGAACTAATTCACTATAACTAATCGATAATTGAGTCAATTCAGTGAGGTTTTTCATCTCGTTATTAACAATATAACTTTGTTTAATCGTTAAAATACTCAACCACAAAAAGCCAATAAGTGGTAAGGCCAATACTATAAAGATTTTATTTTTAAATGAAATATCAGAAAACGTCATTACTTATCCTTTGATAAGAGTAATTAAAAAAGCAAAGTTAGGCTAACAATCTAATCGTTAATTTTCTTAGCTAAATACCCGCTCTACTTCAAGCTGCAAATTGGTGCGAGTTGAGAAAGGCTTAGCTAAACAGATTCATCGTTCCAGACTGAGCCTAAGTAAATACATCCGTGTAGACAGAGTATGGATTTAAGACAACATCTTAGATAGTGAAGCTAGAGCAAACTATGACGCAGTTGCCCTAATAACACCGTTCAATATGGCTATATCATCAAAATCCACAACGCAGTAAAAAACACTTTATCAGCTTACCTGTAGGGGGGTTACAAGTTTACAGCTGATATTTTACTAAAATTTAAGGTACTCACTTAAGTATTAATAACACCATAATTTATTTTGGTGTATTTTCTTGGCATAATAAAAGCTTTATAAATACTTAGCATTAGGATTTTAGAAAAATATGGCTATAACTTCAAGCTATTTATGCCAAATACCTGGCTCAACTTTACCTTGAAATTCAATATCGGCTTGTTTAAATTCCATATCAGCATCGCTAACGTTTTCAAGCTGACGTTTAGCATTATAGTCTTTTGTTAGGGCTACTATCGTCGGCGTAAGTTGTACAATAGCGATAACGTTAACTAAAGTCATTAAGCCTAACGCGACATCAGCCATACTCCACACCTGAATTAAACTGGCACTTGAACCCCAAAAAACCATCGCCAAATACATTGCCGTGTAGATTGTGCGTCCCACTTTATTATCCAGTTTGAAAAAATGTAAATTACTTTCGGCATAGGCATAATTTGCGACCACCGAGGTAAAAGCAAATAAGCTAATCGCTGCCGAAACAAAATAAACCCCGTTAGCGCCTAAATGATGGGTAATAGCACTTTGGGTTAAACGAATGCCTTCCATTTCACCACTAATGTTAATATCGGCAAGTAAAATAATAAACGCGGTGCAGGTACACAACACCATAGTGTCTAAAAACACCCCTAACATTTGCACGTAGCCTTGGGTAACAGGATGATTAGGCACAGGTCTTGCGCTCGCGGCGGCATGCGGCACACTACCTGCACCGGCTTCGTTGGAATATAATCCACGCTGAATACCATTTTTAATCGCAGCACCTAACATGCCAGCGCCAGCTTCTTGTAAGCCAAAAGCGGAAGTAATAATATCGTATAGCATCGCTGGTACGGCACTCAGGTTCATTAAGGTGATGGTTAGCGCCACCAAAATAAAAGCAATGCCCATAAAAGGCACAATTAACTCGGCAAAGCGTGCAATACGCTTTAAGCCACCTAGTACAATCGCACCGGCAAGTAGCGTAATTAATGCCCCCGAGTACATTGTAGGAATATTAAAAGCATGATTTAACGAGTCGGCAATGGTATTAGCTTGCATCGCACTGAAACTAAAGCCGTAACCTAAAAACAAACATAGTGAGAACAAAATGGCCAACCAACGTTGGTTAAGACCTTTTTGGATGTAATAAGCGGGGCCTCCTCGATATTCTTTATGGTCGTCTTTGACTTTATAGAGCTGGCCTAAAATGCTTTCGGCAAAACCTGTTGCCATACCCAATAAGGCAATAACCCACATCCAAAATATTGCGCCACTCCCCCCAAGTGATATAGCGACCGCCACGCCAGCCAAATTACCGGTACCTACTCGTGCCGACAAACCAATAAATAACGCTTGTAGCGAACTTATGCCTGAACTGTCTGTCGAGTTTTTATCATTTTTAGCACTGTTTTTTAAAACAGAAAACATATGACGAAAATTGAGAATTTGAACAAATTTTAGCTTATAAGAGAACCAAAAACCTGCGAATAACAAAACATAAATGAGAACTTGCCCTTCACCCCATAAAACATTATTTATGCTCGAGACAATTTGTTCGAAATTCATTGTTGCTGATCCTTGTTGACATTGCAGTGAGTTGTTGTAACTGGATAATAAATCTTACTTTAGCAAATTTTAAAGTTAATTATTAGTATGTTATGAAGTTTTAAAGGGAATAATTACCACTAAGATAAAATACCCTTCAATAACAACTAGGCACTAACGTTTGGCCAGATGGGTTAACTTCGATTGTTGAGTGTTTAATGCCATATTTATCTAATAACATGGTTTTAATTTCAGTTAAATCTATATGGTCAATATTCGTTGCAGGTTGTAATTTACATTCTAAAAACAACTTATGTTCATCGAGTTGCCAAACATGAATATCTAGCGCGGCATTCACCGCTACGTTTAACTCAATATCTGCTTTAAGTTCACTTATGTCAAACGCTTCAGGCACCGCTTGCATTAATATCTTTATGCTTTGAAGTGCAAGTAATCCGCCGTGATAAAGTACGTATATTGAAATTAAAACAGTCGCTATCACATCAACAAAATACCACTGATAAAATATGATCAAAACCCCGGCAATAATGACCGCAACCGACGCCAAGGCATCAGACACATTATGAATAAAAGCTGCGCGTAAATTCATGCTACTTTTTGCCCCTGACATATAAGTTAATACCGCGGTGGCAATATCGATAACCAAAGCAATACCTGCGATATAAATCACTATCCAGCCATTAATTTCTGTTGGATTAAAATATTTACTGACCGCTTCATAAATAAGATAAAGGCCAACAATAATCAGCGTAATACTATTGATCAAAGTACCAATAATTTCGGCTCTTTGATAACCAAAAGTCATATTTTCATCCGCTTTCTTAGCCGATACTTTACGCGCAAAAATCGCAATAACAATCGCGCCTGCATCACTTAAATTATGCAAGGCGTCGGCAATTAACGATAAGCTGCCCGAGAGTACACCACCCATGATCTGCACTATGGTTAATAAAACATTAATCAATACGGCAAAGGTCAATTTACCGTTGTCCTTATGTGATTGAGAATGTGAATGTGAGTGTGAGTGAGACATTTTTACCTCTTAAATATTTATCTGTAACAATAAAATAATAGCGTGATAAAGAGGATTATCACGCTATAAAAAACAAACATTTTATACCATAGCGATTAAACCCGATAAAACTAGTGCGTTAACTGCGCTATTTTTTCCTTTGAAAACCAGGAAAACAGCACAGGTAAAACAAATAATGTCAGCAATGTTGCGGTCACTAGCCCGCCAACAATAACACTCGCTAAAGGTCGCTGTATTTCAGCGCCTACGCCGTTTGACATTAGCATAGGAATTAACCCTAAAGCTGAAGTTATCGCGGTCATCAACACTGGGCGTAACCGTGAGGTAGCGCCTTCAAATACCGCTTTTGATACCACCAAGCCTGCTTTAATACGTTGATTGATACTTTCTACCATCACCACACCATTGAGCACAGCGACACCAAACAAGGTAATAAAGCCGACAGAGCTGGGTACTGATAAATATTGTCCTGAAAAATACAGTGAGAACACACCACCAATAACCGCTAAGGGCACAGTCACTAAAATCAGTAGAGCTTGGCCGCTTGAGCCAAAAGCAAAATAGAGTAATAGTGCGATTAAACCTAACGACACAGGTAAAACGATAGCGAGCCTAGCTTGTGCCCGTTGTTGGTTTTCAAATTGACCACCAATAACGACAGAGTAACCCGCAGGTAAATCAACACTAGCGGCAATAGCCGCACGAATATCTGTCACTACACTGCCCATATCTCGACCCTGTACATTGGCTTGAATAACAACGCGGCGTTGTACATCATCACGACGCACTTGCGGCGGGCCTGATGCTAGCGAAATATCAGCAATATCACCTAAGCGCACCCAAGCGCCAGTAGGTGACTGTAAACGTAAATCAGCGATAACATCACGGTTGTTACGACTTTTTTCCTGTAAGCGGACATAAATGTCATAACGTTCATTGCCATTAATGACCTGCCCTGCGGTAGTGCCGCCAATACCATTTTTAACTAAGTCCATCACATCAGCAACAGAAAAGCCAAAACGAGAAAGTTGCTGCCTATTGGGTTTAATGACTAATTGCGCTTCACCAACAATTTGCTCCATAGCCACATCGCGCGCACCCTCTACCGCTTTAATAGCCGTTTCTATCTCTTGCCCTTTCGAGGCGAGAACATCTAAATCAGGCCCAAAGAGCTTAACGGCCAATTGTGCTTTTACGCCAGACAGTAATTCATCAACACGGGTCGCGATAGGCTGAGAGAAATTCAGTAACAAACCCGGAAATTGTTCTAACTTAAGGGCCATTAGGCGCTGTAATTCATCACGATTGGTAGCGCTGGTCCATTCATTAACCGGCTTTAAGCCAATATAAATTTCAATGTTATTTACCGGCTCTGGATCGCCGCCAATTTCAGCACGTCCCATGCGACTTAACGCGTATTCAACTTCAGGGAAAGTCAGTAGCATTTTTTCTAATATTGGGGCAACTTGCAACGCGGTAGTTAGGCTTGAAGACGGTGCTAAGGTCACTCTTAAATTAATCGTGCCCTCTTCTAACTCAGGCACAAACTCTGTGCCTATTTGTGGCACTAAGGCGATAGCACTGAGTAATAAGAGCACTGATGAGCTAATAACAACTTTGGTGTGTTTCATGGCAAGCGCTAAAGCTTGACGATACCAACGCTCTAGTGGTCGTAAAATAATACTTTCACGTACTTTAACGTCTTTTTTAAACAGATAAGTAGCTAGGGCAGGCACGACGATTAAAGCAACAAAAATAGCAGAAACCACGGCTAAAATAATACTAATGGCCATAGGTTGAAATAACTTAGCTTCTACACCTTCAAAGCTAAATAACGGCATAAATACCACTAGAATTATGGTGGCGGCAAAAAATATCGGCCGAGCAACCTCTTTGCCGGCTTGTTTTAATCTCAAAGGGATAGCATTGCGTTTATCTGCCAAAGCACCTGGGCCGCTGTCAGTTATTTTTCTGTCATTGTCTGCTGTATCAATAGACCCACCATTTATAAAGGCATTATTTATAGACAAGGCACCCTTTTCATTACCAAGAGTGGCGGCACTTAGCTGTGCTTCATCTGCTCGGTTAAGATGTCTAAACATGTTTTCAACCATCACTACTGAGCCATCAACCAACATGCCCATCGCTACGACTATGCCCCCCAGTGACATTAAGTTCGCCGATAAACCTAAATATGACATGATCATTAAGGTCATTGCGATTGAAATAGGAATAGAGATTAATACTAAGAAGGTTGCCCTTAAATTCATCAAAAATAAGGCCAGCACAAGCGCAATAAAAATAAACGCCAAAATAAGTGAGTCAACCACAGTATTAACCGCTTTTACAATTAAGTCAGATTGATCGTAAAAAGCTTCAAAGCGCACCCCTTTTGGCAGTGCTTGCTCAATTAAGGGTAACCGGGCATTAATGCCATCAATGGTTGATTTTGTATTAGCCCCCATACGCTTAAGCACAATGCCCGAAACCACTTCGCCTAACACTTCAATATCGCCATTTTCTGCTCGGCGTGTCATAGTGGCCGCGCCTTGGCGAATTTCGCTACCCAGTTCAACGCTAGCAACATCAGCCACGGTAATAACCGTACCATCAACGATTTTAACCGGCACTTGCTCAATATCAGTTATACCCGCTGCGCCACCACTAAACCAACCCGTGCCACGAACCACTAACTGCTCTTGGCCTCGGTTCATGTACCAACCGCCAACATTGCTATTGTTATTGCCTAAGGCGCTAACAATATCGCTTTGGCTAAGTTCGTAAGAAAGTAATTTACTAGGTTCAATATTAACTTGGTATTGACGAACATTGCCGCCAAATGACAAAACATCAGTAACACCATCAACCGGCATCAGTAATAATTTAACTACCCAGTCATTTAAGCTGCGCAGCGCCATTGCGTCATAACCAGCGTCTTTGTCGGCAATAAGTAAGTATTGAAATACTTGCCCTAACCCTGAAGTATTGGGGCCCATTTCTGGCGTACCCACACCTTTGGGGATCAGTTCTTTCGCTGCTTGTAAGCGCTCAAAAACCAATTGACGGGCAAAGTAAATATCGGTACCTGCTTTAAAAACTACCGTCACTCCTGATAAACCGGTTTTAGAAATTGACCGCACTTGCTCAACATCAGGCATGGCGTACATTACCGCTTCAATAGGATAAGTAATGAGTTGTTCAACTTCCTCTGCGGCTAGGCCCGGCGCTTCGGTATTTACCGCCACTTGTACGTTAGTTACATCCGGAAAAGCATCCAAATTTAACTGCGGAATAATAAACACTGAGCCAATCAGGGTTGCTACTAACATCAAAATCACCCATAGGCGATTGTTGACAGAAAAATCAATTATTTTATTAAACATAGTTTCTATTCCTTGGTTCTTCGCTCATGCTAGGCTTTAATGGTTATGCGGGTCAAAGCCGCCTTTGGCGATTTCAGAGGCAACAAAAAACGCGCCTTGAGTAACAATGCGTGTGTTTGGCGCAAGGCCAATTATTTCTCGATATTCGCCTAACGAACGACCTAAGGTTATTTCTACTGCGGTAAACTCTCCGGGGTGATCTTCAACAAATACCGTCCAATCACCATCGCTTGAGCGCATCAATGCCGACTCAGGTACGGCCATCACTTTTGTGTCAGTTTTAAAACTAAAATTTACATTAACAAACATACCTGGATGAAGACGATCCTGGTCATTTTTAACCACTAAACGTACGATGCGGGTGCGGGTTTTTGGGTCTATGGTGTGCGCTTCTTGAATAACAGTGGCGACAAAAAATTGCTTGGCCATTTCAATCACAGCTTGCGTACCTTTGGGTAAGTTTAATTGCTTATTGGGCGAAACCCGTGCTTCAACCCAGAGCTCACTTTCGTCTGCTAACACCATAATGGCGTCGCCTGCAGACACCCGTTGCCCCTGATAAAAATCATCACTTAATACCGCACCAGCCCGCTGTGCAATCAAGGTGTATTCGCCAAGTTCTTCTAAATGATTATTTGACGAGTTGTTTTTAACCACATAGGCAATAGCCTGCTCTGTTAAACCAAAGGCTTTCAAACGACTGTACGCCGAAATATAATCAGTTTCGGCCGCTAATAATTGGCTCTCACTAACGCTCGCTTTACCCAGTTTTTTATTTCTTTGCCAATCATTATAAGCAACACGGTATTTCGCTTGTGCTTCTACAACAGACTCACTAAATAATGTGACTAGCGCATCGCCTTTTTCCACATGCTGCCCTAACGTGGCGTGGCGAGAAACCACCACAGATTCAGTGCGCGGTGAAACAATATAGCTTTTATAGCCATTAGCTTTAATCTCACCCGGCGCATAGACATGATTGGTAAACACCTTTGCAGAGACCTCGGCAACTTCAATACCCGCAATCGCCATTTTTTCAGGGCTTAAGCTGACACCTTCTTTATGGGATGCTGCTGCAGATTCATTACCTTTTAAAGCGTTTTCTATCAGATCTTGGCTAGAGTTTGATTTAGCGCTTTGTACAGAACCTATAAGCGTTTGTGCTTCATTGCCATGTTGGTGTGAATGTTTTTCAGCCTTATCTTCATGTCTTGAGCTGACTTCATCTGCAGCATGCTCTTTTTGCTTGAGGGGGTGACTGACTTGCTGTTCATCTTCTGTATGGTGTCTTGTTATTGATTGCGAGGTTGTTATTGATTTCGAGCTTGGTATTGCTGTGGGTGCAATGTTAACGGCTAACGCTGAAGCACTAAACACCACAAGCAAGACTAAAACCAATAGTAGCTTCGCATTAAACAAGCCCATTAATACTCGTGGAGAAATAGCGATATTTGCTAAAAAGCTGATATTTGAAGATCGAAAAAATAGTGCTGCCATAGTGAGGCTGCTGATATAAAACTTATGCATGTTGATACTCTTAATTTTCTTTTTAAGATTAATAAATCGAAACTATCCAAGCAGTTAGCTGAACTTATCATTCAACAATAGCCGCAGATATTAATAGCGTAAAGACAAGAAATCCTGTTGAATTCGCTGAAAAAAAACACTATGCCGATTTATAAACCAGATACTTAAACCCGCAAAAAATGCTCGTTTAAGTGCTTATAAATTTAAGGTAAGTTTTAAACTATTGGAGGGCGGTGTTCTGGTGTGATCCAAAACGATAATAATGCTATTTTTCTGGTCAAAATATTATCATTAGATTTATGGATTACGCTTGATGCTGAATCACTAGCAATGTAAACACCTGTCGGTGCATGACAATGGCAGCAATGATGACAATCGAATGGGTCCTGCTCGGCATTATCAGCAGCATTATTAGTCGCTGTTAATGCACCTTCTTGATGTGACTGATGTGACGAGTCTACGCTGCGATGGGAAATGTTTTGAGCGCCGTCTGTTTCCTGATGACTACGGTGTGAATCAAAGGCAGCAGCAATTGTTTGACCGGCAAACAATAGTGCAAACATTATAATTAACAAGCGATTGAACACAGGCAAAGCTCTCTTAAAAACGAACTGGCAGTGTAAGTTAATTGCTGACAGGCTTCAACCGTAAAGTTTTTCTCTGAGTGAAATTGCCTTAACTCACAAGTTTAGCCAGTAAATTTCAATTAAGCAGAGAGTCTGATTATCAAGCAAGGTGATTATGCTCAGAAACAACATTGAACATCTAGGTCCATTCGTAAAAAGCCAAGTGTAAATTATTAGAGCCGATTATTAGAGCCTTTAGTTGACTATACTTAAGCAATTAAACTTCGACGACTCTATTTCGACCTAGGTCTTTTGTTTTAGAAAGCGCACTATCTAAGCTATGATAAATGGATTCAAAATCAGTAATAGATTTTTCAATGTAGGTAATGGAAAAACTTGCTGTAACCCTTATCTCTTTTGCATCATTTAATGACATAGGATTGTTTTCAAAACTACTGAGGATACGTTCAACAATAATTTGCGCAGATACTTTTTCTAAATCCTTTAAACAAACGACAAATTCCTCGCCACTAATTCTGCCAAATAAATCTTGCTGTCGAATATTATCTTTAGTTAATTTGACGATATGTCTCAGTGCTTTATCACCAATAACATGTGAATATTTATCATTAATGGCTTTAAAATTATCTAGGTCAAAAAGGATAATAGCGTGTATATCATTGTTCTTGGTGTTTTTTAGGTTCGCTATTTGTTCAAAAATAGCGCGTCTATTGTAAATACGGGTTAATTCATCAGTTTCTAACAATATTTTTTGTTTGTTTTTTTCACGCCATATAAATAAGCCGATAGCGAGTAAAACAAATATTAATAAACCGGATAGAACTAAAGTGATTTTTGATTGCTCTACTTTTGCTGAAACTAAACTAAGTTCCAGTGTCACTATATCTTGTTGCAATTCGGCAATATCTAGAACAGAAACCGAGTTTTGTTGATCAATCAAAGCTTGCTGATTAATATTAATGTAACTTTCAAAGTATTTTTGTGATGCTTCCACCTGATTTTGAGCAATATAATATTTGGTCAAAAACTCATACAGATAACGCAGATTTGATGCTTTTGTTTGCTTAATTAATTCTGCTTTCTTTGATATAAAGCTATTAATGCATTGAGTTCGATTATTTTCTACACAGGCTATCGCTTTATACAAGAGCATTTTATTATTGGATTGCGACTTTCCAATCCTACTTTGATAGGGCTCAAATTCATCAATAAGCACTAACATTAGAGCAAACTTTTTTTCCATGTAGGCAATTTTTATTTTCAAAATCAATAATAAAACGTTGTAATCTTCAGTGTCTATGAAAAGGTCGGCTGCTGATTCAAATTTTCTAAAATAATGCTTACCTTCTTCAATTTCCCCTGCATCTAATAATTCAGTCGCAATAGAATAATAAGACCAATGTATCTCGAAATCATCCTTAATATAAGACAACTGTTTTTTAAATTCATTCGCGGCAAGCGTAAACTGACCCAGAGATGAATATATTTGAGCTATGCTCATGTATATATTAGCTATAAAAGGGTTATCGCCTTTATTTACCTCCCGCAGCCTAACAAAGGCTTTTATTTTCTCAACTGCGGTCATTTCAGCGCAAGACTGAAGCTCAGCCATATCTAAGTACTTTAAAAACCCTGGTGACGCACTGGTCACCAACAACCTATTTTCATGCAAAAAATCGCAGGCTTTTGTTGGTGAATATCGATGATAAAAGTTTGTTAAATCATAAATAGCAATGGATAGAATATTCTTATTTACTTCGCTACTGGGCAAAAGTGTTATTTTTTTTAAGTATCTTAAATAATCGTCACTAACCCCATACTTACAGAAAATAACAGTCGATTTTTGCCAGAGTAATTTTGAACGTGCTTGATTCGATAAATCAGGTGAGTTTGTTAAAAACCATTCAACTTTATCACTTATCACCTTGTCCACTGGACAAGCATAATGATGTGATGGTTGAATACTATTCAAGGTAAGGTTCAAATCATTGGCGAATGCCGAATTAATTACAGATAAAAAACAATAATATATCACAGGAAATATAAAAAATTTATTAACTGCTATCTTAAAGATATTCAAAATCCGTTATTCCTTTAATGCTTAATATATAAATTAAAAGTCTATTATATAGAGCGAGTTTTCAAACTACTCGTCAGCCGCTTTAAAGGTTAATTTTAAGCAAACCGACGACCGTAGTCATAGATATTAGGCTGAAATTTTTTCGCACAGGTGTTTATTTATACTAGCTTTTACAAAAAACTGACTGAAAACCAACTAAAAGCTGAGTAAATAAGATACCTAAATATCTATTAAATTAAAAAATTTTTAATTTAATAGATATAATTAACAAAAGCATAGGTGCAGTTATTTCGTTTCATCAAACAGGTCATTGGGTTGCATTAGTGATCCTATTTTGGAATTCAACTTCACCCGTTAATTTATAATCTTAAACATTATACTTAATCCATAAGTAAAATTAAAAATTATCGCTATTACTTTGAATTGTTTCTATTTTGACATATATACAATAAATAACATATTCGTACAATAAATAACATATCTATCATTAACTTAAAACCAACTTAATTTACATAACCAGTCATTTCTAAAAAGCCACTGCCTTGATGACTGCCAGAAAATGTCACCATACCTTCAAAATACTCGATACCAAAGCGCATAATTTGTTTATTGTTAATCACGCTAACCTCAATATCGATATCGTCCTGGGTAATGACAATTGAAAACTGCTCAGGATAGCGCGAACTGTCACCTGATGATTGCAACTTGGTATTCGCTTTGATCCTAGTCAAGCTGATATCGCTTGATGATAATGTTTTAATTGTGCCATCGCGCCGCATAATACTGCCATAAAGGTAATCTTTAATGTCTGAACGAATTCGGTAAACCATTAGCGCCGTATTGTCATTTAAGCGTAGTGAAAACCAGTCCCAACCTTGTTGATCTTCTGCCAACATTTGTGACCCCCACTCACGATCAAACCAGGCATTACCTGTTACTTTTTGCCATTTATTTTGCCAAAACACTTCGCCACTCACGTTAATAAAAGGTTGTGAATAATAATAACTGGCGATCGCTAAGCTATGATGTTTTTGGCTAAAGCCGTTTTCGCCTTGTAGGAAATACGGTGTTTTTCCTATTAGTGCTTCATCCAGGCTTAAATTCAAATTTACCTGCCAGCCTTGTGCTTGCTCAGCTGTCGCTACAACAGTTGGCTCGACAGTTGGCTCGACAACAATTGCCTTATCACTCATTGGCTGCTGAACCGTTAATTTATTCGCAAGTGGCTGTGGCTTTGATGAACTGGCTAACGGTTGAGTAGTATCAGCACTAATAACATTACCATAGCGCAAATTAGCCGGTAATAACCCTTGTGTTGATTGCCAATGCCAATTATCAATTGCCGCCTTAAAAGGTTGTGTGGTAATTTCCACGTTACCCAACTCTTCGCGCCCGCTGCGAAAAGCCGATTGATGCTGGTTTGCATCAGCTAATGCAGCATGAGCAAAGTACCAATGCTTGTCTTCTACTGCTCGACGAAATAAGGTCCACTGCGCGGCCAATTCCTCACCATTTTCCGTGGTTAAATTAGCCGTTAAATACCACCATTCTTGTTGGAAATTTTTATGTGGAGCATGTGCTTGCTCGAATGTAATAACATGGTCTTTAGTCGGTTGCTCAAAATCGCCAAGCGTATCACTAAGCCCTTTCAAAGCTGAGCGTTTTGCTGGCTTTTCATCACTACAGGCCGCAAGCAGAAAAAAACTAAGCAGTGTTAGCAGAAAAAATTTACTCAATACCGGACGGTTTATCATGACAAACTAGCTCTAACGTTAAGTTTATATAATGGCAGGGCTAATGCAGGGATCAGCATCAAGATACCGAGCACACTACTCACCACAAATGGCCCTATTTCAAAAACCAAGGGCATTGACCAACCAAAAGAGGCTGGTAAAATTAAACTCACCAACGCATTTGCCAAGGCGGTAGCAACAGGCCAACTTAATAAAATAGCACCAAAAGCTAACAGCAACCATTGCCATAGCATATGGCTAAACAGCTCAAACTGGCTGTAGCCTAAACTGCTTAAAATATGTAAGTCGGGTTTGCGGGCTAACTCCAAACTATTCGCTGATAAAAACAAACCTAAACAAGCAATAGAGAGTAATACAAAAGCAATAGCTTGTGTTAAAGCAAAGCTTTGCTCAAACACAGCTAACGCCAGTTTTTTGATTTGCTCTGGTTGGTACATTTGGCTGCTGTCTATGCCGACATCATCAATAAGCGCTTGTTTAATAACATTGGCATCTAAGGTTAAAAACAGTCCAAAGCCAGTTTCTTGCCACGCTGATAGCTCATCAATGTTGAGTTTTGATGGTATTTTGATGGCAAAAGCTTGATTGCCATAATCGTAATAAATAGCTTGAACACGGCAAGATAGACTGTGTTGACCTTGTTTTATTTCAATGACTTGCTGTACTGTAATCAAACGTTTGTAGGCTAGTTGTTCATTAATATAACAGCTTCTTTCTGTGCTATTAAGGGTAGCCAGCTTACCTGATTTCAGCGATAAGCTTTGTTGCTGCTTTTTCGAGCTCAGGCGATGGACCTCAACAGTGTCTGCTTGGTACTTTGCCACCGTGCTAGTAAATAAAACATATTCTTCAACACCGTTTTTTTGTTGCAACCATTGGCTTAATGGCTGTTTTTGCTCTGCGTTGTAACGCACGAACAAGTCGGCATTAAGTAACTGATTTAAATAAGACACAAAGGCACTTTGAAAACTATTCACCATTAAAGCGGCGGCAATACTGGCGGTTAAGGCTAAATAAAAAGCGGCAATGGGCAGATAACGTCTACCCACTTGCTGACTGGCATCTTGAAAAATAAACTTTAAGCGAAAAGACCGGCTGATTAATGCCAATGTTTGCAGAAAAAACTTCAACAAATTAGGCAATATCGCGACACTGGCGAGTAACAGCAAGCCGTATTTAAACATCAAATGATGCCAGTTATTATCGGGCCAAAAAACAAATAAAACTAAGAGAATAGCAGCAACTATGGCTGTGGTTTTAAAACTAAAATATTGTTGGGATAGTCGTGCAGAGAAGGCAATTTTTGCTGAACCAATAAGTCTAAATTGTTTCAGTAACGCCGCCATAACAGCAATTGACGATATCGCAAAGGCCCATAAACTGTATTGCCACTGCCATTGAAATTGCCCACTGACTTGTAATTGATAAAGTTGCTCTAGCGTCAAGCCCAATAATGGCAATATAAAAGACACTAAAACAAAGGCAATAACCATACCGAGCACACTCGCCAACAAGGTTAACGATAAGGCCTCACACAGCATAACTTTCATAATGGTGTTTAATTCAATACCCAGCAAACGCAATTGCGTGGCAAGCTCACGCCTTTTGGTCCAAGCCTGATTCGCTGCCTGAAAAGCAATAAAAAGGCTAACAATAAAACCCAAAATGGCTAAGGCCGATAAATTAAGATGTAAGGCGTCGGCAAAACCTTCACGTTCTGTAATGGACCAGGTTTCTTGAATAGACAGGTAAGGAGGTAACGCCGCTTTAAGTCGTGAAATTTCGCTGACTGACATCTCACTTACCATCAAATGGCTAAAGCCTTTAATGTCTGGAAATAGCTGCCACGCGAGTGCAATATCAAGCAAAGCAACATTGCCCCAATCGGCAACATTATTGATATTCACTGCTACCGCGTCATGGTTGCTGACCGTTAATGACACTGGCACACTATTTTTAATAGTTAAACCGAGCAAGTCTGCATAGCCTTGTTCAATATTCACAGCTTTACTGGTGTAGCTTGCTGGCATGGTAAGCACTAACGGCAAAATATCTATCGCTCGAAAAGCTATTTTCTCACCATTAGCTAAAACTTTACTGAAAACATGGGTCGCATTGAGTTGATAAAAGCCTTGTGCTCTTAACTGAGCATAATCACTTATTGAAATAGTTTCCCCCGACGCCGGTACAATATGAAAAGCAACAGGCGACTTTAAACGACTATTGGCAGATTGATACTGCTGCTCACTTGCGTCATTTAGCACCAAAATACTCAATAAGGTGCTGGTCGCTATTGCTAAGCTAAAGATAAAACCAAGGTTGAGTAAAGGCTTATTAATATATTCGCCAATGTGGGCTTTTAGCACTAAAAGAAATTCAGAGTGTACTTTTTTTACGTTAGAACTAACCATCACATTAGCCTTCAAACAAGGTTAATGTGCCGTCAACAAGACGATAAATTTTATCCATACTGCGGGCTACATCAAGGCTATGGGTTACCATGAGTAAGGCTGTATTTTTAGATTTAGCCAAATTGACTAATTGCTCAACGACATGTTCACTGTTGGTTTTGTCAAGATTACCTGTTGGCTCATCGGCTAATAACAGCTGAGGTTTTGCATTTAATGCCCGCGCAATCGCTACGCGTTGCATTTCACCACCGGAAAGTGTCGCAGGAAATTTAGCAAGAAGTGACGATATGCCAAGTTCTTTAGCTAAAGTTAAGCCATGATTTTCATCAAAACGACCTGATAATTTGGCGCTAAATTCAATGTTGTCTTGTACTGACAAACTGCTTAATAAATTAAACTGCTGAAAAATAATACCTAGGTACTGTTTTCTTAAACGACTTAACTGTTTATCTGAGGCGTTAGATAAGGGTAAATTGGCAATCGCTATTTCCCCTTGCTGAATAGGCTCTAATCCAGCAATTAAATTTAGTAACGTGGTTTTGCCGCTGCCACTCTCGCCCATTAGTGCCACACATTCACCGGGAGCAACGGATAATGATAAATCAGTAAACAAATAACGATGGTTGTCACCATCGGTAACTTCATGACTTAATGCTGTTATTTTTAAAGACAAACTCGTTCCTTTTAACGCCGTTGCTGATGACAAATAAATGCTAAGCCATTTGTCAGGGTTTGCCCACGATTACTTGCTATAAACTTGCTATAAAATACTGAGCAGAAGCGATAAGTTATTATACTTTCGTCACTATGTATTTGGATCAGTAAGTCAGTGTTATATTATCAGTAAAGCGATATTTATAGTATTTAGATAGCCAGCGATAGCTCAAATGCCAATAAGTCACTGAGTACTGAGCGCTATTTTTTAACTTTTAACCCATGGTTCTTTTTATAACTGAACGCCACAAAACAGCTTAATATCATTCCAACAGCATACTTGAGCATTACTTTAGGATATAAAAAAGGCCAGTGTGAAATATCACACTGGCCTTGATAGAATAATGACTGTTTTATTCGTAAGAGCGCTCTAACCAAACAATTTGCATTTTTAGATCTGCAATTTCATCATTGGCGTCAGTTAACTGCTGCTCAATAGTTTTTGGCATTACCATAGCGTTGACGCTAAGCTCTATTACATTGACTGCTTCTTCATGAACCATGAGGCTCTCCTAATTAACGTTACCACGCTTGTATTATTACACAACAAGTTTCATTTTTCCCGTATTAAACGTAAATTAAATTTCACATCGAAAGCTAAGCATGCTTTTTCCAATCAAAACGAAACAAAATAACATAAGAACGAAACCTAATTAAGCATAGCAAAGCCTGAATAAATATAAAAAAACCCCTAAAGTATTAAAGAACCTTATTTAGAAAGCTTTCATCTAAACTTTCACTCAAGATTACATAAGCAGCCTTACATGAAAATTCTGTAAGCTGTATTCAACTTACTATTGATTTAAGCGCTATCTATCCCCATAAATGATAAACATTTAACAAAAATATTTATCATGCGCTTATTAAAATCAACTCAAGTATTAGATTTACATCCAAATATTGCACATCGTTTCACCCGTAAAGCGACTCGCGCCATTGTCTTGAACGGTGAGAATATTTTACTGCTATATACCAAGCGTTATCACGATTACACTTTACCAGGAGGCGGCATTGATGAAGGGGAAGATAATATTTCTGGCCTTATTCGTGAATTACGTGAAGAAACTGGGGCACAAAATGTCAATAATATTCAAGCATTTGGGTATTATGAAGAGTATCGTAATTGGCATAAAAATGATTATGATGTGATTCATATGCTGTCTTATTGCTATACCTGCGAAATAGATCAAGAGCTACTAGCGCCAGAATTTGAGCCTCATGAATTGCAAAATGGTATGCAACCCCTTTGGATGAACATCCACACCGCTATTTTACACAATGAAATGGTGATAAAAAATAGTGAAAAAAAAGGCTTATCCATCGAACGAGAAACCTTTTTATTAAAACGTATTGTTGCTGAATTACTTTAGCACCCCGGATGGCTATTTTACTTGGCCAGAGCAACGCTGATACTTTTGACCACTGCGGTGACAATACGGTTTATTTCTTGCTGTTTTCTCAAGCTATGATAGTTAAGCTTCACTACTACTTACCTAAAGCTAAGTTTTTTTTCGCTGCGTCGCTTAGCTTACGTTGCATAGTTGAACTCATTTTTTGCTTAGAAACAGCAAATAATTAATCCTCAAATACCCGTTTACCTCATTCATTAACAACACCTTAGTTTTTGTTAATAACAATAAAAACGGTCATTGTTCTCACTCAACTTATCCATAACCTTAACTTAACCTTAGATAAACATGAGCTCAACCTGAGATTTTAGCTGATAATCGATTAAGTGATACTTGCCACTGTACATTTCTTGTTAACGCGTTAATCTATCAGCAAATATAAATGCAACAGTGCTAATTTTCATGATAAAACCATTAACGCTCTCAATCGCCTTATTAATTTATTCATTATCTTCCTCAGCCTTTGAGATCCAAGCAACACAACAAGCTGCAGTGGCAATGCCTGATAGTTTTAGTGCCGAGGTTTCAGCAAAAATACTTTCACAAGGAGGTAATGCCATTGACGCGGCTATTGCTGCACAATTTGTTTTAGCGGTAACCCAGCCCGAAGCCGGTAATGTCGGTGGTGGCGGTTTCATGGTGATTTATAAGGATAATAAAGCAGACTTTTTAGATTATCGTGAAGTTGCCCCCTTAAAAGCCCATCGTGATATGTATTTAGATGAGCATGGCGATGTTATTCCTTATCAGTCTTTATACGGTGTTTTATCTTCTGGTGTACCTGGCACGGTAGATGGCATGTGGCAAGCCCATAAAAAATATGGCTCACTCCCTTGGAAGTCTTTAGTCATGCCCGCGGTAGCCTTAGCTGAACAAGGGTTTATTGTTCATGAAAACCTAGCAAAAAACATTGTATGGCGTATTAACAGCTTCAAACAAGAAGGTATAAAGGTTAATTTTGCTGAGCACTTTGCCAGCGCTAAAACCGGTACTTTGTTTAAACAAGCTAATTTAGCAAAAACACTAGAGCGCATTGCAGATGATGGCCGTAATGGTTTTTATCAAGGTGAAACCGCAAAAATAATTACTGATTTCATGACAAAAAACGGTGGCATCATTGGTTATGATGATTTAGATAATTATCGTGCAACATGGCGTAAACCACTAGAAAAAACGTGGCGTGGTCACCAAGTGCTAACGGCCCCACCACCAAGTTCTGGCGGTATTGCTATTTTACAGTGGCTAAATATGTATGATTTACTCTCAAATAATAAAACGCCATTAGCACATAATTCAGCAGCTTATATGCATCGCTTAGCAGAAATCGGGAAGCGTGTTTTTGCTGACCGCGCAGAATACTTAGGCGATCCTGATTTCTTTGATGTCCCGCAAGAAAAATTACTGGCTGATAGTTACTTAAAAACACGTATCGCGGGTATTTCAGCTGATACTATTTCGGTTACTAACACCATTAAACCTGGCTTAAAAGAGAGCCCAGACACCACACATTTTTCCATTATCGATAAATGGGGTAATGCCGTATCAAATACAACAACCATTAATTATACCTTTGGTAGTGGTGTTATTGTTGAAGGCGCTGGTTTTATTTTAAATGATGAAATGGATGACTTTAGCGTTAAAGCCGGTGTGGCAAATATTTATGGCGCCGTCGGTGGCGAAGCAAATGAAATTCAAGCTAATAAGCGTATGCTGTCGTCTATGACCCCCACTATCTTGTTAAAAGACAACAAAGTTAAATTAGTGACCGGCTCTCCCGGCGGTACCACCATCATTAGTTCGGTTTATCAGTCTATGCTTAATGTGATTGAATTTGACATGAATGCTGAACAAGCGGCAAATGCCCCAAGATTCCATCATCAATTATTACCAAAGGATGTTATTCAACATTACCCTGGTATTGCTGAACAAGAAAAATCAGCACTTAAAAAAATGGGCTATACCCTGAGTGAACGTCGATTTGGCGCGGTACAGCTGATCATTGCCAACGAGCAACAATTAGATGCGGCAGCAGAGTCTGGTGGTCGAGGTAAATCAATTGTTATTGAGCAATAACAGCAAAATATAAAAATATAAAGGCAAGCTCTTCGGGGCTCAAACACCCAACCGCTAGTGTTTTATTAACACCCAGTTATGAAAGGATTTTTTATAACTGGTTTTTTTTTATAACTGAGTATTTTTTATAACTGGGTATTAATGCAAAGCATGATGACTGATTACAACACCATCAATAAGGACTGACTAAAAAATTCGTCTCACATTAAGTCGACTTGATTAAGGTAGCAAGGTACTAATGGCTTAACATTTCACCATAAATAAAACCAACAACAGCTTTCAGTGTTTCACATACTTTACATAGCAACTAATATCCGCTCTAGATTAGTACTGAATATCAATCATTCATTAAGCCCAACCATTTACATGTAAATAATTCTCATTTAAAATAAGTGCCTGTATCAGCTAGGGTATACGCAAATAAGTAGTTTGTTTGTAATAGTGAATGAATAATAGACAAATATCTCCTCTGAGTTTAATAGAACTAATGGAATCCCAGCGCTATGGCGTAGAATATCAACCTATTGTTGATTTAAAATCTAAAGAAATTATGGCTTATGAGTGTTTAGCTAGGTTTACCGATATAGACAATAACAATATCCCACCAGACATTATTTATGCGGCGTTGCATGACAGTTCATTATCTCTCTTCCAAGTGGAATACCAACAAAAACTTCTGCAATTAAATTACGCACCAATGAACAGCGATATATTTGTTAATTTAGATCAAGACTCTTATTTTTCTATTGGTGAAGGTAACGAAAACAACCCTTTTTTGAAATTATTTAAAAGTTTTAACCATGCTAATATCGTTGTTGAATTGATAGATAATTCAGAAGTTAACGACAGCATTAAAAGTTTAGCCATGATAGATATCTTAGCAAAGAACGGGATAAATACCGCGATTGATGATGTTTTCAACCCACTTTCGATGGTATCAACATCGGTAATTCAAATGGTCGACTATATTAAGCTTGATAAACATGTGGTCGCAGAAAAGCACAATAAGCACTTTATGTTGTTAGTTGAAGCGCTAATTAACTATGCCCATAGTGCGGGGAAAAAAATCATACTTGAAGGGATAGAAACTGAAAGTGATATTATTTTTGCGCGAAAAATAAAAGCTGATTACGTACAAGGTTTCTTATTTAAAAAATGGTTTCATTACCATAAATAAAAGCTATCAATAAATACTAGAAAATAAAAAGCCAACGATCTTAATCGTTGGCTTAAATGTGAAGATATTATTTATCAGCGCGGCCCATAAACTTACGATCTTCGGTATTAATTTTAATTTTATCACCCGTTGACACATGCTCTGGCACTTGCACCGTTAAGCCCGTTGATAAAATTGCCGGCTTAGTACGAGCCGTGGCAGAACCACCTTTAATTGACGGATCAGTTTCTGTAATCACTAATTCAACACTTGCTGGTAAATCAATAGCAACAGGTACACCATCAACAATAATCACTAATAAACCTTGCGTATCTTCATTAATGAATAAAGCTTCATCTGCGATTGACGCTTTGCTTAAGTTATAAGGTGTGTAGTCTTCGTTATCCATAAAGACATACTCTTCACCATCGATATAAGAAAAAATCGCTGGACGACGCGTTAAATCGGCAAAATTAAGTGTGTCGTCAGCTTTAAAGGTTTCATCAACTTTACCGCCTGTTACCACATCGTACATGCGCATTCTGTATAAACTACCACCGGCACGACCTTGAGGTACTGAACGCTCAATATCTCTAACAATCATTACTTTACCGTTATATTCTATCGCGGCATTCTTTTTTATATCACTAGCTTTTGGCATGAAAAACCATCCTCATTAAATTTATGCAAGAAAATAGCATGTATAGCTTATTATGCAAGAAAATATTGGTTAATTGCTAGTCATATATATGTTAAAGCACCAATAATAGCCATTGAACTAATGAATTGCCAACTTAACGAGCATGAACAGCTTTATAGCGTCATTAAATAATTTAATGCGCCACTAATTACCGCCACCTGAGCAATAATGCAATTTTCATCATCAACCAGTGGACTATCAGGATAAGCTTCAGTGGTAGTAACATAGGGCGCGTCAGTTAAGCCCATACATAAACCTAAGTCTCGAGCAGCATAGTTAATCACGCCAGCTTGCGCTAAAGGTACACCGATTAATTTATCTTCGCTATCCGCAGGAGCAATATGGGTGACTTTCTCTACCGACGCAATAATAGCTTTTTGAAAATTCGCTTGGGGTTTACCGCTATCGCCAACTAAATAAAAACCGTCGGGTATATTCCAATTTTTCTGTTCAATAGCATCTCTTGCAGAAAGTGCTGGCCTAAATTCACTGTTATCAGTATCTGTGGTTTCATGCAGATCTATATGCGCCAAAAACTCAATACCTAGGGTTTTCATATACTGCATCACTGCTGATGACTCTTGTGCCTGGCTATTCTCGTAAAATGAGCGATTAGGATCAACTGTTAAAGGGTTCCAACGATTAATGGTTTCATAACCCCACGGACTAATACAAGGTAAAACCACAAAGTTAAACGCGTCTTGAAATGGCTGTGCAGCGGTTTGTAGAAAACGAATAGCACCCTGAACACCACTGGTTTCATAACCATGTACGCCACCCGTGATTAAAATAGCCGGTTTATCTGCTAACCAATTTGACGATTTTAAAGCATATAATGGATAAATTTCTTCATCATAGAGTAAGTTCCCATACTGCTCGATAGTATAGCTCTCGCTTAACCCCTCTAATTTAGTAACAACCTCTTCAAAGTAGCTGCGCTTTTTCTGCTGCTGTTGAAACCATATTTCCTTATCGCCTTCGGTCCACTTTTTGCCAAGCTCACCAATAGGGTATGCTGCTTCTATATTCATATTGTTACCTAATAAGTTTTTCACAGTTATAAATTGTATTAACCCTTGGTATGTTAACAATCAAATATAGCTAAAAAATTTAATTGTCTTATCCTCATCAGGCTAATATATTCGGTATTATTGCCACTTGAAATCAATCTTTCAATAGCAAGACACTGCGCGTTTAATGAAAATGCAACTGTATCATTTTTTCATCATAGCAATGATAGAAATAAACCAAGGCTGGTGTCGATTAATAGTTACACACTTTATATCAAAATATTATCACTCATCTTATTACGTTCTTGCCATCAGCTTTACGCTGAAGCGGTCACCATTGCAGCCAATAAATATCGCTTTAAAGTCGGCACTAATTGATAACTTTCTCGACAAATAAAAAACAATCTCTATAAGTACAAGCCTTACTCATTTGTAGTGATGAAACCAATCTAACTAAAATAGCAGGTTAAAGGTGGAAAACATTAGCCGTATCTCAATAATATTCATCAAAATTATTTAGTTCGATTGCTATAATATATGCTAATTTAAGCTCATGTAAAAAATTGACCTTGAGGACGGCATTTATAATGCCAAAAACTTTGCAAAACAGCGAAATACATCCAGTTGAAATTCAGTGCTATGAGTGCGCGCTGACCGTCAAATTACCTGTATTAAAAGAAAGTCAAAAAGCACAATGCCCGCGTTGTGGCTATAAATTAAGCGCCATTCATCGCAATGCTAATGAAAGAATTATTGCTTTTGCTATTACCGCATTAATATTTTTATTAGCTTCATTACCTTTTACATTCTTGTCCTTTAGTACCAATGGCTTAGAAAACCACTTTAACGCCATTACAAGTCTTATAGTCTTAATCGATAATAATTATCAACTTTTAGCACTCATTGAGTTTCTCACTATATTTGCCATCCCAACTGTCGTTTTGTTGTCACTTATTTATTTGCTTATCCCACTAAATAAGGGCTTATATCCTAAGTATGGCGGTCGAGTATTGGCCTTGGTTTTTAAGTTATTGCCTTGGAGTATGGTGGAAATATTCCTGATTGGCACTTTGGTTAGTTTAATCAAAATTATTTCTATGGCTGATATTACATTAGGCTTGTCTTTTTATGCTTTTATTTTATTTACATTGTCGATGACACTGGTAGTTTTACATATCGATAAGCGCGAGTTATACCAATTACTAGCTAAAGTTGAAAAAGCGCATAATATCGAAATACACCAAAGTCACACTAAAGTAGCCCAAGAAGACCCAATAAAACAGGCACTAAGTGTGCAAAAAACTTGGGCGCTACTGCTCACCGCGGTGGTATTGTACATACCGGCTAATACACTCCCGATCATGACTACGCACTTTTGGGGCCAAGACAATCCCAGCACAATTATTGGTGGGGTTATTTTACTGTGGAACTTAGGCTCCTACCCTATCGCTGCCATTATTTTTATTGCCAGTGTTGTTATACCTGTCGCTAAAATATTAGTACTGGCTTGGTTAAATTATAGTGTTCAAAAACAAAGTGATAGATTAAGCTTAGAAAGAATAAAATGGTATCGTATGGCTGAATTTGTCGGTCGTTGGTCAATGGTAGATGTTTTTGTCGTTATTATTCTGGCTAGCTTAATTCAGCTTGGCCCGGCCATGAGCATAACACCGGGAGCTGCTACCTTAGCGTTTTCCGGTTTAGTTATTGTCACTATGCTCGCCGCAATGAGTTTTGAACCGCAATTAATTTGGAAAAATATAAAAAATGATGAATGATGCTCAAATACCAGACGCAACAATAAAGCCAGTTAAAACCGTATCAACTATCTGGTTTATTCCTGCCATTGCAATCTTTATTGGCTGCTGGATGATTTATTATCAATGGAGTAATGAAGGCACAGAAGTCACCATACATTTCCTTACCGCTGAAGGCATGGAGGCTGAAAAAACCAAAATAAAATCTCGCAATGTTGATATTGGAGAAGTAAGTGCCATTGAGCTGAATCAAAACGGTAATGGCGTAATTGTTACGGCAAAGATAAAAAAATCAGCAGAACAATTTTTACTGGCCGATAGCACGTTTTGGGTTGTGTCGCCACAAATATCGCATACCGGCGTATCGGGTCTCAGCACCTTAATATCCGGCGTATATATTGAAATATCGCCCGGTAAAAGCAACGAAGAACGCTATGTTTTTGATGCCTTAAACTCGCCCCCCTTAACGCCTTCAGGCACTCCTGGCTTGCATATAACCCTTAATAGTAACGACCAGTTTGCTTACAAAAAAGGTGATCCCATTATTTATAAAGGCTTAACCGTTGGTCAGTTTGAGGATATCTATTTTAATTTTGAAGAACGTGTTGTTTATTACAATGCTTTTATCAAAGCGCCTTATCATCAACTTATCACCAGTAATACTAAATTTTGGGATGTTAGTGGCTTGCAACTTGATTTAAATGCCGATGGCATATCAGTTAAAACTGGCAATTTTGAAACTATGTTAACCAACGGTGCCACCTTCGGTATTCCTAAAGGCATGAGCATTGGCGAAAAAATTGGTGAGCGCTCATATTTTGACATCTATGAGAGTTATGAAGCTGCTGACGATGAGCGATATCGCCGATCTATCGAATTTGTAGTACTGGTCAGCGACTCTATTAGAGGCCTGTCTGTTGGCGCACCCGTTGAGTATCGAGGAATACAAATAGGTAAAGTTAAATCAGTCAACATGGCATTAAGCCGAAGTGAAAATAAATTTACCAAGGCAGACTTTAAAATTCCCGTGCTAATCAGTTTACAGCCAGGTCGAATAGGCCTGCCCGATAATGATGAAGGTAAAGCGCTTATGACCAAACAAAACATTTACTGGATTGAGCATGGTTTAAAAGCCGTTCTGCGCACAGGAAATATTTTAACTGGCAGCCTATATGTTGATTTACAACACAATAAAGATCAACCCATCAGCGAAATAGAAAAATATGAAGACTTCCTAATTATTCCAACCAGTAGTGATGACTTTTCGCAAATTACCGCAAAAGCGGAACAGTTTATGGATAACCTCAATAATATGCCGCTCAATAATATGAGTGAAAATGCCAATAAAATGATGTTAGAAATGACGCAAACCGCGCAAGAATTTCAAGGGGTAAGTCATAGCTTTGATAGCTTATTGAGTAAAGTTGAGCAGCAACAAGTTAGTACTGAACTCAGTAAAGCCTTACAAGGTATCAATACCTTAACTAAAGACTTGTCATCTGGCTCTCAGGGCTATGAAGAACTGCGCACAACGTTACATACGCTCACTGCAACAATGAACGAATTAAAACCTTTGCTGAATCAACTCAAGCATAAACCTAATAGCTTACTCTTTAATAATGGTGAAGTCTCTGAGCCAATACCGACAAAACTTAATGGAGCACAACCATGAAAAAGACTTTAATCGTCGCTCTTGTGTCAATTATTTTGCTTGGCGCTTGTAGCTCGGCTCCCGCTAACAAAACACAATATTATTTACTTAATAGTCCAACGACAACCAGCGCAGTTAACACTGATAACAAGCATAATAACAATAGTCCGTACTTTGGTATTACCTTGTTAGCATTGCCTGATTATTTAAGACAACCTAGTTTGGTTTTACAGCTTTCCAGTCACCAGTTGCACTACTCGCACTTTCATATGTGGGCAGAGCCATTACAGAACAGCTTTACACAAGCCTTAGCGCAAGACCTGAATAATATTGATAGTCATTTTCATTATATTGTCACGCCAGCAAAAAACCAAGCTACCGCGGCAATAACAGTTGTTATTAACATCACGGCATTTCATGCCACTCATCAATCACAAGCCCTACTTTCAGGCACTTATTGGCTACAAGGTAAAAGCGGGGGAAATCCAGAAGAAGAGCATAACTTTACCCTAACCGTAGCGCTTAATGAAAATGGCTATGAGCACGCTGTCGAGCAAATGCGAAAAGTGATCACCTCATTGGCGCAGCAAATAACCCATAGCTTAGTGGTTGAATAAAGTGCCTTATGTGAAATAAATTAGGCTTTGAATTGCTTAAGTTAGATTCGATTCAAAACTTTAAAGAAGAGTTAACTAAAATGACACCTGCTGTTAAGCAACTGAATAAATTAACACTCGCTTATCAATTACATCACTATCAGCATGATGCTAATTGTAAATCATTCGGCCTTGAAGCAGTTGATAAACTCAAGGTTAGCGCTGAAGTGGTTTTTAAAACACTAGTGGTTGATGTAGATAATGCTTATTTAGCCGTTGCTATTATTCCTGTGGTTAAGCAACTCAGTTTAAAAAAGCTGGCAAAAACCCTTAAGGCTAAAAAAATTAAAATGGCTGATGCCAATAAAGTACAAAACTCTACCGGCTATGTCCTTGGAGGCGTTAGTCCATTAGGGCAAAAAAAACCATTAGTCACCCTGCTTGACCACAGCGCTGAAAGGTTAAACACTATTTTTATTAGTGGTGGTAAGCGTGGTTTAGAGATAGAATTATCACCAGAAAATATTATCCTCTCGTTGCAAGCTAGTTACGCTGATATTACTAGCGAAGTATAAAGCTTAAGCTTAAGCTTAGAAAATCCCGTGGTAGAATTTTGTATGTCAAAAAATATTATTATCTTTATCTTTTTCAGCCTAATTTCTATTAACTGTTTGGCAAATCAACCCTTTAAAGTGGTGCTTGGACTTTCTAAGCCGCCTTATGTTATTGAAGAAAATCATTCGGGTTTCGAGTTAGAGTTAATTCAACAAATATTAACCATGATAGGCAAAGCACCAGAGTTTATTTTCATCCCCTATGGCCGTTCAGAAAAAATGCTCGCGTTACCCGATATTGATGCGGTAATGACAGCGAATAAACACATATTCCCTAATATAGAGACCTTAAGTAAAAACTACATCGATTATCAAAACGTGGCCATTTCGTTAAAAGAGAATGCCGTGTCACTTAATCGCATTGCAGATATAAGCCATTACTCGATTGCGTCATTTCAAATAGCCCACAAAATATTAGGAGTAGAATTTGCTGAGGCGGTTACTGATAGTCCAATTTTCATTCAAGTGGTAGATCAAGAAAAACAGCTAGAGTTACTATTTTTAGGCCGTGTAGAAGTAGTCGTAATGGATTTGAAAATATTTTTATACTACTTAAATAAACTCAATATAAATGAAAGAGAAAGTGATATTAAAGTTCACCATATTTTTCCAATAAACTCTTATAGCATGGCCTTTAAAAATGCTGATGATGTGCATGCATTTAATCAAGCCATGAAAAAATATAAAATGACTGTTGATTATCAAAAACTGATAGAAAAATATAATTTTTAATTATTAGGTAATAATATCACCTTGCCATCACTTTTATGTTCTGCGTAATGGTCTAATGCTTGGGAAAAATCATCAAAACCAACTCGGGCATAAATATCAGTCTTAAAAATCCCTTGAGCAAACAATTTTTGTACTTTCGAACTTAAGGCTAATACCTGTAACGGTGAAGCGTCACCAATGTATTTTGCCAACCAAAAACCCTCTATTCGCATATCGCGAAAGATCACATCAGCCACACTAAATAAGCCACCCAGCACATCTTGAGTTTCGGTTAGTCGACCATAAACCAAGGCCGTAGAACTATTAGGCATGGCGTGTAAAACTCTAGGGGTATCATCGTCGGCAACAGAATCCAACAATACTTTTGCCTTGAGTTTTTTCGCCCAATGCTTTAGTGATTGATCAAAATTATCGTCTGACGTTAATAACACGCAATCGGCCCCTAACGCTTGCAAAACCTCAACATTCGCTGCACTGCGCACTGTCGCTATGGTTTTAATACCCTTAAGTTTTGCATAACGAATAGCGCCCTTACCCACTTGGCTTGCCCCGGCATTAATCACAATGGCTTTACTGCCCAGTGCTATAGCTCGCTCTACTAGGCAAACAGAAGTACAAGGGTTAACTATAATCGTTGCCGCTTGCTCGTCGCTTAATGCTTTTCGAACCGGCAAACATAAATTTGCTTGTGTAATGGCATATTCAGCCCACACGCCGTCAATACCGGGTTGTGCTGATAAAGCAACGCGCCTGCCCGTTAACCACTTACCGTAAAGTCCGGCATTGGCGGCTTCTACAATGCCACAACCTTCAAAGCCAACAAAGTCACCCTCTTGCGCGGTTAAACCGTATTTACCCAATAAGTACATTAAATCAGAGGGATTAACCGGTGTAGCCAACATTTTAACTAATACTTGCCCAGGTTTGAGTGCTGGTAGTGTTTTTTCAATGCCTGTTATTCTTTGTGAAGGTGTTAATTTTTCATCATCACTCAGTACTAAAGCAAAACCTTTTACCGCTTTTATTATATTTTCAGCCAAAGTAAATCCCTAATTTTTTTTATGGTTAAATTATGTACATTATGATTTCAATATATAAACAGCATACCTTAGAATAAGTTAATACTAAATAAGCTTAATTTATACTTTGGCGTTCGCGTTAAGCGGGGTCATTTTCAACATTTATCTAAGATAAACAACAAACCTTAATCTTAGTAATAGAGATTAACACCGTTATTTGGCCAAACCGATTAAGATTAAAGCTGTTTACCGGTAAGTATGGCTAGGTATATTAAGCCTAAACGGCTTTAGTTATTTTACTGGCGTAATTAGTCAGTAACTTGTTGATTTGCGCTTTAGGCGTTTTAGCTAATTGCTTGATTAAACTAAAGGGAATATTTTCTAATCCGTAGCGTTCGCTAATATCATTTAACATAATCAACCAGAGTTCTGCGGTCATTTCTGCGTCAAATAACGCCCGGTGAAAACTACCATCGGCGGCAATATTTTTATAATTAATTAAGGTGCCCAATTTATGATTTGGCGCATCTTGATAAATACGGCGTGATATTAATAACGAACAAGTAAACTCGCCTAAAACCTGACGACCCAAACGAGCAAATTCAGCCTCAAGAAAGCGAGCATCAAAAGAGGCGTTGTGCGCTAATAAATTACTCTCACCGATAAAGCTAGCAAAATCAGTCATCACTTTTGCACAAGGCGATGCAACAGCCAGCATTCTATTACTAATACCGGTATAGTTTTCAATAAAACTATTAATGCGTCGACCTGGATTCATCAAAGCTTGAAACCGGTCGGTCACTATGCCGCTTTCAAGTTTAACGGCGCCGATTTCAATGGCACGTTCTCCTTGAGCTGGCGATAAACCCGTGGTTTCAAAATCGAGCACAACTATTGAGTTAGCTAACACAAACGCTTCCTTTGTCGGTTAATACCCATTGGATTAACCTGAATTGATTTAATACTATGACGTTAACGAAATTATCTCATAATTTACTGCGCTACACATCAGCTACACAAAACAAGGATGCATTATGTTTAAATTTAAGTGGTAAAAAAAACGTCTAATGAACTTAACAAATTTAATGTGTATTTTTCTAAATCACCTTTATCTAACGCATTGAAGATAAATTATTTTATAGTAAAAAGTAACGTTACAAATAGCGTATTACTCAGGCCAACTCTAATTTTTTATCTTTTAATTTCGCATAGACAAAACCAAAACCCTTTTACATCCGTATATAAAAACAACTAACTTAACCAAGGTTGAACTTTATGTTTTCATTGTTTAAGCAAGACCCAACTAAAAAGTTAAACAAAAGTTATGAAGACAAACTTGAAAGCGCTATTTGTGCGCAAAAAAATGGCAACATTAATGATTTTTCGATGTTTACTGAAGAAGCGCTAAACATTAGAAAAAAAATACAAGCATTAGAAAAGCCAGCAAAGCTTAAAGCTTAACGACTTCAGTACCTCTCGCTCTACATCACTATCTGGCTCAGTATTTTTAGTTAATATTTTCTTTCAGTAGTAGATAATTCCCATCTACGTAAGCAACTATTTTAACCTGATGATTAAAACGCTTGATGGTATTTTATAGCGTAAAATAGTTCTATTAAGCTAAAACAGTTATTGAATAAAACAGCCTACCCTTACACGAATGTTGGTGGCAGCGAATGATCTGTAACGGTTTAAATATCGTATAAAATGTCAACTAGACACACTAAAAAAGTTATTTTGGTATGCTAAGTCGATTTATTATCCAAACGTATTGCTTCTTTAATCATTGTTTCCTTAAAAAAACTCACAGACTTTATGCCTATGTAACCTTAAGTTAAGCCTGCGACTTTAGCAAAGACCCGCTAAGTTTTATCCAGATATTTAGCGGGTCTTTAATTGATGTCAACATAGATAGCACTGTTATCAATCATCTTTTTTTCATACTTGGTCAATAAAGCTTATTTTTTATTTAGTCAAAAATTCCTTACAGGATAAACATGCAAAAAAAATTTAATCCCGAAAAAGTCATCGATGTTGTTCATTGGAACGATAGTCTTTTTTCTTTTAAAACCACCCGTAGTCAAGGACTCCGCTTTAGGAATGGTGAATATATCATCATTGGCTTAGCACAAGAAAATACTCGACCCATTTTACGCGCCTACAGTCTCGCCAGTGCAAACCATGAAGATTATTTGGAATTTTTCAGCATTAAAGTTGAAGGAGGCGCTTTTACCTCCAAATTACAACATTTAGCTATTGGCGATGAAGTCATTATTGGCAGTAAACCAACCGGAACGTTGGTTATAGATGATTTACGAGATGGTCGAAACCTACTATTGGTAGGCACAGGAACGGGCTTGGCGCCCTTTTTAAGTATTATCAAAGATCCAGAAACTTATCAGCGTTTTGACAAAGTGATTTTATTTCATGGCGTAAGGTACGTGAATGAATTGGCTTACCACAAAATAATAACCACAGGTCTGCCTCATCATGAATATCTTGGTGAGATGATTACTGAACAGCTAATCTACTATCCCAGTGTGACTCGTGAGAGCTATAAAAATGAAGGACGCATTACTGATTTAATAAAAACAGGCAAGCTCTGTCTTGATATTGGCATACCTGACCTTGATCCTGAGTTTGACCGCGTGATGCTATGTGGTAGTCCTGCTATGCTAAAAGACACCTGTGCCATGTTAGATGAAAGTGGTTTTCAGGAAAGTCGTAAAAAAGGCGTGCAAGGCGACTACGTTGTTGAAAGAGCTTTTGTTGAAAAATAGTACTTCAATAGTACTATTTAGCTTTAACAACACTGAAAATAAGCTTTATTAATGATGTATTTAAGTAGCTAGCAAATCGCCATTTTCTGTATTTTAGCGGGTAAAAATAGGCAAATTGTAGCTTCGTTTACATCATCTAATGCTAGGTGGTGTAATGAATACAAATTATGATTCACGAGCAACAAAGGTTTTTCATGAAAAAAGAAGAGAAGAACCGTTGTTGACACAAATAATACCTTTACAGTAAAAAAAAACCTTATAACCATCATGCAATAAACAACCGTAAATAAGCCAGTAATCAGTCAATTAATCGTTACCTATGTCAATTAAAGTGTTTCTTTCAAATTGACAATGCCACCAACAGAATAGAGTTTATAAGTAGCATAACGACTGACAAAATTTTATGTCTGGTATTTATCTATTTTTCCTCATAGAAAAAATATATCATTTCATTGCCGTCTGGTTAGGATTTTGTTTCACTTTCTAACGTTTTTATTTCAACCGCTATTTTTTCAGCTTCAGCAGTAACCATTGAGTAGCCTTTGATATCACCTTTTCTCTGTAAATGCATGGCTTCTTCAAGTTTAGCTTCATAACGTTTGTTTAATTTTTTTAATGGGTCTGACTTAAATATTGAAAACATAAAAACTTATTATTTAATGAGGTGTTAACTATTATACGTTTGAAAACCCATTTAAGTTTTTATTAATTACACTTTTTTAATAAAACATATCAAAAATTATTTTTATACCCATTTGATTAAGTAAGTGATCTACTTTTTCATGAGGGAAATCGATAAAACTAAAGACCATTGCAAGCGCTCTAAAAATATATTTAAAAATAGCGACTTATTCTAAAGAGCAAGCTATGAGCCCTTATTGGAAAATGACATCAGTTCATTCAGCTGATATATGTTTATAAAAAACGATTCAAAGTAAGTAAGGTTATTCATTCTTTTGGTATATTCTGCATTTGTGTAATATTCCTAACTAGTGGGGCATTAATTGTTATCACTTATTCCGAAATATTTTGTAAAGGTACAGGGTGCCGAGCTATGGTATATATATATGATCGCAACTCCTTTTATCATTATCGGGTTTGTCATTGCAGAAATGATATTTTTTTCCCGTTATCCTCTGGAAGATGAAAGCGAAACTATAAGTCGTTAAAGCAGGACAAATAACAGTTGGCTTTTGCTCCTACGTCGCTTATTTTAGCCAACATATTATTTACCTCTTAACGAGGCGTTAAATGCACAGTCAAACATGGAGTAGTTATGACGTTTATCGCATCATTTGCCGATGAAAGTGGAACACATAAAGGTTGCCCTTGCTATACAATTGGCATTCTCAATATACCTGAAGATTTTTTGCCGGTATTTAATCAAACCATTGAACAAATATATAATGCTAGTGGTCTCCAAGGCGAAATCAAATGGGAAAAAATTCGAAAAAGCTCAGGGCAAGTTAATCTCTGCACTTCTATTCTAAAATTTTTACTTCAGAGTCCATGCACATTTCATTCTATTGCTGTATCAAAAGAACCTTATAGAAAATGGCACTCTAGCGAAGAAGCCGCTTTTTTCACAACATACGATTTCTTGCTACGTCAAAGTAGCCAAGGATTAAATTCAAAATTTAAAGTTTACATAGATCAAAAAAGTACTTCATACAGTAAACAAGATGAGGTGATGCAAATTATAACTAATCATATGTTAGCTAAACTTCCAACTTCATCGACAATCGAGCATGTATCAATGGAAAACTCAAAATTGCATTGGGGCTTACAGCCAGTCGATGTGATAACTGGTGCCATCAATAGTGGTTATCATTTATTCTTTGATGAAAACGCTAAAATTCAAACAGCCAAGCAAATTACAATTGCTAGGATGGCGAAAATTCTAGGGTGGGATAAGTTGCAATATGATACTTATCCAAACGACCACTTTAATATTTGGCACTTCCCACCTGAAACGCGTGCTATACCGGGTACAAGAAATATTGAACCTAACTTTACAATAGGTGATATTAGTCGAGAAGAGTTTGGTGTAATGTGCACTTAACAGCCATTCAACAGGGACAAAAAACAGTTGGGTTTTGCTCCTTTGTCGCTAATTTTAGCCAACTATTTTATTGCACGTTAATTGGGCGTTAAGTAAATAATATGGTCGATCCACTGATAATAAAGCACTCTGACATCAAAGTAGTTAATGCCGATTATAAAAGTTTATTTCTCAAGCACGGAAATATTTTGTTTGAGTTAAACATTGAGGAAAATAGAGAGCTTGTTCACGCTGTAAGCCAGTTTGAGAAATACACGGGTCAAGAACCTGATATCGACCAGAGAGAATGGATTAAGAAAAACATTAATCCGCTACCATCCCTTAAGCCTTTGGCAGTATTTATATTCCTGATTACACAGTGGCGAGCAACAACAATTGTAGGGAATGCAGAGTCACCAAATGATGGATATATATACGTCAGCATCACTACAGAAGGTTCAGGGCACTGAAATCACTTAACAAAGAATGTTGCGGCGTTACCGATACAAAACCTAACCCGAGGTGTTAAGTGTCTTTAAAAGCAAATGTCTCAAATATGGCATAAGTGTATATTAGCAGTGTTTACTTTATGCAAAGAGACAGCTCTAATAAGGTCGAAATAATGTGGTACGGGTAAAAATTAAATATAAAAACGAAAGATGTAGCATAAAATAAATTTCAGGTCAGTTGTTAACCATTCAAATAAATAAATAAATAAATAAAAGTTAGTCAAACGTTTACAACATAATATATGGTTAGCTGCAAGAGCAACCATGGAGTCAATATGAAATTTTCACCTATTAATTTCAACGAAAAATTCACAAAATTCTCTGAGCATTGGTCACCTCGTGTCATTGCTGAAATGAATGAATACCAATTTAAATTAGTTAAAGTAGCAGGTGAATTTGTTTGGCACGATCACCCGGAAACTGACGAAGTGTTTATTGTTATTGATGGCTGCCTTACTATTGAATTTCGTGATGGTATAGTTTCACTAGAGTCTGGTGAAATGTTTGTCATTCCAAAAGGTGTAGAGCATAAACCCTCTGCTAGCAGCGAGTGTAAAATTATGATTGTGGAACCCAAGGGTATTGTTAATACCGGCGATACGGGTGGTGACCTTACGGCTAAAAATGATCTCTGGGTTTGAAGCGCAGCTAAATGAGTTAAAAAATTAATGCTACTGGCAAATGCTCATTCCTCACTCATTTTAGTCCCTGATATTAAGTCAACTAGCCTTTCCTAGCTCACTTATTGATATATAAATGTATTTATCTCGATTACTTTACAGCAGTTGTAGTGCTGTAAGTATTTACCTCACATTCGCACTAATAAGCCGAAGCTTATCATTACATCTAGGTCTTGATTTTAGAGCTTAGTACCCGCTTAACCAGCCAGCTTACATTTGTTTATCAATACGTACTGTACCATTAGCGAGATAAATCATGCGAACCGCGTCTTTTGGCTGAAATAGCATACGATGGTCTAGGTCTTGTATCACCATGTATTCATCACCGTTATTAACTTTGATCATTAGCTCGACTAAAAGTAGGGTTTTTTCTTGATATTTAGGGTTTCTATCATGACTGATTGAACCACCAATAATAGCGCCTAATATGGTTGCTACGCCGCGGCCACTACCGCTACCAAATTGATTGCCTATTGCACCACCAATTAACGCACCACCAAAAGTTTTCCAGCCTTGGTTTTTATCTTGAATCAACTCCTGCTCGGTAATATTTCGTACCGATAATACCTGACCAAATAAAACTTTTTCAACCGGCACAGCTTTATTGCGCTCATAATCAGCATTAGCGAAAGGGATCAATGCCAACCAGAAAATTAACGCTAGAGTGATTGTTTTCATTTTGCTCTCCTTTATTTATTAAATATAAGGTAATAAATAGCGTGTAATAAATAGCACTTGAAGTATAGCGTCTTTGAACCTGCTGCTTATTACCACACTATCTATTTTTTAAGCAGCACGCTCAAGGTCTCTAAAACTATCTCACTTTAGCGCTTACCAACCCACTGATTCTTTAGCTTTCGTTTTACGAATTTCGGTTTCATCGGCCCATTCAACTAAACCACTTTCAAGATCCATTAAACGTAAAGTGAATTTATAGTAAACATCAGACTTATCTTGGTTGCTTTTAACGATACTCGATAAGTTACCGTATAACATGTATTGCGCGCCAATTTGACGGCCAAACTGTGACGCTGTGTTTGGGTCAACCATGCCGCCGTCATGTTGAAAGTTTAATTGCTCACGTGCCGCTTCTACTCGACCCATATCTACAAAACGGAATTTGCCAGAGCGTAAAAGCTTAGTAGAAATAGAGTCGGTGATTGACTCGGTATCAATATGCTCACTGGTTTTATTTTTTAAGCGTTCAACAAACATTACTGGACGGGTATTTTGCGTTAATGTGCCCACTACTGGTGACAATAATAACGAGTCGGTCATTTGGGCAGCAACCTTTTGTAAGTCGGTTGAACCAAAGTTAATATCGGTAGTTTCTACCGCGGTGGCATCGCCATAGCGAACCACTGCTTTATTAGCACAACCCGCGGCGAATACTAGGGTTAAGCCGAGTGTTGTTACCAGTGCTAATTTATTCATAATGCTATTCCTTAACGATTAATATTTATATGCTTTTTCAGGGATTGCACGCACATAAACATTAAATGTACTGACATTAATATTCGGCGCTAATCCGGGTAAAGTGGTGGATTGTTTTCCGTGTAATTCCAATGGTATCCAGGGTGTTTTTCCGGCTTCAATAACAAAGCCTGCTTCGTCAAACCAATTGAAATGATATTGTAATTTTTGTGATTTTTCATAACGGCTGGTCAAGGTTAAGTTGACTTGTAATAAGCCATTATTTTTGCGCGATTTAACGTCGCTAATCACGAGTTTTTTCGCTAAATCAGCGTTTTGTACTTCAAGGTGTTTACTAAAGTCATCACCTTGGGTCATGGCACTGGTGCCTGTGCCAGAGGTCACAGGAGGCTTATTATTCACACAGCCGGCGGTAATAAAAACGCTCACTAATATCACTGCTAAACAGCCGGTGATATTTTGGCCCATGCTAGCCATATTTTTGCTATTGAACATACTCCCTCCTAATGCATTAGTTATTCATAAATTTATCGCTTGATAACCAGTATAGCTACCGATAGCAGAAAAATTAATTAAGGTGATTCTATTTGGCTGCACGTCAACTTCAATGTTTTTTTGTTGTCCGTTTAGCTGCACTTGTAATACTTGCTTACCAGCGGGTAAATTCATCCGCACAATATCCACTTGATCGGGCAAGGTTGACCAACTTCGAGTATCGGCTCTTTCTGAGGCAATATTGTAAATACTGGCTAAAATATTACCAACATCACCCGCCTCTCGACTCAGTTTTTGTCGCATTTGTTCTTTCGCGACAACGCGAACGACTTGTCGGGTCAGCAGTGCGGGTAATTGATCTTGTAAGTCTTTCGCGGCTAACGATTGAATACGCACAATTTCATTTGATAAATAGCTTTGCTCTTGATTTTTAAAGGTAAGTTTACTGTGCTTTGGTAAAGTTCCTTCATACACAGGTAAAGAAAAACTGAAAAACTTTAAGCCGCTGTTGCTTCGACCTACTGGCAGATTTAAGCCAATATCTTGCTTACTATTGACAATGTCTTGCTCAATAAACACAACGACTTGCCCTTGCTCTTTTGACGTTTGTGCTTGATATTTTCCAAAGCGTTGTTGCAAGCTCGCTAAGTCGTCTTGCATACCTAATTTAGCGGCTAAGCGTAAAACATCTTGTTGCAAATAAGGGTTCTCTGGGTATATTTCTATTGCACGCTTATAATCTATGTAAGCGTCATTTAGCTCGCCACTGGCTTCATACAAGATGCCAGAAAGATAAAAGGTAAAGGCATTTTGAAAACCATTTTTCACTTTACCAATCGCACTTGCCATACTTGGATAACCACTATATAGGCTATCTGTGGTCATGCCTGAGTTGTTAAGCTCCTTTTGCGCTTGATAGACTTCGTTTTTATAAGCTTTAAGTGCCTTCTCTTGCACTAAATTTGCACGACGTACTTCAACTAACGCGCCAACTAAATCATGTTGAAATAAGTAATTTAGCGCCTGATAACTGTGCAGCATACTTTGTTCATAATAAGGCACTTGATAAGAGGTCGCATTGTCGTTACTGACAACTGCGCTTAAATTTTCAAAACCTTTACTGATTTGAATTTTTGCCTTGTTATCTTGTGCTTCAATCTCAACATAGGCTTGAGCAAAGCTTTTTTGGCTAGCTTGCCAATCGGCGGCTAAAAATTCTAAGCGCCCTCTTTCAAGTAAATTTAAAACGTAACTGTTATTACTTTGAGCACGTTCACCTAGTAGGTTTTGCGCTTTAACAAATTCACCTTGGCGTTGGGCCGCTTTCACGGGTTTCATTTGGCTGTTATAGCCTTGAAAAAGATCAGTGAGCTCAAATGATGCACAACCAGATAAAGTTGTGATAATAATGCTGACAACACTACTGACAACCATGCGCTTAGGGAGGAAATTGATCATAAGAGTTAATTTATTTCCATAACATTTACTTACTACGGGTATTTGTCTCACTATATATTTATCTCATTATATATGAACGAGTTTATGAAGGTTATTAACTACTTTAGTTGCAAGTAAAAGTAGTCTTATTTGAGCATGGTAGCAATACTTACTTTGTTGTTAAATTGTAAAAAGAGTTATAGTTAATAAGTTACCTCGAGTAAAACGCTCAGTATCTTTAGCGTCAAATACCATCATAAACAAACGTTAAAAATACGCTAATTCACTAATCAAGGGGTGATTTTAAAGGGGGCCTGATTAACCAGAAACTGCGGTAATAAATCGGAAAACATCCTAATCAAGTGTTGTTTGATGGCTAAGCTTTAATCTAACAAATGACCATTTATCGAATAAGTCACCACCTAAATACATACCCAGTATTTGATGATCATTATCAATGGTTTCTTTTAAGCGCATTTAATAGGTATTTTTGTATAGGTTAAACAGGCCTCACGGCTAATACCCGCGGTAGCTCAACAGCGTACTGAGCTCGCGGGTTTGTCATCGGTTAAATTGCATCATTTACTGCTACAGAGATTATAGTGAAAGTTCGCTCTCGCTATTTTACTCTTATTCATTAAATAATTTTTACACCTGTATAATAAACAGATTATTGTTGTATTTTTATATTGTTACCTTTGTAAGATATTTATGCGTTTGGTAATACTTTTCGTTTAAACCAGTAATCAAGGCTGACATAGCGCCCGCCACCGATAAAAAACAGTGCCAATAGCATAATAAAATAAGTCGCTGCGAACTCAATGCCATTATTTAAAATACTAATATTACCGCTGCTGGTAAGCCACTCGTAGTTACCGTGTTCTTGCAAAATAGCAACAATCATTTCTTTTTTCTCAACGCTTGCCTCTACTCGCTCGTTAGCAAATGGTGCATTAGCATCTGCAATCGCTTGCCAGCCATATTGTCCGTGCACAGATGTCATGGCTATCAACATAGTAAACATCAAAGGCACAGCCATTAGGCGCACGCCTAAGCCAAGTAATAAGGCAATAGCGCCAATAACTTCAGCACCTACGGCTAAAATGGCCAGAATATAAGGAAAGGGTAAACCTAAGCCCCAATCGTCATTACCAAACCATTGCACGATATTATCAAAACCCTCTATTTTAGTGGTACCCGCCATCCAAAAAATAGGCACCAAATACAAACGTAATAATAATGGCGCAAGAAAATCCAATTTTTTTGTTGAATTTAATATGTCATAACTTTTTTCTAACATTGCTTTAACCATGCTTTATTCCTATTTTTTTAAGCGTAACGTTTAATTTTATTTTACATTACACGTTCATCACCAAAATAATTAATTGGTTCTACAGCTTTAATTCGACATCACAGGAACTGCATAATTTGACCCGATAAATTGTAAAACTATTTCATTATTTTTAGTAAAGGTAGGATTAAAATATAGCTAATAATTTTTTGAAATATAAATGAAGTTTATCAGCTCAACATACCGCAAAAGCTTTAATAATTATTTTAAATAGCTATCTAGACCCTTATTATACCATTTTGATTAAATTTGTGATCTAATTGGTTTCATTTTTCATACATTGATATCAGTCGTTATGATCACACTTGAATCCATTGATTTTAAATCTCTTATAGCAAAAGAAACTAATGGG
>NZ_JACGVC010000051.1 GCF_014077005.1 Colwellia sp. MB3u-45 | reverse complement strand
CTATGTGTTTCATCGAGTTTAAGTAATTCATTAATACTGCTTAATGCCGCAGGGATAGTTTTTGCATAGCGTTGGGCAACGGCAATTAAATACCATAATTCAATTTGGTGCTCTTGGTCTGTGGTTTGTTTTTGTAGTTGTTTACTTTGTGTAATGGCGTCATTGAATTTTGTTGTTTGGATCAATTGTTGAATTGATTTTAATTGGTCTTCATTAGCAGAGTGAGATCTTGTGTCCAATGACTTAGCTCCAGAGTAGGTTAGCGTATTATTTTTAGGTTAAAAAACGCCTATTTTATCAATAAAAAGCCGCTTGATACAGATATCAAACGGCTTTATTTATCATTTTAGTTTTGACTTGACTTAACTAGCTTTTAGTAATCAATCTAGGCTTAATAAAAGTCGTACGAGAATCTAAAACCAATAGTACGAGGTCGGTTAGAAACTACTTTTGGCGTATACTGTTGAGTATCAATATATAATATTGCACTTTTATCAGTTAGGTTGTCGATGAAAAGCTCAGCTTTCCATTCGTCGTTAGTTACACCAAAGCTTAAATTTGCTACCACATAACTATCCTGTATATAACGACCACCGTTAAAGGTATCGCCATTACTGTCTGGATAATTCACTCCGGAATAAACATCAGCTTCTTTTTCAATACTTAAACCTGAACCTGTGCCATAAATTAAATTAGTAGAGTCTTCTACCATATACGCATCCATCACCATACCGGCAAGTCTCTCTCCGGTATAACTAATTGAACCGTTAACATAACCTGTCATACCTTGGCCAATTGGATAGAAATACTGGGCTTGTAAGTTACCTGAAAATTCAGCTGAATACGGTAATCTACTACCTTCTGGTGGCGCAATACCATTAAGCTGGGCATTAACTGACGTTAGCTCGGTATCTATCAAACTAAAAGCACCAGAGATAATTAAGTTATCTGTTGCAACCCAACTAAAGTCACCATCAATACCTTTAATTTCAGCATCACCAACATTATCAGTAAATACTAAGAAGCTGATATTGGTAGGGTCATATCGCGATGTTTGCAGATCAGATATTTTTGAATAATAGGCAGTAGCGTTGAAGCGTAAGTTTTGATTAAATAATGTTGATTTAAAACCTAATTCTACGTTATCTAAGCTATCAGTCGTTGAGTACACTGGAATGCGGAAGCCTTCAAAGGCGCCTTCTTGACTTGTAGCTGAACCACCACCAACTCGGTTAGTAACCGGCGGTCTAAAACCTTCTGAGTATGATGCAAATACCATAACATCGTCATTAACTTGCCAATCAATTGAAGTTTTGATAATCGTATCATCAACTGTTAACGTGCCGTCACTATCAAGTAAGTCAGTTTCTAGTTGGCCACTAGCAATAGAAGCTTGAAGTGCTGCTGCTTCTTCAGCACCAAAAAATTCAGTTAATGCTGCTTCACTTCCGTCACCAAAGGCGCGCAAACGACCACTGACATCGGCGCTTGTAGTAGCACCTTTATAAATGTCATCAATTTGATACCAACGGGCACCAAAACTTGCAGTGACTGTGTCAGTAATATCATACTCGAACTGACCAAATACGGCGATTTGATCTATGGTATGTGTAACATCATTAACAAAACTTACTTCTGAAGGGAAAGGGCCGTCACCACTGTTAACGCCTTCATTTCCTGCAAGCGTTCTTTCCAAATCAGGAAAAAGTTCGGTATTCGCTATTTTGAATTGACCAACGGTTGATAACTCTTGCGTGTCGTAAAATACACCTGCGGTTACACGCCAGCGATTTTCAGCTGAGGTATTCATACGCAATTCGTGGGTAGTACGAGAGGTGCTAGTTTCTTCTTTATAATACTTAGTTGGGTCAAGACATTCTTGCTCTGCCGCTGCAGCTGAATAGTTACAAACATAAAAAGAAGAATAAAAGCCGCCATTAGTATAGCCAGTGTAATCAATCGTTGAATTGATATCTCTGTCGAGATAACCACCGGTATAAACCACGGTAAGTTGCTCAAGTCGGCCTTCTAATGTCCAAGTTGTTAAACCAAAATCATCATTGTTATTTTCAGGCATAAAACGGTTTGTTGATGTCTCACCCTTAAGGTTTGGATCGTAAGAAAACACACCTTCAGTATCAAGTGACTGTTGAGTATGTTGAACTAAAAGATCCCAGTCATTATTGATTAAATAAGATAAACCAAAGCGAGCACCGGCATAACTTGCCGTGTTAAAGTTTTCTTCTACTAAGGCAGCATTTTGTGGTGCGGTAATAGGGGTATTTTCTGGGTCATCTAATTTAGAGAAACCAGCAGAAATTCTATCAATGACAACAGTACTACCGGTATAACCACCTTCACCCGGAACATTGAGTACATTATCTATCCAACCACCTTGGTAGTCGTTGTAAGCAGTAACACGTACGGCCAACGAGTCAGATAAAGACATATTAAAATACGCTTCAACAGAGTTACTCATGTCGCCGCCTTTGGTGGTACTTGTGCTGGTATCAAAACCTGCAGCAAAACCATCATGGGTTGGCTTGTTAGTGATTAAGCGTACGGTACCTGATTGAGAGCTAGCACCAAAAAGTGTGCCTTGTGGCCCAGGCAAAACTTCTATACGCTCAACATCAGTAGCATAAATATCTAAGTTACGTCCTTGCATTGATACTGGTTGCTCGTCTAAATAGAAAGCAACAGAAGGTTGTAGTGCTTGAACTGATGAAACTGAGATGTTGGTTTGGGTAGTTGCTGCGCCACGAATATATATTTCATTTTGGCCAGGACCTGTACCCTGAAAAACTACGTTTGGTAAAAACTCTACGTATTGGTCAAAATTAGAAACGCCAAGTTTTTCTAAGCTATCACCGGTTAAGGCGGTAACAGTTACGGGCACTTCTTGAATTGATTCAACGCGTTTAGTCGCTGTAACTTCAATAGTCTCTATTGACGCTCTTTTTTTTGTTTCTTCAGCGTATAAAGTGCCTGACGCTGCTAGTGCGGTTAACACAGCGCAGTGTAGTTTAGTGAATTTCATATTGATTTTCCCTTGGTATTTTATTGTGAAGAGCCTAATACGTTTAGAACTCTAACTACAAATACACTTAGAACTCTAAATATAAATACCATTAGAGTTCTAAGTATATTTGGCTTTTGCGGTATCTTAACAAAATATAGGAATTTATTCAAAAATATAATAAAGTGCTCTTTTTTAGTGAAATCTCGTTACACGGGTAATTGTTCACACAAGTGACTATTTACACCTTGATTAACAAGATATAATATCAACACAAATTAAATTTAGGGGAAGGCTTTGTCTTTATCCGCCAATAGTCAATTAAATAAGACAGTATTCGTTAGTGCATCATCTATCATTATTGCTCTTTTACTTTATACAGTAGCACTACCTGAACAGGCACAGAGCTTGTTTACGCTTATTCAAACAAGCATTGTTGACAACGGCAGTTGGTTCTATGTACTCACCGTCGCTTTTATCTTCTTTTTTGTTATTTTTCTAGGATTCTCACGTTACGGGGATATTCGTTTAGGGCCTGATCATGCGACCCCCGATTATTCTATGCTGACTTGGCTTTCTATGTTGTTTGCCGCTGGAATGGGCATTGGCTTAATGTTCTTTGGTGTGGCAGAGCCATTGATGCACTATTTGTCGCCACCTACGGCAGAACAAGGCACGGTTGCTGCGGTTCAAGAAGCAATGAAAATGACATTTTTCCATTGGGGACTACATGCTTGGGCTATCTACGCCATTGTGGCCTTGGTATTAGCTTATTTTAGTTATCGCCATAATTTACCCCTAACGCTACGTTCTGCATTGTACCCCTTGATTGGTGAACGAATTTATCAATGGCCAGGGCATTTAGTTGATGTTTTTGCTGTGGTCAGTACGGTTTTTGGTGTTGCCACCTCGTTAGGTTTAGGCGCGTCGCAGGTAAATGCAGGTTTTGGTTATCTGTTCGGTATTGAGGTTTCTACGACCAATCAAATCATTATAATGATTGGTATTATTGGACTTGCCATTATCTCTGTTGCGACCGGTTTAGATAAGGGGATTAAAATACTTTCTGAAACCAACATGGTATTAGCGGTTATCTTGTTAACGTTGGTTTTTGTGCTCGGTCCAACGGTGTTTTTATTACAGGCTTACTTACAAAATATTGGTGATTATTTAGCTGATATAGTACATAACACCTTTAATTTATTCGCTTATAAAAAGACCACTTGGATAGGTGGTTGGACGATATTCTATTGGGGGTGGTGGCTTGCTTGGGCACCTTTTGTTGGCTTGTTCATTGCTAGAATCTCTCGTGGTCGCACGATTAGAGAATTCATAGTTGGTGTCATGTTAATACCCACCGTATTTACTTTGTTTTGGATGACTATTTTTGGTAACAGTGCCATTGATTTGGTGCATAACCAAGGGGTGGTTGAATTAGGAGAGATGGTCAGTAAAGACTCATCAGTGGCATTATTTATTTTTCTAGAAAACTTCCCATTATCTACCTTGCTGTCTTTCTTTAGTGTCTTGATGATAGTGATATTTTTTGTCACCTCTTGTGATTCTGGTGCGATGGTAGTGGATATGCTCTGTTCGCATGGCAGTAATAACACACCCTTGTGGCAACGAGTTTATTGGGCGGTAGGTATCGGCATGGTCGCAGGGATTTTATTGTTAGCGGGTGGACTTGGTGCTCTGCAGACTATGACTATTGCCAGTGCCTTGCCTTTTGCTATCGTACTACTGCTTGCTATTGCTGGCTTGATTAAAGCATTGAGAGTTGAAGCTTTTAAGCAAGACAGCCAGCTTATAACAGCGGTACCTCATTCAAACAATGATCGTGATGATAGCTGGCAGGTGCGGTTAAATAATATTGTTGATTACCCAAACAAGGGCAATGTGAATAAATTTATTAGTAAGACAGTTGTACCTGCGTTTAAATCCGTTGCTGATGAACTAAAGAAAAACCAAATCAATGTGGTTGTTTCGGATGAAAATGGCCTAAGTTTATTGGTTGAACATGGTGAAGAACAGCAGTTTGTTTATCGGGTGCTTGCTCGAAAGCATTCACAACCAGACTTTGCTAATGAAGCCGATGATGATGAGCACAATTATTATCGAGCAGAAGTTCATTTAGGTGAAGGTGGGCAAGATTATGACATTATGGGGTGGTCGAAGGCGGCAGTGATCAATAATATTATTGATCAATACCATAAACATTTGCACTTTTTGCATTTGTTACGTTAACCACTAACGGCGTCAGTTTTATCGATATTACTGGCGCTCGTTATATATAATCAGAGCCTATAACAAAATTGTTATAGGCTCTGTAATTCTAATAGCGGTGCAGCATCTATTTTGTCAGCATCCATCATATTTGATAAACGCTCCATTGAAGACAGCAATTGCGATTGTTCCCATTGCTCTAAATTAGAAAATTTTTCAATAAAATGTTCTTGCAATGCTTGCGGTGCCTTAAGCAAAAGCGCTTTTCCATCATCAGTTAAATACAGGCCGACTTTACGTTTGTCTTGTGTATAACGCACTCTTGAAATAAGGTTTTTATTTTCTAAGCGATCAATAATATTGGTCACCGTTGCGGGACTTAAATTAACTTTTTTGGCAACTTGGCTTGAATTGATACTGTATTCTTTATCGATCTCTAACATAATTAATAATTGTGGGCTGGTTAAACCGGACGTTTTATTAAGATGTTTTGAATGTAAATCAATGGCGCGTATAACTTTTCTTAAGGAAATTAATAATTCCTGGTGTTTTTCCATAACAGTAGACTCCTAACTCCTAACTTTAAAATTCCGTAGTCTAATCAAAATTATAACGACCGACTAGAGAAATTATTGAAATAAACATTATTTAACTAAAATCACTTGGGTTTTTCAAATAACGTATAGGTATGATGGCTGAAAAGTCACGATCTCTCAATATAAAAATAACAGAGTATGTCAATATGAAATTTCCAAAAATAGGACCTGCGTTTCTTGTTACAGCAGCGTTTATTGGTCCAGGGACCATAATTACCGCGTCAATGGCTGGCGCAAATTATGGTGTATCACTTGTTTGGGCATTGCTATTTGCTATGTTTGCGACGTTAATTTTGCAAGAAATGGCGGCAAGGCTGGGTATCGTTAGTCAACAAGGTTTAGGCGAAAATATACGACAGGCGATTAAGCAGCCGTTTGCTAAGGCTTGTGTTGTTATGCTGGTGGTGAGCGCTATTGTGGTCGGTAATGGCGCTTATCAAAGTGGTAATATTTCAGGCGCAAGTTTAGGCTTAGTAGGTGTTGCAGAACAGTTAGGTTTTAAAGTGGCTTTTGGAGCTATTATTTTTCCAATCATGATTGGTTCGCTTGCTTTTGTCTTACTTATTACCGGAAGTTACAAAGTCATTGAGCGAGCTTTAGTGGTGTTAGTTGGCTTAATGAGTATTGCATTTATTGTGACATTTTTTTTAAGCAAACCACAATGGTACGAGTTAATGAGTAGTTTTGTCACCTTTGAATTACCCACAGGCGCAACACTCACGGTTATTGCTCTCATTGGCACGACAGTTGTGCCCTATAATTTATTTTTACATGCTTCAACGGCGAGTAAAAAATGGCAGTCAGTTGATGATATACCAACAGCAAGGAAAGATTTACTGCTATCTATTCCGCTTGGGGCTTTAATATCAGTGGCTGTACTTTCAACCGCGGCTTCGGCCTTTTTTGGTCAGCAACTCAGTTTGCAAAGTGCTGCCGACATAGCACCCGCGCTACAGCCGCTATTTGGTGACTCTGCAAGTTTATTTCTTGGCCTTGGCTTATTTTGTGCGGGCATATCATCTGCGATCACCGCCCCTTTAGCTGCGGCCTTTGCGTTAAGTGGTATTTTAAATTTAGACAAAAACCTTAACGCTTTTGGCTTTAGATTAACCTGGATGATTATTTTAATTATTGGTGTTGTTGTCAGCAGCGCAGGTTTTAAACCCGTTGCTGTTATTTGGTTTGCGCAAGTAGCCAATGGCATTCTGCTACCTTTGATCAGTATTTTTCTCTTATGGATTATGAATACAAAAGTGCTAGGTGAGTACCGCAATAATTTATGGCAGAACATGGCTGCGGCCGGTGTTATTTTGATTACCTTGCTCTTGAGTGGGCGTAGCTTAATGTCAGCGTTTGGTTTGTTGTAAGCACTGAGTATTGATAACGATATAAAAATGCAGCTATCTAGAACAATATTAATCGTTTGCAATAAATAAAAAGCCCTTAAATCAGCTGATTTAAGGGCTTTTTAGTGTTAACTAATGATTAAAAACCACATTGTTTACCTTGGTTTTTATCTTTTAACCAAGTGTGCAAGGGGGCAAAATAATCAAGAATGGCGGTTGCATCCATTTGTTCATTGCCAGTCAATACTTTATACGCGGCTTGCCATGGCTGACTTGAGCCCATTTCAAGGACAGTATTTAACGCGGCACCGGCATCTTTGTTGTTATAAATAGAACAACGATGAATAGGGTCCGTATTACCTGAAATTTCACATAATGCACGATGAAATTCAAATTGCTGAATATGGGCTAAGAAATAACGAGAATAAGGTACGCCAGCGGGTACATGGTATTTGGCACCGGGGTCAAAAGCATTGATGTTACGATCAATGGGGGCGGTTACACCTTGGTATTTTTCACGTAATTCCCACCAAGCGCTATTATAGTTTTCCGGGGTAACTTCACCGGAATAAACTTTCCAACGCCATTGATCAACCATCAAACCAAAGGGAATAAAGGCAATTTTATTCAATGCCATTTTCATTAATAAACCAATGTCTTTTGATTCATCAGGAATGGTGTCAATTAAGCCAATCTCTTTTAAGTATTTAGGCGTTACTGACAGGGCAATGGTGTCACCAATAGCTTCATGGAAACCGTCGTTAGCACTATTTTGATAATAAACGGGCTGGTTTTGATAAGCACGTTGATAAAAGTTATGACCTAATTCGTGATGAATAACTGAGAAGTCTTCACCAGTTTTTTGGATACACATTTTAATGCGAATATCATCTTTGGCATCTAAGTCCCATGCTGAGGCATGACATGCCACATCTCGATCGGCGGGCTTAGTAAATAATGAACGTTGCCAAAATGTTTCTGGTAAGGCTTCAAAGCCAAGCGAAGTAAAAAAGCTTTCAGCGCCTTTTACCATTTTAATTTCGTCGTAATTATGGCTGGCAAGTTGTTTGGTAACATCATAACCAGGATCAGCATTTTCAGGTGCCACTAAGTCATAAATATTGCCCCACGATTGTGCCCACATATTACCTAATAAATGCGCCGGAATAGGTTGGTCTTGTGGCACTTTATCTTCGCCGTACGTTTTGCCTAATTCACTGCGCACATAACAATGTAGATCATCGTATAAGGGTTTAATTTGCCCCCATAAACGGTCAAGCTCTTTAGCAAAATCATCAGCAGGCATATCATAATTAGAACGCCACATTGCGCCCAAATCGGCATAACCTAGTCCTTGTGCACCTTCGTTACCCAATTCTGCTTGGCGAATATATAAAGGCTTCATCGCTGGACTAATGGTGCGCCAACCTTGCCACATTTCTAATAATTCATCGTAGTTACGAGAGGTTGCCATAGTAGCGGTCATCTCGCCTAAACTTAAGGTTTCGCCCGATTTAGTGGTGTAATTGCCTTTACCATATAAACTATTTAATTCAGCGCCAATTTTTGCTAACTCAGCCGATTTAGCTGGATCTTGTGGTGCTGGCATCACTAAACTCTGCTTTAATATATTGAGTTTACGGCGTTGATCTGCACTGACTTCTACAGCGTCAAATTTAGCGGCTTGCATGGCAAATCGAACCCCAGCTTCTGTCGACTTTTGATCTGCTGCTGCGGCAAGTGCTGAAGTGTCTTGCGTAATAAAGTTTGCATTGATCCAAGCCGCACGACTGCCTTCAAGGTTAAGTTGCACCAGCTCTTTTTCGGTAGTGGCTAAGAATTTTTCTGCATCTTGAGCGGTTAACGCTTTACTTACTACAGTGGCCGCTTTAGCTGCATTTTTTACTGTGTTATCACCATTACAAGCACTAAGGCTTGCTGCTACCAAGATAGCTGCTGTGGTTAATTTAAATGTCGATTGCATAAATATCCATTATTGTTTTTGTTAGCGCTTGATTTGCGCCTTAATCAACTTAATCTAGGGTCATGGCTAGTGTAGATTGAGATTATCATCTTGGCAATAGTCTTGATTTTGTTAAGGACATTCGGGGGGGAATTGATAAATTTTGGACAAAAAAAAGCCCAGCGAAAGGGGTGCTGGGCCATCATATAAAATATACTAGGGAAAGTATGAAATTTGCGTTTCAAAAATTGCTTCAGGAAATGCCAAAAAATTATAGCTACATTAGGTGTTTTTAACTGTGTTTTTTCTGTAATAGTTTGTAATGAATGAGAGGAATAATTGCAAAACAACTCAGTAATATCATTTTAAGGTTAAAATATTATACGGAGAGTAAGTCGAGGTACATTATTTACCAAGCACCAAGAAAATATCAATTGAGATAACTTCAAGGTATTAATATTGCTTTAGAGAAAGTTAAATGGGCACGCATTTTTAATCTAGTGGCCATTAATTGACTTTTTTTGGACTTTGTTTGGACTTTGTTTGGACTTTTTTTAGTTCTGCATTTAATCCTAGTTGCGTTAGTTTAAACGCTTGTTTAAACTACTTGTATTAATTTGTTGATCACACTAGAACTACGGCGTTATTTACCTATGAGCACGAAGAATAAAATATTAGATGCAGCAGAAAGTTTGTTTGCAAATAAGGGTTTTAATGGTACCTCTCTACGTGAAATAACCGGTCAAGCCGATGTGAACTTAGCTGCGGTTAATTATCATTTTGGCTCGAAGAAAGAACTAATTAAAGCGGTTATGTCTCGTTACATGAATGAGTTATCTCCGCGTTTAGAAAGTGCTTTAAGACAAGTCTGTGAAATAGAAGCACCTAACCTAATTGATGTGTTTTCTGCTTTTATCGATCCGCTATTATCCTTAAACAAGTTTAAAGACAATGGTACCAGTAATTTCTTGCAGCTTTTAGGCCGAGGTTATACTGACAGCCAAGGTTTTTTACGCTGGTTTTTAACCACTCAATACCCAGGTGTTATTGATAATTTTGTTTTAGCGGTACAAAAATCCTACCCAGAGCTAAGTGCTGAAGAGATGTTTTGGCGTTTACATTTTACCATGGGCACAGTGGTTTTTACCATGTCTTCGAGTGACGCTTTGATTGATATTGCTAAAAGTGATTTCGATCGTGATCTGCAAATTTCAGATGTTATCCGTAATGTTATTCCCTATGTTGCGGCCGGTGTTGGCGCACCTATGCCCTTGAAACGTTAAGTTGTGCTCAGCTGAGTTAGCTAAAATATAAGATAAACATTACACAGATTTTGTTACAGGGTCCTTAGCAGGCTTATTATTTAATAGCTTCAGCATCTTTGTTTATGCGTGCTAATTAGGTAAAGTAGCCGTATCTTAATATTGTAAAGTGTTGTTATGGGTCCAGTCATGTTTGATGTGCAAGGCACATCATTGTCTCAAGAAGATAAAGAAATACTTCAACATCCACTGATCGGTGGATTAATCTTTTTTACTCGAAATTATCAATCACCAGAACAAATGGCTGACTTAAGTCAGCAAATCCGCATGGCAGCTAAAAAGCCTATGTTATTAGCGGTTGATCATGAGGGTGGTCGTGTACAACGCTTTCGAGAGGGTTTTTCTTTAATCCCGGCTATGGGTAAGTTATGGCGAATGTCAGAACAAAACCTCGCCTTAGCAAAAGAACTCGCTAAACAAAGTGCGATTCTGATGGCATTGGAAGTGCAAGCGGTCGGTATAGATATCAGTTTTGCGCCCGTATTAGATATTAATAACATTAGCGACGTTATTGGTGATAGAGCCTTTCATCAAGAACCCGATTACGTCACTGAACTAGCTGAGGCATTTATTAGTGGCTTACATCTAGTGGGTATGAAAGCAACCGGTAAGCATTTTCCGGGTCATGGCAGTGTTAAAGCCGACTCTCATATTGATTTACCCATTGATACACGCACAAGCGCTGAAATTTTCCAACAAGACTTAATGCCATTTAAGCAACTTATTAACAAAGGAAAAGTGGATGCCTTGATGCCTGCACATATTATTTTCCCCGATGTTGACAGCAAAGCAGTAGGTTTTTCTCGCTATTGGCTACAAAATATTTTACGTGAACAACTCGGTTTTAATGGCGTGATTTTTAGTGATGATTTATCCATGCAAGGCGCGGCAAGTATCGGTGGTTATATTGAACGCGCTGAGGCAGCACAAGCAGCAGGTTGCGACATGCTATTGTTATGCAACAACCGTGATGGCTGTGTAGAGGTGCTTGATAATGCTAATATTTCAACATCGTTAGTGGGTAGTGAAAGGCTTAATAAACTGCTGAAAACGCCAGATAAAAACACTAATTGGTCAAGGGTTAAAGAAAATGTAGTCTGGCAACAAGCGAGCCAATACCTTAACCAGTATCGTTGATTTTTAGCTACTCATGTAGCTGTTTAAATTACAAAGCAATAAACTTAAATAATAAAGAATATTAACCAAATATCAAAATAAAAATATAATAATAAAAATATTGGATAAATTTATGAAACTCACTAAACAGCTATTCATCCCGTTAGCTCCTGTTTTAGCGGTAATATTTCATTTTACTTTGCAAGCTATTGGCCTGGACAGTAAAGCCTCTATCGCTGCGGCTATTACGCTATTAACGGTTATTTGGTGGGTCACCGAAGCACTGCCTATACCTGCCACGTCATTAGTGCCTTTTGCCTTGCTGCCCCTATTTGGCATTGTCGATCATAAAGTGGTCGCATCCGCGTTAGGTAGCCACGTAATTTTGCTCTTAATGGGCGCTTTTATGCTGTCAAAAGCCATTGAAAAAAGTGGCGCACATGAACGGTTAGCGGTTTACATGGTGCGCTTGGTGGGCGTTAATAGCGGCAGGCGAATGGTCTTTGGCTTTATGTTAGCGAGTGCACTATTAAGTATGTGGATATCCAACACCGCCACAACCTTAATTATGTTACCTATTGCCTTGGCTATTCTAAAACATATTGATAATCAAGATCTTAAAGTAGCACTGATTCTTGGTATTGCCTATGCAGCAAGTGTGGGTGGTGTTGCGACCCCGATAGGAACGCCGCCTAATGTGATCTTTATGGGCATTTATGAAGAACAAACCGGCATTGAATTTGGCTTTTTAGAATGGATGAAAATTGGCGTACCTATTGTGGTACTTGCTATTCCAATTATGGCCTTTTGGCTCACCAGAAATGTCAAACTTGAACAAGCGGTACACTTACCGGTATTAGGGCCATGGCGCGCGGAAGAAACACGCACTTTGTGGATTTTTGGTTTAACTGCATTAGCATGGATCACACGTAAAGAACCTTTTGGTGGTTGGAGTGGCGCCTTAGATATTGAGATAGCAGGTGATAGCACTGTCGCTTTATTTGCTGTGGTGTTGATGTTTATTGTGCCCAACGGTAAAGGCTCACGCTTACTCGATTGGGACAGCGCTAAAACTATTCCCTGGGGTATGTTATTGCTATTTGCTGGCGGTATTGCCTTAGCTAAAGGTTTTGTTGCTTCAGGTTTAAGTGATTTATTGGGCGAGTGGTTAGCGTCATTTGCTCACTTACCGGCAATTATCATGATTGTTACTATTTGTTTGGTGGTGACTTATCTAACAGAAATAACCAGTAACACAGCAACAGCCACATTACTGATGCCCATTTTAGCGGCAGCGGCTATTGCCTCTGGTTATGATCCTAAAGTGTTAATGATACCTGCGGCGATATGTGCCAGTTGTGCGTTTATGCTACCTGTGGCAACAGCGCCTAATGCCATCGCTTATGGCACCGGTGAAATACAAATTAAAGAGATGGTAAAAGAAGGGGCCGTGCTCAGTTTTATTATTTCTTGCTTAGTGGGTATTACTTGTTACTTGTTATTGCTCTAATAGCCTTTAACGTCAAATTTAAATACTCGCGTTATGACCTTGGGTTATAACGCGAGTATGATAAAAAACGGTTAAAACATTTTCTCTTTTTGCAAACGTGCTAATAAAACAATAGCAAACGCAGCACTATAAATACCAAATATAACTAGCATAACTTGTGGCATGGTAAAGCCTAAGAATTGCCAGTTAATATCACCGCAGTCGCCTGTCGCTTCAAACAAGGTCGGTAACCATTGATGTAGTGGCGCCCAAGTTGGGAAGTTTGGTATAAACTCACAACTAAATAAAAACGACATGGTTGATGATTGCATGTCGACATGTTCTAAAGCAATGATGAAGCCCCAAATAGCCCCAGTAGCCCATAAACCATAAGCGGCAATACGTATTAATACAAATTGACAACCTAAAGCCCCAACGACACCGGCTAAAAATATCCCCCAGATGGCGGTGCGCTGATAAATGCACATAATGCAGGGTTCAAGCCCCATCACATATTGAAAGTAGAGTGCGATTAATTCAAAACATAAGGCACTAACAGCGAGCAATTGCCAAGCTCGTTGATTTAAAGATAATTGGCTTAAGAAATTCACGACATATCGCCCATGATTGATTATTTAAGTAATATTGCTAGATATGCTAACAATAACAATAATAAAAAAGCGCCACAAGGGCGCTTTTGTTAAATTTTATATCAGCTTATAACTTGAACAAAACTTATTAGTGACCACCAGGGGCACTAGTTTCAGGCTTTGCACTGTGATGCTGAATAATATTTTCATCATAAAAATACTGGGTGTATTTCGTTAACTGTCCCGTTGAGATAGCCAGTAAACCAACGATAGTTAACACTATGGTATAAGGGAACGCCATAATAACCATACGACCATAAGATAAACGAATTAATGGCGCTAGTGCTGAGGTTAATAAGAACAAGAACGCTGCTTGACCATTCGGTGTTGCCACACTGGGTAAGTTTGTACCTGTGTTAATTGCCACCGCTAATAAATCAAACTGGTCGCGGGTAATTTGGCCAGCCATTAGTGCTTTTTGAATCTCTGTAATGTAAACCGTACCAACGAATACATTATCACTTACCATAGAAAGTAAGCCATTTGCCAGATAGAACATAACAAGCTGCATGTTACCTTCAAAGGTTAACACCCAAGTAATAACAGGCGTAAATAAACCCTGATCGACAATAACAGCAACTATCGCGAAGAACACAGCTAATAGAGCAGTAAAAGGTAGCGCTTCTTCAAAGGCATGGCCAATTTGATGCTCTTCAGTAATACCCGTAAAAGCAGTGGCTAGAATGATGACAGATAAGCCAATCATACCAACGGGTGCTAAATGTAATGCCAGACCAACAATTAACCAAACGGCAATCGCACCTTGAATAATCAGTTTGGCATTATCAAGCTTATTACGTTTTTTACTTTCTGCAATATCGTAGTCGTTCAACACATTGTAAACATTTTCTGGTAAAGCAACGCCGTAACCAAACCATTTTATTTTCTCTAAAAGTACACAGGTTATCATACCAGCAAAAAACACTGGAATAGTTACTGGTGACATACGAATAGCAAACTCAAGGAATTCCCAGCCGGCTTGTTGACCAATAACTAAGTTTTGTGGCTCACCAACTATGGTACATACACCACCTAAAGCGGTACCCACACCAGCATGCATCATTAAATTACGTAAGTAGCCGCGAAACTGCTCTAAATCAACACGAGAGTATTCAGCTAATTCATGGTCACTGGTATGATCGTGGTCAACTTTAATATCTTTACCCGAAGCAACCTTGTGATAAACAGAGTAAAAACCAATAGCGACACTTATAATTACAGCAATTACGGTAAGCGCATCTAAGAAGGCCGACAAGAAGGCCCCAGAGAAACAAAACAGTAAAGACACCATCACTTTGGAACGAACTTTAGTGACTATTTTAGTGAATAAAAATAGTAACAAGCCTTTCATAAAGTAAATGCCGGCAACCATAAAGATTAATAATAAGATCACTTCAAAGTTTAAGATCATCTCATGCATGACTTGATTTGGACTTGTCATACCTATGGCAACTGCTTCAATAGCGAGTAAGCCACCGGGTTGTAAAGGGTAACATTTTAGTGCCATTGCTAGAGTAAATATAAACTCAACAACCAATGCCCAACCGGCAATGTAGGGGTCGACAACGAAAAATAGTAATGGGTTGATTACTAAAAATGTAATTATTGCGATTTTGTACCATTCTGGCGAATTGCCAAGAAAGTTTTTATAAAACGCATTCATGAATGATTGCTGCATGATGAACCTTTTGAAAATTAAGAGCTAGGGTTAGTGTGACTTAAACGTTTTTTAATTATTTTTTTTAATTATTTTTATAAATTTAAGAGTTCAAGAGTTTAAGCGTTAATTGAACTATTGTAAATAAGTCAGATCAAGCTTGTTGGGTATTGAAAAGGACCTTTAGGGCAGTAAATGTAATTTTCGCATCAAGAAGTACGCTTTAAAAAGTGGCAAAGTCAGCAGGTATAAGAAAAACTTTTGATTTTAGAATACTTAAAAAATAGCGATAAAGCTAAGGTGAATTTAACATGGCAGCTTTAGGGGATATTGGTTTATGATTAGCGCCAATGAAGTTGAGCGTTTGATGCATCTCGCACTCATAGGTATCAAAAATTTTACTAAAATAGCTTTAAAAATTAATTTAACTACTTAGTTGCTATATAGTCGCTTTATAGTTGTTATAGAAAAAAAGTACTGTTATCAGGCCGATGTTTGAACGGCTTTATCTGCTGATTCATGCACTTGATTATATTCTGAAATAGATGTTAGTATTTCCATTTTTACTAAGTTAGATTATTGCTTGAATCATTAAAGGTGTGTTTTTAATTACATCTGTGAACAAATTATCACCTTAACTTTTGGTTTTATTGTTAAGGCCCCGTGAAGTGTTTTGACTAGATTTTTGTCGGTTTATATACAATAGCTAGCTAAATTTATTGCCTGTATACAGATTAATAGATTGGGCTCTTGAGGAGAAAATGGCTAGCAGGAAAACCAATGAAGCTACTTTTAAACACAATACATTCAACAAGTTATTCAATAATATTAAAATCATAATTTTTAACCCTTAGCTTTAAGCTGATTACTTACCAAGGATCTGTTAAATCACCTTAAGTCCTATTGCCAGTCTTTTAGACTTGGTATAGTTCACTAACGTAAAAAAGACATTACATATTGTTTTTATAGACCTTTAATTTTTACTATTTAATATGAGACCTTTTTATGCTTAAAAAATTTAATAAGTTATCCATTGTTTATCAATTAACAACGATTGTTTTTATTATTACATTGGCAGTTTTTTCGCTATTAACACTTTATGTTTCTTATGACACCAGTAGAGGCGCAATTAAAGGCGTTGAGCAACAACTGAATCGTGAATTAAAGTCGATATCAGGAAATTTTGAATTTTTTCATGAGACCTTAGAACAAAGGACCAGTCAGTTAGGTGATATTTTCTTTAATATGTTTTCAAGTGATCTGAGCATTGATATGGCTAATATTAGCCGAGTAGGTAACTTTGATGTGCCGACATTAATGCATGGCGATAAAGCAATTAACGGCAATTTTTCATTACCCGATGAATTCACCAAAATGACCGGGGGAAGTGCGACTATATTTATGAAATACAATGATGACTTTATTCGTGTTTCTACTTCTTTACGTAAAGAAAACAATGATAGGGCTTTTGGTACCTTGTTAGGTAAAAGTCATCCTGGTTATTCCACTTTAATGCAAGGTAACACCTATAAAGGACCTGCCTTTTTATTTGGTCGTAACTACATGACTAAATATATTCCTTTTAAAGATGTCAACGGTGCGGTTATAGGAATTATGTATGTTGGTTTTAACTATACGGCATCACTAGCAACATTTAAGGAAAAATTAGCTAAAATTAAGTTTGGTGATACGGGTTATTTGTATGCAATTTCAGCTAAAAAAGGCCCTAAGCAGGGAACTCTAGTTATTCATCCTTCCATTGAAGGAAAAAATCTTGTCGCAATGGAAGATGCGTCAGGCAAAAAAGTTTTTAAAAAATTACTTGATGGTGATTCAGGTGTTATGCATTACCAATGGAATAATGCCCAAGGACAGGCCCAGGATAAATTAGTTGCCTATAAGCATGTTAATGGCTGGGACTGGGTTATTGCTGCAGGAAGTTATACCGATGAATTTACAAAGGAAAGCGTTTCACTGCGTAATAATTTAATTGCAATGACCATTTTGAGTGCGTTGGTTATTTTGGCGCTAGTTTATCTTTCGTTAAAGCATTGGTTGAAACCCTTAAATGCCATTGCTCAAAGTTTGAAACTATTGGGACAAGGAGATCTCAGAACGCGTGTTACGGTAGAAGGCTCGGAAGATTTTGAAGATACCTCTAATGAAATACAATTTTTAGCGGGTCATTTAAATAAAATGGCGCAAGAATTTTCAATATTAATTAACAGTATTTTAAGTTCAGTTGATCTGATGGGCATTGCCTCAGAACGTGTCGCAGCGGTTGCTGCACAAACACGACAAGGAGCGGGTCAACAGTTAGATGAAGTAGATCAAGTTGCAACGGCCATAAATGAAATGGCCGCAACAGTGCAAGAAGTAGCATCAAGTGCGGTTACTGCCGACTCCCTAACGAAAGAGTCAAATGATCATGTTCAACGAGGTAACTTGGTTGTTAATAATGTCGCAAGTTCTATTCAAGACTTAGCTATTCAAGTTGAAGAGTCGGCAACAGCGATTGAAGCGGTTGAAAGTGAAAGTAAAAGTGTTGAAACTGTTTTAGAGGTTATTCGAGGGATAGCAGAGCAAACTAACTTACTTGCTTTAAATGCAGCGATTGAAGCTGCAAGAGCCGGTGAACAAGGTCGAGGGTTTGCTGTAGTTGCTGATGAAGTGAGAACACTGGCGCAAAGAACACAGACATCAACGGCTGAAATTCGTGTGATAATCGAGCGATTGCAACATAGCGCCACACAAGCGGTAGAAAAAATGCAATTAGGTCGAGACAAGGCCAGAAGTAGTGTTGAAGAAGTATCAAAAGCCGATGACGTACTCAATCAAATAACTGAATCTGTTGCGTCTATTTCTCAGATGACAGCCCAAATAGCGGTTGCGACTGAAGAGCAATCACGAGTAGCAGAAGATGTGAATCAACGTGTGGTAAATATTCGTGATATATCAAGCGAAACCTCCAATGGGGCAAACGAAATGCTTGAGTCAACATCACAAATGCAAGGTGCGGTAAAACAATTACACACCAAGACAACACGGTTTACAGTCTAAATTATTTAATAAATTGAGCTAGCCTGTAACAATTTTGTGTAACTGCCAGTTGTAAATAAAGTGCTTAAAACGGTCTTCGAATTCAATCATAAATCGATTCAAGGCCGTTTTTTAGTTTTTGTTATAGGGCGTTGTAAATACAAAGGATGCTGCTATGAAAATTTTTGGCATTTTATGACTACTTATTAGCATCACTTAAAAAACAAAGCACACCAATTATAATATGGCATAGCTACATTTGTTGTGTGGCTAGCAATAAAAAATCAAGTATAAATAAACAATAAAAACATAGCTTTATTTTTCGATCAAACGAATTAACTACTATGCCCAGAGTAATAAAATCACTACGCTAGTAATGATTAAAGCCATCCCCAAGAACTCTATTAAGGATATTTTTTCTTTAAATATTCTATAGGTAATAAACAAGGTGATGAAAAACTCAACTTGCCCTAATGCTTTGACATAAGCCGCATTTTGAAAGCTTGCTGCGGTAAACCAACCGATAGAGCCTATTACGCTGGTTACGCCAACAAACAAACAAATACGCCAATACTTAACCATTAACCCTAATTGATTTTTGTCTTGAAAATAGACATAAACAAAAGATATGACTGATTGAACCGTGATCATAAATACTAAGGTGACCGCAGCACTGAGTAGTAAATCGGTTTCTAATGCTAAACTTGATTGCCTTATCAGCAATGTTGTTATGGCTAAACCTAAGCCAGCAGCAAGGCCAAATCCAGCGCCCGGGTTACGAAATACATCGTCAAAAGTAAATTTTACTTTTGAAACGAGTAAAACACCGACAACACCAACAGCAACAGAAAACCACCCTAAATAAGTTAAACTTGTTGAAAAGAGTAAGGCGCCAACAACAGCAACTAGAATAGCCTCTGTTTTTGCTAAACTAGAAGCGACTGAAAAATTACGATATTTAAAAGCAATAACTAAACAAACTGTGCCAATGATTTGGGCAAAACAAGCGATCAGTGCATATTTTAGGAAGTTTGGATTAATTGTTGGCATGTCTAGCTGGCGATATTCAAGTATCCACCATAGATACAACCAAGCAAAAGGTAGCGCATATAAGTAGCGAACACCGGTATTTGCCATGGCATTTAGGTGGCTTGAAAGCTGCTTTTGTCCGGCGGTGCGAATGGCTTGCATAAGCGCCGCTAATAAAGTGAAGTAAATCCAAATGTCCAAAAAAATTCCTAAATATTATTGTATGCTGTTTAATAAATAAAAAGCACGATACAGCAGTTTACCCTATTGGTTAAGTCGCAGTACCGTGAAAGTGAGCGTATGGCTTTTATTTCGTTCCATAGACAAAAATGAGTGAGTAATGAGCGGCTAAAGTAACTTTAAATGTTCCCGTTTTATTTTTTATTACTATCTGTTATGCTCTTATCAAACCTAAGCAGTTTTGATGTGAGGACGACCTCACCGCTCTATTTATATCAGAGGACGACCTCTATATTATTGAGTGCTTACATGTCTTGGTTTATCTTATTTATTGCAGGAACCTTAGAAGCTGGCTGGTTAGTTGGTCTTCAAAAATCCGAATCTTTTACGAAACCCTATTATATCATCTTTGCAATTTTCTCTATGACACTTAGTTTAGTGTTATTTTCAGTTGCTTTAAAAGAAATTCCTATTACTACAGCTTACATTGTTTGGTTGGCTGTTGGTGCATCATCCATCTCTATCATAAACCATTATTTTTTTGAACAACCAATCACTATTCAGCAATTATGCTGTTTTTGCTTAATATTTATTGGCGTGCTTGGCTTAAAAATATCTAATTAATATAATCAACAAAGTGAGTAAATAAATATGTCTGGTGAAATCGATCTAAAAAAACTAATTGCTGCAATGACGCCCCTTCTTGCTGAAACAGAATATGTTTTTGGCACGCTTGATACTAATAGCTATGAACAGCTAGCCCAGTTAGAACCTATTGGTACGTTTCAAGAAAAAGAAGGATTAACGGTTATCGTTAAAAAAGAAAAAGCGGAGGAGTTTAATATTATACATTCAGGTACGTTTAAATGTATCACTTTAGCTGTACATTCTAGCCTTGATGCTGTTGGTTTAACGGCTGCTGTTGCAACCAAATTAACGCAATCAAATATTAGCGCAAATGTTATTGCGGCGTATTATCATGATCATATATTTATTGCATCACAAGATGCCGAAAAAGCATTGGCTTGTCTAAATGAACTTGTCCTTCAGGAACAATAATAAGATAAGCCAAGTTATGTGTTTATCAGTAAAATTTGCTGGGTAGTCGCTCAAACTTGACCTGAGGCTTTTAGATATCAGGGCTTAACTAAACCTGCCGGTGACGTTTACTTTAAGCACTTTAAGCACTTTAAGTGATGTCACACGGCGAAAATATAAGCTTGTCGGGTAATTTTTGGGATTGTAAACAAGTATAAGGTCTACTTTATGCTTGGCAATAATATATCGCCCATAGATTGCCAAAACGTCTGTATATATCTTACGGCATAGCCTATAAACACATTTACTGGAAGCTAATATTGAATGTGTTTATAGGCTAAACAAAATATCGCTTCTAATAATATACTTCACGCCTTGAGTAATCATTTGAGAGCTATGTAAGCAATGTAATGGATGCGTACCATGTGGAAAACATAAAACACCACCAACCTGTGTGCGAACACCTTTTAATTGTGCATTGTTAGGGGTTCTAGCAGGGCGTGTAGGATCACTTTTATCCACTAAAAATTGTGTTTCTCCACCGGTAAATTCGTCACTTAGAAAAATCAAAAAGGAGTATAAACTATAGCGGTCGCCAAAAGCATCGGTAACGGGTTTTTCATTAACTATTTTACTGCCTGGCCATGCACCATCGGTATGAGTGGAAAAATAGTCACCTTTTTTATAACGATAAAAACGAAAACGTTGATTTAATCCTAATGGTATTTTACCCGCAAAAGGAGGGGTACTTTCTACCTTGACTAATGGAGCTACTCGCGACCAAATAAGTCGTTCAGTGCTTGTATCTACAATACAACTTAGGTTCATGTTATGGCGAATATTACGGCCTAACGATACCGCCGCATCTTCTGTATATCCCATGCTTTCGGTCGCATCAATTAATGCTTGGCATTCTTCTGCGCTTAATACATTTAATAACTGGAAAGCGCCCGGTACACCTGCAATTTCGCTGCGAGTAACAACTTGCGACGCTGCATGAGTAAATTTAAATGGGTTTTCTTCTCGGCTTGCCCATAACGGAATGTTACTGGCTAAACTGCCTGATTCATGGGCAGCAATATAAAATGGATGAGTATTAATATCCATCATTTTGGTGGTACCGCTTGTATTTCAATCATTAAATTCTCAGGAGCACGTACAAAAATTTGTACTTTTGATGAGTCAGAGGCTTGTTTGATAGAATAGTGTAAATCTAGCGATGAAATTCTGTCCATAACATCCTTGTAGTTATCACTGAAAAAACTAATATGGTGAACAATATTTTGTTCAGTTGCGTTGTGTTTACTAGGCTGTGACTGACCAAAAATATGGATAACATCTTTATCTCCAGCAAACAGAAAATAACCATCAAAAGAAAGCTTTGCTCTAGTACCTACTTTTACATCCAATAGAGCAACCAAAAAATCTCTCATTTTTTCAGGATTTTTAGCGCTTAATGAAATGTGATCAAATTTAATATTCATTTATATTCCTATTTAGCTACAACTTAATTTTGAATCGTCAAAAAACCATTCAATTTTAGCCATATGAGTGTGACATCATCAAGTGCTTTATTTTCACAAAAAATTTGATCATCAAGCTCAGCTATAATGTCATTTGAAAAACGTAAAGCAGCTAATGTTTTCAATTGTGCTTTGCTCAACCATTGCTTGCTACTTCAAATCCTATGTGGTTTAAAATATGGCTAACTAATGACGCGGCAACATGATGAAAAGATAAAGTAATGACACCTAGAGTGAGCTTGTTTGATACCTTACTTTTCATTAAATTTTCCGAATAAGGTATTAACTATAACAAGGTGCTAACTATAATCAGGTGAAAGACTAAAAAGGTTTTATAAAATGTTACAAAACCTTTGGTAACTACTTAATAAAAATAGTGCTTAAACGATTACGGTCATTTCATTTAAAACAAACTCTTCAACACAACCTTCTGTTGCCGCCATATAATCAGCTAAATGCTGGTTAGCCATATGTGTTTGCCAAAGTTCACGTGTTTGCCAGTTTTCGTAAAACATAAAATGTGCCGGGTTTGCATTGTCTTGATGTAAGTCATAATTGATACAACCAGCTTCAGCACGAGTGATGTCAATTAGCTTTAAAAGCTCTGTTTTAACTAAAGCAATTTTATCTGACTTTGCTTTGATGTTTACTACTATGCTTAAAGTTGTCATATTAATTTCCGTTGTCTTTTTAATGCGTTTAATTGTTGTTAACGTTTTTAAATAGTTACTTTTTAAAGGCTTTTAAAAGCCTTCTAACACTATTTTTCCGATTGATTTTCCTGATTCAAGCTCTGCATGAGCAGCTCTTAAATTTTTGGCATTAATAGTGCCTAAGTTTTTGCCCACCGTGGTTTGGATATGACCTTGGTCAATCAAGTCAGAAACTTTATTAAGTAAGCGGTGTTGCTCGCTCATATCAGTAGTTTTAAACATAGAGCGGGTAAACATAAACTCCCAATGTAGTGACAAACTTTTTAATTTAAGTTTGCTGATATCAAGGGATTTTGGATCGTCAATTAAGGCAATTTTACCCATAGGCGCTAACAACTCAACATAGCTATCTAGGTATGAATCTGTGTGAGTTAAACTGGCAACGTGTGTTACCTGGCCAATATTTAATTGTTCAATTTGAGCCGTTAATGGTTTGGTATGATCGATAACATGATCAGCACCCAATTTTTTCACCCACGTTGCTGAACTTTCACGAGACGCAGTTGCGATAACGGTTGCACCTGTGAGTTTATTCGCTAATTGAACTAAAATTGAGCCTACACCACCGGCAGCGCCAACAATCAAAATAACCTCGTTTGACTGTTCTTTTGAGTCTGGTTGTTGCTGTTTTATGGCTAAACGTTCAAACAATAATTCCCAAGCCGTTATTGCCGTTAGCGGTAACGCAGCGGCTTCGCTATCAGATAAGCTTTTCGGTTTATGACCAACGATTCGCTCATCAACTAACTGATATTCGGCGTTACTGCCTTGGCGATTTAAATCGCCTGCATAGAACACCTTATCACCAGATTTAAAGTGGCTAACTAATTCACCTGTCGCGACGACTTCTCCTACAGCATCCCAGCCGAGTACTTTGTATTCACCTTCTTCTGGTGCAGCATTCTGACGTATTTTGTAATCAACGGGATTAACAGCAATCGATGAGACTTTTACTAATAAGTCAACCCCTGACGCGGTAGGCTGTGGTAATTCAATATCAATTAAAGAGGCTGAGTCGTTAATAGGTAATGATTTAGTGTAGGCAATTGCTTTCATGTTTTTCCCCTAAGTATGTTTCAATTAATCGTTAAGTTATCTTCGCAGTAATATTAGGCCTTGCTTGATAATAAAGAAACTGCATAATGATTGAATCTTTATCAAAATATTTTTGACAATCATGTTATTAGAAGATCTTAATGTTATTTTAAAAGTAGCTGAATTTCGCAGTATTACCGCAGCAGCAGCGAGCTTAGATATGAGTACAGCCACGGCCAGTGCGGCAATTAAACGTGTTGAACGTGCACTTGACGTTGAACTATTTATCCGAACAACTCGGCGCTTAAGGCTGTCTATTGCGGGTGAAAGATACATTCCCCATTGTGAACAAGCATTACAAATGCTCGACCAAGCTAAGCAAAATGTTAAAGACGACTTAGATATTATTGATGGTGATTTAAGAATATCAGTACCGTCTGACTTAGGTCGGCATTTAATTTTGCCTTGGCTTGATGAATTTATGCAAACGCATAAAGGGGTTAGTGTAAAACTTCATATTAGCGATAGTAATATCGATTTTTATCGTGACCCGGTTGATATCGCGCTACGTTATGGCTCACCAACGGATGCTAATTTATATGGTTTCAAAATTTGTAATGTGCCGCGAGTACTTTGTGCAACACCTAAGTATTTAGAAAAAAATGGTACCCCTAAACATCCTCATGATTTAACCACACATAATGGTCTATTATATCAATTGCATGACATGCTTCATGATGTTTGGGCGTTTTCCCAGCAAGGTAAAATTATTAAAGTAAAAATGCAAAGTAATCGTACGTCAAATGACGCTGAACTGGTTAGACGATGGTGCGTGAGCGGTAAAGGGATAGCGGCGAAATCTAGTTTAGATATGTCAAATGATTTGCTTTCAAATAAGATTATTCCAATATTAACCGAATTTACCCTTAACCCGACTGAGTTATGGCTTATTTGCCCAAGTAGACAAACCATTACCCCAGCCGTTAGATTACTTAGGGAGCATTTGAAAATGAAATGTGCTGAGGTACATAGTCAACTTATTGATAAAGGGATTGTAACTAAGGCAGATGTTGATGAGCGGAGTCAGTTTAGTGTGTAAATGTTATGCTCTCAATGTGACATTTCAACAAAGTGCTCTGAAAGAGGCTGTAACAGATTTTGTGTAACTGCCAGTTTTAAATAAAGCATAAAAAATCAAATCCAAAGTATACATCGTATTTAAAAGCTAATGTCCGTTCTGTGGCTTGAGTGAAGATTCACCCAATCCCCCAAACGACTTGATTTTTGGCACTAATATTTGTTAGTGCTAATGTTCCCTTGGTGGGCAAAGCGGAAGTTAGACACTTATTAATCCTAATGTCCGCTTCAAGGCTCATTGCCCACAGTGGAGTTCAAATTTTGGATGTTAATCTTGAGGCTATACCTGACACTTTCTCTATCATGTTTGTTTGAATCTCCAAAGCGGACATTCAAATAACCGAGATCAACTTAAATTTAGAGTATTAAATCCATGGTGTTTTCGCCCCCCAAAAAGGAAATTATACAATCGAAATACATTTAAAAAGGTGTCCAAATTAACTGTACCACTACAATTGTCTTAGGTTTGAAATTCTAGGTATAACTCTCATTCAAAGAATACAGACATGTACAGCATTAAGAATAATATACCGTGCGATTGCGCCCTTCTTCTTTTGCTCGATAAAGCGCAATGTCTGCTTGTTTTACCATCTCATCAATATTTTTACTTTCAGGGATAATATCCGTACAGCCAATACTTACACTTAATGATAAACTTTCGCCCGTTGATAAAATAATCGATATAGATTGAATACTATGACGAATATTTTCTAAACGCTTTATGCCGTTTTCTTTCGTCACATTTTTCAATATTAAAGCAAACTCTTCACCGCCTACTCTGCCTAAAATATCGGTATCCCGGGTATTATTATTCATCAATCTCGCTATCTTCACTAACACTTCATCACCCATATCATGGCCGTAGGTGTCGTTGACTTTTTTAAAGTAATCAATATCTATAACAGCTAAAAAAAACGATGATTTCTGCTTGATTACCTCATAGAGTGCAAGCTTTGCTTTACTGTAAAACGAGCGACGATTAGCAAGTCCGGTTAAAGCGTCAGTCATTGCCATTTCAGTAAGGTTGTGTTCGTGATCTTTTCGTTCTGTAATATTACGTTCGATAGCGGCAAAATGCGTAACCTTGCCATATGAGTTCTTTAATGGCACGATATTTAGTTCGATCCAATACTCGTTACCATGTTTATCGTAGTTATATATTTCATCTAACACTTGTTCGCCTTTACAAAGATGCTGATAGATTTTTTCTCTCATTTCACTGCTAGTTTTCGGACCTTGTAACATCCGTGGTGTATTCCCCAAAGCCTCTTCTTCACTATACTTAGTTAATGTAGAAAATGCCTTATTCACATAAATAATCTCTGGGCCACCATTACGTAGTTGTTCTGCTTTAGTGACCATCACAATATCATTAGCATTGTGAACAATTTGCTCAAACGGAATGGTTTCTTTCTGATTACTAACGTTGGTAAAAGTCACAATAATTTGTGTAACCTCTCCATGTTTATTTAGATCAGGATATGCATTACTAAGTAACCATGTGTAATCGTTTTTTTCTGGATTGTAGATGCCAAATTCAAAATTATCAATGGCAGATTTGCTATTCAGAACTTGTACTGCTGGATATTTTTCAAGAGGAAGTGGTTCGTGAAAGCTATCCACTAATAGCCATTGTGGATCAGAGATTAATCTCCCAATCGTTTGATGTTCTTTTAATCCCAGAATTTTCAGTCCCAACGGATTAGCATACTCAATTTCTAAGTTTGGATTTAACACCGTTATACCAATAGGAAGTTTATCAAGCAATAATCCAGTATTTAAGGTGTCGTTCAACATAGAAAACCTCTAGAAATAATTTATTTATTTTAAGTTAAAAAATAACCATAACACAATAAGTAACATTAACTTATCTATTTAGAGACCTAAGTAAATTTCGACTATTGTTGTTATTTCTGCTGTAAATTTTAGTGATTCGACTTTCGGCAATGGTGGCTAAGCGGACTATTTATTGTGATAAATATGTGTCTAAATTAGGTCGGCAAAGTGGCATTAGTTACCGTTTCAATATGACTTACCACGGGCAGCCGTCGCACACTCCAAATCTGATTGAATATCACCTGACTGTCTACTGAGCTATAATAGCTGTAGTTCACTTACTTGAATATAGGGTTAAGCCATTCGGACTGATTTTATGCACAGTAAATGATGAATAGATATGAAAACCCAGTCGCCTTATACAATTCCCTTAAGTAGCCTTACTTATATAAAAGGCTAAAAGCTGCTTAAACAATACTAGCGGTAATCTGCTGCTAAATTTTAATGATAAAAACTCTCAATCTGTTATCGAATTCTTAATCTGTTATCGAATTCTCAACCTGCCTCGCATTCTAAACCTAAGTGGCACTAGTCAAAATTTATTATCAATTCTATTGCGCTTGTGTCCGTTGGATGTTCTGGTACAATCTGTTTCAATTACAGTCAACTTTAAGTGATGTGGAGCCACATGGTTATAAAAGCGAACAGCCCAGCAGGATTTGCCGAGCAGTATATTGTAGAATCTATTTGGAATGGTGGATTTCCACCGGGTACTATTTTGCCCGCTGAACGTGAATTATCAGAACTTATCGGCGTCACAAGAACGACATTAAGAGAAGTGCTACAACGTTTAGCACGCGATGGTTGGTTAACCATTAAACATGGTAAGCCTACAAAAGTTAATAATTTTTGGGAAACGTCTAGCCTTAACATTCTTGAAACGTTAGCGCAGCTTGATCAAGAAGGAATTCCTGATTTAGTGGATAATTTAATGTCGGCGCGTACCAATATTAGTGCGATATATGTCCGTGGGGCAATTAAGAATAATCCAGAAAAAACCATTGAATTATTGTCAGCCATTGAAGATGTTGAAGATACTGGTGAAGCGTTTGCAGAATTTGATTACAAGCTTAATAAAGACTTGGTTGTAGCCTCAGGAAACTCTATTTATTTATTGATTCTAAATGGTTTTAGAGGTTTGTATTCGCGTTTAGGTACTTTGTATTATTCTCATCCGCGCGGCCGTGAAATATCACGAAATTATTATAAAAAACTGATTGAACTAGCTAAAGCGGGCCAATGCGACGAAGCTGTATTTGCGGTCAGAAAATATGGTATTGAGTCAGGTAAACTTTGGATTGAGCTAAAAGACGAAGTATTAAAAGAACTTGCTGAATAAATAATAACCAAGCAGCAATAAGCTGAAGTTAACGTTATTATGTAAAGCAAATCATGTAAAGTAAATCAGGCAACTAAATAGTTGCCTTTTTTTTTGCCAACTCATCTGGCTCTGGGCATTGCGCAATAATTTCGTCTACCCCGTACTTATTCTCTTGCAGCAGCTTTACATCAAACTTCCACAGGTAATATAAGTGCTTTAATACTTCATCTTTAGAGTCAGCGAGTGATATTTTTTGGTGCGGAATATAGCGTAAAGTTAATGAACGATCGCCACTGACATCGGCATGAAAAATTTGGATATTTGCTTCTAGGTTACTTAAATTGTATTGGTCAGATAACATAGTTCGAATTTGTTGATAGCCACTTTGATTATGAATAGCGCCCACTTCAATATAGTTCTTATCACTGTCATCGTGTAAATGAAATAGTTTAAAATCTCGCATTAATTTTGGTGATAAAAATTGGCTTATAAAGCTTTCATCTTTAAAGTTTTCCATAGCAAAATGCACAGTATCAAGCCAATTACTGCCGGCTATTTCTGGAAACCAAAGCTTGTCTTCCTCGCTTGGATTTTCACATATCCGCCTAATATCCATAAACATATTAAAGCCTAGCGCATAGGGATTTATACCTGAATAATAGCGGCTGTTATAGTCAAGTTGTGCAACCACATTAGTATGGTTATGTAAAAACTCCAGCATGAAGGTATCTGTTACTAAGCCTTCATCGTAGAGATGATTTAGGATAGTGTAGTGCCAAAAACAAGCCCAGCCTTCATTCATCACTTGCGTTTGCTTTTGAGGGTAAAAGTACTGAGAAATTTTTCGGACAATGCGTACTAATTCTCGTTGCCAAGGTTTTAATAGCGGGGCATTTTTCTCGATAAAATAAAGGATATTTTCCTGGGGCTCGGTTGGAAAAGTTGCCTTGATTTTTTTGCCTTCTGTCTCATTATCTGCACCAATTCGCCACAACATGTTTACTTGTGACTGCAGATAAGTCTCACGTTCTTCTTGACGTTTTAGTTCTGCTTCCATTGATATTTTTTGTGGTCGTTTATAACGGTCAACACCATGATTCATTAGGGCATGGCAAGCATCAAGGCAAGCTTCAACCTCGTCAATACCATGTTTATTTTCGCAGTCAGCAATATATTTTTTAGCAAACAGTAAGTAGTCAATAATCGAGCTCGCGTCTGTCCATGACTTAAATAAATAGTTACCTTTGAAAAATGAGTTATGCCCATAACAAGCATGTGCCATAACAAGGGCTTGCATCGCCATGGTGTTTTCTTCCATTAAATACGCAATGCAGGGGTCTGAGTTAATAACAATTTCATAAGCTAAGCCCATTTGTCCGCGTTTATAGGTTTGCTCGGTTTGAATAAACCTCTTACCAAAGGTCCAATGATTATAACCAATAGGCATGCCGACACCCGCGTAGGCGTCCATCATTTGCTCGGCGGTGATCACTTCAATTTGGTTCGTGTAGGTATCTAAACGATAATGTTGCGCAACACGCTCAATTTCACTTTGGTATTGTTCAAGCTTATTAAATGTCCAGTCACTGCTATCGTCAAGTGGTTTACGTTTAGTCATAAAAGCTCCAATGTATTGAATTCCTAAGCGGCTTGTACTTTTTTTCTTTTGAATAAGGCTCTAAATACCGGATAAATATCTGCTACTGTTTTAATGTGCTCAATTGAAAAAGCATCATCGGTATCAGCAAGTTGAGCATATTGTTGCCATAGGCTTTGATGAGCACGCTGAGATATTTCTATATAACTAAAGTATCGGGTTTTTGGCAGTATACTTTCGCGCATTAATTGCTGGCAGTGCGGAGAGTCATCGGCCCAATTATCGCCGTCAGACGCTTGAGCGCCATAAACATTCCATTCTTTTTCATTATAGCGCTGTGTCATTATCTCAATCATTAGCTCTAAAGCACTTGATGCGATGGTACCGCCAGTTTCTTGCGAATAAAAAAACTCATGTTCGTCAACTTCTTTTGCTTGGGTATGGTGACGAATATAAACCACGTCGATGGTTTTATAAGTACGCGTTAAAAATAGGTATAAAAGAATATAAAAACGTTTAGCAATATCTTTAGTGGCTTGATCCATCGAACCTGAGACATCCATTATACAAAACATCACCGCTTTTGATGTTGGCAGCGCTTGTTTGGCGTAATGACGATAACGTAAATCAAAGGAGTCAATAAAAGGGACTTTACTGATTTTCTCTTTAAGATTGCCAATGGCCGTAATAAGTTTATGTTTAGCTAGAGTGTTATCGTGTCTATCTTGCTCTAGCAAGGTTAACTCAGCTTCGAGTGTTTTAAGTTTACGGCGTTTATCCGCGGTCATGGCAATTCTGCGCGCTATTGAGCCTTGTAATGATTTCACAATATCGATATTGGAAGCGGCGCCTTCAGCGCAATAACCCGCACGCACCGTTTTATAATTAGTGACTTTATCTAACTTATTTTTTTCTAAGTTAGGCAACTCTAAATCTTCAAAAAGTAAATGTAGATATTCATCTTTGGAAATAGTGAAGACAAAGTCATCATCGCCTTCGCCAGAATCACTTGCATCACCTTGGCCGCCTTGCTCTTGCTCTTGCTGTTGTGGTGGCCGAGCAATGTGATCGCCACTGGTAAACTGGTCGTTACCTGGATAAACGCGGTCTTTAATGCCACCACTACCTTGATGAAAAACTGGCTCATTTAAATCTTTTTTAGTGATGGTAATATTTTCACCACTGGTTATATCAGTGACGCCACGTTTATTGACCGCCTCAGAAACAGCCTGTTTAATTTGGCTTTTATAACGTCTGATAAAGCGCTGTCGGTTGACCGTGCTTTTGTTTTTACTATTTAATCGCCTATCGATAAAGTTTGTCATTTATGCTCCTTACTTAGAGGTACTAAGTACAACCTAAGAAGATTTTCTAACGCGTAAATACCATTCAGAAAGTAATCTGACTTGTTTTTTTGTGTAGCCCTTAGTCATCATGCGTTCAACGAAATCATCATGCTTTTGTTGATCATCGTTGGAGGTTTTATTGTTAAATGAAATCACAGGCAATAAGTCTTCGGTATTTGAAAACATTTTTTTCTCAATAACGGTGCGCAATTTTTCGTAGCTAGTCCATAAAGGATTTTTACCATTATTATTGGCTTTTGCACGCAGGACAAAGTTAACAATTTCATTTCTAAAATCTTTTGGATTACTGATCCCCGCAGGTTTTTCTATTTTTTCTAGCTCATTATTCAGTGCTTCACGGTCAAATAGTTGCCCGGTTTCAGCATCACGATATTCTTGGTCTTGGATCCAAAAATCAGCGTAAGTCACATAACGATCAAATATATTTTGGCCATATTCAGAATAGGACTCTAAATAAGCGGTCTGAATTTCTTTACCGATAAACTCAATATATTGTGGTGATAAGTAACCTTTGATAAAGGCTAGATAACGCTCACTGATCTCTTTGGGTAGTTGCTCTCGTTCTATTTGCTGCTCAAGTACGTAAAACAAATGCACCGGATTTGCCGCCACTTCTAAATGATCAAAGTTGAAAACACGAGATAATATTTTAAAGGCAAAACGTGTTGAAAGCCCTGACATACCTTCGTCAATACCGGCATAATCTCGATACTCTTGATATGACTTTGCTTTGGGGTCGGTATCTTTTAAGCTTTCGCCGTCGTACACGCGCATCTTAGAATATATGCTTGAATTTTCTGGTTCTTTTAAGCGTGAAAGCACTGAGAATTGGGCTAAGGTTTCTAAGGTGTCTGGTGCGCATTGGGCATGATTTAATTCACTATTTTCTAATAGTTTTCGATAAATTTTTACTTCTTCAGAAACGCGCATACAGTAAGGTACTTTGACAATATAAACTCGGTCTAAAAAGGCTTCATTGTTTTTATTGTTTCTAAAGGTTGTCCATTCAGACTCATTGGAGTGGGCCAGTAAAATACCATTAAATGGCAGGGCGGAAAGGCCTTCGGTCGGATTGTAGTTACCTTCTTGTGTGGCGGTTAAAAGCGGATGTAATACTTTAATAGGTGCCTTAAACATTTCAACAAATTCCATTAATCCTTGATTGGCACGACATAAAGCACCTGAGTAACTATAGGCATCAGGATCATTCTGGGCAAAGTGCTCTAATTGGCGAATATCTACTTTACCGACCAGCGCAGAAATATCTTGGTTGTTGTCATCCCCAGGCTCTGTTTTAGCCACGGCAATTTGGTCAAGAATGGAAGGATAAATTTTTATCACTTCAAATTTTGCTATATCACCTTTGAACTCGTGCAAACGTTTTGCAATCCAAGGTGACATGATGGTACTGAGGTAACGTGCAGGTATATTGTATTCTTGTTGCAATATCTTTCCGTCTGCATTGGCATCAAATAAACAAAAAGGATGATCATTGACTGGGCTGCGTTTGCCGTTTGCACTCAGGACATAAATTGGCTCTTGCTGTATTAACGCTTTTAACTTTTCAGCCAATGACGACTTACCGCCACCAACGGGGCCAAGTAAATAGAGAATTTGTTTCTGTTCTTCTAAGCCTTGTGAAGCGTGAGTTAAATAGGCCACAATTTGCTCTATGGCTTCCTCCATTCCATAAAAATCTTTAAAAGCGGGATAACGGGCAATAACCCGGTTGGAGAAAATTCGGCTTAAACAGGGCTCATTTGAAGTATCTATCATGTCTGGCTTGCCAATGGCTTTTAACAAACGCTGCGCTGCGCTAGCATAGGCCATAGGATCATGACGACATAGACTAAGAAAGTCTTGAATTGAATAGCACTCTTCTTGTGCTTCGTCGTAACGTGATTGGAAATGTTGAAATATACTCATAACCGCCTCCAGAAGATAAATCGTTCAGGTTGGGCTGATAATGCGACTACTTGAGAAATGTTACTTATCAAACCCGACATAATACTGTGACTTTTTTTAGCATTACTGTTTTACTTAGTATATGTATAAGTCTAGATGTTAATTATGAAAGCGCTTAAATATTAGCGAAAAGAATTGTAACCAGAGGGTAGTAGTGAGGAAGCTATGTTATTGAATAGACGATCAACTTTAAGGTATGTTGATTGAAAAGGTGTATTGGTTGAATTTAAGGCAAATAAAAAGGCCAGCAATTAATGCTGACCTTTTAAATTGAAATTAATCTGCTTTAGCGATTAAGCGAAGTTTGCTGAGGCAAAATCCCAGTTCGCTAAGGCCCAGAAAGCTTCCATGTAGCTAGGGCGAAGATTACGGTAATCAATGTAGTAAGCATGTTCCCATAAATCTACTGTGATAAGTGGTGTAACACCTTCATCAGTAAGTGGCGTCGCAGCGTTTGATGTATTAACGATAGCAAGGCTGCCGTCAGCATTTTTAACTAACCACGTCCAACTTGAACCAAAGTTATTAATGGCGCTAGCAGTGAATTTTTCTTTAAATTCTGCAAATGAGCCAAAGTTTGCATCAATAGCTGTTGCTAATGCACCTGTTGGTTCGCCACCGCCGTTAGGGCTTAAGCTGTTCCAGTAGAACGTATGGTTCCAAATTTGTGCCGCATTATTGAAAACACCAGCTGTTGATGTTTTAACGATATCTTCTAAAGATTTTCCTGCAAAATCAGTACCTTCAATAAGACCGTTTAACTTTACAACATAAGTATTGTGGTGCTTACCATAATGAAACTCTAGCGTTTCTTTTGAAATATGTGGTACTAGTGCATCCATAGCATATGGTAGTGCGGGTAACTCGATAGTCATTATATTCTCCAGATAGTGATTATAAAAAATTATTCTTATGCAAATTTAAAGAGGTAGTTTGTTTTTCTAAAACCTAGTAAACTACTCAAGTATTAAAGCTTACATAGTTTACTCATGTATATAGGTATTACCATAGGTTTTATCAAGGCTATTATGTTTTAATATATAAGTTTTTTGCTTTAGTATTTATTGTTCTGTTTATTTTCATGAGTTTTACTTTAAGTACTGAGCACAATAAGTATTAATTTTTGAGGTTATTATGGATACGATCGAACGCATTAAAGAACAAATCAGTGAAAATAGCATCCTTCTTTACATGAAGGGCTCACCAAAATTACCTAATTGTGGTTTTTCTTCACAGGCTTCTCAAGCGTTGATGGGATGTGGTGAAAAATTCGCTTATGTTGATATCTTACTCAATCCTGATATCCGTGCTGAATTACCAAAATATGCTGATTGGCCAACGTTTCCACAACTATGGGTTGACGGTGAACTTGTTGGCGGTTGTGATATCATCATGGAAATGTATCAGCAAGGTGAATTACAAACCTTGATCACTGAATCTGCCGCTAAGCATGGCGCAGCAGAAAGTTCAGAATAACTATTGAATTATCACCTAACATCACCATATCAGGTGGAGTTAACATTAAGTAATTTAAATTTATTTTAAAAATTGGAGAATATAATGAGTGTATTAGTAGGTCGCGCAGCACCAGACTTTACAGCAGCAGCAGTTTTAGGATCAGGTGAAATCGTAGATAGCTTTAATCTTGCACAAGCCATTAAAGGTAAAAAAGCGGTCGTATTTTTCTACCCACTTGATTTTACTTTTGTATGTCCTTCAGAGTTATTAGCTTTCGACCACCGTATTGAAGAATTCAAAAACCGTGGTGTTGAAGTTATCGGTGTTTCTATCGACTCTCAATTCTCTCATAACGCATGGCGTAACACCGCAATAAACGATGGTGGTATTGGTCCGGTTCAATATACTTTAGTTGCTGATGTTAAACATGAGATTTGTAAAGCATATGATGTTGAGCATCCAGAAGCTGGTGTGGCTTTTCGTGCTTCATTCTTAATAGATGAAGAAGGCAATGTTCGTCATCAAGTGGTTAATGACTTACCGCTTGGTCGTAACGTTGATGAAATGATCCGCATGGTTGACGCTTTACAATTTCACCAAGAACACGGTGAAGTATGTCCTGCAGGTTGGAATAAAGGTGATAAAGGTATGACAGCGACGACAGAAGGTGTTGCTGCTTACCTTAAAGATAACGCCGATAAACTTTAACGGTTAAGTTAATTTATCAGTTAAAAAGCCGCTTTTAGCGGCTTTTTTTGTGGCTGAAATTTACTGAAAATTTAAAAAGGCATATAAAAGGCATATAAAAGCCATTGAAAAATAGCATTTTATAACTAAGCTAATATCGAGCTCGCTGAGAATTAATTTGTTTGGTATGAAAAAATCACTCTTTGTTACAAAGACTAGCTAATACTGCAAAGACCAGCTAAAAAATAAACTCACCAAGGAATGTTGATGTTTTATCCAAAATGCATTTATGAAAATCTGCCGTACGCTTATTTTTTAGTTTGTGGCTATTTAATTGCTTTTTACGATACTTGGCCTGTGTTTGTCTCTGTCGGTTTATTCTATCTGGCGGGTTGTGCGACTTTGGTCACGCGCTCAGGCTATCGTCGCCTTGACCGTTATAAAGCTAATGAAAAGCAGCCAAATAACAAAAACACTTTACCTGAATGGCTTTACGAATACCTACCTTATACCTACTTTGCTTTTGCTACGGTTATGTTATTAAACACCAGTTTACCCAGTTTACAGTTTTTAGCTTTTTTTTTAATGATGCTAGCATTAAGAAATTTGCTTTTCAGAGTTAACAATCGCCGAAAAGCAAAGTCATTATTTTAATTTTAGCCAGTTAACTGTTGATATGTGTAGCACAGCGATAGGGTTAAAATAGAACTGAAATTATTCTTCAGCGGCACTTTCCTGTGCAGTTTCTTCGGGTTGAATTAATGGCCAACCACCTAATTGTTGCCATTTATTCACGATATAACAAAATAACTCAGCGGTTTTTTCTGTGTCATATAGTGCCGAATGCGCTTCACTATTATTAAAATCAATTTGCGCTGTTGCGCAGGCTTTTGCTAATACCGTTTGCCCTAATGCTAAGCCTGACAAGGTTGTGGTGTCGAAACTAACAAAAGGATGAAAAGGTGAGCGTTTAATTGAACAACGTTGAGTGACCGCATTAACGAAACCCAAATCAAAGGCCGCGTTGTGTGCCACTATAATCGCGCGCTGACAACCAGCCGCTTTCATTTTTTTTCGCACAAGTTTGAATATTTCTGTAATCGCTTTTTTCTCATCTACTGCGCCACGTAACGGATTAGTGGGATCGATACCGGTAAATTCTAATGCGGCTGGCTCTAGGTTAGCGCCTTCAAAAGGGTCAACATTAAAATGTATGGTCTCATCTAAACTTAATTGGCCAGTAGTTTCGTCTAAGGTCAGTGTGGTGGCGGCAATTTCCAGTAAAGCATCAGTTTGTGAATTAAAACCGGCGGTTTCAACATCGATAACGACGGGGAAGTAGCCGCGAAAGCGTTGAGCAAGTAGTGATTTTTCAGTAGTGGTGTTAGTCGCTGTTTTATTATCAGACATAAAGGCAAAGGGTACGGGTTAGCAAAAATATTATTTGAGATTATCGCAGAAATAAACGGTTAAGACATCACCCAGCACTAAAAGCGTGAATTTATTTTTGGCTATATTTTAATTAACTGTTAAAGTTATTGACGATTTTGTCGATAGTAAAGATGTCGCTATAAAATTTACCTAAATTGACATGAAATTATTTTTATGAAAAAAACTATTACGCTGGTTACATTATCATTACTGATTGCCCAAACAAATGCAGGGACTAGGCAATATCGTGCAGATATTTCAAATTCTAGCTGGCAGTTAACCGATAATTCTCGCTTGCAATGTACCTTATCACATCAAATTCCACGTTATGGTCAAGCCAAATTTTATAGTTCGGCGAACCGAAAAATGAATATGGAATTTGAACTGGAAATGATGCGTCTGCCTGACAGCTATTCTTTAGCCGAAGTACGTTCTGAAGCGCCTAATTGGCGACCTGGCATTGCCGGTAGAACGTTAGCGAATATGACACTACATAAACAATTTTCTCCCGGCTTACCGAAAAAAATTGCCTGGAATATGCTTAATGAGCTTGATCAAGGCATGAGCCCAACATTTTACTATAACGACTGGTATAGTGATGACGATAAAATTACCGTTGGTTTATCTACCGCACGTTTTCAGCAAGCGTATCAAGCCTTTGTTAGTTGCGTGAGCAATTTACTAGACTTTAACTTTGATGATATTTCTTACACCGTGCTTAACTATCAATTTGGCTCTGATAAATTAACCAAAGCATCACAAAAGCGGATGAATATGATTGTTGAGTACTTAGCACTTGATTCTAAGCTAGACTTAGTGCTAATTGATGGCTATTCAGACAGTTATGGTGGCCGAAACACTAACTTGAAAATGTCACAACGCCGGGCAAATAATGTCAGAGAACTTATTGTTAGCAGCGGTATCGACGCGAGTCGCATTGAAGCGAATGGTTATGGCGAAAAGCGCCACGTAGCGTCTAATGAAACCATTATTGGCCGTGGCAAAAACCGTCGAGTTGTTATCCGTATGGAACAGCCATAATTTTATCTTAAGCGGTTAAAAATAAATAGCACTTGAAGAGGCCTGTATATTCACTGTAATCTACAGGCCTTTTTAGCTTTGGATGTGATTTATGAAATTTTTAGTTCGCCTTGTTGCCACTACGTTTTGCGTTGTACAGCTTGCCTGGGTTCAATTAGCCTCGGCGCAAGCAGCCGATGCCTTAACTTATGCAAACTATGACCAAGTAAAAATTAGCCACCTTTATCTAGACTTGAATGTTGATTTTGAGCAAAAGTCATTAAAGGGCTTTGCTGAATTAAGCCTTAACTGGCTAGATGACGATGTTGCTGATATTTATTTAGATACCCGCGATTTAGACATTCATCGTGTGATGGCAAAAAATGCCAGTGATCAGTGGGTAAAATTAAATTACCACTTGGCTAAGCGTGATGATGTGATGGGTTCAAAGCTAACCATTAACACACCTTTTCAAACGCCAATGATTAGAGTTTATTATAACTCACTGCCGCAAGCCTCTGGCTTACAGTGGTTATCTCCTGAGCAAACCGCCGGTAAAGACAAACCCTTTATGTTTAGCCAAAGCCAAGCAATTCATGCCCGCTCTTGGATACCCATACAAGATACGCCTAGTGTGCGCATGACTTACAACGCTCGCATTACCACCAGAGATGACTTGTTAGCTGTGATGAGTGCAAACAATGAACCTGATGCTTTGCGTGATGGCGATTATTCTTTTGCTATGCCGCAAGCTATTCCCGCTTATTTAATTGCTATTGCCGTGGGTGATTTAGAGTTTAAAGCGATGAGTAAGCAAACCGGTATTTATGCCGAACAATATATTTTAGATCGGGCCGTTGCTGAGTTTGATGATACGCAATTGATGATCGATGAAACTGAAAAGCTTTTTGGCGCCTATCGTTGGGGTCGATATGACTTATTAATATTACCACCAAGTTTCCCTTTTGGTGGCATGGAAAACCCGAGATTGTCATTTATTACGCCAACCGTCATTGCGGGCGATAAAAGTTTAGTCAATTTAATTGCTCATGAACTAGCACACTCTTGGTCGGGGAACTTAGTGACCAATGAAAGCTGGCGCGATTTATGGTTAAACGAAGGTTTTACCAGTTATGTTGAAAATCGTATTATGGAAGCGGTATTTGGCGCCGATAGAGCCTTAATGGAACGCGCATTAGATGCGCAAAATTTAAGTTATGAAATGGCTGAACTACCACCAGGCGATACTCAGTTGTATATCGACCTTAAAGGTCGTGACCCTGATGATGCTTTTTCTGGCGTACCTTATACCAAAGGGCAGTTATTCTTAGTTTACTTAGAAGAAAAGTTTGGCCGAGACAAATTTGATACCTTCATCATGCAATATTTTGATGATCACGCCTTTCAAAGTTTAGGTACCAAAAACTTTGTTATTTATCTCAAAGCTAATTTAACGGATAAATACCCCAATATCGTGAGTGATGTCGAACTCAATGAGTGGATTTATGAGCAAGGTTTACCTAGTTACGCCCCTAAGCCACGCTCAAATGCATTTATTAAAATTGATGATACTATTGCAAAATGGACCAGTGATCAGCTCGAGTTGGCGCAAATACCGACCCAAAACTGGACCTTACATGAATGGTTACACTTTATTAATAATCTGCCTTTGAGTATTTCTAATCAGCGTATGGCAAGTTTAGATAAAGCCTTTAACCTCACCAAGAGTAGCAACGCCGAGGTTGCTCATGCTTGGTATTTGTTAGCATTACGCTCTGGTTATGACGTGGTGTATCCTGCGATGGCAAACTACTTAGAATCAATAGGTAGACGTAAGCTCATTGTGCCTTTATATAAAGAGTTGGCAACATCAGCAAAAGGCAAGCGTTGGGCACAAGCAGTATATAAAAAGGCACGTCCAGGTTATCACCCATTAGCACAGGGTACTGTTGACGCTATTTTGTTAAATTAAGTTCAACTTAAGTCCAGTTGTTGCGAGCAATGATTGCATTAATGATCGAGTTAGCTAGTTAATATTCAAAAGTTAAGGTAATAGTAAGTAAAAAAAACATCGCTATTTGCGATGTTTTTTTATGTCTAGCCATTAGCTTTTGAATTTTTTATACAAATAATTATGGCTCTACTGTGCGTTTATCAACAATGATATCAACTTGGCGCAGCTTGTTTTGCTGTGAAATAACTACACGTATTTGCTGTAAATCTTTTTGGTAGTGTAAAGTTAAGCGGCCACGTTTGCGCTCTTGCTGAATCGGCTCACCATAACTTTTATTATAAAAGGCTATTACGCCATTTTCAGTTACTGAGGTGAAGTAATTGATCACCACAGGTGTTTTATCATCAAATTTGGCAAATACGCGCGCGCCTTCAATGACCGGAATATCAATTGTTTCTCTAGTAATTTTTTCTGACTTAATACTGGCGGCGTTAATGCTAAAACTTAACATCAGCAGTAATAAAGTACGGGATAAAAATGAGGTTTTGGGTATATAGCCCAGTGATTGCATTGCCAGTTCCTTTTAAATTTCAATGTAATGTGAATGTAATATGAATGTAATATGAATGATAAATTTTAACCTAGATCACCAAGACTATGATCACTTAGACTAAATAAAATCAGCCATGATAGGCTTGTTTATTTAATCATTAGAACGACAAATCATTAAATAAAGGCTGTAATAAAGTCGGTAATCTAGATCATTTAATTAATAACACAGGTAGAGTATTAAGTGTGCCCGTTGATTTTTTTGCTGTCAAATTATAGTAAAACCTTCGTTGAGAGCATTGAACCGCATGTCAACGCACGTTTAAACAAACATCACAATATGCATAATGTTTGGGCTTATCGTTTAAAAGCTAGCAACTTATTGATTGTTATTTGATTTGTTATGAACGGTCAACAAATTCATCACGATAATGGTCAACCCACAGTGCTGTAGCACCGCAAATAGCCACAGGCATCACAACTAAGTTTACTATTGGGATCATCGAGAATACGGCAGTTGTTATCCCAAAACTATAACTTAAACCTTGGCGTTGCTTCAAGGCTTGACGCATATGGTTAAAACTAATTTTGTGGTTATCAAACGGATAGTCTTTATATTGAACTGCCATCATCCAAGCAAGAAATAAAAACCAAAGCACTTGGCCGATAACCGGTAGTAGCCAATAAAGTAAAAAGAAAGCCAGTGCGCGTGGTAAATAGTAACCCAGTTTAGTTAACTCGCGACTTAGCGTTCTAGGAATGTCTTTAACAACGTCGAAAGCCCCAGCATTATTTAAGGGTTGATTTGTTAATAACGCCTCAACTTTCTCTGACAACAAACCATTAAAGGGGGCGGCTAACCAATTGGCAACAGAGCTGAAAATAAATGAAAAAACAATTAAGACAAACAACACAGCTAATGGCCAAATAAAATTACTGAGCCAAGAAAACGATTCGCCCAGCCAATTGTCTAAAGTCAGCATATAACTTTCGAGCTGCAAAAACATATAATAAAAAGCATAACTAAAAAGGATCAAATTAACCGCTAAGGGTACAAATACAAAACGTCGAATGCCAGGTGTGCGGATCAACTCAAAGCCTTTGATAAAATATCCAGCACCACCGTCGGCCAAAGGGGGTTTATTATTATTGTTCATTGTTGTTTTATTAACCTAACTAATTGATATTCATAGCCCGATTATAGGTTCCTTAGGCTAATATGAACAGTATTGTGATGTTACAAAGTACATCAATCTCTGATACAGTAAGCTTAGTTACTGATGTTTTATTTTAATTTTATTGGCTGACAGGAATTTAGCGAGTTGCTTGCTTTAATTTTAGCCAATAAAATATTGCGATTAGGTTTTTCGATTTAATGCGACTCAAGCATATAAAGTTGGCAGGTTTTAAATCCTTTGTTGATCCCACCAAAGTTCACTTTGAACAACAAATGACCGCCATTGTTGGACCAAATGGCTGTGGCAAGTCCAATATTATTGACGCTGTGCGTTGGGTCTTGGGCGAAAGTTCTGCGAAAAATCTGCGTGGCGAAGCCATGACTGATGTCATTTTTAATGGTGCAGCCAGTCGAAAACCTATTGGCCAAGCGAGTGTCGAGCTAGTTTTTGATAATACTCAGGGCCGCATTCAAGGTGAGATGGCCGACAGAAGCCAAGTTTCTGTGCGTCGTGTCGTTAATCGCGAGAGTATCAATACTTACTTTTTAAATGGCACAAAGTGCCGGCGTCGCGATATTACCGATATTTTTCTTGGTACCGGTTTAGGGCCTCGTAGTTATGCCATTATCGAACAAGGCACTATTTCTCGTTTAATCGAATCAAAACCACAAGAGTTACGGGTGTTTCTTGAAGAAGCGGCGGGCATATCAAAATATAAAGAACGCCGTAAAGAAACCGAAACTAGAATACGTCACACCAGAGAAAACTTAGCACGGCTCAGTGATATTCGTCTTGAACTTGATGTACAAATTGACAAATTGCATCAACAAGCAGAAGCAGCCAAACGCTTTCGTACCTTGAAACAACAAGAACGCAAATATAAAGCCGAGCTGGCGGTGTTACGCTGGCAAAAATTTGATCAGCAACGTCAACAACATCAAACGCGAATTCTAGCGCTTGAAAGTAAAGTTGAAAGTCAAAATGCTGAGCTAAGTCAAAATGATTTAGTGATGATTGAATTAAAAGCCACCATGCAGGCATGCAATGATAATAATCAAACACTGCATCAGCAAAAGCTTAATGTAACGCAAAATATTGCCCGCGCTGAACAGCAAGTTAAGTACTTAAAAGAGCAGTCAGAAAAAAGTCAAACCGACAACGAACTCACTCAACAGCAATTACTCAATGCACAACAGTTAATTTTAACCGAGCAAGCGCAGTTGCAATTGTATAATACACAATTAAATGAACAACAACCGCAGCTGCAAGCGACAGAGGCGGCGTTAAAAACTTGTCAAACAGCATTGGCGGAACAGCAAGTAGAACAGAAAGAATTGCAAAGCCAATGGCAACAACACCAGCAAAAGCGCGACAAAAATCAGCAGCAAAAATTGACCATACATGCTCATATTACTCAACAACAAACCATTATTGAACAGGTTACTCAGCAAAGCATTAAATTGCGTCAGCAAATAGCTTTATTACCACAACAAGACCCTGCTGCTGAACAGGCATTAGGGCAACAAAAAACGCTGGTAACAGGCGCTATTGAACAGTTGCAAAAACAACAGGATCAGAACACTGATAAAGCAGCAAACCTGCAGCAAGTGTCTCAAGAATTAAGTCAAACCTTTGCAGTAGCTGCTGGCCAGCACACGGTTAAAAGTCAAGTGATTGCAGCATTGCAGATAAAGCTTGCTGACACATCGCCTTGGAGTGAAAAACAAGCCCTATGGTTTAGTCAGCAAAGCATTACTGACGTTGTGTCGTTGCAGAGTCAACTTGATGTGGCTCATGGCTGGGAGCAGGCGGTTGAAGTGGTATTATCACATTGGTTAGCAGGCCATGTTATTGAAGCCTTGCCTAGCGCTGATACGGATGGCAACTTAACGGCAGATAACTTGTGTTTTGTTTATCGAAACAGCGCTGAAATTTCTGATCAAAGCCGTGATCAAAGTATGGATAAACATAGCATCGAGTTAAGCACAATTAACGCTAATACTTTAGCCCATAAAGTGAAGGGTGTTAGCGCGCTAACTCGCTATTTTAATACTATTTTTCTGGCTGAAAATTATCGTGAAGCTAAGCAAGAATTATCGAGTTTAGCGAGTTATCAAAGTATTATTTGCCCAGACGGCACTTGGTTGCATCATCACATGCTAACCAAAGGCAAGCTTGAACAAGGTTACGACTATATTAGCTTGCAACGCCAGCTTGCCAGCGAGCAAACCGCGATTCAGGATTTATCGAGCACAAAACAAAATACCGAGCAGCAGCAAAGCCAAACCAGCGAACAGCAAGCGCGATTAGCAAGTGAAAAAAGTACTATTAGTCAAAATATAACCTTAAAACACGCTAAACTTAATGAGCTTAACAACTTGATTTCATTAAAAGCTCAGGCGAATGAACAACAACAAAGTCAGCAGCAAAAATTAACTGAGCAAATAGATGACTTGCTAAAAAGTGAGCATATAGCTACAAAAAAGTTAGCTGATTTTCAAGCGCAAATAGCACAAGTATCTGATGACAGCGGCGATAGTGTGGATAATTTTTCTGAACAACAAACACGATTACAAGCGTCAATTGAGCAAATTCAAACGCGCAGCCAAGCATTGCATCAACAACGACATCAATCGAGCTTAGTGGTTGAACAACTTAAAAGTCAGCGTATGCAAGGTGAACAAAATATTCGCTCTAATCAAGAAAATGTTAATTTACTGACCCAAAGGTTGAGCAGTAATAGCCAAGTTTTTACCGATAACAGTCAGCCAATACAAGAGTTTGAGCAACAATTACCCGAATGGCTCGAGAACCTAGTCGCCATTAATGACAAGCTGCAATTTAATCAGCAAACTTTGAATGACAGTCAAACACGTTTAGCGACCTTAGAATTACAGCAAAAAAGTAGTCAAAATAAAATTAGTGCGCTTAATCAGCAGTTAGCGCGTTTACAATTAGATAGCGAAGGTTTTAAATTAAGAGCTGAAAGTAGCTTGGAAATTCTAGCTGAGTTACAACAAAATATTGATAGTGTCATTGAGGCCATGCCCGCCAATGCGAAAGAATCGCTCTGGCAAGCGCAGTTAATTAAATTGGCTAAAGATATACAGTTATTAGGGGCTATTAATTTAGCCGCTATTGAAGAGTATGAAAGCCAATTCAAGCGTAAAAGTTACCTTGACCAACAAGATCAAGATCTTAATAATGCAATAAGCACCCTAGAAGCGGCAATTGCAAAAATAGATAAAGAAAGCCGTCATAAGTTTAAACTGACTTTTGATCAGGTTAATAAAGACCTACAGGTGTTATTTCCTAAGGTCTTTGGTGGTGGTCAAGCGTACTTAACCTTGACCGGTGAAGACCTACTAGAAACAGGGGTTACCATCATGGCGAGACCGCCAGGTAAAAAAAATAGCACAATTCACCTATTATCTGGTGGAGAAAAAGCGCTGACCGCATTATCATTAGTCTTTGCGATTTTTAGATTGAACCCGGCACCATTTTGTTTACTTGATGAAGTGGATGCACCTTTGGATGATGCAAATGTGAGTCGTTTTTGTAATCTAGTGCGAGAAATGTCGCAAACAGTGCAATTTATATATATAAGTCATAATAAAATAGCCATGGAGATGGCGTCACATTTAACCGGAGTAACTATGTTTGAACCCGGTGTTTCACGTATGGTAGCGGTTGATATTGACGAAGCAATCGCCATGGCAGAAGTATAGGCAAGGTAATGGAAAATAATTTCAGAAACACATTAATTATTATTAGTGCTATTGTGATAGTCGCTATTTTTATTCATGGTTATTGGACGATTAGAAAACAAAAAAATCCTTATAAATTAAAAACTAAAGTAGATCCTGTGGCATCAAAGCCACGGGGGTTTGATGGCTCAGGTTTTGATCAAGACGGGGTGAGTAAGCCAAAAGTGGTTGGCGCTAGCGCCCAAGATGATGAGCTTGCTGTTAAGTCTCATCGTGTTGAAGGTAGTGCAGATTTTTATAGCGAAGCACCCATGCCAAATGATGTTCCTCCGGCTGACTTTGACGAAAAAGGCCAAGAGCAAGGACTAAATTTTGGTGCTCTGCACAACGATACTGAAGCCGTACCAGAGCATTTAAAGCAACAAGCCTTGTCAGAGACAGCTGATTATGACAAAGACTGCTTTGAAGAGACAGCCGCTAATAAAACGGCCACCATTGAAGCTAATAGAAAAAAAGCTCTGCAAACTAAACCGGTTTATCAACAACCGGTGACACAGGCAAAGCCAGACATATTAGTGAATAAAGCCGCTGCCCTTAACAAAGATGAGCCTACTCCGTCGGCAACACCGGCAAGTGAAAAACCTGCCGCTATCGATATTGAGCCGCAAGTTATCGTGCTCTCGGTTGTTATGCCAAAAGGACAAGTGATGTCAGGCGCTGCGTTATTACCCACATTACTGACTTTAGGGATGAAATATGGCGAAATGAATATATTTCACCGTCATCAAGACAACGCCGGTAATGGAAAAGTGACCTTTAGCCTAGCCAATATGATGAATCCGGGTACGTTTAATCTTGATGATATGGAAAACTTTAGCACCCAAGGCATTACCCTTTTTATGACCTTACCTAATCCAGGTGATGCTTTTTCAGTGTTTGAGCAAATGTTAAATGCGGCTAAACAACTGGCGGTAGAGTTTCATGGGCAATTACTTGATCACAAGCGTAGTGTGATGACCAAACAAACTGAACAGCATTATATTAGCCTTATTCGCGAGTTTGAACGCAAGAGTCGCATCGGCTCACAGTAAAAAATTTCTGCTCGATAAATTTCATGGTCAATAATGTGCACTAGTAAACTTGCCGCACATTATTGACCGTAAAAACTCACTCTCAAAGTAAATAAAAATTATGTCTGAACAAACGGTTACTACACGCATTACTGAAATATGTCAGTTGCTAAATCACTACAATCATCAATATTACGTGCTTGACGAGCCCAGTGTACCTGACATTGAATACGACCGGCTAATGCGGGAATTAATGACCTTAGAAACCGCACACCCAGCACTGAAAACCCTTGATTCACCTAGCCAAAAGGTGGGTGGGGCGGCGCTTAAATCCTTTAGTCAAGTAACACATCAATTACCTATGTTGTCGTTAGACAATGTTTTTTCAGCCGACGAATGGCAAGCATTTGTTAAACGACTACTCGATAGGTTAAATCGAGGCGGTATAAAATCAAGACTTGATTTTGCTATTTGCGCCGAGCCTAAGTTGGACGGTTTAGCGGTAAGTTTACGTTATGAAAACGGTGTTTTTGTTCAAGCGGCTACTCGTGGTGATGGCACAGTGGGTGAAAATATTACCGAAAACGTGCGCACCATAAAATCTATTCCATTACGTTTACAAGGGACAAGTTTTCCTGATATTTTAGAAGTTCGTGGCGAAGTGTTCATGCCAAAAGCCAGCTTTGACGCTTTAAATAAACAGGCGATAAAAAAAGGTGAGAAAGGTTTTGCTAATCCACGCAATGCCGCCGCAGGCAGCTTACGACAGTTAGACTCTAAAATTACCGCCAAACGTAACTTGGGCTTTTATGCTTATGGTATCGGCTTTGTTGGCGCTTTAGTAAACCTAGCAGACCGTGAAAATGACAGAAAAAGTATTGACGAAAGCTGGTTGGAAAATTCTCATTATCAGCGTTTATGCCAAATAAAAGCTTTAGGCTTACCTATGTGCCCTGAAGTAAAACTATTAGAAAATGCCACGCAAGTAGAAGCCTTCTATCAAGATATTTTACAACAACGCGCTGCCTTAAGTTATGAAATTGACGGTACAGTATTTAAAGTCGATGACATTGCCCTGCAGCAGCAACTCGGCTTTGTTGCTCGCGCACCGCGTTGGGCTACCGCCTATAAATTTCCAGCTCAAGAAGAGCTAACCATACTGGAATCAGTCGACTTTCAAGTTGGCCGAACTGGTGCAATAACACCGGTTGCCCGCCTTAAACCCATATCTGTTGGTGGCGTTACTGTTAGCAATGCTACCTTGCATAATCAAGACGAAATCGACCGTTTAGGCATACAGATAAAGGATACTGTTATCATTCGTCGCGCCGGTGACGTTATTCCGCAAATCGTCAGTGTGGTGCTTGAACGTCGCCCTGAAAATGCCCAAGTTATTAGCTTTCCAACCCTGTGTCCGGTTTGCCAGTCTGCGGTTTTAAAGGCAGAAGGGGAGGCGGTATTACGTTGTACTGGCGGTTTATATTGTCAGGCACAACGTAAAGAAGCCATTAAGCACTTTGCTTCGCGCAAGGCGCTTGATATTGACGGTTTAGGCGATAAATTAGTTGAGCAGTTAGTAGATGAAGGCTTGATAAAAACGCCTGCCGACTTATTTAAATTAACCACACTTGATGTCAGTACCATGCAGCGCATGGGGCAAAAGTCAGCTGATAATTTAATTAAAGGCCTTAAGGTTGCAAAAAATACCACCTTAGCAAAATTTGTTTATGCTTTGGGTATTCGGGAAGTAGGTGAAACTACCGCAGCAAATCTAGCACAATATTTTCTTAATTTTAGCGCGATAAAATCGGCGACCGAAGCACAATTACAACAAGTACCCGATGTGGGTGTGATAGTGGCAAAAAATATTATTAACTTTTTTGCCCAAGCGCATAATATTGAAGTCGTTGAAGAGCTTGAAAATATTATATCATGGCCAGATATTGAACCTAAGAGTGACGATGAACTACCGCTAAAAGATCAAACCTTTGTACTCACCGGCACCTTAAGTAAAATGGGCCGCAATGAAGCTAAATCGGCATTACAAGCTTTAGGTGCAAAAGTGTCGGGCAGTATTTCAGCCAAAACCCATTATTTAGTTGCGGGCGAAAAATCAGGCTCTAAATTAGTCAAAGCACAAACCTTAGGCGTTAGCGTCTTAACAGAAGATGAGATGATCGCGCTGCTCAATAGCTAAGCCATTAACTAGCTAAGCAACTAAATAGCCAAGCAACTAAATAGCTAAGCGCAAAAAGGTATAAATAAACAATACTATGGGCAAGGGCAGTAATATGGCAAATAGTATTGTTTCACACCATTCAATGGTTCGATAGAACTTAAACCAAGCAGCATTTTCTTCTCGTGTTGAGGGCAGCACCTGAAAGAAAAACATAAATGCTGAAACCACTAAGCTTTCAATCGCAACAAATAAAATAAGTATCGCTAACCAAACCAATACACTAGGGGTTTTGAGTTGAATTTGTGACTGCAAAGCAATATAAAGCACAAAAAAGAATAGGCTCCAGGCTAAAAGTTGCCATTTAAAACGGGCAAAGGTTATCGCAATATAATTAAAGAGTTCTGGGGTAATTGAAAATGGCATTAAGTGAAAAGTAACTCCTGCTCGTTATTATTAAGTTAATGTAGATAAAGACTTGAGAAAACCCAAAGTGATTAATTTTTATTGTCGCTGTTGCCTTGCTATTAGGCAAAATACTGACGCAGGTTCAGTATATCGATTAACGTGATGAAATGTCAGTGGTACTATGCCAGTAAGATAAAAAATTTAACTTGTCTGCGTTAGTATATGTAAACTTTATACCGCATATTAGCTGCCTGTTTACGTGCTATTTAAGCGCGAAAATACTGTGCTGAAAAAAGTGTACTGAAACGTCTAGTGAACATAGTGCTAACTTAGGTCAAAAAATGACATAACATTAAGGTGAGCGCGCCATAAAGGAAATTAATCGCATGAATAAAAAAATACATTGGGCTGTGATCATCATGATCAGCACCCTAGCTAATTCTGCTACCGCAACACCCTTAACAAAGCATCTAGTGCTTACACAAGAAAAAAACTCACCAGTGCAAAGCTTTGAGCAAGTTGCCAGTACTGCTGGCATTACTTATATAAATAATGATGTCAGTAATCATGCAGAAGAAAACCCTAAACTAGCAGCCAAAGCACAAAAAGCGACGCCCTTAGCTAGAGTGCTAGCGCAGTCGGAAAATCAATTGTCAGCCGACACCTTTAATGAAGATAAAACATTAAGCTTAGAGATTAGTGAACTTAGAGACAATAGTGGTTTAGTTTATTTAGGGGGTAAAGTTTCTCTCGCTGACCTTAGCGGTTACTTAGAGCAACTAAAAACGGCATTAGGCGAAGAGCAATATGCTATTTATCGCCAGTATCAAGCCGCGCGTGATCAGCAAACTTTTCATATTACCTTGGTCAATCCGTATGAGTATCAAACGATTAATAAAGCACAATTAAAATTACCAGAGCAATTTCGTGTTGTTTTACATGGTTTAGGCCGCGTTGAAAATGATGAGAAAAAGAGCTACTTTGTGGTTGCCTCTTCTGCGGATGGACAATTTATTCGTCAAAATTTATTGTTAAAAAATAAAGACTTTCATGTCACCTTAGGTTTTTATCCTGACGATATTTATGGGGTCAGTAAAGGCCAAGATACGCTAATCAACCAATAAGTTTCATTACTTAGCATAAGCGATTAAAGTATTTATGTTAAAATAAATTTTTTACGCCATTTTTCAAGCCATTTTTTTAGGCTATATTTTTAGACTGTATTTTAGGAGAAGAGATGAAACTAACCTTGGCACTATGCCTAGCAATAATGACCTTAACCGGTTGTACAACGTCTTCAACGGGTCGTTCACAGTTAATGATGATGTCAGAAAGTGACCTTAATAAAATGGGGAGCGCATCATTTGAAGAAATGAAAAACAAAGAAAAAATTAGCCAGTCGCCTGAAATTAATCGTTATGTGCAATGTGTTGCTAATGCGATCACCAATAATGTGCCAAAATCTGCTCATAACGGCGCTTGGGAAGTAGTGGTATTTGATTCAGAACAAGTCAATGCTTTTGCACTGCCAGGGGGTAAAATAGGTGTTTATACCGGGATATTAAAAGTTACAGAAAATCAAGACCAATTAGGCGCTATTATTGGTCACGAAGTTGGGCATGTAATCGAACATCATTCTAACGAGCGCTTATCGTCAAATCAGGTTAGCCAAATAGGCCTATCAATTGTCAGCGGGGTACTTGAAAGCCAAAATGTTGAAAGTCGAAATACCGTGATGGCAGGTTTAGGTTTAGGTGTGCAGTATGGGGTGTTAATGCCCTATGGTCGCAGCCATGAAAGTGAAGCGGATATTGTTGGCCAAGACTTAATGGCAACATCAGGTTTTGATCCAAAAGCGAGTATCAAGCTGTGGCAAAATATGGCGAAATTATCAAAAGCTGCGCCACCTGAATTTATGTCGACCCATCCGTCAAACGCCACGCGTATTAAACAGTTAACCGCACACTTGCCTATATCAATGCCAATTTTCAAACAAGCAATAGCGCCTAAATGTCTACAACCGGCAATTTAACTTAACTTAACTTAATTGGGTAAGTTAAGTTTAGTTTCAAACTTAAGCTTGAAACTAAACTAGGGCCGCTACGCTAATGTTTGTTCATGTTAATTGACCCTATTAGCGCAGCGGTTTTTTTAGCTTGAGCAAGTCGCTTATTTTTTCGTAATACGCCAAAAAGCGAAACTAGCCACAACAAATAAAATCATTGGGTAGTAGGCATTGGCGACCACTTCTAAAGGGGATATTTTTAAGGTGGCGCCTAGCAATAAAGCTTGAGCACCGTAGGGTAATAAACCTTGGTTTATACAAGCGTAAATATCTAATAAACTGGCTGAATGAGCTGGACTGAGTTCACCGTCAGTAGCTAAATCTTTTGCCGTTTCACCGGTTACAATAATAGAGACAGTATTGTTTGCAGTGAAAAAATTACAACAAAAGGCTAAAGCGCCAATACCAATACCAGCAGCACGCTTTTTATTGTTTGGGCTAATTTTATGCGTTAAGCCTTCAATACTCGCTGTTAGAGCACTTAAGCCCCCTTGGCGTTTAATTAATTCACTTAGACCACCAATAAATAACGACAAAATAAAGATATCTTGCATACTGGCAAAGCCTTTATTGATATCACTTACCCAACTCGCCAATTGATAACCGTTGTTGAGCATACCAATGGCCGCGGCTAAGATAATACCGATAATGAGCACCATAAAGACATTCACACCTGACAGCGCTAATACCAAAATAACGATATAAGGCAAGAAACCGATAACATCAAGGTCTTGGCTAACCTCGTGGTTTAAGGCAACGCCATTGGCGGCTAAAATAGCTAAACAAATTAATGCGGCAGGCACAGCAAACTTAAAGTTTACCCGAAACTTATCTTTCATGTGCGCGCCTTGGCTGCGGGTCGAGGCTATCGTGGTATCAGAAATTATCGATAAATTATCACCAAAAATAGCCCCAGATATAATACAGCCAGCAATAAGGCTAGCATCGATATCAGCAGACTCAATAAAGCCTAAAGCAATTGGCGCTATGGCAGCAATGGTGCCCATTGACGTTCCCATGGCGGTGGCAAGAAATGCCGCGACTAAGAAAAGCCCAGGCAGTAAAAAGTAATCAGGAAAAAAAGATAACCCTAGTTGCACACTAGCATCAACACTACCCGTTGCTTTAGCCACAGTCGCAAAAGCGCCAGCCAAAAGATAAATAATACACATAGTAATGATATTTTGATGACCAGCCCCAGCTATAAAGTGGCTAATTTGCTCATTTACTGTCTCTCTACCCATATAAATAGCTAATAATATGGCTGGAATAATGGCAATGCTGGCGGGTAGTTGGTAGAAGGCAAAGTCAACGCCTTGTAGTGTTAAAACGATACCCGTACCCAGAAATATTGCCAGAAAAGCGCCAAAAGGTAACAGGCTTTTTAAACTTTGTTTTGGGTTGTTTTTGGGCAATGACGCTGGCGTAGGTTCAGATGAAATATTATGGCTCATGAATAGGATCTTTTTAGTTATTATTTTATTCAAACTAAACAATAACTGTATTTGGTGGAATGTCTATATTGAATAGCATTATATGGTGTAAATTTCATTTGTCAATCTAGACGTCTAGATGTTCGTTTTTATTTTTCAATAGCTGCCTTTAGCACAAGGAGACTACTTGTGGGGCTAATACTACTGAGCTTATGCTGAACTTAGGTTTAGGTTTAGGTTTAGGTTAAGTTTAAGTTCTGCTTGCTTAGTTAAAGCTCAGGAAAAGCTCAGTTAAGAATAGAAAATCATATGAGAAATAGTGAAATCATTCGATGAACATCAGGTGAATTGCTTGGTAGTTTGATAAGTAAAACAATCCCTACTGGTTTTCGCCAGCAGAGATTATCTACTATGGCTGAAGTCTTGATATTATTTTCTCGCTTGATACAAGATGCGAGTTAAATCAAGATCACAACAGCCCATATTTTATTTTGGTAACTCAGATGTTAGTACCCAATAGTAGTTTAATTCCTTCATTTTTTTCGAAAAGTCATCGAATTTCAGTGGTTTAGTAATATAGCCACTAGCACCTAAACGATAACACTCTTTTATTTCTGGCTCCGTTTTTGAGGTACTTATCATCACAACCGGAATACTGCACAGGTCATCATCGGCTTTCATTATTTTTAGCGTTTCAATACCGCCTTGTCTGGGCATTCTAATATCTAAAAAAACAATATCTGGACGGGTAAATTTACTCCTGTTCTCATAAGGTGCTGCGTTTTTTAGATAGGCAATAGCCTGCTCACCGTCTATGACATGTGCTATGGTATTTTTAATATTAAAATCGTTGAAAGCATCCATCATCAGCTCTGCATGATCGATATTGTCTTCCACCATTAATGCCGAAATAGGTTTAAAATCATCCACACTTGTCTCCTTGTTGGTTTGGGTTTTTTAAAGATAAATTAGCCCATTGTTGATACGTTAAATATTAATCTTTTTATGCTTCTTTTTTGAATTTAAGGGTGAATTTACTACCTACGCCTAATACTGAGTCTGCTTCGATACTGCCATCGTGGTGTGCAACGATTCGCTTAACGATACTTAAGCCTAAGCCAGAGCCTGAAAACTTCTTACCATTAGCCAGTCGATTAAACGGCGAGAATATTTTTTGGGCGTGTATTGGATTAAATCCAATGCCATTATCCTGTAAAATAATATCAATATAATTACCATTATCTTGCATCGTTATGTCGATAATTGGTCGGTTATTATTGAACTTTATGCTGTTAGCAATAAGATTTTGGAACAGCAGTTGCAACAACGCAGGGTTGCCTGAAATGGTTGCAAGTTCGTTTGGCATATTAGCTTCGAAATCAATTTGCAGAGCGCTTTTTAGGGAAGCCACTACTTTTTTGACGACCAACTTCAAACAGACCGTTTCAAAGCTCTGGTTTACATAGCCAACCGATAAGTAACTTTGCAAGTCAGAGACTAAGTTTTGTACTTCTGAGGTACTTGTTTCAAGATAATCAAACCATTGCAATTCATCTGCTGTGCAACTGGTTCTTTCCATCAAATCTGACTTTAATGCTCTGGAGACACCTTTAATACGGTTAATGTGGCCATTGAAATCGTGCGATAAACTGTCACAGAATACTTGCATGTCTTGATTATATCTAGTGGCTTCCTGTTGGTGTCTGAAACGTTCAATAGCATACTGGCAGGTTTTGTAGAGTAATTGTGCGGTCAGTTCGTCTTTAGATAGATAGTCTTGCACGCCCTTATGGAGTAAGTTTTGGGCTATTTCAATGCTGTGTAGTGAGGTCAATGTTACCATAGGCAATGGATGGGTTTGTGAACTTAACCACTCTACTGTTTGTGCTATTGTTGAGTCAGGAAGCTGTAAGTCGCACAAGCAGATATCAAAGTGCTCAGAAAACAACAGTGATTTTCCGGCTGCTAAAGTTTCAGCTCGAACAACTTGAGCCTGTATTGAAGTAATAGACGCAAATGTATCTTCAATAATCTCAAAATGATCGGGGTTATCTTCTATTACTATCACTTTCATATCAAGTGTTATCCGTGGTCATTAATCCAAATACCTTGTACATAATTCAAACACAAAGTGTTTACAAATCAGATACAAAATATACACATATAAAGCGATTTATATATAAAATATACTTAGACATTATCAACTTATATTGATAATGTCTAAACATATCACAGCGAAAAATTTGTGTGAAATAGGCATTGAGCGATCTAAAGTACTACCCGTAATGGATCAGAATATATTTTGCGTATTTAGCCAAACCCAGCTTTAATTTTGAAAAAAAGGCTTTCAATACACGCTTAATATGATCTGATTTTGCAAAAGTTTTAAATAGCCTTGTTAATAGGTTTTAAAGCAAATATACATACAGGGATGAGATCAAAAATGAAAATACTAATTGTTGATGATGACGAAATAGATATGGCGATCGTTAAAAGAGCGCTAACCTCGTCTTTGCAAAATAATTATGAAGTGAAATACGCCGACTCTGTTGCCAGCGGTCTTGCGATGATGGATGCCGAATCCTTCGACATTATTTTGCTGGATTATCACATGCCTGAAGTTAATGGCATTGAAATGATTATCGAAATACGTTCCCGCCCCAACTTAGGCAATACTGCCATCATTGTTATCAGTGCAGCGCAAGGCTCATCAATCGCGCTTAATTGCATTGAGGCGGGTGCGCAAGACTTTATCCCTAAAAGTGATGTTTCATATATTAAACTCCATCAAGCGATTATTCATTCAACTAAGCGCTTTGAGATGGAACAAAGAATGCATCAAAGCTACCTAGCCGTAAAAAACATGGCGGAAAATGACCAGTTAACTGGCTTGCATAACCGTTACTATTTTGATGAGACACTTAAGTTCATGATTGCCAATAGCAAACGACTGAAGGTCTCAGTGGGCATGTTAGCGCTGGATTTAGACAACTTTAAGTACGTTAATGATACCTTAGGTCATGATGCAGGAGACCAATTATTGGTTGAATGGGTTGCTCGAGCCAAAAAATATCTCCGAGATAACGATGGCTTTGCACGACTCGGTGGTGACGAATTTGCTATCACCTTGGCGAATATACATTCGGTTGAAGAAGTTAACATGATTGGTAATCGCATCTTAAAGTCAGTGCAAGAACCTTTCTACATTGATGGCCAACGCATCAATTGCACGGTAAGTATTGGCGCCGCTTTGTATCCTAATGATGCTGATAGCCGTCATAAATTGGTCAAGTGTGCTGATATCGCGATGTACCGAGCAAAGCAAAACGGTAAAAACTCATTACGCTTTTATCAGTCACACTATCAGGATGAGTTGAACCGTCGCTTCCTAATCCAAAGTGAAATCAGTGACATTCTCAGAGAATCTTCGTTCAGGTTATTCTATCAACCGGTTTTTTCTGCCCATAACGAAAAAATACAAGGTGTCGAAGCGCTGATTAGATGGCCTGATACACCAAAATTTTATACACCCGATGAGTTTATTCCTATTGCAGAGGAAACACGTTTAATTCATGACTTAGGACAGTGGGTTATTAATGCCGCCTTAACTGAATTAGCCTCATGGCAAAAGCGTTTTGATCCTAACTTTACCATGGCAATTAACATTTCAGCGCTGCAATTGCAGGATGCTCAATTGACGCAAAAAATTAAAATTAAAACCGAAGAGCATGGTATTTTTCCCGAAACCATTGTCTTAGAAATTACTGAAACAGCATTACTAGAAGATGACGAGGTGACGCGAGATACGCTGCATTCGCTTTCATCACTAGGCTTTAAAATTGCCTTAGACGACTTTGGCATGGGATTTTCCTCCATCGCCCATTTGAACAATTTCCCGATTGACATTGTTAAACTGGATAAATCACTACAGAAAAATGAATCGGATGCCAGCACTAAAAAATGTTTGTTGGAAGCGGTCACCCATATGCTGAAATTACTCAATTTTACCGTTGTTGCCGAGGGGATTGAAACAGACAGTCAGTTGGCTTTATGCCATAAGTTGAAAATTGACAAAATACAAGGTTACTTACTGGGTCGGCCTATGCCAGCGGATTTGTTAGAGGCAAAGTTACTTGAACAAAGTTAATCACCCAAGCGGCGCTTTATCATGTGACGCAATATTAAGCATACAAGTCAATACTAAACCGAGTGAACTAAAAAGATGAAATCAGCGGCAATACCCAATAATGAATTGGCTCGTCTAAACGCTTTGGATGAGTATAACATTTTAGATACGCTAGCAGAGCAGGCTTATGATCAGCTAACCGATCTAGCGTCTAGTGTTTGCGGTACACCCATTGCTTTGATTTCTTTAATTGATGAAAAGCGACAATGGTTTAAGTCTCATCACGGGCTTGACGCGCAAGAAACACCGCGCGAGATTGCTTTTTGCGCGCATGCTATTCACCATGATGAATTATTTGAAATACAAGACAGCCGCAAAGACCAGCGTTTTCATGATAACCCCTTAGTGACTGGGCCCACGCAAGTGATTTTTTATGCCGGAGCGCCTCTAGTAACACCTAGTGGCCTGCGATTAGGCACCTTGTGTGTTATCGACAATAAACCATCATACTTGACCGCACTACAAAAAAAGCAGTTGATCATTATTGCTCAACAAGTGGTTACGCAATTAGAACTGAGAAAAGCGGGGCGAATTCAACATGATCTTTTGGCGCAATCACGGTCATTGGAGCAATCGCTGTTATTAACTAAAAGCTTAGAAGTAAAAAACAAAGAGCTAGAGCAGTTTGTCTATACCGTATCCCATGATTTGAAATCGCCTTTGGTGACCATCAATGGTTTCACCAGTATGTTAGCCAAAGAGTTATCAGCTCATACCACGGAAAAGCAGAAACATCGTTTTCAAAGAATACTTGAAAATTTAACTCATATGGGGGATTTGTTGACTAATTTATTAGAGCTTTCAAGAGTCATGAAAGCTGAAATAAGCAAAGCGCCGATTGATCTCACCACGCTGATTGAGCAAAATTGGCAAAGATTGATAACAGGGTACAAAGAGGTGGAGGTCGAATTGGTGTTAACCAAGCCGCTGCACGCCATCGGGGCTAATCAAACCCTGTTGTCTCAATGCATTGATAATTTGTTAAGTAATGCCATTCGGTACCGAAGTGCTGAGCGCGATTTAACATTAAAAATTCATACCGAAGAGTTGGAAGCTTCAGTCTCTTTGTTTATTAGTGACAATGGCATAGGCATAGCAAAAAGCGATCATAAACGTGTTTTTAATGTCTTTGAGCAAATTAATCCAGGCCAAGGCACAGGTATTGGTTTGAGTCTAGTTAAAGCCGCCATGGAAAAACATAATGGCTCGGTAAGCTTAGTGTCTGAATTAGGTCAGGGTAGTTGCTTTGAACTGCGTTTCCCTAAAACGTAACCACTATCATTTTACTAATAACAATAACAATAACAATAACAATCAATTAAATAAGCCATAAAAGGAATGCAGATGAACGAATGGTTGCAACAATTCGCTAACCCCAATTTTATGCCTCACGGACACTGTTACCTTTGGCGACCTGACATATTATGGACCCACGTGACAGCCGATATCACCATTGGTGTTGCGTATTATCTGATCACCCTTATTATCGGTATATTGCTGTATAAACGCAAAGAAAGCGTGCCACACAAAGACATATTTGCCTTATTTATGGCGTTTATTTTCTTTTGTGGTACCACACATTTTGTGGCGATTTATGTCACTTGGTATCCCGCTTATGAATATCAAGGTTGGATAAAAGCCTTGACCGCTTTTACCTCTATTTTAACCGCGATTGTCTTGGCGCCTAAACTACCTCAGCTTATCCGATTACCAGGTGTGGAAGTCAAATATCATAGCGCTATGGCAGAGCTTGAAGTGATAAAACAAAAAAACAAGCAAATGAGCTCAATTTATTCAGTCACACTTGACCGAGAGGATCGGATACTTGAGTTGAAAAAAGAAGTGAATGCGCTAATGAGCGAACTCGATCGAGCAAAGAGCTACGATGTTTAATGAAAAAAAATACTTATGCTAAAGCTATTTATGCTGAGCCATTATTGTCAGGAGTATAAATGAATACCAAAAATGCTGTACTGACTACCTTGCTGTTGTTCTTTATCACACTTGAAGTGCTAATTGCCCTAGATTATGAGTCAAAACAAAAAGAGTTAAATCAAAAGCGCGTTGCGATTTATACAGAGATCAATGAACTTAAAAGCCAGATTGGCTTCGTTGGTTTAATCGATAATTTTAAAAACGCTATTTTGCGCGCTGAAGATAGCCTCTATATCGACAAAGCTTCGGAAAATTTACGTGTAGCCACCATTCAATTGTATAAGATTGAGCTGCAAGGTGGGTTAATCCTTGGCGAGCTAAAAATGCCAGGGACTAGAGATATGCTGACAGCTTACCGAGAACGCTTAACTTTGCTGCCTAGTTTACTTGATAAAAATACCAACGTGCGTGAACTTGGTAGTTATTTGAGTTACGACGACGAACCGTCTCATTTGGAAATAGAAGCGATATACCAGAAACTTTCTGCCTTATTTGCAAGCCAATTGTCTGATTTACTCGATCGAAGCCTTAAGTTGGGTTTATTGGTGATGGTTGCCTTGTTACTCACCTTAGTGGCCATAATCCGATTTTTCTTTAAAAAGCAACAAGCAGCCCTCGAGCTAAGTAAGGCGCTCAATGTCAAAATGGAAAGTCACGAAATTGATATGGCACGTTCACAAGCCATTTTATTGAGTGTGATGCAAGATGTGGAAAAAGAAAAACGTCAGGCTACCACACTTAATAAAAAATTAATCAATAAGAACAAGCAGATGGAGCAGTTCATCTACACCGTGTCTCACGATCTTAAATCACCTTTAGTTACCATCGCAGCATTTAGCCAAAAGTTGCAAGCAGAACTTGTTGATACCTTGACAGAAAAGCAAAGCTATCGATTGAACCGTATTATACAAAATGCTGATAACATGGAGCTACTATTAGCCGATTTACTCGACTTATCTCGTATAGTACAACAAGCTATTACCACCACTAATGTCAATGTTAACGTCGTGATTGAACAGCAATGTCTTGCTTTAGAAGAAGCGATTGGAGAAGCGAATGCGAGGATCAATGTTGCTAAAAATTTAGATCCCGTGAGTGCGAATGAGCGCTTACTCTCTGAAGTAATATTAAATTTATTGAGTAACGCACTACGTTACTTAGAGCCCGCCCGCCCTTTAATTATTGAGATATTTACCACAAAAACTTCGTCTGCTACCACCCTTCATATCAAGGACAATGGCATAGGTATTGACCCAAAATATCACCAATTAATTTTTGACCTATTTGAAAGATTATCCACTACAAAAGGCAGTGGGGTTGGCTTGACGATCGTGAAAACAATTATGGATAAGCACAAGGGGCGGGTGTTAATTGAATCTCAACTGGGCGAAGGATGTTGTGTTTCTGTTAAATTTCCCAATGTTGAGCAAAATACAAATACAAATACAAATTGAAAATGTCTCATGGATTTTTGATCATTAGCATCAACTCATGAGTTTTTGATCATCAAGCAGCACTTAACCGTCTGAATTATAAATTAAATTTCAATGCAGATTTTGAAGTGTTCGGCAAGAGATTCTTTCAATTACTTAAGTAATATCTTGCTGAACATTTACTTTAGCGCCTAGTTTTCTGGTGAATAGAGTCATGCTATCGCGATCCACCTTAGCTTTGTACTCGATGAAACCCTTAACTTTCAACATAAAAAACTTTAACACAATGTTTTTATTAGATAAAAAATTTAATGCTAGAAAGCCTTTAACTCATGTTGTTAAAGGCTTTCTAGCATTTATTTAAGGTATTATGGCGTTAAGTAATAGTACGTCTTTTTCGACAAATGTTGATCAGCCCTTTAGTTGAGCCATCCATATCTAAAGGTATATCAATATTTGACAGCTTACTAAATATGTCATTCCCGAGCGCTTTGCCTAATTCTACACCCCATTGATCAAATGAGTTTATTTGCCAGATAACGCCTTGAACAAATACTTTATGCTCGTACAGGGCAATTAAGCTACCTAAAGCTTTCGGGGTTAATTTTGGCATTAAGATGGTGTTACTGGGTTTATTGCCTTTCATGACTTTATGAGATGATAAGTAACTTATCTCATCGGTGCTGCATTTTGCTTTGGTCATCGCGGCAATAACTTGTTCTTCAGTTTGACCTTCCATTAACGCTTGGCTTTGTCCCAAACAGTTGGCAATTAACATGTCATGATGATCTGAAATATCAACATGAGGGTTAAGCGGAAGAATAAAGTCGACCGGTATGGGCGTTTTACTTTGATGAATTAACTGATGAAAAGAATGCTGTCCATTGGTTCCTTCACTACCCCAAATAATAGGGCCGGTATCGTAGTTGGTTTCTTTATTATCTAAGTTGACCGATTTACCGTTACTTTCCATATCCAGTTGTTGTATGTATGCCGGTAAACCACGTAAATAGTGGTAGTAGGGCAATAATACTTGCGATTGTGCACCATGGAAATTTCGATACCAAATACCTAATAGTGCCATAATTACCGGCATATTTTCTTCAAATGGTGCTTGTCTAAAATGTTCATCCATTTCAAATGCGCCATGTAAAAACGCTAAGTAGTTATCAAAGCCAATACCGATAGCAAGTGGTAAACCAATGGCTGACCAAATAGAATAGCGTCCACCGACCCAATCCCACATGGGGAAGATATTTTTTTCACTGATACCAAAACTTTTAGCCGCTTCAATATTAGCCGATACACAAGCAAAGTTATGTTGAATATCACTGAATTTAGCTTGTTTTAAAAACCATTCTTTCGCCGTTTCAGTATTTCTTAGGGTTTCTTGGGTGGTTAATGTTTTTGATGAGGTGATCACCAAGGTTGTTGCTGGATCTAAACCCGACAGCACATCATGAATATGACAACCATCCACATTGGCGACATAATGTACATTCAAGTGTTTTTGACGATATGGCTTTAAGGCTTCAGACATAATTTTAGGCCCTAAAAATGAGCCGCCAATACCAATAGCAACAATATCTTTAAAAGCCTTGCCGCTATAACCTTTGGTAACGCCTGATGAAACATCATTCACAAAACCTTTGATTTTTTCTAAGGTGTCATTAACCAAGGGCATAATATTCTCGCCATCAACATAAACCGGTTCATTAGAAAAATTACGCAGGGCGGTATGTAACACTGGGCGATTCTCAGTGGTATTTATTGGCGCGCCAGAAAACATTTTTTCTATTTTTTCATCAACACCGCACTGTTTCGCCAAATCAACAAGCAAGTTCTTTGTTTCTGGTACCAAATGATTCTTGGAGTAATCTAAGGTTAATCCTGATGCGGTGATGGTGAATTTATCAAAGCGTTCAGGGTCAATACGAAATAAAGATTTTAAATGTATTATTTTGCTGTCTAAATAATGAATTTGTAAGTTTTGCCATGCCAGTGAATTAGTTAACATGTGTATTAAGCCTTTCTAATAAAATTTAAGTTTTTTCAAAAAATGGAGTCGAGAGCAAAAAATGATTTTTGCTCTCGACAACAGTGTTATCTATTCAATGTTAGTGCTATTGGCTTTAACAAGCCAAAACGCTAATCTAATTTACTGAGCACTGCTTGATGAGTCGGTGGTTGGCAACCTATTTTTGAGACGTTAATCGCCGCCGCCAAAGAGCCAAATTTTAACGCGTAAGCTAAGTCTTGCTGTTTTGCTGCTGGTGTTAGCGCATTATCACGCAGTAATTGAGCTAGCATTGCTGAAAAGAAGGTATCTCCGGCGCCTACGGTATCGCCCATAGGCACAGCTTTAAATACATCTTGCTTAATATTAAGGTTTTCGGTAATAAAGTGGGCACCCTGTTCACCTAAGGTTAGTACCACCATGCCATTGGTCATCTGCTTAAGCATAGCGCTAGCGAGATGTTCTGGATCACCCGTTAAACCTTGCAATTGTAAGTCTTCATCACTGACTTTTACAATGTCGGCAAAGGTGACAAATTGTGCAATGGCGGCAACATATTTACTGTGGTCAATTTCAACACCTTTACGGACATTGACATCGATACTAATTTTTACGCCTCTAGATTTCAGCTCGGTCATCACCGGAATCAATACCTCAAGCATTTCAGGCACGAGTGCTAAAGAACCGGTATGAAAAAGATCTAAATCTTTTGGCAGCATGTCTAAAAGCTGCTCAGCGCTAATATCTAAGTCAGCAACTGACTTACGATACAAGCTGTAGTCTGGGTTACCTTGTTCATCTTTATACACTAACGCTAACGAGGTTTTTTGCATCGAGCGGTTATTAACCGGGATATTGATACCTTCTTTGACGGCAGACTGGAAAATTCTATCGCCAAATATATCAGTTGAAATAGGTGATAAGTAACTACAGTCAAGTCCCTGTCTAGAAAAGCTTCTTGCTACGTTATAGGGAGAACCACCAATAAAAGGACGGTAATCGTCATTTTCTTGCTCGATCATATCAAAAAGCGCTTCACCGAAAACAGCTACTTTAAATGTCATGTTAATTCCTTTCTTTACCTGTTGCGGGTTTGTTAAAACACAACAGGTTAGTTTTAATTGTTAATGTGCTGAAATCGGCATTGTGAGGTGGAACAGGAATATAAATACCGTCGATTTTAATCTATGCTTAATAAGCGTTCAGCTGTGTATTCATTGGTGATTAAGCCATTGATTAACTTAGATCTAAGTGCTCCTAGTATGGCAAATACCTTTTCTTCACCAGCGGCAATAGCATATACCGCCTTGTCAGAGTTTATTTTTAAAGGCGTACTAGCAACCCGTTGGTTAACGGAGCAGTCAATCAAATTACCCTTGATATCTAGAATCCAACTAATTAACTCACCGACAGCACCTTTGGTTTGTAACTCTTTGAGTTCTTTTGGGGTAACAAAACCATCGATATAAAGTGGAGAATTAATAGCTAAATTACCAACGCCAACAAAAGTAACATCAGCTTGCGCGGCTAACTTTAAATTATTAGCGACATAATGTTGCGCGTGCAACTGCTCTTTTTCTTCTTTACTATTGGGTAGTACCGGTAATGGCATAGGGTAATGCTTAGCGTTAATTTGTTCAGCCATACGCATAACAACATCGTATGAAGAGGCTGAACCATCAGAAGCCATATTACCCAATAGCGCCACTATTTGATGTTGTTCACAGTTCAATAAGGAGAGTTCTTCTACACAAGCGCGTAAAACTCGGCCTGTTCCCATCGCTATCACTTTGGGCTCAGATGATTTTAAGTGCATTTCTATTTCCTGAGCACCTGCTTGAGCAAGCCCTAAGGTAGATGACGGTACACCATCGTCACTTGGCACCACAATACAAGATTTTAAGCCAAAGCGATTTCTGAGCTTTACTTGAAGATCCATGCACTTAGCTATTGGATGTTCTAGCCTGACTTTAATCAAGCCTTCGCTAACCGATAACGCCACCATGCGTTGTGCAGATTGACGCGAGACATTAAGCTTTTTGGCGATTTCTTCTTGTGTATTACCGGCAACGTAATATAACCAGCCGGCTTTAGCTGCATCGTCTAGCTTTCTTGTTTCTGCATTAGATCGCTTTAACATGGTTTACCTCTCGATTTTAAATGATGAACTTAGCGAAGGTACCTGTTCAAACAACTGGTTCCAATGTCCTATTGTACTAACACCCTCAAGTATTTGAGTAGCGCTATCTTTATTTTTTAAATGACTAGCGCCAACATATCTAATGACATGCATGTTGGCTGCGAGTGCAGCACGGATACCCGCGTTAGAATCTTCTATCACTAAACAGTTTTTCGGTGCTACGCCCATTTTTTTCGCTGCATGTAAAAATAAATCTGGTGCGGGTTTGCCATTTTTTACTTCAGAGGACGTAAATACCTGGCCGTCAAAATACTGTTCAAGTTTGGTATAATGCAGTGAGTGTTTTACTTTCTCTGGACTGCCACTGGTAGCAACACAACTGTCGACATTAAGTTGAGATAATAGCCACTGCAAATGATCCGTCTGTTGGAGCTCAGCGGCAAACACCTCTATCAAGGCTGCTCGATAACGCTGGCGAAATTCACTGGTTAAAATAACCGCGAAATCTGCGAAAACTTTAGCGGTAACATGCTCAAAATTAAACCCTAAGAAGTGAGTAAGAAAATAATCCTCTGACACCACCACACCGATTTCTTCAAGCATATTAAGTAATACGCGCTGGCTTAATATTTCACTATCGACTAAGACTCCGTCGCAATCAAAGATGACTAGATTTATCGAGTTATGCCGAGATAAAGCCATAGATTCAGTCATCTTTGTTTTTCCTATTGTGTGGTTATTTTAAATACTTCTCTAGAGTAGCAAGAGTACCGATATCCCAAAGCATTTCCAACCAAAAGGTAAAGTTTTTAGTAAAGTTGTCATCATTACTAAGATTACCAAAGATATCATTCATTTGTAAAAATACTGACGGGTCTTCTTTGGCTAGAGTCGCTTGTGTTATTAACCTTGTTGCTTGTGGATCATCAAGCGTAAAGTTACTGTCAACATTACCGCCTTCAAAACAAAGTCGGCACCATAAAGCCACCACAAGCGCGAGGCCTTTACCGTCTTTATTATTTGCTATATTGGCGGCTATTATGGGTAGAATAAACTTAGGTAAGCGGTTTGATGCATCTTGGCAAAGCCTAGGCACAGTATCGCGTATCTCTGGATTAGCAAATCTAGCTTCGATAATGGCAAAATAATCATCAAAACTAACCCCAGGTACCGGTGCAAGTGTTGGGATAATTTCATCACTGACCAGCTTTTTAAGGTATTTACTGATCAAGGGATCGGCCATCACGTCATGCACAAAAGCAATATTTAACAGCGCGGCAGGGTAGGCAATAGCGGCATGACCGCCATTAAGAATGCGCAATTTCATTAATTCAAATGGTGCGACATCGTCAACAAATTCAACGCCTACTTGCTCTAAAGGTGGGCGACCATTGACAAAGTTGTCTTCTAATACCCATTGTCTGAACGGTTCACAAAAAACCGGCGCTTGGTCTTCAATATCAAACAATGTGGTTAAACGTTCACGCTCTTGAGCCGAGGTTGCAGGCGTAATGCAGTCAACCATCGAGTTTGGAAACGTCACATGAGTGTTGATCCACAAGGCTAGTTCTGGGTCAATCGCATTGGCCATTTCATTAACCACACGTTGCACTACACGGCCATTATGTGGAATGTTGTCACAAGACATGACCGTAAAAGGGGCTATTTCTTGTGCTCGGCGAATTTTAAGTGCCGCAATAATTAAACCAAATACGGTTGAAGGTGAGTCGATATTGGCAATATCGGCTTGAATTTCTGGATGAGCCAGGTTAAAAGCACCTGTTTTGTCATCCATAAAGTAACCACCTTCAGTAATGGTTAATGAAACGATGCGAATTTCACTTTCACTGAGCGCAGCAATTAACGTGGCGGCGTCATTTTCAATAAAATCGATCATCGATGCCGTAACTTGAGCGGTCAGGTTATTATCATCTAATTCAACAACCGTTGTTAACCAGTCTTGTTGCTTAAGTTTATCTCGCATCGCCGCATCGTATGACTTAATGCCAGCACCGCGAATAGCCCAATCGTGAGCCGTTCCTGTGTTAAATAATTTGTGCATATACATAGCTTGATGCGCACGATGAAAATTACCGACACCGATATGAATGATGCCTGGCGACAAAGATTCTCTACTATAGTGAGGTTTTTCAACCTTACTTGGCAGTGTATCTAGGGTTTGATTGTTTAGCTTAATTGACATATATAACTGCTCTTAGGTATTCAACCGGCTAAATAGCAACAAGGCTAGCGTGTTGTTGAGGCAAAGTGATACCTGCGGCATCAAAATGTAGCATCTTGTTTTCTACGGCACTTAAATAAATATTGTCGCCATAAACATAAGGGCAATCGCCACCGGCTTTTACGGTAAAGGTGGCTTTACCTTCGACATGCACATGTAAAAAAGTTTCAGAGCCAAGATGTTCGATAACCCCTACTTTTCCAGGCCAGGTACCTGATGTTGTTGATATAGTGATATGCTCAGGTCTTATGCCTAAGCAACAAGTGGCATCGGTAGCCGTTGGCTCAACAGCTATAAAGTTCATTTTTGGTGAGCCAATAAAACCCGCCACAAATTTATTCACTGGCGTGTTGTAAAGCTCAAGTGGACTGCCCACTTGCTCGATGATGCCGGCATTAAATACCGCAATACGATCGGCCATTGTCATGGCTTCTACCTGATCATGGGTAACATAAATCATGGTAGTGGCAAGGGTTTTATGCAGCTCAGAAATCTCTAAACGCATATTGACCCGCAAAGACGCATCTAAATTAGATAAGGGCTCATCGAATAAAAAAGCAGAAGGTTGACGCACGATGGCACGACCAATAGCAACACGTTGGCGTTGACCGCCAGATAATTGCCCGGGTTTACGGTCAAGGTAATCAGATAGGTTTAATGTTTTGGTGACACTCGCTATTTTTTTCTCAATCTCTGCTTTGCTAACTTTCGCACGCTTTAAGGGAAAAGCGATATTGTTGCGCACCGACATATGAGGGTACAAAGCATAAGATTGAAACACCATGGCTAAGCCTCTTTTAGCCGGTGGGGTATCAGTGGCATCTTGGCCATCAATTTCTATGTTGCCGCTGGTGGTGTCTTCTAAGCCCGCAATCATTCTTAATAAGGTCGATTTACCACAGCCTGACGGCCCCACAAAAACAATAAACTCACCATCTTTAATGGCTAAATCAATCGGTTTAATGACGCTAACATCACCAAAATCTTTTGTTACTTGTTTTAAATTAATACTGCCCATCTTGAAAATTCCTATTTAACGGCGCCGAAACTTAATCCACGCACTAATTGTTTTTGACTAAACCAACCCAATATCAGGATCGGCACTATCGCCATCATTGACGCGGCAGACAACTTGGCATAAAACAAACCTTCGGGGCTTGAATAGCTAGCAATAAAGGCGGTTAATGGCGCGGCGTCGGCGGCGGTTAAAATCAGCGTCCAAAAGGCTTCGTTCCACGCTAAAATGACCGTTAACAATAATGTTGATGCTATACCCGGTAACGCGATAGGTAAAAGTACATACCAAATTTCTTCAGCAATATTGGCCCCATCCATGCGTGATGCTTCAAGCACTTCACTGGGGATTTCTCTGAAATAGGTGTAGAGCATCCACACCATGATAGGTAAGTTAATTAAGGTCATCACAATCACCAAACCTACTTTAGTATCGAGTAAACCAAAATCACGAAACAACAAGTAAATGGGAATAAGCACACCCACCGGCGGTAACATTTTGGTTGAAAGCATCCACATTAATAAATGTTTAGTGCGTTTCGTTTGTACAAATGCCATGGACCAAGCCGCAGGGATAGCAATGAGTAGCCCTAAAATACTTGAGCCCAGTGAAATCACGATAGAATTCCAAAAGTGGTTAAAGTAAGGCGATCGGGCTAATACCTCTTCATAATTCTCCAGCGTCCAGTCAAACATAAATAAACTTGGGCTAGCAGAGATAGCTTCCGCTTCTGTTTTAAAGCTAGTGATCAAGGTCCATAATATGGGGAAAAATATTAAGCTACTGATCGTCCAAGCTAAAAAGGTATAAATAATTTTTGATCTATGACTATTTTTTATCGACATTGCTTAATCCTCCAAGTTCTTACCAATTAATCGCATTAAGAAAATAGCAACTATATTGGCGATAATAACAGCAACAATGCCGCCTGCTGAGCCACCACCGACGTCAAATTGTAATAATGATTGGGTGTAAATCAGATAGGTGATATTGGTTGATTCATAGCCTGGACCACCGCTGGTGGTGACTAATATCTCGGCGAAAATTGACAGTAAGAAGATGGTTTCAATTAAAATTACCGCGGTAATAGCGCGCGATAAGTGCGGCAAAACGATGTAATAAAACTTACTGAAGGGACCCGCACCATCTAAATCGGCGGCGTCAAGTTGCTCTCGATCTAATGATTGAATTGACGTCAGTAATATCAGCGCGGCAAACGGTAACCACTGCCACGAGACAATAATAATGATGGACAATAAGGGTATTTGAGCAAAGAAATCAATCGGCGACATGCCAAGCCAAGTCGCAAAATGTGCAAATAAACCATTCACCGGGTTCATCAGCATATTTTTCCACACTAAGGCAGACACCGTCGGCATAACAAAGAAGGGCGCTAAGACCATAATACGGACGTAGTTACGACCCCAAATAGCTTGGTCGAGCAAAATAGCTAAACCAATACCACCGCCCAGGGTGATCAGTAAAACACCCCCCACCAGTAATATTGTATTGAAAAATGAGGCAAAAAATGCCGGATCGGTCAGGAAAAATTCATAGTTTAAAAAACCAATGAAGGCATTATTGCCCGGGGTAAGTAGATTGTAATCTAAAAATGAAAAATACAATGTCATGCATAGCGGTACCAACATCCAAGCCAACAGTAAAACAACTGAAGGAAATAACATTAATCGAGCTAGTGTTCGTGAATTTGACGTCGCCATCACCAGAACCTTTTAAAAGTAAAAATTTGGACAAGCCATTACGACTTGCCCACTAAGAAAAACTAATGTTCTATTTTGGATAACCTGCTTTGCGCATAGTACGGTCTACTAAACGCTGAGAGGCTTTTAACGCTTCCTTCACCGTCATGGTGCCGGTCAGTGCCGCCGCAAATTGTTGTCCAACTGCCGTGCCGATACCTTGAAACTCAGGGATAGCAACAAATTGCACACCCACATAAGGAACAGGTTTAACGGTTGGGTTAACAGGATCAGCCGATTGGATAGAATCTATAGTGATTTGTGCAAAAGGTGCCGCTTTCATGTACTCAGGGTTGTTATATAATGATGCTCTAGTACCTGGTGGTACTTTTGCCCAGCCTTTATTTTTAGCCACAAGCGCAGAGTAGTCTTTAGATGTCGCCCAGCTAATAAACTTTTGAGCCGCTGCAGACTTTTCACTACTTGCCGGAATAGCTAAGGTCCAAGCCCACAACCAGTTTCCGCGTTTGCCTAAACCTTTATCCGGGGCTAAAGCAAAGCCAACCTTGTCTGCTACTGCAGAATCTTTTTCGTTAGTAACAAAGGCTCCGGCAACAGTGGCATCAATCCACATACCACATTTACCCGTTTGGAATAAGGCCAAGTTTTCATTAAAACCATTAGCTGATGCGCCCGGAGGACCAGACTCTGCCATCACATCTACATAGTATTGCAAGGTGTCATGCCATTCTTGAGTGTCAAATTGTGGTTGCCAGTTTTCGTCAAACCAACGGGCACCAAATGAGTTAGACATAGCCGTTATTAGGGCCATATTTTCTCCCCAACCCGCTTTACCACGTAAACAGATACCATAAACACCGGCTTCTTTATCTGTCATGGCTTTAGCTGCTTGACGAATAAAGCCCCAACTTGGCTTTTTAGGCATTTCAAGTCCCGCTTTTGCAATCAAGTCGGTGCGATACATCACCATCGAACTTTCACCATAAAATGGGGCGGCAAAAAGCTTTTCGTCTACGGTTAAGCCACTTCTTATCGCGGGTAATAAATCATCAACATCATAGCTGGCGCCTAGGTTATCAAGTTCAGTTAACCAACCTTGTTTGCCCCAAATTGGCACTTCATATGTGCCTATGGTCATCACGTCGTATTGCCCACCACCGGTGGCCACATCAGTCGTGACACGTTGACGAAGGATATTCTCTTCTAAAGTCACCCACTTTAAGGCGATATCAGGGTTTTGGCGGGTGAAGTCATTGCTGAGTTCTTTCATGGTGATCATGTCACCATTGTTAACTGTGGCGATGGTGATCGTCTCTTTTGCTGCAGCTGCTGCACTCATGGTCATCACGCCACAAGCTAGCATCATTAATTTATTTTTCATCAGGTGTTCCCCATATTCAACGTTAATGTCTCACCAAAGGTGTTAAATGAGACTTTTATTATCATTATAATTGTCATTGTAAGTTATTGTAGTCTATAAGAAAATAGACTTGCCATGCCGCTTGGGCTTAAGCCCAGGTCAACATGGCTAGCGTTAATTAGCCGACAACGCCGGCTAATTTTTTAAAACTTAACCGAAATCTCTGAGGTGAAGCCGTCAAAGCCTGTACCGATTTGGCCACCTGAATTAGCGCCTTCTTCTTGATCAACATATTCAAACTTCAACAATGTTTTGTCATTAAACCAGTAACCTGCGGCAACTTGAATACGCTCGACCGTGTTGTCAGTTTGTGCGATTAAATCTGAAGTGTTTTCCGCTTCTGAATAACGCGCTGCTAGATAGAATTTGTTCGGTATTATGTAGTGCTGTGCTTCAAAGGTGTAGTACTCAACAGAAGAGTCGCCTTTAATGACACTATTTGAGTCGAAAGTTGTACCATTAGCATCGGCAATACCGTCAACACCAAAGTAAGTAATGCCTGCTACGGCGTTACCGGCAGCATCGGCGAAAGTGTAATCATCAGTCGACTTACCTAACATGAAAATTAGGCTAGTTTCTGGTGTAGGTTGATACGCTAGGTTTAACTGAATAATTGACTGTTCAACCCCTGGCATAGCGCCAACATGGGTATCACGCTCGCTCGAGCCTGATGCAGAAAAGTTGTAGTTTTCACCATCACCAAAGCGATAGTTAGTGGTGGTAACACCAGCAAGACTGGCTACACCATTTTCAAAGCGTAGTTGGTCGCCTTGGTTGGCTTGGAAATAATTTAAACCCGCTTTAAACCCGCCAGCAAATTCAAGTGTTCCTTGTAGTCGAAAGTTAAAGCCCCGATCTTCTTGGAAGGCTTCACCAAAACTTGATGTAGTGACATGACCGGCAACATTATAGCCGCGGATCATACCGCTATCGCGTGTCTCGCTGTAGCTTAATTGCATCCCATTTTCTGCGGTTGCATAGTCTGTAATACCGTTACCAATAAGGGCATTGCCTTGGTTGTCAGCGCCATCTTGAAAACCTTTAAATTGGAAAGGTGATGCGCCTATGTTACCTAAGCGAAGTGTTAAGTCAGCGTTATCGCGCGCGGCGCCAGAAAGGCCCAGTAGTTCAAATTCAATCCCGGCGAAATCTTGGTGAAAAGCGAAATCTCGGTCGCCGTTATTACCAAAATCGTTTGGCTCTTCTGCGATGTCGACATCAGCGACGATATACTCGTTGATGTGAAATTTAAATTGTAAATTAACTCTGATACGACCAAAGCCTGAAGACTGCTCTTCGTCTACTGGACGAAATGCGCCCTCTTTCGCTTGAATGGCTTGGTAGTTTTGCAAGGCGAGGAAGTTAACTTCTGCAAGGCCGTCAAGAAATTCGGCAGATTGTACGTACGTCGGTGCTGATGCGGCCATAACCGCTGCTGCGAGTAAACCAAATTTATGAGTTTTGCGGATTGTTAAGTTGGACATATTCATTCCCCTTTTAGCTGCTAACAAAGTTAGTGTTGTTTGTATGTTTTTTAACATAGTGAACCCTGTATATTTTATGTGTTATTTGTAAACTTATTAATTTATTTACATTTGAACCCGTCAACTTACAAAAGCCATCTTTCGTATAAATGTTCAGGCGCTGAACATAATCCCACTCAAAATTTATATAGTCAACCTGTTTGTTCATAAAAGACCCATGCTTTTTAATAAAATAAATATTAGTCATTAAATTCAATTAATTATTTTCATATATAGTTTATGAAAAAGCTAAATTAGAGATAGGATATTTCGATTTTATGTTTGCTTCTCGGTGCTTTTCGCATTAGAACATGCATAAAAAGTGGTTATAATATGGTTTAAATAAGGTTCAAATGAAGTGAGAATGAAGTAAAAATGACATTTTAAAACTAAGATTAGCGCCATTGAATAGGGCAACATTCTATTTACAACAGGCATACTGATGAGATTTTTTAGTTTTGTTTAGCTGCGTTTGGGTATAAAAAAACCTCCTACGCATTAGGCTAAAAATTAAGCACAGATTAAGCTAGGATTAGAGAAAGCCCTGATGATTAAAATATCTGCCAAAATAGCTTAAAATGAAAAAAGCTACCGTATTCAACCTTTAAAGGCAGCATGAAATGTCATAACACGGGGTTAAATTTTTGCGTTTTATTCTTTGAAGTTACTCTTTGAAATTATCACTTTGAAGTGAAAAGGCTGATACTAAAAGGTGGCAGTATTGCAATCAACCAGGCTTAAAACATGAGTTGAATAAATAAATTGTTAGCTTACCTATCAAAAATAAAAGTAGCCTTTTCGGTTTAAATGCCAATTGCTTTTATTTTATATACCAGTTTTTTACACTCTTCTTCTGTACAGATGTTGGTAAAACTTAGAATGAGACTTGGATGCATAGGTCTTGATGACCATTGTGATAACCCCTGAGCAAATAAACCCGCAGCCATCATTTTGTTTGATAGCTCAACATCATTTATATCTGGATTGTTAAGTTTTACTATCATGTGCATGCCTCCAGGTTGATTTTCTATCGAAATTTTATCACCCAAAATTTGCTTAAATACTCTGGCAGTTAACTCTCGGCGTTCTCGATATAATTTTCTCATCCGTTGAATATGTCGTGACAGCTGCCCTTCCTCGATAAAAGCTAATACACAAGCTTGAGTGAGCGCAGCAACATTGCCAGCATAAAGTTCAGCACATTGCTCAAAAGCTTGGACCTTAGTTTTAGGCACCACAATGTAGGCTATGCGCAAACTTGGGACAAGCACCTTACTAAAGGTGCCTGAATAAACCACTCTGTCTTGGCTATCTAAACTTTTTAATGCCGGTAATGGCAGTCCGGTATGGCGATATTCACCGTCATAGTCATCTTCAATAATCCAGCTTTGATGTCTGTTTGCCCAATCTAATAATGCTTGTCTGCGCCGCAAAGATAACGAAACACAGGTTGGACTTTGATGAGTGGGTGTAACTATAACCACATCGGCTGCAATGTTTGATGGAAGATTAATACCCTCTTCATCAACTGGTACTGAGACAATATGTGAGAACTTAGCCTTTAATATCTTTGCCGTGAGTGGATAACCCGGATCTTCTATGGCAATGGTAGACTGAGTATTTAAAAGCACTTGGGTGATCCAGTTGATTGAATTGACATAGCCAGAGGTGATAAATACCTGCGTTGGATCACATTGTACTCCTCGAGAAAGCTGTAAATATTGTGCTATTGAGGTTCTTAGTGGCGCCAACCCGTAAGCACAAGGATATGCTAGATCGTCCTTATTAATATTTCGCGCACATCGGGCGGCCATTCTTGACCAGGCTTTTCTGGGAAAAGCGTCTAAGGCAGGAATACCGAGTTGAAAAGGTAAAAGCTGAGCTGTTTGAATTTCACCCGTAAACCCTGGCTGGCGGGTATTAACCTTAGGTTTTTCAATTTTGGATGGCGTAAGTAACTTTTCACTGACCCGTGTTCCAGCTTGACCACTAGACTCAATATAGCCCTCGGCTTTTAATATCGCATAACCTTCTTCTACGGTACCGCGCGCAACACCCATTTCTTTTGAGAGCACTCGAGCGGCTGGGATCCGCTCACCCGGCTTTAATATACCTTGCAAAATAGCAGCATGAATTCGTTGATACACTTTTTGATAAGCCAGGATTTTAGCCATTAATTTCTCATCTTTAATATGGTCTATAAAAAAAGTAAATTCATGGCTCTTTTTTAGAGCCATATTTACTAGTATCATACAAGCCTTCATGGGTGAAACCAATAGATGAAGATACCTAATTTTAGAGAGAAATATGAACGTATTAGTGATCACTTGTAGTGCGCAGCAACAAAAGTCTTCCAGCTATAATTTAGCGCAAACCATGCTCAAACAGTTAGCCAGTATTAACACTATTGAAGTAGAGTATTTTGATGCAACTAGGCTTCCACATATAGATAGCCTTTACGCCGATGCAGTATGTACTGGTCAACAGCCACACGACACAAATCAAGGAAGCTTAGCCCTTTCAGATCGATTGATTGCATCTCTTGAGTTTGCTGATGTTGTGATTATCGCCTCTCCGATGCATAACTACTTTTTACCTTCAAGCTTAAAAAGCTGGATAGACCATGTTGTTAGAGCAGGAAAAACCTTTGAGATTACTGCAACTGGCAAACAAGCGCTATTAAACGATAAACCGGTGTATATTCTGATTTCATCAGGCGGCTTTTTTTTAAATGCAAACGCTACTCAACCCGACTTTTTTACACCTTATATGAAGGAAGTATTAGGGACAATTGGCCTTAAAAATATGCATTTTTTTGCCCTCGAAGGTACTGCGTTAAGTCACAACTTAGTACAACCGCAGATAGATAAATTAAAGCGAGAAATTTGTGAGCATTTAGTTACTCACTTTTCTTAAGCCTTGATGCAAATATTATTTGAGCAAGGCCCGTACCTATTTTGTCAAAATCACTTAAATTTTAATTACTGAACATTACTAAATATTACTAAGCTAGGAAGTTTATATGAATACCCGTATTTATTTATCGATCAAAGCAACATTACTGGCATTATTATGCCTAATATCAAGCACGCACTTTGTACAGGCAGAAGCTGAAGATTATTCAGCTGATGGAGAACGAAGAGCCAAATCCGCAGGCCAGTCTTTAGTCGGCACTTTAGCCCCTCAAATGACGATTGTCACCATTGACGGCCAGACGATAGATTTAGCCAACGTTTATGGTAAAAAACCAGTTTATATTAAATTTTGGGCAACTTGGTGTGTGCCTTGTCGTCAACAAATGCCAGGCTTTGAAGCCATTTATACAAAGTATGGTGAAAAAGTTCAGGTCATTGCCGTGAATACTGGCATCAGTGACAATCTAAAATCAGTCAATGCCTTTCGAGAAAAAATGCAATTGACGATGCCAATAACGATTGATGATGGCAAGCTAGCCCGTGCATTTAATTTACGTGTAACTCCCCAGCATTTATTAATCGATAAACGTGGCAAATTTGCTTATTTTGGACACAAAGATGATGAAAAATTTCATCATGCATTGAACAAGCTAGTAGCCGAAAAAGTCAATAATCAGCCAGTAAGTAATCCTACTTTTATCGCTAACGACTCGGGTTATAAACAGGGTGATACGGTAGCAAACCTTTCCTTATCTTCCATTGATGATGTACTTATCGATATACTCTTTAATAGACCTAAGAGTAAAAAAGTGGGCTTAGTCTTCTTTGGCCCTTGGTGTGAATGGTATTTAGAAGAAACAGAGCCTAAAACCTCTAAAGCCTGTAAACAGGTTCGTGAACTCTTAGAGAGTAAATCAAAAAAATCGAATATTCAGTGGATAAACATTTCAACTAACTTATGGTCATCTGTTGCCGATTTGCAGGATTACCGAAAGAGTTATAAAACAACCTTGCCGATTGTATTTGACAAAACAGGTGACTTGTTTACTCAGTTTGATGTCAACCAGCTTCCTACTATTATCCTGATAGATGCTAACGGAAAAATAAGTCTAAAGTCTTCCATTCAAGATGATGATTTTGCCGCGGCTTTACACACTATTTCAAAACTTAAGTAAACCCAGTAATTTAGCAATATAAGGACAGTATGAAACATATTATTCAAGTCATCGCATGGTTTATCATCTTGATCTGCTCATCAAACGTCATGAACACACAAGCCAGTGAAAGACAGAAGCTCATTGCTATTTCTATGCTTGTGGCATCAGATAAACCTGCCCCAGAGCAGGCACAAACGTTAGCGTTAATCATGAAACCACGTAAAGGATGGCATGGTTACTGGCGTAACCCTGGTGATGCAGGATTTCCTGCGAGTTATGATTGGCAGTTACCCAAAGGGGTTAGCATAGCAGAGGTTCAATATCCTGCGCCAAGTCAGCTTATGACCAGAAATTTTATGAATTATATTTATCACGATGAATTCGTTCTGCTTGCACCGCTAACGATTGATAAAAGTATTGCTATGGGTACAAAAATCACCGTAAAACTTGATATCAGTTACTTAGCCTGTAGCCCAACAAGCTGTATGCCTGAGCAGCAAAAAGTTGCAACCACATTCGTTGTGGGTAATGGCACTAGTGATAATAATCAGGCTAAATTCAATCAATGGCGCAACAAATTACCCAAGCCATTAGACTCAAAAGGACAGTTTTCCTCAGATGAAAAGCGCTTTACACTTTCTTTGCCTTTACCTAGTTCAATAGCAAGTAGCAACGCGCATATTTATCCTGTTATCAATAACATGATAATAAATAATGCTCCGCAAGCCTTTATTCATCATGATGGTTTGCTGACGATGCAAACTCAAGTTGGCGATGAATTTGGCTCGTTATTTCAGGGCGTATTAGTGCTAGATAATGGCATTGCCTTAAGTTTTAAAGCAGATAAAACTGAGCATGTCTCGTTCCCAGTAAACAGTAAACAGTAATAACCATTGCCAAAGCCCAAGCCAAAATACATGGTTACTTGGCATAACCGCTTTGCTTGGGGCTATGTTAGCTGGTTTATTATTAAATGTGATGCCCTGTGTGTTCACCATTTTAAGTTTAAAAACATTAAGCCTTTCACGTCAGATTTCTGAAAAAAAGGCCAAAAGAGGAGCGATAGCTTATGCCCTTAGTGCGGTTTTTGTCTGTGTTTTATTAGGTGAGTGATCTTAGGATTACGAGTGTTGGGGCATCAAATTAGTTAGGGCTTTCAGTTACAAAGCCCTAGGGTTATGGCGACTTTAATATTATTGATGAATGCTATTGGCTTTAATCTAGCCGGCTTGTTTGAGATCGCCACCTTAACTTCGGGCTTCGATCTTCAAGATAAAAAATGCCCCCCACTTGAGCAACAAGCTGGCTTCCCAGCTTCCTGCTAAGGCCAGCCGTTAGTATTTAACAAACACCACACTTGATAACGCCGGCACAGTAAAACCTTTTTCATCTACCCTACTCTGCTTTAGCACGGCATCCACGCTATTTTGTTGGATGGGATGTAGTTGATAATCGTTAGCTTGAGGGTAAGCAAATGTTTGTGCTTTAGTGCTGGTATTAAAAATCACCAGTAAACTTTCCACATTTTCATCAACGCGTTGGCCAAGTGCGTCATCTATTTTCATTACCAACAAACCTAAAGCTTGATTAGCCACTGAAGGCTGACTTAGGTTAAGAAAACTCACCTTGGCGATAATATCCTCAGCGGTTGTTAATCTAAATAATGGCGAGCTCATACGTAGAGCTATCATCTCTTCAAATATCTTAGCGCTAAAGCTAATGTCTTGAGCGCTAACATGATCTCGCCCTTGATGACCTTTACGTACTTGGTTAATTAACGGCCAGTTATCTTGGTCTTTATCACTGGGCGGCAAACCAACATGGTAGTAATTTTTATGCTGAGTAAAATCAACACGATTAAACCAATCGCCATAGTCATAACTGTCTCTAAGAAAAGATTTTGAGCGCATAAATTCACTGCCCATATGCAAAAAGGGAATACCTTGAGCATAGAGAACAAACGACAAGCTTTGTAAATGCATTCTAACGCGATCAGCGGTTGAAACATCAAAAGCCAAACGATACTGGCTGTTATCCCACAGCGTTTGATTATCATGCTTTGAAACATAATTAATAGTATCCGCAGGGTCTAAGGCGTAGCCTGTTGGCTGATCGCCATAAGGAATATCTTTGCCTAGTATCGCTTTACCCTCAATAAGATAAAGCGGAAAGTTTGATAAATTCCCCGTTAAACCAATGCGTAGCTGATCCATGCGAAGATGGTATGCTTGCACATTATTTTTTTGTGATGAAATACTTTGTGTTTGACGCTCGTTTGGCTGCATCAGTAAACCATTACCTAGCCCTTGTGAATCACGCGTATTATTACCACCGCCACGCACGGCATCACGTAATCTGTCGCTATAAGTACCTATTTCACTGCCGCCTAGCTCTAGTTGACTGGCTTGAACAAAACGAGTGTTGTTCGCAACTTCACCAAAGTTCCAACCTTCGCCATAAAAATAAGTATCCGCATCTACTGCTCGCACCGCTTCTCGCGCTGCCAGCATGGCACTTTTGGTTTGATGGCCCATCAAATCAAAACGAAAGCCATCTATTTTATAATCACGCGCCCAAGTCACCAACGAATCTGACATTAACTTTGCCATCATTACTCGCTCGGTCGCGGTATTGCCACAGGTGTAACAGGTTGACTGTTCGACTTCACCGGTGATGATATTAAGCCGGTGATAATAATGGGGCACAATTTTATCAAGCACCGACTTTTCTTTTAAACCAAATTGATAAGTATGATTATAAACAACATCCATAATGACGCGAAAACCTAGGCGGTGAATACTTTGCACCATTTCACGAAACTCAACTAAACGGCTTTTACCTTTTGGATTGAGTGCATAACTCCCCTCGGGTACCGTGTAATGAAAAGGGTCATAACCCCAGTTAAAATTATCAAATTGACGCAGTTCACTCACCATTTTTTGCGCTTGAGCACTGCTAGCATCAAAACTAGCGAGTAGTGATTTCAAGCTTTGTTCTTCACTGAAATCATTTAAATAAGAAAAATCAGTGCTACAAATATGGCTAGTTGGCGCAATATCACATACTTTTACCTTTACTTGAGCAACAGTATCATTGATATCCACCGACTGACTGTCGTCTTCATTAATAGAGGCTAAATCGTAAGTGGGCAGTAAATGAATATTGTTTAAGCCCGCTTTTTTAAGTGCCTTTAAATGGCTTATGCCACTGGAATTTTGCTCGCTAAACGCTTTGTATTTTCCTCGAAATTTATTATTCGACAGCGCATTATCATCAGAACTAAAGTCTCTAATGTGCGTTTCATAAAATATATTATCTTCAATGTTTTCAACCTTAGGCACAGTCTGGTTTTGCCAGTTAAGCGGTTGCGTACTAGCATCATTTAAATCAACTACCTGTGAATATTGACTATTAACAGACAAGCTAAGTGAATAGGGGTCTGTGGTGATCAGTGTTTCTATTTGCTTTGATTGAGGATGATAAACAGTGACTTGGTATTGATAGTAAGCGCCATCGAGTGAGCTATCACCCACAACAGACCAAATACCAGACTTGGTATCTTCAAGCATTGTTAGGCTAGCGGTTGATGAGGGAGATAAATCGTCATTAAAAAGTAATAATTTGACCTTTTGCGCTGTTGGAGCCCATAACTTAAAGCTCACGTCATTTTCAGTGATCTTGGTGCCTAAGTTTGTTTCTTCATTGGCATCATTTTCACCTTGCGTATAAAGGGCGTCTAACACCGCGCCCGTTTGTACGAAATGCACATCTTGTATTTGCTTATTTTGCGCCAGCCCAACAACCACTAATGGCTGCTTTAACCATGTTTTAGCTTGCGAAGGTAATAACTCAACTTTATAGGCTTGAAAATCAGCAAGATGTGGAAATTTTTTCATTAAATAATCAGGTAAATTAACCGCTAATAAATCAAGGGCCGCAATATCTGCTTTTGCTAAATTGAGTAACTGGTAAAGTACCTGTTGGTTAGCTTTAGGCATAACCAATAAATTTGGCGTTAGCCAGTGAACTGAACTATCACTCGCTTGGGCAACTAGCTCAGCAGGTACAAGTGAGTTTGCTTCAGCTACCGCTGCAAGCGAATTGCTCTTTTTCGACTGTTCACTGCAAGCCGTTAACAGTAGCGCCGCAAAACATGATGCATAAATAAAAAGTGATCTATAGTTCTTTTTCATTGTAACCAATCAAGTAAGTTTTCCTTGCCCTTAACTTACTTGTTAAGGGCATATAAAAAAACCCATTTTGCTATTTTGCATACGTATTCAGTTTAATATTACCCGCTAGTATGGCGACTGTATGGCTACTATATGACTACTGTATGGCTACTGAGTATCATTGAAGCTGCTCGATGCAACTTCAATCAGTCAGGTTAATTTGAGCATTATAGTTTGGGCTGTATCAATTAAATCAGCTTATTGCTATGGCGTTGACGCAACCATAAAATGGCCTAGCTTAAGCAAGTATCTGATCGGACTAAAACAACTTTTACCGCGTTATTTAGTTTCTCATCAGCATTCTCATCAACACCCTCATCAACAGAGTGACTTACTTATTTTAATAACTGTCGTTGCATACGTATTCAATCGATTTTTTGGATAAATACACCGAGTGAATACGTATGCATACGCTATTCATCTGCCAGTCAGCGCTTTATATTAAAGTTGTTCAGAAATGGCCGTCTGTTTAGCTTTATTTAACCAGATGACATGACAAGACTAATAAAAAATATAATTATTAAGCTAATGGGAAAATAGCTTATAAAAATTAATTAAGCTCATGGGAAAATGGCTTATAAAAATTAATTAAGAATCAGCCAGGGGAACCTTTCAATGTTAAATTTTAAACCAAGTAAAATGACGTTAGCGTTAATTTCAAGTGGCCTTATCGCCTTAAGCACACCAACGTTTGCTGCTGAAGAAGTCGCCGCAGCGAAAAAGAATGACGAAAAAGAAATTGAAGTCATTCAAGTGAGTGGCTTTCGTAAAAGTATTGTCGAATCTATCAACCTTAAGCGTTATTCATCAAACGTAGTTGAGGCTATTTCAGCAGAAGATATAGGTAAATTGCCAGATTCTTCAATTGCTGAATCCATTGCTCGTTTACCGGGCCTAGCAGCGCAGCGTATTGATGGCCGTGCGAGCAAAGTCAGTATTCGTGGTTTTGGCGAAAATGAAAGTGGCACCACCTTAAATGGTCGTGAGCAAGTGTCGATTGGTGATAACCGCGGCGTTGAATTTGACCTGTACCCCTCTGAAATTATGAGCGGCGTTACCGTTTATAAAACACCCAATGCTAGCCTTGAAGGTGAAGGTATCGCCGGTGTAATCGATTTACAAACCATTAAACCGTTAGACCAAGACGGTCGTGTTATTCAATTTAATGGTACCTATGAAAAAACCAGTTTTGATAAGTTAAACCCTGATGGTGATAATGATGGTTTAAAAGGCACCTTCTTCTATATGGATCAATTTGCTGATGATACCTTAGGTGTAGCTTTTGCCTACACCACCATGGCCTCGCCTAACCAAGAAAAGCGTTGGAATGCATGGGGTTATCCTGAATTTGAATATGAAGATGGCTCAAAAGGTTCTATCTTAGGTGGTGCTAAGCCATTCGTTCGCTCATCTAACTTAGAGCGTGACTCAGCTATGTTAGTGATTGAAGCTACGCCAACCGATGACATAAAAATGACCTTTGATGCACTTTATGTCGACTTTTTAGATACCAAAATTTTACGTGGTATTGAAATACCTTTCGCATGGGGTCAAGGTTCTATTTCGGCTGATACCGCGGTAATTGACGCGGCAACAGGCTTTGTTACCAGTGCAATCACACAAGATCAACGCGTTGTAGTACGTAATGACTATGAAGAACGTGAAGCACAATTAATGTCATTGGGTTTTAATACTAACTGGGCCGTAACGGATGGTTGGACATTAGATTTTGATGTAGCTTATTCAAAAGTTGAACGTGATGTGTACAGTGTTGAAAGTTATGCTGGTACGGGTCGTGGTGATAGTCGAGGTGCTGGTGATGACTTAGGTTACACTTTTAACTCAGGCAATACCGGTGCTACTTTCTCTCACGGCTTAGATTATAGCGATTACAACCTAATGCAACTAGGCGGTCCATTAAGTTGGGGTTGGAGTGGCGCATTAAATGACCAGTATGGCGTTACCGGTACTGAGTACGAAAACCAATTACAAGATGGCTTTATCAATACCCCAAGCATTGATGATGAGCTAATGTCATTAAAGTTTGCCGCTAGCCAAGAGCTTGATTCAAACTTCATCACTGAAATTACTTACGGCGTTGCTTATCGCGAACGTGAAAAAACCAAGCAGTCTGAAGGTTATTTCATGACCTTAAGTGATTTTTCTCTTGATAATCCAGGCATGAAAGTTGTACCAGAAGAATACCGTGAAGGCACTGCTAACTTAGACTTTATTGGTATGGGCGATATGATCGCTTATGACACTATGGGCTTAATCAAAGATGGTTATTATAACCTAATGCAAGAAAGCTTAACTAATCCAACCCATGCCACCAAGTCTTGGATGGTCAATGAAAAAGTAATGTCTGCTTTTGTACAAGCTGAAATATCTTCTGAAATTGCGGGTATGCCATTAACCGGTAATGTGGGTGTACGTTATGTTTATACCGACCAATCGTCACAAGGTAATGCTTTTAACACCGTTGATGGTTTAGTGGTTACTCAACCGACTGACGTGAGCCATGACTATAGTCACTTTTTACCGAGTGTAAACTTGTCAATGCAAATTGACGATACTCAAACATTACGCTTTGGTGCTGCAAAAACTATTTCTCGTGCACGTTTAGATGAAATGAATGCGTCATTTAACGCATCATATAATCAACAACCCGATACCGAAGGTAACTACTGGAGTGTCTCAGGTGGTAACCCTTCACTTGAGCCAAAAGAAGCCATTGGACTTGATTTATCTTATGAAAATTACTTCAGTGCTGAAGGTTACTTTTCCGTAGCTCTTTTCCACAAAGATTTACAAAACTGGATCTTTGATGGTAGTTACGCCGTGGATATGACTGGCGTAGCAAACCCAGCTACAGGTGAAATACCCGCAACAACATCAGGTACGGGTAATGGTAAAGTCAATGGTGGCGAAGGCACACTTTGGGGTTATGAATTATCGGCCACTTTACCTCTTAACATGCTAACAGAGCATCTTGATGGTTTCGGACTTATTGCGAGTTATACTGGCATTGAATCTGATATGAAAGATCAAAATGATAATGACTACGAGTTACCTGGTTTATCTAAAAGTATTACCAGTGCGACCTTTTATTACGACAAAAATGGTTTCTCTGCTCGTGCCAGTATGCGTAAACGTGATGCCTTTAAAGGTGATGTTTACGGCCTAGGTTTCAATACAGTACAAGTTGATATTGTCGGTGAAACTATTTTTGATGCACAAATTGGTTATGACTTCGCTGAAGGTGGTTTTGAAAGCTTAGAAGGTTTATCTATCTTCTTACAAGGTTATAACTTAACTGAAGAGCCATTCACCTCATTACAAGGTGAAAATGCACTACAAGTCCGTGATTACCAAGACTACGGTAGCTCTTATTTATTAGGCTTTAGCTACAAAATGTAATTTTTTAGTCTAGTGCGATAAAGTAAAGCCCTTGTGATAATCTCTTGCAAGGGCTTTTTTATACCAATTTCATTAATTAGGTGGTCTACTTTATACGCAGGAAAAATGGCCAAATACAAGGCATTTATTTTAATAACTAGTTGTTCTAATTATTAAATAAATAACGCAGTAGTGGGTTATTTTAACCAGTAAAAATGATCAGATAATGAGTGAGATTAGTATTAATTAACCTACACTGCTATCAGGTTCGAGAAATATTATGCATAAAAATAACACTCAAGGTCAGATAAAAAATATCGTTATTGTCGGTGGTGGTACCGCTGGATGGATGACAGCTTCACTACTCGCCAAAGTACTAGGTAAAACCCTTGATATTACTTTAGTTGAATCAGATAACATTGGCATTGTGGGTGTTGGTGAAGCCACCATACCTCCTATCGTTAACTTTAACAGCGCTATTGGCATTGATGAAAAAGCGTTTATTAAAGCCACTAAAGGCACAATGAAACTGGGGATAGAATTTAATCACTGGCATCAAGACGGTGAGCACTATATGCATGCTTTTGGCAGCATAGGTAAAAAATTCCCTTTCTGTGATTTTCATCATTTCTGGCAAAAACATCAACAATTACAAAATGGCAGCGACAATATTGACGGTAACAGTTTCTGGGATTATTCCTTAAACTACCAAGCCGCTAAGCAAGGTAAGTTCGCGCCAATTAAAAAAATTCTCAATACCAATTTACCTGGGTTAGCCTACGCTTATCACTTTGATGCCGGTTTATACGCTAAATTTTTACGTAAACACGCAGAGGGCTTAGGGGTAAAGCGCATTGAAGGAACGATTACCGACATAGCACAAGATGATAAATCAGGCGATATCAACAGCGTAACACTTGAAGATGGCACCAGTATTAGCGGTGATTTATTTATTGACTGTACGGGCCTAGCGGCTATTTTAATAGAAAAAACACTCAGTACCGGTTATGACGACTATTCTCACTGGTTGCCCTGTGATCGTGCCATCGCCGTGGCTTGTGAAAAAACCGAAAATATTGAACCTTACACCCGCTCAACTGCCCATAAAGTTGGCTGGCAATGGCGTATTCCACTGCAACATAGAACAGGGAATGGCTTAGTTTATGCCAGTAAACACATGAGTGATGAAGAGGCTAAAGCGTTATTACTAAAAAATATTGACGGTAAACCGCTAGCTGAGCCAAAAATCATTTCATTTAAAACCGGTCGCCGCCGTAAGCAATGGAATAAAAATGTTATTGCCATTGGTTTATCTAGTGGCTTTTTTGAACCCTTAGAAGCCACTAATATTCACTTAATTCAAACGGCTGCTACGCGCTTAGTTAAATTTTTTCCTCACCAAGGTATTAACCTTGAAGAAGTTAACGAATTCAATCGTCAATCAAAGGTGGAGTCTGAAGGTATTCGCGATTTCATTATTTTACATTACAAACTCAATAACCGCGGCGATAGTGAATTTTGGCGGGCTTGTCAGCGCATGGATGTACCTGAGTCATTAATGAATAAAATTCAGTTATTCAAAAAAACAGGGAAAGTATTTTGTCAGCCTGACGATTTATTTACTGAAACAGCATGGCAACAAGTCATGATAGGTCAAGGTAATATACCCGAAGATCATCACCCATTAGTGGATACCTTATCAGAGGAACAGGTAGACGATTTAATGAAAAACTTAAAAATATTAATCAATCGCACGGTAGATAAAATGCCAAGCCATGATGATTTTTTACGTTCACTATAAGCGTGTTTGGTAACAACAAACCTATAACTTAAAAACCAGTAACTTAAAAATATTAGTCTAACAAAGCTATCGTTTATAAAAGCGGTGAATTAACAAATTTACCGCTTAAACATATCTTCATGAGGTGTATGCAATCCGTTGTTCTACTTCTGTGGACGTGGCACTTGCAGCACCTACAAAAATAGCATCATGACTAAAATAGGTTTCATCATGAATTTTTTTAAAGCTTATTATTCAGTTTCACTACTAGGTTTTATTTAATAGGACTAGGTTTAGAAACCTGTTCCATTAAATCATTATTCCATTTTCCTTCTACCGATACATGCGCTAAAGCGCCCAACATAACGGCTTCAATTAAGTTATGGTTAACATAAGCATAACTACCAGGTTGTTTAAAGGTATACATTGCTGCAACAGCTGAACCGCCAAGTACTGACCATGTTTCTTGATTAGTGATCGGTGTGTCATTAAATGAACCACCTGGCCATACAAGATCGCCGTGACCACCAATCAAATGGATACGGGTGTCACGATTTGCTTCTGAATGTAGGAATAAAACCGTTTCACCTACTTTGGCTGTCATGGCATTTTCACCCGTTAAAGCACCCACTTTGCCATTAAAGGTAATATGTGTCGGAATTAAACCTCGCATTACAGCCATAGTGTCAGCCATGCCTTCTACCGGTGAGTTATAACGTTTGTATTTACCATGGTCATCTTTAGGCACATACCAATCTTGCTCGCCGATATAATAGGCTTTGTCATAGCTTACAGGTTGACCCTTTTCATCTTTTAAACCTTCACGAGGTAAAATCATAATAGCGCCATTCATACCTGAAACAATATGGAATGGAATCATTACACCACCTGGTGCACAATGATAAACAAACACACCCGCTTTAGTGGCTTTAAAACGAAGTACAACTTGTTCGCCAGGAGATACATCAGTTAAAGCACCCCCACCCAAAGCACCTGTTGCCGCATGAAAATCTATGTTATGGAGCAGTGTATTTGTTTTAGGATTTTTCAGGGTTAGCTCCACATAATCCCCTACATGCGCGACAATCATTGGACCGGGGTTTGAACCTTCAAAGGTCATTGCTTGGACAAATGCGCCTGGTGATATTTCCATCTCTTTTTCAACCACTTCCATGGTCATGGCAATAATTTTAGGGCCACCCTTAGCCACTTGCTCATGCTTAGGTAAAAATGGTGGTGCTACTAATATTTGTGTTACGCGCTCAAGTCCTTGCGCCTGTGATGCAAGGCCTACTTTAGCCGTATCAAGTGTCTCACCAGCATATGACCCTGCCGAAAAGGTTACCAGTGTTGTAGTAACTGCGATACTTAGGGCTAATTTTTTAAAAGGATTCACATTATGTCTCCAAGGTTTATTATCAATTACGTTATAACCAACGCTAAGTCGTAACCATACCTCAAAACTTTTATATATCATTGATTTAGATCAAAAGAGCCATTAACACATCTAAATCATTTAAACGACATTGGTAATGCTTTTTACAACATTGCCGTAGTGTCGCCATCAGAAAAATGAAAATAGACAGCAACTAAGCATAGAAATATTGGGAATATACCTAACTCGAAAATCGGCAATACATACTGAACAATACATACTGAATGAAATAGCTAACCTCACACCAAACACCCAACAAGTGAGGTTGACTTCAACTTGTCGCCAAAAAAAGCTAACAGAGGGGGTTGTTGTGGATAAATTACGATAATTAATTCTCTATTAAGATTTTTAATGCAATAGAGTGTTTAAAACGAGCATCAGTAATTCAGACCGGTATTTGATTTCATGGTAACTCAATGACTATGGTGGATAAGCGGACTATATATTGAGATAAATTTTAGTCCGCTGACCTAAGAGGTAACCGATAACTAGCTTCCGCTCAACACATAGCATAGTGAGCTTCCAACTTTAGTTGATTTTGCCTATTGGGTGTTGCCATATTTATTGAGATGCTGCCAACTTTATTCAGCTGCTACTTCAGGCCAGTTTATTTTTGAGCCATCAATACCATTTTTACAACTCATAGGATCATTACCTTTATAGTTTCTACAGCCCCAAAATTCGCCATTTTTACTGGAACGTAACACCATCTCTGCATTACATTTTTCACAAGTGGGTATGACATTTTGACATGATGGATTTAAACAAATTTTAAAGCCTTTATGACGTTTTTGGCTCATGGGGCTTGCACAGTTAGCGCAAGGTTGTTCTGTATGCTCGCAGCGCGGAAAGTGTGAACAGGAATAAAAAGCGCCATACTGACTGGCGCGTTTTTTTAATCTGCCGGTTTCACAAACCAGACAGTTTAGCTCATCAATAAATGCTTGGCTGACTGCACTGCCAAATTCATCCAGTTCAAGGTCAAGGCTATGTTCATCGATAAGCTCTTTAACAAAGCAACTAGCATTGCTCATATCGGCAATAATATAAACTCTGTCTTTAGCCCTGGTTAGCGCCACATAAAATAATCGCCGCTCTTCTGCATAAGCAAAAGCTTCTTTTTTAGCGAGCAGTGCATCAAGCAGTGCCGGCGTTGCTTTTTCAGAAGGAAAGCCATGCGCGCCTTTTTTCAGTCCGATAATAATCACATAATCAGCCTCTTTACCTTTTGAAGCATGAAAAGATTGCGCTTCAATGTTTAATAGCGAGTATTGATTATTTAATTGCTTTAACGCTGCTTTACTGGGTAATTGAAACCAAAAACGCGCCAGTAAGTAAACACTCACTGGCTGAGATACTTTAGCTGAAATAGCGGCTAAAACCTCATCAACCGCGCCATTTTCCAGCTCATTAATCACATTTTTGTTTGATGAGTTAAAAGCCGCATTCTCACGTTTCAGCAGTGAAACCGCAGGGGCTTGAACCTGTTTAAATGCGTTAATTTTTTTATGAATTTGTGCTGGATTTTTACCAATAAAATTGGTCGCGACTTTGCCAATTTTATTATTAAAGCGAAAGGTTTTATCTAATACTGATTGCGTGGTGGCGCCAAAAAAATCAGCAAAACCTGTGGTTAACCTCAGGTCTGCACCACTAAAACGATAAATAGCTTGCCAGTCGTCACCAACGGCAAAAATTGAACAGGCTTTATTATTATCACGTAATGCTTTCACTAATCGTGCCCGCGGTGCTGATATATCTTGAAATTCATCCACCATAATATAACGCCACGGCGATTTAAATTGCCCCGTTTGAACATAAACTAGCGCTTTATTGATCATATCTTCAAAATCAATTTCTGCTTGGCGTGTTAAATGGGCCTCATAGGCCCTTAAAATGGGCTTAAGTAACACCAGTGCCTTGGCGGTTTGCTGTGGATCAGCAGAATGGGCAATAACATTATCTTTTAAGCTACGCTCTAACGTGCTCTCTAAGCTTGAGTCGACATCAGCCGCTTTATAAAGCCCAACTAACTGACAAAACAAGCTAGCGAGTACGGTTATTCGTCCACTTTCTTTTAAACTTTCCAGTATCGCTTCATCAGGCAGTACTTCAACGGCAATTTTTTGGCGAGTAAAAAACGCGGCTAACGCGCTAATTAACCGACCTTGTTTATGCTGCGCGTAGCTTAATTCAAGACAAGGGGTTTGATAATGCTGATGAGTATTGCGCTTCCATGTTATCGCCTCATGGTAGGCCTTTTTATCAATAAAAGGCGCGGTATTGCCTTGCTCATCTATAGCGTAATATTCAATATAAACATTCAATTCAGGCAGAAAAAAGTTTGGTTGATATTGCTTACGCGCTATGGTTTTTAGCTTGTGTGCATAGCTAGCCTCATATTGGTATTCTATACCGTGATTAAATAACCAATTGGCAATAGTGAGCTCAGCAAAACTTTTAACTTTATCGCCTTTTAAACTCCGAATATCGTTGTCGGTTAAATATTGGTAGTACTCACCTAAGCTATTAAAATCAAAGTCATTTCGCTCAGCGTAATAATACTGAGTAAAATATTCGATGAGTAAATATCGATACTGAGCATGCTGATCAATTAAGCGTTCAAAACAGCTTTGGATCCACTTAGCCTTAGTTTTTTCATCTGTCGCTAATACCGACAAGCTAGGTTTAACCCCTTCCACCTGAGCAATAATATTTAGGCCTAAACTATGAAAAGTTGTCGCACTTATTTCAGTAGTCGCCAGTTTGTCTTTTATTCTCTCATCCATTTCGTCAGCGGCTTTACGGCCATAAGCCAGTAATAACATTTCACTAGGCTGCGCTTGTTGGCTATTAAGTAAATACCCGGCCCGCCCGACCATAACACTGGTTTTGCCTGTGCCAGCGCCCGCTAACAACAAATTATTATCATTGTCGATAATACAAGCTCGGCGCTGGTGAAGTGTTAAAGGATTAGACTCAACATTATCAAAAAAGTGTTGATGAACTTGCAGCTGCCGCTTGATATAGCGTTCACGACAATCATCTATATCATGCGCTTGCCAATGTTGATAATGGTTAAGCAATTGCAGTTTTTCAGTCACCATTGCTTTTGCTTTACTGGTGTTGACCCAAGGAAACCAACGCGTAACCTCTTGATTAACCGTTAATTGAACGCGTTTAATGCTCGATTGTCGTAGATATTGCTCATGGGTGATTTTTTTTATCGCACTTAATAATGTGTCAAGCCGTTGCATGTTAGCCGCGACCCAAAGTTGCTGACAATGGCCCTGCTGCATAAGCCTTGAACTATAAGCTAGCATAGTAAGAACATAGCTTTTATTAGCCGTTTTTAAGGTAACAATTTGCCCAAAAAAACTGATACAAAACATCGGAGGGGCTAGAAGATCTTGCCATTTAATTTCGATTAAATTGTTTTCAACATCAAAAGACAAGCCAATTTCATTGATATTAATTGTCGTGTTTTTACCTATAAAACGGCCAAAAACACTTGAAGGGATATATTTCATTTACAACAAAAACCTAACACTGGAGAGAGAAAACAGGGAAAGAACTTATTCTAACATTAGTCATGTAAACAGGTAGAAATAAAAAGCACTAGGCACTTTGTAGGTTGGACTTTAGTCCATCAAGTTAAATGAAATTTAACCGTCAACAGCACAAATACCGAAAAAAAAATATTACCCGCGATAGCTATTGGTTAACCCACCTCGTTAATTTCCCGCTAAGCAGTTGACAGACTAAAGTCCATCCTACAAAAATCAAAAGAAATTCACAAGAAATCATACAAAACTCACAAAAAAAAGCCCACCCCCAAATTATCACCCGTACGCCTTTGTAGGTTGGACTTTAGTCCAACAAGTTAAATGAAATTTAACCGTTAACAGCATAAGTACCAATAAAAAATAATACCCGCGATAGCTATTTGTTAACCCACCTCGTTAATTTCCCGCTAAGCAGTTGACGGACTAAAGTCCATCCTACAAAAATCAAAAAACACAAAAAAATCCCTGCACACAACGCCAAATGACCACCCGTAGGCACTTTGTAGGTTGGACTTCAGTCCAACAAGTTAAATGAAATTTAACCGTTAACAGCACAAATACCAATAAAAAAATATTACCCGCGATAGCTATTTGTTAACCCATCACATTAACTGCCCGATAAGCAGTTGACGGACTAAAGTCCATCCTACAAAAATCAAAAAAATTCACAAAAAAAAGCCCAGCCCCAAATTATCACCCGCAGGCACTTTGTAGGTTGGACTTCAGTCCAACAAGTTAAATGAAATTTAACCGTTAACAGCACAAATACCAATAAAAAATAATACCCGCGATAGCTATTGGTTAACCCACCTCGTTAATTTCCCGCTAAGCAGTTGACGGACTAAAGTCCATCCTACAAAAATCAAAAAACACAAAAAAATCCCTGCACACAACGCCAAATTATCACCCGCAGGCCCTTTGTAGGTTGGACTTCAGTCCAACAAGTTAAATGAAATTTAACCGTTAACAGCACAAATACCAATAAAAAAATATTACCCGCGATAGCTATTTGTTAACCCATAACGTTAATTGCCTGCTAAGCAGTTGACAGACTAAAGTCCGTCCTACACAAAAAGCACAAAAAGCACAAAAAGCACAAAAAGCACA
>NZ_JACGVC010000050.1 GCF_014077005.1 Colwellia sp. MB3u-45 | reverse complement strand
TAAAGATAATATAAAGATAATATAAAGTTGTTATCTTTACTTATAAAATACTACACATAAAAAATATCCTCTCTGTAAAAGGTTACATGTAATCTTTTGGTTTTTAAAAAAAACCACACGCTTTGTTTTTAGTTATTGATTTTATTTTGTTTATTTGTATATTTTTATTTAAGTTAAAAAGTACTCGCATTATTTCTGATTAAATAATAGACTAAATAAGCTCATTTTTAGTTAAAAAGTAGTTGTAACTTACCCTAATTTACCACCGGTGGCATGACGGGGAGGGGGCAAAGTTCAGTCTTGAAGTTAACTATTTACCTGAGATTGCCACCGGTGGCAAGGCTTAGGTGGATAGTTAGCTTTAAATAAAAAATAATTATCTTAAGGATTAAAGATGAATGAAAAAAATATTTTTAAACGTTCAATTGCTTCAGTAGCACTTGCAAGTACTCTGTTTAGCGGACATATCTTTGCAGAACAATCTGGTTTTTCTACGCAAAATGGTGGTACTACGGGTGGAGCCGGTGGTGGTGTTGTTAATGCAAGTACAGGTACTGATATCCATGCAGCAATTTGTAATCGCGCTTCAGATGATACGCCGTTGATTATTCATGTGCAGGGTACTATAAATCACAGTAACACCTTTAAACAAAGCGGTAGTTGTAATACCGCTGATGGTGTCATTGAACTAAAAGAAATCAGTAATATATCAATTATTGGTGTTGGTAGTGGCGCACTATTTGATGAACTAGGCATCCATATACGTAATTCTTCAAATATTATTTTGCAAAATTTACATGTGCGTAATGTTAAAAAGTCAGGATCACCTACTTCTAATGGTGGTGATGCAATAGGTATGGAAAGTAATGTCTCTAATATATGGGTAGACCACGTTACTTTAGAAGCTCAAGGTGGTGAAAGCGACGGTTACGATGCTTTATTTGATATGAAAGCAGACACAAAATATGTAACACTTTCTTATAGTATTTTACGTAATTCAGGGCGTGGTGGCCTAGTAGGCTCTAGCGCAAGTGATAACAATAATGGCCCTGTTACTTTTCACCATAATTTGTATGAGAATCTAGATTCTCGAGTGCCCCTATTTCGAGGGCGAGTCGGTCATACTTATAATAACTATTTTAATGGTATTAATAAATCAGGTATCAATTCACGTATTGGCGGAAAAGTTAAAGTTGATAATAATTACTTTGAAAATTCTAAAGATCCAATAGGTACTTTCTATACTGATAATATGGGGTATTGGGAAGTTAATGGTAATATTTTTGCTAATACCGTTGTTTGGACAGCTGAAGATACTGATAATCATCCAGCAGGGCCAAACCCTGTTTCTACAACGTCTGTCAGTATTCCTTATAGTTATAGTATGGATGAAGCAAACTGTGTGCCTGGTCTTGTTTTAGCAACCGCGGGTGCTAACAAAGGCATTACCTTTTCTGATGGTAGCTGTTCAGTTGTATCACCTAACCCAGATCCAGTTGAACCAGATCCGATTGACGGTGAAGTAGGTGAAAACTATTCTTTAACTGTAGGTTCAGATGGAAGCTCTAAATGAGCTGGCAGTTATGGTGTCGTGCGTGATGGAAACGTAAGCAGTTACTGGTCACCTAATGGTTCTACAGGCCGAATTTTTATTAAGAGTTTAACAAATCCCATTAATACGGTACGTATTATTGAAGCAGCAGGCTCAGAAGGTACCATTGATGCTTGGCGTTTAGTTAATAATTATAATGTGGCTATAACTTACTTTTAAATTAGTGGGTTAGATACATTTTTTATTTGGTTTATAGAAAATAAATTTTTGTGTTTTTATAATTTTCAACTAATATGGTTTGTTTTTAAATAAGTCATATTAGTTTTTAGTCGCTAATAAAGCTAAAAAGACATTGTCTATTTGTTCGAGTGATTCCTCCCATACTTTATTAGAACTTTCTACTGCAAAAAAAGATATTTCCTCAACTTAGTCGGTGAAATATAGCTTTGATCAAGTGTTTTTATCCGCCAATATATTGATAAGTAATAGCTAATTGAAAATATATCATTATATTAATTAACTGTTATAAACGTTCTAAATTGTGCGTTGACGACTGGCTAACCTGCTGATTTTATAATCGCTTGTTGCTGATGCATTAAGGTTTGACTGTACTCTGAGATAATAGAAAAAAGTGGATAAGGTATTAGTGTTGATATCTAACCTGAATTCGGTTTAAGAGACATTTAACAATTTTAAATATAATAAACATTATGTTATAGAATCTCTAGCTTGATAGTTTTACTTAATTCAAGGCAAATATCGCGTCAATAGCTGTTAGAACAACATTTGTTGAGCCGAACTCATATATGCTCTCCTCTCGTATTGGAAAGTTTAGCTCATCGGTCACAGGGACAGGGTTACTGTCATATATACGGTCTTTTAATGAAGTTTATTGCGGATGACCTCGATGTATTCCGCGCATATGACCTTATCAGGTTATCGGTATTTACTAGCTCTGAGCTCATCAGGTTTTCAATATGCAGGCTTTACCTGCTATACCGTCGTTTTGTTTTACCCACGCAATTCTTTGAAGAGCGGTTTACTATACTTGTGAATATTATTCACCGGAGGCGCTAATTGCCAAGCCATGCTCGCCATTTTGTTGGAATACGCTACACGATCAGTTATGCCCCGATTTTGAACAATTTTATTAATTCATTGATTCAATTTATCTGTTTTCATTTATGCTCGCGATACTACCGCTTTAGCCCCTTGAATTAAAAGACATCGATAACTGTCACACGTTTACTTATATGCCAAGCAGAGTATCTTTACCACCACTACTGTGTTGTCGTGGAACTATACCTATTGATGCTGAAACATCACGTCCTCGTCGGTAACCTGCACAAGTGCCTACTTCATTAAAGTAGGCACTTGATATCATGGGACCAAAACCTGGTATCGTTTGTAATCTCTGGCAAATAGGATTATTTCTTGTTGAAACCGTAATTGTTTTATCATAGATCTGAATACATTCGTCTAATGCGTTTAATTGCGATTGTAATTGAGACAGTATTACTTTAAACCCATCAGATAATAGTATTGTTTCACCGTCCAACATCAAAGAAATGCTTTTACGCACATGATTAACGCCTTGGGTTAAAAACAATACTGTATTCAGCTAGGCGTCCTCTTATTTGGTTGCATGACCCAGTTCGTTGCCTTATGGCTAATACTTTGCTTTATGTTGCGTTTGATTATCTTGCCGCTCCATTGATTTAATACCAACACTCTTATATATGTGGTTGCTTAGCTGCAACAGCAATTGCTAACGCATCGTTATAATCATTTTATTACCAATTAAAAATACTTCCACATGTTGAGGTGGAATAAGCTTCACAGTATGCACACCTCTCATTATTTCTCTTGCCCAATAATGAGAGGTGGCATAAATCTTCAAAGCAACAAGACATTTAGAATGACATTGAAAGAAAGCGAATACTTGTGCTTGCCTTAACATTTTTATTTTTTACAAGGCATCATTGCTCATTACAGCAAACAACATGAAGAAATCTTTTTGCTATGTCTAACCCTGTTGTTGTAATTTTCATTTTGGTGTTCTGCCATTTTGATTGTGGTTAACAACTTCAATCATGGTAAATAGCTACCGTATTGGGAGGAAACCATCACATCAGGTTATCTAGATAACTTTTACTGTTAATTGCGTTTTTCGGTACTGCTGTATAGTTCGAACTTACATAGTGAACTGAGATTGATAGCCATAGCTATTTTCTGGGGAGGGGGAGGTATAAAAAAGTCTTAAGGGGGAAGTAAAAAATCCCTCAACATTAATGTATTGAAGGATTTTACTCTTAGTTAAATTAGTTAAATTAGTTAAATTAGTTAAATTTTAATCATTCAATTGTAAAATCATCGATAGTGATTGTTGCATCGCTTTCCGTACGTATTGTTATAAATGATCTAGCTGAAGCAATTAGTCCATCTACCACATAAGTTTGACCTGGAATGAAGTCTTTAAGTGCTACTGAATAAAATTTAGAAGCACCACCGTTAATCGAATTGCTGCTACCTGATGTGTTGTTATCTACGTATATTTGGAAGTTTTTGTCGGTATTGCCAGCAACACTGATCACTTTGAACGACACTTGATAATTATTTGTTAAATCAAATAACCCCGTTGTGGTGCTATCATTTGCTGTGGTTGACACTCTAGGTGTGGTGTTGCTAATACTTACGCGAGCGCCTGTCATGGTTAATTCACCACCAGCTACTTCAACAGTGCCTGTGACACGATAGAATAATGGTGTATCACTACCGGCAGAGCCTGATAGGTCACGATAACTGTTACTAAAGAATTCATCGGTATTTGCTGCAGAGAAGTTTTCATTAAACGGTAAACCAATAGCTTCCTGCACTGGTGGCTCAGATGGGGTGCTATCAGTCACATCCGGAATAGATAAGCCACTTTGATCAATTCTACCGATACCAGCGTTAGAGATAACTTTAGTTTTTACATCTTGAACATCATCTAATACATAGTCATAAGGTACAACGTAGCTACTAGTAGAAGCGCCATTTTCTGCACTTAAATCGCCTGTTTCTGGTGTAGTCCACGTAACGGTATTCGCGTAGAAATTACCAGCAACACTCCAATATCCAACGATATCTGAGTAGAAGGATACGATCGGATTTTGAACATTTTCAAAGTAATTATTTTCAATAAGTAATTCTGCACCAATCCTAGAGTTGATTGCTGTAGAGCCAATATTATTGTAATAATTGTTATATAAATGACCAACGCCTTTTCTAAACAAAGGTAAACGTGATTCAATGTTTTCAAAACGGTTGTGATGGAAGGTGATTTGCCTTTCAGTATTGGTAGTCTCATCATCTTCAGTGTGACCATTTAAAGAAGCTTTCCAATGATCATGTAGATAGTTATAAGAGATAGTTATATTTTTGGCGCCACTTTTAGTATCAATTAAACCATCATAAACATCTTTTTTCGATGTATCACCATCATTCTCACTGTACAGTTCGTTATGATCTATCCAGATGTTTTTGGTTGTTGAACCATCATTATCACCTTCAACTGAAATAGCATCTGTTGGTGCTAAAACATGATGAATTTTTAAGTTTTGAATAATCACATTGTTCGCTCGACGAATCGAAATACCAACACCGTCTAATTCACCTCGATTATTAATACCAATAATAGACACATTATCCATATCTTTAACATCGATTACTGAGCTATTACCGTTATTAGCAACAGTGATGATTCCATCAACATAAATAGTTACGGGATTATTACTATTCTTTGCGGAAGCTAAAGCAGTTTTTAAATCATTACCGTTGGCAACCGTAATTGTTGTTCCGTTTTCACCACCGGTTACATTAAAGTTGTATCCGGCAAAACCATATTCAACAACAATAGGTGTAGCTTGGGTTGGTTCATCAGGTAGGATAGGGATGAGTAATGGCTGAGGATCCCAACCAGAACCACTATTATAAGCAGCAAATACTGCTGCACGGCTAGTATAGCTGGCAGCTTCATTATCAGATAACTCATAACCCCCAACCCGCGCTGAAATATCTAGTGGGTTACCATTAATGTCCATGCTGCCATATTCGCGCCAGCCACTTGTTGCTGTTGGATTTTCAGGATTTGGTGCAGGTTGACCATTAACACCTTGTACAGCCCAACCATCAATAGCAATATGTGTATCAATCTTGTTATTGATTAAGACCATGTTATCAAAGGCATCAGATTTGCCGCTACTACGTGCGAAATAAGTGGAGTAATCTGCAACGGTATTGCCAATTGGACCCGGTCCATTAGTAAATTCACCATTTAAGAAAACAAATCCAGGATCTGATTCAACCGGCGTTCGAGATTGTAGAATATAACCACCACTTGTTGGTGTATCAGAAGGGCCATTTTTAGAATCACCAAGGGTACGAATTTCACTTTCTTCAAATAGTGCAGCAGCAGGGTAACCCCAGATAAAATCAACGTTACCGGCAATTAATGAATTATAGAACCAAGCATAGCCTTTTACTAATAATGTGTCTTGCTCACTGATGAAATTCATATTATTAGCAACTAATCGATAGTTACTATTAAAATAAATAGCTTCTGCTTGATTAGAATAAGCGTTATCACGAATGTGTGAATTTTTTAAAGTGAAGTTATTTAGTACTAACATATCAGCACTTTCAACTAAAAATAAAGGACGTCCACTTGAACCTCCATTAAAGGTTTCATAGTTGTCATATTGAACAATGGTGTTTTCACGGCTTTCACCTTGAATAGTAATGTTATTTTGGTTTCGCAAGAATAACATTTCATTATAAATACCATCTTTAACCGAAATGGTCGCTGCTTCATCCTTACCAATGTTAGCCATTACATAAGTTAACGCACCTTGTACTGTTCTAAAATCAGCGACACCATCATCATCAACTAAAATGTTAGAACCGATAGGTGTTGTATATTTTGTCGTGAAAGTCCAATTACTGCTCTCACCAAGACCGTCAAAGTCGACACCATTCAATTTAGCGCCACTAACCACATCGTTACTGATCACAACATAATAGGTTTCACCGTAAGTTAGCACATCATTACGTGGGTCAATGTTGAGTGTTTTACCATCGTCAGCAACAGATAAAGGGGTGTAATTTAATGTACGCGTTTTATCTAGAGCGGATAAGGCATCAACATTTGCACCTTTTTTCATGTCAACTTTGAGTAAATCAACGATTGTGTCATCAGACGCTTTATAAATACGAACTTCACCTAAAGCACCTAACGTAATAGCATTATCAAAGGTAATTGATAGGCTGGTATCAACATATTGGTTAGTGCTACTGATTGTTGGTGCTACTTTGCTACTGAAATCACCGTATTCGGTTGTTGGCATAGCAAAGCCTGAAGCAACTGTCACATTAATAGTGCGAACAATATTTGAATCAGAACCAGATACAAAAGAGATAGTTGCTTCACCTTCACCGGTAGGGCTTAGTGTAATGATATTGCCTTCAATTGTTACAGCAACAGCATCAGGGTTACTTGACGTGACTGTAAAAGTATCTGCTGTTGAACCATCATCCTGGAAAGCGGCAACATTAACCACAAGCGGATCAGTAGTTGTCGTTGTATCCCATGAAGGATCTTTATAATCAAGCGTTAATTGAATTGGTTTAATACTTGGATCCCCCACTTTTAAGTTGTCTAATTCAAATGAACGGTTATTGGTGAAAAGCCCAATAAGACCTTTAGTTGTATAGGTTGAATCAGTTGTTGAACCCATTTTTTCGCCGTTTAAGTATAGAGTTAAGTCACCATCAATCATTTCAAAGCGAGTCGTATACCAAACACCATCTGCAGTACCGTCTTTTTCACCTAATAATAACGGTGATTTCTTTTGTACAGGACGGCTGATAGAACCGTTTGTTGAGATTGCTACTTCAACTTGTGTGCTACTTGAAGAGTTTTGAAGGTTTAAACCACCACCAAACCAATTACCAACACTGTCATAACGTGCCATTAAGTACAATTGCTTGTTAGCGGTAGTACTGTTTTGGCGTGGACGAATTGTTGCTTCAACAAAATAATTACCGCTATCAGGAACATTAGCCATTGCAGCATCTGTTGCTAAAACCAGCTCGCCACCAGCGCCACCTGCGGTATAACGCATAACGTTATTGCCATCTTCAAGTGTTAATACGTCAAAGTCACCAAGCGCAGTTGAAGCCTCTGTAGATGCTAAAATATTCCAGTTATTTAGGTTACCGCTAGTAAAATCATCACAGAAATATAACTCAGGCGCTTTTGAACAGGTAAAGGTTGTATCTTCAGGATCTTCTAGGTATTCAATACGTAAATTATCGATGACGACAATACCGCCACTTTCTGTACGTAATTGTAAGAAAGATGTTGGCGACCCAATGAAGCCTTCAATAGTCACTTCACCCGGAGTCAACTCTGCAATTTTAGTACTATAAAACTTAGAGTCACCACTATGAATCGATTTTGAGCTACTTGACGTATTGTTGTCGATGTAAACTTGGAAACTGTTTCCTTTATCATCAGTAGGTTCTTCAGCTGAGATTAAATCAAAAACGATGTTGTAAGGTTGAGAAAAATCAAACACACCTGTAGTGATTAAATCAGCAGCTGTGGTCTCAACATCAGGAGTGGTATTACCGATAGAAAAACGACCGCTATCAAGTTGTAATTGACCGTCAACAACGGTGACACCCCCCCCCGTTTTTTTATAAAGAGGAACCGTTTCATCAGCAGGTAGTGACATGTATTCTGCAGTAAAGAAGGCTTCCGAGGTGGTTTCAAAACCATCACTGTGAATTATTTTATTATCAAGATATTCGATACGTATATTATCTATCGTGACAATGGCGCCTCCTTCAGTACGGAATTGTAAAAATGAAGCCTCAGTTGCAAGTAAACCTTCAACTTCTAAGGTTTGACCAACAACTAAGTTAGCAAGATCAGATTTAAAAAATTTAGAATCGCCACCAAGGTGAGATTTAGAACTACTACTCGTGTTGTTATCAACATAGATTTGGAAATCTTTTGTCATAGTACTAATGCTGTCAATGGCTACAATATCAACAAAAACTTTATAAGGTCGGCTTAAATTAAGTGTACCTTGAGGTAGATCGCCATCAGCAGTATCAGTACCGGGGTTAGCGTCACCTATAGTAAAACGGCTACCACTTAATGTAAGTTGGTCATTGGCAAACATCATAGTACTACCACCACCGGTAACATTATATAATGGTGCAGTACTGTCTCCAGGTAATGACTTATACTCAGTAGTGAAGAAGGTTTCAGCGGTACTACCGGTAAAGTCTTCTTCTAGTAATACATTTTCGTTTACGTATTCAATGTGTAAGTTATTGAATTCAACGATACCATCGGTTTCTGTACGAATTTGTAAAAATGAGTTTTTAGTCGCTAATAATCCTGGAACCTTTAAGGTAGAATTCGGTGTTAAGGTATTAATGTCTACACTATAAAATTTAGAAGCCCCGCCATGCATTGATTTAGAGCTACTTGAAGTATTGTTATCGACATAAATTTGGAATTTTTTCGTTTCCGTTCCGCCTATAGCAATAATATCTAGCACAACATTGTAAGGACGACTTAAATCGAAAATACCGGTGCCAGCTGTATCCGCATCAGTAGTATCAACATCTGGTGTAGTATTACCAATGGTAAAACGGCCCCCATCTAATTCAATGCCTGAAGTAGTAACAGTTACCGTACCACCTGTTTTATCATACATTGGGATATCTGTACCTGTAACACCTGCGTTACCTGTTGTTGATTGGTACTCAGCGGTAAACAAGCTCGCCGTATCTGTTTGAGTGAAATCGGCAATGAAAGGTAAAAAGACATTAGGGATTATTTCTGGTTGCGGTTCTGGCTCAGGTTCTGGCTCTGGCTCAGGTGCATTTACAGCGTCATTAGGTATACCAAAACCGGCAACAGTATCAACGACTAAATTATCGATAGTAATAACACCGGCACTGTCAGTACGAATTTGTAAAAATGAATTTTGTACAAAAGGATTTAATACTCGAACTTCAGGATCAAGTTCTTTCGCTGCTGCAGCTTCAGTAGGATTATAAGTGTAACTAAAAGTTGTACCCCCAATGAAGTTTACGTTACTTATTGGTAGACTTAAAAACTTAGATGAAGCCCCGTGAACTGAATTACCTTCACTGGACGTATTATTATCAGCATAAAGAGATAATGAACCCGCACCTGCGCCACCACCCCCATGAGAGAGAACATCAAAGCTAATGGTAAAGCCCTGACTTAAGTTATATTGATGGCCACTATCAATATTTTCAACTGTATTATTACCACTTGTTATTGTAGCAGGATCATTATTACCAATAGTAAAACGTGCACCATTTATCGCGATTTCATTATTCTCTAAAACAGGTGTTCCACCTGTTTTAAAATAAAGAGGCGTGTCGCCACCACTAACTTTCTTGTAACCAGAAGTATAAAAAGAATCTTTATCAGTGGCAAACTCTTCTACTAATTCACGTGTTTCTTCAGCAGGTAACTCGGTTAAGCGTACTAGCTCTGCTTCAAGATTATTAGCACTCATTACCAAAGAATTATTAGCAGCAGTTTCGTTGTTATCACAATTCTGTGCATCTTCAGCAAGAGAGGCTGAACCATTAGTAATACATAAGCCATAAACTTCTGTTTCGGTATTATAAGACCGGCCAGTAAATCGGGTGATGATGTTATCTCCACCTTCAACTGGTTGCGTTAATGTTAAATGGCGATTCCCAAAAGAAAATTCATAGCTACCACTAGCAATGACAGTTTCACTGTCAAGCTGGCTGTATTGACCACTTGAATCTTCGGTTCCATCAGTAGGTGTAAATACAAACGTTTCGGTGATAATACTTGTAGGGGAGACAAATGCTCGATTTATAGTACCTGAAAATTTTAAAGGATCAAAAGCGTTCGGTTGGTTAACACTTAATTCATTATCGATATAATTAACAAAATTCTCAATAGCCGTACTTTTATCAATAATAGCCGTATTAACAGTCCCTGCATTAGGTAACCATGCTTCTAATTCAGTAGCAAAAGCTTCATCACTTCGATTAAAGAAATCATCGATAGATTCATCTTCAGCTAAGGTCATTGTTACTGCATCAGTTGCTTCTGGGCTAATAGAAATACCGTTGGTTGGATTGCCATCACTGTCTAATGTTTGCAGTAATCTTATTGTGTTAACAACACGTTGATTAAAAACGGTATCGGTGCCAAAAATTTGCATGGGTGTGATGAAATTACGGCCCGATGTTGCAGGAAATTCTATATCACCAATAAAGAAAGTAATTGAATCACCTCTGAAGTATTCGAAGTTACCATTGCTATCAGTAACACCGGTTATAGAATCTGTGATACCACTTGCTTCTCTATTTATACGATAGCCAAGACCTGCAACTGGTGCATCAATAAACTGACCTACAATAGGGGGTAATGGATCTTCTACAACATTAACTGTGCTTTCTGCACCACAACCTGCTAAAACAAGTGTTGTAAGTATGCTTGCGGTTATTTTATTTTTATTGTTCATACATCCCTCCTGAGGACGATTTAGTATGTCCAATTGCTAAGACACACCTTAATAATTAATATCAACATGATTTTATTTATATTTTCTTTTCATCATGGTTAATAAAATTTATACGTAAGACCCAATTGATAAGTAGCGCCGTAAGATTCTTGTTTAAAAACGACATTACCGCCAGATAATGAATTTCCATCTATATATTCAAGATCCACTTCATCGGTAATATTGACCGCATCAAAATATATTGATATTTGCTTGTTAACGTCATATTTCACTTTAAAGTCGATAGTGGTTATAGCATCAATATAACGGTCAAATGATGGTTCAGAGGCAATAGCATCTAATAGTTCAGAACGATAATTACCAATTATACGTGTCGAAAAGTCATCATTCTCCCAACCTAAAGATAAATTAAATGTGGTATCTGCTTGGCTCGGCATTTGTATTTTTTCAGCACGTATTTTCTCGTCGACATTAGCCTCACTAGTTAAGAAGGTAGCGTTAGATTGAATAAATAAACCATTGTCAAAAAATTGGTTGTAGCTAAGTTCAACACCGGTAACTTTAGCTTTATCACCGTTAAGTGTGATTGAAGTCGAGTTCAGTATTAAATCTTGAGGAATAGCAAAGGCGCTAACGTGGTCTACTGGTAGCGTTAAAGGTAATTCGTTGAGGGCTTGCCTGATGCCAACTGCGTCATAAATGAAGTTATCAATATTCTTGTGGAAAAAAGAGGCTTCTAAAAATAAATTTTCTGACGGATACCAACCAATAGAAGTATCAAAGTTAGTTGAACTCATTGCGACCAGATTAGGATTACCCACTTTCAAACCATTATCTTCACCAAGAATATAACCTTGTAAATCAATGGCACTGGCACCATTTGCCTCGTCGTCACATTCGCCTGTACTAGGGTCACATAACACAATACGACTATCAAATTTAGCAAAGGCGCGTGCTTGACTAAACGACGGTCTGGTATAACTTGTCCAGAGCGAAGCACGGATTAACAGGTCTTCAGTTGGTTCATAGCGTAAATGGGCACTAGGATAGTATTCACTGTAAGTGATTTTTGCCTGTGGCAAAGGAATTGAAATATCTAAACTGCTATTGCCACCAAAATTAAATTTATCATTGTTAATTGATAAAAAACCGGTAGAAGAAAATTCAGTATGAGCATAACGAACACCTGTTATTAGCGTAAGTTCGTCACTAAATGGTATTTCTGCCATCGCATAGAGTGCATAAGTATCTTCATTGATTTGATAATCTTCACTTGTGCTTTCAAATGCAACACCACCTCCAGTTGCTGATTCAGCTAAACTTTTCGAAACTGAAGTAATATATTCAACTTCATCTCGTACTGGTAGTGGATAAACGAAATTACCAGTTACTGGGATTTCGTTTGTGTAATCTGCCAAAGAAGATGTTTGTACTGCAAGGCATTCTTCATTACCTTGACAGTCACCATCTTTAGGAATAAAACTCCAGCGATCTTTACCTCTGGTATGAACTCGTTTACTCGAAGCTCCACCTATTTTGATATAACTTAAATGATCATAATAAAAATTTTGACGTAAATTTATTTTAAAACTGTCCAGTTCATCAATGCGATTACTATCTTCAAGGAAAATATTATCTAATTCGAAGTTGCTTAAAGAACTTGCATCACCTTGAACATCGCTATTGTTAGCACCGTCGAATACCGCAATATCAAGGCCTGATATTTCTGCGGCTTGTTCAGCTGTTAGTACTTTCGCATTAATACGATCTCTAAGACCTTGACCAAGAACGATAAGATCTCGTTCACGAAATTGGGTTCTATGACCATCATTAATTTCACTTACTGACTCTGAATGTGCATATGCATAATCTAGTATGGTTGCATCACCCAAGAAATTTTTACCACCAATACTGAAGGTTTTAGTAACATTATCGCCTTCTTGGATAAAAAATTGGTTTTGTACATCAATATCAGTAACGATAAATTCTTTTGTAGCAGCACTAACATAGGCAGTTTCACCACTTCCTATGCCACCAGCATCAGCGAAATCAAATTTTTCACGTAGTGCAATATCGTTATCAGCATATTTAGAATAGTTGCCTCGAATATAGTACTGGCTAGTGTCGTTAGGTCTAAATTCTAAATTAAGATTAGCGGTAGTACGTTCACGACCTGCATCTTCAAGTCTTCGTTCAAATTGACTAGGAGCTATTATTTGATCTCCATAAGCAGTTACTGTTTGAACTGAACCATCCACATATCCTATGTCAGCTTGTCTTAAGGTCATAGGGGCGGTGTCATGTTGTCGGCTTTCTTCTACATGCGTTTTACGGTTTTCAAATCCACCAGAAAATCCGATACCAATTTTTTTATCAAGAAAAAACTCAGTACCATCAACACTAAATTTAGGCGAATGTTGTTCGCTTAATACTTGATAAGAGTTTTGTACTTTAAATTTGAGGCTTTCTTTTCCTTTGTCATACGCAGAAATAGCTTTTACATTGACCATGCCTCCGATAGAGTTTAGATTCATTTCAGGTGTTAAGGTTTTAAATACCTCAATTGAACCGAGTGAATCACCGGTGATCCCGGCTAAACCAACAGCGCGACTATCATCTGCACCTGCCATTTCATTTCCGTTCATGGTTACGGAAACAAAATTTGGTCCTAAACCACGAATAGAAACATGTGTACCTTCGCCTTCGCTGCGTTCAAGTGTTACACCAGGTAAGCGACGTAAAGATTCTGCAACATTCTGATCAACAAAATTACCTAGATCATCAGTAGCAATCACTGAGCTATAAGAATCACTTTCGCGCTCTAACGTACGTGCTTTTAAATCAGCTAAGTGAACACCGGTAACTGTGACTACCTCAATTTCTTCTGTATCTTTGAGTTTGTGTTTTTTTGTGTTTTTTTCAATGGTTGTTTTTACCGTAGGTGTTTCTGATACTGTTTCAGCAGCGCCTGCGGCAAAAACAGGAAGAGCTAGGGCTATTGCGACAGATAATGTCGTTAATTGCATGCTTTTCATAGTATTCCCTTCAAAGCTTATTATAGTTGTTATCGATTCTTATATTTATGCCGATAGCGAACTTAATAATTGTTGCCACCGGTGGCACAAAAAGGTATCATCAAATTATTGGAGATGTCAACTCATTATTTAAAGCGATAATAAGTAGCATTTCTGAAAATTAAATTTATCATGATTTTTCCGGTTTGATTAATCATAATTTAAGTCAACTCATCATTAGGTATTTATGTTTTATAATTTTTTTTCTAATACAAGCTTAGCAAACGTCAAATACTTATTTGCATGCTGGCTAAGCATAGTCAGTGTTGGGGGCGCGTTAAGCTTATCGGTAGCTGTTAAAGCTTATGATACTCTGCCCACACTTGCATTTTCTGATGCGAAAGGATTTGGTAAATACAGCCAAGGTGGTATAAATGGTAAGCTGTATATTGTGAATAGTTTAGCTGATGACCTAGTTAATCCGGCTATAGGCACATTACGCTATGCTATTAAGCAAAAGCATCCGCGTACAGTTGTATTTTCAGTATCAGGTGTGATTAAACTAGCGGGACCACTAAAAATATCGGGAGATTATTTAACCATTGCCGGGCAGAGTTCTCCCGGTGGTATTACATTAGCAGGTGCTCCTATAACGGTTTCCGGAGCTAAGCATATTGTTATTCGTTATTTACGTTTTCGTTTAGGGACATTTGGTTATGCCGATGACGCTTTATCAGTTCGCAACAGTGAATACGTGATCATTGATCATTGTTCATTAAGTTGGTCAGTAGATGAAACTGGTAGTTTTTATAATAACCGCAATTTTACTTTGCAAAACTCTATCATTGCCAACAGCTTAAATGATTCTATTCATCCTAAAGGAAAACATGGCTATGGTGGTATCTGGGGTGGGGCAAATGCTTCATTTATCCATAATATTGTTGCTAACCATGCTAGTAGAACTCCGCGTATTAATGGTTATCGTTTAAAACCTCACTACCCACAAGCCGATGAATTTGTTGAAATTATAGATAATATATTTTTTAACTGGGGGCACAACAACGTTTATGGCTCTGAGAACGGTCGCTTTAATTTGATGAATAATTTTTATAAGCCTGGTTTAGTGAGTAAAATTACGCAAATTGCTGATATTTGGTATTCGCCATTAATTCAAAATAATCAAGCGTATATTGCAGACAACTTCTATGAAAACAATGCTAATTTAAGTAAAGAAAATTGGCGTGGCGTTAATTATCGAAAACAAGAAAAAGCGAAAAGAACACCTTCAAAAAAAACTAGTCCTTGGCTTAGTGCAACTATTTTGACCCCCTTCGATACAAATAAACATATTTACTTACCTATATTACCAGCTAAAGAGATATTCAACATGGCTATTGAAAATAATGAGATTGGCGCGAGTAAAAATGCCCATGGTCATTTTGTTGATAGTGTCGATAGAATTATCTATCTACAACTTCAAGGGAAATCAAAGAGTAAAGCCTTAATTAATCATGAAAATGAGGACATGACGAGCTGGCTTTCGTATGAAGAGCAGTTCACTAAATTTCCCGTACTTGTTGATGAAAACCACGATGGTGTCGATGATCAATGGGCAAAACAATGGTTTTTAAAACACAAGGAATCTTCGTTAACCAATACGGATAATAACTTACTTAATGATTATTTAGACTCGTTAACTGAGTAACAGTAGTAGTTTGTTTATATAAAGGAATTAATATGTATAACTTTATTATTTTTGTCGCTAGCTTATGTTGCACTTTTGCTACCAATGCCAGCGAAGTAACTCAAATTTTTATGGCAGGGGACTCAACCATGTCAATTAAAGAGGTGAAAGATTATCCAGAAACTGGTTGGGGCATGCCATTTAGTTATTTTTTCAATGAAAGTGTTATTGTCGAAAATAGAGCTAAAAATGGGCGCAGTACTAAAAGCTTTATAGCAGAAGGGCGATGGCAAAAAATTCTTGTTGAACTAAAACCAGACGACTATGTGATTATTGAATTTGGACATAATGATCAATCGAAATACAAAGTTGATCGGTATACGCCACCACATGAGTTTAGTGCGAATTTAACGCTTTTTATTATGGATGTACGCGCGAAAAAAGCGCACGTAATATTAATGACACCAATTACTCGACGATATTTTGATGAAAATGGCACCATTAAGGATACGCATCCGGTTTATGCTGATTTAGTAAGAGATGTGGCGAAAGATACTCAAGTTGTTTTTATTGATATGGAGAAGATAACTCAGCAGTATTTTCAACAACTCGGTGATGAAAACTCAGCACTACGTTTTATGCATATTCTCCCTAATTTACATCCGAACTATCCACATGGTGTTAAAGATAATACTCACCTGAACCAATTAGGAGCAAGGGAAGTAGCGCAATTAGTATTAACTGAATTGAAAGAAATAGACCATCCTCTATATGATAAGTTAAGAGCAGTTGACTCAAAACATTTAAAATTAAGTTATTATCATTGATTTGATAGCGAGAAAAGAAATTGGATAGAACTACAGGAATACAAAAGCCGTGGTCAATCTTTTACTTGGACCCTGTAACAAAATCTGTTACAGGGTCTCCCACATTTTGTGATTTTACCTAACTTACGTTTATCGCCGCTTGAATGTTCACTGGGGACTAACCCAAGATATGCCATTAATTTTCTAGGATGATCGAAACGTCTTAGATCCCCTAATTCGGCAATCGTCCCCACAGCCACTAACATTCTTACGCCACGCACGGCTTGAATAGCTTTTACGAGAGGGTAGTAGCGCCATTGTTTCACTTGGTGTTCAAGTTCATTCACTAACCGCGCCACCCGTTTTGTGCGCTCGGTGATGGTTTGTATCATTTCTTGTAAAACAATTTGTTGGCTTGTATGAGGCAACACTAACTCAGTTAACCAGCGTAAATGTTGATTTGACCAATTATCTTTAACGTCACATTTGATGTTGTTTCTTAAAAACAGTCCTGTAAGTTGAAACTTTGCGTTCTTTAAATCGTTCATTGCGGTTTCACGAGCACGTGGTAAATCGCGTATGGCTTTATCTTTGGCTTCAGGTACATCGATTGTTGTCAGCTCTTCAGCTTTAAATAGTTTGGAAAGTTTGGCTGCATCACGTTTGTCAGTTTTAACTTTATCACCAGGTTTTTTGGGTATAAGAGAAGGTGCGATGATGTAGCAACAATGGCCTAAACTTGTAAGTAGTCTATAAATCCAGTAGCCGCAGGGACCGGCTTCATAAATAAAGTGTAGCGTTGCTTTTGGGTATGTAGATTGTAGCTGTCTGGCGAGTTTAATAAAGGCTGATTTGTTAGTATTTATTTTCCCTAACGACTCAGGTTTAGCACCACGTTCGTCTTTTAAAACAGCCAGTTGTGTAAATGTTTTATTAGTATCTAATCCAATAAAAATTATGCTATGGTTATTCATGCTAGCCTCCGCTTTAGTTGTTTGACACACTAATTATGGCACTGGCTTTTTAAGCTAACCCACGATAGGAGGCTAGCACCTCGTGGGGAATCATTGTGTCTATGCTAATCACCACCAACAAGGAAATGTTATGCTTCACAAATACAAAAAAATCACATGCGTTAGTCTTTTAATACTATATTCTTTTTCAGCTTTAGCTGAAGATTCAACTTTATTCGGTTTGTCTTTAGGTTCTCCTGCGGGCGCTAACTTTGTTATTAAGAGCGATGAGTTAGGTGTTCCTTTACAAATTTCAGGTGGTTACTGGGGAGATAAAATTAGTGGAATTGAAGTTGGTTATAATTTTTACCAAAACAATGATTCTTTTTTTCATTCAGCCCAGATTATAAGTGGATACTCTGATATTGAAAAAAATAAGTTTAAATCTGATAAATGGAAATATGTGGGTTTTTCTGCAACCTTAAAAAAAGGTGGTTTTTTTATGGAGCCAGGTTTAACTTTTGGTTCAGGTGATTACTCAAGCCCTCAGTTTACTTTTCAAATAGGTTGGTTATGGGGCTTATAAATCGCATATAACAAAGCACTCAAACGGAAAAATTACAGTTGGCTGCGCTTTGCGCATTATAGCCAACTGTATTTTTCCACTTAGTTTAGCATTATGTATGTAGTCAGGTGTGGTGATATTTAAATGAGTGATAGCTCAAACGAAATTCAGAATTCAATTAAAAGTATTGCTGCCAACTTAGTTGTTATTGCTGCTTTTAATGTTGGTTTTGTATTCTTCAATTTCACATTGTTTATTGATGTTTTAATACTTTTAGTTCTTGCGTTTTGCTTGTTCAAATGGAAATCTAGAGTTGTATCAATTCTTATTTTAGCGTCTGGGTTACTTGCCCTTTACTATCAAATGGATAGTCCATTTGATGCTGGAGGTTGGCGAATAGCATTAATCGCTTGGTGGGTTTTATCTGGTATTGTTTCTTTGTATCATACAGTTAGGTTTCAAAAATCAGATGCTAGTGCAGTACATACATAAGCAATTAAACAAGGACAAAAAACAGTTGGTTTTTGCTCCAGCGTCGCTTATTTTAACCAACTGTTATTTGGTCATTGTTTGGTCATTATTTGGCCATTAGTTGCATCAAAAAATATCGGTTATCAATTTCAGGGAAGTATTAATGGAAAGTAAGTCATCATCTAAATCTAAATATTATCTAAGTGCATCTTTTATTATGTTTTTAGGTTTAATTTATAATGTTATTGAACAAGATTTTTTTGGTTCTGGAGTGTTTTTAATTTCATCTATAGTATTCTTATCTTTAGGTATAATTAAAAATCGTGCTGCCAAAAAAGAAAGTTCGGTGGGTTAAAATACTACTAACAAGAACTTCAAACGGTAAAATCCAGTTGGCTGTTTTCACTCCGTTTAACATTTTAGTCAACTATATTTTTCCGCTTAAGTAAGCGTTAGGTTTCATTCACTATATAAGGATCGTATATGTTCGCAGGAGTAGCTTTTTTAGCCATTATTTTTCAACTCGCAATTGTAGTTGGAATTATCGTCTTTGCTGTCAAATTACTAAACCGTATTACAGATATTGCAGGATCTCAGAAGTCCATAGCTGAATCTCAAGTCCAGTTGATTAGCTTGTTGAGTAAAAAGCAATCAACTCAGGAACCTGCTGATAATTAAAATATAAGTTGTTTAAAAGGACAAAAAAAGTTGGCTATTTGCTCCTTCGTCGCTTATTTAGCCAATAATTATTTGCCTCTTATTAGGGCGCTGGTGTCATTCAAACATGGAAGTTAAATCAAATGAAAGATGATCAATTTAAAGCATGGGAATCAACGCGAACAAAAGGGCAATTACATTTTTCTCTCTTTAGTGGTGTCTTATCATGGATCTTAAAGACAACTTTTAATATCAGTGTCTAACCAAAGTACGCCCTGGCATTTGAGTTCGTTCGTGTGCCCGGTGGCAGGTTAACGAAGCTGTTAGGGTGTATTCGTAGTAGTACTAATAAATAAAGTACAAAAATTCCTAACCAGGTGAGCCAAGCGATGCGAAAAGCGCGCGCCTGCTGTTAACGTTAGATTACTAAGGACAGTATATGAAATGCCCTCACTGTAGTTATAAATGACACTTTTTCTCTAAAGCACTAAATAAATTTGGTAATCCTAAAACATGTCCAAAGTGTGATAAAAAAATCAAACTATCTCCAAACTATAAAATGGTTGCATGGTTAATTGTTCCTGTATTTTTAGCACACTTGTTTATTGTAAAACCTTTGGTAATAGCTGCAGGGTTTAGTGGTTCAGGTATTGTTGGTATATGGGGGTATTACTTATAATTTTTACTATGCAACTTCATAGTGCGGAGCAATTATAAGCCTTTCAAGTAGGGTAAATAACCGTTGGCTAGACCCTGTAACAAAATTTGTTACAGGGTCGTATTCATAGTTAATATATACGGGTTCGTTATTTAATACTAATACTAATATCAGGTGTTAATTATTGACTTTAAAGCGGCCAACTAAATTTGTTAAATCTTTGGATAAAATAAGTAAGTCATTCGATCCATCGGCCAATGTATCAGCAGTATTAACAATACCTTTTGCCGATTGATTAATGCCACTAATATCGTCATTGATCAAGTCCGATGAACTGCGCTGTTGATCTGCGGCTTGAGTAATACGTGAGATATTTTCCTTCATTTGTCCAACCAAAGAACTGATTTCGTTAAATGATTGATTCGCTTGTTCAATTTTTTCGATAGTTTGCTTCGATTGTTCGACATTCACGGCCATCTGTTGAGAAACAACACGTGTTTTATCTAGCAAGTTCATCAATACAGCATCAATTTCTTCGGTAGCGCCTCGCGAGCGTTGCGCTAATGTTCTTACTTCATCTGCGACCACAGCAAAACCTCGCCCTTGCTCACCAGCTCTTGCCGCTTCAATAGCCGCATTAAGTGCTAACAGATTAGTTTGTTCTGCAATGCTTCTGATAACATCTAATATTTTAGTAATATTCTCACTTTCCAGTTCAAGTGACTTCATCGATTGAGATGATTCACTTAACGATTTATTTAACGAACTCACTTCACTTACCGTGACAGAAATTAACGAAATTCCCTTTTTTGAGTATTCTTCAGTTTTCATAATAGTCGTTGAACTTTCTTGACAGTCGTTTGAGGTTTGATGTGCGATATCTGTCATTGTTGCGATAAGGTTATTCACATTATCTATTGATTTTTCTTGTTTATGGCTGACTGCTTTTACATCAGCGATTTGTATACCCGATTCATTAGCCGCGACATTTAATGTTGATGCACAGGTTTTAATATCAACAACAAGCTGATTAATCGAGTCTAAGAATTGATTAAACCATTGAGCCAATTCACTGACTTCATCTTGACCAATAATCTCTAGTCGCTTAGTTAAATTTCCATCACCTTGTGCAATATCACGTAAACCTTCAGCCACACGGTTAATGGGTTGAACAATACGATTGGCTAACCAAAATCCCATGGCAATAAATAATGTCACCATGATCAAGGCAATCACGGTAATGGTCTGGCTCATACTAAATGCAGGCGCTAAAATTTCATCGCTATGGATGACGCCAACAAAACGCCACTTTAATTCTTTTGAATAATAACTGGCAACATCAACATCTTCCCCTAAATGCTCGGTAGAAAAATGATCTTTATTTGGACTTTTTTGTAATATAGAAAATAATGATGATGAAAGATCTTTAATATTTTTGAAGTTATTCTCTGGGGTTTTGGCATCAGCTAATACGGTTCCTGACTCATCAATAAGAATGAGATAGCCACTTTCACCTAGTTTTGTATTACTTAATATATCCGTTAATGTTGAAAGGGTAACATCTAGACCTTGTACGCCTATAATATCACCTTGCTTATTTTTGACTACTAACGCAGAAGTTACTACAGGTTTTCCTATGACATCTTGATATGCTTCAGTAATAATTGGAGCGTTGGGAGAGGCTAGTGCCTGTTTATACCAAGGACGTTGTCTTGGATCATAACCTCCAAGCACTTCTAATGGATATTGAACAAAGCCACCTTCTTTGGTGCCTGTGTATACGTAAAGTAAATCAGGGTGTGATGAACCAAAATCTTCATATAGTTTATATAAATCTAATTCTTCGACAGAGTCATTTTTTGGCTCCATCATATGATCAGAGTCAATATAAGTATGAGTATTCTCAGGGAGTTGGGCTGTCAATTTATTTTGAGCTAAAAATTTTACGTTAGCTTTGATTTGTTGAAAGAAGAGTTGAAAGCCGTTGTCTACTTGTCTTAACTCATCCTGAGTGCGTTCTACAAAGCTAGTTGAAGACTTAGAGATCGTCATTGATATGCTGACAATCGCAATAGCAATAATAGGCAAAATAACCGTAGCGGCAAAACTCAACGTTAGTTTAGAGCGAATATTCATAAAAAGTCGTTAAATAATCGTAAATGTAGCCATAATATAACTGAGAGTGGCGCTGAGACCAAGATCCTTTTTGCAGACGTTTATTTATTTCGATTCAACCGCTTAAATTCATGGTGAGCAATTAAGTGGCGATCGTTTTTTAAATTTACTCATTCCACTTCAAAACCTTTAACGTACTTGGCGACCCAAGTGTTTGCCATACAAGCTAGTCAAGAACGACAAATAACAGTTTGTGGTTTTTGTGCTTCAATATATTAGCAAGAAATTTTTAGCTCCTTAGTGGGGCAACAGGCAAATACAATATTAAACCGAGGATGTGATGAAAATAATAATGAGTTGGCTGTTTTTATTTAATTCAACATTTTAGCCAACTATTTTATTGATGTTTAGTAAGGTATTGTTCATTTGGTTGACTTGGAAATAGGAAGTGACTATGAAAGAATCAGATTGGAAAGTGTTCACTGAGCTTAAGGATAAGGCAATTGAAAAATACTGCACTTTAGTTATATATGGTGCTGGGAGAATCACAAGACGTAATTTTAGATCAAAAAAATAATGTTCATAACCGGTACCTTTTATTATATAAATTACTTCAAAATAGAGATAAGCAGATGGCGATACTTTTTGATGGGCATAGTAGGTCAAAAGCACAGATACAACTTATGTTAATTCGCAGGGAAGGGCTTGTTGATGAAATTTTACTTGCTAAATTATCAGATAAATTTCGTAACGAAACAGATCCTGAAATGCTTGGTTGGTAAAACTATTAACGAGAAAACATACAAGAATGCGTAACAGTTAACTAGGTTTCGCTAGACAATTTTAATCAAGCATTATTTAGACTATTATCAGGGGATTAGGCCTCATAGTTATTTACTTTTTTTGGCGTATTTAGAACTGGAATTTAAAGTATATGAATCAAAAAGGGTTAAAGCCGATTGCAATATTTGAAGCATTAAAAGGCTTGTTAGCACTAGGCATTGGACTTGGTCTTCATGAGTTTACTGGGGAGAATATTCCACAATTATTCGAGAGAATATTGACTCACTTACATCTTAATCCTGCGAGTCATTATCCCAGTATATTTATAAGTACTATTGGTGAGTTGAATAATTCTAATCTTGTTCTTGTTGCTTTTGGGGCACTTTTGTACTCAATCATTCGATTTGTTGAAGCATATGGTTTATGGCATGGCCTTAAGTGGACTGAATGGCTGGCTTTAATTAGTGGTGCGATTTATTTGCCTTTTGAGCTTTACAAATTTGTTGTAACTTATAGCCTTCTTAGTTTTTCATTGCTTTTAATAAATAGCATCATCGTTGTATACATGTATAGCGTAATAAAAACCAAACGCAAAGAAGATTAGTTAGCGAATATTGCTCTGTTCTTGCCAACTGATTTGTTAAAAGCGGCTCTTCAATTTTTTGAACGGAAATTGTGCAGCTTGTGCCGTTAAACATGACTAATATTAACTGGTAAATGTTAGTCATGTTTGTTGAGCCTAAGCCTAATCCTTGCATTTTCTGTGCTGTAGGTAATACTTTTGGTAGTATGTGTTACTTTACAATCAGCAAGATCATCTTTATTAATCATGCGTTGCTCTATTACCCCAAATCTCTTTTAAACGTTGATCTCGACCACAGCCCCAACGATAAGCGTTATATCGTATTGGGCTATTTTTATAAAAATCTTGATGGTAGCTTTCATTACCTTTAATAAGATAAAAAGTACTAGTGGTTAATATAGGTGTAACTACGGTTTGATTAGGAAACGCTGCTATAACTGCTTTTTTTGATTGTTCAGCTAATGTTCTTTCTTGCTCGTTAGCAACAAAAATGGCACTTAGGTAGCTTGGCCCTTTATCACAAAATTGACCTCTTGCATCAAAAGGGTCAATATTTACCCAATAGTGATCTAGTATATCTTGGTAGCTCACTTTTTCTGGGTCGTAGGTTATTTCTACTGCTTCATAATGGCCTCGATGGTCACCTTGATAAGTTGGATTTTTTATCTTACCGCCCGTAAAGCCTGAGACAACATCTGTAACGCCCGGTAATTTTTCAAAATCAGATTCCATACACCAGAAACAACCACCCGCTAAAATGGCTTTATCTGCGTTGGCGAATGATGCATAAAAAAGCACCGATATTGATAAAACTAATCCTAATATTTTTTTCATAATAAAAATCTCGCATCGATGTGGTGAATCAATAAATAGTTATGTAGATATAATTAAAGACCTGCTGTTAATAAAAATCATTTCACTTATGGTTAAATTCAACAGGCTTAATAGCGATGAGTTTTAAAGTAAAGGTTGCCAACATGTTGAATATTTTCTATTTATTTCCCCTAGCGCTTTATCGCTATCACGAGAGGTTTTCAGTAAAGCAGTAGACAAATGAGTCAGTAAACACCAACAAGCCGGGATTCAATTTTTGGCGTATGTTTTACCTGTTTTAGTGGTGAATATTGTGTATTTTAAAGTAGCTTAAGCACTCAAACATAAAAGTATAATGGGTTGTTCTCACTCAGCGCGGCACTTTAGCTAACTATTTTATTCGCTATTATTTGAGCCTTGGTATTATTAGCTCGAGAACCCTATCACTATAGCGTATCCTGTCGGCTGTTGAGCTTATTATTGTTGTTTATGAATATTAAAGTAAAAAATTTGCCGGTGCCTGAAATCTTATGTTCAAACTGTCAGGCATGTTGTTGTAGTTTAGAAGTTAGAATTATTTCAGATACTGGTGTGCCACATCACCATATATATGTTGATGCGTATGGGCATGAATCAATGCGGCGCTTAGATGATGGTAAATGTTCAGCCCTTAATCGAGATACATTAATGTGTTCAATCTATGAAAACAGACCATGGGTTTGTCGTGAATTTGAGATGGGCTCATATGAATGTATAGATGAAAGAAATGAGAAGCTGTAGTATTTATTAATATCAGAACAGTTAACCTTTCACGCTAAATTGACGCTTTTAAAAGGACAAAACATCGCTTTTGGCCTTCCTTCCTTTCCTCGTTATGATTGCAGTAAGCTGAAAAATTAGCATCAACTTTATCAGGCCTTGCGTTGGATATTTTATCTAAAAAGATGAATTTTCAGACTCCTTTTGTTACTTTTAAATACTGTTGTTTATAATTTTATGAATGGGTTAGCGGTTAACGGTACACCTATTTTATCTTGCCAAATGTTGCTTTTAATTCGATATTACTCACACGAGTATTATGGTTAATAGTTGTTAAGCATTTTATTGGTTTCAAATTTTTAGTGCGATAAGGTTTCAGTTTAAGGTGGAGTCATATGTTAAAAAAAGAGAGTACAGGGCTTATTGTTATTGATGTTCAGGGTAAACTTGCCCGCATGGTTTATGATAGTGAGGTGGTAGTTGCTAATTGTGGCAAGCTGATTAAAGGTGCACAGGCACTTGGTTTACCCATTATTTGGCTCGAACAAAATCCAGTAAAACTTGGTGCGACAGTTGCTGAACTTAGCGCTTTATTAGCCGAGCAAACGCCAACGCTTAAGTTTACTTTTGATGCTTGTGAAACGCCTTTGTTTATCGAGCAAGTTAAAGCAGCTAATATTGATAGCTGGCTTATTTGTGGTATTGAAGCCCATATTTGTGTTTATCAAACAGCGCTACACTTGCAACAGTTGGGCTACAAAGTGCAACTTGTTAGTGACTGTGTGTCTTCTCGCACTCTAGCCAATAAACACTTAGCAATAAATAAACTCGATAACAGAGGTATAGATATTTCAGGCTTAGAAATGTGCTTATATGAACTTGTTAAAGATTGTCGTGCTGATGAGTTTAAAGAGATTTTAGCTTTAATTAGATGAGTGAATTTGAAAAAGTAATTTAGCTTTATAGTTAGCTTATGAAAATACAAAATCAGCTTTTTTACTTTAATATATTACTGTAAAGGGCTTTGAAAACTAGCACCTTGTCGATTTTCCGTACCTATACTTTAGTTAATGTTTTGAATTATTGTGCTTTTATAATAAGCTCAGACTTACATTTTGAAAGCGAACTAGTTAACACTATGTTCTGCTTTGACAATATGCGGTGAGTTATTTTTACTCATCTACATTTTACTTAGTTATAAAGCCTCTTGAATAGGTCTTAGTAAAAGGAAAAATTTCTTGAATATTAATATAACATTTGTGGGTGAATTAATATTTTACTCAATGTTTATCGTAGGTGGTTTAAGTTATTACTTAGGTAAACGTAAAACCTCGAACCCTAAGATAGCAACAATAATAGGTGTAGCCTTGTGTATTACTCCGCCTTTAAACTTAGTGTACTTAATTGTTTTAATGCTAAAAAACGACATAGTCGTCAATAAAGAGCTTAAAACCACCATATAATGTCAAAATTTAAGAGCAGGCTACCCATAATGGCCCGTTAACTTTGTAGCATTTTAACGGGTAAGTTCAACGCATTTTATATTGTGTTTCTGTCGCGTTTATTTTGATGGCAGTTAAGCTGTTTTATCAATTAGGCGTTCAATTAGGCGTTCAATTAGCTAATCAATTTTAGTTATTAATAGCGCCATTAATAAGGTTATTAAGTTTAATAGGGAAATGACATGAAACAGGGAAATAACATGAAACTGACTTTTATTATTACTGTTTTAGCGATTGCGGGTTGTTCTTCAGTGCGAGTAAATTCTAATGCAGATACTTACCTGGTCAATTAAATAGAAAACCATATGCGTAAAAATGCGGTTAAACGATATACCTACAATGAAGTATGGGGATTAGGCGCAGCGCAGGTTGGCTATGTTGAGTCTGACTATTGCCAACTAGATTTTAGGGATCACAAGCCTGACAAAAATACATTAATTTCATCGTTAGAGATTAAAACTCAAAAGTTGGGTGGTAATGCTTTAGTGTTTGATTCTTGCTTAGTCAATAGCAATATGGCTAGCTGCCATATTTATACAAAATGTAAGGGGATGGCGTACAATATTTCTTATTAATTCACATCTTATTAATTTAACACCATAAAAATATCTGGTAATAAAAGTTACCATGTTTGTTGTTATACCTTTCATTATACCGGTGCAGTTCGCACCTCCGAACGGGTAAGTTTAGCTTTAGCCCGTCAAGTTGGCGGTATAAGTTCTACTCTTTAGTTAAGCTTGAAACTTTTTTACTGACTCAATTGTCTTGAGGCTTACGGTTAGTCGTATCCTAGATTATATGACTTATTGTCGACAGTGGCGCTAAAACCAATAGATATACTACAAACGGCGTTAATTACAATATTTGAGCAATACATCTTTGGTGTTTAATAGCTTAAAGGTTAATTAATTTGACATACGCTTGCTTTGAGTAGCGTACAATACCAATCTGATTAATTATCTGATAATTTTTACTGGTTAAAATAACCAATTACTGCGTTATTTATTTAATAATTAGAACCACTAGTTATTAAAATAAATGCCTTATATTTGGCCATTTTTACTGCGTATAAAGTAGACCAGCTAATTAATGAAATTGGTATGATTTTTCACGTTCTCAAAATTTTATAAATGTATTAGGTAAATATGACAGATAAAAAACTGATGAGTATTTTAAATACCTCAGCTAACCAAGAGGTTTTTTTTGGCCCACAAGGATTTAAGCAGGTAGCAACTCAAAACGAATTAAATGAGGCACAGCTTGGCTTTGGCATGAGTGAATTAGGTCAATCGGCAACCAGTGAAGACTTATCTGGCGAAGAAAAAGGCTGTTGGCAAACCTCATGGCAGGTTTTTGCCCGAGATACCGAGTTAGGTGATCCGTATTTTGTTGACACCAATCAAGCAGAATTACCCGTTTATACTGGTTTTTTAGCTGAAGCAGGTTGGGAAGTAGAGCTAGTAGCAACGAGTTTAGTGAGTTATATCGCTTGTATGCAGTTGCTGTTTGATCATGGTCAACAAACCCAAGCACAATTTTTTCCAGACCCCAGTAGTGTTATTGATGAAGTCATATTGCAGCGGCTACAGCAGCAATTGATTGAAATTTCGGGTGGTCAGCAATTCTGGCAACTGTTTATGCAATGTTACCTTGATTGGCTTATTGAAGATTAGAAAATTCATTTAATTTTTTGTTCGTAATAAGCTTTTTACTCACTATTACTTTAATTATTACTTATTTATTGTCTGAAATCATATGTTGCATAATGTATGTTTCACCAATAACAATATGTTTTAAAAGATTTATATTGTAATTAAGCTGTTTATTTTAGTAAAAAATAAAATAGTGGTTGGACCAGTGGTTGGATCTGTGTATACTCGATATCACTTGTGCAGTAATGCAAAAAATTATTATTAAAAGTGTTAGGAGTTAAGCATGCTAAGTTATAAAGCACCGATAGCAGACATCAAATTTTTGTTTGAAGATGTATTCAAGTATTACGATCATTACAAAAAGTATCCTGAATTTGAAGAAGCAACGCCTGATTTGGTAGATGCTATCTTAGAAGAGTGTGCAAAATTTAGTGAAAATGAACTGCTACCTATTAACCAAAGCGGTGATGAAGAAGGTTGTACTTTTGATAATGGTGTTGTAACAACCCCTAAAGGCTTTAAAGAAGCTTATCAGAAATTTGTTGAAGGTGGTTGGCCTAGTTTGTCACATGCTGTTGAGCACGGTGGCCAGGGCTTACCGTCATCACTAGGCATGGTAATGTCTGAATTGATGGGCACAGCTAACTGGTCTTGGGCCATGTATCCGGGCTTGAGTCATGGTGCGATGAATACTATTGATACTCATGGTACTGATGAGCAAAAAGCACTTTACCTTACACGCCTTATTGAAGGGTCGTGGACCGGCACTATGTGTTTAACTGAACCGCAATGTGGTACAGATTTAGGCCAAGTTAAAACCAAAGCTGAGCCAAATGGTGATGGTACCTATAAGCTTACCGGCACTAAGATTTTTATCTCAGCCGGTGAACATGACTTAACCGATAATATTATTCATATTGTATTAGCAAGAGTACCGGGTGCGCCCGCAGGTACTAAGGGTATTTCACTCTTTATTGTGCCTAAAATGCAAACTGATGAGCAAGGCGTTATTGGTGAGTTCAACAATGTTTCTTGTGGTTCTATAGAACATAAAATGGGTATTAAAGGCTCATCAACAGCAGTACTTAATTTTGATAATGCCAAAGGGGTGTTAATTGGCCCTGAAAATAAAGGCTTAGAATGTATGTTCACCTTTATGAATACCGCACGTGTTGGCACGGCATTACAAGGTGTTTGTGCCGCTGAATTGGCTTATCAGAACTCATTGATTTACGCGAAAGAGCGTTTGTCTATGCGTTCATTAACCGGTACAAAACATGCCGATAAAGTCGCTGATCCTATTATTTGTCATCCTGACGTACGCAAAATGCTAATGACCCAAAAAGCGATTAGTGAAGGCGGTCGTGCGATGATCTATTACACCGCAAAAATTGTTGATGATATAGATAATGCTAAAACTGAAGAAGACCGTAAAAAAGCCGATAATCGTTTAGGTTTTATCACGCCCATTTTAAAAGCCTTTTTAACTGAGCTTGGACAGGAAAGTGCTAATCATGGTCTACAAATTTTTGGTGGTCATGGTTTCATTAAAGAATGGGGCATGGAGCAAATTGTTCGTGATACCCGTATATCAACGCTTTATGAAGGCACAACCGGCATTCAAGCGCTAGATTTATTAGGCCGTAAAGTGCTAATGACTCGTGGTAAATCGTTAAATACTTTTGCTAAAGAGATACTGATTTTCTGTAAAGATCACAGTATGATATCGAGCAATCCACATAAGCGTCAAATGAACAAGTTTATCTGGCCGTTAAGTACATCGGTAGCAAAATGGCAACAATATACTATTCGCCTAGGCCTTAAAGCTAAAAAAGATCGTGACGTTATTGGTTCTGCTTCAGTAGACTTTTTAATGTACTCAGGTTACATCGTTATGGCTTATTTTTGGGCGCAAATGGCGCAAGCTGCGTATGAAAAATTAGCGACTGATGTTGAAAACAGAGATTTTTATCGTGCAAAAATTAAAACTGCTGAATTTTACTTTGAACGCTTATTACCACGTACTAAGTCATTAGCGGTAACTATGATGGCTGATCCTAAAACCTTAATGCAGTTAGATGAAGAGTTATTATCTTTCTTGTAAGCAATGAGTTTTAGCAATATTTTTGCTGATTTTTTTGTCTAGGTTTTTATGTAAAATTTAACCTAGATAATAAAATAAAAAGGCCATATTTCATTAGAAATATGGCCTTTTTTGATTCTGTCAGCAAACGTCAGTTGTGTTGTGAATTTTTTATTTTTTAGTGTATCTAGCTATGCACTTCAGAGGTTTGTATGGTTTTTCTATATGATATGGCTGAAGTCTGCGGTTGAAAAATAGAAAAAGCTGCTGTGAAAATTAATCCAGCAGCTAAAGATTACTCTTTTTTACTATGCATATGTTTAGCAATGCTAAAGGACAGGCATAGCTAAATATATCTCTGGCTAAAACGGTGATGGAAACCGTTGCAATACCTGCTTAATATCTTCCAGTACATCAGGGGTCAGTGGCTGCTTAAAAGCCGCAATATTTTCTGTCAATTGTTGCATATTGGTTGCGCCAATAATGGTTGAAGTTACACCATGTACTTGCTTACACCAAGCTAAAGCCAAATGGGCTGGCGAAATATGATGTTTTTTGGCAAGGTCGACGTAGGCTTGTACTGCGGCTGAAGTATTTACTGTATCTCTAAAAAGACCATTGCGTTGCATAAAGGTAAAGCGACTACCTGCTGGGCGTTGGCCATTGAGGTATTTACCGGTCAGTAACCCTGTTGCCAGTGGCGACCAAGGTAAATAGGCGATATCTTCATTGACACAATTTTCAATTAAATACGGCCAATCTTTTGTATGTAACAAACTAAATTCATTTTGTATTGATACTATACGCGGCAAGTTATGCTCAGCACTTAAACGTAAGTACTGGTTAATGCCCCAAGGTGTATCATCTGATAGTCCGCAATAACGAATTTTACCCGCTTTAACGCAACTATCTAAGCCTTGTAATATGTCTAACATTTCTTCATTTTGTTGTTCAACATTAACCTGTGGATAGTTAATGCCATTTGGCCAGTGCCGACCAAAGTGAGGAGACTGACGGTTAGGCCAGTGTAACTGGTAAAGATCGATATAATCGGTTTGTAAGCGTTTTAATGATGCTTCAACGGCGGCAATAACACTGGCACCTGATATATTACTGCCATCACGAATGTAGGAGAATCCGGGACCGGCAATTTTTGATGCTAACACAATGTTTTTACGACGTGATGGATTAGCACCAAGCCAATGACCAATTATTTCCTCAGTTTTGCCATAAGTTTCTGCACTAGGTGGTACAGCGTACATTTCAGCCGTATCAACAAAGTTGATACCTTGTGATTGCGCATAATCGAGTTGGGCATTAGCATCGCTTTGATTGTTTTGTAATCCCCAGGTCATACTGCCTAAACAAGCAGGTGACACCTCTAATGAGCTACTGCCTAATCGAACATATTTCATTTTGTTCACCTTTTATACTTTGTTTAAATATCGAATGCTAAATGTAAAATTTATAGTGCTGTGTCACGGTTAAAATTAAAAGTCATTTTATGGCACAAGCTCAAGGGGAAGTTGTTAATAAAGGCTTGTGCCTGTATGGCTATTTTCAATGGCTAATATTACCAATACTAGATTATCAATACTAGAGTAAATCATAGGTAGGAGGCTAGCATAAATAGTAGCAAAAAATTTCTGGCATACTCTTACTGGGTAATTAATGTGTTGATGTTTTGTTACCTAGTTAATTCAGACAAGCTTCGCTATTTAGCGCTTAAACTTAATCAGTTAATTTAACTGTTTTTTCAAACAGCACAAAGCGTTAGTGGCATTTTTATTAGCGCTTTATGGCAATAATAATGGCCAATATTCTCCTTGTACTATTGGTTGAAATTGATGGTTGAAATTGAAATTTAGCACTGATGTAGGCTGACATTAACTTAATCAATTGTTGAACAAAAAAAAGCCCCTTATTGCTGTTGGCAGTAAGGGGCTTTATAACCATGATTTTTACTTAAAAACTAACCCGCTTTTAAGTAGTCAGAATCAAAGTCATCGACATCAATGGTCGCTTTGCGCGAAATTTCTGTCGCGGTGAGTAATGCGGCTTCTTTTTCAGTGATAATATTCGCCGCTAAGCCTTTTGCAGCAACAAGATCAAGTTGATAAAATGGCAGGCGCTGACCAAGTTCACGACAAATTTTCTCAAAAATAGGTTCACAAGCAATGATATCTTCAAGCGTTTGTTCTAATTGCCCTAAAATATTGCCGGGTTCACGCGTAAGGTATTGACCTTTTCCTAAGCGTGTACGCGTTTCATTAGGGTACTGTAGTAAGGCCGCCACTTTATGATCGGTTATATCTGACGGTTTTTTCAACCAGCAGCCGAGCGGTAAAATGATCAGTCGCAATACTTTCGCCACTATCCGATTAGGGAAGTTGTTAATGAGTGCGTCAATCGCCTGTTGAATATTGTATAGACTGTCTTCTAAGGCCCATTGTACTAGGGGTAAGTCAGCGCTTTGGCGACCTTCATCGTTGTAACGTTTAAGGGTGGCAGACGCTAAGTATAAATAGCTTAAAATATCCCCCAGTCGTGCTGAAATACGCTCTTTACGTTTTAAATCTCCGCCTAACGTTAACATAGCAATGTCAGATAGCATGGCTAAGTTTGAGCTAAAACGGGTCATTAGTTGGTAATAACGTCTAGTTTCATCGTTAAAAGGTGCGCTAAGGGCATAACTGCCGGTAAAAGAAAACCACACACTGCGGCAAATATTACTAATCGCAAAGCCAATATGACCAAATAAGGCATGATCAAAATCATTCAGTGCTTGTGTTTTATCTTCATTATTTGCCGCCGATAATTCAGCCAACACATAAGGATGGCAGCGAATAGCACCTTGACCATAAATAATCATACTGCGAGTCAGTATATTTGCACCCTCAACAGTAATAGCAACAGGGGCACCTTGGTAGGCACGGGCAAGATAATTACTAGGGCCCATACAAATACCCTTGCCACCATGAATATCCATAGCATCAGCGACACATGTGCGCATTTTTTCGGTCAGGTGATATTTAACAATCGCAGAAACCACACTGGGTTTTTCGCCCATATCAATTGCGCCTGTCGACATAGTCGTTACTGCATCCATTAAGTAGGCATTACCACCTATGCGTGCTAATGGTTCTTCGACACCTTCCATTTTACCGATAGCTATTTTAAATTGGCGACGAATACGACTGTAAGCGCCCGTTGCTAATGCTAACGACTTGATACCGCCGGTACTATTTGAAGGCAAGGTAATGGCGCGGCCCACAGATAAACATTCAACCAGCATACGCCAGCCTTGTCCTGCCATTTCAGGACCGCCTATGATGAAACTTAATGGCACAAAAACGTCATTGCCTTGGGTTGGACCATTTTGAAACGGCACGTTGAGTGGAAAATGACGACGACCGGTAATAACACCTTCGATATCTGTTGGTATTAATGCACAGGTAATGCCTAAGTTTTCTTCTTCACCTAACAGGTGATCAGGGTCTTGTAATTTAAATGCTAAACCTAATACCGTCGCAACAGGGGCTAAGGTGATGTATCGCTTATCCCATGTTAAACGCATGCCAAGCACTTCTTTACCCTCGAACTCACCACGACAAACAATGCCGAAATCAGGAATCGCACCCGCATCAGAACCCGCTTCTGGGCTCGTTAAGGCAAAACAAGGAATTTCATCGCCTTTAACTAGTCGCGGTAAATAATAATCTTGTTGCTCTTGGGTGCCATAATGTTGCAATAATTCACCCGGACCGAGTGAATTAGGTACGCCAACGGTAGATGATAAAACGGTACTGACACTGGAAAGCTTTTGTAAGACACAAGATTGAGCATAGGCGCAAAATTCTAGACCACCGTATTGCTTTTTAATGATCATCGCGAAAAATTTATTATCTTTAAGATATTGCCATACTTCGGGTGTTAAATCGGCAAGTTCATGGGTTGTTTGCCAATCATCAGTCATGCGACAAACTTCTTCTACTGGACCATCTAAAAACGCTTGTTCTTCTGCGCTTAATCTTGGTTTAGGGTAGTTATGAAGTTTTTTCCAGTCGGGCGTGCCGCGAAATAGTTCCGCTTCGAACCAGGTAGTGCCGGCGTCAATAGCTTCTTGCTCAGTTTTTGACATTTCGGGCATAATGCCTCGAAAAATAGCGAGCAATGGACTAGAAATATACTGCTTTCGCACATCAGCAATATTTAATGGCAGGGCAATAATGACAAAAATTAGCCAACCGAAGAAAGCGATCACGTGGAAAAAAGTTCCGACGATCATCAGTAAGGTAAATGCTATGGTAAATGTTGAGAGTGAGGCGCGTGAATAAGCCATAAACCCGCATAATGCTATAGCAATGAGTATCCAAGTTAAGTAGTCCACATATTTCCCTTAATGTTGATATTTTGGCCAACGTTGGTAAAGTCAGGCCAAAGTTTATAGTCAGACCAGAGCTTAAGGTCAGACCAGCGTAATAGTTTAAGCTTAATTCGTCTGCTAGATAATTTCAAATTATTTATCATTACTAACGCCCTTTACTAGGATTATTTGCTGTAAAGAATTAAAACAGTATTAATTACTGCCTATAACAAAGTAAAATGGACAAATAAGCTCGATTAATTTGAGTTTACATAATAGATTATTTTTATTTTTTCTTAATTATACCTCAACGATTAACACGGTACTTTTTTGGTGTTAGTTTCATCAATTTTTGTTTTTATTGGTTTTATTTTATGTGTGAATTAATGGCCATGAGTGCCAATGTACCTACGGATATTTGTTTTAGTTTTAGTGGTTTAATGCAGCGAGGCGGTAATACTGGGCCACATAAAGATGGCTGGGGTATTACTTTTTATGAAGGCAAGGGGTGTCGCAGCTTTAAAGACCCGCTACCGAGTGCACATTCACCTATTGCTCAGTTGGTGACTGATTACCCGATCAAAAGTGAAACAGTGATCTGTCATATACGACAGGCAAACTCTGGCAATGTATCTTTGGTTAATACCCACCCATTTGTTCGCCCTATGTGGGGTAAAAATTGGACTTACGCGCACAATGGCCAATTAGCTGATTTTAAATCTACGTTAGCGACAAAGTATCATTTACCTATTGGAGAAACCGATAGCGAACAAGCTTTTTGTTGGATATTAGATCAACTGTTACAAGAGTTTGACGGTGATCAGCCTAATGCTGAAGTATTATTTCATTATATTATTGGGCTATGTAAGCAAATCAATAAGTTGGGTGTATTCAATTTATTGTTAACCGATGGTGATTTTTTATTGGTGTATTGTACCAATAATTTACATTGGCTAACTCGACGTGCGCCTTTTGGTAAAGCGAGTTTGATTGATGCAGAAATGGTGGTGAATTTTGATCAAGAAACTACCGAAAATGATATTGTTACTGTTATCGCGACTCAACCATTAACTGACGATGAAACATGGCAAAAAATGCAAGTAGGCGAAGGTTTACTATTTTGTAAAGGCCAGTTGATTTTTGAAAGTAAACAAGACTAATGAAAGCTTAAAAGTGGTTAAGCAAAGTGGCTTTTAACTGAGTCACTTTTAATTTAACCACCTTTAATTTAATAATTTTTAATTCAGTTACTTTTATACTTTTATTTAATCACTTTACGATAACTGATTGAAAATTATTAAAAGTTTACTGAGGTTTAATTATTTGCTTGAAGCGGTCGCTGCATCGCTGTTGGTTACTGACTTTAGTTGTACTTCAAATTGCTCAACATCCGCTTTAATTTGATAAAGTTTGACTAACAGATAATCTAACTCGGGTGCAAACCAAGCGTAGGTGATACGCTTTTTCTCAACAATTTCACGTTTAAGTCTAATGGTTTTTACCAAGCCATAAGGTAACATTAGCTCTTCTTCACCGTCGTATTGATAAACGTAATTTTTGATTGAACCTGACGTTTTAATCACAGGGTAAACAAAATGCTCTTGTTCGGGATTAGTGATCATATTGAGACGAAGCTGCAGATGGTAACTGAGCGAGTCTTGAATGTTCTCAGGGAAGTCTATACTTTTTGTTTGCTGTTTTTTCTCATCAATAGCGCTATTATTTGCTGTGTCATAACGCCATTTATAATATTTGTCAGAGCCAGTACCTTCACGTTTGTATTCATAACTTGTTGGCGTTACTTTATAGCCTTCAAGCTTAACAATAGAGGTTTCTGCACGACTATCTGAGAAAATTAACCATTCAATTTCTGTCTGATAACTGTATTTCGCTAAGCCATTATTTAAATAGCTTAACTTACGTGTGGCTTCACCAACAGCTTTGTTGTTTCGCAAAATAGTATATTGAGCGTTAAATGCAGGGATCACTACACTATTTTCTTTGTCTGCTGCCATGACGTTAAAGCTGAGACTAGACAAAAGCAAAGGAATATAAGGTAATGATTTCAACATGGTAAACTCTCTAAATTAAATACTATTCTTCGCTAGCATACCCCGAAATAGGTAAAATTACACCATCAAATAATGCATATTCTTCTGCCATAGTTACGCGCTTAGTACAACACCAATTAACCACCATAGGATAAATACGATGTTCTTGTTGATGTACACGCTGAGCAAGTTCATCGGCGTTGTCTTCTGGAAAAACAGGGACTTTTGCTTGTAAAATTACCGGACCACCATCAAGTTCTTCAGTTACAAAATGTACACTAACACCGTGTTCAATATCACCGGCGTCAATGGCGCGTTGATGGGTATGTAAACCTTGATATTTAGGTAATAGAGAAGGGTGGATATTGATCAAGCGACCTTGAAATTTTTGCACAAATTTAGCGGTTAAAATACGCATAAAACCGGCTAGCACAATTAAATCAGGCTGATAATTGTTAATTTCGGCGACCAAGGCACTATCGTAACTTTCTCGGCTATCAAAGTCTTTGTGTGAAAGCACAGAGGTTGCTATGTTAGCATCTTGTGCTCGCGTTAAACCATAGGCGTCAGCTTTGTTAGACACTACGGCGACGATTTCGCCACCATAGTTGTCTTGCTTACAAGCATCAATAATCGCTTGTAAGTTTGTACCGCCGCCGGAAATAAGTACTACAATTCGGCTTCGCATCAATGATTAACCTTTGTTGATAATAACTTGTTCTTGGCCTGCTTGAAGATCAGCAATTTCACCAATATGCCAAGCGTTTTCACCTTGCGCGTTAAGAATGTCGATGCTTTGTGCTAATTGCTCAGCAGGTACTACGAGGATCATACCAACGCCACAGTTAAATGTGCGATACATTTCATGTTCACTGATATTGCCATTTTCTTGCAACCAATTAAAGATGGCTGGCCATTGCCAGCTATTGCCGTCAACAATGGCTTGAGCGCTCTCTGGTAAAACACGTGGAATGTTTTCCCAAAAGCCGCCACCAGTAATATGTGACAAGGCGTGCACATCAACATGCTTAAGCAGTTCTAAAACTGATTTAACATAAATTTTTGTTGGCGCTAAAAGATGCTCAGCTAATGGTTTTCCATCAAGTAAGTCATCGGTGTTGGTGTTATTTACTTCTAATACTTTACGTACCAAAGAGAAACCATTTGAGTGAGCACCAGAAGAGCCAAGCGCAACAAGTTGATCACCTGCGGCTACTTTAGTGCCATCAATTAAACGTGACTTTTCAGCTACACCCACACAAAAACCAGCGATATCGTAGTCGCCTTTGTGGTACATGCCTGGCATTTCAGCGGTTTCACCACCGACTAATGCACAACCCGCTTGTACACAACCTTCTGCGATACCTTCCACAACGGCTGAAGCAACGTCAACATCAAGTTTTGCTGTAGCATAATAGTCAAGGAAGAATAGTGGCTCAGCACCTTGCACGATTAAATCGTTTACACACATAGCCACTAAGTCGATACCGACTGTGTCATGTTTTTTTAAATCTATTGCTAAACGCAATTTTGTACCAACGCCATCCGTTCCGGCAACAAGTACAGGCTCTTTATAACCAGTAGGAAGTTGACAGACAGAGCCAAAACCACCTAGCCCCCCCATAACTTCTGGACGAGTAGTGCGTTTTACGGCACCTTTAATATTTTCAACTAGGGCATTACCTGCATCTATATCAACGCCAGCATCTTTATAATTTAAAGACTGTTTTTCTTCGCTCACGGGGAAACCTCAATTATGTTGTTAGTTTGCTTGTATGATAAAGGCGCACATTCTATCAGCGCAAAGACGTGCTGAAAATCTTTAAAATAATTTATTTTTTATAAGTGATAAAAATCAGCAACATTATGATAAGATCTTCATTATGAAACACATGTTAATGCTAAATATGTTCAGAAATTATCTGATATTCTTATGCCTTGTATTACCGCTTAAAATTAGCGCTATCGAGGTCGAAAACTTGTACAGCGCAAAAGTGGCTGTAGCGTCACAATCAAATGGCGATCGTAATCAAGCACTTAAAAATGCCTTGCGGGCAATTTTAGTCAAGGTTGGCGGTAATGACATTGATCATCCGCTTATTACCCAGGCAATAAATAACTACAGCATGTATGTTACGCAATATCAATATATTCGCACTAATAACAAAGTATTGCTCAATGTTTCCTTTAACGAAGCCAAGATCAATCAATTGTTTAAAGCCAGTGACTTGCCGATTTGGGGGCAATTAAGACCACAAGTGATGGTCTGGTTGGTTGAGGAAGATGGCTTTAAACGTAAGATAATTTCTGCAACATCGAATTCGTTGTTACCCCGCGTTATTGATGATTTTTCCCAGTTGCGTGGTTTACCATTAGTTATGCCCATAATGGACTTAACTGACCTTAATGCTTTGACATTAACTGATGTTTGGGGCCGTTTTTCAAAACCAGTAGCACAAGCGTCTGCGCGTTATATGGCAGAAGCTGTGGTGGTGATTAGAGTCTCAAACTCAAGCTTAGTTGCCGCCCAAAATGATCTTTTAGATTGTCCTCAGTGCCAAGTCAATAGTTTAGCAGTAGACTGGAGTTTAATGACTGATCCGCAAAATGAGCACGTACAAATGTTTAGCGAACAATACTTAGGTAATAACGTTGATGAATTATTAAGTGCTGCTTTGTCTGATATTACCGATATTATTTATCAGCAATATGCCTTATCAACAACTAACAGTCACGAGTTTGAAATAGATGTTGCCAATATCGCCTCATTAGTAGACTTGATAGCTGTGTCAGATTTTCTTGCAGAATTGTCTGCTGTGCAATCAGTTCAATTGGTCAGTGCGAAAGGTACTAATCGGCGCTTTAAATTGTCGTTAATTGGCTCACAACAAGCTTTGCTTGCTTCATTAAAATTGAGTGAACAGCTCAATCGTTATGTTGACCCCCTCGCTGCGCCTGAGGGCACAGAACAAGTACCGGTATTTAATTGGGGTAAAAAGTGAAGAAAGTTTCGCAACTCACTCTGTCTGTGCAATTACCTGACGATGAAACTTTCGCGAGTTTTAAAAGTGAGAGCAACCAAATGGTGGTGCAACAGTTAACGCACTTTCTCGATCATATAGGTGATGAAAACAAACAAGTACACAGTTTATTTTTGTTTGGTTTAACCGATGTTGGTAAAAGTCACTTGTTACACGCCAGTTGTGCCTATGCCGACACATTAGGCATAACCTCGTTGTGTTTGTCGTTCTCTGAGCTTACTCAACTTTCGGTTGATGTACTTGACGGTTTAGAAAATATTGATTTAGTCTGTTTAGACGATATTCAATTGATCGCGGGTAATAATATCTGGCAACAAGGCGTATTTGATTTATATAACCGTATGGTTGAGCAAAACAAATGCCTGATTATTACCGGTGATCAAAGCGCTGCCCAGTTAAATATTACTTTGCCTGATTTGGTCTCTCGGCTAAGCTGGGGCTTAACGGAACAATTAAAACCCTTATCAGATAAAGAGAAGTCATTTGCCTTGCAATACCGTGCACAACAACGGGGTTTAACCATGAATGATGACGTGGCAAGGTTTTTAATTAATCGCTTATCACGCGATATGACCAGCTTAATTGCCGCATTAGAACAGCTTGATCAGGCATCAATCAGAGAGCAGCGTCGTATCACTATTCCCTTTATTAAAGATGTCTTATTTTAAATCATTGGTGATTTATTGAAATCGCAAGTAGTTGATGAGCCTATATTGTTCATGGATGCTATGCATCCAACCCAAGCGACGAAAGTAAGTTGCGGCTGAATAAAAAAAGGGCATGATAAAGCGATTGGAACCACCGTTAGTCGAACACGATTAAACCTTGTTGGCGCTATTGATTTAAATAATTTAGCGTCATCTCATCTCAAGTTATGGGTTATGAAAAAGTAAATAGTGAAACTATCTAACATTTTTCACTGAATTACGCGCACATAATGGCAGTGATAAACGCATTCACTTGATTTTAGATGACGCTGGCTATCACCGAGCACATGTTGTTAAAGATAAAGCGAATGAGTTTAATGTTGAACTTCATTATCTTTTGCTTTACAGCACCAATTTAAACCCAATAGAGTGGCTATGGAAAGTAATAAATGAGCATATCAGAAATAATAAATATTTTGCAACCGCAAATGAGTTCAGAGATAAAATTGATGAGTTTTTTAGTCAAACACCGCCTAAAATAAGTGATATTTTAGGCAGTAGAATTAATGATAATTTTCAGGTGCTAAATTCTGCATCTTGAAGTGTGATGGGTATATATGTCGATTTTTTACAGTAAAACCAATAACTAATTACCAGAAAAAAAACATCAATAATCACATCGATTTAAGATTGTCTCTTAAATCGATGTGATGCTAAGCCAATCGTTCCTAATACAAAAATAATAAGTGTTGAAGGTTCTGAGACATCAACAGAGAAAGCCTTTGAAAATACTTCCTATTTTGATACAGATTACATTACCCTAGTGGCATAATTTGGAAATTAAAAAACACCATCACGTGTGATGCTTGATAAACTTGCACTTAATGTATTAGTTTTTGTTTATCTTGCGTAACAATAACCCGATAAAACCCATAGCGAAAATGGCAAGTGTTGATGGTTCAGGGACAGCAGAGGCGGCTGTTGGTGGATCATGAGCCCAAATGCTCACGTGAGACATGTCATGTCTATCAAAAATGTTACTTGCATCCCATGTACCTCCAAAAGCATATGCCGTATCACCCAAGCTTATAGATAAACCATCGTCAATCAGATCGTAGAAATTGAAGTCATGAATAACCCATTCACCCCACTGATTAACGCCATTACTATTTGTATTTGGCCCCTTCATTACAAAAACCAAATGATCAAAAATGCTTGGTCTTCCTAATGCTAATGTTGCGAACTCTATAGCTAAAGGATCCACTGCTAATGACCAAGTTCCATTTAAATTGAAGGATATATCAAGCACTTCTTCGAGGTCGTAACCGTTTACAGGGTTGTATTCAAAAGCTTTACCTGCTTCCATACCCCCTAAACGAATCCAGCCAGGATCAGTTGCATCGCCGTTACCATTCAGATCTACCATCGAATCATTCGGGTTTGTCAGAAAAGTATCTCCGGGTAGAAAATACGAATCCCCGCGTTTTGCTTTACTTTCTTGCTCATTCAGTAATCCATCGTAAAGGGCACCTATATTGGGATTCGGTCCATTTCCCCAATCATTATCAGGCGAGGTGATATACCCCACACAAGAAGTGGCATCGATGGGTTTCGTCACCATATTTGACCCGGCAGGAGCGATTGCTGTGATATTGGTAATTTGAACTGATGATACGCTACAATTACCGTTACTAACAACCTCCATAAGGCCTGCATAACTTATCCCGTTAGCTATTAAAGCCAGAAATGCGGTGGGAAATATTATTTTTTTCATGATCTGTGCTCTAAGTGAATAATCGCTTTAGAATGTATGCATAATACTTACCACAAATATAATCTGGTTAATTATTAATCAGTTGAGGTTTGTTGAATTTAGCTTAAAGTTATATCTGTAAAAAAAGCTGACATAATGAAGATTAAAAGCTGTATTCCAAAGAGTCTAGGATTATAAACTACTTGTCCAACTTCATAGTCTTATGGATTTTATCCAAAAAATTCTTTTTAGGCTTCACTGTCCGCACTTATTAATTTGTATTTCGGACAATATTGCCTGAAGATCAACAGCCACCCTGTAATCTACTGTATTGGCATAATTTCTGGTGTGACATATTCCTCAATTCAAAAGTTTGGCTACAGGGGGGCTCTTTCTTATTATAGTAATGCCTGCGGTTCTGCCCTTGGCGAATGCGCGTCGTGATCCTTGAGGTGAGTCAGGGGTGAATGGGTCGCGGTTGTATTAATTTTTAGTTTTGCTTTAAAAATTCGCTATTTCAAAAGATGTCCTAACGACAAGTTGGTGCCATAAAGTGACCATAGATGTCACAATTTAATCAGTGAATACCGAAGCTTTGCGCAACGTTTGATAAAATGCTAAATGCATCAAGTATTTACCGTCTATGCTAGCTCAGCATTATAAAGTATCCTTAATACAAGTTTTATCCAAATATATGTTAGAATATTAACAATATTATTATTTTAAATCATTAGGCGTATTTCATGTCAAAACACTCAATTATCGATATTTGTGTTGAACCTATAGAACTTTGTAACTTACTCAAAATTGCCAATATGGTTGACGGTGGCGGCGAAGCTAAAACCATGATCAGTGAAGGTAATGTTTTAGTAAATAAAGAAGTTGTAGTTCAAAAGCGTAAAAAAATTCGCCGCGGAGATATTATCGAATGTAACGGTAAAATTATTGAGATTGCTTTTAATCCCAGCAAAAAATCAGCAGAGTTTATTAGTACAGTAGTTTTAGCTAATAAAAATTCAAAAAAGAAAAAAAGAGCTAAAAGTAAAGCACGGATTATTTCATCAGAAACTGCCACTAAGCCATCAATTAAAAGCTAAAAGGCCAAAATTTTAGGGCCTATTACCCTATAGAAAGTTCTGTAAAGTGGTAGAACTTATCACAAGCCCAATGTGAAATATGGTACGAACGACTTTTAGCTTTGCGCACCAAGAAATTAGACCAATAAAACTACGTGAACGACCACTTTGGTAGCAAAGTGGTCTTTTTTTTGTGATGAATACAGATGTAAATTAGGTCCTGAAAATGGCAAAAGTGACCATTTAAAGTCACTGTATTTGTTGATTCAGAATCTAAAATATTTTACATAGTCATTGAGAATTATTGACTTAATTCACTGATAGTGTAAAAGTATTCTCATTATTCGTTAATCTTTACAATTAATTATGCTCGAACCTAGCTAAGTTTACATTGGGCGATCCCGCTTTTTCTTAGCTTCAGCTACATTTAAGCCTAGTTATGTTGATGCTAGTTACGTTTAGGGATTGGCTTTTCATAAAACATTGGGCCGTTAGCATTGAATCTGTTAGCTTTTGAATTAGTTAACTGGAAACTATCAAGCACTATTTTATTAGCTTGATTTACCTCAGGACTAATCGCTAAATTTTCTGCCCATGTTTTCCCTGATACCATCGCTATTGGTGCGGCTAAATTGTTAATAATATTGGAGGCTGAAGTAAACTCAGGCAATATACGGCGAGTAACATAGTCAACTCTGGGTTTAATATTAACGTCTCCGATACGCCCACGTTGCCCCCAAGTCACTATGTATTGCTCTCCTGAATTTTGAGGTTGGCTAGTTACTGCAACATCTCTGTCAATATTGTAACGTGCTTTCATCATAAAACCATCGAACAACATGGCGTAGTCTTCGCGTTTACTAGTGTAATTGTAAAATTGCGGGGCATGTTCAGGGCTAAAAAAGCCAGTAACGTCACTTGGATTGTAATTTTTTTCGCCGCTGGTCGCCGTTTCACCATGATAACGTACCTGTGCTAAACGATACATTTGTGTACCATTGAGCGGCAGTGAAGTGCTCAACATATCAGATTGTATGCCGGTTGATTTTAATATTTTATCGGCGGCGTCTAGTACGCGATCATTTCGGTCTAAGTCTGCCCAAGTACTTTGTGAAAAAAAATCATTAGCGTGTGCGAGTTCGTGATACATCAATGACGCTAAATCAAAAACACCCTCGCTCGCGTCACGAGTTTCTCGCAAATTTTCTGGATAGTAAAAGCTTGCGTAGTTATTATTTTTAACATAGCGCCATGGCATAACAAAATTTAGCTCATTGCCGAATGAGGCACGAAAGTCGGGGGCTTGATTAATGGTATCTCTTTCATCGGGTGTTAACCAAAGGTTCTCAGGATCAAGATGAATAGCACCGGTCACTACCCAATAATATGAAGGGCGTATGTCATATGAAATAACAATGGCTGTGGTGGCACGAAGCAAGTTTTTAAAATCGTCTTGCTGATCTGAGTGTTGTAAAAACTCTTTAAACCTTTGCCCCATCCATTGATGAGAAACCACAACGCGGTCCATAATGTCGTCAATAGTCGGTGTGGTAGTATCTTGTGCTATTAGCGGTAATTCATCAAAGCGACAGCTAGTGCGAAAATCAATACTATTACTATAAACACAGTTAACTAAAACATCGGCATAAGGTGAGTTTGCATTAAAAGGAAATACGGTGGCTAATCGTGAATCGTAAGCCGTATTATCATCACTGCTAATAGTTGCTGCATTTTCAACTAATATGGCAATAGTATCTTGTTGCTCTGTTGCGCCATCTGAAGCACTAACCGTAAAGGTTAGCAAGCTGTCAGCGCTAACCGCAGGCGCCTTGAAAAAAACTGCACTCTGTCCCTCAGTTACGTCACTAAAAGTCACCGTTGGGCCAGAGATTTGTTGCCATACAATGCTGTTGTTTGTTAATGCGGCATTTTCAATGCTGGCTCTTAAAGAAACATCACTACCCTCCAATGCTGCATGACCTAGTCTTGCTGATATTTGGCTGCGTTCCTCTGAAGTAATAACGGTATGCGATAAGGTTTCACTTACGCCATTGCGGATAAAGCTGACTTGAAAACTATATTCGCCTGCCGCAGATGGTGTAAAGGCAATACCCTTGGAATGTTCGGCATGAAAAACAAGCTCACTGCCTGTAGTTTGTTGCCAACTAATATTGCTCAGCGTATCGTCAGGATAGTAAAGAAATAACTCAATCGGTTGTGCAGTTTTACTGGCGTTATCAAATGCTACTATGCCGGTTTGAGTAACAACAGGGATGAAATCATCACTAGGTTTACTCTCTTTGGCGTTAGAGCCACCACTACCACCACATCCTTGTACAATCAATACAACTAAAGTCAACGCAAGTGTGCTTACTTTGTTTGAAAAACCTCTTTGATTAATGCCAATATTATTCATCCGTGCCTCTGTTTAAATGCTGAGTTAAATTAAAAGACCTGTTTAGGGTGAATTAACTGTATAAAAAATGCTAATGGGTTGCAATGCTAATCTGCTGACCTATTTTTAAACAATTTTAGTTTTAGAGTAAAGAAAGGAATGTGTTTATAGCTTCGAGGGTTTTAAAGCCGTAGTACTAATTTACAGGAGGAGAACAAAAAATAGCACCCGTGTAGGTATGCCCTTGTTTAGTATTAATGAGTGATGGGGTGTTGATGAAAAATGCCTAGTTCTTAACTGTCTAGGCATTTATTTTTTCGGTATTAAGTTTCTTGGTATTAAGTTTCTCGGTATTAAGTTCGTAGTGGTGACTTACTGAATATGAGAGGCAGTGACACTATTCTTTCTTTTTACGAATGCTTAACCCCAGTTCTTGGCCACGGTATTTTGCATAATAACTACCACCAATAAACATAACGGCGGCAAAGAAGAATTCGCCCAAGGCCCATAATTTTTCATCAGCTGAAACCCATAATGTGGTTAAACTATGCAGAAAATAAATCATAACGATAAAGTTTGACCATGCGTATGTATAAGGGTTGCCTTGTACTAGGCCTTTTAATGGAAACAATAAAGGTAGGACAAACATGACTAACGTTAAAGGTACTGATAGCGCGGTGTCATCACTCATGATAATCAGCCAAAATGGCATGTAAAAAAGCAATGAGAAGTAGCCAAACAGAGTGATCTGCTTGAGTGTAGTCGTAGATAAACGTTTTTTATTGGTCATTTTTAATCATTAGCCTGCATTAGCGAAAGTACATTTTCTGGTGGACGACCAATAATAGCACGGGTGTTATCAGTAACAATAGGGCGCTCAATGAGTTTAGGTGTGTTAGCCATAGCCGCGATTAAAGTGGCATCATCAGCATAGGCCAAGTTTTGCTCTTTAAATTCAGCTTCTTTTGTTCGCATCATTTCCCGTGGTGATAGCTTAAGTAATAATAATAGCTGTTCAATTTTTGTAATACTAAGCGGGGTTTTTAAATATTCAACAATAGTGACATCATGTTTTTGTTCTTCAATAAGTGCTAATGTTTGTCGGCTTTTTGAGCAACGAGGGTTGTGATAAATCGTTAACATGTTTTTCTCTTAGATTGTTGTTAGACAAATTAAATTTAGTGGTATTTTAACTGATTTTTATAAGCGCTTAAGCTTTTCTTGTTGTTCTTGCAATTGTAATATGCGGCCCTTCATACGTTTTTGTAGTAATGGGTTCTCCTCAACAAAGTTGTAAGCGGTTTGTAACTCATCAACCGCTTTTGGATAAGCACCTAATAGGGCATAAACCTCGGCTTTAGTAGCGTGCATAAGCGCTTTTTTATCTTGTTTTCTATACACTTCTGATAATAAATCATTGGCAATAAAGTTTTTTGGGTTCAGCACTAAGAAATCTTGTAATAGCGTTTCTGCCTTACTGTATTGTTCAGCCTCATTTAAAACGTTCGCGTAGTTCAATGTCACTACTTGGTTGTTCGGCATTAAAAGATTTAACTCGCTAAGCATGGTAATAGCTTTGTCAAAAGCTTTTACGGCAATATAACCATCGGCTAGGGCATCAACATAAAATAGGTTTTTTTTGTCGTTGCGCAACAATGTTTCAAGTTGGCTAATAGCGCTTTGATAATTTTTATTTTCATATTGAGAAAGTGCAAGACCATATTGTGCTGCAGCCTCTATAGCATAGCGCTTTTTATCTAAACTTTGCTGAAAGTTAATAATATTATCTTTCGCGTTTCCTTCATATCTTGCCATAATGCGGGCTTTAGCTAACTCAAATTCTAAACTGGGAGCTAAGGGGCGTGGTGAGTAATTTTGCGCCCTTATTCTGGCGTCTGAAATTCTAGACTCAGGCAAAGGATGAGTTAACAACATGGCTGGCGGCTTCGAGGTGTAACGGTATTTTTCTGCCATAGTGGCAAAAAAATCAGGGGCACCTTGGGGATTAAAACCACTATTAGCGAGCAGCATAATGCCCACTCTATCGGCTTCTTGCTCGTTGCCGCGGGTATAATTTATTCCTGCTTGTTGTGACGCTGCCATTGTAGTACTCAGTGCAGCCATACCAACGGTAGGGTTTATCAAGGTAAGTAATACGCCTGAGATCATACCGGCCATGGTCAAAGGTTGTGATTTGTTTTGTGCTTCTAATCGTCTTGCCAAGTGTCGTTGGGTCACATGTGATATTTCGTGAGCAACCACTGAGGCGAGTTCACTTTCGGTGCTAGCGGTGGTTATCAGGCCACTATGAATGGCAATATGGCCACCAAAAAAAGCAAAGGCATTTAACTCTTGGTTACGTATAACAAAAAATTCAAAACTATAGTTTACGTCTTTGGCGTTTCGCACCATGCGGTTGCCTAAGTCATTAATATATTCTGTTAATACGGGGTCATTTAATATCGGTTGAGACGCCCGGATTTGACGCATCATTTCACCGCCAATTTGACGCTCTTTTTCGATAGATAATACACTGACACCTGCTGAGCCAATTTCGGGCAGTTTATTTTTATTAGTCTCACTCTTTGCGGCAAATGCACTGCTGGTAATTGATGAGATTAAGGCAAGTGAAATAATGAGTGGCTTTAATTTAAACAAATTTAATTTTCCATATTGTCAGGTTTATCAACACTATATTTATGCATTATGCTGAGATTGTGAATGCTTACGGTGAATTTCTTGACAAAACTCAGCGATTGTATAGCCTTCGATATCAGTAATATCAAACGATTGTTGTAGTAATAATATCAACTCTTTAACACGTTTGTTGGCATAACGAATAAGGGCATAATCTGCGACATCGCCCTTTTGAAAGGTGTAGACAATAAAAGGAATCAATGAGTTCAATCTAAACAACATTTGCATCGTTTCAGGTCTCCAGGTGACAAATGGGCAAAGCGTATTGTTAAATTGCGCTTGCAGCACACGTTCATTATTAATTATGGGGTAACAATGTAATTCATAATGTTGTTCATTCATGTGATGATAAAGCGAAATTTTTGGCTTACCTGTTGTGACTTTACCCATAATATCGTTTTGCTGATCTACCATATTGATATTCCAGTTACGTTTGTCTAGTAACTGTTTAAATGCATTATCAAAACCATGCGTTAACATGCCATCAATATCACTAATTGAATTTGTTGCTAACTGATAAATAGTCGGTATGTCACCCCAGTTTATCTTTTTTTTGTAGGTGTTGATTTCTTTAAGACTGGGATTATTAGAAAGCTCGCTCATTTAACCTCTTTAAATTATTAGAATACACTAAAAGAATTTACAAATGCCATTGTAATCAATTGTCGCAAATTAGATAATCAAACTAAAGCACTGTGCATATTTATATTTATGATTTACGAATACGATGCGACACAAGATAAATGCCCAGTACCCTTGGTAAATTTACGCTTGTTACTCAGAAAGTTAACACCGATTGATAGTTGTTTGATACGCATTTACGATAATGGTTCTAAAAAAGATATTCCTAAATTGTTGACAAAACAAGGGTTTTATTTCGAACAGCGTAATATTGATAAATATATTGTTGAATTAATAATAAGAATGGAAAAGTAAATATTATGGTTTCTCTGTTTAGCGATTGGTACAAAAGAAATTTCTCGGACCCGAGTGCGGTAACCTTAATGGTTATTTTAATTTGTACTTTTTTGTTTGTTTATTTTTTCAGTAGTTTATTAATGCCGGTATTTGTTGCTGTTGCCATAGCGTTTTTATTAGACTTACCAGTGAATAAACTCTCGCAGCTGGGATTATCTCGGGTACTGGCCGTGATTATTGTTGTGTCTGTTTTTGTTGGTTTAACCTTAATTGGCATATTGGGACTGATGCCGGTTATTTGGCAGCAAAGTAGCAATTTACTGCAAGAAGTGCCGCAAATGCTCGGGCAAGGACAAACTTATTTACTCGCATTACCAGCACAATACCCAGACTTGGTCAGTAATGAACAAATTGCCCATGTAATAACCTTAGTTAATGATAAGCTAATTGAATGGGGACAAATGGCGCTCAAAGCATCGCTTAATTCAATTTCTAATGTTGTCGCCTTGTTGATTTATCTTATTTTAGTGCCATTAATGGTGTTTTTCTTTCTGAAAGATAAAAACGTGCTCTTTACTAGCTTACGCCAATTTCTGCCAAAAGATCGTCGTATGGCAAAACAAGTAGGTATAGAAATGAATCAGCAAATCATGAATTATATTCGTGGTAAATTGATTGAAATTATTATTATTGGCACAGCATCAACCATAGCTTTTATTGCTTTAGGACTTAATTATCCGGTATTACTTGGGGTATTAGTGGGATTATCGGTACTTGTGCCTTATGTTGGCGCGACGATTGTTACATTGCCTGTTTTGCTCGTTGCTTTGTTCCAATTTGGTACCAGTGCTGAATTTGGTTATGTGATGATAGCGTACGGCATTATCCAAGCGCTTGATGGCAACTTGCTGGTGCCTTTGCTTTTTTCTGAAGCGGTAAACCTTCACCCAGTAACGATTATTATTGCCGTGATATTATTTGGTGGCTTATGGGGTTTCTGGGGCGTATTTTTCGCTATTCCATTAGCAACGCTTGTTAAAGCCGTGCTGAATGCTTGGTCAACAACGACTCAGCATGAGGTGATAAAAGCCAGTTAGCTCTTTATTCATTTATTAAAGCCTAGTTGTTTAGGCTTTAGTTTTTGACTTTGACTTTGACTTTAACGTAGCTTTTAGCTTAATGGAGTGGTTCAACATTTAATGATGCGTGTTGACCTTTCACATCAATTGTATATTTATTTTTCTCCTCACCTTTGAATATGAATGCCACCCTTTACTTTTTACTCGTTAGAGCGTTTTAAGGCGGGTGATTAATTGAGAACACTTTTGTTAAGCTCTTTAACTTATCGTAGTTGTAATATTTTGATTAATTTCAGTATAAATGCTTTTTTTACGTTAGTTGTAAGCTAATGCAGCGTGATTTTTTCTTATTGTAAATAAAATAACTTAGGTTAATTAACGCTAAGTTATTAAAATAAAATTTATAAGCCTGATGATTTTTATATTATAATAGAATAAGGGTCGATAAGGTGCGCTATAAATAACACCGTTATCTAATGAAAATAAATTGAGTAGCAATGTTTTGAATAACATAAATAGAAAGTCCACTTTACAACCTGGTGAAGTAGCACTGGTTGGCTCAGGCCCAGGTGACGCAGAATTATTAACTATTCGTGCCTTACGTTTTATTGAGCAGGCAGACGTTGCCATTTATGATCGTTTAGTCAGTGATGAAATTATGGCGCTTTTACCGCCAAATTGTGAACGTTTATATGTCGGTAAAGAACAAGCAAAGCATTGTGTGCCACAAGATAAAATTAATGAATTGTTGGTGACATATGCACAACAAGGTCGAAAAGTATTACGCTTAAAAGGTGGCGACCCGTTTATATTTGGTCGCGGTGGTGAAGAAGCTGAGTTTTTATTAAAAAATGGTATTAGCTGTCATCTTTGTCCGGGTATTACGGCGGCATCAGGTTGCACAACTTATGCGGGCATTCCTTTAACACACAGAGGTGTAGCGCAAGGCTGTACCTTTATTACCGGCCATACCCAAAATGACGGCCAACTTAATTTACCTTGGCAAAGCTTGAGTTGTAGTAGTCAAACCGTGGTGTTTTATATGGGCATTAACACCTTGCCTAGTATTACTGAGCAATTAATTAAGCATGGCCGTGACAAAAATACACCGGCAGCGCTGATACGCAAAGGCACTCAACCGGAACAACAAATTTTTCGTGGTAAATTATCTTCACTTGCTGATTTAGCGGCAGAGCATAAAGTTACACCGCCTACTTTAATCGTTATTGGCGATGTTGTTAACCAGTTAACCGATATCGCGTTAACAACACCAGGTTTTTTAGATGCAAAAAACTATCAGCAACAGTTACCCTTATCAGCAGAGCAAAGCTAAGTTGATATTTTGAGCATATTAACACTGATTAAAGACGGTAGATTAATGAGATAAGCCATGAAAGGGCAGTTAATTTATTGATATTAAAAAGGCTTAACAAGTTTGTTGTTAAGCCTTTTTTGCTATTTATTCGCTTGTTTGAGCCGCTAGAATTTAAAAATTATAGCTTGTTTAATAAATCAAGAACGACTTGATGATGATCTTTAGTTTTGAACTTGTTAAAAACATGGCTAATTTTTCCATCTAAGCCAATCAAAAAACTCAAACGGTGAATGCCATCATATTCACGGCCCATAAATTTCTTTAAACCCCACACACCAAAGGCATCAGCAACACTATGATCAGGGTCTGATAATAGGCTAAAGTTGAGTTCATCACGCAGACAAAATTTGGCCAGTTTTTTTGGTTCATCAGGACTAATACCAAACACTTGAGTATTTAATTTATCTAACTCGGCCTTATGGTCACGTAGACCTTGTGCTTGCACCGTGCAGCCCGGTGTCATCGCTTTAGGGTAAAAATAAACCAATACTTGTTTTTTACCAATATATTCTGCGAGTTTAATGTCTTGGTCATTTTCATCTTTTAAGGTGAAAAGTGGCGCGTTATCACCGGCAATTAATGTTTTCATTTAAGCCTCTACAATAAGTTTGATTGAATTTTTTTTATGCAACCCTGCACATCAAATTGTTCACACAACTGCAAGAAGTCGTTTTCAAGTTGTTCGATACTGGTTTCTTCCATCAGCGCGATTAATATGGCGGCACTCGTGTGATTATTTTTCTGATCAATTTCAGATTTTAATGACGATATATCGATATTACGCGTCGCAAAGAATGCCGTAACAGCCTTTAAAATACCGGGTTGATCGATACCTGCATAATCAACTTGGTAATGATGAACATAATCTTGCTCTCGATAACCTGAGGTTCTTTTCATCATAGTGATTAACTCAAGTTCATGGGCGACAGCCGGTAATTTACTTTCTAATTGATGAATAGCTTTGTTGCTACCGGTAAGCAGCATAATTAAGGTGAACTCTAGGCCAAATATTGCCATTCTACTGTCTAAGATATTACAGCCACACTCGCTGGCTAATTTGGTTAAGTCACTGACACTGCCTGTGCGATCTGGCCCCATTGCCGTTAATACTAAATATTCGCTCATCAATAAACCTAGCCATCATGCTAAAAACGCTATTGTAACGCATGTTAGGGGACTAAAGCTAACAGCATACTTAGTGTTTATTTTGCCCTTTGAAAAAACTAGATTTATTGACATAGGATAAGGATAGTTGTCCTAAAAGAATGCGAGCAATATAAAGAGAAAATGCTGTAATGATCAGGGTTAATTAGGCGTGTATAACTATTTTTTATATTGATTTTATATTGATTTTATTTTGCCAGTGCTCGTCCTGTTTTAATAAATTATGTGCTTAAAGCGCTGAGAGCAATATCCGATGAAATGATAATAGCTTTATCTAAAGTGTTAGGCTGAGTAGGGTAAAGTTGGTTGGCGATATAGCTGTTCCACTTTAAAGAAATTAGATTTTTCACGGTTAAAATAACAGGTGAAGCTAACTAATGTACATGCAGTCGAATTTACGATAATGTGAAAGAACCTACCCGCTTATGCAGGAGACATGGTTGCTTGGTACTTGGTATATTATGACCAAACTGAATTGATACTCTAACTGAATTTTTTAAATTTTGAAGAATAAATCATGGAGAATATATTATGAGTAAACCAGAACGTGCTTCAAATACCCCTTATGGCGTTGAAGTTGAGGCAGAAAAAAATTATTTTTGGTGTGCATGTGGCAAAAGTGACAAACAACCTTTTTGTGATGGTTCACATAAAGGCTCTGAATTTACACCGGTAAAATATACGGCAAAAGAATCGGGTAAAGTCTTTTTTTGTGGCTGTAAATTAACCGAAAATCAGCCTATGTGTGACGGTAGCCATAAGAGTAATTAATACTAACGATAGTCACACTTTGAATAGTTGGTTATTTGCGCTTTGCTTTGTAATCAACTTTTTTTATTTAAGGGCCTTTTATAATGATGAAGCATATAATCGAATATAGGGATCATTAATAGTTACTTAATATTTTTAATGTCGTTAACCGTAATAATGCCGTTAGCAAGATAACAAGTATAACGCAGACACTGTTACTCTTTTTAGATCAGAAGTGCAAACCAGTAACCATCAACATACGTCACTATTTTACTATTTTTTATGATAAATATGCGGCAATATCTTGTGTTTGTATTTTCAGGCAAGTACCATGGTGCGCTGCTCAATTTAGCGCTATTGCCATGAATTTGGCGGCTTTTAAATAAATCAGATGATTTTGGGGAACTTAGCCCGGATTCAGTAATCAAAACGACGTTATTGATGTATTGCTTGAACTTTACGATGTGAACTTCTTAGTTTGTCGTAAGGACTAAAAATAATACTTATACCAATGAGTATTAATAAAACTAAACAAGCAAAATTAAATTAGAAAGATTCAGATTTGTATCCTCGGGAGTGTTAATGAATCGCAAGATATTTTATTTTTCATTATTAAGTGTCGCTGTTGCTAGCTGCGGTACTGTAAATAATAAGCAAGCGGTAGGCGATTTTGAATACGCGCAACAAAAAGAAGCAACAGCGTTAAAAATACCTGCAGGATTAGATAAACCTAAACAAGTTGATACCTTTTTTGTTAGTGACGAAATAAACCATGAAGGTCCGGTTGGTGGTGATGTAGATGTACGTGCACCATCACTAGTTTTACCTATCGCGGCGTCAACACGCACAGAGAGCACTTCTGCTGCAGCAAAGGTATGGTTTGACCAAGTAATTGATGACGATGATCTAAAAGGTTTTATTTTAAAAGCCTTAAAAGGCCAGTTAACCACAGACAATGTTGAATTAAAACAAGTAGACGATGAAGGTTTAGTTTTTGAGTCAGATTGGTATAACAAAGAAGTAGAAACAGGCACTTGGCCTTTTAAATCAATAGCAATATCAGAAAGTATTCGTTACCGCTACACACTTGAAAGTAAATCTCATGGTCGAAGTGTCGCGTTAGTTGTTGAATTACTTGATTACCTGAAAACAGATGCAGCAGGTGGCAGTAAAGTTATCGATATTATTGATCAACAACGTGCTGAAATGAATATGCTTAATGAAGTTATAGCGCAAGTTGATTTTCAATATCGTTTAAAACAACAAGAAAATCGCTTATTACGTGCTAATCAAACCTTTGTTAGTTTAGGTGAGAATGCTTCTGGGGAACCGGCCTATATTGTAGAAATGGATATAGAGCTATTTTGGTCTAACTTACCTTTGTTTTTTGAAGATCATGGTTTTAGCATTACCGACCTTAATGAAACCACTAAAATTTATTATGTTGATTACGTAAAACCTGAATCTAGTTTGTGGGATAGCATTTGGGGAGACAGTATACAGGTTATAGATCTACCTAATGGTAAGTATCAATTTCAGCTAGAGAAAATGGCGGAAAAATCTGTTGTTACTTTATATGATGCCGATGGTACAGCGTTATCTGAGGCAACTTTAGAGAAAATATTTAAGGTAATGGAAGCGGGCTTGTCATTTAAAGACGTTTTTTAATAGTCGAATAATAGCAACTGCTGTTACTTATAGAACAATAAAAAAACTCCGTTAATCGGAGTTTTTTATTTTATGGGTAATATCATTAGTCTTACTAACGGTTGCCATTTTATGAGGCGACTTTTGCGTTCTTGGTACGGTTTCTTTTAAATCGTTTAACCCTTTCTTACGTAAAGGTGTTTTTGCACTTTTTTGAAAAGTACTTAAATTACCAATTAAAATAACGAATGCAATAATAACGATGGTTGGGGCAACCCAATCTTCATTTAATATACTGGTCATAAAATAACGCTCCGCTTAAATGTGTAAATAAAATGTCTACAATAGGCTCAATCATACTCATAATTAAACCTTTAATGTTAGTTTCAAAAAACGCTTAATAGTAAATAGCTAATACGAGTTAAGCATCGGCTACATTGAGAATATAACGTTGATAAAGCTCAGGTAACAACGCGAGCAGTAAGGTTTTACCTTGAATCTCGCTATTTAATAATACTTCTGCTAAAAGTGCTTCAGTATAAGCCTGTTGGTAGTGTTTAGATAATGGCAAGTATGAAAGATGCCATGGCTCTTGGGCAACACCGCCACGAAACTTATCGTAAGGTAAAAAGAAACCATACGTTTTCGCATGTTCAGCTAGCCAAACGGTTAAGGGATAGAAGTGCCCTGAAGCTTGGTATTCCCATGGCTCTAATGCTAAAGACTGCTCTGCGGGTAATAAATTTTTCGCATAAACGTCAATTTCACAGCCCCAATGATGGCGGCTGGCTCCCGGCAGCGCAGAGAATAACATAATGGCGTGTATTTTTTCAGCGTCACTGAGTTGTTTAACCGCTAAAATTTGATTTGAGCCATCTTTAATAGCTGTTTTACCAGAAAACTTATTTTGCCAAATCATGAGTTGTCGGTCAAAACTGCGAAAGCCACTGGCAATGCTCAACTCTATACCCGCAGCTTTTGCGGCCAGCTGTAGTTGTTTGAATGCCGACAACATTTCAGTATGAATACCAACATTAGGGGCTAGCCAATGAATATGACTTTCAGTTTTCCCGGTCAATATTAACTCAAGTTCTGTCATTTTACTTATCGTTGGCTAAAACATTAACCAAGGTTTGATAGTAGACATCGGTTAATAAAATCAAATCTTGTACCGCAACACATTCATTAACTTGATGAATAGTAGCATTACAAGGACCAAGCTCAACAAGCTGTGCGCCAGTAGGTGCAATGAATCGTCCATCTGAAGTGCCGCCACTGGTAGAAAGCTCGGTGGTTATATTGCAGCAAGTTTCAATTGCTTGTACAACAGAATCAACCAATGTACCTGGTTCTGTAATGAATGGCTGGCCGTTAAATATCCAGTTAATTTCAAAGTTTAATTGATGCCGAGTTAATAAGGCTTCAACTTTATCAACGATCATTTCGGCTGTTAATTCAGTGCTATAACGTAAATTGAATAATGCGGTTAAATGTCCCGGTACGACATTGGTAGCGCCAGTGCCAGATTGAATATTCGACACTTGAAAACTCGTTGGCGGAAAATATTCATTACCATTATCCCAATGCATTTCACTTAACTCGGCTAAAACCGGCATGGCCTTATGAATGGGATTAATAACGTGATCAGGATAAGCCACGTGGCCTTGTTTACCATGAATGTGTAATTCGCCAGAAATTGAACCACGACGACCATTTTTAACCACGTCGCCTAATTTATTGCTACTAGAAGGCTCACCAACAATACAATAGTCAATTTTTTCATTACGGGCTTCAAGCGTATCAATAACACGTGTTGTGCCATTAATAAAAGGGCCTTCTTCATCACTGGTGATCAAAAATGCGATAGAGCCATGGTGTTTAGGATAGTCAGCAACAAATCGTTCGGTTGCTACTATCATCGCCGCTAAACTGCCTTTCATATCAGAGGCCCCGCGGCCATAAAGCATACCGTCAATAATAACGGGATCAAATGGCGGTGTGTTCCAGCTTTCTAAATTGCCCGCTGGCACAACATCGGTGTGGCCAGCAAAACAAAATACTGGCCCTGAACTGCCTCTTCGAGACCATAAGTTAGTGGTATCTTCAAATACCATGCTTTCATTATTAAAACCTAACTTGGCTAAACGCTCAGACATGAGTTCTTGGCAGCCAAAATCTTCAGGGGTAACAGAAGGGCGTTCAATCAGTGCTTGTGCTAATGAAATGGTGCAATTGTTATGTTTTATCATGAGAATACTATTTACCTAAAGCAAAATTTCTTGATATTGACTATCTTTAAAGCCAACCAAAAATGCTTGGTTGTGTTTAAGTAGTGGTCGTTTAATTAGCGTGGGTTGCGCTAAAATAATCTCGGTCATCACGTCGTCAGTGAGGTTGTTTTTAATCTCGTCAGTTAAATTACGAAAGCTAGTACTGCGTTTATTTAATAGCAGAGTCAAATCGGCAGACTTTATAAACTCCTCTAGCAATTGTGGGCTGAGGCCATCGCTACGAAAGTCGTGGAATTGATAAGGGATATTTTGTTGCTCTAACCATTTTTTTGCTTTTTTTACGCTATCGCAGTTTTTAATGCCATAAAGTATTGTCATTTTATTTCCTGAATTATATCACTTGGTAATTATGTTTTATTAACGCGGCTTTAGCGGCGGCAAACTTATCTGATTTTACTAAAACGTAGTCAGTGTCAAAAGTAGAAATGGCAAAAATACTGATTTTTTCATTTGCTAGCACTGTTGATATATTTGACATTATACCGGTTAAGGTAAAGTTGAGTGGACCAACAACTTCAAATGCTTGCCAGCCAAGTTCGACTTCTTCACTGTCAATTTCTATATGCTCTGGAATAACAATTGAAATTTCGTCATAGGTTTTTGCTAAAAAAAATATCGGGGCATTAAATACCACGTCGGGTATTGAGCTCTCACGTCGTAAACTATGAATAGCAAACGTTTCAGATAAGCGCCGTAGGGTAAAGTTACTCATAAATCGACTTCGCTTGTTTAAATGCTAATGTCGACACTATAGCGTTTAATAGCGTTTAACTCTAGGGCTTATACTCGCGCGGGTTTGAATGTAATAACTAAATATTATGTTTAAGTAAACTGGTTAACCTGTATTTACTGCGCATTAAATTGATTATTGCTATCAAACTAGTGTATTTCTAAGTCTATTTGAGTATATAAAGCGAATTAATTGTATAAATTATAATATTGTACGTTTAATGATATCCACATAAGTTGTGGATATCATTGTGCATAACTATTGTTTAATTGGTTAAGTTGTTGTTATTTATTTATTTATTTTACTGGTTAAAAAATACCAGCTAATAATCTGTGTTAAAAGTCATAGATAAGTTGTTAAAATGTCGTATTAAGGCGTAAAACAGCTAAAGATCTACTTATTTATAGGGCAGATCTTTGTAATTACTGATTATACTGTTGGAAGACTACAAGTGTGTTGAAATTACAACCAATGTAATGGGGTAGGCTATATCGTCAACCAATACACCCGCTATAGCCTCATAAATACTAGGAATTACTGCAGAATTTTGATGCAGTGCAATAAAATGTCATCAACTGTGGTCATTTTACTTAATACCATCGTATATAAAAAGGTACTATCTTTTAATCAACCGCTGTTGTAGGGTATCGCTTATGAAGTTATCTATATTAGAAATTATTTTGCTTGGCCGAAAGTACATGAATTTATGGCCCTCACGCGTTGAACTTGGTGAATACTTTATGGAGTATCATGCGGTTAAAGTGAGCCGTTTGGTGTGTAAAGTGATGCCCGGCTTAGCAGTGTTTTGTTTAATCTTACAGTTGTATTTTGGCTCTATGGCTGCCTTACCTCAAGCGCTATTATATACACTTTGTATTATGAGTTTTCCATTACAAGCGTTGATTTTTATGGGGATTAAAGCCGATAAATTTCTTCCGCCTGCGTTAGCTAATTGGTACAAAGAAAGTGTTGCGCGTGTTAACCAAAGCGGTGGTGATATCAAGTTGTCAACTCAACGTCCACGTTATTTAGACTTGGCTCACTTATTAAGCTTAAGCTTTAAAAATAGCTATAAAACCTCTTAATTCTCTAGGCTTATAAGTAAAGTTGATCTGGAAAGGTTATGACTAATAATGCGATACAGTTAATCTGTAGCGCATTTTTTTAGTTCGATTTTTGATAAAGCCTGATCAGAAAGTCAGCCTGACAGATAAAGTCATGCTGACTTAATAAGCTTTCTTTGGCTTCCTTACTGGCTTTAAAAGCAAAGGGTGTCATAGCCAATAAATTTAGCGTGTCTTGACCCGTTTTTAAGTGCATTTGATAAGATATATTTTCTTGGTGCACCAGTGTTAAATGTTCAATGGGCAATTTTTCTTCATCATGTTCTTTAGCGTCATGATAAATATGCTGCTTTAATTGCATCAAATGCTGTTTTGCTGGCGTAACCGTTAACAAAAAACCACCGGCTGATAATACGCGCGTAAACTCTTTTTCTAAAATAGGCGCATAAACCGATATAATCCAAGAAAATAGACTATCACTAAAAGGCAATTTTGATAACGTCGCGACACTAAAGTGACATTGTGGATATTTTTTGCCAGCTTTTTTTATTGCTTCTTTTGCAATATCAACACCATAAACAGTATTTTCAGTATTTTTGTGTTGATGAGTATAAAAGCCTTCACCACAACCGGCATCGAGCACAATAGTTGGCTTGTTAGCATCAGTAAGCACTTTTTCTTGGTATAAAGCGACGAGTCTATCAACCAAGGGTTGATAATAACCTTGTTCTAAAAATGCTCGCCTAGCATTGACCATCGCCTTGTTATCACCAGGATTTTTTGAATGCTTAAATTGCACGGGCAATAAATTTAAGTAATTTTCTTTCGCGCGATCAAAGCTATGATTATTCTCACAGCGAAACAGCTTTTCTTGATTTTGCAGAGGAAAACTACATATAGGGCAAGCATAGTGGGTTGCAGTCATAGGGATCATTAATGTCTATTTTTAACAAAAAAGGGGACTAGCCCCTTTTTACAAGTATGGTGTTAACAGAATAATTTTGATTTTAAAATTAAAATTAAAATTAGTATGTTACTTGGAAAGCTTTATTTACTGAACGTAGACCAAATGGGTGCATGATCAGACGGCTTTTCTATGGCCCTAAGTTCATAATCAATATCTGATTCAATACAGCGGCTAGCAAACTTTTTGGTTGCTAAGACAACATCAATACGTAAACCACGATTATCATCAAAGCCACGCGAGCGATAATCAAACCATGAATATCTTTCTTCACGAGTTGGGTGTAATGACCTAAAAGTATCAGTAAAGCCCCAATCCATTAAGGTGGCTAACCATTGTCTTTCTTCTGGTTGGAAGCTACATTTACCCGTTTTTAACCAGCGTTTTTTATTTGGCTCACCGATACCTATGTCTAAATCAGCAGGTGAAATATTAATATCACCGATCACCACAATATTTTCATCAGGGGTATGGTGCTCATTTAAGTATTGCATTAAATCTTTATAAAATTGACGTTTGTAAGGATATTTTGTTTCATGGGCAATATTTTCACCTTGTGGAAAATAACCATTTAATACGGTGACTTTTTCACCATTCTCATCAGTTGTTTGCACCATGATCATGCGCTTTTGCGCTTCGTCATCATCGGTTGGAAAGCCTTTAGTGACCACGTCTGCGGATTTTTTGCACAGCATAGCAACACCATAATGCGCCTTTTGACCATGAAAATAAACGTGATAGCCCATCGCTTCAACATCAGCGAGTGGGAATACTTCATCATGAACTTTAATTTCTTGTAGGCCAATAATATCGGGTTGATGTTTATCGATAATAGCTTGTAACTGATGCAAACGAGCGCGCAGGCCGTTAATATTAAAAGAGATGATTTTCATAATTATATATATACTTGTATAACAGTGGGTTAATTGGCTTTGTTTATTTATCGGCATACTAAGTTGTTATTTTGAGCAGACTAAAATAGTTATAGGCATAATCAAGTGCGCTTTGATAAATTATTTTTCATAACCGAAATTGAAGATGGGTAGTATTAGAAACTAATTAAGATAGCTTGGCAACGCTGTTTCGTATTATCTTGAAGGTAAGTGCAGCTTGTAACGGTTAGACTTTTGGATAAAGGTTCATATTCATCATCTGGAGCTTTAACCGATTTAGTTTTATCCGATAATTGACTTCGCCAGTGATATAACGTTTTAGTAGCAATACCTAACTGCTTATATACTTCAGCAACTGAATAACCACGTTCATTCGTTTGATTAACTGCTCCAATTTTAAATTCTTCGGTATATCGTTTGCCTTTACTTATAAACACCTCTGGTTGAAGTTAAAATGAAACTAGTTTGGAGTCTAATCAACTAAGGGAAGTCCAATCATCAATTTACAATGGGGTTAGTGCGTAAGTAACTAATAATTTTAGCGCGAAATGAGCTAGCGAATATCTTCTTGACTAAAGTGAAAGTCGATGGAGGCAATGATAAGTAACAAGGCACCAAATAATATGGCCCAGTGTGCGCCAAATAAGGCTAATACACTACCAATAAGCGCCATCAGCATATTAGCTAAACTGAAGGTGGTGGTAATTAAGCCCATAAGTTGCCCTTGTTCAATATCAGCATATTGCTCGGAAATATAAACCGGTAATAAACCATTAAAAATAGCGATGGCGATGCCTATTACGGCATAAATAGGCCAAACACTGGTTGCTGATAAGACAAGGTGTAAGCTAAACAACAATGCCATTAACATCATGCCAACAATGGCACCCAATTTAAGCCCCAATAAGTATTTTAATTGCTTAACAAAAAACACACTGGTTATGGTCATAAATAAGGTTAAAACAACTGTTATATAACCAATGTCGGGGCTAGTGAAGTCAAAGTTTTCCACCAACCAAACGGGGTAAAATTCGTAATAGGCATTTAGGCCAAGTGTTGCTAATAAATAAATTAAAAAGATACGTCTAATTTTTTTATTAGCGAGTAAGGCAAATGAGTTTTGTTTACTAAAAAGTTGCGAAAATTTTATCTTTGGCTGACTGGAGTTACTATTGCCAGCAGGTAATACATAAGCAACGCTGATCAGGGCAATAACTATCGCGCCGGCGGCGAAGTAGAATACGGTGTCTAAACCGTATATTGCCAGTAATCCACCGGCTAAAGGGCCGAGCAACCAGCCTAAATAGCTGGTGGCGTTTACCAGACTAAAGGTGTGGGTTTTATCTAGCGTGGGCGATAAATCTACCGCTATCGCTTTGGCTATGCTGATATTACCTGAAAAAATGCCTGTAACAAAACGCGCTAAAATGAGCAGTAAAAAACTTTCAGCCATAACCGCTAAAGCCGATAACACATAACTAACAGCAGTTAAAATCAAGGTGATGATTAAGGTTTTTTTGCGACCATAAATACCTGAAGCAGCACCTAAAACTGAGCTTCCTAGAATAACTCCTAAAGGGTATATCGCCAGTATAATGCCGAGTAATATTTTACTGGGTAAATCAGCAAAAGTGGTCAAAGGGCTAACTTCATTAAGAAAAAGAGGTGCTAATACAGGATAAGGTAAGGCAATGCCGGCACTACTAAACAGCACCACCAGCATGACAGAAAACAAGATTTTCTTTGCCTTTAACTGTTCAGTCATTAAGGTGTTTTTTGCAGGTATTTTAACTTTAGCAGCGTGAATCGTCATAACGAATGTTTATATAATACAGTGGGGATAATGCCTATTGATTATATAATAAGTTAGCTTGATAACTAAGTAAAAAGTTTCTATTTTTCTTAACGCACCGTCTAATTATCTCAACGCATCAATAGTGACGAGAAGCACTTTTATGAGCAAAGTATCATAAAAATCGCCTTGTTAGTCCTAGTGTAATTAATTGTAATTTCAGGGTAATAAGTTGTACTATTGCCGTAACACCTTGTACATAGTGTTGTTAATTAATAATAAACATTTTATGCTTGTGTGATGAGTCATATTTTCAATGGTTGTTATTTATTGGCTAGAGTAAACATTAACCGTGTTCATCAACCAGCCGTGAAAATGCTGTTAATACAGCGTAATAAAGTAGGAGCAGTTAATGTCAGATAGTGAATTGTTAGTTAAAAAGATATTACTCGTTGAGGATGACCGTCAGTTGTCGGATCTAGTGACTGAGTTTTTAGAAAATGAAGGTTATCACGTTAAGCAAGAGTTTAGAGGCGATACGGTAGAAAAGCGAGTTGATAAATTCGTTCCTGATTTGATTATTTTAGACATTATGCTACCGGGTAAAGATGGATTTGCTGTTTGTAAAGATTTACGTCCTAACTTTAAAGGGCCAATTTTAATGCTAACCGCCAAAGGCACAGACTTTGACCAAGTGTTAGGTTTGGAAATTGGTGCGGATGACTACGTGATTAAGCCTGTTGAGCCAAGAGTACTGCTTGCCCGTGTCAATGCGCTATTGCGTCGTGGCCAGTTGCCAACGGATGGTAAAGAAAATGCTAAAATTAATTGTGGTGAACTGCATATTAGCCGTGGTTCTAGACAAGTGACATTGCATGGCGAAAATGTTGACCTGACTAGCCAAGAGTTTGACTTACTCTGGTTATTAGCTAGTCGTTCAGGCGAAGTGCAGAATCGTGATTATATTTATAAAGCGGTTGTTGGTCGCGAATACGACGGCATGGATAGAAGTGTTGATGTGCGTATATCACGCTTGCGTAAAAAATTACACGATAGTAATGAAACACCTTTTCGTATTAAAACCATTTGGGGACAAGGCTATTTATTTGTTCCAGATGCATGGAGTTAACTATTATTTTAGTGTGTAAGCTGGTGAGCTGTTATAGCGACTCATCAGTATTTATTTCCTTTTTTTAGGCATTTTATGAAACTTGGTCGCTCATTCTTCAGCTTATACTTCCTTATTATTTCTATATTCATCGTATTCTCATGGATGCTTGATGAAGCATGGAGTTCATACCTTGAACAAGACATAGAGTCTTACACTGGTTATAAAAGTATGCTGTTGGCGCTATCTAACTATTTAGAAAAGCACCCAGAAGATCAATGGCAAGAAATACTATCGAAAGCTGCCAAGCAGTGGCAACTGCCATTAAAATTAATGTCAGCGCAAGAAGTAAAAGCTATCAGCCATCAAAATCATGACGTCATCCAAGAAGAAAACACGCATATTTATTATGATAATAACGCGGTAGAAATTCATCACCAGATCAATAATGCTGGCACTGTCATTGTGTTGGGGCCTGCTAAAATGCCAACCCGCCCGAGGCTAGAGGCACTCATTCGTGTTATTTTGCTGGCAACCTTAGCCTGTATATTGTTTTTTTGGTTACGGCCTTTGTCTCGAGACTTGGATCAGTTACAAAAAACGGCAATAGAGTTTGGTCAAGAAAGTTTTGATGTTGTTGCACCAGAAGCAAGATCGACTATGGCAGCGCCTATGGTTACGGCGTTTAATACTATGGCCAGTCGTATTAAACGTTTAATCGATGCTCATAAAGAACTCTCAACTGCGGTTGCACATGAATTACGTACACCGTTAGCTCGCACTAAGTTTGCCTTAGAAATGCTAGCCTGCACCGATGATAAAGCCAAACAAGAGAAATATCGCAAAGCCATTAGTAAAGATGTTTGTGAGTTAGAACAACTCATTAGTGAGATGCTGATTTACGCTAGTTTCGATAATGACAAACCCGAAATAAATTTTAGCGAAGAATCATTGGTGGATATTGTCGAAAAACAGGTCAGTAATTACCAACAATTTGAACAAAAATTTAACATTGTTAACCTGCTTGGAAATGAACGAGTTGAGGTTGATCGACACTTTATTAGTCGAGCGTTGAATAATTATATTTCTAATGCCATAAAATACGGTAACGGTGAAATAGACATCACAATTACAAAAAGTGAAGATTACTGCCAGATAAGTGTCTCCGACAATGGTGAGGGAGTCTGTGATGATTTCAAATGTACTATATTTGATGCTTTTTCCCGTGGTGATGTATCTCGTAACCGTCAAACAGGAGGTTTTGGTTTAGGTCTAGCCATCGTTTGTCGGATTATGGAGTGGCATGGTGGCAGTGCATCTGTTGTTGATAGCAATAATGGTGGCGCGAGCTTCATACTGCGTTGGCCCATTAAACAAATTTCTGCTTAGTGGATAAAAATCAGTCAATACTTTGTATTTACTATAAAAATTAATAATTAATTACGCATAGCGTTAAAGTAATCTGTGCTGCTGCCGATACAAATATTATCGGTAGCAAAACAGTAGATTATTTTGACCCTAAACGCTTTATCAAACGACATACTTGTTCATGAACTTCAGTTAGGCGAACAGCTTAACCAAAGTGTTCATCATGCTCGTCGTTCTGATTTTTCGCTGTTACTCGCCATGCTAACCGACGATGTTAGAGCGCATAGCCAATTTACATTACCACTTTCACAAATACCTGAAAAAACCACTTCAGCAGAACAGTTACGAAAATATTTTCAATTACCTGATGAAGCCCCTTTAGCAGTAAAAGATGTTGCTGATATCAGCAGTTATAATCAGGCAAGTTTGATTGAAAAACAGCAGTTAGAAGACCTAAGATTAGCAAATATACTTAATCCTAAACCATTGGCGTTTCGTGATGATGTAAAACATATAAACCAACAGGTTATGACTAATACCAGTTTATATTGCCAGCAAAAAAATCAAGACATATCATTAACACAAACACCACCAAGAGCCGACTTCAATGCTATGGCTTGGTTAGCGGCAGTGCAAACTACTATTGTTAAAGCACCGCTAATGGAAGCGGTTGCCTAAAAAGTCTTAGCACAACAATGTTTAAACTTTTTCTCACTGCCACAAAAACAAAACTCATTTTTTTTGGGTTTATTTAATGCTTTGCTATCTGACACCTCACCATCAAGATATCGCCATGCGCTATCTTCAAGCACAAAATTAGATTGTTCTCGCATTTGCCAGATTTGTTTGTGAACTTGATAAAAAGCAGAAAACTCTACTTGAGCATTATGACGGTTAGCTAAATCTTTTTCGTGATCACTGGCATAGTGAATAATGAGTTTCAGCCATTTTGTTTCTGCAGCCCATTGTGCGATGTCATCAATGGATTGTTGAGCTTGGCTTGATTGGGCATAAGTAAGGTAAATATACTCGGCCTGTTGTGTTGCGTAAGCAGAGTAGCGTGACCGCATCAGTTGTTCTGGAGAGTTAGCCGGTTTTGTTGCCATGATTAAAGGTTGGCAACACAGTGCAAAGGTTTGTTCTGAGCCGCATGGACATAACATGTAGATAAACTATTTAAAGGGCAATTATGTTTAGTTTATCATGACAATTATTATGCTTTGCATAGTTTATGGCTTTAATTTTTTAGTTAATCTAACTTAGCCCAACGCTTTTTGCGCTTGAGATTAAGTCGTCGGATTAAGCACAATTTATTGCTTTATTTTTGTTTTAAAACCTTGACAAAATATAGTAATTTAATGCAATTGGTTTATCGCTTTACAATTTGTTTTTTGTAATAAAATACATTGAGTTTTGCCTAAGGCAGCACAGCGAGATATTTCTTTTAATTCGGCTTGATTATAGTTGGCGTTTGATAAAATCATCGCAGAACATGTGCCTTTTAATAACGTGTTTTTGATATGCTCTAAACTGACATTGACCTTATTTGCATTCACTTTTAGTATTTTTGCTGGGTTAATTTTACCCATGTTAGAGAGTTGTTCTAGCGAGGAATTTTCTGGGTTAATCATTAAAATCCACTTTTTATCATCATGGTGGTTTTGACAAATGTCCTGGTACTTTTCAGAGACATCTCCGAGGCTATTTACACTAATAATATTACACCAAGCAGAAGATAAATTAATTTGAGGTGGTAAATTAATACTAGGGGCTATAGCTAAGCTGTTGTTATTTATTTTTAAATTTATTTTATTAGTGTTAATCATAGTGCCTACCTCGATATACTGTATGAATGTACAGTATATCGGTTTTGATGCTATTTCAAGCATTATTTTACTGATATTTGCTCAAGGTTATAAGAAGAGTCGCTTTTTTAAATCGATAATTTAAAGAAGTTAAGCTGATTTTTTATGTGTAAAGTAAGCGTAGCTAGAGCTTAATAGTTAGAGATTAATTATACTGTTCAACGCTATTTACACTATAGCTGCGTAACTTACGACACGGGTAAATTTTAAGGAATAATTGCTCTAAACATTAAAGGTGAAAAGATAAACACCGCATTCTGCTATGTTACTGGTGCAAATTGATTTAAAATGAAACGTCTACAGAGCTAACGACAATAACCAAGGATATTAACCAATACATATCTAATTACGTCGTTAATTTCATCTCGAAGTGTATAACCAAGCTATTGAGTTTACGTGCTAAAACTATTACGGTTAGTTATATGTAAATAGCTAAATTTTTATCGATAGTTTGGCTTGAAATAAGTTAAATAAGTTAAATAGGTTCTAAAGTAACAATATGAGAATTTTACTCGTTGAAGACGATCTGCCATTAGCACAAGCATTACAACAGTCTTTGCGACATGAGGGCTTCTTGGTTAACCACGTTGATAACGGCGAAGACGCTTTAACGTCATTGACTATTCCTGATCATGACATGGTAATTTTAGATTTAGGGTTGCCTGACATGGATGGTTTATTAGTACTTAAAAAGCTTAGAGCTAAAAAGAAAACTACGCCAGTTATTGTGCTGACCGCGCGTGACACTATTGAGCAACGTGTTCAAGGACTAGACTTTGGCGCCGATGATTACTTAATTAAACCTTTTGACATTAACGAGCTTCTTGCTCGCTTACGGGTGATTGAACGCCGATTAGGCACTGCTGATAGCGCAATAATCTCCATTGCCTTGGTAAAGCTTGATACGACTGCCCACAAAGTGTTTATCGAAGATAAAGAACTGTCCTGTTCAAAAAAAGAATATATGGTGTTAAAAGTATTAATGGAAAATGCTGGGCGAATTCAGTCACGAGAGCAAATTGAATCACGCCTTTACGATTGGGGTGAAGAAGTGATGAGTAATGCGGTAGAAGTCCATATTCACAATTTACGCAAAAAATTACCTGAAAAATTTATCCAAACGGTTCGTGGTGTTGGCTACACCATAAATAAGGCTTAAAAGTTTCTTATGCCTATTCGTCGTTATCTCGTGCTAATGCTGTTATCAATTATTACCTTAGTCATTTTTGTTTCTGCTATTCAGGGTTATAAAGCGAGTATGCGCAAAGCAGAAAGTGTCTTTGATAATGAATTAGTCTCTTTAGCTCAGGTTATAACGGCCGTTAAGCTACCTAAAGGTGTCATTACGCACCCAGCAACCAGCAATTTCTCTTATCAAATAGTGCTTGATAACCAGGTGGTAACACGTAGTGATAATGCACCAAACACGCTAATAAATACCTTAAATACCGGTTTTAAAGAAGCAAACTTCTTAGGCAAACGCTGGCGTACTTATACTGATAAAATAACAGATAACTCAGCAACAAATGCTTGGGTTATTATTGCGCAACCATTAAAACAAAGATTTGACCTTGCTGAGGATATAATTTTATCTGCGGTTACCCCCATTATTTTAGTCATGCCATTACTCGCATTAATCATTTCATTGGCGGTGCGGCAGGGCTTGAAACCGTTGACTTTTTTAACTCGAGCACTGAAAAATAAAAAAGCAAATGACCTTAGCCCGTTAACGGTCAGTTCAAGCACAGAACTTGCGCCAGTGATTGAAACCTTAAATGAATTATTTCTGCGACTGTCATTATCGTTTGAACGTGAAAAGCAATTTGCCTCAGATGCTGCCCATGAACTTAGAACGCCATTAAGTGTATTGAAAATTAATGTTTATAATCTTCAACAAAGCTTTAATGATGTCATCCTTGTTGACAGTGACCAAAACTCAACCGCGCTGTCAGTATTACCCTTTCAGCAATTAGAGCAAAGTGTTGAGCGTATGGCACATGTTGTTGATCAAATACTGACCTTGAACCGGACTAATCCAGAACAAATATTGGCTGAAAGTGCGGTGCTTAATTTACAAGAGCTATTGCAAGAATGTATTAGTGAACTCTATCCTTATATTGCCAGCAGAGGCCATGATATTGAACTGAATAGTGCGCCATTGAACATTTTGGGCAACAGGTTTGCAATCGGTATACTATTGAAAAATTTGATTGCTAATGCTGCTAAATATACCCCAGATAATGGCAAGATTTTAGTCTCGTGCCTGCAAGAAAAAAATAAGCTTATATTACGTGTTGAAGACTCCGGCCCGGGTATTGCGCCGGAAGAATATTCACGGGTATTTGATCGCTTTTATCGTGTCGGCGGCGATAGCCATAATTCAAAAGTTATTGGCTGTGGCTTAGGTTTGTCGATTGTTAAACATATTGTAGAATTGCATCAAGCAAACATCAGTTTAAGTCGCTCAAAGGCTTTGTTTGGCTTATGTGTAAAGGTTGTTTTTTCTATGGCAGATAGTAACAGCGGTGCAACTATTAATGGCAATAAATTACCCAGCTCACCAGCAAAGGGAGATTATTAATGAGCCTATTTTCTGTCAAACTTATGCAAAGCGTTATTGTCTTTTTCGCGCTACTGTCATTTGCTAGCTTGGCAAATCGGCCAGAATTCGAGGTAGAACTTAAAAATCATTTGTTTTATCCGGCTGAAATAGAAATTCCAGCAAACACGAAAGTAAAATTAGTTATTTATAATCGAGATACCACCCCTGAAGAGTTTGATAGTTTTGACCTTAATAGAGAGAAAGTGATTTTCCCACAAAAAAAATCAGTGATTTTTATTGGACCTTTACCTCCAGGTCGTTACAAATTTTTTGGTGAGTTTAATCCTAACAGCGCTCAAGGCACCATTATTGTTGTCCCTAAAAAGAGCGTAGCTGACACTAATATAGAAACTTTAGCGCTAGTTTATACTGCACCGCTAGCAGCAAATAGCCTTCTGCTTAAGGAGGTTTTACATGTTAATTAATACCGTTATTCTTTTTTTAAGAGATGCTTTACCCATATTTGTCATTAGTATTATTTTGATCTCTATGCTCCAGCAACAAGGTATCAAGTTGCGGTGGTATTACCTCGCGTTATTGACTAGCGTAATGTTAAGCCTAATTTTATTAAATACTATGGATGAAATTGCACATACACTAGATGATACCGGGCGAGAATGGCTTTATGCTTGTCTTTACATTGTTTGTTATTTTGTATCGCTGTTGTTATTGAGCCAGATTGCAATCGTAAAAAGGCCATTAAGCGTCCGAAAACTTACTCTTGTTCGGCTTTGTTCAGTGGCCTTAACCGTTATTGTTATGACACTCAACGGTGCGAATTTTCTAATTTATATCACAGGCTTTTGGCATCAAAATAATGCCTCTAATGCCTTGGTGGCAGGCGTTACTCTCGGTGTGGGTATTTGCGCGAGTATCGCTGTGTTGTTGTATTTTTTAATGGCGTTTATTGAGCGTTATTGTCGCCTCATTCGCGAAGCACTATTGATAGTTTTTAGTGTTGGACTATTGATGAAAGCGACAAAATTACTGATCCAAATCGATGTTTTACCTGGGAATAGGCTTTTGTGGGACTCTAATTATTTAATAATGGAAAATTCCGAACTAGGGCAGTTGTTTACAGTGTTTTTTGGCTACGACGCCACGCCAACATTACTGCAATTATTACTTTATATTTCGGCCATTGTGATTGCCTTTACTTTGATTTTTGTTTGCTCGACGCTTTCAAAGTCAACACGCACTATAGTGAGTCATAAGGAGATGGTGTGATGAACTTTCTAATCTTTAAGAAATTAACACGATTTAGTTTTTTGCTGTTGATTTTATCTGCTTTTTCAGCGCTGACATGTCAAGTTGCGCTGGCTGACGGTGTTGTTGTTGATAAGGTCTATCATCCCTATGTGCTACCTAACGAGCAAGAATTTGAATGGCGTATGTTGTCACATCAAAATGACGCGGGTAACAGTTTAGGGCAACGAATAGCCTACGGAAAGTCAATAACTGACAATGTTATGATTGAATTTTATATCGTGGGTGAGCGAGATAAAGATGGTGACTTTGGCTTGTCTGCCTATGAAGTTGAAACGCGCTGGATGATGACAGATCAAGGCGAATATTGGGCGGATTGGGGTCTGTCACTTGAAGTCGAAAAAGTACATGAATTGGATATTTGGGAAGTCACTACCGGTTTGTTATTTGAAAAAGAATTTGGCCGCGACAGCTTAGCCTTGAATGCGTTTTTAATTTATGAAAGTGGTAGCGATATCAAAAATGAATTTGAAACAGAGTTTCGTTTACAATACCGCTATCGGTGGCTACCACAAGTTCAACCAGCCATTGAAATTTATATTGGCCAAGACTATACCGGTATTGGTCCCACTTTTATGGGCATACAAAGGTTTGATGGTCAAAAACAACTGAAATGGGAATTGGGTTTTATAACCGGTTTAAATGGCGATGACAAAGACCATATCTTACGTGCTTCCATTGAATATGAATTTTAAAAAATCATGTTGAAACATTTATTGATTCGACAATTATTTTGGTGTGTTTTTGCCTTAGCATTACTGGTTTTTTCTTTAGGTGTCAGTTGGCAAGTGAGTAAAGCGACAAACTTTTTATATAATGTTTGGTACCAAACATTAGAAATAAATACCTTGATAAGTAAAAGCGTGCCAAAAAACACCCAAGGTAAGCGTGACTTTCCCATTAATGATGTGAAATTACATGAAAAAAAGTTTGCCGATATTGTGCAGTCTATCCACCATCACGGTGATGGTTTAACAGAAATTAGTTATTTAAATCATCAGGGGATATTACAAAAATTATTAACTAAAAGTGAAGTGCAGCATTTGCAAGATGTGGCTAATTTACTCGATAATATGACTAAACTGTGGTGGGGTAATTTACTTTTTTTGCTCAGCTTATTGATATTTTATAGCCGTAAAGCTAAGCAATTAACGACAGAGTCGATAAGAGCAATGCCGACAACAAAGCAGAAGTTAATCGCTTTAGCCTGCTTTGTTTTTTTGGTTATCGCTATGTTGGGGATATGGGGTTTTACACCCATTTTTTATTATTTGCATACTGTTATATTTCCTAACGATCATCAGTGGTTTTTTTATTATCAAGACTCGTTAATGGCTTCACTTATGAAAGCGCCTGATATTTTTGCCGCTATAGCTGGACAATTGCTCTTAATCGCTTTACTATTAGCACTAATTATTGATGCAATATTAAGCCGTTATCAGCGTCAAAAATAAAGTTTAATTAATCTTAAATGTACAGAGCATTAACCACTTCATGTGATTAGTTTATTGAGGTTTGCTAGCGTACATATCAGAGATATTATGACTAATAAATAAAGAGGCCTTAACGGCAATGCTTTTTAGTGTTTTTATATCTTGTGGCTGCCACTCTGTTTTATTACCTGTACGTTCACAGCAAATAATACCTAATGGCACAAAGTCTTTATTAAAGGTAACATCCAATAAAGAATGAACATTGTGTTCGTCAAAATATCCATGGTTAAAACACTTAGCGACTTCGTCATTTCTTGCATCACAAGCCACTAAAAAATCATTTTCTACTATATGAGAAAAATAATTTTTATAATCACTTTCAAGTAAATGTTCACCTTTTGATTGTTTGCCAAATTCATCAACACACATTAATGAAAACATTGCTGAATAGTCACTGTGAAATAGCCAAATACCCACACGATCACATTCAGGAACAGTAGACTTAATCGACATGCAAATCTTTAATAGTTTATTATTTAAAGAGGTACGGGGATTACTTAAATAAACGGATAGGTTTGATAATATTTCCATAAGTTATGTCAATTAATAGTTTGTAAGTTGAGATAAATCAATAAAAATCATGCTGAAAGAAAAAATACACAAATCGCTTAGCCATGAGCTAAGCAATCAATATATAGGCTTAATTTTTACTGCTGTGTGTTTTGAAAATGGGTCATTAATGTCAAAATACTTACTTATTGAGTTGTGTTAACTCTTCGATACGGTGCTGGGTCAAAATATTATAACATTTTTTATAGGCAACAGCTGCGCCAGCATCAGGCGTCAGCACTAAATATTGCCAACGACAGTTATCTTCACGATAACGGATAAAATTACGCTGTGAGCGTTTAAACATATTTAATGATGTGCTCTGGCCGCTATTATTAGCCAATTCTTGTAAGATAAAAGTCTGATTATTTACCCAAGTTTGCAGCTCACGATCTTTATTTTTTTTAATACCATCCAAACAACGTGACACTTGAGCAACAGTTTCCATATTGGCTTGACACACTTCTATGGTGTTTTTAGCCATTGCCGCAGCAGAAAACCCCAGCAAGCTAAGCAGAAGGTATTTGCTAAAACAGTTGTTATTCATGATTAATATTAAGAGTTATGCCGGCAGTACTTTTTTGTAAGGTTTAACGGTCACTTTTTTATAAACACCCGCTGCTATGTAGGGGTCTTGATCTGCCCACTGTTGAGCTTCAGCTAAACTGTCGAACTGTGCAACAATAAGTGAACCGGTAAAGCCTGCGTCGCCAGGGTTTTCACTATCAATAGCAGGACAAGGGCCAGCCACAAGTAGCTTGCCTTGATCTTGCAATACACGTAAACGCGCTAAATGATTTTCACGCACGCTCATACGCAAAGCTAAACTATTTTCAACATCTTCACTGTAGATAAGATAAAACATATTACATCCAAAATTATTAATTAAAAGCCGCAAGTAGCGTCCAAGTTAAATTATTATTGTTTATCTTCTGCCTAAGCTTCAGACCTGTATTTATAACAAGACAACACTGAGCCAATAGCAAGTAAAGAACTAACGGGATATCTTCTAAAATGCGTACATAAGCTCGTATCAAAAACGATAAGATAACAATTCTATCCAAAGCTAAGCTATACACCAAACTATTTAAGGCTATAAGCGGTATTAGTTTTGATAAGTTAAGGATAAACGCTCGTTCACCCCTAACTTTACTAAGTTTTTACTAGATGATACTGGTATTGAAGTTAACGCCTTGTATTTGTCTGTTAGTTGTAGCTTTGCTTAAGTTTGCTGATAGCCAAACGGATCGTCAATAGAATAAGAAGGCTCAGTAAACCACTTTGCGCCAGCATCAGTCATGTAAAAATGATCTTCTAAACGCACGCCAAATTCATTCGGCAATACCAGCATAGGCTCATTTGAGAAACACATACCTTTAGCCAGTGGCGTTCTATCACTGCGCACTAGGTAAGGCCATTCGTGAATATCTAAGCCAACACCATGGCCTGTTCTATGTGGACAGCCTGGAGTTTCGTAATCTGGTCCTAAATTCTGGCTGGCTAAATAAGCTCTGGCGGCAACATCTACATCACCGCAAGCTACGCCAATTTTGGCGGCATCAAAGGCCGCTTTTTGTGCTAGCTTTTCGAAAAGCCACATCTCACGTTGACGTTGATTAGGCTCACCAAATACATAAGTACGGGTAATGTCAGCGTTGTATCCTTCAACCTGACAGCCAGTATCAATCAAGACTATGTCATTTGTTTCCAGTGTTTTTGGTGATTTTACGCCGTGTGGATAAGATGAATCTTCACCAAATAGCACAATACAAAAATAGGAACCGGCAGTAGCGCCCACTTTGCGGTGCGCTTGGTCAATAAAGTGAGTGACTTCTTGGGTAGTAATCCCCACATGTAATATTCGAGCAACCGCTTTATGCACTTCGATAGTCATATTTTTTGCCTGTTGCAATAAGGCTATTTCAGTGTCTGATTTTTCTGCACGACAACCCGCGGTTACACATTTTGCATCAACAAGTTCAAACTCTGGTGCCGCTTTTTTAATACCGTCGGCAATAAAAAAAGCGGTCGACTCATCTATGGCTACTTGGCCGGAGTTAATGCCACACTCAGCCAAGGTTTGTTTAAATAGCAGATAAGGACTTTCATGTTCTTGCCAGCCTTTTATCTCGCCTTTAATGGTCATATATTGCTCAAGCGTATTCACTTCAAAAAATGGCGTGATATATTTAATCTCACCCTGTTGAGGAATAATAGCGCCAACCATACGTTCGCTGGCGTACCAACGGGTACCTGTAAAGTAATATAGATTTGTTCCGGCATTGATATAGGTGGCTTCAATATTATTTTCAGCCATAATTTTTTGCGCTTTCACAATGCGCTGTTTTAATTCAGTCGCTGTTATTGCTTGCACTTTGCTAGTCATATTGACTAACTTTTCAAGTTCAACTTTCGCGGTAGAGCCGCCAACACCTATAGTCATATTGTTCCTTAAAAAATTTAATTAATACTGATATATTTTATACAAAAAAATAAGCCATGTATCCTAACAAATAAAGTAGCGGTATGATGAAAGAATTTTATCCTAAAGCTAAACGGTCAAATATTGTAATCCCAGAAAGATCACAAGCCCAATTAACTCAATTAACTCAAGGAATAGCTATGCGTAAAAAAGTCGAGTTTATCAGTGGTGAACACCGCTTAAGTGGTTTACTGGAAAGTCCTGAATCTGAGGTTAAGTTTTATGCCTTATTTGCTCATTGTTTTACCTGTGGCAAAGACATCGCGGCGGCATCACGTATTAGCCGAGCTTTAGTGCAAAAAGGTATTGCGGTATTAAGGTTTGATTTTACCGGTTTAGGTAATAGTGATGGTGATTTTGCTAATAGTAATTTTTCTTCAAATATAGAAGATTTAATTGCGGCAGCAGATTTTCTTCGCACAGAATATCAAGCACCACGACTACTTATTGGTCATAGTTTAGGCGGTGCAGCTGTGCTTAACGTTGCTCAATATGTTGAAGAAGCTAGCGCAGTGGTCACTATTGGCGCGCCATTAGATGCAGCGCATGTCGCGAAGAATTTTGCCCTGCAGCTTGATGATATTGAAAAAAATGGTAAAGCAGAGGTTAATTTAGCTGGGCGTGTATTCACCATAGAAAAACAATTTTTAGATGATATAAAGCGCTACGATACCCGTCATATTGGTCAACTAAAAAAAGCACTTTTAGTTATGCACTCGCCAATTGACAGCACGGTAAATATCAGCGAAGCGGAGAAAATATACCAAGCCGCCTTACATCCTAAGAGCTTTGTTAGTTTAGATGATGCCGACCATTTACTGACCAATAAACGTGATGCTGAATATGCTGCTGATGTAATCGCGGCGTGGGCAGGGCGATATATTACTTACGCGGACAATGCTAACCATATTACTGAACATATTGCTGAAACTGCTAGCAGTAAGCATGACAAAAATGAGATCGCTAAAGGGCACGTCATCGTAGAAGAAAAAAACCATAAATTTACCCAACACGTCAGCACCAATAGCCACTATTGGCTTGCTGATGAACCAGAAAGTGTTGGTGGTAATAACATGGGACCTGATCCTTATGAGCATTTGCTAGCGGGCTTAGGCGCTTGTACCGCCATGACTTTACGTATGTACGCCGAGCGTAAAAATTTGGCCATTAAACATATTAAAGTAGAGCTAACACACAGTCGAGATTACCAACAAGACTGCCAAGAATGTGAAAGTGAAAGTCAGGGTATTGAAGCCATAGTGCGGAAAATTAGCTTTGTTGGCGAGCTAGAAACAGCTCAATACGCGCGATTTTTAGCCATAGCAGATAAATGTCCAGTACATAAAACGCTGCACAATAATGTCAAAGTGGTGAGTACATTGCTTAATCAAGCATAAAAAATCAGACTCACTGGAAATAACTCATGCTAAATAAATAACTAACTAAAGTGAATGAATTTGAGTTATTTATTTCAAGTTAGGCTGTTCTATCTGCTGATGATAAATTATCATTGGCAGATAGAAGATCATCATTGCTATGGCAACAATGTAAAGGGTAGTTTGGGATATGTCTGAAGCGTTAAAGGGTATTAAAGTTGTTGATTTAAGTCGAATTTTGGCCGGGCCTTGGGCATCACAAATGCTCGCTGATATGGGTGCTGACGTTATTAAGGTGGAAAGACCCAAAAAAGGTGATGATACCCGTCACTGGGGTCCTCCATTTATTAAACCAGCGCATGGTAATGAACCTGCCCAAGCTGCCTATTACCACAGTGCAAACCGCAACAAACAGTCAATCGCTATTGATATAACCCAGCGACAAGGTCAACAAGTGATAAAAGACATGATCACTAAAGCCGATGTCTTAATTGAAAACTATAAAGTGGGTGGTCTTGAAAAATATGGTTTGAGTTATCAGCAAGTAAAAAAACTCAACCCTAAATTAGTTTATTGTTCAATCACAGGCTTTGGTCAACATGGCCCATACGCACACAAAGCTGGTTACGATGCCATGATCCAAGGTGAGGGTGGCTTAATGAGTTTAACCGGTGCTGCTGATGGCGAACCGATGAAAGTTGGCGTGGCCGTGATTGATGTAATGACCGGGCTTTATAGCGCGAATGCTATTCTTGCGGCATTACTCGCTAAAGCCCATACCAACAAAGGCCAGCACATAGATATTGCCTTACTTGACGTACAAGTGGCAACACTGGCTAATCAAGGCATGAACTATTTAGCCACAGGTGAAAATCCAAAGCGTTTAGGCAATGCTCACCCCAATATTGTGCCCTATCAAACCTTCGCGACTAATGATGGCAGCTTGATATTAGCGATAGGCAATGATCAACAGTTTGAACGATTTTGTCAGGCCGCGCAGTGCTCAGAATTAGCAAACAATGCCTTATTTAAAACTAATCAACATAGGGTCGAAAACCGTAATGAACTTGTGCCGCTTTTAGCGCTTATTATCGCTAAGCAAAGCACTGATTATTGGGTCACGATATTAGAAGCAATCGCGGTACCTTGTGGACCGGTAAATACCTTAAAGCAAATATTTAACCACCCACAAATACACCATCGCGAGATGGTAAAACAAGTACCGGATAAAGACGGTAGGCTAATTAAAACCGTGGCATCACCTATTAACTTATCGGATACGCCATTACAATATAAACACGCCGCGCCGAATATTGGCCAACATAGCCAACAGATTTTAACGCAGTTTTTACAGTATAATGACGAGAAAGTTGCCGCGTTATTGCAAGCTGGTGTTGTAGCGTAATTTTTATTGTTTGCATTGTTTGCATTGTTTGTATTTTTTGTAAAAATAAGCGCTTAAATCAGTGGGCTCTGTTGTTTTTATCTTAAATAAAGCGAGTATATAGGTTAAGTAAGTTATTAACCTATATACTAATTATCTGCATATTAACCTGTATAATTAGCCTTTAGCTAGTTCGGTTTGATTGCGAAATGCAAGAGCAGAACTGTTTTAATAAGCCACTATCATTTTATGTCGCTTAATGTCGTTATGTTTATCGAGAAACCCATGTCTAATTCAATGTCTTTAGAAAAAATATTTATTATTATAGCGATCATACTAGGGTTTGGCTCTGCGGTTGACTTGATATATGCTTTAGCAGACGCAAATATTCAACTCGCTGAGGTATTGCGTTGTATCTTAAATATTGTTATCGCTGGCTTTTTATATCTTTATTTTAATAAAAAACATAAAGCAAAAGTTGAAGATTAAATACCTGGGCAAGTTAAGCATTACACTCGCCTATAATGACCTGCTTAACTCTTAAAATCATCTGCCCAGATGTTAAATTTATCGTGATCAATAACTCCTCGTCATTAATTTTTAGATAGTTGTTTTATATCAAAGTAAATAAATTTTTGTATGCTACTTTTAATTTATACCTATAAATAAAAGAAGATATTATGAGTAAAATATTCGTTGTTGCCGATTTATCAGACAGCAAACAAGTCGCTATAAAACGAGCTTGTGAACTGGCTAAAACTAAAAGCCAATCATTGCATATTGTTTATTTTTGTTATCAAAGTTTACGTCATATTCAAGATGATCCACAAAATATTAAACAAGCGGTAATCGATGCGGTCACCTATAACGCAGAAAAATCACTCAAGACCTTAGTGCCTGACGACATTGATTACAGTTATGAAGTCGTATGGGAAAAGCGTATTGACCATTGGATAAGTGACTACGCAAAACAACACCAGCTATCAATGGTAGTTAAAACAGCCCATCGCACTGAGACTTTCTTATACACATCTACCGATTGGCAATTATTACGCGCGTGCCCAGCGCCGATATTTATTGTCAGTGATCATAAATGGCGTAAATCGCCAAATGTCTTAGCCGCTATTGATTTAGAGACTAAGCGTAAAAGTAAACAAACACTAAATCATCAGATATTAACTGCAGCGAAAGAATTTGCTAAAGCGAACAACGCAGAATTATTTGTCTGTTATACCTTACAATTTTCAAAATTTTTACGTGACTTAGGTTTACAATACAAAGACGAACTAGAAATTAAAGCAGGGAAAACCCTAAAGCATAAAATTGAAAAGTTAGCGGCGGAATATGACATTCCTGTCGCGAATTTTTTTATTAAGGCTGGTGAACCCGAAAAAGTAATCCCCAGTATTGCGGCACGGCAAAAAGCAGGGTTAGTGGTTATTGGTACTATTGGTCGAAAAGGTTTGAAAGCAAAAGTGTTAGGTAATACCGCCGAGAAAATTTTAAGCTTGTTAAAATCAGACGTGCTAGCCCTAAAACCAGAATAACTAGCGGCTATTTAACCTCAATGATCACTGTTTTTTATGACTTTGACCAGGACTTTGATCAGGACTATGAGCAGAACTAATACCAAGCGTTTCGGCTATGCTATTTATAGCCGAAACTAATAGCCGAAACGGGCGCTGAAAAAGGATGATTCAGCGCTAGATGCTTATTTCTCGTCTTTACTTGGTTTAGCTTTACTGACCTTGGCTTTACTGGGCTTAGCCTTACTTTTTTCAGTTTTATTTTTTACCGTGGCATTATCGGTATCTTGCATCGGGGGCAGCATACCTTTAAGTAAACGGCCAAATATATCTGCACCGGTAATAATACGTTTAGTTTCACCCCATACCAGCAGCACATCGTGTTCAATAACGCCGTCGAAGTTTTTATCAATAGAGGTACTTACTTTCATTTTTAAAATGGCTTCATTTAACGATGTCGTTTCATCAGTGATAACAACCGGACGATGACAAAAATTGTAAGGGTCAAAGTTTTCTGACTGAAACAGTGCGCTACGCAAGAAGCCATCAGCATCAATAACAAGTAAAGGTTTACCTTCGAGGTTGGTTAATACCACCCAACTATAACCAGAATGATTTAGCATAGTTAAAAATGGATCGTCGGGGCCAGAATAAGTATCTGGCAGAACGGGTAAATCAAGCTTTGTTGGCAAGGCGATAATAGAGTTAGGGTCAATAACTTCACCTTCTTCTGTGACTCTAATTTCATCTAAAGCAAAAAAATTCAGGGCGCCAATACCCTCAACATGGTTCAAGTCAGCTTCTTCAGCGCTAATGTGCTCTTTAATAATACTGCCTAATTCACTTTCTGCTAAGTAGGTAATACCTTCTTTGCCCAACCAAGCGTCAAGTATTAGCGCACTTGGGCGAGTAACGGGGTAAAGCAGAAACTGGTAGAAGCGAATGATAGGCGCGAGCATGCTACCCATTTTTAACGCATTGCGAGAAAAGTAAGCCTGAGGCGTAATTTCACCCACCACCGTGATCACTATGGTTGAGAACAAAAAGGCGCCAACACCCGCAAGTACCGAGTCAGACAACATGGTTAACAAAACATTAATCCCCACATTGCCCCATAAAATAGTCGCTAATAAAAAGTTAGAATCGTTTCTCAGTGTTAATACCGTTATGGCGGCTTTATTACCTTTATTTGCTTCTACTTCTAGTTGTAGCCTACTGAGTGAAAAAAACGCTAAATTTAATCCAGAAAAAATGGCAGATTGTGAAATACAAAACACAATAGCAATCCAGGTGATAGTTTCTACGGGCATTACTTTTTTCCTTTTTTTACTTTTCTAAAGTAGCAGTAAGCTACCTAATCCCAAAAACACCACAAAGCCAACAATATCGGTTACTGTGGTTAAAATAACCGCGCCAGATAAGGCTGGGTCGATATTTAATTTGTTTAATAATGCCGGGATCATAACGCCGGATGCAGACGCGGTCAGTAAATTTAATAAAATCGCTAAGGCAATAACGAAACTTAATTCGATGCTGTCAAACCAAAAATAGGTAATTGCACCGATAACAATAGACCAAATGATGCCATTGACCCCGCCCACTTTTAACTCTTTTCGCAGCAGCACCTTTCTATTTTGTTCTGTTATCTGCCCTAGGGCTAAGCCTCGAACAATAACCGTTAAGGTTTGACTACCGGATACGCCACCCATAGAGGCAACTACCGGCATTAATACCGCCAAGGCTACGACTTGTTGTAGCGTTGCTTCAAAAAAACCAATAAACCAAGACGCCAAAAATGCGGTCAGTAAGTTAATACCAAGCCAAATGCCACGGTTTTTGGCGCTGGTGCGTACACTAGCGAATAAGTCTTCGTCGGTACTTAAACCCGCGGCGGTAGTCATTTGCTCTGTTTGCGACTCTTGCTTTACTTGATAGGCGGTTTCGACAGTAAATCGGCCAAGAAAATGTTCGTTTTCATCCACAACGGGTAGCGACATTTTACCTGATAATATGACCGTTTCCGCTGCAGTTGTTAACTCTTCATTAGCATTAAGTCTTGTTATCTCAGCAGAAAAAAGTGTTTTTAACGTGCTTTCGCCGTCACTTTGTATTAGCGCATTAATGGCGACAGTGCCGGTTAAAACACCTTCTTTATTGACCGCATAAAAGTCTTCGGTATAGGGCGATAGACCTTTTTGTAAAAGTAGCTGCGCACTAGTGACTTTAAGTTTTTCTGAAATGCGAACATAATTGTAATCTAACCAGTGACCGACTTCATCAACACTAAATTGCTGTGCCTGTTGATAAAGTTTTCGCTGTGAGTCATCTAAATTTTTTATCGCATATTTTAATAGGCGGCTTGGTATTTCCTCTGCAATTTCAATTACTTCATCAACATCTAGTTGGGCAAGTAACTCAAAACATTCCTCGTCGCTCAACGCCTGAATTAAGCTGGTTCGAGTGCCTTGTCCCATATCGACAAAAGCAGACCTTTGCATGGTTTCAGGGTAAGTAGACCAAACACTTAAACGCTTATCTTGTGGCAGTGCTTCAATTAACAGGGCAAATTGTTCTGGCGCGAGTGTTTCAATGGCCGAGCGCATTACCTGGACAATTTCTTGCGTATGCTCTGCAATGAGAATGTCGTCAATGACTAAGGATAATTTATCAATGGGATTTTCTAACATTTATTTATCCTTAAAGTTGTTTTAATAAAGGCATATGACCTTGTGTGGGAGGGTAACTGTTTGTCATTTACTCTTAACTTTTATGTTATTACTTTTAGTGAATTATATTCGGTGAATTAGATTCGTATTTAAAAACAAGTGTATTACAATCAAGGAGAAATAAGTTAGTTTTAATGCTAATTTAGTTCACTATTTTTCTAGCTTTGGCTTGTTGCTGCTTTTTTGACTTTATAACAATAAAATCAAAGGTCAGGGGTAATAATCATCCCGTTTAACTCGGGGCATATTGAGAGTATATAATGATAAAATGTATGTTGATATCAGCAACTAAAAAAACTGTCTTTGGTAGCAGTGAATTAATCAAGCAATGGCAAGAAAATGACGATACTACACTGTGGATTGATCTTGATAACGTTGAATTAGAAGAAGAGAAACGGCTATTAACGCAGTTTAATTGCCATCCTTTAGCGATAAATGATGCGCTTCGTGAGCGCCATCCACCTAAAATTGAGTTGTTTAACGATTATATTTTTATGCTGTACCGCGGCATTATTGCCAATGACGATGGTCTAAGATTTGCTCATTTGCAAATCAGTATGTTTATCGGTAAACGTGTACTCATTACCCGTCACCCACAAAGCTCATTAGCGATTAACGAGTTATTTTCCGAAAGCAGTGAAAAATACCTTAAGCGCAGCCCTGTGCATTTGGCACTGAGGCTTTTCCACAGCAGTTGTGGTTATTATCTAAAGGAAATGTTTAGTTTTGAAGCTGAGCTAGAAAAAATTGAAGATGACTTTCAATCAAGTGGTAATGACAAGATGATGAAACAAATTACCTCATACCGCTCACAACTGGTAAAAATAAGACGTACTTTTAACTACCATGTCACCATGGGAGAAAGGCTCAAAGCTTATGTAGATGATGAAGATACTGATCTAATCACAGATAAAGAAATCCATACGGTTAATGATTTACGCGAACGTTTAGACCGTTTGCTGAGCCTTTCGCAAATGTATTACGATATTTGCGGTGATTTAATCAATGGCTATATGTCTGTAACCTCGCATCAACTTAACGCCACTATGCGGGTATTAACCGTGATCACGGCATTATTCGTGCCTTTAACCTTTCTTGCCGGTATCTATGGGATGAACTTTGAATATATACCTGAACTAAAAGCAGCTAATGGTTACTTTATTTTATTAGGGGTAATGGCCGTGGTTTCAGTGGTGCTGCTGATGATATTTAAGAAAAAACGTTGGTTGTAGTAAATAGTTAAATGCTAATTTATTGGAAATTATACCCAATTAAACCGGTATAGTTTCTTAACTAGGCCTCGTTTCACTCAATAATACGTTTAAATGGCGGTAAAGAGTTTAATAAGTCTTTACCGTAACGTTTATTCACCACACGCCGGTCCATTAGTATAATAACACCATAATCTTTTTCGTTTCTCAGTAGTCGTCCAGTCGCTTGAATCAGCTTTTTCGAGGTTTCAGGTACTGAGATAGACATAAACGGATTGCCGCCTTTAGCCGTGATATATTCTGCTTGAGCCTCTTCTACTGGCGATGATGGCACCGAAAACGGCAACTTGGTAATAATCACATTAGTGAGATAGTCGCCGGGTAAGTCCAAGCCTTCAGAAAAACTTTGCGTACCAAAAATAATACTGTCTTCTTTTTTGTCACAAAGGGCTTTATGAGTTTCAATGATTTTTTGTCGAGACTGTTCGCCTTGCACCAAAATACTGAGTTTGGTTTGTTCTCGCAGGGCGGTCACCACTTTGTCCATTTGCCAATACGAGGAAAACAGCACTAGCGTCGCTTTGCCGCGTTTGATTTGTTCAGGCAACTTGGCAATTAATTCGTCAGTAAACTGATCCGCACTCGGCTCATATTGCATTTTAGGCACGATCAGCTGCGCGTTGTTTTGATAATCAAAGGGTGAATCAACTTTTTGGTATTGGCTGCCATCATCTGTTCTTAAACCCGCTTGTCGGCGAAAATGATCGAACGAGTTTAAAGCAAGAATAGTGGCAGAGCACAACACGGCGCCTTCACATTTTGACCACAGCATATTTTCTAAGGTGAAACCCACTTCGATTGGCGAGCCGCTCATTAAATAGTCAGTACGTTTGCCTTCAATTTGCTCCAGCCAACGCGCCATAGGGGCACCTTTGTCGCTATCCGTTTTGGCATACATTTGCCATAAGGCATTAAAATTTTCCAAGCGTTGGATCATAAAGCCAGATTCGGCCAACAAGGGTTCGGCTAAATACATTTGCGTATCACCGTCTTTCACCGATTCCATCAGCAGGTTATAAAGCTTGTTTAAATGCGTTAAACATTTTTTAGAACTCTGGGTTAAATCTTCCGCCCAATCCTTTAATGATTGCGGAATAACGCCGTTTTCAAAACGAAATTGCAGTGCTTGGTTTTGCATCTGCATCTGTTTGCTATTTCTCACCGCTTGGTGAAAATAAAGGCTGCGATTATTATCAATAAAACTCAGCACTTTTTGCATGTCAGCTAATATATCTTGGCAATCGTCAGCCATTTTTATTGAGGGAGAAATTGCGCTATTTGAGTTAACCAATTTTGCAATTTTATCACCAGTTTCTGGCAATTTACTCAGCCAGTCAATCGCGCCCTTAAGCGTCAGGTTTGCACTGGAGTGATCGCGTGTTACTTTTGGCAAGTGATGCGCTTCATCAATAATGTAAAAAGTGTCTTCAGGAGCCGGTAATATCTTACCGCCACCCAGTTCTAAATCAGCCAAGAGTAAACTATGATTAACCACTAACACATCAGCAGCGTCCATGGTCTCTCTGGCCTTATGAAATGGACAATGACTATGCTCTGAAACATGCTTTAAGCAACTATGTTTATCGGCTTGTATTTGTTGCCAAATATGATGATTAACTGACTCTGGCCAAGCGTCAATATCGCCGGGCCAACTATTATCATTGAGCGCTTGGTGCATCTTATTTAAGGTTCGAATATCACTCGCTTGGGGTTTTTCTGCAAAGGTAAAACCGGCTTGCGGGCTGTCGTCATTCGCCACCGCTTGCGCGAGTTTTTGCCGACAAACATAACGTTGGCGTCCTTTTGCTAAGGTAAAGTTAAAGTCTAAACCACTGTATTTTTTTAGAAAGGGCAGGTCTTTATCAACCAGTTGTTCTTGCAATGCCACGGTGGCGGTCGCTATACAGACTTTTTTGTTGCGATTTAACGCTAACGGAATAGCGCCAAGCGCATAAGCTAAAGACTTCCCCGTGCCTGTGCCCGCCTCAATAGTGATAATTTTACGTACTTTGTCGTAATCACCCGCCAGTGTTTTGGCAATTTCAGCAATTAAAAAGGTTTGCTGTTGGCGCGGGTTAAAGTTGGTGAGGTTTTCACCTATGCTTTTATAGGAGGTTCTAATAACTTGTTTAATTTTATCGCTTAACATCGCGGCTGTAGTTTCCTATCGACAAAAGATGATTTACACTGCTGTATATATTAACAGTTTGTCATGAGTAATTAGAACCATTAATGCAACTTTCTCCTGAAAACCTTCCTGACGTAGTTCAATCGTTAGCGAGCACTCGTGGTTTTCTGTTGACCCGAAATGCGGCAGACAGAAACAATCACCTTGAAATTACCCTGTGGTTGAAAACACCACAAGGGCCAGTGCAGCTGATTATTGATAACGAACGTGCGGTTTTTTTTGTTGAAGTTAGTGATGTGACTCATGTTAAAGACATTTTAGCTAAACAAGGCATTAACCTTGACGAGATAAAAACGCTTGCGCTAAAAGCATTTAACCAAGCCGCGGTGGCGGCCGTGTATTTTTTGACCTTACGTGATTTTTACCAAGCCCGCGCTGTACTAAAGCAAAAAGGTATTAAGTGTTATGAAGACGACATTCGCCCAGATGATCGTTTTTTAATGGAGCGTTTTATTACGGCCGATCTCACCTTTGCTGGTCAGGCAGTAAATTTGACTTCAGCCAATAATCAAGCTTACCAGCGCTTTGAGCAGGTTAAATGTAAACGTATTGATAAAGCGCAACAAACTGACATTGCACTGTCGAGCGTATCGCTTGATATCGAATGTTCAATGTCGGGTGAACTCTATTCTATCGGGCTATATAGCGAGCATTGCCAGCAAGTGTTGATGATTGCCAATGCAGAAGAAATAGCCCGCGAGCAACAAGCTACCCGTGATGTTGATATTGTTTGGCAAGCTAATGAACAAGAATTATTAGTGAGCTTGCTCGCTTGGTTTACTCAACACGACCCTGATATTATTATGGGTTGGAACGTGATTAATTTTGATTTTGCTTTATTACAAAATCGTTATGATTTATATGGCCTTAAATTTACGATTGGTCGAGATAAAAAAGCACCCCATTGGCGTAAAAATCAAAGTAGTGAACAGCAATTTATTGAAATTAATGGCCGTGTAGTGCTCGATGGTATCGACTTACTGAAAAGTGCTACTTATAACTTTCCCAGTTTCTCACTCGATAATGTCGCGAATACGTTACTAGGTATTGGCAAAAAAGTTGACGATGTTGATCACCGAATTCAAGAAATAACTAATAATTTTCATCATGATAAAACAGCGCTAGCAATTTATAATTTAGAAGATTGTCGCTTAGTGCTGTTAATTTTTCAGCATACGCAATTATTAGAATTTGCCATGCTCAGGGCACAGCTAACGGGTTTAGCCATTGATAGAATCGGTGGCTCTGTCGCCGCTTTTACCAACTTATATTTGCCTAAATTACATCGTAGTGGCTATATTGCGCCTAATATGGGCGATGGTGATCAAGGCTTTGAATCACCGGGCGGCTTTGTAATGGACTCTACCCCTGGGCTTTATAAAAATGTGCTGGTGTTAGATTTTAAAAGCCTGTATCCCAGTATTATCCGCAGTTTTAATATTGATCCTATGGGCTTGATTGAAGGTTTAAAATCACCAGAAACAGCCATAGAGGGTTTTGACGGGGCTTATTTTTCAAGAGAACAGCATTTTCTACCCGATATCATCACTGAGCTTTGGAAAGAGCGAGATATTGCCAAAAGAGATAACAATGCCGCCTTGTCACAAGCGATAAAAATTATTATGAATTCATTTTATGGTGTTTTAGGCTCAAACGGCTGCCGATTTTTTGATCCCCGGTTATCTGGCTCAATTACGAAACGCAGCCATAGCATACTAAAAACCACTAAATCATGGATTGAAGCAAAAGGTTATCAAGTTATTTACGGCGACACCGACTCAATATTTGTCCATGTCGGTGACCACCAAAGCGCAGAGCAGAGTAGGGCGCTTGGTAAAATTTTACAAGATTACATTAACCAAAAGTGGCAAAAATTACTTAAAGAACAGTTTAATATTGTTAGCGAGCTTGATATTGAATTTGAAACCCACTTTAGTCAATTCTTAATGCCAACCATTCGTGGCCAAGATATAGGTACAAAAAAACGCTATGCAGGCTTAGTACAAAAGGGTGAACAACAACAACTGGTGTTTAAAGGTTTAGAGAGTGTTCGCACCGATTGGACCGAATTAGCCAAGCAATTTCAACGTACTTTGTATTTGAAAATTTTTAATAACGAACCGGTTGCGGATTACATCAAGCAAATGGTGGCTGATACCTTAGCGGGTAAGCATGATGACTTACTTTATTATCGTAAACGTTTGCGCAGAAAGCTTGAGCTTTACGTTAAAAATGTGCCGCCACATGTCAGAGCAGCAAGGCTAGCCGATGAAATTTATCAGCAACAGGGAAAACCTCTTAAGTATCAAAATAAAGGTTGGATTGAATATCTCATGACCACCAATGGCCCACAAGCTAAAGGCTGTCAAAGCGCTGCTTTGGATTATCAATTTTACATTGATCGACAATTGCTGGCGGTAGCTGATGCTATTTTACCTTTTATTAATACCAGTTTTGATGAAATCACCAATAGCCAAATGAGCTTGTTTGAACGCTAAAACGGACAATTGAGCTAACTGACTAACACTGGTGGCAACTGATAGTGTTATACCCAGTTAATGCTTGCTTTGCTCTTAAGGGTTAAAGTGCTTAAGGGGTAAATTTATAAGGTGAATAACTCCTATCTCCTAACTTCTAACTACAAGTTATAGCTGGTATTTAATTGAGTTCAGAAAAAATTGATTATACCAATTTCATTAATTAGGTGGTCTACGTTATATGCAGGAAACATGACCAAATATAAGGCATTTATTTTAATAACTAGTGGTTCTAATTATTAAATAAATAACGCAGTAGTTGGTTATTTTAACCAGTAAAAATGATCAGATAATTAGTGAGATTGGTATTAATTAATCAAATGGCTACTACTCATATGATACTATTTTATCTGCTTAATACTGTTCACGACTATGTTATGACAAAATAAAGCGTGCTTCTTTACTTAATTCGCGATACAAATACCTATAGATGGCTAGATAGCTATAATGAATTTGAAAAGTGTGAACGTTAGCAAGCTTAAGTTAAAAATGAGTTAGCCGCTTGGTGAATGGTCAGCGCTGCTTGATGTCAAAAGGATAAGTCCCTTATCGAGCGATATCCAAAAAATACAACCGTGGAATGTAACCTAGAGATGAAAAAAGAAACAAAACTGATTAATGCCGGCCGCAAAAGTCAATGGACACGCGGTGTCGTTAACCCACCCGTAGAGCGCGCGTCTACCGTAGTATTTAACTCGGTCAAAGAAATGAAGCATGCCACAGCAAATAAAACTAATCAGGTGTTGTTTTATGGCCGTCGTGGTACTTCAACATCGTTCGCTTTTAGTGATGCGATGACCGAGTTAGAAGGTGGCGCAGGTTGTGCCATATATCCGTCGGGTACGGCGGCAATCACCAATGCCCTATTAGCGTTTGTTAAAACGGGCGATCATATCTTAATGGTTGATAGCACCTATGAACCCACCCGTGATTATTGCGATAAAATATTAGCTAAGTTAGGTATTGAAACGACTTATTATGATCCACTGATTGGTTCAGGTATCGAAGCGTTAATTAAAGCGAATACCCGTGTGGTGTTTCTTGAATCACCGGGCTCAGTTACCATGGAAGTGCAAGACGTTCCAGCCATAGCTGAAGTGGCTCATAGGCACAACTGTATCGTGATGTTAGATAACACTTGGTCAGCAGGGGTAAATTTTCAACCTTTTGATTACGGTGTTGATGTTTCAATACAGGCAGCGACAAAATATATTGTTGGCCATTCAGACGTCATGTTAGGTACCGCAACAGCAAACGCTGAGCATTGGCCACAACTGCGTGAAAGCAGCTATATTATGGGGCAATGTACCTCTCCCGATGATTTATACTTAGCCATGCGTGGTATTAGAACATTAAGCGTGCGTTTACAGCAGCATCAGGCCAGTGCACTTAAAATAGCGCATTGGTTGTCAACGCGCCCAGAGGTTGAAACTATTTTGCATCCAGCGCTACCATCTTGCCCGGGTCATGAAGCATTCAAGCGTGATTTTACCGGCTCAAATGGTTTGTTTTCGTTTGTATTAAACAAGGGTAATCAAGCGGCACTAACGGCATTTTTAGACAGCATGGAACATTTTAAAATGGGTTATTCGTGGGGTGGTTTTGAAAGTCTTGTTTTAGGTATTTCAAAGGTTAATAATATGCGCACGGCAACCACTTGGCCATATCAATTTCCCTTGATTCGTTTGCATGTGGGTTTGGAAAATGTTGATGATTTAATTGATGATTTAGCACAGGGCTTTGCGCATTTTAATCAAGTGCTTGAGCAACAAGGTAACTAAGAGCATTTTGTATCATTAATCTGTCAAGTTAGTATTGCAGTCGTGAACTTAACAATAGCAAGTGATTTAACTTAAGCGTTAGTAGAAAATTTTGTTTAACGACTAATGTTAAATAAAGCCTTTTAAACGGGCTTTGAATTTAATCATAAATTGATTCAAAGCCGTTTTCTAGCGGCTATGAGCATGACCTATTTTGCATCGCTACAACTTATCGCAAGATAAAGCACTTTTCATTGAATTATCTTTTTCCTTAATTTTTAGGGTAAACCAGCACACATTAGCATTTTTCAGGCGTGCACTTATAAAATACAATAAAGTGTTTGCCTGCAAGCACTTTTGAACCTTATCATTTAGCCAGAGTTTAGCCCTACTTTCAACGGATATTATTGTCTAACAGATCCTGATACGGGTTATAAAAATCAAAGACCAAATATCAAACACCTAATGCTTTACTGCTTTTAAAACATACCCGAACACAACGAGTGAGGGATGATCAAAACAGTTTACTTGTTTTCATCCTTCGCCTTGTTGTAATATGTGAGAAATCATAATTATAGTCAGCATTATGGCAAAGTAAGTTGTGATCCGTGTTCTATGTATAGTACTTGATATAAGAGAGTTGAATGAATAATGATTCACCCGTAAGAAAAGGTTTATTTCAACTTTTATATTCTGTGATAGAAACAGGTGTTTGCCGCGTTATTACCAGCAAATCTGAAAAGCTGTTAGCGAGTTTAAAAAAAACCTATATTGAAAATATCCCTGAACATCATCAAGTTGTTTTTTTACCAGGAAAAATTGAGCACCTCGATGATTTAACTCGTGTCTTAGTAACGGCGGGTATCGATCAGTTTTCCTCAATAGAAAATAACCAACAATTCCTTGAAAATGCCAAGCAATATTTAATTGAGAACAAAGACAAAGAAGTTATCACTATTTGGGCATTTGAAAATGCTGATTTGATTGCAAGTGATATACATGACTTGTTAGGACAGCTACTGGCATGGCAACGCTATGGTAGCTCATTATTGACCATTGAATTATGGGGCCATACCTTATTAGAAAAATTATATAGCTCAGGGGAAATTAGCCAATATTATCAAAGTAAAATTTACCCTATTAATCTTGATGAAAACCTCACTCTTAAGTCAAAAATCGCCTTATTTAACTTCAAATCAATTAACTTTAAACTCTTCATTGCTTTAATGGCCGGATTACTTTTAGGCCCGCAAGTAGCCCCTTTGCTAGAAAAATTGTCAAATATTTATAATAGCTCAACACAGCCAACAATAAATGTAGTCAATAATATAAACACAGAGAAACTAGCGCCAAAAGCAATAGCAGTAAAGCCTGCGTTTGACGATGAGAATAACAAGCAAGCCGAGATCACCAGACAAGCAAATGTTCTAGCACTTAATGATAGTGCAGAATTTAAAGAAAACGGGCAAAACCTCGCTATAACATTAGCAAGCAATACAGATGAAACAAACAAAACAAACGATATAGAAGCAACAGATAGCACAGCTGAAAAAAATATTAATATGCACAATATCAAAGTTGCAGAGCATATTTTAACGCCAGAAAAACCACATTGGTACTTTAAGCTTTTACCGATCGAGTGGCTAAGTGATTATAATATTAATTTAAATCATCAATTACAGACAGAAAATAACCAAGTCTATATTCAGTATGGCGTATATAAACATAAACGTTCTGTTATCAGATTTGCTACAGAAAACAGGTCATTAAGCGATTATTATCATTTATGTTATTCATCTGAATGGCAAATGGTGGCGTTGATGACAGGTGCTTATCAAGACTATCGTCAAGCCTTCAAAAGTTTGATTAAGATAAAAGAACAAGGCTTTGATGGCATTATTGTTAACTCATCTTATTTAAATGCATGGCAATGTAGTAATCAAAATTAATTATCATCAAAAGGCCAATTTTATTGGCCTTTTGTGCAAACCTTGATGGACATTTAATGCCTAAGCGTTTAATACCAATATCACTAATTATCTGATGATTTTTACTGGTTAAAATAACCAACTACTGCGTTATTTATTTAATAATTAGAACAACTAGTTATTAAATAAATACCTTATATTTGGCCATTTTTCCTGCGTATAAAGTAGACCACCTAATTAATGAAATTGGTATAAGCAAGACTGACTTATAATAAACCCGATTTTGAAAGTAACAAAGTAGCCACATGTATAAAAAAACAAGTAAAAAAGAGGCAAAGCCACAAGTGATTTCTTATGATCGGGTCAAATCTTATATGATTTGGATGATTGAAAGGTATGGAGATTACTCTGCAAAAGCGTTACTTCAAAAAGCCAATATGTTGTTTAAAGATGATACTCAATTTAATGAGCTAGCACTTAATTATCTGATAGAACATGACATTATTAATGATTTTCGTTATGCAACACGCTTAACGACAAGTTTATCAGAAAAAAATATTGGCCCTAATAAAATCAAAGAAAAATTGTATGTAAAGGGATTTGCATCCAAGATCATTAATGACTGTGTTGGGGCGTTAGAAACGTCTGAGGATGATTATTTTGCTAAGGCGCTTTCATTAAAGATCAGAAAGTTTGGCGAAGAGCCTATTGACGATATGAAATTAAAGCAAAAAGCGCTACGGCATTTAATATCCAAAGGCTTTACCTACTCAATCGCCGATAAAGCGGTCAAATTCAGTGAACAAGGCGATAAATAAACACTTTCTAATGTCGCTAATCAGATAGCTACATCAATCAAAAATAGGCTTTATCAAACATAAGCAATTATGGCTAAAGCATGCTGCACCATGGCTTATGTTTGATAAAGCCTAAAACAGTGTAAGCGACTAAAAAACCATCAATGAAGATAAAGTCACTGCTCTTATTTGCCTGTACTGTGATAAAAAATCTGGTACTTTTAATAAGGTTAAGAAATTTACTTATTAAATTTATTAACCGCTGTCAGTAATTGCCGACAAGAAACCTGCCCAACCAACTTACCATCTTCAATCACAGGTCGACGACGATGTTTTTTTAGTAGCATGTCCTGAGCGACATTGATAATGTCATCACTAGGGTGAGCAACAACTATATTTTCTTTAGTCATATATTCACTCACTAAACCAACACCAATATTGTTGTAAGTGCTTTCGAGTATGGCGGCTAAACAATCCATTTCGGAAAGTACGCCTACGAGGACTTTCTTTTCATTTATTACACAAACCCCTGAGACTTTATTATCTATGATGATTTTCATCGTATCTAATAAATTATCATCCTCTTTGACCTTGATTGGGTTAGTGATCATATAATCGCGCAAACCAACTGATTGAAGCATGGTAAATCACCTTTTAGTTTAGTAATAATCTTCATTATGTAAAAAGATAGACCGGATATTTTTTGAGCTTAAGTTTCGGTCATTGAGCTTAATAGAATATAAACGGCATATCTAATATAAGTCAAAGAATACTATAAATTTTTTTCAATCCAGCGAATAATAAGCGATGAAACAAGCGAATAAGCTATGGTTATAGCCATTTGATTAATTAAGCGTTCTACTTTTTCATGAGAAAAAATGGCTAAATACAAGCTATAAAATTTACTTAGTAGGTATTCACCTTATAATTCTTATAACACCAAAGTTTTGAATTTTAACCATTAAAAATGCAAATAAAAAATCTCTTATATATTAAATAGTCGATCATAAATATCTTCATTTTACTGTTAACAATGGCAGGCTCGATAGTTCGCCTTAAATAAACGCTTCAAACATTTATTAGCATCATGTTGGGTTAGTCATAGTTAGATGAGTTGTGAACTAGCCATAGCTTTATGCTTTGATACCCAGTGTTTTTAAACTTGTTTACCGCAGACGTTAGTTGCCAAAAGGCTTAGTTAAATAGTACAACTGTCGCTCTTCAAAAATTTCGAGAATGGATTATCTGGCTTGATAGATGGTGTAGGCTGACATGTGAAATAATTTATTATTTTTCGGGGCAAAACGAGTAAGAAAAAAAGTCATAACGTCACAAATCATCAGAAAATTATTATGCTTATTTTGATGGGCCAAAAAAATGAGCGTTTAGTGGTTTCTCTGTTTTCAATCCTAATGACTGCCTCAAGGCTCAAAGCTGCCGTTCAAATTCGATAAATGAACATTTACAGTTAGCCTAAGTAGTCATTAAAGCAGCGCTTTGGTCTATCACGCTTCGGGGCACTTAGCGAGATAGCCAATCTGTCAATTCATCGCCAAACAAGTCATATTTGCCTATCTTGTTTACTTTGGCGATTGCTCACCTGTGGATATCAAAATATGCAAGTATTTGCACACGTGAGCCTATTGAGCAGTTTACTTGGTCAGATCATTATGCGATAAAACGCCGCTTGAGGTTAAAAACAGATAGCTTTAAAAAGTAACACGCTCATAGCCATAAAGAACAAGTATTAATATGGCGCTTGTTTGATATTATGCCTCTTCTCTGAGCAAACATCGTCCTCTTGGTTCATCACCTTCATGAAGTACAACGTCGGAATGTAGGAACTGTGCCGCCTCTGCTGAGCCTTTCACTTTAGAAGCACTGCGGGTCAACATTTCTGTTTCAAACTCAGTTAATACACTTGCTCTTACACCCGCTTCTCGCCATTGAGACATAGGTCTACATCCTATGGATATGCCCCGAGCCAATGATAGCGCGTCTAACAGCGCTTGATTCGCCCCTTGCCCTTTAAATGGACTCATCGGGTGGGCTGCATCGCCGATCAAGGTTACTTTACCTGCTTTTTCCAGTAATTCTGCATTAAGTAACTCACGGTCATAAGCAGGGTAACCAGAAACTAGCGCTGACTTAGTAGCTGATAAAATTTGAGGAATGGGATCATGCCACTGACATCTTTTAGAGGCTTCTTCTTTAAGTGCTTGAGGACCTTTAGCGCTCAAGGCTTTAGCGTTCTCCTCTGTTATAGGGAAGCTAAGTTGCCACATTACCGACTCTGAATCATAAGGCATGATGTAGATTCGTTCATGGCCATTGGCGGTTTGAAATACCGTAGCCGAGTCGAGCAAAGGGCTTTCAAGCCCGTTGAGATCAGCCAAAGGACAGATACCTAAAATCACAATACAACCTAGGTATTGTAGTGGTTTTATATCATCTCCAATCAATAATTTTCGTACCGAACTGCGGATACCATCGGCACCCACAAGTAGATCGGCCTTAACATGCTTTATTTCTGCGCTGCTCTCGTTCTTGGTCTTTCCTTTAGTGTTAACTTTAAAGATCAGATCAACGGCCGCACCTTCAGTTTCCTTAAAATCAACTAATTGGTGATCCCACTTAACAGCATCATGACCACCCAGTTGCTCAAGTAAAGCAAAGCGTAAAGATTGGCGGGCGATATGTATATTTCTGCGTTTCACAGAGGTCTTGATCTCAGACGGCAACCACTTTCTTATGCCCCATTCTCCAATCTCTTTGCCATCGGTGGTGTGTACCACATGTCTTGTAGAAATTACGCCATGCTTTAGTGATAAAATGCCTAATGCTTTGATTGCCTTACTTGCTTGTTGCAACGTGAGGCCATAACCTTGAGAGCGAGCACCAAAGCCGCTATCACGTTCATAAAGTGTAAAAGGAATACCGCGGTGTTTACATGCTACCGCCAAAGCTACTCCACCTATGCCACCACCAATAATAGCAACGTGTGGGTAGTTTTCTGTATCGGCTGTAGGATGACTAGCTGATTGAACTAAGCCAGAGCCGCTACAGTTCAAACAATCATAGAGGTGACCTTTTGGTTGAACGGGGGGCGTGCCTTGGGCATTCATTTCTTCAAAGTGCGCTAACGCTCTTTGAAAGCTGAGTTTCACTTTTTTGCGCAGCTTTCTCCTTTTTTGGCTGCGTCCCTGACATTCCTGACAAGTAGTCCAATTATGCTGTGTATTTTCCAATTCTTTTTACCTTTTTGTTTCGCCATAGATGACTCAGTCACCATCTATAAGGGGCATTTTAACCGATACAGTGGATGTTAGCCTAATAGTAATATTGTGGACGAAAGCGCCTTAGGAAATATATGCTAATGTCATCTATCCCAGCATGTAGCAGACATTAGATTGAGAGTAGCGCTTGCAAGAAAAAGGAGTAATTAAAATTAACTCATCTAGGTCATCTGTTAGCGATCAGTTGACCTAAAGAACAACCAATAGCTAACGATTTTTACACGCAATTAATTAGCGTTATAAATTCATTCTGAACGCGGCCTGTAGTAGCAGATCGGACTATTTATGGAGATAAATTTACGCGTGAATTAGGTCTTCTATGTGGCAAAAGTGATCATTAGCAGTTAATCTAATTTAGTGATTAGTAGTCTCAAACATTATTCGTAGTCACATATGATGTTAATTTTTCTCACCTCGTGACGCGATTCTCATTTTTTATGACATGTCTACACAACAGGTTCTAATATACGCTTGCAGGTAAAACACATTTCAGGACAGAGTAAAGCAAAAGGCCGAGCAAGTTATAAATAATTTATAAACTACTCGGCCTTTTGCTTTGTTTTACTATTTCTGTAGGTATAACGAAGTTTTATTTTTTACCTAATAGGGTGAAAATTTTCTTGGCAATGTCAGTGTTGTCTTGAAAACCTGAAAACATTTCACTGCCTTTGCCAAAGGCAAATACAGGCACATCGATACCGGTATGGGTACCTGAAGGACTAATTGATCCCCAACCTGTGTTGGTTTTTATATCAATAATTTTGGTGATAACATTAAGTACAGACTGGTATGGTCTAGGCTTTCTTTTAGCTTTTTTTACATCAGCAGCTAATAATTTAAATTGCTTAACAACTTGGTGATCAGCAAGTTTAGCTTGTTGTAAATTTTCCATATCTGCAGCTGTTATTTTAAATGACAGCAACTCACCCAGTTGTGTCAGAGATAATTCCTTATCCATAAAACGTTTTGCTATTGTTTCTGGTGACATGGTCATGCTACGTAAAAATTCTGGCTTCCATAAATATTTACTGTTGATATTAGCGTTAGAGCGTTCAGTTTTTTTACCAATACTTAAGCCACCAGTACTATGATCGGCTGTGATCACCACTAAGGTATCTGGATGTTCTTTAACATAAGTTTCAAGGTATTCTAAGGTTTTGGCTAAATCGTCCATTTCATGCATAGCGGCGGCAATATCTCGAGCGTGTCCGCCATAGTCAATTCGGCTACCTTCAATTAACATGAAGAAGCCGTTATCATTTTCTAATTGCTTTGTTGCCGCTTGTGTCATCATGGATAAACGGTACTTGTTAGTATCATCCAAGGCCCAAGGTAAACCAGTTTTAGCAAATAAACCTAGTACGGGTTTATTTGCTGGGATAGTGCTTATTTCACTATATTTATCAATGTAGTGGAAACCTGATTCTATAAACTCATCAACAATATTTCTATCTTCACGAATAAAGTATTTCCAGCCACCACCAAAATATAAGTCGGCTTTGATGCCATCATCAATGTAACTGTCGGCAATAGCATTGTAATTATAGCGATGAACATTATGAGCTAAATAAGCCGCAGGGGTGGCGTGATTAATTTGCAAGGTAAGCACAACACCGGTTTTTTTGCCACTTTGTTTGGCATATTCCAAAACGGTTTCAACGGGCTGTTTGTTAACATTGACGCCGATAGCGCCATTATAGCTTTTAATACCGGTTGATAATGCGGTAGCGCTAGCGGCTGAGTCGGTAATGTAACCTGACTCAGCAGCTGGATAGGTACTGCTATTACCGACAAAGTGACGGTCAAAAACTGTTTGTTCTATTTCAGCTGTATTAGGGTCGTCATGAAAATAGCGATAGGCACTGGTATATGCTGGGCCCATACCATCACCAATAATCATAATGATATTTTTCGGGCTACTGTCTGCAATAGTGCTTGTTTTAGCATCATCAGATGCTTGTAGCTGACCACAAGACAAGATCATCAAGCTGGTTAATAAGGTTGGAATGAATTTTTTCATATTGATTTCCGTTAAATATTATTGGTAAATATAACTGCTTAACTCTGTTGAATTTAACTCTGTCGAATTTAACTCGGTTGATATAGAACAGTTATTTATTAATTGGATTTTTAAACGCTAGGTCCACCCAAACAAGTCGGTGATCTGACGAGGCAGCACGGTCTTTAATTAAACGAAACTCAGCTTCATTTTCTTTTGGCCAAAATATACCTGAGCCAAGTACGTTAAATTGTGCTTTTGCAGGCAAAACATAATCAGCTCGCATGCCCCAAAATGCCGTGTGATATTTTGCATTGGCATTATTATTTCGCTGTAACTTTCCACCTTCGCTACTTGGCTTGGCATCAATAACACGGGGATGATTGATTAAGCGATCAATGCCCGACTTTATTGCACTGCCCTCTATAGCATCGGCATTTAAATCACCTAATATAACAAAAGCTTTATCTTGAGCTAAACCACCAAAGTGCTTATTGTCGTCATAAATATAACTGGCAGCACTCGGGGTTAGGTAATCAGTCCAAAAACGTATTTCATCAAAGTTTCGTTTACCGTTTCTATCTTCTGGCCCATCAAATACTGGTGGGGTAGGATGGCTTGCCAAAATGTGAACTTCATTACCATTGACGTTCAGTGGTATATCCCAGTGAGATTTAGATGATAATCTAAAATTACTCCAGGCTTGTTCATTATACCAAGGTGTTTTTGAGTCAGGATTTACGGGTATTAAGGCGTTTGGCATATCGCGCCATTTAAACAGTTGAAAGGTTCTGATTTTCTCTTCAACAATAGGATATTTAGATAACAATGCCATGGCGAAATGCCCTGAAAAAAGCCCATAACCATAGGCATCATTGGGTAATTCACCTACTTTGTTGTCGTTATTTAAGTCATCACCAGAAGCAACACCCGTATTAACTGGGCCTTGATAAAAATAGGGGTAGTTAACCGCCGTGTGACCTTGCTGACTTTTTGCTAGATAATTGCTTAAAAAGCGTTTTAGTGATTGATGTTTAGGGTCATTACCGTCAAATTCATTCAATAAAATAATATCAGGATTTACGCGTTGAATAATTTCAGCAATATTTTTAATTTGCTGATGATTTTCTACTAACGCTACGGCTAACTCATTTCCTGTCGGCTTTTGTTCTTTACCTAATTTTGCAGGTAAGTAATTTAATGCTTCCATGCTGACATTGAAAGTAGCAATGCGTAAGCTTGAGGTTGGACTTGAACTATTTGACGTTTGTGACATAGCAATACCTGAATAGACTAACAAGGTAGTTGTCAGTAAATAGCTTAATACTCGCATATAAATTCCTATTTTAGGCCGCAACCCCGTAATATAAAATCAGTTAAAAACTCGGTTACTTGGGTTACATCGTCTTCTTCGTAATCGGCACGATTCATAATGGTTAATATTTGTTGTTCAAAATCAGCATAATGTTGAGTTGAAGACCAAATTAAGAAAATAAGTTTTACCGGATCAACATTTTTCATTTCACCGCTATCTATCCACACTTGAAATACTTTAGCTTTTTCTCTTACCCATTGGCGTAAATAAGTGCGAGAAAACTCTTTTAAATGCAACGCCCCTTGTATGATTTCCATGGCATAAATTTTTGATGCCTGAGGGTGTTCAAAAGACATTTTTACTTTCGAAGCAATAAATTTTTCAATCGCCACAACAGGACCGTCGTTAATATCAAGTTCACCAATACCTTGATCCCAGGTATCTAAGGTTAACTGTAATACCGCATGATAAATATTTTCTTTATTTTTGAAATAATATAATACGTTTGCTTTAGGCAGATTCGCGCTATCGGCAATAGATTGAACGGTAGCACCTTTAAAACCTTGGAGAATAAACTCTTTTTGGGCCGCCGCTAAAATAATAGCTTCACTTCGGGCCCGAATACTTCCTTGCTTTTCATTGCTGGTATTGTTGTTCACGCGAATAACCTTTCTGTTTATATTTTTATAGTCATTAACACTATTTTATTAGGTCAATATTACAGTTGTTAGCTTATGCTCAGCCAATAAAAATTACTATTAACACTGGTAAAATTGTTAAAAATTTTACGGAGTTAATCTGGTACATATATCAATAAACTCATGCTGAGGAGTTAAAAACTGGCCAGTTTAGTTTAAATATAGTGTTAAGACACTGTTTAATAAGTTTGGTCTTCTTTCATCAGCATTTTTTGATATTTTTAAAAATAGTTGACTTAGATAAATTTACCTATGGTTAATTTATCTAAGTTAATACAGGCCTTTATTAACTTAGATAAAATCATACTTTATTTTATCTTGACCAAATGGTTTGTTTTTATCATTTTTTGTTATAGTTAATCTGTTTTAATGTGACTATAGTTATAAGCTATTTTTAGTCATGTTTTAAAAACAAGGTTAGGCTGTTGTTATTTATAGCTTTAAGCGCATTCGCTTTGTTTTGCTGTTTTGTGAAGTTAAAAAATGTAAATTCTCAGCAGGTGACCTGTAAAATTTTGTAATGATAATGTAAGAAAACTCTGTTTTAATTTCACCGAGATAGCACTAAAAAATAATAAAGAGCTTAAAATTAGCTCAGTAAAACTTACATAAAACACTTAACAAATAAAAATTTAACTTATACCAAGGAATAATATGATGAAAAATCATCGTCTCTCAAGGATTACTGGCGCAATTGTACTTGCGTTTGGATTGTCAACATCGGCCATGGCTGATGATACGTCATCGTCAATGCGCGGTAACATTCTAACCAACAATGGCAGTGTTGTTACTGATGCTACTATTACTATTGTTCACGAACCTTCAGGTACTCGTAAAACTTTAAAAGTTAACGACACAGGTAATTTTTCTGCACAAGGTTTACGTGTTGGTGGTCCATACACCGTCACGATCGACTCTGATATTTATGCAGATAAAACACTTAAAGGTATTTACATTACTTTAGGTGATGTATTTCGAATCAGTGAAGTATTAGAAGATACTAATATTGAGCGTATTGCGGTAACAGGTTCTTCAACATTTTTTGACCCGTCAAAAGGCTCATCAAGTGTCTTTAGTGGTGATGCTTTAACTAAATCAGCCGCATTTAACCGTGATTTAAAAGATATTGTTCGACAAAATCCAATGGCTGTTGTTAGTAATGATGGCAATAGCTTATCTTTAGCAGGTAGTAACCCTAAATATAACAGTTTAGCGGTTGACGGTGTGAACCTTAACGATGACTTTGGTTTAGCCGGTAACGGTTACCCTACAGAGCGTTCTCCTATTGCTTTTGATTCAATTGCTCAAATTAGTGTTGCTATTGCGCCATTTACCGCTAAAGAAGGTGGTTTTTCAGGTGGTAAAGTTAGCGTAGTAACTAAATCGGGTACTAACGAGTTTCATGGTTCTATGTTTATTGAGCAAGCTAAAGATGCTTGGGCAGGAACACCTGAAACAGATGATGGCGATAAAATTGCTTTAAAATTTGATGAAGAGACTTGGGGTGCAACTTTCGGCGGTCCAATTATTAAAGACAAACTCTTCTTCTTCGCGTCATACGAAACTTTTGAATCACCCAGTTCGGTAGACAAAGGCCCGTCAGATGCAAATGTAGCCAACAAAGTTAGCCAAGTGTCGCAAGCAGAAGTTGATCGTGTGGTCAATATTGCTAAAAGTAAATATGGTTATGATGCCGGTAGTTGGGATAACTCTATTCCACTAGAAGATGAAAAATATTCATTGAAGTTAGATTGGAATATTAATGAAGATCATCGTGCGACTTTTACCTATGCGCATGGCTCTAGTAATAGCGCCGGTAATCAGGGTAGTGGTAACTCTGATGACTTGTATTTATCTTCTCATTGGTATAATCGCTCTAACGAGTTTGACACTTATGTTGCTCAAGTATTTTCAAACTGGACTCAAGAATTTTCAACAGAAGTTAAGGTATCGAAAAAAGAATCTATTAACGGTCAAGTATCACTAGGTGGCTATGAATTTGGTGAAGTTAAAATTGACACCGTTAATGGCGGCGAAATTATGTTGGGCGCTGATGACAGTCGCCACGCAAACCAGTTAACCAATGAGACCTTACAAGTTCGTATCAGTGGTGATTATTTGTATGAAGATCATGCGATTTCATTTGGTTGGGAATACGAAAAAGTAGATGTTTATAACCTTTTCATGCAGCATTATTTAGGTTCTTGGTATTTTGATAGCATTGATGACTTTGAAGCTGGCAATGCAGGATTTTTTGAATATCAAAATAACCCGAGCTTAAACCGTGATGATGCAGCCGCTGAGTTTGCGCTTGAAAATCACGCTTTTTATATTGAAGATAGTTGGGATGTAAATGATTCACTTAACGTAACTTATGGTTTACGTTATGAATCAACGGTGAATGATGATGCACCAAACTTTAATGAAAGCTTCTTCGATCGCTATGCTTATGCCAATAATGAAAACCTTGACGGCTTAGACATCATTTTACCACGTTTTGGCTTTACTTGGAGCGCAACTGATGAGTTGACTATCCGTGGTGGCGCTGGTCTATTTAGTGGTGGCCGTCCCAATGTATTCATCTCAAATGCGTTCAGTAATGACGGTTCTAGAATCGCATTATATCGCAGTAGCAGCGCAGCATTTTTGCAAGATGCTGATCCAAGTGGCATACCACAAACTGCGCAAGACCAAATTGCTCAATCTGAGTTAGGTGGACCAAACTCTAATATTGATGCTATTGATCCAAACTTCGAAATCCCTACTACATGGCAATACAGCTTAGCTGCAGATTATGTTGCTAATTTAAGTGACATAGGTTTAGGTGATGATTGGCGCATAAGTGGTGAAGTACTTTATAAAAATATCCAGAAAGACATGGCTTGGTCTGATCTTTCTCGTACTTTAGATACCTCAAAAGGAAATGGTGGTCTAACTGTTGAAGGCCGCCCAATTTATACTTTTGCTAATGCTGATAGAGAAGCTCGTGATGTGTTATTGACTAATACGTCTGGTGGTCATACGATAATTGAAACATTGAGCATTGCAAAGAACTGGCAGAGCGGTTTTAAAGCTAACTTCTCATATACTCATTCAACTATTCGTAATCGTGTAGATGCTACTGGTACTTCATCAAATACAGCATATAACTTTAACCCGGTTGTTGATCCTGAGAATCCTACTATTGGTACATCAGCCTACCAAGTTAAGCATCGTTTAACGTTCAACCTTTCATATAATACTGAAATGTTTGAAGGTTATAACACAGGTATGCATATGTTTTGGGAGCGTAAATCAGGTAGACCATTTAGTTACTTGTTAGGTTATAACGACAGTGACGGTTTGTCAGGCAACTTAGATCTTACTACCGCTAACTTACCTTATATTCCAACGGGTGCTAGTGACGGTGCTGTCGATTTTGATAATGGCTTAAGCTACGACGAAATTATGGCCGAGTTAGCAACAGCGGGTATTAGCTCTGATGGTGGTTATCTTGACAAGAATGCTTATACAGCGCCTTGGACAACGACGATGGATTTACGCTTTGAACAAGAAATTCCAGGTTTCTTAACTGGGCATAAAGGTTTGTTCTATGTTGATATTAAAAACGCATTAGCTATTTTTGATGAAGGTGCTGCACGCGTTTACCAATTACCATTTGGTCAATCTGCAACAGAATTACTTGATTACAGCATTAATGATGGCGGTCAATACGTGTACGAAAGTGCAAATATTTCTGCAGGAGAGTCACCTGCTAGATTCCAAGATCGTGAGTCTACATGGTCTATGAAGATTGGTGTTAAATATACCTTCTAATCATTCATAAACCTTACTAACAAAGCCAGCAGTAATGTTGGCTTTTTTTTTACCTTTTAATCTACCGTTAAATAACGTGCGAAAAATAAGTTGATTACAATACGCTGTAATAGATTTTATTTAACGCTTTTTTCAGTTGCATTTCTCCTACTGATTTACTACGATAGAACATAAGTTGACCACTTGGTCAGATAAAGGCTTTTATAATGTCAAATATTGAAGATAATGTAATATCAAGATTGGTTAATGCCGCGAAAGCGGGCTTTGAAAACGCCTATGCACCCTATAGTAACTTTCATGTTGGTGCGGCAGCGTTAACCGCTAGCGGCAAAATAGTTAAAGGCTGCAATGTAGAGAATGCTTCTTACGGCCTAACCGTTTGTGCTGAACGTAATTGTTTAGCCCAAGGGGTTATTTCAGGTGAAAAAGCCTTTTCAGCCATTGTCATTTATACTAATCAAGAAAAATTGACGCCACCTTGTGGTGCTTGTCGACAAGTTATTGTTGAATTTTTAGCGCCCGATGCACTTGTTATGGCGGTTAATCACAACAATGATCAAAAGCAATGGACAGTTAATGAATTATTACCTGATGCTTTTACGCCCAAAGATTTACTTGAAAAATAAGGATTTTAGTTCATGTTATTACCGCAAGAAATAATTCGTACCAAACGTGATGGTGGTTCACTCTCGCAAGCACAAATTCAAAGCTTTGTTGATGGTTTAGTTACCTTAGATTTTAATGATGCTCAAGCCGGTTCAATGGCCATGGCAATTTTTCAAAAGGGCATGCAAACCCGTGAAATTATCGACTTTACCATGGCGATGAAAAATTCAGGTGATGTGTTGTCGTGGCCAGAATTAGACGGCCCAGTGGTTGATAAACATTCAACCGGTGGTGTTGGCGACAAGGTCAGCTTTATGTTAGCGGCTATTGTGGCCGCTTGTGGTGCTTATGTTCCTATGATTGCAGGGCGTGGTTTGGGCCACACCGGCGGAACAGCAGATAAACTAGAAAGTATTGCCGGCTTTAATGTTCAACCCAGTATTGCTGAATTTAAAGCGATTGTAAAAGATTTGGGTATGGCGATTATCTCTCAAACGGATAATTTAGCGCCTGCCGATAAACGCTTATATGGCATACGCGATATTACTGCCACGGTGGAATCTATACCCCTGATCACTGCGTCTATATTGTCAAAAAAATTAGCAGCAGGGCTTGATACTTTAGTCATGGACGTCAAAGTGGGTAACGGCGCTATGATGTCAAATATTGCTGATGCCAAAGCGCTAGCACAAAGTATTGTTAATGTGGCTAATGGCGCCGGTGTACCGACACAAGCTATTATCACTGATATGAACCAAGTATTAGGTGCAACCGCGGGTAATGCCTTGGAAATGGCCGAAACGGTTAAATATTTAACTGGCTCGCTGCGTGAACCTCGTTTGCATGGCGTGGTAGTTGCATTAGCTAAAGCTATGTTAGTTAGCGCAAAAGTTGTGGATAATGAAGATGCCGCATTAGTAAAAATTAACCATGCACTGACCTCTGGCGCTGCAGCTGAAATATTCAGTAAAATGATCCATGCCTTGGGTGGTCCAAGTGACTTTCTGGAAGATCCTTGGCGTTCAATGCAACGCGCCGCATGTATTAAAGATGTTATTGCACTAGATCACGGTTATATTAATGCTATGCAAACCCGTGATATTGGCTTGGCTGTGGTGGGCTTAAAAGGTGGACGCACAGCAAATGGTCAGCAAATTGACCATAGTGTTGGTTTTGACAGAGTATTACCCATTGGCACTTTAGTTAACCGTGGTGATGTGGTGGCTCGAGTGCATGCTAGAGATGAAAGCTCAGCACTACTAGCTAGTCTACAGTATCAAGGGGCTTTAGTGATTGATAGCAAGCAGGCTGAGCAACAACCGGTTATTTATCAAACCATTTCCGCTTAGTTTTAATAAACTTTGTATGAATAGAGTCGTATTAATAAATTAGCGCTATTGAAATAAGCACAACAAAAAAGGAATGCCATGGCATTCCTTTTTACGAGTTATGTTTAATGTAAATAGGGTAGTTGCTTAGTTAATGCCAAACAAGGGCTTTAAAGTGCCGGCGACATAAAGACTCATAACGCTCATTACCACCCACTTCTATTTGTTTGCCACCTTTAACCGCATTGCCATGTTCATCACAGCGCATAACAAAATTTGCTTTTTTACCGCAATGACAAATGGTTTTTAACTCTACTAATTTATCAGCCCAGGCGAGCAGTGCTGCACTACCAACAAAGGTTTCACCGAGAAAGTCGGTACGAATACCATAAGCTAAAACGGGAATTTTTAATTCATCGACAATATCGGTTAATTGCCTAACTTGCTGTGTAGTTAAAAACTGGGCTTCATCAATTAATATACAAGCAATTTTTCTACTACTTATTTGGCATTTTACTTGCTCGAAGATGTTTGATTTATCATCAAATAATAAGGCGTCAGCATGGATACCTAATCGAGATGAGACTTTGCCTTTGGCAAATCTGTCATCAATTTGTGCGGTGAACAGCAATGTGTTTAAACCACGTTCACGATAATTATACGAAGACTGTAATAAGTGAGTCGACTTACCGGCATTCATGGTTGAATAATAAAAATATAATTGCGCCATCGCTATATTGATATCCTAATTAGGGTTGTTGGGGGCTATATAACCTGTTGGGTGCAATGTACTTAATAGCTTGTTGGCTCAGCCGTTTTATTACTCGACCCTAAGGTATTAAGTAAGTTGGTTAATAGGCTACTGGCGCCAAATCTAAAGTGAGCATTAGTCGCCCAGTCTGCGCCTAAAATATTAGCCGCTAAATCAAGATAAACCGCAGCATCTTCAGCGTTTTTTACGCCGCCAGCAGGTTTAAAGCCTACCTCAATATTTTTAGCTTTAATGACCTTTAGCATCAATTCAGCTGCCCTAGGTGTGGCATTTACTGCAACTTTACCGGTTGAGGTTTTAATAAAGTCAGCGCCGGCAGCGATACAAATTTCACTGGCTTGAGTAATAAGCTGGTCAGTTTTAAGCTCACCGGTTTCAATTATAACTTTCAGTTTTGTGTTATTGCCACAAGCTTGTTTGCAGGCTTTTACGAGTTCAAAGCCCACCTTGTCATTACCCTTTATTAAGGCTTTGTAAGGAAATACAACATCGACTTCATCTGCGCCATAGGCAACAGCGGCTTTAGTTTCAGCGACAGCAATATCAATATCGTCGTTACCGTGTGGGAAGTTAGTCACAGTAGCAATTTTTATCTCAGGCGTACCTTGTGCCGCTAAGGCTTTTTTCGCTAAGGGCACAAAACGCGGGAAGATACAGATAGCGGCGGTGTTACCACAAGGTGATTTAGCCTTTTGACAAAGCTGAATAATATCATCGGCACTTTCAACGTCAGTTAAACTGGTTAAATCCATCATGTTAAGTGCACACTGTGCGTATTGTTCAATAGTACTCATCTTCACCTCAAAACCCAAATTGCCCACTAATCACTAATAACTAATCCCAAATAACTGAGAGCTGACAGCTTAAAACTGAAAGCTAAACCTTTACAGCTTTTAGTTGATTATAAACTGACAAAAACCCCAGCAATAGCGGCGCTCATTAAGTTAGCCATAGTTGCTGCTAACATGGCTTTCATACCTAGTCGTGCAATGTCAGGGCGACGATTAGGTGCCATTGAGCCAATACCACCCAATAAAATGGCAATGGAAGATAAGTTAGCAAAGCCGCATAAAGCAAAGGTAATAATCGCTTGAGTTGTTGGGGAAAGGGTATCTTTAATTTCAACAAAATTTACGTAGGCAAAGAACTCATTAACGACAATTTTTTGGCCGATAAAGCTACCTGCTTGCAACATCTCGTCGAATGGCACGCCAATAAGGTAGGCAAAAGGGGCAAAAATATAGCCCAGTAGCCATTCAATTGTTACGCCTTCAAAGCCTAATAAGCTGCCAAAACCTGAGACCATGGCATTAAGTAATGCAATAATGGCAATAAAAGCCAGTAACATGGCGCCAACGTTAACCGCCAGCTTTAAACCTGAAGCAGCGCCAGTTGCCGCCGCATCAATAACATTCACTGGTTTAGCTTCTGCTTCAGCCAACTCTACATCGCTGTAATCATTGTTAATGACCTCTGTTTCAGGCATGAGTAGTTTTGCCATTAGCAAGCCACCAGGTGCGGCCATAAACGAGGCAGCAATTAAGTATTCAAGCTTCACGCCTAAGCCAGCATAGCCAGCCAATATAGAGCCTGCAACCGAGGCTAAACCACCGACCATAATGGCAAAAAGCTCTGATTGACTCATTTTGGCGATATAAGGGCGGATAACTAAGGGGGCTTCTGTTTGGCCAACAAATATATTAGCTGTGGCAGATAATGACTCAGGTTTAGAGGTTTTTAATAGTTTTTGTAAGCCACCGCCGATAATTTTTACTACCCATTGCATAATATTAAGGTAGTAAAGTACGGCGATAAGCGATGAGAAAAAGATAATAACCGGCAATACACGAATAGCAAAAACAAAGCCAACGCCGTTATCAAACATGGCATCGGTACCTAAACCACCAAACAAGAAGTTTATGCCGGCTTGTGCACTGTTGATAACCTGTTGAACGCCATTGGTTATCGAGCCTAAAATATCTTTACCAAAGGGCACATAAAGTACAAATGCACCGAGTAATATCTGTAATGCAAAGGCAAAACCTACGGTTCGCCAATTAATTGCGCTGCGATCTTTAGAGAAAAAGACCGCCACTGCCAATAACGCGAAAATGCCAATGACGCCTCTAAGTGCACCTAATTCCATAATTACCTCATAAATTGTTTTGTTATCGTTATTATATTTATTTTAATGACATCAATTTTTAATTTTATTGCTTGTTCAAATCGTGCAAATTTAAAGACGTCTTTGCATGAGTTGACGAATTTTTGCTTTTAGCATTTCTATTGCCATTCTATTTTTGCCACCACGCGTCACTACAATATCGGCAAAGGTTTTATTTGGCTGTATATGTTGGTGGTACATAGGTCGAACTGTGGTTAAGTATTGTTCGGTGATTGACGCTATGCTGCGAGAACGTTCAAGGGTATCTCGCTTTATTCTGCGCACTAGACAAATATCGAGCGGGGTATCAATATATATTTTAATATCAAATTTGTCTCTCAGTTCTTGATCGGCAAATAAAAGAATACCTTCAATTAAAATGATGGGTGTGGGTGCTAAATGTTGAGTGTCATCTAATCGGGTATGTGTTTTATAACAATACGTAGGTATATCAACGCTTTTATTGGCACTTAACTGACTTAAATGTTGTGACAACAAACTATGTTCAAAAGCGTTAGGGTGATCATAATTTGTTTTTATACGTTCAGCCATCGAGAGATGCGATTGATGCTTGTAGTAAGCATCTTCTTTGATAATAGCAATACCACTTGACCCTAGCTCAGGTAATAGTTCATCGTAAATAGTTTGCGCAAAAAGTGATTTACCAGATGCCGAAGCACCGGTTACCGCAATAATCGTCGGTTTATTGGTTTGCAAAACAGAGAGCCTTAAAAATGTGATTAAAAAAGGGTTAAGTTATTATTTATTGTGATGCTGTTGTGAATAAGTCAACGCATTCATATTATGAACTAATTATATTGAAATTCATTAAAATTTAGGCAAAAGGGTGTTCTGTGCCTTAAATATTTATAAAATATCTATTGTCTATAATTTATTGCTTGGTAAAGTACCACATGCTGACCATTTGGTCATGAAATTTATCGCTATAAACGAGGATAAATTTGAAGAATTTGTTAAAATGCAACGATCTAATAACGGGAAATTAAAATGGCAAGAGCAATAGTTTTAGTAATCGACGGTTTTGGTATTGGGCATGCGCCCGATGCGGCAGACTTTGGCGATATCAGTGCCAATACTTTTGCTAACCTAGCACGACATTTTTATCAGCACGAAAAACGTGAAATTAAATTGCCTAATCTAGCAAAAATGGGCTTGGTTCAAGCCGCTTTTGAAGCGGGTAAAGCTAGTTTCCCTGTGGCAAAGCAAGCACCTGTGCAGGGTGCGTATGGTTATGCGGCTGAGATTAGTACAGGTAAAGACACGCCAAGTGGCCATTGGGAAATGATGGGGGTGCCAGTATTATTTGATTGGGACTACTTTCCAAAAAAAGGTAACGCCTTCCCCGCAGATTTGATTGAAAAAATCAATCAAGCCACTGGCTATAAGGGTATTTTAGGCGATTGCCATGCATCAGGTACCGATATTATTAACCAGCTTGGGCAAGCGCACATTAACACTGGCTTGCCTATTTGTTATACCTCTGCTGACAGCGTGTTTCAGGTGGCGGCTCATGAAGAACACTTTGGTTTGGATAACCTCTATAAATATTGTGAAACAGTGCGCGAGTTACTTGCTGATAGAAATGTTGGCCGTGTTATCGCCAGACCTTTTATTGGCAGCAGCCCTGAAAATTTTACCCGAACGGGTAATCGACGCGACTATTCTATTTTACCGCCAGCACCCACAGTATTAGACACCTTTACCCAAGCGGGTGGCTATGTCATCAGTGTGGGTAAAATTGCCGATATTTATGCACACCAAGGTATTAGTGAAAAAACTAAAGCCACGGGTATTGATGCTTTATTAGATGCGACCATTTCACATATCAATACGGCACAAGACAATAGCCTGATATTTACTAATTTAGTCAATTTTGACCAAGACTACGGCCATCGCCGTGATCCGATAGGTTACGCTTTAGCATTAGAGAATTTTGATCAGCGTTTACCCGAAGTGGTTGCGGCTATGAATGAAAATGATGTGCTTTTTTTAACCGCAGATCATGGTTGTGACCCAACTTGGCATGGTAATGACCATACACGTGAATATGTACCTGTTATTGCATTCCACAAACAGATACGATCTGTTAATATTGGCGAACGTAGTACCTTTGCAGATATTGGTCAAACCATCGCAGAATTATTTAAATTAGATAAGATGCCTTATGGTACAAGCTTTTTGTCTGATCTTGAGCTATGAAACAACACTAATAACCTGACATTCAATATAGAATGTCAGGTTAATAAAATCTTTACACAAAACATAAACAGTTCTTGGGAGAGTACTTAATGAATGTTTTTAATAAAACGTCGCTCGCGCTTTGCGTCAATGCGGCTATTTTTGCGTGTGGTGCAGGCGCATCTACCGCTGCTGTAGCGCAAGAAAATGCTAATAAAAGTGATGCTGTCGGCGTTGAAGTTATTGAAGTAACCGCGCGTAAGCGTACTGAAAACATAAAAGATGTGCCGATTTCAGTATCAGCACTTACCGCTAAAAAACTTGAAGTATTAGGTTCTTCAGGGATGGATGTTAGAGCACTGTCTGCAAAAGTGCCGAGCTTATTAATCGAGTCTTCTTTTGGACGTACGTTCCCACGTTTTTACATTCGTGGCTTAGGTAATACAGATTTTGATTTGCTAGCATCACAACCCGTTTCATTGATTTATGATGACGTTGTATTAGAAAATGCCTTAACTAAAGGTATGCCAATGTTCGACATTGAACGCGTAGAAGTTTTACGTGGTCCTCAAGGTACATTATTTGGTCGTAATACCCCAGCAGGTATTGTGAAAGTAGAATCGAAAAAACCAACACAAGACTTTGATGCCAATATTTCTGGCTCATATGGTAGTTTTGGTAGCACTGATTTTCGTGTTGCTGTTGGTGGTGGCTTAACCGATACTTTGTCAGCACGCATCGCATTACTACAACAAGACCGTGATGATTGGATTGACAACAAAGCACCCGGTTTTGAGCAAGAAGATCAATTAGGCGGTTACGCTGAAACTGCAGGTCGTTTGCAACTATTATGGGAACCAAATGACGACTTTTCTGCGTTGTTTAACTATCATTATCGTGATGCTCAAGCCGATTCACGCGTTTTCAGAGCCAATATCATTAAACCTGGCACTAATGACTTAATTGATGATTTTGACCGCGAAACTGTATTTCAAGATGCGGCTGTTCGTAACAACCAAACGGTTGATATGAAAGGCGCTAGCTTAAAAATTGAATACAATATGGGTAGTCATACCTTAACATCTGTCACCGGTTATGAGTCAGCTGAAATGTTTTCAGTAGGCGATATTGATGGTGGTTACGGTGCTGCATTCTTAGATAATTATATGGGACCTGGTTTTATTCCTTTCCCTTCTGAAACTGGCGCTAAAATGCCAGATCATAAGCAACTGACCCAAGAAATACGTATTGCGAGTAACGATTTAGGTAAGTTAGATTATCAATTCGGTTATTTCTTATTTGATGAAGACTTAACGATTAATAATTTAAGTTTTAATACCTTAGGCGGCGGTGTTCAAGATGGTATTGCGACACAACAAATGAAAACTTCAGCGTGGGCAGTTTTTGCATCACTTGATTATGAAGTTTCTGATCAGTTAAACATCAACGGTGGTTTACGCTATTCAGATGATAAACGTGACTGGGATGGTCAACTAGTTCAGTCACCATTTGGTGCGCCAAGTTTTTCTGAAAGTAATAATGTGCAAGACTCACAAGTCAGTGGTGACTTAAGTGCTACTTACACACTAAATGATGAAACTAACGTCTATGCACGTTTAGCTCGCGGTTACCGTGCGCCAAGCATTCAAGGTCGTAGCTTATTATTCTCGGCAAATTCAACGACAGCAAATTCTGAAACAGTAGATTCTGTAGAAACAGGTTTCAAATCAGTATTTTTAGAAAACACCGCTCGCGTTGATGGCTCAGTATATTACTACGTTGTTAACGACCAGCAGCTAACTGCTGTTGGTGGTACGGGTAACGTAGCAAGTTTACTCAATGCAGATAAATCAGTAGGTTATGGTTTTGAACTTGACTCAGAATACTTTATTACCCCCAACCTAGCGTTAACAGCTAGCCTAAGTTATAACCACACAGAATTGCAAGATAGCAATGTTGCTGTACCTGGTTGTGGCGGTGGTTGTACGGTAACTTCACCATTAAATAGTGACGGTTTAGCCTTGATTGATGGTAACTCATTACCACAATCGCCTGAGTGGATTTCAAACTTAGCGGCCCGTTGGACGAAAGAGATGGGTGAAGGTCAACTTTATGTTTACACTGATTGGTCTTACCGTAGCGAAGTTAACTTCTTCTTATACGAGTCAACAGAGTTTACCGGTGATGCATTATTAGAAGGTGGTGTTCGTGTTGGTTACGAATGGTACTCAGATGGCGCAGAATACGAAGTAGCTGTTTTTGGTCGTAATATTACTGATGAAGAGAAACTTACAGGTGCTATCGATTTCAACAACTTAACAGGTTTTGTTAATGAACCTCGCTTTTGGGGTGTTGAATTTAAGGCTAACTTCTATTAATAAGCAAGGTAGCTTTAAAATAGTTTAAAAAATCAGCATAAAAAAAGCCAGTGATCATTTTGATTACTGGCTTTTTTATGCACAGGATTTACAGTAAGTCTGATTTTTTCGAATTCTAATTTACTCAGTAAGATATAAAATTGAGTAGAGCCTTTAATTAAGTATATTAATTACTCTAAATAGCACTTCATATTAACGTGTTGAAAAATGTTGGTTAATCTCGTCGTGAATGAGAATATTCTCGGTATGCTCATTTATGGGTGGTTTTTCAAGTAGAGTGAATGCAAAGTCTACTCGTCATCCGTAATGCTATATTACCAATCAATGAGATTATCTTCTGTTGATTACTTTTGCCTCGAAAGAGACATAAGCTTTTGAGTAAGTAACGGCAAGTTTGAGCCTGCAGTAGGCATAGACCTACCATTCCTGATTGTTCCTGAGTAAATGACTTGTGAGGGTCTAAGCCGATAAAAAGTATGCTATGTTTAATCATGCTAGCCTCTGTTTTATATTGTTGACACATATATTATGGCTCTGGTTTGTATAACTAACCCACGTTTGGAGGCTAGCACCTCGTGGGAAGTCATTGTGTCTATATTTATTCAAATTAGGCTCTTTGTATGAAAATTAGATTCATGGGGAAAAATGATTTAGAAAGCGTTGCTAATGTTCATAAACTAGCTTTCGTCAGGCAACAACATTCATTTGAATGGATGCAATGTAGCTTTAATGCTTTTCCTAGAGTTTTAAGTTTTGTCGGGGAAAAGGATGGCAAAATTGTTGGTTATATAACATGGGGACAAAAAAGTGGTTTTCGTCCTGAAGCGGTTATTGAACTTGAACAATTAGCTATATTACCTGTTTCCCAAGGTCAGGGGCATGGTCGTCAATTAATAATGAAATCACTCACTTTACTTAAAAAGCAATTGTTATTGAATGGTTCAACACTCAAGCATATTTTAGTAACAACACGTGCAGATAATTTCGCTCAGCAATTATATAAAAGTACTTTAGGCGTTGAAATTGAGGCCACAATTAAAAACCTTTATTCTGATGATGAAGTTTTAATGATTGCGCGAAATGTAAGTATATAAATTTGCTCAAACGAACAAATGATAGTCGACTTTTCTTCGCGCATTATAGCCAACTATCATTTGCCTCTTAGCAAAGCCACACCCGTATAATATAGATGCGACTAGCTTTTGTGTTGAAGTTGATTTGCTAATAATAGCTGTTGCTTCTTCATGTGTTAGTAACGTTGGCATGGCTTTCTCAAGCTTTGTAAAAGAATAACGTAAGTCAGTAATATCTCGATTGACGATATATCTATACAAAAATATATTGGCACATAATACTTGGTTCTGAGTTGCGGCACTGACTTGTCGATTTACAGCAAGGTTACTCAGATACCTTTTAATTTCATTATTCCCCATATCTTCTGAATGCTTTTTATCATTGAAAAGAATAAAAGTCTTAATTCAATGTAAATAAACTTTCTCAGCTCTTAAGCTATACCGTCTGGTTAGAAGTTCAGTTCGAACTCGTTCTAAAAAAGGTTCCCATTTTATTTAACCTAAAATGGTAGCGGTATATCCAACACAGTTACCATTATTTTTATATGAAAACGTAAGGTGATGGCACGTTATGTAATTTTTTAAGCGGCACGAATATTAAAGAATGATCCCTTAATTGATTATTTTACAAAAAATAAATCAATTAGAAATATTACATAGCGAGTTGTGTAAGCTCGCACATATACCAATGCTCACTTTCTCCAAATGAGCTTTGGTTTGAGAAGGTAAATAATTACTGGTAACGTATTAAAATAATTGATAAAAAGTAACTTACACATGGAAAAAATTGTTTGAGTATTTTGTTTTAAACTGAAATGCCCACTAATAAGCTGTTATGCAACTCAAGGAGATTGATCAAGTGTCAGAGAAATTAAAAATGCTAGCAGGGGAATTGTATGACCCTAGCAATAAAGAACTTGTTGAAATGAGATTAAATGCTCGCCTAACGACAGAAAAATTAAATCAAACCTCCATAGCAGATTTACAGGTAAGAACTAAATTATTAAAGTCTCTATTCGGCAGTACAGGTAAAAATATACATATTGAGTCAATATTTAACTGTGATTACGGCTCTAACATTCACGTTGGAGAAAATTTTCACGTTAACTTTGCGTGCGTTATTTTGGATGTAGCAGAAGTTCGAATTGGTGACAATTGTATGATTGCGCCACAAGTAGGTATTTATACTGCAACCCACCCCTTAGACCCAATTGAGAGAATTAGCGGATTAGAGCTTGCCAAACCAATTACTATTGGAGATAACTGCTGGATTGGGGGGCAAGCGACAATTAATCCTGGAGTGACTTTAGGCGATAACGTAGTTGTTGCTTCAGGGGCTGTAGTTACAAAGAGCTTTGGTAGCAATATTGTCATCGGTGGTAATCCTGCGAAGGTAATTAAACAGATCAAAATTACGGTGTAATTTACTCATAACACCCCTGAGGTGGACCGCTAGTAACAAATCAACTATTATTTATTGCAAATGTTAATGGCGGTGAGCCTCTTCGTTTTAGTGCTGCCAAGTATGTTGATTCATCATACAGCGTGTTGGTTTTTCAGCACCGAATGATTATCCTTCTCCACTTAAATACAACGACCTTATGATACTATTATGCAGCTTACCCTTAGTTTTTTTTGCTCATAATAAGCCTTTGCCAAGAATGAATGTCGTATCGAAACACCGGCCCATTCAACTAAGATTTGTCTTAAAAAAGTAAGGCAAGTATATCGCCAATGTGTCCGTTTCTCTGCCATTGCGTTCAATAACAATAACAAAAGCAATAACCGTATACTTTTGAAGCTCAGAAACATCATTATAACGCTCTCGATTATGACCAGAAGCCACTAATAAACGTGGAGCAATTTTTGGGCCGGTTCCTGGCATATTATCAAAAATAGCCCTGTCTTTTTGTTTTTTGTACATCTCTTTTATCTAACTATTCAATGCCTATAAGCCGCACTTTTAATGCTGAGTAATCGTGTTGGATGAACTTGGTTATCTACCCTTTAGTCAGGCAGAAGGTGCATTATTGTTCGATTTACTGAGCTTTTTCTATGAAAAATCAAGCATTATCACCACACCTAACTTGAATTTTACGTAATGGTTGAAAGTGTTTAGCGATGTAAAAAGAACAAGGGCACTACTCGATAGGCTAACTCAACACTGTCATATAATCGAAACAGCTAATGATAGTTAATCATTTAAAGAATCAGTTCAAAAAAACAATGAGACATAACTAGAAACAACTAGAAGTAAAATGAAATAAAAGGTAATAATATGACTGCCAGGGTGAATCACTTTTCCATGCAAATGGTGGGTCACTTTAATGTGCAAAGCAATACCCACGAACATCAGGCTATTTTACCGCCTGATGTTCGTGGTAGTTTATAAAATCGTCGATAGGTTTGTAACTAACTAATTTTTAGTTAATTACAATTTAAATTAAATAAATAATAATAATATTTAATAGAAGTCGAGAACTCAATATGAATCATAGACATAAATTTCGTTTAATAATAAATCTTTTTTCAAAAAACACACGCCTAAAAAACAACTCCTTGTTTCTTGTGCTATCAATACTTGTAGCTGGTTGTAATGATAAAGAGCCTGAGAAGGTTTTAATCCCTCCTCCTCCTGTTCCAGTTGTATCGACCCTAGATGCGGATATTAGAGCAATCATTGTTACACAAAACTTGACAGGAGACCCTAGTACAGGAAGAACATTACCTGATATCGAGGAACCTAAAGCTCAGTTAGGTATGAAACTCTTTTTTACTAAAAGTTTAGGTGGTGATCTCGATTCTGCCTGTGTTACCTGTCATCATCCTATGCTAGGCGGTGGTGATGATCTTGTTTTACCGATCGGTGTTGATGCTGAAGTTGATGATTTGTTAGGTCCTGGTCGATTTCATAGTACAAATGGTGAACATTTTGATGGCGGCCCCACGGTGCCTAGAAACGCACCAACAACCTTTAATATCGCTTTATGGGATAATTTTTTATTTCATGATGGTCGAGTTGAAAGCTTAGGAAAAACGCCTAAATTGGGCGGTAATGATGGTTTAGGAATTCGCACACCAGATGTTTCTTTTGGTGAAGTTGATAGTAATGCGGGTGTAAATTTAGTGGTGGCTCAAGCTAGGTTTCCGGTGACATCAAAAGAAGAAATGAAAAATTTCACCACTTTTGATGGGACAAATAATACTGAAGTGAGACAAAATTTAGAACAACGTTTAGGAGATTATGGTAATCCTTTAGGTGGAAAGTTAATTGTTAATTACTGGTTAGCGGAATTTAAAAAAGCCTTTTCGACTCCTGACGGAACAGCAGAAGAATTAATTACGTTTGATAACATTACTGATGCCATTGGTGAGTATGAAAGTTCGCAGGTTTTTGTTGAAACACCCTGGAAAGAATATGTGCAAGGTGATGATTCTGCCATTAGTGATACCGCTAAACGTGGCGCATTGCTATTCTTTAATACTCGTCAAGATGGTGGTGCAAGCTGTAGTTCTTGTCATTCAGGCGATTTTTTCACAGATGAGAGTTTTCATGTCATCGGTATGGCCCAGATAGGACGAGGTAAAGGTGATGGTGATTTTGGCACGGAAGACTTTGGTCGATTCCGTGAAACGCGAGATGAAAAAGACAAATATGCATTTAGAACGCCTTCGCTACTTAATGTTACTGCGACAGGCCCTTGGGGACATGCAGGAGGATCAGCAACACTTGAACAAGCGATACGCACGCATTTAAATCCACAACAAGAATTGAACAACTATGACTTCTCTCAATTAGCTCCGAATATTCAAGCGGTTGATATGGTGGTTAATACTCAATTTGCGATTGATAAGCTGGTGACCAACAGAGAAAATGGTATCACCAGTATTGAGGATATTAGTTTAACCGATGTTGAGGTCGAAGCATTGTTGGCTTTTCTGGAAGTACTAACAGATCCTTGTGTTGAAGACAGAGAATGCTTGAGTAAGTGGATACCTGATGCGACTGACTCAAATCCTGATACATTGCGGATCAATGCACTTGATGCACAGGGTAATTATTTATAAGCGCATAAAGTGTGGCGAGTTATTAATAAACAACATGCTGTCGATGTAATTACCTTATATTTAAGTAGTATTTACTTAAATATAAGGCTTGAATCACTTAGAAAGAACTCTGTAAAAAAATCTGCGTAACTGCCTATCATTAATACCCAACTAAGGTTTAGGATAGGCAGACTATGAATAAGCAAGCAGCCAAAGTCAGAGACTTAACTGACCCTGTAACAGATTTTGTGAAATACTCACTATAACATTCTTGTTTTAATCGCATTTGCTAAAACACTGAGAATTTCTTCACTGGTATCTAGATTAATACACTTATCGGTAATACTTTGTCCATAAACAAGCGGTTGTTCGGCAACAACTTTTTGATTACCTTCAACTAAAAAGCTTTCAATCATCACGCCAAATATTGACTGATTGCCAGCTTGTATTTGCTCAGCCAGTGACTGTGCTACATCCATTTGTTTATTATGATCTTTATAGCTATTGCCATGACTACAATCGATCATCACTTTTTCTGCTAATGCTGATTTAGTCAATGTTTCGCATGTGGCCTTGATATACTCTTCTTGATAGTTAGGTGTTTTACCGCCGCGTAAAATAACGTGAGCAAAAGGGTTGCCATGGGTCTGATAAATACACATTTGACCACTTTTATTCGGTGAATAAAGTACATGCGGAACACTGGCCGCTTTAATGGCGTCAACTGCAATTTGAATATTGCCATCGGTGCCGTTTTTAAAGCCAACGGGGCAAGAAAGCGCAGAGGCTAATTCTCTATGTACTTGGCTCTCTGTGGTACGTGCGCCAATAGCGCCCCAGCTGATCAAATCGGAAATATATTGGCCGGTAACCATATCTAAAAATTCAGTGCCGGCCGCTAAGCCTAATTTATTAATTTGCAGTAGTAAATTACGTGCTAGGTTTAGTCCTTTGGCGACCTGGAATGATTTATCTAAATCGGGATCGCTGATTAAACCTTTCCAACCTACTGTTGTGCGTGGCTTTTCAAAATACACCCGCATAACAATCAATAATTCATCAGCATATTTTTCTTGCAAGACTTTTAATTTTTTAGCGTAGTCTATTGCCGCATCAGTATCATGAATAGAACAAGGGCCAATAATGACCAGTAAACGTTTATCATCACCTTTGATAATGGCTTCAATATCCTTGCGGCTATTGATAATAAAATTTGCGGTTTCATCGTCAAGTGGGATCTGTTGAGCAAGTTCAGCAGGAGAAACTAAATTGTCAATTAATGTGGTTCTAAATTCATCAGTTTTTATGGTCATGGGCTATCAAATACTTGTTAGCCTGCATATAGCTATGCAGCGCAATAATAATATCGCGCTAACATAACGAAAATAGTTGGTTAAGTGAACCGCTTTCTAAGATTATTATATAACTAAATGCTCTTAAGCTAATATTTATAGCGCTGAAGACCTGTTTCCGACAATATTTTTGCGGTTATTTCTTCAATAGAAAGCTTAGTGGTATTTAGGAACGGAATTTTTTCTTGTTTATATAGTTTTTCAACTTCTCTTACTTCCATGCGACATTGCCGTGCTGAAGAGTATTTAGTATTGGCCATTCTACCATCGCGAATATCGACTAAACGTTCTGCATCTATGGTTAAACCAAAGAGTTTCTTTTTATGCATTTTTAAAAAAGCGGGTATTTTAAGTTCGTCCATATCATCGTCAGTAAATGGATAGTTTGCTGCTTTGATACCGTATTGCAGAGCTAAGTAAAGCGCTGTTGGTGTTTTACCTGAGCGGGAAACACCCACCAGTATTACGTCAGCATGCTCATAGTTAGTGACATTTGAACCGTCATCATTTGCCATAGAATAGTTAACCGCCTCGATGCGATAGTCATAACTATTTTCATGAATACTATGTGTTCTGTGGGCTTTGGGTTTAGCCTTGAGACCAAGCTGTTGTTCAAGTGGCGCAATAAAGTGTTCGAGAAAATTATAAATAATGCCGTCGCAGCCGTCGATAATCTCTCTAATATCTGGATTAACGAAGGTATGAAAAACCAATGGCGGTATGCCAGTTCGCTTTGCCGCTTTATTTATCCGCTTGCAAGCCTCAAGTGCTTTTTCTTTAGTTTCTACAAAAGGAATGGTGTCGTGTTCAAATTCCATTGGAAAAAGTGACAATAATGCATGACCAAAAACTTCAGATGTGATCGCTGTACCGTCAGAAATATAAAAAGCTGCTCGCATAGTTAATCCTATATATTATGCTGTGATGAATAGGGGATAATGCCATCGTCCCGAGTGAAAACTTGCAAATAGTGCTTTAGTTTCAAGGTTAGCAGTGTAAAATGTCTGCAGCGTGAAATAAACCATTTAATGAAACATACTTTGATAAAAGCGTTAAGAAAGCTATTTTTAGGCTATTTTTTGTCTACGGGTTACTAGACTATTTTAAAATTGCTTTCTTAAATTTTATTAATTTGTTGGAGATGTTGTCGTGCAAGAATATGTGCTTTGGTATGAAAATTTAGGCATGAATGATGTAGATCGCGTAGGCGGTAAAAATGCATCATTGGGTGAAATGATTTCTAATCTTTCAAATGTTGGTGTGCAAGTGCCGGGTGGTTTTGCAACGACCTCATTTGCTTTTAATGAATTTCTAGAACAAAGCGGCCTGAACGACAAAATTTATCAGCTGTTAGATGATTTAGATGTTGGTGATATTAATGCCTTAGCTGAGTGTGGTGGTAAAATTCGTCAATGGGTTATTGAGACGCCATTTTTACCTGATATGCAGCAAGACATTGAAAAAGCTTATGCAAAACTTGCCGGTGGCTTTGCCGATGACGCTTCATTTGCTGTACGTTCATCAGCAACCGCTGAAGATATGCCCGACGCTTCTTTTGCCGGCCAACAAGAAACTTTCCTCAATGTTCGCGGTTTAGACGCGGTAATGATCGCGATTAAACACGTATTTGCTTCTCTCTTTAATGACCGTGCTATTTCTTATCGTGTACACCAAGGTTATGACCATCGTGGTGTTGCGCTTTCTGCTGGCATTCAACGTATGGTGCGCAGTGATATTTCTTCTAGTGGTGTCATGTTCTCTATTGATACTGAATCAGGCTTTGAAGATGTAGTATTTATTACGTCAAGCTACGGTTTAGGCGAAATGGTGGTGCAGGGCGCGGTTAACCCTGATGAATTTTATGTTCATAAACCAACATTAGCCAAAGGTAAGCCTGCGGTTGTACGGCGCAATATTGGTAGTAAAGCCATTAAAATGATTTACGCTGATAATCCAGAACACGGTAAACAAGTTGAAATTGTTGATATTGATCAAGCGCAATCAGATACTTTCTCTCTTACAGACCAAGAAGTTGAAGAATTAGCGAAGCAAGCGGTAGTGATTGAAAAACATTATGGCCGTGCTATGGATATTGAATGGGCTAAAGACGGTTTAGACGGTAAGTTGTACATTGTACAAGCGCGACCAGAGACAGTTAAAAGCCGTGAAAATGCTAATGTGATGGAGCAATTTCAATTACAATCTAGCGCCAACATTATTTGTGAAGGTCGCTCAATTGGTCATAAAATAGGCAGTGGTAAAGCTAAAGTTTTATCTTCACTGGCTGAAATGGATAAAATTTTACCGGGTGATGTGTTAGTTACCGATATGACGGATCCAGATTGGGAGCCTATCATGAAACGTGCTTCTGCTATTGTGACTAACCGTGGCGGGAGAACTTGTCATGCCGCAATTATTGCCCGTGAAATGGGTATTCCAGCGGTGGTTGGTTGCGGTGATGCGACCCGTAAAATATCTACAGGTGACGAAGTAACCGTTTCTTGTGCTGAAGGTGATACAGGCTTTATTTATCAAGGTCAATTGGACTTTACCGTTACCACTTCAGAAGTGGATTCAATGCCAGAGTTACCATTGAAAATAATGATGAATGTGGGTAACCCGGATCGTGCTTTTGCCTTTGCTCGTTTGCCACATGCCGGTATTGGTTTGGCGCGTTTAGAATTTATCATTAACAAAATGATTGGTGTTCATCCCAAAGCACTCTTGAACTTTGACGAACAACCAGCAGAACTTCAAGAAGAAATTCGCGAGATTATTGCCGGTTATGACAACCCCGTTGAATTTTACATTGCTAAGCTAACTGAAGGTATTTCTACTTTAGCTGCAGCCTATGCGCCAGAAAAAGTGATTGTGCGTATGTCTGATTTTAAATCAAACGAATATGCAAACTTAGTCGGTGGCGAAGGTTTTGAGCCAGAAGAAGAAAATCCTATGATAGGTTACCGTGGTGCTTCACGCTATATATCGAAAGATTTCAGAGATTGTTTTGCGCTTGAATGTGAGGCGATTAAACGCGTACGTAACGACATGGACATGACCCATGTTGAGATTATGATCCCATTTATTCGCACCCTTGGCGAAGCCGCTGCAGTTATTGATATTCTAGCAGAGCATGGTTTAAAACGTGGTGAAAATGGACTGCGTATTATTATGATGTGTGAATTACCATCGAATGCTTTATTAGCCGATCAATTTTTAGACTACTTTGATGGTTTCTCTATCGGCTCTAATGATTTAACGCAATTAACTTTAGGTTTAGACCGTGACTCTGGTTTAGTGGCTCATTTGTTTGATGAACGAGATCCTGCGATTAAAATTTTGTTAGAAATGGCGATTAACGCCTGTAAGGCACGTGGGAAATATGTCGGTATTTGTGGTCAAGGTCCGTCAGATCATCCTGACTTTGCTGCATGGTTAGTTGAAAAGGGCATTGAAAGTTTATCGCTGAACCCTGACACTGTTTTACCCACCTGGTTATATTTAGCAGAACAGCATAATAAAAATAAATAGCCTTTTATACGGGTACAAACCTGCTACTTGAGGTTGACTTGAGGTTGACTTCAAGTAGCGCGGGTTTACATTACTTTTACATTAAATCAAGCCTAGGTGCTTTTTATCATGACGATGATAAAAAAGTTCTTAGGCTTTTTTTGTTAACTGATCAAATTGACAATATGCCGTGATATAATATTAGCCACATAATATTGTTAATAGACTTTTCACCTATGTTACCTCGCTTAAGTCCTCAAGAGTTAGTTTCTCCTTTATATCAAGAGTTTGCCAAAATCTTGGCGACTAAACATTTTACCGGTGATATAAACTTTCAATATAGCGCACGTTTAGCGCACGCCACCGACAATAGTATTTATCAACAACTGCCACAATTAGTGCTGCACCCACGCTGTAAGCAAGACATTCAAGTGGTGACGCTACTGGGCAGCGAAGCGCAATTTGACGCGATAAAGTTTAGTGCTCGCGGCGGCGGTACGGGTACTAATGGCCAAAGTTTAACGCCGGGTATCGTGCTTGATTTATCAAAATATATGAATAGTATTTTAGAGATAAATGTTGAAGAGAATTGGGTTCGAGTCGAAGCTGGGGTGATTAAAGACCAATTAAATGATTATCTTAAGCCTTATGGTTTTTTCTTTTCTCCTGATTTATCTACTAGCAGTCGAGCCACTATTGGTGGCATGATTAACACAGATGCGTCAGGTCAAGGCTCGTTAGTTTATGGTAAAACCTCTAACCACGTTTTAGCACTTGAAAGCGTATTAGTGAATGGCGAATTTTTAAATACAAAACCCCAAACCATTGCTCAAGCACAGGCACTAGCTCAGCAAGACAGTACTGAAGCAAAACTGATGCAACAAGTACTGAAGTCTTGTGGGGATAATCGCGCATTAATTTTAGAAAAATTTCCTCGTTTGAATCGATTCCTCACCGGCTATGATCTAGAACATGTTTTTAATGATGACTTATCGATAGTAGATTTAAGCCGAATTATTACTGGCTCTGAAGGCTCGTTAGCCTTTGTTTGTGAAGCCAAACTCAATCTAACACCGATAGCTAAAGCTAAAACGCTGATTAACATTAAATATGACAGTTTTGACTCGGCGTTGCGTCATTCACCGAGACTAGTGCAAGCTAAAGCGACGTCAGTTGAAACCATTGACAGTAAAGTATTGAACTTAGCTAAACAAGATATTGTTTGGCAACTGGTTAGTGATATGTTGCAAGATGTTGATGGCGCCGTAATGGACGGCATCAACATGGTTGAATATAACGGCGAGAGTGTTGAAGGTCTTGCCGAGCAAGTTAGCGCCTTATGCGTGGAGCTTGATAAAGATATCGCCAACAAAACCGGTGTTATTGGTTATCAAGTTACCTCAGATCTAGCCAGTATTGGCAAGTTATATGGCATGCGTAAAAAAGCGGTTGGTTTATTAGGTAATACCAAAGGGAGTCAAAAGCCGTTAGCATTTGCTGAAGACACCGCCGTACCGCCAGAAAATTTAGCTGACTATATAGTTGAGTTTAGACAGTTACTCGATAGCCATGGTTTGCATTATGGTATGTTTGGTCATGTTGATGCCGGTGTTTTACATGTTCGACCTGCATTGGATATGTGCGATCCAGAGCAAGAGCTTTTACTGAGAGAAATTTCAGATCAGGTGGTGGCATTAACCGCTAAATATGGTGGTTTAATGTGGGGCGAGCATGGTAAAGGTTATCGCAGTGAATATGGCCCTGAATTTTTTGGTGAGACTTTATTTACCGAATTAAGAAAGATCAAAGCCGCTTTTGATCCGTTAAATAAAATGAATCCGGGTAAAATTTGTACGCCTTATCATTCCACTGACAAGCTAGTTTCTGTTGATGACAAAAAACGTGGTTTTTATGACCGACAAATACCTGTGACGGTAAAAGACTCCTTCAGTTCTGCGCTTGACTGTAATGGTAATGGCTTGTGCTTTAACTATGATGTAGACAGCCCTATGTGTCCTTCAAGCAAGGTAACACGAGATCGCAGGCATTCGCCCAAAGGCAGAGCTGGCTTAATGCGTGAGTGGTTGCGCTTAGTCGAATCTAAAGGTGTTGATGTGCTGGCGTTGGAGCAAAACATACAACATTGGTCAGTAAAAAGATTATTAGACAAGGTGAGAAATCGTTTCAATAGCCAGTTTAAAACTGTTGAAAACGATGATTTTTCCCATGAAGTGATGGAAGCCATGCAAGGGTGTTTAGCATGTAAAGCTTGCGCGAGTCAGTGTCCTATTAAAGTTGATGTACCTGATTTTAGGGCTAGATTTATTAACCTTTATCACTCGCGATATTTTAGACCGTTAAAAGATCACTTAGTGGCGAATGTAGAATTAATGACGCCAGTCATGGCTAAAGCTCCAAAAATAGTCAATAGTGTTTTGGCGTCTAATATTTACGATAAATTCTCGCAAGTGACTATCGGCTATGTTGACACGCCTTTATTGTCGACACCGACATTAGCGCAAAGAGTCACTAAGCATAAATTTACTGCCTTTGATTTATCAGCACTTAAAAGCTTGTCTGCGGATAAACGTGCGAAGTCATTGTTAATTGTTCAAGACCCATTTACCTCGTTTTATGATGCAAAAGTGGTTGAAGACTTTATGTTGTTGGTGAAAAAGCTTGGTTTTGAACCTATATTATTACCCTTTAAGCCCAATGGTAAGCCACAACACGTAAAAGGTTTTTTAGCTAAGTTTGCCAAAACGGCTAAATCAACGGCAGAATTTTTAAATCAAATTCATCAACTCGACATACCTATGGTGGGTTTAGACGCCTCACTAGCCTTATGTTTTAGGGACGAATATAATCAGGTATTAGGTAATAAACGTGGCGATTTTGAGGTTAAATTAGCACATGAATGGCTAATAGCGATTATTGCATCACAAAGTAGCAGGGTGATTGAACAAGCGTTTAAGAGCGAAAATTCTGTAGACTATAAGCTCTTTGCTCATTGCACGGAAAAAACCGCATTAGCGGGTAGTGAAGGGCAGTGGCAGCATATATTCCAACACTTTGGTTTGTCGTTATCCAGTGTGTCAGTGGGCTGTTGTGGTATGGCTGGGACCTATGGTCATGAAAAAGTTAATTTAGATAACTCGAAAGCACTGTATCAAATGAGTTGGCATAATAAAGTAGCCGATTTGGCGACTGAGCAAATATTGGTTACTGGCTATTCATGTCGTAGTCAAATAAAGCGCTTAGATAACAAGGTAACCTTGCATCCAGTGCAGGCTTTATTAAACGTTTTATAGCCTATTGTTAGCATCAACACTTAACCAGATTGGCTAAGTGTTGATAAAATCAACTGAAATATCGCCATGCTTTCTATTCATGTGATCATGGCATAACTTACTGTCTATAAAATAAAAGCACCTCTCGGTGTTTTTATTTTATAGACTAATTGTATGCTGATAGCTCAATACTGAAAGCGAATAGCTTATTGGTGTTAAAGCTAGTTCGTCCCGTTAGCTATAATATTACGTGCCATTTCATCAGCAATTAAACCCGTTGGCATCTTATTAGCCTCCGCAGTTTCAAAAACAGTCATCAAGGTGTTGTAAATATTTTCCACTAACTTTGTTGCACTGTCAGCACAATAGGGTTCTGGATAAATTTCTAAAGCAACATTAATAATACCACCGGCATTGATAACATAATCAGGGGCATACAAAATCCCTTTTTCTGTCAGCATTTGATCATGGCGAGACTCGGCTAATTGATTATTAGCACAACCGGCCACTATTGTGGCTTTTAATTGCGCTATACTATCATCGTTAATTGAGGCACCTAATGCACATGGCGAGTATACATCAACATCTTGGCTATAAATCTCGTCTAAACCAACAACAGTAGCATCTAGCTCTGCAACGGCTTTATCGAGCGCAAGCTGATTAATATCAGTAACAATTAACTCAGCGCCAGCGGCATGCAATTTCTCACAAAGTGAATAACCTACACTTCCTAAGCCTTGCACTGCAACTTTAATACCGGTTAAATCATCTTTACCTAACTTAAATTTAACCGCTGCTTTGATACCTAAAAATGTACCTAATGCGGTAAATGGCGCGGGATTACCACTTTTACCTTCAAGACCAGAAACAAAATCGGTACTTTGGTTAACAATCGCCATGTCGGCGGTAGTGATATTAATGTCTTCAGCGGTATAGTAACGGCCATTTAAATTATTAACCGCTTGGCCATAGGCTTTAAACAAGGCGGTTGATTTCAGTGTTTTGGCGTCACCAATGATAACGCCTTTGCCACCGCCTAGTTTTAAACCGGCCATGGCATTTTTATAAGTCATGCCTTTAGATAAACGTAATACATCTTTAAGTGCGGCTTCATCACTGGCATAATCCCAAAAACGACAACCGCCAGCTGCTGGCCCCAAGGCTGTGCTATGAACGGCTATAATGGCTTTTAGCCCAGATGCTTCGTCACTACAATAAACAACTTGTTCATGGTTATCAAAATCTACTAAATCAAAAACGGCCACTATCGAAATCTCCATTGATCTTAAAAATAGTTCAAGTATTAATTTTACTTCAACTAGGGTTGTAATAATTCGCTGCGCACAATATCATTTAGATAAATGCTTCGCTAGTGAAGCTATAAATAAATTTGAACTTTGCTGTGAATTAATCCATACAAACTTCCCGTTATTAACATATTAACTTATTAATAAAAAGACCCTAAACATGACAGACAAATTAGCCATGACTCAAGAACAACAACAAGCTTGGATTCGAGAGCAGTATTTAAAAGCAACTAAATACCTTGCAGAGAAAGGCTTAGTAACCGAGAGTGTTGCCGACACTGAAAGTCGTTATTTGATCCCTTTAATGGCGGTATGGAAAATTAACTTGTTAGATAAAACCAAGGTGTGGGTGATCAGTGGCGATTTACCGACTGACCATTTAGTGTTGGAACAAAACGAGCCGGCTCGTAACGTATTACGCCACTTTACTTTTAAATGGCAAATACAGGCTGATAGTCTTTTAAAAAGTGACGTTGAGGAACAAGTCGAGTATGCCAAGCTGCTAATCAATAAAGCGGAAGGTCTGTATCAGCTTCATGCTAAAGACGAGTTATGGGTTGAGCAATAGACTGACATTGCAACGGTTTGCTACTTTAAGCGCCAACGATGAAGATGGCTTGATTTTCAAAGACTGCAATAAAAAAACTGAAATAAAAAGCGCAGATTATTCTGCGCTTGGCGTTATCTTCTAAGCTTAGCTTCTAGTCGATAAGCTTAAAATTTAAATTCAGCGCCTGCATAATAAAATGCGCCATTAAATCCAAAAGGTGCTGAGCGACGTGAATAAGTAAATACACCTGGGCTACTGACCACAATATTGCCACTTGCATCTTCTATTGTGCCTGAGCGTGAGTTACCTATGGTATTTTTATCTGGGTAAACATCAAACAAATTATTACTGCCAATATTAAATGACAAGTCATCAGTGACCTGATAGTTGATGCGTAAATCAGTTAATACTTCAGCGCCATAGGTTTGACTACCGCCATCGGTCACTGTGTATTCACCATAACGGTTAAAGGACAAATTGATACTGACATTATCGATAGTATATAAACTACTTAAGCTAATACGATCTTGTGGTTGCCACTCTTCAATAATAGAAATAGCTTGTTCTGAAAAAACATCACTTGGGTTTACCCCTCCTAGCGCACTGTTTTGTGGCGTATAGATACTGACTACATCAGTCTCAGTAAAGTTAGCGGCTGCGGTTAAGTTAAAGTCACCACCTAAGAGCTCAGTATTCCAAGTAGCAATGATATCAATACCTTTGGTTTCAGTGTCAGCACCATTAAGGAAAAACTGTCCAGCACCCGCGCCAGAGGCAATTAATGCCGCATCTAGAGCCGGAGATAAACCTTGACCTAATGAATTACTCAGCACAATTCGATCATCAATATTAATTGAATACCAATCTAGGGTTAGGTTAATTTCATCACTAAGATTAATCACAGTACCTAAACTAAAATTGGTTGCTTCTTCTTCTTTTAACTCAGGAATACCGATCGCTTTGGCGAGGTTTGAGTCATTACGAAAAGTACCCACCTGTACGGCAATTTGATCGCCGCCGGGGTTGTTCGGATCGTTTTGAAATTGGGTACTAATATTATCGGTATAAAGTTGCTGCATTGACGGAGCTCGGAAACCCGTACTCATCGCACCACGAATGGCGATAGTCTCAGTTATTGACCAATTTGCGGCTAATTTAAAATTAGTACTGTCACCAAAACCTTGGTAATCATCATAACGGGCTGCAGCACTGACAATTAAGTCTTCTGTTACTTCAGTTTCAACATCGACATAAAAAGAAATGACATCACGCGTTTCATCTACCGCTTGCATCGGTGCTGTGCCACCAAAGCCTTGCGTACCCGCAGAACGGTCATCTGCGTATAAGCTGTTGCCTTTATCATCAGTATCATAATCACGATAGGAATATTCATCCCCCGCCGTGACTATAAATTGATCTGTTCTAATTTCTGCCCCCATGGCTAATGAAAAAAACTCATAGTCTTGGGTATAGTCAAGGTTTAAGGTTTGCAGCGATAACTCTAACCCGTATGCTGAAGCTTCGCGCGGAATAGAAGATCGAATTTCATCCGCCGTTAAACTTGAGCTATAGCGTAATGAATTAGCATAAGAAGAGTTAATGGTATCACTGGTGACATAATCAATATTGTTCTGGCCATAGGTATAAGAAAAATCTAAAGATGAGCCATCAGAAAACCCTGTTTGGTAACCCATATTATAAGAGAAATCTTTTATTTCCGTATTGATTTTAGGTAAAAAGCCGCTAGGAATGGTCGCATCGCCATCTTGCAGTAAGGCATTACCGCCGGTATTGTTGTTGTGGCGAAAAAATGCGGCGGATTCATTATCGCGATTTGAGTAAGTAATGAAGCCGTATAATTCACCATTACCTAATTCATAACCGGTATTAATGGTTAAACCAAACTGGCTAGAGTCTGCATCACCAATTCTAAAAGTGGACCTGCTAGCTGTCGCTTCTCTTGGGTCACCTAATAATAAATGACCATTAGGTAAGTCGGTGCATCCGGAGAATTGACATGAACCATGTAAACCTGCGCGGTTAGTAAGACCACGATCTCTAAAGTTTAGGGTAGTATTTAAGTAACCATTGTCTCCTAAGTTAAACCCCTTAGTAAGGTCTACATTGGTTGTTTCACCATCACCTTCTGAGTATTCACCATAAGATACTGCAACTTTACCGCCTTCACTAGCATCGTTAAGGACAATATTAATAACGCCCGCGATAGCGTCAGAGCCATATTGAGCGGCTGCACCATCTCGCAATACTTCAATGCGCTTAATAGATGCCGCAGGGATAGCATTCATATCTGTTCCTGCTGTGCCGCGACCAACAGAGGTATTGATATGAATCAAACTGGCTTGGTGACGACGACGACCATTAATCAATACTAAGGTTTGATCTGGTCCTAGGCCTCTTAGTGTTGCTGGACGTAATGCATCGCTACCATCACTGATGGAAGAGCTAGAAAAGTTAAATGATGGTGCAATAGCTTGAAGCATACGACCCACTTCTGTTTGGCCAGTATTGGCTAATGCTTCTGCAGATAAAATATCGACCGGTACCGGTAATTCTTCGGCAGAGCGGCCAGCGACTCGGCTACCAATAATCGCTATTTTCTCTATTTCACTTTCTTGGACTTGAGTAGTTTCTTGTGCAAGCGCTGTTTGACTTGCTGCCCCGAGTAAAAGGGGAATTAGCGCGGCGTGCATGTTTTTATTTTTCATTGTTATCTCTCTTTTTATGTGAATCAACTTGAATGCTCAGATGACCAGAGTTATTAACAACAGCAGTTAAACCTGAGCCACTTAGTGATTTTTTAGGCCAAAGTTAATCCGATAATAACCTTTTAATGCATTTGCTTGATGTTGCTTGGTCAAATGTAATTAGGGCTTTGTCAGCGCGTTTTTTATTAATATAAAAACGAATAAAATCCTCAACATTAGTGTAGTTTGTTGTTAATAACATCGCTAGGATGATATTTGTTAACAAGGGATAACTAACCCAGGTTATATTCAGACGCAATTGCTTTCGCCCAGTGTGCAATATGAATAAACAGCTAGGCAGGGGAAGTCCTCTAATTTATTTGTAATGTTTATTAAGTGCATTGAAATATTTTTCGCCCACTGTCTCGGTGAAAGGACGAACTTTATCTTTAGCCACATCAAACCCAGCTTCGCCTCGAACTAGGGTAAGTCAACGCTATTTTGGGTTATATTCAATTGCTTAATAAGGCTGTTGGTATTTAATTGTATTTTTTAGCCGTCTTGTGAGGTAAAACTTGTTTGCTCACCTACTTGATTTCTTAAGGTATGAGTTTTTAAGGTATGAGTTTGCGTTAACGCTTGTGCGTTAAGTGAGGGTAGGTAAGGGGAAAAAGATCCGTTGACTAGTATAGTGGCGCCAATGAGAGAGATAATATCAGTACTTACAGCAATTGTAATAGCTGACATTTTAAGTTCAGTAACCGTTAGCGGTTACTGAACTCTACTTTCCGTTGATAACTTGGGCTTTATTCTATATACCAATAACCTTTATTTAAAACATCGAGTAACAGCTGAGTGTTTTTCAAACAAGTGTTGAGCGTTTTCATTTTACTTGTGCTTAAAGGCTTTTGTTGTGCTAACTGCTGCGCTAGTGCCAGGGTTTGTTTTTCTAATGGAAAACTTTCTCCGTTGAGAAAAAGTGTTGGCTGCACATCATTTATTATTGCGGCCTTTAATCCTGATACTGGCATAAATGAAATATCTGGCTCTGATAGTATATCGAGCAGTTTATCTTTATCTATGTCATTGACAGGCACTAAAATTTCTAGGGCATGATGACCCTGTGTTAGGTATTGGCCAATAAATTGTTCATAAAATTCTTCTTGCTCAAGCTGTTGTAGCATAAAGGCTTTTAATTGCTTTTTGTCATCGGGTGTAATAGTAAAGTTCGATTGGCATAAGGCTCTTGCAGGATCACTAAACCTTTGTTCACCAAGATTGTTATCAATGAGTTTATCAGCAAAGCTTGACCATAATTCTTGGCTTGATGGTGCTTGAAAACCAATAGAAAAATTAACTGAATTCTCTATTGATAGACCTTTGTGTGGGTGGTTTGGTGGAATATAAAGCAAGTCGCCGGCTTCTGTTATTTCATCAATAATCGCTTCAAAGCTTGAAACTTGTTTAAGATCAGCATGAGGTAGTAAGCTTTCTAAGCTACTATCGGGTGCACCGACTTGCCAGCGCCTTTTGCCACTGCCTTGAATAATAAAAACGTCATATTGATCTAAATGCGCACCAACACCGCCATTAGGGGTTGAAAAACTGACCATAACGTCATCTATACGCCAGCTTGGAATAAAAGCAAAGGGCGCAAGTAGATTATGTGTCGGCCGCGACCAGTTGTTTACTGCTTGTACTAATAGTGTCCAATTAGACTCACCATATTGAGAAAAATCTTCAAAAGGGCCATGGTCAACTTGCCAGTCGTCTTTACTGTTAGTGCTGACGATACGCGATTGTATTTCAGCTTCCATGGCCAATCCCGCCAGTTCGTCTGCACTTATTGGGTCTTTAAAATTAGCAAAAGCTTGTTTGATCAATAATGGTTTTTTCTGCCAATATTGTGCAAGAAATATTTCTGGAGTTAAATCACCCCAATTTAACGAGTCTACATTCATAGTGAAACCTTATTTGCATTGCTATTAATGGCTGATTTTTAAAAACTGAATAACAAAAAGGGAGCCTATTGGATCCCTTTTTTTATATCAGCAAAACTAAGTGCTAGGTGTAACTAGTTGAGTTCGTCAACAAATGTTACTGCGCGGCCAATGTAAGAAGCAGGTGTCATTTCACACAGTTGTGCTTTTGCCGCTTCTGGTAGTTCTAACGTCATGATGAACGCACGCATAGAATCACCGTCAACACGTTTGCCACGGGTTAACTCTTTTAGTTTTTCGTAAGGCTTTTCGATGCCGTAACGACGCATAACGGTTTGAATTGGCTCGGCAAGCACTTCCCAATTTGAGTTGAGTTCAGCTAATAAGTTCGCTTCATTCACTTGTAGTTTGCTGATACCTTTACGTGTTGCTTGATAAGCAATTAAGGTATGGGCAAAACCAACACCTAAGTTACGTAAAACGGTAGAGTCGGTAAGGTCACGTTGCCAGCGAGATATTGGTAACTTCTGGGCTAAATGGGTAAATAAAGCGTTGGCAATACCTAAGTTACCTTCTGAATTTTCAAAATCAATCGGGTTAACTTTATGTGGCATGGTTGAAGAGCCAATTTCACCGGCAATAGTTTTTTGTTTAAAGTGACCAATGGCAATATAGCCCCAAACATCGCGGTCAAAATCAATTAAAATGGTGTTAAAACGGGCAATCGCATCAAATAACTCTGCTATATAATCATGCGGTTCAATTTGCGTGGTGTATGCATTAAAGCTTAAACCTAATGAGTTAACAAATTCATTAGCAAACTTGTGCCAGTCAACTTCAGGGTAAGCCGATAAATGGGCATTATAGTTACCGACAGCACCGTTAATCTTCCCTAGCATTTCAACTTGTGAAATCTGCTCACGTTGACGTTTTAAACGCATGTAAACATTGGCCATTTCTTTACCTAGTGTACTAGGAGATGCGGGTTGACCGTGGGTACGACACATCATGGGAATATTTTTATATTCAACCGCTAATGCTTTTATATCACCAAGAATATCGTCAATCATGGGCATTAATACTTGTTCGCGACAATCTGTTAACATTAAGCCATGTGAAAGGTTGTTAATGTCTTCTGAAGTACAAGCAAAATGGATAAACTCTGTTATTGCATGTAATTCAGCATTACCACTAATTTTTTCCTTAAGGAAATACTCAACCGCTTTTACATCATGGTTGGTAGTGGCTTCAATGTCTTTAATACTTTGGGCATCGGCTTCAGAAAACTCAGTAATAATGGCATCTAATAGCGTATTAGCTTGAGCAGAAAAAGGCGCAACTTCAATAATTTCAGCGGTCGCTGCTAACTTTTGTAACCAACGTACTTCGACCGTAACACGGTATTTAATTAAGCCAAATTCGCTGAAAATAGGGCGCAATGATTTAACTTTACTGCCATAACGCCCGTCAACCGGTGATATTGCACTTAATGCTGAAAGTTCCATAGTAATTTCCTGAAGTTAATTTTAAAGTTCTTTAAGTAATTGTTGTGCACACGCCACCAGTTTTGTGCGCCCAAATAATATATTTCTACGCTTGCCGCCCACTTGACGCCATAACACGCTTGAGCGAACACCCGCGAGAAGTAAGGCGCGGATCTTATGCTGATTACTTTGTTGCTTGAGCAAACTTGGTTCACCCGCCACTTGAATAGGCGTGCCTATTGGGCTGAGTAAGTCGCTATAAATACTGGCTAAACTAGCAATGAGCGTGTCACTGGTAATCTCGTAATGTGCGAGCTGACGTTGGCTTTGTTCAATACGTTCACCCAGTAGCGATAATTGATTTTTTTTATTGGCTAAACGTCGCTCTAAACCTAATAAGCTGACCACATAGCGGGTTAGCTCTGGATCTTTTTTGCTGGTTTGATTACCTAACTGCTCAATTAAGGCTTTTAATCCCGATGTTAAATGGGCAACATCGTTACTATAAACCTCCAAAATGCTTTCGGGTGAAGTCACCATAATACTGTTGAGCATGATAGCGAGTTCAGCTTCTTCTACTGTGCCAGTACGCGCTATTTTCTGCACTAAAACTGAGGCTTGGCAGACTGCTGCCATGGTAATAGTTTGTTTTTCTAAATTATTCATGTATGCCTTATATTAACGAATAAGGGAGTTGATAATAGCGCCACCTAGGCAAATATCATCTTGATAAAACACCACAGATTGACCGGGTGTTACTGAACTTTGCGGCTCAGTAAACATCACTAAATATTCACCATTGGCCATAGGTGAAAGATTACAAGCGACGTCTTCTTGTCGGTAACGGGTTTTTACCGTACAACTTATTGGCGTAGTTAATTCAACTCGCTCAACTAAATGTAATTGATTTGCTACTAAGCCTTTAGAAAATAGGCGAGGGTGATCATGTCCTTGTCCAACAACCAATACATTACGATTAAGATCTTTGTCAACAACATACCATGGCGCGTCACCCGCATTGGCTAGACCGCCAATACGTAAGCCCTTGCGTTGACCTAGGGTGTGATACATTAAACCATCATGCTCACCAATAGCTTCTCCTTCTGGTGTTTCTATTACACCGGGTTGCGCCGGTAAATATTTGCCCAGAAAGTCTTTAAATTTTCGTTCACCAATAAAACAAATGCCGGTACTGTCTTTTTTGTTATGGGTGATTAAGTCTGCTTGTTCAGCGATAGCTCTTACTTGTGGTTTTTCAATATGACCAACCGGAAAAAGTGTTCTACCTACTTGCTGATGACTCAAGGTGTAGAGAAAATAACTTTGATCTTTATTACTGTCTAAACCACGGTGCATCTGCCATTTACCGTCGTTAAATTTACGTTGTACATAATGACCGGTAGCGATGTAATCAGCGCCTAGGTCTTCACAAGCAAACTCAAGAAAAGCTTTAAATTTAATTTCTTTATTACACATAATATCAGGGTTGGGTGTTCTACCCGCTTTATATTCAGCTAAAAAATACTCGAAAACATTGTCCCAGTATTCAGTCGCAAAATTGATAGTATGAAGCTTAATACCTAGTTTCTGACAAACACTTTGCGCATCCGCTAAATCTTCTGCCGCGGCGCAATACTCATCGTCGTCATCTTCTTCCCAATTTTTCATGAACAAGCCTTCGACTTGATAGCCCTGTTCTTTTAATAAATAAGCAGAAACCGATGAATCAACACCACCCGACATACCCACTATTACTTTAGTATCTTGCGGTAACTTTTCGTTTGGCGTTATTGAGTTTACATTTACATGTTCGTTTGAGGTCATGACAACTAGATTTCAATAGAAAATGGCGCGGAATTATAGCATGGTCATTTAGCGTGATGAAAGATTAAAGATTAGATTTTAAGTGACTTAAGGGGATTTTTTTACCGCTAAGGTAATCTTCAATACATTCTAGGACTAAAGGGCTGCGTAATTGTGCTGATTTTGCTTTAATTTCTGCTAAAGTAAACCAATGGCAGGCTATAATTTCTTCATCTTGTGGTTGGCATGATACTAGCGATTCAAGCTCAATAACAAAACAAAAGCGTAAATAATACAGGTTTAACGATTGCCGATAATAATAGTAAATTCCGCAAAGGTGATCAGGCGAATGGCTTAATCCTGTTTCCTCTTGTAACTCTCGCATGGCGGCAGTTATTAAGCTTTCATCGGCTTCTAAATGCCCAGCAGGTTGATTATAAACTGTTTTACCCTGCTCTATTTCTTCAACCAAGAGAAATTTATCTTGGCAGGCAACTACCACGGCAACCGTGGTGTTAGGTTTGAATTGTTCGCTGCCGTGCGGGCTTGCTACGGGTGTGTTTGATACTAGACTATCCATGATTGACTCTCTTATATTGACCATTATTAATGCCATCTAAGGTCCATTCACCGATACGATAGCGAATTAACCTCAGGGTTGGAAAACCGATGTGAGCCGTCATTCTTCTTACTTGACGGTTTTTTCCTTCTTGTATGGTTATCTCTAACCAGGTCGTTGGGATCGCTGCGCGTTCTCTAATGGCCGGAACACGCGGCCAAATGTTAGGCTGGGCTATTATCTCGATTATAGCGGGCTTTGTTAGGCCATCTTTTAATTCAACGCCTTGGCGAAGTGCCAAAATATCGGTTTCTGTTGGTACACCTTCAACTTGCGCCCAATAGGTTTTATCTGTTTTTTGGCTTGGATTAGCGAGTTTATGCTGAAGCTTTCCATCATTGGTTAATAAAAGTAGTCCTTCACTGTCTCGATCGAGACGACCGGCCGCGTAAACATCTTTAACGTCAATGAAGTCTTTGAGTGTTTTTCGATTTTGATCATCCGTAAATTGGCACAATACATCAAAAGGTTTATTAAAAAGCACGATTTCTGACTTAAAGTCAACTGGTCGTACCTTTGTGGTTTTTCGCTTGTGTTTTCTCATAACTGTTTGATTTTGTTTTATTGTCACTAATTTTCACCTTGTGAAATATAGACTAGTAATAATTCATCTATTTTAATGCGCTCTGAATTCCGATACTATTCGCGCGAAAAATATATCTTTTATCGATAAAATGAAGAGCCATTCAATTTCAAATGACCATTCATTTTATCGATAAATGGCAAATCATCAAAGGATTTTTAAATGACCACAGATACATCAAAAATTATTTATACTATTACCGATGAAGCACCAGCTTTAGCTACGCATTCTTTTTTACCTATCGTGAAAGCATTTGCTGCGTCTTCTGCTATAGATGTTGAAACTCGTGATATTTCATTTGCCGGTCGTATTATAGCTAACTTTCCTAAATACTTAACTGCTGAGCAGCGTATGGACGATGCCTTAGCTGAGTTAGGCGAATTAGCCAAAACACCAGAAGCTAATATTATTAAGTTACCGAACATTTCTGCGTCTATCCCTCAATTGCAAGCAGCGATTAAAGAATTGCAAGCCAAAGGTTATAATTTACCTAATTATCCTGAAGAGCCGCAAAATGAAGCTGAAGAGTCGATTAAATTCACTTACGCTAAAGTGCTAGGTTCAGCGGTAAACCCTGTACTACGAGAAGGTAACTCAGACCGTCGTGCCCCTAGCTCAGTTAAGCAATATGCGCGGACTAATCCGCACTCAATGGGCGCTTGGTCACCAACGACTAAATCACACGTAGCACATATGCAATCAGGCGATTTTTACGGTAGTGAGAAATCAGTAACCATTGATGGCGCAACCAATGTTAAAATTGAATTTGTCAGTGCTAATGGTGACGTAACCTTATTAAAGGAGCATTTAGCGTTATTAGATAAAGAAGTCATTGATGCCTCACTGATGAGCAAAAAGGCACTGGTTGACTTTTTTGCTACTGAAACTGACAAAGCAAAGTCTGAAGGTGTTTTACTTTCTCTACATTTGAAAGCCACTATGATGAAAGTGTCTGACCCGATTATGTTTGGTCATGCCGTTAAAGTGTTTTACAAAGATGTTTTTGCCAAGCACGGTGCTACTTTTAATCAATTAGGTGTTGATGCCAATAATGGTATTGGCGATGTGTATGCGAAAATTGGCCGTTTATCAGCAGAAAAGAAAGCTGAAATTGAAGCGGATATTGCTGCGGTATATGCCACTCGTCCTGAATTAGCTATGGTTGATTCAGACAAAGGTACTACCAATTTACACGTACCAAGCGATGTTATTATTGATGCCTCTATGCCGGCAGCACTGCGTTCATCAGGTATGATGTGGGCGCCAGATGGTACGTTAAAAGAAACCAAATTTATGATCCCAGATCGTAACTACGCTGGTGTATTTTCTTCTGTTGTAGATTTTTGTCGTGAAAATGGCGCCTTCAACCCAACAACCATGGGTTCAGTACCTAATGTTGGCTTAATGGCGCAGAAAGCCGAAGAATATGGCTCACACGACAAAACATTTACCATGTCCGGTGAAGGTACTATGCGTGTTGTTGACGACAATGGCACAACGCTACTAGAACATGCAGTGAGCGAAGGTGATATCTGGAGAATGTGTCAAGCTAAAGACGCGCCGATTCAAGATTGGGTGAAATTAGCGGTAACTCGTGCCAGAGCAACAAATGTTCCAGCTATCTTCTGGTTAGATGAAAACCGTGGTCATGATGCACAAATGATCAAAAAAGTTAACACCTACCTTGCCGATCATGACACTACTGGCTTAGACATTCAGATTATGGAACCGGTTAAAGCTTGTGACTACACTTTAGCGCGCGTCGCTAAAGGTGAAGACACGATCTCAGTTACCGGTAACGTATTACGTGATTATTTAACGGATTTATTTCCTATTTTAGAGCTTGGCACGAGTGCAAAAATGCTCTCTATTGTGCCATTAATGAATGGTGGTGGTTTATTCGAAACAGGCGCCGGCGGTTCAGCCCCTAAACACGTGCAACAGTTTGAAAAAGAAAATCACTTACGTTGGGACTCATTAGGTGAGTTTTTAGCGTTAGCGGCTTCTTTAGAGCACTTAAGCATCAAAACGGGCAATACTAAAGCAAAAGTGTTAGCGGATACTTTAGATATAGCAACGGCTAAATTTTTGCAAGAAAACAAATCACCATCACGTCGTGTTAAAGAATTGGATAACCGTGGTTCTCATTTCTACTTAGCGATGTATTGGGCACAAGCACTAGCAGAACAAACAAGCGATGAAAGCTTGAAATCAAGTTTTGTTGCTGTTGCTCAAGCACTGACTAAACAAGAAGCAAAAATTGTTGCAGAGCTTAATGCTGCTCAAGGACCTAGTATGAATATTAATGGTTATTACTTTGCTGACAGAGAATTAGCCGAAAAAGCCATGCGTCCAAGTGCGACATTGAATACAATTTTATCGAATTTACTCTAAGCGTAATTTATCAATAAATTTTGAAAACTAGGCGCTTGCCTAGTTTTTTTTTGCCAAAATTTTAACCCGTACAGTGAAAGTTTTATTGCAAGTGATGGCTTTATTTGTGATAAAAGTTTGCATTTTATTTATACAAGCGTTTTAATTATTCATCTTGATGATTTTCATTATCACGATTTCAGTATTAGTGTCATTGCTCTTTTTCTATTATTTTAAGATTAAGAAATTAGCAAACGGCTATTTTATCAGTAAATTTTGGAGAGCTCATATGTCGAACCATGTAAATATTCCTAGTGAAGGTGCTAAAATTACTTCAGAGCAAGGTTTGTTAAAAGTACCTAACAATCCCATCATTCCATTTATTGAAGGTGATGGCATAGGTGTCGATGTAACACCCCCTATGATGAAAGTGGTTGATGCTGCCGTGAATAAAGCTTATGGCGGAGATAGGAAAATTCATTGGATGGAAGTGTATGCTGGAGAAAAGGCAACACAAATTTATGACTCAGAAACTTGGTTGCCCGATGAAACTTTAGCCATGTTCAAAGAATACAAAGTTGGAATTAAAGGCCCACTAACCACACCAGTTGGCGGTGGTATGCGTTCATTGAATGTTGCCTTGAGACAAATACTAGATTTGTATGTGTGCCAGCGCCCGGTTCAATGGTTTACTGGCGTACCAAGCCCAGTTAAAAAACCTAGTGAAGTTGACATGGTGATTTTCAGAGAAAATTCTGAAGATATTTACGCGGGTATCGAATATCAAGCGGGCAGTGATCAGGCTAAAAAAATGATCAAATTTTTAACTGAAGAAATGGGTGTTACAAAAATTCGTTTCGAAGAAAATTGTGGTATCGGTATCAAGCCAGTTTCTAAAGAAGGTACACAAAGATTAGTAAGAAAAGCTATTCAATACGCTATTGATCACGACAGAGAGTCGGTTACTTTGGTACATAAAGGTAATATCATGAAGTTTACTGAAGGGGCTTTTAAAGAATGGGGTTATGAATTAGCCCGAGAAGAGTTTGGCGCTGATCTATTAAATGGTGGTCCCTGGTGTAGCCTTATCAATCCTAAAACAGGTAAAGAAATCATCATTAAAGATGTTATTGCTGATGCGATGTTACAGCAAATATTATTACGTCCAGCAGAATATAGCGTTATTGCTACCTTAAATTTAAATGGTGATTATTTGTCAGATGCCTTAGCGGCACAAGTGGGTGGCATTGGTATAGCACCAGGCGCTAATTTAAATGATGAAGTCGCTATCTTTGAAGCAACACACGGTACAGCACCAAAATATGCTGGACTTAATAAGGTTAACCCTGGGTCAGTTATTTTATCTGCAGAAATGATGTTACGACATATGGGTTGGACAGAAGCCGCTAACTTATTGTTAAAAGGGATGTCTGGTGCGATTAACGCTAAGACAGTAACTTATGACTTTGAGCGTTTAATGGATGATGCGACATTGGTGACTTGTTCTGAATTTGGTGATTGTATTATTGATCACATGTAAATTGATCACAGGTAAATCGAACACATATATAAACTGGAAATAGGTTATAGGTAGAGTCAAAATATTTTATTGTTGATAATCGCTAACCATAAAAAAACACAGCCAAGTTGCTGTGTTTTTTACTTTAAGCCACAAAGTAAATTTAACTTAACTTAACTTAGTCGTCTGATTCTATTTCTGATGGCGTAATGCTTGCCGCGTGGTCACCTTTTGGCCCCCCGTTTAATTCGTAGTTTACATCCTGTCCCGCTTTTAATGTGCGGTATCCTTCCATTTGAATCGTTGAATAATGGGCAAAAATATCTTCACCACCATCCTCTGGACGAATAAAACCAAACCCTTTTGCATTATTAAACCACTTAACTGTACCGTGAGCCATACTTCAACATCCTTCTAAAATCATCGGTAATTAGGTATGCTTTATCTAAAGCATTCTTTAAAGTACTCTTTAAAGTATTAGTATTAACTTTTGGAGACTAAAAAACAGTCACCAAAGTAAATCGTAGATAATAAATAAAAATAGTCAAGTGTTATATTATGATTTTTGATGTTTTTAGTTATTATTTTTCTCAAATCTTAAAGCAAAAATTTAACTGACAGACTAATATAGAATTATGAGTAAATGGAAAGAGTTAATAGACGATCAAAACGTTCTTGATGATGAGGTTGTTGAAAAATTTCAGAAACCCCCAATGTATACAGTAGTGTTATTAAATGACGACTATACTCCAATGGACTTTGTCATTGATGTGTTGTGTAAATTTTTTAACATGAACTCGGAGCAAGCGACAGAGATTATGTTAGCGATTCATTATAAAGGGAAAGGGCGTTGTGGCATCTTTACTGCTGAAGTAGCAGAAACAAAAGTTGATCAGGTGTTGAGTTACGCAACAAGCAATGAACATCCGCTTAAATGTACTATGGAAAAAGTGTAAAAACGCAAGATTTAAATTGGAGTAACCTATGCTGAATAAAGATTTAGAAGTATCGTTAAATATGGCTTTTCGTCAGGCTAAAGAGTCTCGCCATGAATTTATGACGGTTGAGCATTTATTGTTGGCGTTGTTAGATAATCCATCATCCATTGAGGCTTTAAAAGCCTGTGGCGCTGATATGGCAAACTTAAAAAAAGAATTGTTAGCCTTCATCGCCGATACGACCCCGGTTATTCCTTCCGGTGAGGAAGAAAGAGAAACTCAACCCACGCTAGGTTTTCAGCGCGTATTACAACGGGCCGTTTTTCATGTTCAGTCATCGGGTAAAAGTGAAGTTAATGGTGCGAATGTACTCGTTGCAATATTTAGTGAACAAGAATCGCAAGCGGCTTATTTTTTAAAGAAATCTGATATTAGTCGCTTAGATATTGTTAACTTTATTTCTCACGGTATTGCTAAAGTTGAACAAGAAAATAGTCATAACGAAGAGCAAGCGCCGGCAGGTGAAGAAGAGCCACGCACGATTGATAACTTTGCTACTAATCTTAATGAAGAAGCCTTAAAAGGTAACATAGACCCACTAATAGGCCGCGATAACGAATTAGAGCGGACATTACAGGTACTAAGTCGCCGCCGCAAAAACAACCCTTTATTTGTTGGTGAAGCAGGTGTTGGTAAAACAGCGATAGCTGAAGGTTTAGCTAATTTATTGGTTTCTGACAAAGCGCCAGAGTTTTTAGCTGATGCAACTATTTACTCTCTTGATATGGGCGCATTATTAGCGGGTACTAAATACCGTGGTGATTTTGAAAAACGCTTTAAAGCCCTATTAAAAGAGTTAGAACAAGACGGCAACGCCATTCTGTTTATTGATGAGATTCACACCATTATAGGAGCGGGTGCTGCGTCTGGTGGCATGTTAGATGCGTCAAACTTGATCAAGCCTTTACTTTCATCAGGCAAGTTACGTTGTATGGGTTCTACCACGTATCAAGAGTATCAAAGTATTTTTGAAAAAGATCGTGCATTAGCGCGTCGTTTTCAAAAAATAGATGTTGTTGAACCCAGTGTGGACGACACCACAAAAATCTTGCACGGTTTGAAAGATAAATACGAAGCGCATCATGGTGTTCGTTACACGAATAGCGCCTTAAGGGCAGCGGCACAGCTTTCTGCCAAATATATCAATGATCGATTTTTACCCGATAAAGCCATTGACGTTATTGATGAAGCCGGAGCGCGTCAACAACTGGTTGCTGCAGATAAACGTAAAAAAGTGATCGATAATAACGACATTGAAAATATTATCGCCAAAATGGCACGTATTCCTGAAAAATCAGTGTCGTCATCAGAGATTGATAGTTTAAAAACACTCGACCGTAATTTAAAATTGGTTGTTTTTGGACAAGATCATGCTATTGACGAATTGACCTCTGTTATTCGCTTGTCGCGAGCAGGTTTAGGCAATGAACGTAAGCCTATTGGTTCATTTATCTTCGCTGGTCCAACAGGGGTTGGTAAAACAGAAGTTACTCAACAATTAGCTAAAGTGCTGGGCGTAGAACTACTGCGATATGACATGTCTGAATATATGGAAAAACATGCGGTAAGTCGTTTAATTGGAGCTCCTCCAGGTTACGTTGGTTATGAACAAGGTGGCTTATTAACCGATGCAGTGATTAAAAATCCCCATGCCGTTGTGTTGTTAGATGAAATAGAAAAAGCACATGAAGATGTTTACAACATACTATTACAAGTTATGGACCATGGTACCTTAACGGATAATAATGGCCGTAAAGCCGATTTTAGAAATATTATCTTAGTGTTAACAACTAATGCGGGCGTAGCACACACTGTGAAACAATCTATTGGCTTTAAACAACAAGATAATAGTCTTGATGCTATGGACGAAATAAACAAAGTATTTTCGCCTGAGTTTCGTAATCGCTTAGATAATATTGTATGGTTTAATCACTTAGGTGATGAAGTTATCCAGCAAGTTGTTGATAAATTTATTGTCGAACTGCAGGTTCAACTTGATGAAAAGGGTGTTTCGTTAGAGGTCACTAAAGATGCTAAGAAGTGGATGGCCATTAAAGGTTATGACAAAACAATGGGTGCACGACCTATGGCTCGATTGATTCAAGAGCAGTTGAAAAAACCATTAGCTAACGAATTGCTTTTTGGTGAGCTAACACAAGGTGGCGTAGCTAAAGTCGCGGTGAAGAAAGACAAGTTGGTGATTAACTATGAATCAAAAAAAGAATTAGTTGAACACTAAGCTTTGATGCTTAAGCCCTTAAATTTGTTTAGTGTATCAGCGTTCTTTAACGTCAATGTGAACACATCAGTACCGACAGGGATGTCGGTACTTTAGGCTTACTTATAATGGCTCACTTGGATCATTTAGCGGGTATTAGTTGTTGTGCAGAACAAAAAAGCTGAGGGTTATTTTCAGACATAAAAAAACCGAGCAAGCTCGGTTTTTTGTCATTACTTAATTGGCGTTAATTAAATCTTAGTCATAAAAGTTTGCTTTACTACATATTACTAAAGCACTTCTAAAACTGAAATAATTAATTTCTATCTAGCACGGAAGATAATACGACCTTTAGATAAGTCATATGGTGTTAATTCAACAGTGACTTTATCGCCAGTTAAAATACGAATGTAATTTTTACGCATTTTCCCAGAAATATGAGCAGTAACAACATGACCATTTTCCAATTCAACACGGAACATAGTATTTGGCAAAGTATCTAAAACAGTACCTTGCATTTCAATATTTTCTTCTTTCGCCATTGGGCGCCGAACCTCTAAATTAGTGCGTAAACAAAAAGCTGCGCAGATAATGCCGAATTGCAGCGCTAATGTAAAGCTATAGTGTTATTTATTTACGGTTTGCCATTGATTTTCGACCAATATTTGGTGGGGATGGTAACGATTTTTGTAATTCATTTTACTGCATTGCTCTATTTGGTAACCAAGGTAGAGAAACTCTCGTTTAAGTTCAGCTGCAATTTCAATTTGTTTTAAAATTGAAAAAACACCAAGCCCCTGCTTTCTATAGCTTGGGTGATAAAAGGTATAAACCGCTGATAAGCCATTAGGAATGTCATCGGTTACGGCAACACTGATCAATACTTGGTCATGCCAAATTTCAATATAATATGGCTCAGTAATATTGTTATGAGTAAAACTTTGAAATTGTTCGTCTGATGCTGGAAACATACTGCCATCGTGATGAATAGTATTAATGTATTGTTCATACAGTGGGTAGTAGTTTTCTTTAACTTTTTTACTTAACATCACCTTGAATAGCTGATTACTTTTTAATAAGCGTTTTTGGCTTCTTGAGGGCTTAAAGTCTTGAACTGGCACACGTAGTGATTGGCATGCTTGGCAGGCAATACAATGGGGACGATAAATATCATTACCACTGCGCCTAAAACCTTGCTGCATTAGCCAACCATAATGTTCACGATCATGTAGGACGTCATCAACAGCGATTAATAGTCGCTCTTCCTGTTCAGGTAGGTAATTACAAGGAAACGACTTTGTAATACCCAGTTTATAATTTAAACTCATTAATACTCTACCCGTAACTGAATTTTTAGATGAAATATAATCATTGCAAAGCAATGTGACTTAATCATTATAGCAATTTTGCCACCGAGTGATGGTGAAATATAAGACCTAATGGATTAAATAATTGACCACGATTCAACGAGAATAACTCGTTCAATTCAAGGCGAGTTATTGATCACTAAATGGCCGTTCATCACCACCTCGGTAATGGTTCACTACATTTATAATCACTGACATCCTGGTGCGAAAAGGTGGCATGAGTAAGTTTTTTACGTCGATGTAAACTGATAGAGCGATATAGGACTATATTATCGACCAAGAGCAATATATGTCAGGCACAAAAAAAAGCTTACTCGGTAGAACTTTTAACGGTTAGTAATTGATAGGTTTATTATAGGGTACTGTGACAGCATAAAAGAGGTAAGCAGCTAGTGCTGGTCAACAATGTGATTTTCAGGTTGCCCAATACTTGTTGTGGATTTAAACCACAGTAACAATAATAAATAAGGGTAGTTGTCTTGAAAAACATTTAATATTAGCCATTGTAAATAGCAGGAAGGGTGATTTTTTATCTAGTTTAAAACAGATTTTAGTTAGATTAAATTAGCTTCTTTTAAGATTAAATAGGCTTTCTCGAACGCGCCCAGTTGATAGTATGTTTCTGCCAATATTCGCATTAATTCCACTTGATCACGGTGCATTTCATAAGACTTTGCAAATAAAATGGTTTCCAGTAGCAAGGTTTTACACGCTTGAAATTCTTTGTTTTGACATAAGATACGGGCCATATTTTTACGAACATGTATTTTTACCCGCTCTGAAGTACTTGCATCAGCAGCAATAATAGCTTTATTTAAATATTTTTTTGCTTGTGAGTGATTTTCTAAGTTACTTTGATACTCTGATAGCCAAGATAATGAAAATGCTTGATTGAGCTTATTGTTGTCTTTTAAGGCCCAACGATAAGACTTCAGCATTAACTTACCTGCTTCGTCCCAAGCTTGAGTTTCTTGATATATTCGGCTCAGATTATAATAACCAACAGATAAATAATGAGCGGCATTATTTTTTTTATAAATATCATTGGCTTGACCTTGGTATTTTTTAGCTATTTCTATATTACCCAGGCCTTTACTTACGGCGCTAAATCGCTGAAGTATTATTGCTTTATCAAAGACGCTAGGCAGTAATTCTAGATATTTTAACGCTAGGTTTAAATCTTTATTTGCTTCTTCATTATCGTCTAATAAGTGATAGGCAAAAGCTCTTTCTACTAAGGCGGCCACCTTATAATTTGATAAATTTGATTGTTCTGCTTTGATAACGGCCATATTTGCAGTGGCAAAAAATTCTTTAAATTGCCCGCGCTGATAATATCCTCTTGATTGGCTAATCAGCACTCTAGTGTGCCAAGGCTCAATTAACAAGCCGGTTGCTAAAGCCGACTTTGAGTATTTAAGAATACTTTCAGTTTGGTCAATAACGTAAGCAATATCAGATTGCATGACCATCAGTTTTGCTTTTAAAGCAATATGGATATCTGGATCTGCTAATAAAGCTTCAATTTTGTAGAATACTGCTTTTGGATTAACCGTACTTTGTCGGCTAAGCTTTTGCTCAATGTCAGCCGTGTCTAAAGAGAAGGCAAAATTTGAGTGAAACACAACTAAGATTAAATATAACCAATAAAGATTTTTTCTCAATTATTTGTCCTTAATTAATGAGTTGTGCCAGATGAATTTTTTATTTTTATTTATTATAAACTTTATATCAAATTTAAGCCGCTATTAATACTTATACTTATATAAGCTAGCGCATTATTTGAACAGTATGCCCTTGGCTAGTATTTATACCAATTTCATTAAATTATTGCTCACTTTTGCTGGTTAAAATACACCACGGCTTTGTGCGCTCAATCGCAATAATCAGCCATTACCCATTGAGCAACTTGCCTTGATTTACTGATGAGTTTAACTTATGGAATATTTTGATTTTATCTAGGCAAACTATAAAATAATGCTTAACAAAAATATTATAAGTGGGTATCTTGGATCAGGCTAAAGTTAGTGGCCTAGGTTGCCAAAAGTTGGCTGGCGGTACGATAGCTTTTGCCGCTACTTGCTGGGTAATAAATTGTTCTCTGGATACTTCAATACAACCCATTGACGCTAAAAAAGGATTCAACATTTGACAATCAACAAGCTCAATACCTATTGATTTTAGTAAGCTAGCTAAATACACCAAGGCTACTTTTGAGGCATTACTTTCTCGGTAAAACATTGATTCACCAGAAAAATAACCGTTAACGGCCACACCATATAATCCACCCACTAATTGCTCATTTTGCCAAACTTCAATCGAGTGGGCCTTACCTTGAGCATGTAGTTTTTTATAAGCTGATAGCATTGGATTAACAATCCAAGTTTCCTCACAGCGAAAGGGTGCATCAGCACATAGCTCAATAACCTGCTTAAAATCTTTATTGAGTGTGACACTAAAAAGCTCGCGCTTAAGTATTTTTTGTAGTGTTTTATTAATATTAAGCTGAGCAATATTAATAATCCCACGTGGATTTGGACTCCACCACATCACCGGATCGCCATCACTAAACCAAGGGAAAATCCCGAGTTGATAAGCTTGAATAATTCGCTGGGGTGATAAGTCATCGCCGAAAGCAAGAAGACCGTTTGGTTCATCTAAGGCGCTAGATAAATCAGGGAAAGTTGAGCTATTCGAAGATAACCAAGGAATAGCTCGTTTCATTGACTAGCGACTACCTTTTGCGTCGAGGTAACGCTCGGCATCTAGTGCTGCCATACAACCAGCACCAGCTGAAGTAATAGCTTGACGGTATATATGGTCAGCAACATCGCCAGCCGCATAAATACCTTCAATACTGGTTTGTGTCGCGTTACCATTCGTACCACTTTGAATAGTTAAATAGCCGTTTTTCATCTCAAGTTTGCCATTAAATATATCAGTATTTGGCTTATGGCCAATCGCGATAAAGACACCCATAACATCAAGTTCTTCGGTAGCATCTGACTTCATGTCTTTAAGGCGTAAACCTGTTACACCCATATTGTCACCTAGTACTTCGTCTAACGTACGGTCTAGGTGTAATATGATATTACCGTTGGCCACTTTATCCATTAAACGTGTGATCAAAATCTTTTCTGAGCGAAAGGTATCACGACGGTGAATTAAGTGAACTTCAGAGGCAATATTTGATAAATATAAGGCTTCTTCAACCGCGGTATTACCACCACCAACAACTGCAACTTTTTGATTTTTATAGAAAAATCCGTCACAGGTTGCACAGGCAGAAACACCTTTACCCATAAAGGCTTCTTCAGAAGGTAGCCCTAGGTATTGCGCTGAGGCGCCAGTACAGATAATAAGGGCATCACAAGTATAATAGCCAGAATCACCTTTTAATTTGTACGGTTTCTCACTAAAGTCAACTTCATTGATGTGGTCAAAAATAATTTCAGTATCAAATTTTTCCGCATGTTTTTGCATACGGTCCATTAATGCTGGGCCTGTTAGGTCATCGGCATCACCGGGCCAGTTTTCTACTTCAGTGGTGGTGGTTAATTGACCACCTTGTTGTAAACCTGTAATCATCACAGGTTTTAAATTTGCTCGTGCGGCATAAACAGCTGCGGTATATCCTGCAGGGCCTGAACCCAATATGAGTAACGGGCAATGTCTTGCTTCGCTCATGAACTACTCCAAAAAATAAAATACGTTGATGTGACAATGGTTGGGATTCTAAGTGATTATCTCAAGAGAGCAACAAAGAAATAATTATAATTAATAACTTATTTTGCAAAACTGCAAGGCTATTTTTACAAATGGCCCATAGATTTGTAATCTTGGCGCTATTAGAATCGCTAATAAAAAAAGCCGCTATTAACTAGCGGCTTTAAGTATGTTATCCAGTAAAGCCTATAATGTTGCTATAGCGTCTTCTGGTCTAACATACTGATAACCTAGTACATCAGCAACAGGCTTATAAGTGACTTTTCCACCTAAAACATTCAAACCAGCCATTAAGTGTACGTCATCAAGCATTGCTTGTTTAGCACCCTTATTTGCCAAAGTAACTGTAAATGGCATAGTAGCATTGGTTAAAGCCAGCGTTGATGTTCTTGCGACACCACCAGGCATATTAGCGACACAGTAATGTACGACATCATCAACCATATAAGTTGGGTCTTGGTGAGTAGTTGCTTTTGATGTTTCAAAACAACCACCTTGGTCAATGGCAACGTCAACTACAACAGCGCCTTTCTTCATCATTTTAATGTGTTGTGCCGTAACCAATTTAGGTGCTGCAGCACCAGGGATCAATACTGCACCAATAACTAAGTCAGCTTCAACAATAAGCTGGTCCATAGCATCAGCCGTTGAATAGACTGTTTTTAAACGACTATCAAACTCTGTATCTAACTGGCGAAGACGTGGCAAAGAGCGATCTAAAATGGTCACATCAGCGCCCATACCAACAGCCATACGGGCTGCTTGAGTACCAACAACGCCACCACCAATAATAAGTACTTTGGCAGGAGCAACACCAGGTACACCACCTAATAATGCGCCCAAACCGCCTTGTGCTTTTTCTAATGCGTGCGCACCTGCTTGAATAGACATACGGCCGGCCACTTCAGACATGGGTGCTAAAAGAGGTAAGCCACCGCCATGTTGAGTCACTGTTTCGTAGGCAATACAAGTAGCGCCAGAAGCGACAAGCAGTTCTGTTTGTTTTGGATCTGGGGCTAAATGTAAGTAAGTAAACAGTACTTGGCCAGGGCGAAGCATTTTACACTCATTGGTTTGTGGCTCTTTTACTTTGATGATCATGTCAGCAGTAGCAAAAATTTCTGCTGCGGTATCAATAATTTTTGCACCGGCGGTAATGTATTGCTCATTATCAAAACCGATTTCTGCTCCACCATTATTTTCAACGATAACGTTGTGGCCATTTACAACTAACTCTTTAACACCTGCTGGAGTTAGTCCAATACGGTATTCGTGGTTTTTTATTTCTTTAGGTACACCAATAATCATAGCTTTATCTCTGCGGTAAAATATGGAGCTAGTATAATGACTTTATAGCGGATTAACCTATCGTTTTTTTCACTAAATTAGGGTATAATCCTGTTAATGCTTTATTTTATAGCGAATTATATATGAGTTCATCAACAGCTAAAAAAATTGATCGTATAGACAAAAATATTTTGATTGAACTACAAAAAAATGGCCGTTTATCTAATATTGAATTGTCAAAAAGGGTTGGCTTAAGTGCTACGCCTTGTTTAGAGCGAGTAAAACGTCTGGAAAATGACCGTTTTATTCTCGGTTATCAGGCCATGCTAAATCCGCAAAAATTAGATGCCGCGTTATTGGTCATTGTTGAAATTACGTTAACCAAAACTAGCCCAGATGTATTTGATGACTTTTCCAAAGCGGTTCATGAATTAGATGTTATTCAAGAATGTCATTTGGTCTCAGGGGATTTTGATTTTTTATTGAAAACACGTGTGGCTGATATTGCCGCTTATCGTGAGTTACTCGGTAATACCTTATTAAGACTGCCTGCGGTGAGTGAAAGTAGAACTTATGTCGTGATGGAAGAGGTAAAATCGTCAAATCTCTTGCCAATAAAGCGCTAATGTTCGGTATTACGTTTTATTCATCGCTAATTTTTGGTATTTTAAGCTTAATATAATGATAATTTTTTCAAGAGTGTGCATTTGTCTTCTCCATCTCCAAAGTTAAACGGCGTTCAACGTCTCCTCGAAGCAGGACTTTTAGTCTTTTGCGTCTTTGCCATGTTTATCATGTTGGCGCTCTTTAGTTTTGATCCCGCAGATCCTGGTTGGTCACAAACAGGTTATCAAAGTTCTGTGCGTAATCTAGGTGGTGCAGTGGGGGCTTATTTATCTGATTTGTTATTAAACTTATTTGGTTTAGTTGCCTACAGTTTACCTTTTGTTATCGCAATTATCGGTTGGCTATTATTTCAAAAATATCACCAATTAATCCGACTAGATTACCTTACACTTGGCTTGAAATTTATTGGTTTCATCTTGTTTTATATTGGCATAACCTCGATTGCCAGTATGAATTTTGACGATGTTTTTTACTTCTCTGCTGGCGGTATTCTAGGCGATGTATTAAGTAACTCACTCTTGCCGTATTTATCATTCATTGGTAGCACCTTGTTATTTGTAACATTTTGCGGTTCAGGATTCGTCTTGCTAACAGGAATTTCGCTGCTTAAGGCTATTGACAGAGTAGGGGAGTACGCCATTATCGCCATTGAATACTGCTTAACGATACCCGCGCTGATCAAGCAACATTTAGGCACTAAGCCTGAACAAGAGTCCAAAGCAGCAATATCTGATGACACTGAACAAGTATTACAAGATTTAAATATGGAAAATAATAATGACAGTGATAATAGTGACACTGACAGTAGTGTAACTGAGCATTATATTGCTTTTGAGAAAGAGCCGGAAGAAGTAAAAAAAGCGCTGGAGACCATCAGTGATACAGAATATGAGAGTATTTTTGCCAAAAGTGATGACGACAGTGCTTATAACACCCGTGAAAAAGAACCCTATGTTGATATCGACGAGTTAATGGGTGAGCCGCTAGCCATCAATGTGCAAGAACACGTCAGTGCTGATGAAATTGCAGCGGCATTTGAGCCAGTTGAAAAAATTATTGTTGAAGAGCCGGCCACATTGCATGACAAAATTTACCAGCAATTAGAAAATGATAAGCCCGCAGCGCCAAACCATCATGACATGCCGTCATTAGATTTGTTAGATCGTACCGACAGGGTTAAAAATCCGATTGATCAAGAACAACTAGACCTAGTTTCTCGCTTAGTGGAAGCAAAACTTATTGAATTTGGCATTAAAGCCGAAGTGGTGGGTGTTTTTCCTGGTCCGGTCATTACCCGTTTTGAATTAAACTTAGCACCAGGTGTTAAGGCCAGTAAAATTACCAACCTATCGAAAGATTTAGCCCGTTCGTTATCAGCTAAAAGTGTGCGTGTGGTAGAAGTTATTGAAGGTAAATCAGTTATTGGTATTGAATTACCTAATAAACATCGCGAAACCGTATTCTTTTCCGATGTGATTGCTTGCGACAAGTTTGCTAATTCAAAATCAAATTTAGCCATGGCCATCGGTAGTGATATATCTGGCGAACCTGTGATTGCCGACCTAGCGAAAATGCCGCATTTATTAGTGGCAGGTACAACAGGTTCGGGTAAATCTGTTGCGGTAAATACCATGATTGTCAGCATATTGTATAAATCTTCGCCGGAAGATGTCCGTATGATCATGATTGACCCTAAACAAGTTGAATTATCAGTTTATGACGGTATTCCTCATCTACTTTCTGAAGTGGTCACTGACATGAAAGAAGCCGCTAACGCCTTGCGTTGGTGTGTAGGTGAAATGGAACGTCGTTATCAATTAATGTCGAAACTCGGGGTGAGAAATCTTAAGGGCTATAACGACAAAGTCGCTAAAGCCATCGCCGCGGGAGAACCACTGATTGACCCCTTATGGCAAGCTAGTGATGCTTTTACGCAAACACCTCCTACTTTAGGTAAATTACCATCAATCGTGATTATTGTTGACGAATTTGCTGACATGATGATGATAGTGGGTAAAAAAGTAGAAGAACTGATAGCTCGAATAGCACAAAAAGCCCGTGCCGCAGGTATTCACTTAATTTTAGCCACGCAACGTCCATCAGCCGATGTTATTACTGGCTTAATTAAAGCCAATATTCCAACCCGTATGGCGCTTAGAGTGCAATCTCGTATTGAATCTCGTATTATCCTAGACCAGCAAGGTGCTGATCAGTTATTGGGTATGGGGGATATGTTTTATTTACCGCCAGGTGAAGCTGTACCTATTCGAGTTCATGGTGCCTTTGTTGATGATCACGAAGTGCATGCGGTAGTCAATGATTGGAAATCAAGAGCTGAGCCTAATTATATCGAAGACATTTTGTCAGGCGGCTCAGACCAAGACATTCTTTTACCAGGTGAACAAGCAGACGCTGACAGCGAAGAAGAACTCGATACTTTATATGACGAAGCCATCGCCTTTATTACTGAAAATGGCCGAGTCTCTATTTCCAGTATTCAACGTAAATTTAGAATTGGTTACAACCGTTCAGCCCGTATTGTCGAGCAAATGGAAATACATGGTGTCGTAACCAAACCGGGCAATAATGGCGCACGAGAAGTACTAGCGCCACCGCCAATTAAGGAGCCATAATATGCTAACCAAGACAAAATTGATAAAAAATGCTGTGGTCATCGCCACACTTTTTAGTACCGCATTATCAACGACTAGCCTTGCTTTAAGTGCTGAAAGTGAAGTGATAGCAGAGCTAAAAACCACAGTAAAAACCAGTGCAGAGAGCAGTGTTGCCAACAATGAAGTGAGCATGACGACTAGCAATGTCGAATCTCATACCGCTGAAAAAAAGGCCGATGACAGTAAACGTGAATTAATGGCAATATTAGCTAAAATTGAATTTTTTAGCGCTGAGTTTAATCAGCAAATTTTTGATGAAGCGGGCAATAAATTACAACAAGGCAGTGGGTTACTTGCCGTTAGCAAACCCAATTTAGTAAATTGGCAAACCATCATGCCCGATGAGTCATTGATTGTTTCAGACGGTAAAAACCTGTGGTTTTATGACCCGTTTGTTGAACAGGTCAGTGTCTATACCTTAGAAAGTGCGATAGCTAATACACCCATTTTATTAATCACCAGTAATGACGAGCAGCTATGGCAAGATTATAGCGTAAAGCAGTTAACAGATAATCGTTATTTAATCAGCGCTAACAATGAAAATGCTCGTGTTAAAAGTTTAGAACTTAGCTTTGTACAAAAGCTTAACCACCTCGAACTTGCCGCGTTTAATATTCTTGATGCCACGGGCCAATTAAGTGTCATTACCCTAACACATCAAGATAAAGCGCCTAAGGCGAATTTATTTACGTTTTCTGTTCCCGAAGGTGTTTATTTAGATGATCAACGCTAATGGTTCACTTGATCTAGGTTTTGCTGAAGATGACAGTTTTAAGCCTTTAGCAGCAAAATTAAGACCTAAATCGCTTGCTGAGTATGAAGGCCAAGAACATATCTTAGCTAAAGGCATGCCATTAGCTTTGGCTATCGAGCAAGGTAAGGTGCATTCCCTTATATTTTGGGGGCCACCTGGCACAGGTAAAACCACGATTGCAGAAATTATTGCCAATCACGCCAATGCCGATATTGAACGAGTTTCTGCAGTAACGTCAGGCATTAAAGATATACGACAGGCGATTGAAAATGCCAAAGACCGTGCTACCCACCAACAACGTAGAACCGTACTATTTGTTGATGAAGTTCATCGTTTTAACAAAAGTCAGCAAGATGCCTTCTTACCACATATTGAAGACGGCACTATTATTTTTATTGGTGCAACCACTGAAAATCCGGCTTTTGAGCTCAATCAGGCGATATTATCGCGAGCTCGTGTTTACACCTTAAAAAAACTCAGTGAAAGCAACCTCAGTAATGTCTTGGCCCGTGCGATAAGTTATCAAGAGCAAAGCTCAACCTTTGATATTATTATTGACGAGGCAACAAAAAAGCAACTTATTGCTTTGGCAAATGGTGATGCCCGTAGGTTACTTAACCTCTTTGAGAACTGTTTAGAAATTACTAACGTTGAAAATAACCAACAAATACTGAATAAAGCCCAGCTCATTCAAGTAGCGGGTAATAAAATTGCCCTGTATGACAAAGGTGGTGATGCCTTTTATGATTTAATTAGCGCTTTTCATAAATCAGTTCGCGGCTCAGACCCTGACGCCGCACTATATTGGTATGCCCGTATTTTAACCGGTGGTGGTGATGCGCTGTATGTTGCTCGTCGGTTGTTAGCGATTGCCAGTGAAGATATTGGCAATGCTGATCCAAGGGCGATGCAATTAGCCCTGAACGCTTGGGATACTTTTCAACGTGTTGGTCCAAGTGAAGGCGAACGAGCGATTGCACAAGCTACAGTTTATATGGCATTAGCGCCGAAAAGTAATGCCGTTTATACCGCATTCAATCAAGCAAAAGCTTTGGCCGCTAAAACCAGTGACCTTGACGTACCGCTACATTTAAAAAATGCGACCAGCGCTATTACTAAAGAATTAGGGCACGGTGGAGAATATCGTTACGCTCATGACGAAGTTGGTGGTTTTGCTGCCGGTGAGAATTACTTTCCAGAAGCAATAGCCCAAACAACACTTTACCAACCCACAGATCGCGGATTAGAAAAGCAACTGCGTGATAAGTTAAATTATTTAAACCAGTTAGACCAACAAAGTGACCAAAAACGTTATGACTAATACGCTAAGCAACTTTTATTTATATCTATTTGTCGCCATAGGGGGTGCATTTGGTGCGAGTTTTAGATTTTACATTTCACAATTAATTTTCAATTGGCTCGGAAAAGGATTCCCTTTTGCGACGCTGGCGGTTAATATTTCCGGCTCCCTGATCATGGGAGCACTTTATGGGTTAATTGAACAAGGTGTTATTGAGGTTAGTATTTATCGAACACTTATTGGTATTGGCTTTTTAGGCGCATTTACCACCTTTTCGACCTTCTCATTAGATACCTTGTTATTAATACAACAAGGCGACATATTTAAAGCGACAATAAACATCTTACTTAATGTCAGTTTATGCATTTTTGCAGCGGCATTAGGTATGTATATTGTATCTATTTTTAACAAGTAAATAACAAAGAAAACACTGATATATCATGCTTGATCCAAAATTACTTAGAACAGACATCGAAAATACCGCAACTGAGCTCGCTAAACGCGGATATAAATTAGACACCGCGCAATTAATTATGTTGGAAGAGCAACGTAAAGCGATCCAAATTAGCACGCAAGATTTGCAAAATCAGCGTAACACTCGCTCTAAGTCGATAGGTCAAGCGAAAGCCCGTGGCGAAGATATTCAGCCCTTGTTGGCCGAAGTGAGTAAACTCGGTGATGAGTTAGAAGCCGCGAAAGAAGCACAAACGCAAGTGTTGGCGCAAATTGACCTTATCGCTTCAGCCATACCTAATTTAATTCATGAGTCAGTGCCTGCCGGTGCAAGTGAAGACGACAATGTAGAAATTAAACGTTGGGGTACGCCGCGTGTATTTGACTTTGAAGTAAAAGATCATGTTGACGTTGCCACTGCTCTAGGTAAAGGTTTAGACTTTGAAAGTGGTGCCAAGCTTGCGGGTACGCGCTTTGCTGTTATGCGCGGTCAAATTGCTAAATTACACCGAGCACTAGCACAATTTATGTTAGATGTGCACAGTGAAGAGCACGGCTACCAAGAAATGTATGTGCCTTACTTGGTCAATCATGAATCTTTATACGGTACTGGCCAGTTACCAAAATTTGGTGAAGATTTATTCCATACCGAACTCAACAATAAAAAACTCTCTTTGATCCCAACTGCTGAAGTTCCGTTAACGAACTTAGTGCGTGACGAGATTGTTGACGAACAAGAATTGCCCATTAAAATGTGTGCTCATACCCCATGTTTTCGTAGTGAGGCGGGTTCTTATGGTCGTGACATTCGCGGTTTAATTCGCCAACATCAGTTCGACAAAGTTGAAATGGTACAAATTGTTAAACCTGAAGATTCTTTTAAAGCTTTAGAAGAGTTAACTGGTCATGCAGAAAAAATTCTTGAAAAATTAGAACTTCCTTATCGTACTGTTGTGTTATGTACCGGTGACATCGGCTTTAGTGCGACAAAAACTTTTGATATTGAAGTATGGTTACCGGCACAAAATACCTATCGCGAAATTTCATCTTGCTCAAACATGGCAGATTTCCAAGCCCGTAGAATGCAAGCTAGATATCGAAATAGTGAAACTAATAAGACAGAGCTTGTTCATACACTCAATGGCTCAGGTTTGGCAGTGGGTCGCACGCTAGTTGCTGTGATAGAAAACTATCAACAAGCTGACGGTAGTATTAATGTACCCACGGTTTTACAACCTTATATGAAAGGTTGTACCAACATAAACTAATCAGCGTTAATGAAAGTTTTATCATAAAATCCAATACCTAGTTATTGGATTTTTTTTATCTTTTTTTCAACAAATTAAAAAGTAAACTTTTCATCAGCATTAGCATCAAAATAGAGCTTGTTGGAAAAACCTTTAACACTCTGTTTATTGATGGGGTTTTAATTCATATCAGACACAAGCCCAAACATCATAATAGCTAACCATTGGCGAAGCGCAGTATGAGGTATTTCACCCTTTTAAAGAAGGCTATGCATGCTGTCATTGCGTGTGATAGATAAACTAATAGCAGTTTACGGGATTAATTTTATCTCGTTTAATATTAACTATATCTCGGGTAGGATTTGCACGCAGTAATGTTCGCCATTATGGTTTAAATCACTATTATAAATGTGTCTTATTGTGGCAATCTAAATAGCGTTGATCTAAAGCTATTTCTGTACTTATCTCATTAAAGTTTTGCTAGAATTAGTTAATTTAAACAAAGGCAAGGAATCAAGTTTTGTTTGGTGAGCGCTTTAACGATATAAATCTCAAAGGTGACATTTTTGGTGGTGTCACAACCGCTATTATTTCTTTACCCTTGGCGCTCGCTTTTGGCGTAGCGTCAGGAGCCGGTGCTGAAGCCGGGCTTTGGGGGGCTATTTTAGTTGGTTTTTTTGCGGCCTTATTTGGCGGGTCAACATCGCTGATCTCAGAGCCTACCGGGCCGATGACAGTGATCATGACCGCTGTGCTTACCAGTATGATGGCGAAATATCCTGAATCAGGCATGGCGATGGCATTTACTGTGGTCATGATGGCGGGTGCCTTTCAAATATTAATCGGCACACTTAAGTTGGGTAAATACATTACCTTAATGCCTTACAGTGTTATATCTGGCTTTATGTCAGGTATAGGTGTGATCTTAATTATTTTACAACTGTCACCACTGTTAGGCCAAGCTGCCCCAGCCGGTGGAGTTTTAGGCACAATATCAGCACTGCCTAATATCCTATCAAATATTAATTTTAGCGAGTTATTACTTGGCATACTGACCTTAGCGGTATTATTTTTCTTCCCAAAACAGTATCGAAAATACGTGCCTGCACAACTTGTTGCTTTAGTAGCCGTGACTTTATTGTCCATTGTATTTTTTGATATCGACAGTATTCGCCGTATTGGAGAAATTCCTGCAGGTTTACCTGCTTTAGTTATTCCACACTTTACGGCTGACATGTTTATGACCATGGTGGTTGATGCTCTTGTTTTAGGCACGCTAGGCTGTATTGATACTTTATTAACCGCGGTTATTGGTGACTCACTGACCCGAAAAGAGCATGACTCAGATAAGGAGCTACGTGGCCAAGGGCTTGCCAATATGATCTCAGGATTATTTGGCGCTTTACCTGGCGCTGGCGCCACTATGGGCACAGTTACTAATATTCAAGTTGGCGCGCGTTCGCCGTTATCAGGCATGGTGAGGGCACTGGTATTAACACTGGTGGTATTAATTGCAGGTGGCCTAACCGAGCCTATTCCGATGGCCGTATTAGCCGGTATTGCGGTTTATGTTGGTTTAAATATTTTAGATTGGAGCTTTATTCAACGCGCCCATAAAGTCAGCCTACAAGGCATGATGATTATGTATGGCGTTATGTTATTAACCGTGTTTGTTGATTTGATTGTAGCGGTAGGGCTGGGCGTATTTATCTCTAACATCCTTATTATTGAACAACTGAGTCGAGCACAAGCCAAGCAAGTAAAGGCGATCAGTGACACAGATCAAGATGTGGTACCGCTAACCGACGGTGAACGAGTATTATTAGATCGCGCCAATGGTAAAGTGCTATTTTTTTATCTTTCAGGGCCGATGATTTTTAGTGTCTCAAAAGCTATTGCTCGTCAACATAGCCGTGTCAGTGATTATGAAGCGATGATTCTTGATTTAACCGACGTACCTATGTTCGATGTCACCGTCGGTTTGGCGCTTGAAAATGTGATTAAAGATGCCCGAGAGGCAAATTGTGCCGTGTTCTTACTGTGCCCAAATCAGCAAACGCGAAAACAATTAGAAAAATTTGAGTTATTAGCTATGGTGCCTAAAGAAAACACTTATACCTATCGCCATGAAGCCCTACAAGCGGCATTAAATTATGTTGAAAAGCGCACACTAATAGCGCCGTTAAGCCTATAGTCATACTGTTTTGAGCTTATCAAACTATGAATGTAGTTAATTCACTTTGCCAATACTTTCATTTAAAAACATATAGGCGATTGAGTCATCGCGCAGTGGAAAGAAATTGTGATAGCGCTGACTAAAATTATTTGGTTGAGCAAGATGGCTAAATGAGTAAGAAAAACTATCATTACAAGATGTAGCTAGATGTTTCATGTTTGACCAATATTGGTCATTCTGTCTTATTGAAAACCTCATTGAGCTAGATCTTAATGTGGTTTTTATGCAAATTGACTTACCCTAGCTCTGAGTTAGTTCAAGTGTTTACTATATAAACAGTAATAAATTATAGCTAATTGTCATATTTTTACACTTAACAACGAACGTAATGTTTGCTTTCTATAACGAGTTGTTAATTAAAAAATGATTAATCAAAGTATAATTATTGCTTTTGTATATAAAGAACGACTTTCGTTCATAAAAGCAAAAATATAATTGAAATTATGATATTTAACACAAACACCAAAATATGAGTTGTATCGGGAGAAATAAGCCATTATTTCTGCTTGTTTTTAAATAATATCTAAGGCCTTTTAAGGTTTAAAGGTCAGTGCTAGTGGCTAAATACAAGCACTGACCTTTAGGTAACTTAAATAAATTGTAATGGTGTGATTGATATTAATTAAAAAAATATTTTGGTAGAAACAGGTAAATATTCATTTTATTACATTATATTTTACCGTGATGTATTAGCGCTTTTGTTGTGCGCTTCTCGGAAATTATTTCAAATAATTGGAGATATAAACAATGATAAGTAAAAAGATCCCCCCCTATAATTTACATAATATAAAACGACTATCTAGCTTTTTTCTCGGTATGTTTGTAGCGCTTTCGGCCAATGCTGAAAAGATAAATATAACCGCGCACGACTTTCAGGCTAAGAGTATTGTTTCTATTAATGAAAACTATAAAAAAGTGTCAGCAGACCATAAAAAGTCGATATATATAGTCAGAATGAATGCACCTTCAGTAGCAAGCTATAAAGGTGGTATTGAAGCATTTAGCGCCACAAACCCGGCAACTTTAGGAGTGAAGTCACTCAATGCCAATTCAAAAGCAAGTAAACAATATGCTAAGTTTTTAAAAACCAAGCAAGTGGATTTAGTCGAACATTCTGAACGTGCCTTTGGTCGTAAAGTTGATGTGAAATATAAATATCAACATGCCTTTAATGGTGTCGCGATGGAGCTCAATCAACAAGAAGCTAAAATGTTGGCTACCTTACCCAATGTCATTAGTGTCAGCAAAGAGCGCATTGAATATCTTTTGACTGATGTAGGTCCAAAATGGATAGGGGCAGATAAAATCTGGCAAGGTAGTCATAGTGATGGTAAACAACATGGTAACCACGGTTATCACATGCAAGGCTCAATGGGTGAAGGCGCTGTGGTAGCCATCTTAGATAGCGGTATTAATCATGATCATCCTTCATTTTCTGATATAGGCGGTGATGGTTATGATCATGAAAATCCATTAGGATCTGGCAATTACCTGCCAGGTAGCTATTGTGAAACTAACCCAGGGTTTTGTAATGACAAACTGATAGGTGCTTGGGATATGGTGCAAACACCAGCCGATCCTAACTCGCCTGAAGACAGTGATGGTCACGGTAGTCATACGGCCAGTACCACAGCAGGAAACTTTGTAAAACCTGCGGTTATGTATGCGCCAACAACTGATTTAACTCGTGATATATCAGGTGTTGCTCCTCATGCAAATATTATTATGTATGATGTTTGTGTTGACAGCTGCCCGGGTTCAGCGTTATTAGCCGCCATTGACCAAGTGGTAGTAGATGCTTCTAATCTGCCCAATGGTATTCAATCATTAAACTATTCTATTTCAGGGGGAGAAAACCCTTATAGTGATCCCGTAGAACTCGGTTTTTTAAATGCGACGGCTGCCGGTATTTATGTATCAACTTCTGCCGGTAATAGTGGCCCAGGTGCGGCAACGGTTGCCCATAACTCTCCCTGGGTAAGTACTACCGCAGCAATGACACATAACCGAAAAATAGAAAACGCGGTAGTGGATATGTCCAGTGATGGTGATGTTTTAGCAAATATTTTTGGTAAGGGCTTTACCCGTGGTTATGGTCCTGCTCCTATCGTGTTTGCGGGTAACTTCCCAACAGCAAATGGTTCGCAAAACGATGCCACACCGGAGCAATGCTTAGTGCCATTTCCAGCAGGTCATTTCAATGGTGAAATAGTGGTTTGTGATCGTGGTGCTATAGCACGTACAGCAAAAGGTGCTAATGTGCTAGCAGGTGGGGCTGGTGGCTTTGTACTTGCCAATGCTGCGGCTAACGGTGAAGCCGTTGTTGGCGATGCTCACTTTTTACCTGGGGTACATTTAGGTTTCACTAATGGTGAAATACTGAAAAACTGGCTTGCATCAAATGCCAATACTATCGGCTCTATTCAAGGTTATACACTTAATCTTGATAAAGCTAATGGCGATGTCACTGCTGGTTTTAGTTCACGTGGTCCAAATACTACCCTTGATATATTAAAGCCTGATATTGGTGCTCCTGGTGTCGACATTATGGCAGCAGTTAATACTGACGGCGTAACACCTTCGCCTGAATTTGCCTTTTTATCGGGCACGTCTATGTCAAGTCCGCATAATGCCGGTAGTGGTGCTTTAGTAGGCATGCTGACCGACTGGACCCCTTATGAAATAAAATCTGCCTTAATGATGACCTCTAAAACTAAGCATCTTCTAAAAGATGATGGCATAACTTCAGCAGACCCCTTTGATGTTGGTGCAGGTAGAGTACAACTCAATAAAGTATTACGCTCAGGCTTAGTGTTAAGTGAGACGCCTGCAAACTTTCTTGCCGCTAACCCAGATACCGGCGGAGATCCTCGTACCTTAAACATTGCCAGTATGCAAGAAAGCAACTGTGTAAGAACCTGTAGCTGGACCCGTGTGGTTACGCATACAGGTGACAAACACGGGCATTGGAAGCTAAGTGGTAAAAGTAACACCATGGAGGTAAGCGTTTCACCTAAAAATATTTCACTACATCAAGGTGAAAGCGCTACTATAACTATCACGGCTGACACCACATTAGCGCCAGCAGGCTGGAATTTTGGTGAGTTAAAGCTAAAATCGTCGGGCCATCATTATGTTGACTTGCACATGCCGATTGCCGCTAACGCCAATCGAAGCTCAACGCCTAACTTGTCAAAAACTGTCGATATGGCATCGGCGAAAGAAGGTGACGTGCTTAACTATGAAATCAAGGTAACTAACGGTCAAATAATTGATGTTATTGATATTACTGACATGTTACCTGTAGGCATGAGTTTAGTAGATGGCTCAGTCAGTAGCGCTATTACTAATGGCTCAGAAGCATCTCCTGTTAACGTAAATGATAATCAAGTTGACTGGAGCGTTTTCCTTGACGTGGGTGGCCTTAATTTACAAAGCTCACCAGCACCTTTTGGCTACTTCTCGTTAGGAGCCTTCGGAGTTGTACCCTTTGGTTGTCCGGCAAACTGTGATGATGGTTCATTCTCCCTGAACGTACCCTCGTTTGATTACAATGGACAAACCTACTCTAGTGTTATTTGGTCGGTGAATGGCACCATTGAAGTAGGCACCGCCAGTGGCTCTGCTGCTGGAGCGTCCAACCAAAATTTACCCAACGTTTCACTGCCTAATAATATTTTAGCGCCATTTTGGTCAGACTTAAATCTTGCTGCAGGTGGTAATTGGTATGTAGCTGTACTGGATGCAGGACCACGACAGTTCACTATTTATGAATGGGAAAACGTGCCATTTTTTGGTGACCCTACCACTTCTACTTTCCAAGTTTGGGTAGAAACGAATACCTCAAACATTTGGTTTGTTTATGCTGACTTGCCGCTTATTCCTGCAAACTTAACCGTTGGCATAGAAAATGACGATGGTAGTGTTGGCTCATCATATTTCAATGATGGCAATGGCACAGCACCAGTACCTGGCGAAGACCTTCAAGTGTTGAGTTCAGAAGGTGGCATGGCAACCTTGAATTTCCAAGGCGAAATAGAACGTTGTCATAAAAAACATGACAGTGTCAAAGTCAATGAAGTTTACATGAGCACTAATGGTACTAATGAAATGGCTTATGCCGCTACAAGCTGTGAATCAAAGAAAGGTAAAAAAGGTAAAAAAGGAAAATAACAGCAGTAAATTAAGGCTTATCATCTCGATAAAAAGCGAGCGTAATCTTAATACGATCCGTTAATAAATATCTTATGATTTATTGATCGTTCTTGTTGATATGTAAAGGCGGCTGAATTTATTCAGCCGCCTTTTATTTTGTGCCTTACTAGCGCACTTTCACTCCAAGGCCGCTATGAACACTCATACCAAATTGATTAATTACTTTCTTATTCTTAATGGTTAAAATGTAGTGATAGGTTGGACGTCTCAGCAACCAAAATCTGCTCGGTTTAATTCAACAAACCAAGCAAGTTTTAGTCAGACCCGATACAGCAAACCGTTAAAGAATTACTGACTTTATCAGCATAGCTACAATGCTCAGTGCTAAAACCCCAGCAAGCCAAATGCCAACAAACCAAGCTAGTTTTTTCCATTTTTGCAAAGCCATTAGTGATAGCCATCTTCAGGTTTTACTTTGCCCCTGAACACCCAATATGCATAAGCGGTATAGATTAAAATAAGTGGCACTAAAACCATCGTCCCCACCAGCGTGAATCTTAAACTTGAATCAGGCGCTGCTGCTTCAGCAATTGTTAGACTTGGCGGTACAATATTAGGGTAAAAACTAACAAGAATACCGATGAAACTGAGGACAAATAAGCCCAGTGAGGCGAGAAATGGTTGCGCTTCTTTGTTTTGTTTCAAACCCATAAATAGCAACCAAGTACACAATCCAACTAAAGCGGGAACCAACACACTAAAAATGCTACCTGGCAGTGTAAACCAACGTTGAAAATAAGCGGGGTCTTTGAACGGGGTGAGGATACTGACAACACCAATAAAACCTAGGGTAGCAATGCCTAACCATTTTGCATAACCGCGCATTCTAGCTTGTAGTTCACCTTCTGTTTTCATAATTAACCAAGTGGAGCCCAGTAAGCCGTAGCCAATGACAACGGCACAGCCGGTTAATAGTGAAAACGGGGTTAGCCAATCCCACCAGCCTCCAGCGTAGGCGCGGTTTGCCACTTCAATACCTTGCACCAAGGCCCCGAGCGAAATACCTTGAGTAAAGGCTGCTATAACCGAGCCTGCGAAGAAGGCAAAGTCCCAAACAGGCTTCCAACGAACAGTTCGCCAGCGATATTCAAAGGCAACGCCTCTGAAAATCAGTGCTAACAGCATCAGTATAATAGGCATGTACAAGGCTGGCATAATAATGGCATAGGCTAGAGGGAAAACGGCAAATAAACCACCGCCTCCCATGACGAGCCAAGTTTCATTACCGTCCCAAACGGGGGCAATAGTATTCATCATAACGGACTTGTCTTGCTCTGATTTAGCCGACGGAAACAAAATACCTATGCCCAGATCAAAGCCATCTAAAATGACATAAGTGAGTACGGCGAAGGCGATAATCATAGCCCAGATAAACGATAATTCAAATTCCACGATTGTCTCCTTGCGCACCCGACTTAAGGTCTGCGGCAGTTGTTGCAATAAATTGGTTTTGTGCGGTCCGGGTAGGGCCGTCATTTATCTCAAGGTCTGACGTAGCTGTCGGTTTATTCATCAGTCTTAATATATAAAAAGTACCTGCACCAAAGACAAAGAAATAAACGATGATAAATGCGATTAGCGATACCGCAACTGCAGGCGCATCAATCGGTGCAAGACTGTCGCTTGTACGCAATAGTCCGTAAACGGTAAAAGGTTGACGGCCGACTTCAGTAGTAACCCAACCTGCCAGAACGGCAACAAATCCCATGGGGCCCATAACAATTGCCGCCCGCTTTAACAAATCGTCATCATAAAGCTTGCCGCGAATGCGTCGCCATAAGCTCCATACGCCCAGTCCTAACATGGAAAAACCTAGCAAAATCATAATACGGAAGCTCCAGAATATCACTGCAACAGGGGGTTCGTCTTCATCAGGAATAGTATCTAAACCTGCAAGCGGGGCGTTTAAGTCATGCTTTAAGATCAAGCTAGAGAGTTTGGGTATCTGAATAGCGTAATCAATCCTTTTTTCTTGTGGGTTAGGGATGCCAAATAAGATCAGCGGTCCACCTTCTGGGTGGCTGTCATAGTGTCCTTCCATCGCCATAACTTTGACTGGTTGATACTCTAAAGTGTTTAAACCGTGAAAGTCTCCCACAACAATTTGTAAGGGGGCGACAACAATTAACATCCACATTGCCATTGAAAACATACGACGTGCAGCGGCATCAGCCTTGTTTCTTAGCAGGTGTAATGCACCAACAGCACCAACCACCAGCGCGGTTGTCAGAAAGGCAGCCAATACCATGTGTACTAAACGATACGGAAAAGAAGGGTTGAAGACAATCTGCCACCAGTCTTCTGGAATAAATTGCCCTACGTCATTAATGCTGTAGCCAACAGGCGTTTGCATCCACGAGTTGACCGATAAAATCCAAGTGGCTGACATCAAAGTACCAAAGGCGACCATACAAACAGCGAACATGTGTAGTCCATTACCCACGCGCTCACGTCCAAACAAAGCGATGCCTAAAAAACCCGCCTCTAAGAAGAAGGCAGAGAGTACTTCATAGGCCATAAGTGGCCCAAGTATTGGCCCAGTTTTATCTGCAAACACCGACCAGTTAGTGCCAAATTGATACGACATCACAATACCGGAAACTACGCCCATGCCAAAGGCAACCGCGAAAATTTTCTTCCAATAGTTAAACAAAAAAAGGTAAGTTTGATCATGTGTTTTTAGCCACAAGCCATTCAATACCGCTAGATAACTGGCCACTCCGATCGAAAAGGCTGGGAATATAATATGGAAGGTGACAGTGAATGCAAACTGCATTCTGGCAAGGGTCTCCGCAGTGAAGCTTTCCAACATAACTATAGTGCTCATATAAGTTGTATTTTAAATATATGTTAAACTGATGTGGCAATAAAAGCAATATTGAAAATATAACTTTTAAATGTGACAATCAATAAAAGCCCAACATAAAAATAGAGAGCACCTGATGAAATTAACCAGTTATACCAACTATGCGATGCGTTGTTTACAGTTGGCCGCACTTAAAGCCCCTGAACTAGTGCGGGTAGATGACGTGGTTTTCATTCATGGCGTGTCACGCCCGCACATTGTCAAAGTGGTGCACGAGCTAGGCAAAGCCGGTTATTTAGAAACAGTGCGAGGACGTAATGGTGGCTTTCGGTTAAGCCGCCCGGCAGAAGAGATCATTGTCGGTGATGTTGTGCGTCTTACCGAAGGGCCATTAGATGTAGTGGAGTGTTTTAACCCTGAGAAAAACACCTGCCCGTTGATTGGTATTTGCAAGCTATCTAAAAAAATTCAGGAAGCAACTCATGCATTTATGGATGTGCTAGATGGTGTCACTATTGCTGACATTTCTGCGAATCGTATTCCGCTACTAAAGCGTATCGATTTGTTAGAAATTACTGGAAAACCAGCAATTTTTGCCAAGTCAGACCATGCTAATTGATACCCTTCACAAGTGAGCAATAACTTAATGTGATTGCTATTAAATGGCGGTAAGGCAGGAGAGAATACAATCGCATGTTGTCAAACAATCGCTAGTTTATGATATTGGCGACAATGAAGGAGATGACTACCTAGGGTATTTACAGGTGAAAAATTAATAAATTTGTTGGCGATAAGCTCTTTCTTTGGTTTTTGAATATAGTGCTACAACCATGAAGTGCTGCAGCCATAAAGTGGGCCTAAGGTTACCTGAACTTTTATAGAAAAAAAGACCTGTTACTGCGAGGTTTTTAAGCTTATTGCGTTTGCCAACTCACATCAGGATTCCACTGATTAACCCAAGCAGGAATATCGCTTGCTGGCATAGGTTTGGCAATACCATTACCTTGAGCTAAGTCACAGCCCAGTTCTAGTATAGCCTTACAATGTTCAATTGATTCAACGCCTTCAGCAATTACGCCACGTTTGAATGACTTAGCTAAAGCTATTACGCTTTCAACAATGGCCAAATCTTCAACGTCAATTAGCATGTCTTGGACAAAACTCTGGTCTATCTTAATCATGCTGGCGGGTAAACGCCTAAGATAAGTGAGTGATGAATAACCGGTGCCAAAATCATCCAAGGCAAAGTTTACACCCAGCGCGATACAGTCATGCATGATGTTTGAGATATGGTTAATATCATCTAACGCACTGGTTTCCAGCACTTCTAGTTCTAAATAGCGAGGTTCAACATCGGGGTGGGCTGCGAGTAATGAGGTTAAGGTCTGTGTAAAGCTAGACTGTTGTAATTGAACCGCAGCAATGTTTACGCTTATGTTTAGGAGGCTCAGACCCATTTTTTTCCATTCGCTGATTTGTGTCAGTGCGCTATCAATAACCCATTCACCCACCTCAATATTCATCGGGTTATTTTCAATAACGGGTAAAAAATCAATAGGGTTTAATAACCCTCGTTGAGGATGTTGCCAACGAATAAGCGCTTCAACACCTGTCACTATGCCAGTCTTCAAATTAACCTTAGGCTGATAATGAAGTACAAATTGATGATGGTCTAAGGCATTACGAATAGCTTCTAGGTTTTCTTGATGCATTTTAACCGCGTCATCTTGAGCGGTATCAAACAAATGATAACAATTTTTACCTGACCCTTTAGCTACATACATAGCTTGATCGGCATGGCGTACCAACTGGTCAGCATTGGCATTATCTTGTGGGTAAATTGTTATGCCAATACTAGCTGATAAATGGAAGATAACATTAGTGACAGTAATTGGCTCAGACGCGGCTAACAACAAGCGTTCTAATACCGGCTCGCAATCCTCAACTTTGTCTAAATCAGTTAATATAGCCACAAATTCATCACCACCAATACGGGCTAAGGTATCACCCTCGCGTAACGCCTCTTTCATACGAACTGAGAGGGCAATAAGTAGTTCATCACCTACGTCATGACAGTGCGTATCATTAACCGCTTTAAAACCGTCTAAATCTAGAAAAACCACTGCCAGTAAATGCTTGTGACGACTGCACTGTAACATGGCTTGAGATAATCGGTCAGCTAGCAATACTCGATTAGGTAAGTTAGTTAATACATCGTAATGTGCTATTTTCTCTAGTTGATTTTGATGCTCTTTCATCGGGGTGATATCGTTAACTAAGGCGATATAATGGGTCGCGATACCATGCTCATTACAGACCGCACTAATCGTAGCCATTTCAGCATACACTTCACCATTCTTACGTCTGTTCCAAATTTCACCAGACCAATTGCGATCTTTTTTCAGTGCTTGATAAATGCCATAAAAGAACTCAGGGGTCTCCTTGCTTGATTGGAGAAAACGTTGGTTTTGCCCAATAGCCTCTTCACGACTATAACCTGTTATACGGGTGAAACTGTCGTTAACATCGATAATATTAGATTTATTATCGGTAATCATGATGCCTTCTCTAGCATAAGTAAAAACACTGGCGGCCAGTTTTTGCTCATTCTCAGCTTGTTTTTTTTCGGTAACGTCAATCAATGCAGCAAGACAGTCAATACCTGTAATGCCCAGATTAGCTTCGATACTTAGCCAACGTGTTGTATTGTTAGCGTGAACTAATATCTCAAAAGATTGTATGCCCTTATGCTGAAATACTTTTGCCAGACAATCCTTAAAATTATTGCGATGGGGTATTGTGATGTAGTTGACAAAGCTTTTTCCTACTAAGTGAACGCGTTCGATACCCAATAAGTTCGAACCTCGTAAATTGACCTGAGTAATTTTACCTCTCTGATCAAAAATAAAATAAGCAATGGGTGCAAACTCAAATAACTCAGTGTAGCGATAATGTAATTGTTCAGTTATCCGCGCTTGCTGTAACTCATCATTTTGCATCTCCAATTCAATTTGATGAACTTGCAGTTCGTGTAACAGTTTTTGAACACTAGCTTCGTTAAGAGCAGCTTGTTTGTTGTCCTTGTTTTTTTTCACTTGTATTTCAGCAAGCTTGCGTAACTCTTGGGGTGAGAGTTTGACTAACCGTTTGGTTGGCTGTGTAGGATCGTTCATATAGTTGGATTCACTTCACGTAACTGTGACTCAAGCAGCTTGGCTTCGCTAATGTCAGTGAAGGTAATGACCACGCCGTCAATCACGTTTTCTTGTGTGGCATAAGGCATAATACGCACCTTAAACCAACGATCATTGCTGGCGGTTATTTCTTTTTCTATGAAAATCAGTGTGTCTAACACTTCCCGCGCATCTTTTTGTAGTGAAGTATAATCGAGCTCAGTAACTATGTCAGACAGTGGTCGACCGACATCACCAGGGATCAGCTTAAATAGGTGGGTGGCGTAGTTGGTGAATCGTCTTACACGTAGCCCATTATCAAGAAACACCGTTGCTATTTCTGTGCTATTAAGCAAGTTTTTCATGTCGTTGTTGACCCATGACAAATCATCAACTTTAGATTGTAGTTCGGTATTAACCGTTTGCAACTCTTCATTCATTGACTGCATTTCTTCTTTAGAAGTGGTCAATTCTTCATTGGTGGATTGCAATTCCTCATTGGTTGATTGTAACTCTTCATTGGTGGACCTGAGTTCTTCTTGTGCCGCCTGCATTTGTTCGCGAGTTGCTTCTATCTCATCGCGCGCATGTTGCAGTTCTAGCTGATTATTTTCTGCTGCTTTACCCCGATTTTTACTCGGCTGCGCGGTCGGTGCTAACACCTTGGTAAAAACCACCATCAGCAAACCCATTAAAGCTTTTGGCTTAGCAATGGCTTGCACCGTTAAGTTAATGGTTTCTTTGCCTACCATCAGGTTTTCAATAATAACTGGCGCTTCTTGTGTCTGCGCTTTTTTCATCGCGAGGTTAAGGTGCATGAGGAGTTCTTCATGCGCCATCACGTGAATATTCCAATTGGCCTTACCCGCCGAGGCTTCTAAATATTTACCCGTGCGACCATTGATATACATAATATCACCGGCAGCATTAACCAATACCGCTGCAGGCGAGTAATTTTGTAGTAGGATTTGGTCTGCCTGCGTTTGTAGGTTAATGATGTCTTTACTCATGTCGCGGGTTCTCTTGGGTTCATTGTGTATCAAAGATATAACAGGAAATATCCTTGAGGGAAAGTCGACATCCATTCGTTTTTTGGAAATATCGATACGGGTAAAAATCCGTGCACTATCGTTAAGTGCTAAGAACAAGTTGGTAAAATTACCTATGGTTTCGGCATTGCCCAACATCAAAATACCATGAGAATTCAATGCGTAGTGGAACAATGGAATTAACTTTTTTTGTAATTCTGGTCCAAGGTAAATTAGCAGATTACGGCAGGTAACAATATCTAACTTGGTAAATGGTGGATCCATGATGATATTCTGGGGTGCAAAGATGATCATGTCACGTATCTTCTTATTGATACGATAACCTCTATCATCTTTAATGAAATAACGCGCCAATTGTGTGGGCGTTATATCCGCCTCAATGCTTGCTGGATAAAAGCCTTGCCGGGCAATATTGATAGCATCTTCATCAAGATCGGTCGCAAAAATTTGTAGTTTAAAACGCGCTTTAGGCTTAATCTCATCTAAGACATCCATCATAGTCATGGCGAGTGAATAAGCCTCTTCACCGGTCGAGCAGGCGGTAACCCAAGCTCGAAGTTCTTTACCTTCAGGATAATTTTCTAATAGTGCTGGCAGCGAGGTTGACTTGAGTTGCGCCCAAACGTCTTTATCGCGAAAGAAATTGGTTACCCCAATTAACAGTTCTTTAAATAATAGGTCTTGTTCTTGTGGATTCTCGCGCAGATAACGCGCATAAAGCGCTATATCTTCAAGTTGATGTAGGTTCATACGCCGTTCAATACGACGGTAGATGGTGTTTTTCTTGTACAGTGAGAAGTCGTTTCCCGTGCGTTCACGCAAGATAATAACGATCTGTTCCAATGCACTTTTTGATTTGACTTCTAACTTTGGTTCAATATCCTTTGAGGCAATACGATGGTCATGTTTGAGCCCACTCAGTATATGTTCGGGTAATTCTTTAGCGGGGGCAATGATGTCGATTAATTCTGCATTAATGGCGCTTTGAGGCATGGAAGAAAATTTTGCACATTCGGGCGACTGGGCCAGAGACAGTCCAGCATTTTGTTTAATGGCGTGCAAACCTAGGGTGCCGTCAGAACCCATGCCAGAAAGAATAACAGCCACAGCATGTTCGCGCTGATCACTGGCAAGCGATCGAAAGAAAAAATCAATCGGTAAGCGTAATCCGCTATTCAGCACGGGCTCAAACAAAAATAATGAGCCGTGCAGAATGGATAAATCTTTGTTAGGAGGAATTACATAAACACAATTTCTCTCTACTTTCATGTGGTTGCTAGCTTCTTTGACTATCATTTGCGTAGTACGTTGCAATAACTCAGCCATAATACCTTTGTGAGAGGGGTCTAGGTGCTGGATAACAACAAACGCCATATGGGAAGGCGTTTTGACCTGAGTAAAAAAATCTTCCAATGCTTCTAAACCGCCAGCAGAAGCACCAATGCCGACAATATTTTCTGGTTTTTTTAGAGCATTCAAACGACGGGATTCACTGGCAGTGCTTGGTTTAGTGGTTTTTATTTTATTTTTCATTAAGGTACATTTATTATGTGCTCCATAACATTATAATAAACAATATATTACGTGGTGTGCAATTACATTTTAATAAAATAATATATAATTTTAGTAAATAATATATAAAAAAATGAGCTATTACACTTTAGTCTAGTAGCTTGTAGTACTTTAGTAAACTAACACTTAAAATTGCCAGGTTAAAAGGGCGTGGTGAAGTTTCAGTCAAGTTGTGCTTGATACTGAGTTATAAAATAATTTAGAGCAAAGTTAATTTAAACAAAGTTAATGTAGACAAAGTGACAAGCGATAACTTTACTTTATCCATCAGAAAAACGGCATGAGCAGTTAACAAAAAGCTTCCTCAATTTTACGCCTTAACCTATACTGGTTAAATGTACAGTATAGGTTGTATTTTATGAAAGTTATTCCGATTTTTATTGAGGCGGGTATATCCGGCTTTGAATCACCTGCAGCTGAATATAAAGAACTCTGCTTATCGTTAGATCAACTCTTGATAGCACACCCCGATGCCACTTTTATCGGTTTGGCGCAAGGGCAGTCGATGCAAGAGGTTGGCATTTTTGATGGTGATTTATTGCTAGTCGATCGTAGCGAGCCAGTAAAAGATGGTGATGTTATTGTGGCGAATTACAATGGCTGTTTTACTTGTAAACTTATTGATAAAAAGAACGCTAGGCTATTATCCGCATCGTTCAAGCATCAACCGGTCAGCATTACACCTGAGGATGAATTTCAAATAGAGGGAGTCGTTACCCGTTCAATTCGTTTGCATCGACAGCTAAGGGAGTTAAGCGCATGTATGCGTTAGTTGATGCCGTATCTTTCTACGCGTCTTGTGAGAAGGTGTTTGACCCCTCAATCAGAAATCGGCCTGTGGTCGTACTAACAAATAACGATGGCTGTATATGTGCTGTGTGTCCAATTGGTCGGCGTTTAGGTATACCAAAATTTAAACCTTATTTTCAAATTAAACATTTTTTAGCCAAACACCATGTGGTTGTTCGCTCGTCTAACTATGAGCTATATGCGGATCTCAGTGACAAAATGATGAATGTTATTGGCCGTTTCTGCGATAACCAATATGTTTACTCGATTGACGAGTCTTTTCTACAATTTAAAAACTATAACCAAATTATTAATGATTGGCATAAATATGGCCATGAAATACGACGTGCGGTTTGGCAGGAAACGCGTTTGCCGGTGGGTGTTGGCTTTGGCTCAACGCCGACATTAGCGAAAGCCGCAAACCACGCGGCTAAAAAGTTGCCGGGCTATAACGGTGTGGCAGTTGTGGATGATGTCACGTCACGTAAAGACATATTATCAAAAATGGCGGTTACTGACGTCTGGGGTATTGGTAGTCGATTAGGCAAGCGTTTAAACGTGTTGGGAATAAATTCCGCCTGGGATTTAGCCAACCAGTCACCTAAAACTATGCGCAGCCAATTTAGCGTTATGGTTGAACGAACGGTTAACGAGTTAAACGGTATGGTTTGTTTAAACTGGGATGAAGTTAAGCAGGCAAAAAAAGAAATATTTTCCACTAGAAGCTTTGGTCAACGGATAAATGAAGAACATCAATTAAAAGCGGCTTTAGTGAGCCACGGCGCCATTGTAGGTCGTAAATTAAGGCAACAGCATTCGCGCGTAAAACGTCTGGTGATATCCGCTGCTAGCTCCCCTCATGATGATAATTATTACCACAAATCGATAATTTATGAATTTTTAGTGGCAACAGATAACACCCTAAGTATCGCGAACGCTATATCAGCCGTTTTTGATTGTGTTTATGCCGGCGGTGTTAACTTTTATCGTTGTGGGGTAGGAGCCATTGAGCTTGAAAATACTCAATTTCAACAAGGTGATTTGTTTTCGCTAAATGAAGATGATCCAGAGCTGATGCGCTGTTATGACGGGATAAATAATCGTTACGGTAATGATACTTTGCAATTAGCCGCACAAGGTAAAATTGATAAGTGGCATATGCGACGTGAATTTCTTTCGCCAAGCTTTACGAGTAAGTGGCGAGATATACCTAAAATTAGCTGTTAAGGTTTATCTTGGTCATTTATCTTGGTCAATAAGCGATAAAACATGAGTAGATAATTAATCAACTGGGTATTACATCGAGTTAACATATAACAGTTACAAAAAAGCCCTGTAAAAACAGGGCTTTAATAGTTGAAATGTGGTCGGAGTAGCAAGATTCGAACTTGCGACCTCACGTCCCCCAGACGCGCGCGCTACCAAGCTGCGCTATACCCCGATTGATAAGCTTAATGGGGATAAAAGCTTATGTGGGCTATATTAATGATTTATCGCTCGAATGCAATTAAAAAACATCATCAATTGAGCTAAGCGTCTAATTATTGTACGTTATTCAATTGTTTATCCACTTGTTCATCGAATTGTTTACTAAATTGCTTAATAAAGTGAACACCATCAATCATTAATGGAAAATCAGGCTTTGCCGTAATAGGGGCGGCCAGTTGAATAGAATAACTTTGAAAGTTACCATTTTGATCAACAAACATCGATTTATCTTTATTAAACACTACAATGCCGTTGTCCATGGTATTAGCAATAATACGGTCATTATTTAATTTTTTGATATCAGTACCGTTGCTATAGCTGGTTGCTTTAATATTGCAGTTTAGCCAGTTTTTAATCAGCGTAGGTTGCATATCCATATGACTCGTGAGTTTATCAATCGATCTATTTTTACTTGCCGGTAAAACCAGTAACGCAGGTTTAATCGATAAACTTGTTTCTGTGGTGCTATTACCAATAGAGCTGATCCAAAGGATATCCTTGAGTTGCTTATCGCCTCGTTGGTTATTTTGCACCGACATTAAAGCGTCTAAAAACAGTTCAAACTGATAGCTATTGTTACCTTTAAAATAAAACACGTGTAAACCTGGGGCATAACTATTGAGTTTATCCGCAAATATCAAACTCGATATATCGGCTAGTTTTGTTACTGTTGGAAATAGTTTATGGGTCAGGCTTAACAAACCATCGGTATTAATGACTGAGGCTTCATTGTGGTCTTCACCGACAATAGTAAGTGATGTGGCTAAATTTTTCTGAGCCATAATTTGAAATAATAGCGGTTGTGCTTGCTGTTCGAACAAGGCTTTTTTGTAAATACTTGGCAAGCTATAAAACAAGTTAAACCAGGCTTCTTTTGGTGACGCGTTATCAATATGATTGTCTAGCGATAGTACACCTTGCTTGGCTCTTTGTTTTATTTTATCTAGTTGTTGAGTTTGCAATATTTGATCTGTAATCACCATGAAAACCGACTGTTTTAATTTGGTGTCATTGAGACATTGGCCTTGATAAAGCGGGTACTGGGGTACGGCATCTGTAAAGGCAAGCGGGCTAGTGCGACGGGCAATATAATCCACTTGATCGAACATACCGTATTTGGTTAATAAGGTTTTGGCGGTTGATGGATAAGACAAGGGCAATACTGTGTCTTGGCGTAATACGTCATATTCCAGGTTGGCATCAGCCCAAATATGAATAATATGACTAAAAAAGAAAAAGCTCACCAGAGGAATAACGATAAAGCGCGCAAAAATAGTTTTTTGTAATTCTTTTAGGTGCTTCCAAGCATAATTTGACGCTATCAGTTCAAACGATAATATCACCATGGTCAATACTAGACTAACAAACCAGAACGCTCGGCTATTTTGTTGTATTTCGTTATTAATAAGGTCAAGTATGGGCGCACTTGATGAAATATTTAAATGATAGCCTAAGCGGGTATAGATAAATGCGTCGAGCAGTAAAAGCAATAACTGGGCACTAAAAATGATAGAAGCGACCACCCGAATAAATCGGGTTCGAGGAAACAACAGGGTGATTGGAAACAAAATGAGCACAAAACTCATAAAAGTTAAGAAAGCTATATGGCTTAACCAAGTGGTGACTAAGTAGGTTTGCCCTAACAAAGTGTCAGGCATTGCTTCACTAAATACATAAATTGACGATAATAAGATCGCCGCAATAATATTAAAAAAAGTGAACCAGTGGCTCCAGCTAATTAACTGTAATAGTCGCTTACTATAGGGTTTTGATTCAAATGAAACCATTGCGTCGTTTAATTCTCTTATTATTTTTTATGAATGTCGCTAATTATTTATACGTTTTATTTAGAATTTTGTATAGATTGTTTTAATGCCTTGGTAAAATTGTCTACTATTGCCTCTCGTTCCTTTTTCGGCACATTATTTGTAATAATTTCTGTTAGGGTATTTCCTAGGCACATTAGCGCTAGATCAGGGGTTGCAGACTCGTTAACGAGTACATCAAGCAAATCTTTAATAATTTTTTCTACACGTTCGTTGGAATACTTGGATACAATGGGCATCTTATACACTTAATGGTAATTTAATAAACAGACATAAGTTTATCAAATGCCCGAACAATATAATACTGACCTTTATCTATGAGCTTAATAATTTCGAATATTGCACTGCATTTTTTAACCAAAAAAGAAGAAACTGGCGAAGTTGTACTCAGGTTAGGTCCTGAGAATGTTGCAGCTAGCAGCAAAATTGAAAGTTTTGTTGATGCACTACATAAAATTTACAACAGCAAAGGCAGTAAGGCCTACGGACATTTTTCTGCTATGCCAGCCCAAGGCGACAAAGCCCGATTTGTTGATATTATGGAAAGCTATTTAGGTGATTCACAAAGTTTTCATGAATTTAGTAGCCAAGCGGGAAATTTACTTAAAAATGAATTAGAAAAATATGACCTGGCAGAAACCGGTTATTTAATTGTTTGTCATTACGAATATATGGGTGGACGCTACTTACTGGCGGCGATAATTCCTATTTCTGAACATTATTCAGTTGACGGTGATTTACATATTTCAGCTGATCAACACCTTGATACCAATAAGCTTCAGTTAGCGGCTCGTATCGATTTATTCGATTATCAGAATAATGCCCAAGGTAACCGTTATATTTCTTTTATTAAAGGTCGCGCGGGCAGAAAAGTGTCTGACTTTTTCTTAGATTTTTTAAGCTGTGAAGAAGGCTTAAACTCAAAAGAACAAACCCAAACTTTAGTGCAAGCGGTTGAAGATTATGTTGCGGTTAATCAATTTGACGCCAATGAAAAACAACACAGTCGTAAAGAACTCTTAAGTTACTGCAAAGAGCAAAAAGAGTCGGCGCAAGATGTTTCATTGCAAGAAATAAGTGATGTGATTAAAACCGAAGAGAGCGGCCAAGACTTTTATAAGTTTTGCCAAGAGCAATCATACCCCATTGAGGAATCGTTTCCTCATGATCAGGCCATAGTAAATAAAGTCACTAAATATGCGGGTTATGGTAACGGTATCAGTTTAAGTTTCGAGCGTAGTCATTTTGGCCAAGATGTGGTTTATAATCCAGCCAATGAAAGTATTACCATTTATAAAGTGCCGCCAAATTTAAAAGATCAACTACTAGCGTTATTAGAAAGTAATGCTAACCAGAGCGCGAGCCAAGGCCAAGGCATAACGTCAGGGCTAAGCACAGAAAGTTCAGAAAGCTCAGAAGACGAATACTAGTATTAGCTCAAGCTAAGCTAATAAGTGATAAGCCATATTGCCTACTAACGGCAGTAGCAGATGAATAGATGACATTAGGAAAGAAAATGACCACATTAACCATTACTCGACCAGACGACTGGCATGTACATTTGCGCGATGGCGCCAGCTTAAATAACACAGTTGCTGATATTAGCCGCTATTTTGGCCGCGCTATTATTATGCCAAACCTAGTACCACCGGTAACCAATGCTGAATTAGCGCGTCAATATCATCAGCGTATTATGGCGGCAAAGCCGAGTGCACAGTTCCAACCGCTAATGGTGTTGTATTTAACCGATCAAACCAGCGCAGAAGATATTAAAGCGGCAAAAGCCTCAGGTATTGTTTATGCGGCCAAACTTTACCCAGCAGGAGCCACAACAAATTCTTCATCTGGCGTAACTAACATCGACAATCTTGCCCCCGTATTTGCGGCGATGGAAGGCGAGAACATGCCGTTGTTGGTGCATGGCGAAGTAACCAGTCACGATATTGATATTTTTGACCGTGAAGCGGTCTTTATCGATACTATATTGCGGCCACTAGTGGCAAAGCATCCGACATTAAAAATAGTGTTAGAGCATATCACCACCAAAAATGCGGTTGATTTTGTTAAAGCAGCGGGTGACAACGTAGCCGCAACCATTACCGTTCATCATTTATTATTTAATCGTAACCACATGTTAGTGGGCGGTATTCGTCCACATTATTATTGTTTGCCAATATTAAAACGTAATATTCATCAAGACGCCTTAGTTGCCGCGGCAACCAGTGGCAGTGATAAATTTTTTCTAGGTACAGATTCTGCGCCGCATTCACAACATGCAAAAGAGAATGCCTGTGGTTGTGCCGGTGCTTACACCGCACATGCTGCTATCGAGTTATATGCTGAAGCATTTGAACAAGCCGGTGCGCTTGATAAGCTTGAAGGTTTTGCTAGTTTACATGGTCCTAAATTTTATAATTTACCGGTAAACACTGATAAAATAACCCTAGTTAAAGCCGCATGGACTGTACCGGCCACCATGGCTTTTGGTAACGACGAAGTGGTGCCTATTCGCGCGAATGAAACCATTGCTTGGCAAGTTAAGTTGTAGGAGAGTTATTAAATGCAGTTATTTGTAAATGATTTAACCGTTATCGACTTCTCGTACTGTTGTGCTGAACGTGGCATTGTGGGCGAAAGTTGGATTGTTGATGTTTTGCTTGAGGGTAGTTTAAATGAAATGAGTATGGTGCTTGATTTTGCTGTGGTTAAAAAGCAAATTAAGGCCATTATAGATGATGCGGTTGATCATAAGTTATTATTGCCCATGCAAAATAACACCGTTAGTGTGGAAGTATCCTCTCATCGAGCAGGTCATGAATCTGTCAATTTCAGTGCCAAGCAGGGTAGCTACTATTTACAATCACCGAGCTGTGCATTTGCCAAAATAGATACCAAGCAAATAGACATCGCGGCGGTGACCCATTATTTAACCGATATAATTTTGAGTCATTTACCAAAAAATGTCCAAGGTTTGATACTAAAGTTACGGCCAGAAAATATTGATGGTGCTTATTATCACTATACCCATGGTTTGAAATTGCATGATGGTAATTGTCAGCGTATCGCTCATGGTCATCGTTCAAAAATTCATATCTATAAAAATGGTCAACGCTCAGCAGCACATGAAGCGGCTTGGAGTTCACGTTGGCAAGATATATATCTTGCTAGTGAAGCTGACCGCATGGCGTTAAGTGAGATAGAATTGTCAGCTACAGCTATGGCTAATTTGACTCCCGATCACCAATTGTTTTCTTACTTTGCGCCACAAGGTCGATTTGATATTGCCGTGCCAAGTAACATTTTAGATGTGGTTGATTGCGACTCAACGGTTGAGTTATTGGCTGACTTTATTTTGCGCCAACTTAAAAAGCAAGCTCCGAACGATGAATTTAAAGTGGTTGCTTTTGAAGGTGTTGCTAAAGGAGCTATAGCTAATGGCTAAACAGTGTTCATTATTATTAATACTCACCTTTACAGCTAGTTTACTGGCCACGCAAGAGGTGTCAGCAAAAACGTCAACTCAAACGCAACTGAGTGAGCAGTTTTTTCAAGGGGCGTTAATTGTAGGTAAAACAGCGCCAGAAAATAAAGTCATGCTTAATGGTAAAGTGATTAAGGTTTCTTTAAACGGCGACTATGCCTTAGGCTTCAGCCGAGATGAAAAAAATAATAGTGAACTCACCATCATTAGCCCAAGTGGCGTAATTGAACAGCAGATATTAAAACCGCTAAAACGTGAATACAATATTCAACGGGTTGAAGGTATTGCTAAAAGCATTATGAACCCTAACAAAAAGGCCAATATTCGTGTTAGGGAAGATAATAAAAAAATTAAAGCCGCTCGAAAAATTGACAGTAACTTAATCGCCTTTGCTCAGGGATTTATTGCCCCTATTGAAGGAGTAATTACCGGCGTTTATGGTAGTCAACGTTATTATAACGGCGTGCCTAAATGGCCACATTATGGTTTAGATTATGCGGGTGATACAGGTGACGCTGTTAAAGCGCCTGCCGATGGTACTGTGCTGATGTTTGTCTCTGATATGTTCTACTCAGGTGGCACAATGATCATAGATCATGGCCATGGTGTTAGTTCAACATTTTTGCATTTAAGCGCTTCATATGTCAGTGTTGGCGACAAAGTAAGCAAAGGACAACTTGTTGCTGCTGTTGGCGCAAGTGGTCGAGCGACAGGCCCACACTTAGATTGGCGCATAAACTGGTTTAATATGCGCTTAGATCCTGCGTTAGTCTTAAAGCTCAAGCCTTTGAAATAAAAATAATTTAGCTAAGGCCATAAGTGAGGTTGCTGTGAAAAAATTTCTCCTCTTAGTTTGTTTAATGGTAAATTTTACTAGTTATGCCAAAAATTTCTATGTTGGCTGGGAACTTTGGTTTCCTTATCAATATCGTAATAGCCAGCAAGAGCTTGTCGGCTTAGATTTAGAAATTTTCAACACAATATTTGCCAAAGTTGGTTATACAGCAGAATATACTGAATTACCCTGGAAGCGACATTTACACTATATAAAAACCGGTGAAATGGATGTTGCTATGGGCGCGTCATTAAGCGAAGAAAGACAGCGTTACGCTATATTTAGTGAACCTTATAGACAAGAGACAGTGAATTTATTTGTTAGAAATGGCCAAGCTAATAGTATTAAGTTAGGTGGTTTATCAGACTTAACCAACAGCAATTACATGATTGGTATCGAAAGTGGTTATTATTACGGTGATGAATATCAAAAGTTAATGAAAACGGCTGAATTTCAAGAACATATTCTTGAAGTTGTTGATATTGAAGAGAATGTAAAATTACTATTAGCCGGGCACATTGATGGTTTTTTGGTTGATCCGGCCACCATTAAAGCCTTCTCTGACAAGTACAAAATGGCTGGAGAATTTGAAAAGCATGCTTTAAGTATTTACCAGGCAGACATTCATATTATTTTCAGCAAAAAATCAGTTAAACCTGACGTGGTTACAGCGATTAATCAGGCCATTGGTGATTTAAAAAAATCGGGTGAGTTAGATAAAATAATTAATAAATGGAACCAACTTAATTAAGTGTAAAATCAGGTTTCAATACTGGGTTTCAATACGGATGAATAAATGTAAAACCACACTTGTTGGCTGTTAAGTTAGACCGGTTCCGGTAAAAATAATATAAACATCTTATCTGAGCTTTAAAGCTGACTCCTCCGAGTTGGTGACAACTGTTTTTAAATCTTAGCCGGTCTTAGGCCAGCTAGCCCCATAGACTAAATTTCAACGTTAGTATTATTTTCTTATTAATACCAATCTCACTAATTATCTGATCATTTTTACGGGTTAAAATAATCCACTGCTGCGTTATTTATTTAATAATTAGAACAACTCGTTATTAAATAAATGCCTTCTATTTGGCCATTATTCCTGTGTATAAAGTAGACCACCTAATTAATGAAATGGGTATAAGTTCATTGCCGCGATTGTTTTCGGTTAAGTGTTTTCGGTTACGTATTTTGGCCGTTAAGGGTTGAACTCGTCGATGTAGTTTGAATAATTTGATTTCTTAACCATTTATTGGCGGGGTCAAAATCGACATTGCGGTGCCAATATAAATGCACGTCAATATCGTGCAAACTCACGGGTAAAGAAAATACTTGCAAATCAAGCAGCTGGCTGTACATTTTCGCTGTTGTTTCGGTCAGTGTAAGCAACATGTTGTTATCGGCAATAACTTGGCAGGCAGAAAAGGCATGCTGACACCTCAAGCCAATTTTTCGTTGTAGTCCTAACCGTCCTAACTCAAAATCTTCAATACTTAATCCTACTGTGCGAGATGAAACCAGTACATGCTCTTGTGCGAGGTAGGTCGCTAAATCAAGTGTCGATTTTACAATAGGGTGGTTTTTTCGTGCTAGCACCACTAATTTACTTTGATCTAATTGGGTATGCAAAATATTGTCACTAACCGGTAATAAGGTGTCTATCGCTAAATCAATATCACCACTGGCCAATTTGTTTTCCAATTCATGGCGATTGACTCGGCGACTACTTTGTAAATTAATTAAAGGCGCTTCTTTTCTGATGCGCTGCATTAAAGGGGGTAAGTATGAGGCTTCTAAAGCGCCATGTAACGAAACATTGAAGTTATTACGCGAGACTAAAGGTTCGAACTGTCTAGACTGCGCCAAGCAAACTTTTAATTGTTGTAAGGCTTCACGCACATCGGCAATAACATTATTGGCAACCGGTGTTGGCCGCATCTGGTTACCTTGACGAATAAATAAAGCATCATCAAAATTATGCCGAAGTTTACTTAATGAATGACTCACGGCAGGTTGCGATAAGTTAAGGGCTGAAGCCGCTTTGGTAATATTTCCTTCGCAGTAAATCGCTTCAAACACCACAAATAGATTTAAATCTACTTTCATACTTTCTCCATTTAATTTAGCAAGCATTAAGCCACTATTGGTCATGTTATTATTTTAATCTATGTGCATTTTTGGCTACTAGTTAGCTAGCACTATTCATTTTTTCCTTATGGTATTAAGACCGATAAAAAATAGCTCGCTGTAGATCTTTGTTAACTCACTAGGTTAATAGCTGGTTTAACCGTTGACGGACTAAAGTCCGACCTACAAAAAATCACCCACAATTGTATTATCATCCGTAAAAGCATAATCATTGATACCAAGGCAATTAATAACAAGCCAATTAAAATAGTGTCAACGGTGATGAGTTATCCTTTAGTTATGTTACAAGTAATCCTCTTTATTATCTATTCATAATTTGAATAGTAAGTTATAAGAACTATTCATTTGCTTAATTTTTTGCGGGCACTTAGCATAGATTAATCGCGTTAAGCTGATATTTTAATCATGACAATGGCAAGTAATAAACAGATAAGCAATAAAGTGGTAAGCAATAAAATGATCATAAAAGAATATTTAAATCTAATGCAAAACCAATACGTTATGGCAGTAGCCTAGTTTTATGGCCGCTATTTATCTGATTCGTCATGGCCAAGCCTCATTTGGTAAAGCTGATTATGATCAGTTATCTAAAAAAGGTGCGATGCAATCTCAGTTATTGGGTAAGTGTTGGCAGTCCTTGCCGGCACCTGAGTACATTTTTTCGGGCGATTTACTGCGCCATGAACAAACCCTTGAAAATTTTTTATTAGGGTATCAGGGTAATAAACCTGCGAGGATTTTACATTCAGGTTTTAATGAATTTAACCATGTAGAAGTGCTGACACGTTATGATGCCCAATGGAAAAATTTTGCTGATAAAGTACAAAAAACCAATCAGTTAGCCAACGCCAATCACGTTTTTCAAGCAGAATTTTCATTGGCCATTAAACGCTGGGTTGGTGGTGCATACGACAGTGATTATATTGAGAGCTGGCCACAATTTAAAAAACGTTGTATCACAGCTTTGCAAGACGTTATTAACCAAGCATTAATGATTAAAAAACCTTTAAATAACGCCAAGCACTCAACCGATATATGTATTTTTACCTCGGGCGGTACAATCTCTGTGCTTGTTCAACATATATTAGGGTTATCAGATCAAAATACACTGGCCATCATTCAACAGTTACGTAATACCGGTGTGACCAAATTACTCTTTTCAAATAAAAACTTAAGCATTGATTATCTTAATAATTATAGTCATCTAACTCAAGCAGGTGCTGACTGGGTAACGTTTAGGTGAGATAAGCGTTAAGAGATAAGTGAAAATAAAGACAAAATTTATAACAAGGAATGAAGATATGAGTACCAATTTATTTGATTTAACAGGAAAAATTGCTTTAGTTACCGGTGCAAGCAGAGGCATTGGTGAGCATATCGCTAAACTGCTGGCAGAAAACGGCGCTCATGTGATTGTCTCGAGTCGTAAAATAGCAGGTTGCCAAGCCGTTGTTGAGCAAATTATTGCCGCGGGTGGCAGTGCACAAGCCATTGCTTGTCATATTGGTGAAATGGAGCAGATAGAAGCCATATTTGCTCAAATTTCAGCAGAGCACGGTAAGTTAGATATATTAGTCAACAATGCCGCGACAAATCCATACTTTGGCCATGTATTAGATACTGATTTAGCGGCGTTTCAAAAAACGGTTGACGTTAATATTCGTGGCTATTTTTTCATGTCAACGATTGGCGCTAAATTGATGAAAGCAAATAACGGTGGGGCGATTGTTAACGTGGCCTCTATCAATGGTGTTATACCGGGCGATTATCAAGGTATATATTCTATTACTAAAGCTGCGGTTATTTCGATGACCAAAACTTTTGCGAAAGAATGTGCCCAATTTAACATTCGTGTTAATGCCATATTACCCGGTGGCACAGACACTAAGTTTGCTTCTACCTTAGTTAATAATCCAAAAATATTAGCACAAATGTTACATCACGTGCCGATGAAGCGAGTGGCTCAGCCTGAAGAAATGGCGGGTACTGTCTTGTACTTGGTTTCCAACGCTTCAAGCTACACCACAGGTACGGCGATTAATGTTGATGGCGGCTATTTGATTGGCTAGGTAATAGCCCTTTAAATTGATATAACAAGCGTCAATTAGTGTTGGTTCAGGCTGTTAGACTTATTGTCGCCACTTTAGTTAATTTACGCAGAGCAAATAAAAATGAACGAGTTTAGGGAATAAGATGACTAGCATTGACGCAGAAAAAAATGTAGAAAAAAGTGTAGAAACAAAAGCTGAAAATAAGGGCGTAACTAACACCTTAACTAACACCGTAAATAGTGCCGCTAAACTTTTTCAACCCTTATCCATCGGTGGTTTAACCTTAAAAAATCGCACTGTCATGGCACCGATGACTCGGACATTTTCGCCAAACTATATCCCAACCGACGAGGTAGCTCAATATTATCGTCGCAGAGCCGAAGGTAATGTTGGCTTAATTATTACCGAAGGCACGTTTATCTCACATAAAGCCGCCAACGGTTATGAGCGTGTGCCGGCTATTTTTGGTGAAGAAGCCTTAGCGGGTTGGAAACATGTGGTTGATGAAGTTCATGCCGCCGGTGGAAAAATTGCCCCGCAGTTATGGCATGTAGGCTCAGTACGTAAAGAAGGCATAGGCCCAGATAAAACCATACCGGCTTATAGCCCCTCAGGTTTGTATAAGCCGGGCACACCTAACGGTATTGCCATGAGCCAAGCAGATATTGATGAAGTGGTTAGCGCATTTGCTCAAGCGGCCGGTGATGCTAAAGCTATTGGTTTTGACGCAATTGAAGTGCATGGCGCGCATGGTTATTTAGTTGACCAATTTTTTTGGCAAGGCACCAATCAACGTAGCGATAAATATGGCGGCTCATTAGAAAATAGAGCACGTTTCGCTGTTGAAATAGTGCAAGCCATTCGTCTTGCGGTTGGTGAAGACTTTCCAATTATTTTTAGATTTTCTCAATGGAAACAACAAGATTATGAGGCTAAGCTTTGTCAAACACCTGAAGAGTTAACAACATTTTTATTGTTACTCAGCAATGCCGGTGTAGATATTTTTCACGCCAGCACGCGCCGATTTTGGCTACCTGAATTTGAAGGTTCAGCCCTTAATCTTGCCGGTTGGACGAAAAAAATCACTAATAAACCGGTTATCACTGTCGGTAGTGTGGGTTTAGATAGTGATTTTACCGGTGAAGGTAGTGTCGACCTTGGAGGGACATCCAACCCAACCAGTATCGATGGTTTATTGGCCCGTTTAAATAATGATGAATTTGATCTGGTCGCTATCGGCCGAGCATTGTTAGTTGATCCAGAGTGGGTCAATAAAATTAAAGACAATAAAGCTGATGAAATAGCACAATTTAATAAAGCCGCGCTGATGAAATTAAGTTAATCGCCATCGCAGAAATGTTCGCGATAGTGTGAATTTAAAACTGCAGAGGGTTAACGGCGCTAAAACGACAAAAATAACAGCCAGATACTAAAAAATAATAAGGATCACCCATGGATTTTGAATACAGCGACAAAGTTAAAGAATTAATGGCACGTGTCAGCACATTTATGGACAGCCATGTTTATCCTGTTGAAGCACAAATGCATGAGCAAGTAGCTCAGGATCAATGGTCAACCCCGCCCTTAATGGAAGCACTTAAAGCCAAGGCGAAAGCGCAAGGCTTATGGAATTTATTTTTACCGGTAAGTTACGGTAAATATAGTGCCGGGCTAACTAACTTAGAATACGCTCCCCTTGCCGAAATTATGGGCAAAGTGATGTGGGCACCAGAAGTGTTTAATTGCGCGGCCCCTGATACTGGCAATATGGAAGTATTGGCTAAATATGGTGATGAAGCGCAGAAAAAAAAATGGTTAGAGCCGCTACTTGAAGGCAAAATTCGTTCAGCATTTGCTATGACCGAGCCAGAAGTTGCCTCAAGTGATGCGACCAACATAGCACTTCGCATAGAACGCGAAGGTGATGAATATGTTATCAATGGTCGTAAATTTTATATCAGTGGCGCCTGTCGCAAACAATGTGAAATTATGATCGTGATGGGCAAAACTGATCCTGACAATAGCAACCGCTATATTCAGCAGTCTCAAGTGCTAGTGCCGATGAAAACACCGGGCGTCACTATGGTACGTCCAATGCAAGTGTTCGGTTATAACGACGCCCCCGAAGGGCATGCTGAAATCACCTTTGACAATGTTCGCGTACCGGTTGAAAACATTATTGTTGGTGAAGGCAAAGGTTTTGAGATTGCCCAAGGTCGTTTAGGCCCAGGCCGCATTCATCATTGCATGCGCTCTATTGGCGTAGCACAACGAGCGCTGGATTTAATGTGTCAGCGAGTTAACGAGCGCATTGTTTTTGGTCGCCCTATGATCAAACAGCAATCAGTGCGTGAAGATATTGCTATTTCTGCTTGTCAGATTGAACAAGCACGCTTGATGACCTTAAAAGCGGCGCAAAAAATGGACACTGACGGCAATAAAGCCGCTAAAGATATTATCGCTATGATTAAAATTGTCGCGCCGAGTATGGCACTTGATGTACTTGACCGTGCTATTCAATGCCATGGCGCAGTTGGTGTCAGCCAAGATACCTTTTTGGCCCATGCCTTTGCTGGTCAAAGAACCTTGCGTTTAGCCGATGGCCCAGATCAAGTACACATGATGCAACTTGGCCGCGATTTAGTGAAAAAGACAACCTCAGGTCAATTGCTATAAACATTGAGCAGGTTAAACCGATGAAAGAGATAAACAGATGACAGCAAGCTTTGCTTTTGATGTAGAAAAATTAACTCAATACCTTGAGTCTCATGTCGCAGGTTTTATTGGCCCTATCACATTAAGCAAGTTTACCGGTGGGCAGTCAAATCCTACTTTTAAAGTAACGGCTGAATCGGGTTTGTATGTATTGCGCAGCCAACCACCGGGAAAATTGTTAAAATCTGCCCACGCCGTTGATCGAGAGTTTGAAGTGCTTGATGCTCTTAAAGGTACTGACGTACCTGTTGCTCAGGTTTATCACCTTTGTCGCGACACCGGTATTATTGGCGCTATGTTTTACTTGATGGAGTTTTGTGATGGTAGCGTTTACTGGAGTCCGTCATTAGCTGAAATTTCAACCAATGCTTATCGCAGCCAACTATATGATGCGATGAATAAAACCTTAGTCGCTCTGCACAGCGTTGATATTGAGCTAGTGGGTTTAGGAGATTATGGCAAAGCAGGTAACTACTTTGAACGACAATTTGGTCGTTGGTCTTCGCAATATCGCACAACAGAATTACAGCAAATTTCGGCTATGGACCAGCTGATACTTTGGCTTGAAAAACACCTGCCTGAAGATGATGGCCGAGTTTGCTTAGTACATGGTGACTTTCGCCTAGACAATATGATGTTTGCCAAAGACAAGCCTGAAGTCATGGCTGTGTTGGATTGGGAATTATCGACGTTAGGACATCCTTTTTCTGATTTAGCTTATCAATGTATGCAGCTGCGTATGCCACAAGGGATGGGCGCTATCGATGGCCTGCAAGGTGTTGATAGGGTGAGTTTAGGCATACCCACAGAAGCAGAATATGTTGCAAGTTACTGTCAACGTATGGGCATTGACCGTATCGACAATTGGACCTTCTACTTAGCATTTAGCTTTTTTAGATTAGCGGCAATAGTGCAAGGCGTGGCAAAACGCGCGTCAGAGGGTAACGCATCAAATAAACAGGCCGATAAAGTGGGGGCCTTTGTTGAACCTTTAGCGCAAATGGCTTTAAGTATTATCGAGCAGGAAGGCGAACAGGCAGCCGAAAAAACAGACGAACAAACAACAGATAAGTAATGTCAAAGGTAAGTTTTGAATAAAATATAGCCATGTAAATTGAGTGATAACGGCGCGTTATAACAAAAAATTCATCAACAATATTTGAAATGTAAGGGAAATACCATGGATGCACTATTAGATTTTACAGGAAAAGTAGCGGTTATTACCGGCGCAGCGCAAGGCTTTGGTCAGCTGTTAGCACAAGAGTTGGCTAAGCGTGGTGCCAAGTTAGTGATCAGTGATATTAACGAGTCTGGTGTGTTAAAAGTGGCTGAAGATATAGCATCAACCGGCGCTGAGGTTATTGCACTGGCCTGTGATGTTTCAAAAAATGATGACTGTAAAGCTATGGTCGACACCGCGATTAAACACTTTGGCCGTGTTGATATAGGGGTAAATAATGCCGGTGTCGCCCACGAATTTATGCCACTACATGAGATAGACGAAGCCATAATGGACAGTCAATTTGCCATTAATGTTAAAGGTGTTCAATTTGGCATGCGCCATCAAATACAACAAATGTTGCAACAAGGTGAAGGTAGCATTCTCAATGTGAGTTCTATGGCTGGCCTAAGTGGTGCCGCCAGAGGTAGTGCTTATGCGATGGCTAAACATGCGGTGATTGGTTTAACCAAATCTGGTGCGGTTGAATATGGTCGTGACAATATTCGTATCAATGCCATTTGTCCATTTTTTACCTTAACGCCTATGGTGACTAATTTTGCAGACCAAGAACAACAACAGAAAATGGCTAGAGGCGCCCCAATGAATCGCTTAGGCGAACCTAAAGAAATTGTTGCCATGATGCTGATGATGTTATCTCCAGCGAATACCTACATGACAGGGCAATGTATCGCCATAGATGGCGGTGTTTCAGCGCAATAAGTTAATAACCATGTAGTAACTTGCACTAACTCGCTGTGATTTAGCTAAGTAAAAAGATGAGAAGATAATTTTATGTCTGCAACATTAATGAATGAACGTGATCTTGAATTTATGCTCTATGAGCTTTTTGATAGTGAATCACTGATAAAACGAGCACGCTATCAAGACCATGACCGTCAGACTTTTAATGAGGTCATTAATACGGCTAAAGCCATAGCTGAGAAACACTTCTTACCTATTCGACAAAAACTTGATACGCATCAACCTACTTTTGACGGTAAAAACGTCAGCCTTATACCTGAGTTAAAACCGGCTATTGAAGCAGTAATAGCCTCGGGTATTTCTTCAGCGAGTGCAGATTTCGCCTCAAATGGCATGCAATTACCGCCCATTATTGCAAGCGCGGCTAACACCTATCTAACCGCCGCAGGGGGTGTTGGCTTAGGTTACAACATGTTGACCACGGCTAATGCAAATTTACTGCAAGCCCATGGTAGCAAAGCCCTGATTGAAAAATGGGTTAAACCCATGCGCTCAGGACGATTCATGGGCACCATGGCGATGACCGAACCAGGCAGCGGCTCAGGGCTTGGCGATTTAATCACCAAGGCGGTTAAGTCAGCAGATGATACTTATCGCATTAGCGGTAATAAAATCTATATTTCTGGTGGCGATCATGACTTAAGTGAGAATATTGTCCATCTAGTACTTGCGCGTGTAAAAGGCGCAGTGAAAGGTATTAAAGGGATTTCATTATTTGTCGTGCCTAAATTTTTAGTGAACCCTGATGGCACTTTGGGTGAGGATAATGAGGTGGCGCTAGCGGGCTTATTTCACAAAATGGGCGGTCGCGCTCACACCTCAACAGCCTTAAGCTTTGGTGAGAAAAATGGCTCAGTGGGCTACTTGGTTGGTGAAGAGAATCAAGGGCTTAAGTACATGTTTCATATGATGAATGAGGCACGTATTATGGTGGGTACTAGCGCTGCAACACTCGCGGTTGCCGGTTATCAATATTCGCTTGATTACGCAAAAAATCGTCCACAAGGGCGCTTGCCATCATGCAAAGATCCACTTTCTCCCATGGTTAATATTATTGAACACGCCGATGTTCGCCGTATGTTACTCGCACAAAAAGCCTATGCTGAAGGCGCACTTGCACTGGTGCTTTATGGCTCACAACTGAGCGACGACGAAAAAACAGCCCCCACAATTGAAGCACAACAAGATGCACAAGTGTTATTAGATTTTTTAACGCCAATTATAAAAACCTGGCCGTCAGAATATGGTACTAAAGCTAACGACTTAGCTATTCAAGTATTGGGTGGACATGGTTATATTAACGAGCATCCTGTGGAGTTGTTTTATCGTGACAATCGCTTAAATGCTATTCATGAAGGCACCACAGGTATTCAGTCGTTAGATTTATTAACCCGAAAAGTACCGATGAATAAAATGGCCGGCTACACAGCAACCCTAGCGGAAATTTATAAAACCATTGAACAAGCAAAATCCTATAAAAATTTAGCTGAATTTTCTAGTCAACTCAGTGCCGCTGTTGAGACCTTAAAACAAACAACTCAAGTGGTATTAGGCGCAATGTCGACCGGCAATATCGATTTGGCTTTAGCTAACTCAGTAAAATACCTTGAATTTTTTGGTCAGGTTATTGTCGCCTGGTTATGGTTAAAACAAGGCATAGTGGCCAGCGAAGCACTGAGCAAAAAACCACATCAAAGCGATGAGCATTTTTATCACGGAAAGCTACAAGCATTACAGTATTTTTATCGCTTTGAGTTACCAAAAATAGCGCTATGGTCGAGTATTTTAGCAAATTCAGACAGTACAACCTATGACATGAAAGTAGACTGGTTTTAAAGCTTAACGGGCCTTAAATAACTATCTACTTACATAACCAGGGTCTTAAATAATCATGCGCTTAAAGGGAAATTTACTATGCCAACCATAATAACAAAAGATCAATTAGCCAACTACATTGGCTTTGAAGCTGAGCCAACACCTTGGCACCAAATAACGCAGGCGCAAATTAATAAATTTGCGGATTGCACCCTAGATCATCAATTTATCCATATTGATGAAGAAAAGGCAAAAGCAACGCCATTTGGCTCAACCATAGCCCATGGTTTTTTATCTTTATCAATGCTTTCTCATTTTGCGGAAGACTTCAGTGTCATTATTGAGGGATTCTATATGGGCTTAAACGCGGGTTTTGACAAAGTCAGGTTCTTGCAACCGGTTAAGGTAAATAGTCGCGTTAGAGCACATGCTAAAACGCTAGCGATTGAAGAGAAAAAACCAGGGCAATATCGTTTATCTACACAAGTGACGGTTGAAATTGAAGGTTGCGACACACCGGCATTAGTGGCGGAATGGCTTTCAGTGCAAATGGTGAAATAACCTTATCTATCGTCTCAATGTGAACTATTAATAAACAACTAATTAAAGCATGTTAAGGAAGTATATTATGCCAATAAGTTTTGAAGGTAAGGTCGCCATTGTTACGGGCGCGGGTAATGGTTTAGGCCGTTCACACGCCTTAGCACTTGCAGTACGTGGTGCAAAAGTGCTGGTTAATGACTTAGGTGGTGCGCGCGATGGTAGCGGTGCATCGTCACAAGCCTCTGAAGAAGTGGTGCGTTTAATTACAGAAAATGGCGGTGAAGCTATCAGTCACGGTGCTAACGTTGCCAATTTTGATGAAGTACAAGACATGGTGAACCAAGCCATGGAAAAATGGGGTCGTGTTGATATCTTGATTAATAATGCCGGTATTTTACGTGATAAATCTTTTGCTAAAATGAGCATAGATGACTTTAAACTGGTGATGGATGTTCATGTTATGGGCTCAGTTAATTGCACTAAAGCGGTTTGGGACATCATGCGCGAACAAAACTATGGCCGTATCGTGATGACCACCTCTTCAAGCGGTATGTACGGTAATTTCGGTCAAGCAAATTACGGCGCGGCAAAAATGGCGGTGTTAGGTTTAATGAATACCTTAGTGCTTGAAGGCGCAAAAAATAATATTCGCGTCAATGCCCTAGCGCCAACTGCAGGCACACGTATGACGGAAGATTTAATGCCGGCAGAAATTGTCCAAGCTTTTGCACCTGAAGCGGTAACGGCCGGCCTGTTAACACTGTGTGATGACGATGCCCCTAATCGCTTTATTTTATGTGCTGGCGCAGGCGGCTATTCAAGTGCCAGTATTGTTGAAACCCAGGGTTGTTTTATTGCCGGGCAAAACCAAAATCCTGAAACTGTGCGCGAACAATGGCCCGAGTTAACTAATCAAACAGGCCAAACGACATTAGCGTCAGGTGCAAAACAAGGTGAAAAGTTTGTTTTAAAAGCTATGGCTTTTATGAAATCACAACAAAACACAACAAAATAGTCACGCGTAACTATTTAGCTAAATAACTATCGATTAATTATCAAAGACTTAATATGGATGTATCATGAGAGAAGCCGTTATTGTATCAGTAGCTCGTACGCCAATTGGTAAGGCGTACCGTGGCGCATTTAATGATTTATCAGCACCAACATTGGCTGCTGTGGCGGTAAAAGCTGCAGTAGAACGGGCAGGAATTGATGTAAATGATATTGAAGACTGTATTTTTGGTGCCGCGTTAACACAAGGTAATCAAGGGATGAACTTTGCTCGTCAAGTGGCTATGGCGGCCGAGTTACCGGTTTCTGTTGCGGGTATGACGATTGATAGACAATGTTCATCAGGTTTAATGTCGATAGCAACCGCGGCAAATCATATTGTTTGCGATGGCGCACAAGTGATGGTTGCCGGTGGTTGTGACTCCATTAGTTTAGTGCAAAACGATAAAATGAATATGCATCGCCTGGTTGACCCCAGTGTAAAAGCCTATCGCCCAGCGATATATATGCCTATGCTAGATACTGCAGAAGTGGTAGCTAATCGTTATGATATATCAAGAGCAGCACAAGATGCTTATGCACTTAAATCTCAACAACGCACGGCAGCCGCACAAGCCGAGAATAAGTTTGATGATGAAATTGTGCCAGTTACAGCAACAAAATTAGTGATGGACAAAGCAACCGGTGCTATTAGTAAAGTAGAAGTGACCTTAACGCAAGATGAAGGCAACCGTCCATCAACTCATATTGCAGGTTTATCGGCGTTGAAAGCAGTAAAAGAACATGGTTCAATTACCGGTGGCAATGCGTCACAGTTATCTGATGGTGCAGCCGCTGTGGTATTAATGGAGCGTGAATTAGCCGAGCAGCGCGGACTTAAGCCATTAGGCGTTTATCGCGGCATGGCCGTTGCGGGTTGTGAACCTGATGAAATGGGTATTGGTCCCATTTATGCGATACCAAAATTACTAGCGCGTAATAAGCTAACTATGGATGATATTGGTTTATGGGAAATTAACGAAGCCTTTGCCGTACAAGTTTTATATTGTGCTCAACAGCTGGGTATTCCAGAAGATCGTCTGAATGTAAATGGCGGTGCTATTTCAATTGGTCATCCATACGGCATGAGCGGCACACGTATGGTTATGCATGGGTTAATTGAAGGTAAACGACGCGGTGTAAAATATGTGGTGATCAGCATGTGCATTGGTGGTGGTCAAGGTGCAGCAGGTTTATTTGAAGTACTTTAAACATTAAAGGCAATGTAGTACGGCGGTAAAATAATAATAAGGTGGCTTAAAAAGTCACTTAAAAAATCAATAATTGGGGAGAGAATAAAATGGAAAGAATTTGGCTTGAAAAAAGTTACCCAAAGGGTCTAGCATTTGAAATAGATCCAGACAAATATAACTCTTTGGCAGATTTGTTTTTAAAATACACCAAACTTTATAAAAACAATACCGCATTTATTAATATGGGTGCCAGCATTTCTTATCAAGAACTTGCACAACAAGCTAACGACTTTGCTGCTTATTTGCAACAAGATTTAGGATTAGTTAAAGGCGATAAATTTGCCATTATGATCCCAAATACCCTGCAATATCCTATCGCATTATTTGGCGCATTGATTGCCGGACTCACTGTGGTTAATGTCAATCCGCTTTATACCGCGCGTGAATTACAACACCAATTAAAAGACTCGGGCGCAAAAGGCATTCTTATTCTTGAAAACTTTGCTCATGTACTTGCCGCCGTTATTGATAAAACGGACGTAGAGCAGGTTATTATTACTGGTGTTGGTGATAGGTTGAGTAAAATTAAAGGCGCTATAATTAATGGCGTACTAAAGTATGTTAAGAAACAAGTACCCGCGTACCATTTACCTCAAGCAGTAAAATTTAATCGGGCAATGGCAAAAGGCGCGGCGCTTAATTTTACGCCGGTTGAGGTGGTGGGAACTGATTTAGCTTTCTTACAATATACTGGCGGCACAACCGGACCTTCAAAAGGCGCGATGTTAACCCACCGTAATATGGTTGCTAATCTTGAGCAATCTAATGCCGCGACTAAAAATGTTTACGAGGTTGGCAAAGAAATTATGGTTACCGCGTTACCGCTTTATCATGTTTATGCCTTAACCTCTAATTGTCTGTGTTTTATCCCCTTTGGTGGCACTAATCTATTAATTACCAACCCTAGAGATATGGCCGGTTTTGTTAAAGAATTAGCTAAATATCCTTTTACCATCATAACCGGTGTAAACACTTTATTTAATGGTTTGTTACATACCCCAGGTTTTGACAAACTTGACTTTAGTCCACTAAAGCTTGGTTTTGGGGGGGGTATGTCTGTGCAACGTCCCGTCGCAGAACTTTGGGAAAAGGTCACTGGCACACGTTTATTAGAAGGTTACGGCTTAACTGAGTGCGCACCCCTAGTGACGATGAGCCCCTATAACCAAGAAAACTACAATGGCTCTATCGGTATTCCTGTTTCTTCAACAGATATTCGTTTAGTCGATGATGATGGTATGGATGTTGCGCTAGGACAACCGGGCGAAATGTGGGTAAAAGGCCCACAAGTGATGAAAGGTTATTTTAATCGTCAAGCCGCCACCGATGAAGTATTAAAAGACGGTTGGTTAGCAACAGGTGATATCGCCACCATGGACGAGAATGGCTTTTTTAAGATTGTCGATCGTAAAAAAGACATGATTATTGTCTCTGGTTTTAACGTTTTTCCAAATGAAATAGAAGAAGTTCTTGTGATGCACCAAGGGGTACTCGAAGCGGCAGCCATTGGTGTTAAAAACGATGCTAGCGGTGAAGCAGTAAAAGTGTTCATTGTTAAAAAAGATCCTAACTTAACCGAACAAGACATTTTTGATCACTGTCATGAAATGCTAACCAATTATAAACGTCCTAAGTTTGTAGAATTTATGGATGAATTACCCAAGAGCAATGTCGGCAAAGTGCTGCGAAAAGAATTACGCAGCTAAACCGTTAAATCAACACTATTTGCCACTATCGGCTTAATAAAAATTAACCATTGCTTTATCTGTTTATCAGGCTTTATTAATCTGGCTCTGTATATTCAGTAAAGCAGATAACTAGGAGAAATATAATGACTACTTATACCGCAATTAATTTAATCGCTCGTCCAGGTACTGGCCCCATTGGCCCAGAATTATTTGAGGTTGTGCAAGTCGCCATGCCAACCGTTGCAGAAGGGCAGTTTTTAGTAAAACAAAACCATATGTCGCTTGACCCAGCCATGTTTGGTTGGATGAGTGCTGACACCGAAAGTTATATTCCGCCGGTGGCATTAGGTGATGTGATGCGCAGTTCAGGTATCGGCGAAGTCGTCGAAAGTCAACATGCTGACTTTAAAGTGGGCGACCGTGTTATGGGCATGATGGGCTGGAAAGAATATCACTTAAGTGACGGTGCAGGCTTGAATAAAGTTGCTGCGCCACTGCCAGATGAAGCGATTTTATCGGTATTTGCTTTACCGGGCTTAACCGCCACACAAGGTTTGTACAGCATAGGTAAGCCAAAAAGTGGTGAAACCCTGGTTGTTTCTGGTGCGGCAGGCTCGGTTGGTTCAATTGTCGGGCAGTTAGCGAAAGCGGATGGCCTTAGAGTTATTGGCGTGGTTGGTAGTGATGAAAAAGCTGATTGGATTGTTAACGAATTAGGCTTTGACGGTGCTATTAATTATAAAACAGATAATTTATCTGAAAAATTAGCCGAACTTACCCCAAGTGGTGTTGACGTTTACTTTGAAAATACGGGTGGCCCAATACAGCACCATGTCTTTGAAAGAATGAATGCGCATGGTCGTATTGTCGTTTGTGGCTTAATTGCAGATTATCCAAAACAAAACCCTGACTTAGCGCCAAATTGGATCCCGATCATCAAAAAACGTCTAACGATACAAGGTTTTACCATGCCAGATCATTTTGGCGAAATTCCAGCCTTATTAACCAAGCTGACCCCTTACGTGATGCAAGGGAAAATCAAACATCGTGCGCACGTTTTAGAAGGGCTTGAGTCGGCAATCACAGGCTTAAACTTATTCTTCACTGGTAAAAATAAAGGCAAATTAATCGTTAAAATTTAATTCGGCAAATGAACAGTATCTGCAGATAAAATATGTATTTATAACCTTTTTTCAGATAATGTTCGCGCAGAAAAAATACGCTATAGTCAAATAAGGATGTTGCTAGTCTATAGCGTTAAATTTATATGGAAATGAGAAGGTAGCAAAAATTGTTGATTAATTTGAGCCGTAGCTTAGTGATACTCGCTGCTTTGACAGCGTTATCTGTTAAAGCAGAAACGCCACAAGCAAGCGCAGTAAAGGCTGAAGCAGTGGTTGCTAGAAGCGTTTTAGATACAAAGGCTGTTAAGGTCGATGAAACAAGTTTCAGTTGTATAAGAGAAATGACACCCGTAAGGCACTTTTATGTCGATAACCTTTTAGGTGACATCAAAAGTACCTTAGCCGCGGCAAACACTCCAGAAGGCGCAATCTATCCTCCAGGCTCAGTAGTACAACTGGTGCCTACAGAAGTGATGGTTAAGCGCGAGTCAGGAACATCTCCAGCGACGGGCGACTGGGAATTTTTTGAACTTGAAGTTAATGAAAATGGCTCTACAATCGCCAAACGTGGCTTTGTGGATGTGGTAAACCGTTTTGACGGCAACTGTTTTGCTTGTCATGTACCGGCTCGTGACCCTTGGGACTTTATCTGTGAATCAGGTCATGGTTGTGAGCCAATTCCAATCGACCATAAAATGACGGGAGCACTGCAGCGTTCAGACCCACGTTGTGGCAAGGAAGTACCTGAAGACGGTGATTGGATGGCACTTTTTAAACTTAAAAGCATGGTTACAATAGGTTTAACTAAAAAATGGTTTGAAGAAAAGTTTTAACCTAAATCTAAGGAAACTAAAGTGAGTAGATCGGTGTTCAAGCAGTACTAACCGATTTGCTCATTATTAAGTTAGGCAATATTTATGAGTGAAATTAAAAGCCATTATCGTAACTGTAATATTTGTGAAGCCATGTAGGAGGATACTAAAAATAAACTCACTGAGTGTTTGCTCTTATTTAGCTTAAGACGATATTATTAGCCTTAAGCGTTTTGTGAATATAAAAGCAATCAGCAGACACGCCAGACCTTTTTCCGGTCTGAGTAATTATTGAGTCCGATAGTTATATTAATCCATCAATTTTTAATGGCGCCTAACATTACAGGGCATCACCTTTATAGGGAAAACCATGTTTAACAGCACAGAAAATTATATTGCATCAGACGAACTTCGCTTAGCGGTAAACGCAGCAATTACCTTAGAAAAACCACTATTGATCAAAGGTGAACCGGGTACGGGTAAAACCCAGCTAGCAGAAGAGTTAGCAAAGTCACTTAATTGTAAGTTATATCAATGGCATATTAAATCGACCACTAAAGCACAGCAGGGCTTGTATGAATATGACGCTGTGTCGCGTTTACGAGATAGTCAATTAGGCGATGAACGGGTTAATGATATTTCAAATTATATTATTAAAGGTAAGCTTTGGCAGGCGTTTGAAGAAGAACAACGCCCGATATTATTAATTGATGAAATAGACAAAGCCGATATAGAATTCCCCAATGATTTATTGCAAGAACTTGATAAAATGGAGTTTTTTGTTTATGAAACTCAACAGGTGATCAAAGCTAAACAACGACCGATTATCATTATTACCTCCAATAATGAAAAAGAGCTACCCGATGCATTTTTGCGCCGCTGCTTCTTTCATTACATTAAATTTCCAACCAAAGTAGAAATGGAACAAATTATTGCCGTCCATCACCCGCATGTAAAACAAGACCTGTTAGCGCATACTTTAGAGGTGTTTTTTGATCTTAGGGAGGTGCAAGGTATTAAGAAAAAACCGTCAACGTCTGAGTTAATTGACTGGTTAAAACTGCTAGTTGCCGACGATGTTGCTCAAGATGTATTGATCAATAAAAAGTCAGACATCATTCCTTTATTTGGCGCCTTACTTAAAAATGAGCAAGATGTGTCATTACTCGAAAAGCTCGCTTTTATTAGTCGCAGAAACAGGCAATAAACGTGTTTATTGATTTATTTTTAACCCTTAGAAAGCACAAAGTACCGGTGAGTTTGCGCGAGCTCTTAGATCTTATTGCGTTACTAAAAAAAGGCGTAGTTTTTGCCGATGTTGAAGCCTTTTATCATTTAGCTAAAATCGTGATGGTTAAAGACGAGATCCATTATGACAAGTTTGATGGTGCATTCGCTGAATATTTTGACGGTGTGCAAAAGATCGATATTTTCGACAAGGTTGTACCGGATGAATGGCTAAGAAAAAAGTTTGAAAGCCAACTCAGCCAAGAAGAGAAAGACAAGTTAAAGGCCTTGGGTGGTCTTGACGAATTAATGAAAACCTTAAAAGAGCGCCTTGCAGAGCAAGAGAAACGACACGAAGGTGGTAATAAATGGGTTGGTACCGGCGGTAAATCACCGTTTGGCGCCTATGGTTATCACCCAGAAGGTATTCGTGTGGGTCAAGACGGCAATCGTAATAACCGAGCGGTAAAAGTGTGGGATAAGCGAGAGTTTAGAAACTTTGACCAAGATAAAGAACTCGGTACGCGCAATATCAAACTTGCGCTTAAAAAACTGAGAAAATTTGCTCGTACTGGCGCCAGTGAAAAGCTTGATATTAATACCACCATACGCTCTACTGCAAAAAATGGTGGCTTACTCGACGTGCATATGGAGCCTGAGCGTCATAATTCGGTAAAAGTATTGATGTTTTTTGATATTGGCGGCTCTATGGATGAATACATTCATACCTGTGAGGAGCTATTCTCAGCGGCGCATACTGAGTTTAAACACCTTGAGTTTTTCTATTTTCATAATTGTGTTTACGAAAGTTTATGGAAAGACAACAGCCGTCGTCGTACTAACACCGTTGATCTAGAAGAGATAATAAGAACGTTTGGTAGTGATTATAAGGTACTTTTTGTCGGTGACGCTACCATGGGGCCTTATGAAATAATCGCACCGGGTGGCAGTGTTGAACATTGGAATAAAAAAGCCGGCATTGATTATATGCAACGAATCTTGGGGCATTTTAATAAGGTGGCATGGTTAAACCCACAACCAGAAAATCAATGGGATTATCATCAGTCAATTTCAATTATCAAAGGGTTAATTGACGACAAAATGTTTCCACTAACGGTTGATGGTATTGGTCGTGCTATTAAAGAAGTGAGCTAAAGACTCATGTAAGTATAAATAAAAAGTCTAATCTATATCAGGCCTACAGAAAAAATACGGGTGATAATCTAGCTTGGTAGATTTTTTGTAGGTCGGACTTTAGTCCGTCAACCGTTAAGCGAGTGATTAATGGTATCGGCCAAAAAACCTAGGCAGCCGGTATTATTTTTCTTAATTAGTCTTAATGCCAAAAGCAGTTAAATTTCATTTATCCTGATGGACTGAAGTCCATCCTACATAAGGCCTACGGGTGACGATGTAGATTTAGGTGATTTTTTGTAGGGCGGACTTTAGTCCGTCAACCGTTAAGCGAGTGATTAATGGTATAGGCAAAAAAACATCGGCAGCAGGTATTATTTTTCTTAATGAGTCTTAATACCAAAAGCAGTTAAATTTCATTTAACTTGATGGACTGAAGTCCATCCTACATAGGGCCTACGGGTGACTATATAGATTTAGGTGATTTTTTTAGGTCGGACTTTAGTCCGTCAACCGCTAAGCAGTTGATTAATGCTATGGGCCAAAAAACATCGGCAGCAGGTATTATTTTTCTTAATGAGTCTTAATACCAAAAGCAGTTAAATTTCATTTAACCTGATGGACTGAAGTCCATCCTACATAAAGCCTACGGGTGACGATGTAGATTTAGGTGATTTTTTGTAGGGCGGACTTTAGTCCGTCACCGTTAAGCGGGTGATTAATGCTATTGGCCAAAAAAAACGGCAGTTAGTCTTGTTTTTTTTAATGAGTCTTAATACTAAAAGCAGTTAAATTTCATTTAACCTGATGGACTGAAGTCCATCCTACGTTTATACCTAGATTGTTTCTGTATCGGACTTACTACAAATGATCATTATGCACTTAAACTGACTTTCCGATTTAAGTGCATAGGCAGGTTATCAACAGACTTTAAAGAACTTCTATAAAGCGATAACCATAGCTGCATCAAGCGCAATTGCCGCATCTAACGTCGCTAAAATATCTTTTCTTGTTTTTAACTTAGTACCGTGATGCGCATCCATATTCAATGTCAGCATATGAGTAGCAGCTGCCTTCGCTGTTGCCATTAACTGTTCTGGTTCTACTAAGGTGTCTAAAAACCCAGCTAAAACTGCTGTTTCTGGCGAGAATAATTCTGCATTAATCACCGAGCGGGTTAAATAGTTAGTGGGTATGCGATTGCGGGCTATTTCAATGCCGGCCTGGTGCATAGTCATACCAATAGTGACTTCGTTTAAGCCGATTTTAAATTTACCTAAACTGCCGATACGATAATCACAACTCAGTAATAAAAATGCCCCCTTAGCAATAGCATGACCAGAACATGCACCGATAATTGGCAAAGGAAATGACAACATACGACGAGACAAAGTAGAACCTGCGGTAACTAAGGCCACCGCTGATTCTGAACTTTCTTTCATGGTTTTTAAGTCAAATCCAGCAGAGAATATGCCGGGTTGAGCGGTTAAAATAACCACAGCGCCGGCGGATTCAGCTTGATCTAAAGCGTCATTTATTTCGGCTATCACTTGGTGAGAAATAGCGTTAACTTTGCCATTTTTTAAAGTGATTGTTGCAATTTTTTCATTAATGTCTAAATCGATTAATTCCACGGTTCTTCCTAAAGTTATCTAATTTGAATGAAATGGCCTTGCAAACCAAAACCTGTTGCTTTTTGGTCGGATGCCTTTATTAATGTTAACAAAATAAGTTTGGGTTATGGTGTGATTTGCTCATAACCCCAGGTTTTCGGTCATTGCTAATATAATTACCATCATAGTATCAGCGGCACTGAAACAATCGCCAGCAAAAAATATGCGTTTGTTTAAAAATTTTAAATGGATTAAAAATAGCGTTATATTTCATTGGCAATATAGCCATTAAATGTTGCTCTGCTTTTTAAGATTAGCTAAAAAAGGTCACCGCATTGGCCATATCTTCACGCTCAGTTCGGGTGTTATTCACGGCAGCGCTTTCATCAGCATAACCAAATGACATACCAAATAAAATGCCACGCTGTTCTGGTAAGTTAAGTGCTGCTTTTATGGGGTCGGGGAATTGGCCCAGTGCGCCTTGCATACAAGATGACAACCCATGCTCTGCGAGTATTAATGAAAGCGTTTGGGCATAAATACCCAGATCAACGGCTCCCATAATATCTAAATATTTATCCATGGTAAAAAAAGCAACATGAGGAGCATCAAAAAAGCTCCAGTTTCGTATCATCGCACGCTGTCTGCCTTGCTTATCTTCTCGGGTCACGCCGATAGCACTATACAGTGCATTCGCTGAACCAAATTGTCGATCGCGATGAACGCCTTCATATTTAGGTAGCCAGTTAAAATCAGGATTGGGTGCCGCACCTTTCATGACGGTTGATATCAGAGCGTTTTTTAACTGCTCTTTCTTCTCACCCGACACTACACAGGTTTGCCAAGGTTGCACATTACAGTTTGAAGGCGCTTGTTGTGCTTGTGTAAAAATGGATTCAAGTAATGGTTGTGGTATGGGTTTATCCAAATAAGCACGGGTAGAATAGCGTTTTTCTAACAGGGCAATCACTGACATAACAGGTCCTTTATAATGATTTAAAATAGCGGATGATTAATTTACTGCTTGAAGCTAAGTTTAATGTGAAGCTAGTTTAATTTGAATCTAAGCTTAATAATAACTTACAGCATAAAATCATGCTTTTAGTGTTACTTATGCTAAAGCCGATGTTTTTATAATACCAATGAATAGTTTTAATAAGACGGTATTATAAAAACATATAGTAGTGATGATATATGAGATACAAACGGCACTAAACTTAACGATAGTTAACTAAGTTACAAGCTATCTTGACACTAGTCAAATTATTGATGTGTTTGATGACTTCTTGTATACGAAAACATAATAGTAGGTAATAAAAAATAGTCATTTGTTTTATAACTGTCTTGTGATTAACATAAAATTATAAGACTACTAGCCATGATGGCCAGAATACTCTTGATTGTTCGAGGTTAAGGCTACAGAAATTAAGTGTGACACGCTTTTTCATGGTTATTTTATTTAAAAGTAATCTAAAAAACTTAATTGCTCGTACTGGTACTACCACTGTGTTATTTTCAACGGTAGTAAAGTTAATTTCTATTAAAAAAAGACTGTATCTAATAATAACTGGAGAATAAATAAATGCCTGAGTATAAAGCCCCGATTAGAGATATAAAGTTTGTTATGCAAGAGTTGTTAGACTGCAACAAACATTACCAAGAACTTGGTTATACTGATGCCAGTGAAGATATGGTTGATGCTATTCTTAGCGAAGCTGCCAAATTTACTGAGCAGGTTATTGCGCCCATTAATCAAATAGGTGATCAACAAGGTTGTACATGGACCGATGGCGTAGTAACTACACCAGATGGCTTTAAAGATGCTTATAAACAGTATGTTGACGGTGGTTGGCCCACATTATCTCAAAGTGTAGAGTTTGGCGGTCAAGGCTTGCCACATTCATTGAATGGCGCGATCAGCGAAATGATGTCAGCAGCGAATCATAGTTTTGCTATGTATCCTGGTTTAAGTCATGGTGCAATGGCTACCATTGAAGCGCATGGTACTGATAAACAAAAGCAACAATTTATGCCAAAGCTAGTTGAAGGCAGCTGGACCGGCACTATGTGTTTAACTGAAGCGCATTGTGGTACCGACTTAGGCATGTTGCGCACCAAAGCAGAACTAACAGACGATGGTAGCTATTCATTAACTGGCTCAAAAATATTTATTTCAGCGGGTGAGCATGATTTGTCTGACAACATTGTGCATATCGTTATTGCCCGTATTCCAGGTTCGCCTGAAGGTAGTAAAGGTATTTCTCTTTTCATCGTACCAAAATTCAACATTAACGATGATGGCACAATAGCCGACAAAAACGCGGTAAGTTGTGGTTCTATTGAACACAAAATGGGTATTAACGCTAACGCTACTTGTGTGATTAATTTTGATAATGCTAAAGGCTATTTAATTGGTGAAGTTAACCGCGGTTTAAACTGTATGTTTACCTTTATGAATGCAGCGCGCTTGGGTGTAGCACTTGAAGGTACGGCAGCAACAGAAGCGTCTTTTCAAGGGGCATTAGCTTATGCTAAAGACCGTTTGCAAATGCGATCAATTAGCGGTGTTAAAAACCCAAATGGTCCGGCAGACCCGATTATTGTGCATCCAGATGTGCGTAGAATGTTGTTAACGCAAAAATCTATTGCTGAAGGCGGCCGAGCGTTATTGGGTTATTTGTCACAGTTAGTTGATGTAACACATGCCGAAAAAGATGCAGCCAAAGTAGCAGACGCTGAAACAAGACTTGCCTTGTTAACGCCGATAGCTAAAGCATTGTTGAGTGAATTAGGCTTTGAGTGTACCAGTCATGGTATACAAATATTAGGTGGCCATGGCTTTATCAAAGAATGGGGCATGGAACAATTAGTGCGCGATACTAAAATAAGTTGCATATATGAAGGCACTACCGGTATTCAAGCCTTAGATTTACTTGCGCGTAAAATTTTAGGCAGTAAAGGCGCCATTTTAAAACCTTTCATGACTGATATTGGCGCATTCTGCCAACAGCATGCAGGTAATCCAGAAATGGCAGAGCATATTCAAGCACTAGGGGCTTATTCTCAGCAATGGCAAGAATTAACCGCTGACGTAGGTAAAAAAGCCATGAGCAACGCAGATGAAATTGGCGGCGCATCAGTCGACTATTTGATGTTTGCTGGCTATGTTACTTTAGCTTATTTCTGGGCAAGAATGGCTGCAGTGGCTGAAGATAAATTAAAAAATAGCGATGAAGATAAAGCGTTTTACCAAGCAAAAATTAAAACAGCAAACTTTTACTTTAAACGCATACTGCCACGTGCAAAAGGACACGCCGCTTGTATTGAAGGTGGTGTTGATTCAATGATGGCATTAGCGAGTGAAGACTTCGCTTTTTAATTGCTTGAAATAGTAATGTTTTACTAAAAAATATAGCAGAAACACTTAGCGTTGAAAGCCTCTTTTTTCGCTAAGTAATTCATGGTTATGTCTTGTTTAAATAGCAATACATAACCATTTTTACCTTATATCAGGTGTTAATCTTCAGTGCGCATGGCTATCAACTCATACCTTGCATTAAAAATAAGCTAGCTTAACAGTGGCTGATGAACTAACTCTCTAACCTTCGACATTGATTTTCCGTCAAAGATAAACTCAAAGTGTTTAGTTTGAATAGCGCTAGTGACATGAATAGGTGAAAATAATCCCCAACAGGTGGCACCTTTATTTCTTACCGAGTAATATTGAAAACCTTGCTGAGCATTCTTTTTAAGCTCTGCGCCAAGCCGCCTTGGTAGCGAGTAATTCTCTGGTTCATAAATACCTTTAACCTGAAATAAATCAACAACACTTGCACTAAAGGTTACTTTTAAACAACGCATATCCACAGTGTCATAATGTAAACCCTGCAGGTTTTGAAAGTACTTGTCTTGATGGTAAAGGGTTTCTTTAATGGCGGTATCAATCGTGTCGGCAAGATAAAGCACACCAAAGTCACCATTGCTAAAGCGTGAGCCTTCAGGATTAATATGGGTAAAAGGCGCAGTTACATAATTTACACCATCAATGCCAAAAGGAATTTCATTACTTGATAGTAGTGATAAGTCGCCAAGCTCATTTAATATTCTTGGGTTGGTGAGCGCTTGAATAGCGTAAACCGTTGCAAAGTCTTCTTGACTGAACACATCATCAAAAAGCGTCATAGGAGGAAATTTTGAGTTTACTAACCTAAAGGCAATTTTGTTCAGCAACTTTACTTTTTTAGTGTTGGCCTTCATCTTACCACTGCCCGTTACGCATGGCGTCTATCCGCTTGAAAACTTCGTATAAGGTGCCAAAATTTCCACTTGAGATCAGCGATAGTGGCGAGTGGCCATTAAAGTAAGGATTATCATTTTTCATCGCCATAAAGCCATAAACATTGTCAGGATTAGAAAAAACCATTTTTAATGCTTGATGAATATTAGCAATGTAACTAATACGCTCTAATTGGTCGTTAGAAAGGCTGGCGCTTTCATTATGGTTAAAACGATAATAGCTACTTTTGCTCAACCCTAAAATAGCTTGCTTGTCGCTAGCACTGCATTGCCATTTCTCTAATATATTACTACCGAGTTTAAAAGCCACAGCGCTGTTAATTTTTGGTGCTTGATTTTGTTTATTTGCAGCCTTCATTTAGATCTCCTGATAAAACCGATGTGCCATAAAAGTCGCTAATCTTATTATTACTAATCTTATTATATCAACTTAAGTGTAGTTTCAAATGGTACTTTTATCAATAATCAGCCTCAAATGATTCATTTTTTAAATAATAAGGTAATTAGCAAGCTAGTTAGACTTGGGTGCTGTGCTTTTTTTGGATAATTTTTTTAAGGGTTTTTTCTGATAAGAGTAAAAATATTACCGCAGAAAGTATGGCGGCGGCGAAAATCATACACATGACAATAATTTGATATCTTACGGCAATCAAAGGAGAAATCCCTGACAGAATTTGTCCTGTCATCATGCCGGGTAATGAGACTAAACCCACAGCGAATAATGAATTGATTACGGGTATTGTCGCCGCATTAAGTGCTTGTTTACGTGCTATTGGATAGGGGGTTTTATTGTCCAGTTCTGAAAATATTCGTTCTGCAGACAAACTAATGCTGTTCATCGCGGTGGCGAATATCATACCTGCCAGTGGAATAATAACTTGTGCTTGATACCATGGGCTTAAAGACAATGCGCCTTGGCTAATCACCAATAAAGTAAAGCCACCGCCACATAATATGGCAATAAAACCTTGTTTAAACAGCACTAATCGATATGCAGGTAATGTGCGTAAGGCAATCCAGCAAGAAATACTGACCATAGCTAATAAAATTGCCGTGATTAACCACACGTTGTCGGAATAAAAAATATAGCTTAGTGCGTAGCCGATAAATAATAGCTGAACGAGCATACGTGAAAGGGCATAGCTCGCTTGTTTTACATTGAGAGACCATAAATATAAAAAAGCTAGCGCAATTACAACGGGGATAAAAGCAATAGATAGATCAACTAAGCTGATCATTTGCAGGGTATTATTTACGGGCATTAAAAGTATTTAACCTAAGGTTTGAATAAGCTTTTTGTTAACAATAATAATAAGCGTTAAAAGCGCGCTATTAGGAAAATTCGCTTATGGGTTGATCAAATTATTTATAAAGGTGAAACTATTATTTAGTATATTACCTTTAGATACAAATTTAGTGTATAACACGGCGATAACATATTTAATAAAAACGCTAGTAACAAGCTCTAGTAACAAGCTCTAGTAATAAGGAACACTCAGTGAATGACACCCGTAAAAACTTTATACTTTTACTCTTAATAACGACAGGAATTTTTTCGTCATTTTCACTGTTGGCTCACGGCGTAGACGATGTTACAAAACAGTTTTTAGAGGCTAATGAAGGGAGCGCAATATTCCCGTTTATTTATATTGGCGCAAAACACATGCTAACAGGTTATGACCATTTATTATTTCTAGTTGGTGTAGTGTTCTTTTTGTTTCGCAGCAAAGACGTGTTGCTTTATGTCAGCTTATTCACGCTAGGCCATAGTTTAACTTTGCTCTATGGCGTATTTAGCCAGATTGAAATTAATCCCTATATTATCGATGCCATTATCGGGCTATCTGTGGTCTATAAAGGTTTTGATAACTTAGGCGGTTTTCAACGGCTATTTAACTACCAACCCAACACTAAAATTGCTGTCACAGTATTTGGTTTATTTCATGGTTTTGGTTTAGCCACTAAAATACAAGAATTTCAGTTACCCAGTAATGGCTTAGTGAGCAATATTATTTCATTCAATCTGGGGGTCGAAATAGGTCAGCTTTTAGCACTTGCCATGGTGTTAATCGTATTAAGTTTTTGGCGAAAACATAGTAGCTACTTAAGCTTTGCAACATTGACCAATACCGGCCTAATAAGCGCTGGCTTTATGCTGATAGGTTTACAACTCACAGGCTATTTTATCAGTTAGCGTTAGTGATTTACGCTCATTAAAGTACCATCAACTTAGGGCTATTTTAGCGAGTTGTTACCGTATCAAGTAAATCAATAAAACAAATAAAAAGATATTTAGGATATAACATGCATAAATTTAATATACCTGTACATAGCACGACAACTTTAGTTAAAGCCACTGCTATTGCGCTTCTAGTGGCCATAACGCTACTGATCACCTGCATTTTACCAGCAGAATATAATATTGACCCAACGGGTAGTGGCAAAGCATTAGGGCTAACGGCAATAGCCGAAGCGTCAGAAAAGTCGCCAATCTTGATAGTTGAGCGAGGTAAACAAAATGATTTATTACGAACTGATAACGTTGAGATTATTATCCCTGCAGGCAAAGGCTTAGAATATAAATTATATATGGATAAATATGCCCATGTGGAGTACGAGTGGACATCAGGTGTTACAGCACTTTATTTTGATTTTCACGGTGAGCCAGCAGGGGATACAACGGGATATTTTGAAAGCTTTTCAATTGCCACCACAAACAATATGCAAGGTTCACTAACGACACCCTTTAAAGGCTCTCACGGTTGGTATTGGAAAAACACCACGCAACAACCGGTAACAGTTTCGTTATCAATTAAGGGTTATTATACGATTAAAGGCTAAGGGATTTTGTGATAAAAATTGGTTGTTAGTGGCTTTATGAACTGATTTATTGACAAGTTTTTTATCTAGGTTTCAATGCTTTATACGTTTGTTTTTGTCTTCATTCCTTAATGAGATTTTTAAAGCAGTCAGGAGTGTCTAGACCCTATATTCGCTATATTAGTGTCTTATCACTCTATTATTTAGGCACTCTATTATTTAGACACTCACTTTGTCAGTAAGGAAATGGCTTTGTTTTCACGTTTATATAACTTTATGCCTGGCTTAAACGTTTTGTTCAATTATCAGCGTAAATGGCTCGCTGATGATGCAAAAGCAGCATTGTCGGTTGCAGCAGTTGCTTTACCGGTTGCTATCGCTTATGCACAGCTGACCGGTGTTAATGCTGTTGTTGGCTTATATTCCTGTGTTTTACCCATGATCATATATGCGCTATTTGGCACCTCCAAGCAATTGATTGTTGGCCCTGATGCCGCGACCTGTGCGGTTATTGCCGCCGTGGTAACGCCTTTAGCCGCAGGTGACATTGTTAAACATTGGCAATTAGTGATCACCATGACGGCGATGACAGGTTTTTGGTGCATAATTGCCAGTCGTTTTAAGCTTGGCGTATTGGCAGATTTTTTATCCAAACCTATTTTGATGGGACTATTAAATGGTGTCGCCATTACCATTATTGTGGGTCAGTTTTCTAAAGTTTTTGGTTTTACATTTGACGAAAGGCACCTGGTTGAGCGTTTAGGGGGTGTACCTGAATATCTCTCGCAAGCGCATGTGCCAACGCTATTAATGGCCTTATTTACTGTCAGCATTTATTTTTTTATTAAACGCTTAAAACCCACTTTTCCCGCTTCTATGTTCGCCATCGCTTTTGCAGCTACGTTAGTATGGTTTTTTAATTTAGAGCAGTTTGAGATAAAAACCATTGGTATTGTTGAAGGTGGTTTACCCTTATTTAAAGCGCCTGATTTTGATCTTGGTATTATTCGTGGGCTAGTTATGCCAGCACTTAACCTAGCGATAGTCAGCTTTGTGAGTATGATGCTAACCGCACGCAGCTTTGCTGAAAAAAATAGCTACGATATTGATCCAGATAAAGAGTTTATGGCCTTGGGCATGGCAAATTTTGCGTCTGCTTTATCACAAGGCTTCGCAGTGAGCGGCGCAGACTCTCGCACGGCAGTGAATGATGCCAATGGTGGTAAAACACAATTAGTCTCTATTATAGCGGCGATTATTATTGCCATTATTGCGATTTTTTTAACGGCGCCACTTGAGTTTATTCCTAGCGCTGCATTGGGTGTTGTATTGATCATTGCTTCAATACATCTTTTAGATTTAAAAGCGGTATGGCGATTAAGATTAAAAGACCGGCAAGCATTTTACTTAACCTTAATCACATTATTTGCGGTGCTGTTTATTGGTGTTATTCCTGGTATTACGCTGGCGGTATTACTGGGTTTATTTCAATTTATTCGCACCGTAATGCGCCCGACAGACAATATACTTGGTGTTGATATCAATGGTGTGGTGCGAAGTTTAGATACCAGCGATAAAGCCAAAGCGATAGACGGTGTTTTCATCTATCGTTTTAATTCACCGTTAACCTACTTTAATTCTAGTTTTTTTAAACGTAGGTTATTAGAGCAATATGCCCGACAAAAAGATGGTATTGAGTGTGTCATTATTGACGCGGTGCCGTGCTTCACCCATTTAGATTTAAGTGTTATGGCCATGCTGGCAGATTTGAATACTATCTTTAAAAAGCGCGGGGTACGCCTTGAACTTGCCGGTAGAAAACGCCAACTGCTGGCGTGGTTTAAAAACGCAGATATTAAATCAGGTAGCGAGGGCATTTATGTTCATTCTGACTTGTATTTAGCGTTGAGAATAAATAAAAGTAAACAAATTGCCGATGAAGAGGCGCAAAGGTAAGGGCTTTATGCGCCCAATGTGCCACTAAATATTAGTTTTTACACCATTATATTCTAGTAAAATTAGGCTGACTTGTTGAACACGCTTTACGAAACTCTTTTTACATGCTCGCTCGTCTTTTGTATGGTCGTGTTCTCCAAAGGGACCAAAACCGTCAATTGTCACTACGCCGGCTGCTGAAACAATATTGGCATCACTAACTCCGCCTCTTGTTTCTGTCGGTAATTTTTCATCTAAAATAGATTCTAGCTTGGCGAGAAATTGAGCCTGCTTATCGTTAGCTTGCATAACGTCGCGTTGAATACCACCAGACAATTTGGCGGTGACCCCTTTTACCTGCTCGGTTGCGACAATGTGATTGATTGCAGCGAGTAAACGATCTCGTTCGTTGTGTGTTTTGTAACGAATTTCCAGTAGCAAATGTGCATTGGGTGAAATCGTATTGGCACCGATTCCGCCGCTAATTTTTCCAACATTTACTGTTGTGCCTTGTGCAAGATTGGTCAGCTGATTGAGTTTGATAAGCATTTTTGCTGCCGCTAAATTAGCATCAGCACCCTGTTGATAATTGTTACCGGCATGCGCGGCTTTACCGCTAAGATCAATAGCAAAAGTACCAACACCTTTGCGTCCAACCACTACTTCACCGTTTTTACCTGCGGCTTCAAATACCAGACAGGCCTGATAGCTTTTTGCTAATACAGCGGTAATCTGACGGCTATCATCACTGCCTGTTTCTTCATCGCTTACTAGCAGTACGTCAATATCAGCAATACTTCCATGCCTTTTCGCTACTTCCCTAAGGGCGCAAATGGCGACATGAATGCCGCCTTTCATATCACAGACGCCTTGTCCGTAGATCCAATCTTTATCTTCACTAAACAGGTTAGGTACTTCTGGCGGCAAAACAGTATCTAGGTGACCCAGCAGTAAAAGTTTATTGCCGCTCTTAGTTTGAGAGCTAAATAGCAGATGATCGCCGATATGACTTCTGGGGTATCGTTTGGTGTGATACCCCAGTATTTCAAACAGGCTTTGATAGCGCTTACCTAAAAGATCGACGCCTTTTTTGTTGTGGGTATTGGAGTTCATTTTTATGAGTTCTGCGAGCTCCGAAAAATCATAACTTGATCCGTCCAATTTCATTGGCTCAGTGCCAGCTTTTAAATCTAGATTAATCTTCATGTGGTTCCTTACTGGTCAATAATATAGGCGATAAAAATACGGATGGTGACTTAGAACAAAGGTTAAAAAATTTAATAATCCCTCACCCTGACATTTGTCAAATTAGTTGCCGCTTAATTAATTTATAATTATTCAGATGAGGTTAATAACGGTTCGAACTAAGCTTGATATTTGATAACGATATAAGCGTTTATTTTTTTGATTAACTTTGCTGAGTGGCAACTATATGACTGATTACACTGTTGGGATGTGGATGTACCGAAATGGCGGTGGGGAAGTAATACAACAACGTATTATTGAGCAACTAAATCAAAACGGGATCGCAGTGATTAATAATCTGAGCTTAAAAAATGGCTATGCAAATAATGGTCATATTTTTTCTGGCGAGGTGGACATGGCAAACCTAGATCTCTACTTTTCCTATAACGCTAGTGAGCAGAGTGATTATCAAGTTTATCTCTACCAAGCGCTCAATATGACGGTGCCTTGTATTAACAGCTTTGAAGCTTTTTGTGTGTCGGAAGACAAGTTTAAAACCTCTCATTTACTTAATCAACATGGTGTCCCAACCGCTAATTATCAATTATGTCATCACCAAGAGTTGGAAAGGGCCAGAGAAATATTGCGTAACTGGGGCGGCAAAGCACTGTTTAAACCCACTAACGGCTGGGGCGGCAAGGGTATTATTAACATTGAAAGTGTAGCCGAGTTCGAACGATTATTACCGTTATTGAATGAGACTAAGCCTGGTTATTTTTATCTCGAAAGATGGATAGACAATGACTTTACAGATTTTAGAGTAGACGTGGTTGACGGGACAATTGTGGGTTGCTACGGACGCAAAGCAGCCCAAGGCGACTGGCGTACAAATATTTCTTGTGGTGGTTCGATAATTTTACGCGAGCTAAACGATCAAATAGCCGCTCTTTCGCTACGCGCAGCTAGGTTAACAGGCTTAGATATTGCAGGGGTTGACCTGATTTATGACCGAGAACGCGAACAATTTGTGGTATTGGAAGTCAACGGTATTCCCGCCTTTGCCACACCGGAGCAAGAAAAATTCGGACTGGATTTTAATGCGCTAAAAATTGAGAAAATCGTCAACTTAATCGAACGCAAAGTTAAACTTAATGCTATAGGAAATATTCATGAGCAAGCACTTGCCAAATACATTGCCTAAAATTGCCTTTTTATATCTCGACCATGTACAGCGTTTTTTTGATTACTCTAATTTTAAAGGCTGGCCTGATAAAATAGAAAAGGTGGTTTATCATTGGGGTAAAGACAAAGAACGCTTTATTGCTACGGTAAAAAGTAAAGAAATTGAGGTATTGATCGGTAATATTCCGGCGACTGCTTATGAGACTTTTCGTGAAATTGCGCGCGCGTTACCAGCAGTACAATTTATCCCCTCCCTAGATAGCCAATTCTCAAATAAATCGAAGGAAAATGTGACTCGGTTTTGTAAAAAATATGCACTGCCGATCCCTAATACGCATATTTTTTACCAACCACAAAAGGCCTTTGATTTTTTGTCTAAGTCAGCGTATCCGCTAATCATCAAAAAATCTTATGGCCCCTCTAACTATGGCGGCTATTTCGTTCACAAAGTAGATTCATTTGCGCAGGCCTGTGAACTTTTAGAGAGCAAAAAATATTACCCCGTATACGTACAAGACTTTATCCCGATGGCAGCAGATATTCGGGTGATGTTAATTGGCCACAAACCAGTATGTGCCTTTTGGCGCAGACCCCCGCTAGGTAAATGGCTAACCAACACGAGCCAAGGTGGCTCCATGGATTATAAAGCAGTACCCCGAAAAGTTTTGCAATTATCGGTTAAGGCATCAAAAGCAGCTAACGCTGAATTTTGGGCATGTGATATCGCCGTAGGAAAAGATGGTCAATACCGCATTTTAGAATGCGCCACGGCTTTTGCCGCATTTTCTTATATCAGAGACTGGATAGGCCAGTACCTGATGTGGAGTTTGTCTTCAGGCCAATTTTCTAAGCCCTATATCCCGCTTTATAACTGGGAAGAGTTAGGGAAAATAAATTCTGCTTTGCTTCGCACTATGCGCCACATCAGTTTTTCAAAACAATGTCACCAGAGCGTCAATGATAGCGGCGAAACCTTCGACAAAATAAGTACAGACGGTTCCCCATTACTTAATGCTGAGCCAAATCAGTACGAAGAATGGCCGAGTGATGTTTGGAATTATCAAGATAATTATGCGCGTTATCAACCAAGCCTTGATAAAACCTCTGCAGTGGCTGTTCAATCAGTTGATGCACAGGAGAGTGATTTATCACCTTTGGAAAATGTAGGTAGGGAAAACATACAAGTAAAAGAGCAATTGCCGCCGGTACTGCCTGTTAGCAGTGAATAACAGTAATATTATTTGATTGAAAAATAAAATGGCCTTCTATTATGAAAAAACAATATTCAACTTATCAGCAAACCTGTGAATTTTTGGCCAATGCGATGCGCGAATACCCTGATCTAATTCAGGTTAATAGCATAGGTGAAACGTGGGAAAAACGGCCCATCATGATGGCAACAATTTCCAATGATGTGAGTAACGCGGGCAATAAACCGGCTTTGCTTTATACCGGCTCAATTCATGCGCGCGAGTGGATTGGCAATGAGTTAGCGATAAAGTTTATTCAATATATTATTGATAACCATCAATATCATCCGATGTTAGCATCGGCACTCAATAGTAGTAGTCTTTATATTGTGCCTTGTCTTAACCCTGACGGTTTTGAATATTCGCATACCCATTTTTCATTTTGGCGCAAAAATAGGAGGGACAACGGCGACAATACCTTTGGTGTTGACCTTAATCGTAATTTTGGCGTGCGTTTTAAAAAAGGAACGGATACCAGTTCGGCGATATATTCAGGTCCAGCCGCATTTTCTGAGCCTGAAACTCAAGCCATCAAAGTGTTTGTTGAGACTCACCCCAATATTCGTGTTGCTCTTGATTATCATTCACAAGGTAATGTTTTTTTCCCTGCGCATAAATTCAATCACGAGAAAGAAATTGAAGGCACTGATTTGAATGTGTTGTGCGCCAACATGAACAATGAAATCAGGAAAGTTACCGGACGAGAATACGGTATTCATCGAGGAAAACCACCGTTTAATTTGATCCACGGTAGCGGCCGAGAGTATTATTATGATAGAGGAATAATGAGCATAGTGGTTGAAGTGGGTAGCCGAAATATTCCCGATTATTTGCAATATATGGCGCAATCGATTGATGAAAATATTCCGGCCTTGTTGCTTGCTTTCAGAACAGTGAGAAATTACGTTAAAGAGGCGCCACCGCGTATTGAAAATTTCAATGTGACTGATATCACTGCTGATAGCGTTAGTTTGAGTTGGGACAGTCTGGAAAATAAAGCGATATATTTTGAAATATTTCGCAGTGACACCTCTAAATCAGCTTGTTCAAGAGAGAATTTGATTGCGATCACTCATAGTGGCGAGTTTACCGATATTCAATTGAAGAGCGGTCAAATGTATTATTATAATCTTCACGCGATTGATCCCAGCAATATGCTGAACTCACCGTTTAGTCCAGAAATTAGGTTAAAAACAAAGTTGGCACCAGATGAATTTTCTCGTGCGTTACTCCCGGGCAAAAGCGATATTGGTTACCTTGGCGAATATAGTCTTGATGCCAATAAAAAACATTTTGGTCGAAATTCTATGTTTATTGGTGTTTCTAGTAAAAAAGGGATCTGTTTTGGCTTAATTGCTTTTTCACTGAAAAACTTATCTCCTGAGCTAACCATCAAATCGGCCATTTTTTCTTTATATCCGATGAATAGAGTGGGTGCCAAAATTGAAACCTACGGCGAATGGAGTATTTCGATCCTTGATGCTAATACGCTGGAAGACATCTCTGATTTTAATCAGGTTCAAAATGCTGTGCCTTTACATACCTTAGGACAAACCATTGAGTCTGATCATCTCAGACAAGGTATATGGAAAGAATGGCACTTTAACGGCGTTGAGCGTGCGTTATTACAAAATCAAATTACGAGTGGTCGTATTTTGTTTAGAATACAGGGGCCAAACACATTGCCCTTAGGGCAAAAATCTCAACTTATGCAGTTTGATATTGGTTATGGTCCATTTGGTGGTGGGGTCCATTATCGACCTTTCCTTGATATTATTTATCGCGCGAAACCCACAGAGCTTAGATTAACGCCAGTAGCGTTAAATACCATCTCAAGGCACAAGATTGACGAAGATTGTCTGAGCTGCGGATTTGACAGTGAAGGAGGGGTTGTTTATGGTCAAATGGCTTTTACATTGGATCAGTTACCAGACCCCCAGGAAACGGTGATCACTGAGGCCTATCTTGTTATGCAGAATAAAAACAGTATTAATACTAACAAAGATATTCGCTTTACGATTGAACTGGCAGAGCTTAAAGATCTGGATTATGTTAGCGTCAAGAATCGACAGAAAATTGAATTTATCGGTTATGAAATCAGTAACACACAGCTTAAAAAAAGTGCCCAACACCATCTGATTTTTGACAGCTATTGTCGTCAAGATTTGGAACGGCTTCACTCTGAAGAAAAGCCTGTCTACTTCATTATCAGACCGACGGCGATCTCTCAAGAACGTGACGCTATTATTGACTGGTCATGCAATGACAAGAATAACGAACCGAGTCTAATGATTAATTATGTCACACGTCGTAAAAATGCCGTGTCATTACCCACTAATTTAACGCTAACGATTGAAAATTCAATGGTGAAATTGAGTTGGGATAACCCAGAAGATAAAGATTTTATTGGTTGTTATGTGGTGAGAAATTGTTTTCATCCACCCATGTCACCTTTCGATGGGGTTAAGCTCTATGCGGGAAAAGACCAGTATACCTACGATAAATATGGTAACGCCAACATTCCCAAATACTATTCTGTTTTTAGCTATGATGTGGTGCCAAACTATTCGAAGCCCGCAAGTATCTGTTATAAAGTGACTGATACCTTTGTTGTTAATGAAGATTTTATAGACATCGATCATTTTGATGAAATGTTGAGCGAGTATGAGAATGATGACGGAGATATTGAATAGCCTGCTTATTAAGTGTCATTTTACTCGCTCTAATTAAGGCAACAATGGGCTTTGTCACCAACACATGAAAACCATCAACAATAATGATACGGGCTTTTTTTTATCAAGTGTTTTATCAAGTTTTTGATGCTTGAACATTGTGCTGTTGTGTTATCTCCTGATTAATAACTTCTGGGTCATCAGTACGCTTATTAATACTCAGTGGTGCAGGTAACTCGGCAACATATATGCCTTTGCTGCGCCATATTCCTGTATTCCAACGCTTTAAGGCTATAATGCCGCGAATACATTCATCTAAACTGGTTGCCAGCCAAATACCCACTAAACCATAACCATAATGTAGCCCTAAAAGCCAAGCTAAGGGTAAGGCCATAAACCACATAATAATAAAGCCAACCATTGACACATAACGTGCATCGCCAGACGCACGCAATGATGCGCCAACAATCAGATTAAAACTTCGGCCAAACTCACCAATGATGGCAATAATCAATATCAGCTTGCCCAACGCCCAAATTTCAATATTGCTGGTAAATATTGCAAACAACTGGTCAGAAAATGCCAATAATGTGAAAACAAAAAACATCGCGCCGGCAATACCTAGCTTAAGTCCCAACATCAGTTGTTGATCAGCCTCTTCAAAACGCTTGGCACCAATATAATGGGCGACCTTAATTTGTACGCCTGAACTGATAGCAAAACCATATAAAATAGCGGTAAAAAGTAAATTAAAGCTATAAATACGCGTGGCTAAAGCAAGCTCACCCATAGTGACGATCATAACTGTCATTAATATTTGGGTTAGATGCCACGACATGGGCTCTAACACCGATGGCAGTGCTATTTTTAAGATGGGAGCACTATCTGTTTTAAATAATAGCCAGCGCTTGGGTAAAGTAATCTTGATATGTAAATGTTTAATAATGATCACAAGGGTAAAGCATAAACTGACAACCCAAGCGATGACCGACGCATAAGCAACGCCTTGTACTCCTAAATCAGGGAAGCCGTGTTTTCCGTCAATTAATAGATAGTTAAATAATATATTGACTATGGTCATTACGAAAGTCGACCACATATTCCAATGTGTTTTACCTTGAGAGGTTAAAACAGCGGCGGCAGCAAAGCGTATGGCTAATATCGCAGTGCCCATACCTATGGTGCTTAAGTATATGCTTGCCATACCTGCCATATCATCGGTTAAACCCATCCATTGCGCGAAGAGAGGCGCAAAAGCCATCATGATAATGCTTAATAAAATACCGATAAAGAGCAGAATGGCAAACAACACACCATAAGTTGCGGCTAACTTGTTATGATCTCCAGCGCCAATACGCTGTGATGCAATACTACTACCGCCTTGATGCATAGTACTGTAAAGCGCAAAGGCAATACCTAAAATAGGCATAACAGCACCTATTGACGCAGCTGCAGAATCAGATATACGGCTTAAAAACCAGGCGTCAGTCACATTGATCATGAAAATGAAAAATAGATCAATAAAAATGGGCCAGGTTAAACTTAAAAGACTTCGGTCAGCAACTGATTGACTTGATTTAGGCACAATATCTCCGGGAAACTCGCAATAGGATAGTATAACAGTTGCCGCGGTAATTACTGATGAATACGATTGTTACAAATCGTATTCATCAGGTGAAAGTTAAGCCCACTGCAAAAATGAGATAAATGTGAGAAAACCGCGAGTAAAAACCACCATTTGATGCTTTATTGAGCACTTGACAGTAAAAATCAAATAAAAAGCCTAATAAGATAAATTAGCACTTTACAAAGCAGTGAACAGTATCTATTATTCGCCCCGTTCTGAAGCAGCAATGCTTTCGAACACTGGAGAGATGGCTGAGTGGTCGAAAGCACTGGTCTTGAAAACCAGCAAGGGTTTATAGCCCTTCTAGGGTTCAAATCCCTATCTCTCCGCCAAACTATAAAAAACCGCTAATCGAAAGATTGGCGGTTTTTTTTCGTCTAAAATTTAGTGAACTACAGCAATGTAGGGTTTATAGCGCCAATCTTTCGAGTAGGGTTCAAATCCCTAGCTCTCCGCCAAACTATAAAAAACCGCTAATCGAAAGATTGGCGGTTTTTTTTCATCTAGAATTTAGCGAACTACAACAACCTAGGGTTTATAGCCCCAATCCTTCGAGTAGGGTTCAACTCCCTAGCTCACGGCCAAATTATAAAAAACCGCTAATCAAAAGATTGGCGGTTTTTTTTCATCTAGAATTTAGCGAACTACAACAACCTAGGGTTTATAGCGCCAATCCTTCGAGTAGGGTTCAACTCCCTAGCTCACGGCCAAATTATAAAAAACCACTAATCAAAAGATTGGCGATTTTTTTCGTCTAAAATTTAGTGAACTACGACAAAGTAAGGTTTATAGCGCTAATCTTTCGAGTAAGGTTCAAATTCCTAAAAGTCAACGCAGCTATAATCTTTATGAACGTCAAACTGAATTAGCGAAAACCGAGCTTAATGAGATTCGTTTGCTGGAATATCAAGTAGAGGAAAATATTAGCTGTATATGTTCGTTGGATTTACGACTTGGCGAAACATACTGTCCACATAGTTTCTTCGATATGCGAGAGAAATTCAGATTTCATAATCATTCCTTATTAACCTTAAATAGGCACTGTGTATAAGTACAGCTTAACTTCATATCCCGCTTTTATGTATAAAGTGGGATTTAATCTGTCTTTCTACATCGCTGTATTCAAAAAGTAAAATTAACGTGTTGAATGTTAATATTAAGTTATGTATATTAATTTGAATAAATATTCATTAGTTGGACACTCACCTTTGTTGAAAGTGGGATTTAATCCGTCTAATAAGCTGTTATAAGCCAATGCTTCAGGGAGTAGTATGCAATTAACTGATAATCTAGTAAAAAGTATATTCGATAACATCAGAAATTTTGTTCTTTCATCAGTTGTTATAGCCATATCAGTAATTATCTTGCGAGATAATTATGCAGCGGATCATAATACGTATCAATATTTCATAGGGACAATATCTCTAATCGCAGGCATTGGTTTATTCTCTTTAAATGTAGTACATGCGTGGAAAAAACTTGATACAGTCATTTCAAATCTATGGCTGAAAGTACCACTGCTTGTACTTTATGCGTTAGTTGCGATTGAATTTGTCCGAGTTCTTTGGGTAATTAGAGTTGGCTTATAACAAGGCGTTCAAACGGACAAAAAACAGTTGGCTGTTTCACTCCGTTCACATTATAGCCAACAATTTTTTGCCGCTTAACGTGGCGTTATATTTATCAAAGGAGTTGAGTAAGCATGAAGTTTTTAATTATAATTTTAACCTTTCTTCTATCTGCGTGTGGGACTATTCAAACAGGTAATGATGTTTTTGATGCAATTTATTCGGGAACCTCCGCTGTAATAGACAGTAAAGGTGCTTCATCAAAATGCGAACAAGGTCATGCCCAAGATAGGGTGAATTGCCGTAACAGAAAACAGGCACAAGTAGATGCAATTAATAAGTCTATTAAGAAAAGCAGTAGTAAATAAATATAACAAGAACTTCAAACGGAAAAAATACAGTTGGCTGTTTCACTCCGTTCACATTATAGCCAACTATATTTTTCCGCTTAAGTAGGCGTTAGTTGTCCGCACTAAATCGAATGATTTTATTTATCGTTTAGTGCAAATCGCATAGTCTTGCGTTTGGTTCAATTCTTTGGTTTGGCAATGGAAGTGCCGTTCAATCTAGCTTCCTTTTTGCCCAACCCAGTTTTCGCCTTTCGCAGTTTAAGGGTTTAATCGCTTTAGTTTTTTTAAGGCTCAAAGTTCATGTTTAGGTGTCTATTGCGGAAGCGTTCTTTGGTTCTTCCTCCTATATGTAAACATGATAACTTATTGTAATATTGGTAGTTTTAACTACTAGCAACTAACAAGGCAATCAAACGGACACGCAATAGTTGGCTGCGTTTCGCTTCGCTACACATTTTAGCCAACTATTACTTAGCCGCTTATTGCGGCGTTATATTTATTGGAGCATACGGATATGTCATTTACCAAATTACTTTCTTTATTGTGGGTTGTCGGATTAAGCGGTTGTAGTTCTAATCCAAGTTATAATTCAGCGGCTAGTTGCGGATCCTTAACCCCTGTATGTTTAGCAATAGCAGCTACTGAAGATATGATTACTAATGACGGAGACTCTTCTCGAAAATGTTCAGATATGACAGGTGATAAAAGAAAGTCTTGTGAAGCGCAAGTAGAATCTTTAAAAAAACATATCAGTGATGCAAGTAATAAATAAATATAACAACACGCCCTGAGGTGGACAACAAGTTTAAATTAGCTATTTATTGCAAATTTTAACAGCGGCGAACCTCTTCGTTTCAGTGCTTCTAAATATTTTGATTCGTCGTAAGGAGTATTGGTCTTCCAGCACCTAAATACGATCCTGATCCACTTGAAAGCCAGTGCTCTTATAATACTATTATGTGGCTTTCCTTTACTTTTTTGTTGCTCATAATAAGCCTTCGCCCAGAATGAATATCGTATCGAAAAACCAGCCCATTCAACAAACGTTTGCCTTAAAAAAGTAGGACAACTATAGCGCCAATGTGTCCATGTCTTTTTACCGCTGCTTTCAATAACGGGTGCAATACCCGCATACTTCTGCATCTGTGAAGCATCCGTATAACGTTCTCTATTGTGCCCAAAAGCGACTAATAAGCGCGGTGCTAGTTGTGGACCTGCGCCAGGTAAACTATCAAAAATAGCCTTGTCTTGTTGTTTTTTATACAGCTGTTTTATTGCTTTATCCAATTGTTCAATACCCGTAAGCAACACCTTGAATTGTGCGATAAGCACTTCCACTAACAGTTGATTAGGGGCTATTACACCTTCATCTTCGGTTAACGGAACGGCTGCTTTAATGCTAAGTAATCGAGCATTATTGACGGTTTCATAATGTGAGTTGTGACGATTAAAGAAGTCTAATAAGGTTTGCTTTCTGGCTTTTTTAACTGCGGTGAGCGATGGCCATTGACTGATGAAATCACAAAAGATAAAGGTATCTTTTTCTTTAAACCATTCAAGCGCTTGAGGGTAGTAGTTCTTCAAAGTTGCGGTTATTTTATTTGATAAATCGACGCTATCTTGTACTAAACTACGACGATACTCAACCAGTTGCGCTAATGCTCTCATTGATGTTGATTCAGGTACTATCACTGAGAGTTTATCTATGTGAAATTTAATCATTTCAACTTGTATGAATGCATCGGTCGGGTCATTTTTTGCGCCGCTAGGCGTGAATGCTTTGCGGTAATTTGCGACCGCGGATGGATTCACCGTAAATAAGACGAGGTGGTCATATTTTGCGAGCGCATAAATTAAAGGACCTTTTTTAAGTTCACACACAATAGCAATTTTCTGATCGGGATAACGCCATTTAAGATCCATTGCCCATTTTTGAAGCGCTTCGGGTTTATGTTTTATAACGGTGTAGTGATATTGTTCAGTGTTTTTTGGGTGCTCACAAATATCATGTTTTTTGTCAGCCCAATCGATCCCAATAAGGGCAGCGAAATCATCGACGTTATATTCTTTCATTTTGATGCTCCAGCGAGTAAAGTTATAGATGGAATGTGCTTAAATCTCGTTTCTCGCAGGTCTTATAGATAGTCGTGGTGGGCGATCCCTGAGTATGCGTTTTGAAATGAGTTGCTCTGTTGGCTCGAACGTCTTGTTAGAAACATTGGATGTTTGAAATTCAATATTCGTAACCAACAGAAGCATGTTCCACCTAATCTAATAGTAAGTTACTTTATTGAATTAAGTGGCTTGGTCGAACTATAAGCTGTTCAAGCGGGACAAATTACAGTTGGCTGTTTCGCTCCGCTCACATTATAGCCAACTACAATTTGCCCCTTAACAGGGCGTTAGTTGTCCGCACTAAATCGAATGATTTTATTTATCGTTTAGTGCAAATCGCATAGTTTTGCGTTTGGTTCAATTCTTTGGTTTGGCAATGGAAGTGTCGTTCAATCTAGCTTCCTTTTTTCCCAACCCAGTTTTCGCCTTTCGCAGTTTAATAGTTTTAATCGCTTTAGTTTTTTTAAGGCTCAAAGTTCATGTTTAGGTGTCTATTGCGGAAAGGTTCTTTGGTTCTTCCTCCTGCCTCTTTAACATGATAACTTATTGTAATATTAGTGGTTTTAACTACCAGCAACTAACAAGGCAATCAAACGGACACGCAATAGTTGGCTGCGTTTCGCTTCGCTACACATTTTAGCCAACTATTACTTAGCCGCTTATTGCGGCGTTAGCATGATTAGGATGTTCAATATGAGACAAATGTTTTTATTAATATGGATGATAGTTTTTTGCCCAATTGTTCTTGCGGTAGAATCCGAAAAAGATATTCAATATCATAATGTTGTTGAAGAAACGATTGCAAATACTGGGTTTAATGGCACCGTTTTGATAAGTAAAGATGGACGTATGATTTTTCATGAAAATATAGGGTTTTCCGATGATGATAGGACAACCCCAATATCAAACAAACACTTGTTTTGCCCAGGCTCAGTAGGTAAAGAGTTTACTACCATATCGATTATGCAGCTCGTTGAGCAAGGGAAATTAAGTTATGAAGACAGCATTTCTGACTATATACCAGGTTTTCCTTTTTGGGCAAAAAATATAACTGTAGAGCATATACTTACTCATACTTCAGGTTTACCTAAGGTCAAATGGGAAAAATATATTGATACTTCCGATGTGATAAAGCAGATGAAAAATAGCACTCTAGCTTTCGAACCTGGAAATGATTATCTTTATACAAATTTAAATGTAGTTGTGCGAGCTTTGATTGTAGAGAGAATAACGGGCGACACTTATTCTAATTTTGCTAAAGAGTTTATTTTCGATGTTGCAGGAATGACTGATTCATATTTTCAAGTAGATGCTAATAATCTTTCCAAGTTAAAAGTAACAGGTGACTATCCAACTGCTGTGAATGGGGTGACTTTATATGTTACACCACTCGACTTGTTAAAATTTGAAACTGCCTTAAGGGGTTCCTTACTTCTGCCCATCGAGAAGATAAAAAAGACCTTGCTAGGTGATGAATTATCCGGGAAGCGTAATCGCGCTTACTTTGACTTTGGGAAGTTTTACAACGATAAACATGGAAGTATTGTCTATTGGGAGCATGATGGTTCTAATCCTAGCCATCACACAATCAAACATTCTGATTTTAAAAACGACTATACAATAATACTAATGTCTAGTGACGGCAATAAATCAACTCTGTACAAAATTAGAGATGCGTTAAAGATCCAGCTAGGAAAGAATAATTCGGTTGAGACTTAAGGACATCATGCTAACAAGTCACTCAAAAGGACAAAAAACAGTTGGCTTTTTGCTCCTTCGTCGCTAATTTTAACCAACAATTTTTTGCCTCTTAGTGAGGCGTTATGCTCTTAAGCCTGATGGTCAGGTTTATATTATCTAAAGTTTATTAAAGGGAATTATTATGCTTTTGTTTCACATCATCGCAGGTTCATTTGTACTATTATTTGGTATAGGCGCTTTGATCTTCTCTAAAGGAGAAAAATTACATAGGTATAGTGGTAATTTGTTTTTCTTTTCATTGTTACTAATGGCAGGAAGTGGGGCCTATTTTGCCGATGACCCTACGATCGCTATTTCATCTGTGTACTTCGCTTCAACAGCATGGGTTATAGTTCTGATGCCAGAAAAGAAAATAGGTGTTTTTGACATAGTAGCGTTTATTGTCATTTCAGTTATAAGTGCGAATTTCTTTTATGCTGCAATCACTTCAGAACCAGGCTTCATGGTTACTATGTTTTATATATTTGGAAGTGTTGCTTTACTTGCAGCACTTCTCGATTTGAATATGATTATACGTGGTGGAATATCCGGTGCTCATCGTATTGCGCGACATCTGTGGCGTATGTGTTATGCATTACTAGGAGCGGTACTTTCCTTTGTTGCGAATACATCAGATAAATGGCCTAATTTCATTGATGCAAACTTACCGATTTATTTGTTAATTGTAATAATTTTTTATTGGCTAATTCGCGTATTATTTACGAAGTGGTTTGACAAAAGAAAAGATGTAATTGGGAAGGGTTCTACTCTTTTAAGTGGTAAGTTGAGTCAATAGATACAGAGCATAACAAGCCATTCAAGCAGGTGATGATCTTCCCCCGCTTTAACGGACACCAAAATCTAACTAAAGATGAGGTGTTCTATGCCAAAGTACAACAATCCAAGGCGTACTTGGAAGTATTCAAACGACTTTAAAGTCAACGCTGTACAACTGAGTTTTGTTGTCAGCGTCACCATAAAATCCGTTGCTGAAAAACTCGACATACACCCATTTATGATGTCACGATGGCGAAAAGAGTATCGTGAAGGGATCATTGTGGTGGATAAACGTAAAAAAGTAGCGGGTCAAAAAAAAACCAAAAAAGTGCTCACCAAAGAGCAACAACTTGAACGCGAAAACAAACAACTCAAGGAGGAGCTGTATATCCTAAAAAAGTGGCAAAGGTTTCTTGGGGAAGAACATCAAGCCGATATCGATGCATCGAAAAACTCAGAGCCGATATAAAGGTCGTGAGGTTACTGGAATTTTTTGATGTATCTAAAAGTGGCTATTACGATTGGCGTGAACGTCAACCGAGTGCCCGTGCGATAGAAGATGTGGAGCTTAAACAAAAAATCCAACAAATATTCACCGAGTATAAAGGGCGCTATGGTAGTCCTCGCATATTTAAGACCCTACAAAAGCAAGGATACAATATCGGTAAGAAACGTGTTGAACGCTTGTATCGTGCGCTTGGGCTAGTTGCTAGAGTGATGAGAGTGACAACACGCTCTGCGCTTTATAAGCGCTTTCTTACCACAGGAAAAAATTTACGACCTGATGGTGAAGTGCCATTGGTTAAAGATAAAGTATGGGTAGCCGATGTCACGTATTTGAAAGTGAAAGTGAAAGGCGTATGGCGTTATTTATCGGTCATCATGGATTTATACTCACGGCGTATTATTAGTTGGAGTTTAGATAAAAATAGAACCATGGAAGTCACCAAACGGACACTAAAAAATGCGATTAAGAAACGTAAACCGCCAGGTGATTTAATGCTCCATACCGATAGAGGTGTAGAATATCGAGGGCAAGTTTATCAAAAAGTATTGAAACGACATGGGATAATTCATAGCTTGAGTCGAGCAGGGAAATGTACGGACAATGCCCATATGGAGTCATTTTTTCATTCAATGAAAACAGAAGTTATTCGCGGTAATATTTTTAAAAGCGATAAGGAATTACGGGGAACGCTTGGCAGTTACATCAACAAATACTACAATGCGTTGAGGATGCATTCAGGTATAAACTATTGTTCACCGATGGAATATGAAGCTATAGCGGCGTGATAAAAAATGTGTCCGTTTTATCGGGGGAAGATCACATGAATAAATTCACGTTGCGCGGACAAGAAAAAGTGAATACTCAATGGCAACTGTATTGCCTTGTTCATAACATTGAGAAGTTAAGAATTAGCCTGTATTAGGGCTTGAAATCCCATCATCACACCATTAAAACCGTCTAAAAACATAGAGTAAGAAAGACATTCCCCATTATTTAATATTTAACAATGCAAAAATTAAAATCGCCAAAAACGTAAACGTTTTTGATTGTTAAAAGAAAATAATCCAGTTAGAGTATTTTGATTAAATAATTATAATAAAAACGAGTAATTCTACAGGCTCGTTAGCCGTATAGTTGTAACCTCAAGTTTGTGTGATACTATAGTGATACATTATTTGAGTTCTAAATAGGATTTACCATGAGAGTTGAACTTGTTACGACACTTAAGCGTCAAGCGACCAAAATTTTAGCTGATCTCCACATATCTAAAGAACCAGTGTTAATTACTGAGCATGGCCAACCATCAGCTTATTTAGTTGATGTTGAAGATTATGAATTTATGCAACAACGAATGGCAATTCTTGAGGGTGTTGCACGCGGTGAGCAAGCAATTAAAAACGGTAATACATTCTCGAATCAAGAAGCAAAAGAGAAAATGGGCAAATGGCTGAAATAATTTGGACATCTCCAGCTCTTGATGATTTAAACGATATTGCTGAGTATATTGCTTTAAGTAATATTGATGCGGCTAAGAAATTGACTCACAAAATATTTGATAAAATATCTAGGCTAGAAGATCATCCTGAATCAGGTAAAAGGCCACTTGAATTAAGCAACTTAAATTACCGTGAAGTTAATGTTAATCCTTGTCGTATTTTCTATAAAGTGGATAGTGACAAAGTTTATATTTTACATGTCATGCGTCATGAGCGAGATCTTCGTAGATTTCTTCTACAGAGTTAAATACGGCTAACAAGTCATTAAAGCAGGACAAAAAACAGTTGGCTGTTTGCTCCTGCGTCGCTTATTTTAGCCCCTTATTGGGGCGTTGGTGTTTATTAACATTCAAATTGTTCTATACTAAATAATGAATTTTTAAATAAGGACTTTTATAATGACTAAATACATACTTTTATTAGCGGTAATTACATACATTCCAAATGCATTAGCTAAAAGCAACGAGGAAAACTACGATCTTACAAAAGAGTTAGCGCAATGTTACGTTGCACATGAATTATCGAGAAATATAAATGAAGCTAATACATTAAAAAGCTTTTTAAGAAAACTGCCCTCACAGAATGAAGTTAACCAGTTAATTAATTATTCATTCAACTATCAACGAACTAGCGAGTTAGCCCTCAGTAATGCGTTTAGCAAATATTGTTCAAATGCAACCGATAAAATAGAGATTTTAACTACATCGCTATTAACACCTAACAAGGCAATTAAGTAGGACTAAATTTAGCCTCTTAATGGGGCGTTGGTATGACTCCCCACGTCAAGTTAAATACACTGATCCTTGTTCATTAATTTAAGCACCATTGTATTCACTTTTAGTATTAAGTGAGTTAACGCATAGAATGAAGCAAGTAATTTCGTCGGTTATCATGCTGATATTCGTGGATTACTAACCTATTAGTTAGCAGCGCCTACCTTACTCATTTCGTCGTGGCACCTGTCTTCAGTCTATGTTCGTGGTTCAATAGCCGCTAGGCTATTGCCATCCTAACGCCGTCGGTGGTTGTGCCACACCCTATGCTTGATCCCATGCGCTAACTCAACACCTTTTTTTAGACAGTTATTCATGCAGGTACTCTCGATATTCTTAGCTTCACATCAATCTTTGGTAGCACTACCTCGCGAGAAATAGCCCAAATATAAGCGATCATTTCTCTGGCGATGGCCGTAACGACCACATTACGATGTTTGCCTTTGTGCATGAGTCGATTATATCGTCTGCATAACCTCAATTGTGCTTGCCATGCCATATCGATGATTTTTTTACTTAATCCTTCCTGCCTTAATTGCATTTCTTTTGATATATCGGCGTTGTGTTTGTACGAGTGTGCACCTTCGACCAGTAGTCGTCTTACACGGCTATTACCGCATTTGGTAATAGCACCTAAGTGGCGTTTATCGCCACTTGAATATTCACTTGGTACCAGACCAAGGTAACTCATTAATTTTCTGGGATGGTCGAATCGTGATAAGTCACCTAATTCGGCAATCACTCCTGTGGCCACTAATAACCTCACACCACGGAGAGCCTGTATCGCTTTAACTACAGGATAAAACCGCCAGTTTTTTACTTGATGTGTTAATTCATTATCCAGCCTTTTTAAGCGTTTTAGTCGCTCAGTAATGGTTGAAACCGCTTCTTGCAAAACAATTTGCTAACAAGGATGCGGTAGCACTAATTCAGCGAGCCAACGCAAATACTGTAATGACCAGTTATCTTTTATTTTGCTGTTAATGTTGTTACGTAACAAGAGTGCTTTAAGTTGATATTTAGCATCTTTTAAGTCTTTCATGCCGGTTTCACGAGCTCGTGATAAATCACGTAAGGCTTCATCTTCGGGCTCAGGGACATAGATAGGGGTTAAATCTTCAGACTTGAGCAGCTTGGCAAGTTTGAGCGCATCACGTTTATCGGTTTTGATTTTCTCTCCTGGTTTTTTAGGGATAAGCGAAGGTGCAATGACATAGCAGCAATGATTAAGACTGGTGAGCAAGCGGTAAATCCAATAGCCACAAGGGCCAGCTTCGTAAACAAAATGAAGTGTGGCATCTGGGTATTTTGAGACTAATTGTCGCGCTAGTTTTGTAAAGGCGGCTTTATTACTGAGTATTTTACCTAGATGCGTTGATTTAGCGCCACGTTGGTCTTCAATATAAGCGACTTCAGTAAATGTTTTATGAGTATCTAAGCCAATGAAAAGTATGTTATGTTTTATCATGCTAGCCTCTTTTTTTAGTTGTTTGACACACTAATTATGGCGCTGGTTTGTAAAACTAACCCACGTTTAGAGGCTAGCACCTTGTGGGGAGTCATTGTGTCTGTGGCTGTAGAATAACTAATTCAGCCAAAAGTACTAAAATTTGTGTGTTCCTGTATCGCGCTGTAGACGATTTACTCGATATAGGTAATGCATTTGGTACCCCGATTTTTAGGAGGAATTCATAATAAACGAGTTATTCTAAAAGTTCGTTATGTGCTTATTCAACTTTAGGAGATTGTTATGGTTAATATAAATCACCGAATTGGTATTAATGCTTTACCTGAAAAAATCTATGAAGCATTAACTACAGATGATGGTCTAAAAAAATGGTGGACTAACGATATATCTGGAGCGGGAATGGAAGGCTCAACGATTAAATTTCGTTTTAACGGTGGAGGTCCAGATTTTACGGTTACAAAACTTATTCCAAATAAAACTGTATGTTGGAAACATTCGGGTAATATACCAGAATCATGGATGGATACAGAGATTTCATTTCAGTTAGAAACTGGTGAGAATCAAACCTTTGTAAGGTTTACTCATTCAAACTGGAATGAAACGACAGATTTTATGGCTCATTGTAATACTAAATGGGCAGTATTCTTACTCAGCCTCAAGGATGCGCTTGAAACTGGTAAGGGAACCCCCTTTCCAAATGACATACAAATAGATCATTCTTGATAAGTAATCACTTAAGCTGTTCAACAAGGACAAAATATAGTTGGCTGTTTTCACTCCGTTCAACATTTTAGCCAACTATATTTTTCCGCTTAAGTAGGCGTTGAGGCTGTATAATAGCTAGTTCAGCCAAAACGACTAATACTTTGTATTCCTGTATCGCACCGTAGACGATTTACTCGATATAGGTAATGCATTTGGCACCCCGATTTTAGGGGGGAATTCATAATAAACGAGTTATTTTACAAGTTCGTTATATGCCCTTCGGGTTTTGGAGTTAATCATGGATATTGATGAAAATAAAATAGATGAGGCAGCCCTAGCTTTAATGTATCTCACATTGCATGATCACTTTCGAGCATGGAAACAGATTGACTGGGAAGTGACTAAGAGATTACATGAAAAAGGTTTAATTTGTGATCCCGTTGGTAAAGCTAAATCTGTTGTATTAACAGATGAAGGGCTCAAAAAATCTGAAGAGTTGTTTAATAAGCTATTCGCAAAAAGTTGAGCGGTAAACTGGGCATATAAGCTGTTAAAGCGGGATAAATTACAGTTGGCTAGTTCCGTTTCGCTTTACATTTTAGCCAACTAAAATTTACCCCTTAACAGGACGTTGACAATATCAATATTAGAGTACTATTAAAATGAATAACAAATTAAAAGGCGGATGCCTTTGCGAATCAGTAACATATCAATGTAGTAGCGAACCAGAAGCAACGATGCTTTGTCATTGTCTAGAATGTCAAAAATGGACTGGGTCATCTTATGCAACTATGTGCCTGTTTGAAGATAAGAATATTTCAATCACAGGAAAGCTAAAAGAATTCAAAGTAACCACCGACTCTGGAAATCTTATGAGCAAGTTTTTTTGCCCAGAATGCGGCACACATATTTTCGAGTCTTCTGCATGGCTTCCCAATTACACAGCACTTGCGGCAGGCAGCTTAAATGATCAAAGCTTAATTAAGCCATCTGCTCAATGCTGGACAAAAAGAATGCTTCCTTGGGTTAAAGAAACACATGAATTACCCGCCTTTGAAGAGAATCCTCCAATTAATACATAACAAACGCATCAAATCTGACTCCGCAGTTTATGCGGGCGTTAGGGCTAAAATTCTAGCCTGCGACATATCCATCTAAAGGAATAGAAAAATGAAAAAAACATTACTAATATTATCATTTTCATCAATGTTAATTTCCTGCTCATCGATAAACACTAACCAAGAAAAAACAGAGTATTTAGATTTAACAAATGATTATGACCAAAGTATTTTCGATACATATTGGAAGATAATGAAAGGGTTAACCCAAAATATCCAATAAAAGCAGCAATGAAAAAAATTTCTGGATGTGTAGAGTTACTTATAAAAATCAATGAAAAAGGTGATGTACAAGAGTATAAAATCAATAAATCTTATCCAAAAAGACTATTTGATGAAAGCGCTCAAGCCTCATTAGCAACATGGAAATATAAACCTACCAAGGAAAATACAACGAATCAACCAGTTTTAACCTTGGTTCAAATGGATTTTGAATTTAGTAAAGATGTTGTTGATAGTAGCTTTCAAAAGCATTGTATATCTAAATAGGGCGTTTAGCCCTAACAACTTAAAGAGGGACAAAATAAAGTTGGCTGTTTTGTTCACTCCGTTCACCTATTTTAGCCAACTCTATTTTGCCCCTTAAGTGGGCGTTAGCATGCAAGGAAAGCATATGTTTAAATCTTTTTGGCAAAACCCTACTTCTGAACTAGCCAATGTATTGGCTTTTATTTTTGCATTTTTTATGGCTGAATTTGCGTTTTATAAGCTAAATTTTAATTATCTTTTTTTTCCTGATTCGTTTGACCCACTTTATTTTGTAATTAAAATTATTACAATTTTAGTCTTCTATCAAATTTGGATAAAATTTTTCAATTGGCTTTATTCAAAATAAAAATAGTTTGGTGTAAAGCATGCTAACAAGAACTTCAAACGGAAAATGATCTTCCCCCGATAAAGCGGAACAATACCTAATAATGAAAATATTTTTACTTACACATGAGCGTGAATTACATAGGGCAACTAATACCGGCGCTCTGGCACTAGAAAGTGCTAATGAAATTGTTGAACGTATAATCTGGGAAAGAGTAAACCCTAATAAAGACCTGACTCGACTCATAGAAAATAATGAGGCGGTATTATTATATTCGAAGGCAGAATCATCGTCTGCAGCATCAAGGCCAACAATTGAAGAGTATGAAAACATTATTATTATTGATAGCACATGGCAGGAATCAAATAAAATCTTCAACCAGAGCTCGTATTTAAAAAATGCGCCACAATGCACTTTGAAAACGGCAAATGCTTCGTTATATAACCTGAGAGCCAATCAACCTAAAGGTGGCCTATGCACCATCGAATGCATAATCGAAGTATTAAGGCTTAAAGGACAAGATAAAATGGCAGCAGAATTATCATTAAAATTTGAGCAATTTAATGGCTAAAAACTTAACAAAATATTAAACTAAAAATTAGGGTTGGCTGCGTCTACGCTATTTTTATTGAATGAACAAGCTAAAAAACCACTGTAAAATATCTAGCTATCGTACTAAATATCTAGCTAAAGTCCTATAAGTCATGATTGTTATTCTAAATAAAGTCAGGTTGGCTTAAACCTTGTTGTTCATTTTTCAAGGAGTGTGTGTTCTGGTTAAATTGGCACGCTAAATTTATGGCAGCGAAACAAGAGCAATTTGGACGTTATAGTGGCAAATCAAATGAAAATTCGGTTGAATCTGATGCTTTGCATGGTAACGGTAATAAGAAGTGTTTAAGATACCCCCGTCATCATTCAAATTTCTTGTTTTATTCGCTTTAAAAAGCCCGTTATCCTGTTGCATTCAATCCTAATAGCTGGCTATTAGTCAAGCATGTACCTTGTAGTTAATATTTTTAATCCGACTAAAATCTACGTACTTTGAATGGTCATAACATTTGGCATTTGCCACTCATCATTGATTATTTAACGCGGAATTTACATGAATTTAGAACAAGCTTTATTGGTAATAGGTAATGCACATGACAATGAACTACCTGTTGCCGCGCTCGACGTAGCTAAAACGAATTGGTCAGCATTTTATGCTGAATTAGAGCAGATAATAGATCAATTTGTCGCAGATGATAGTTCGCTAACCGATGAGCAGAATGCCGTTTTATTTTTTGGCACCTTATTATTAGCAGAATTAAAATATTCTCCTGCGCTGTCAAAGTGCTTACAGCTTTTTTCGTGCAGTGACTCGTTTTTAACGCCTATTGAAGGGGTGTTTGGTGATGCGATTACTGAATTAACATCAACCTTATTTTATAATGTCGCCAATGGTAATACACAAGCCTTGTCTGACTATATTGTTGATGGTCATCAAGCTATGTATGGCAAAGCATCTGCTATGGAAGCGGTATTTGCTCAATACGAGGTGGGCACTATTGATAAAGCTGAATTAAGTGAACATATTACGCTTTGGTTAGCCGCATTTTTGGCTTTACCCAGTTCAATCAGTAGTTTTTTAATGAGCGCATTAGCTGATTCTTGTATCGAATATCAACTTGATGATCTTAAAAGTCAGTTTATTAGCTTATGTGATAAAGACGTATTTGATGAATACCGCTTTAAACAAGATGAAGTAAAAGCATGGCAAAGTGTTGATGGGCGTAAGTTGATTGAGTCTGGCATTATTCAAACAGAGTTTAATCTTGTTGACACCTTAAACTCTTGGGCTGAAGGTGATGGCTCAGATGATGAAGTATTCGACAATCCTTCAATCGATAGCCTTTCAAGCGATAACCTTTCAAACGACAACCTTGATGTATTTGATTCGTTAATGGGCGAGGGCGGTTTGTTGTCTAATATCTTGTACGACGAAAATACCATTTTAGAGAACAGTGTGCCCGTAAGCTCATTAGCAACGGCTGGCCGCAATGATCCTTGCCCGTGTGGTAGTAACAAGAAATATAAAAAGTGTTGTTTACAGTAAAACAGTAAGTTGAAATAGCCAAAATAAGATTGCTGAATAACATCAGCAATCACAGTATAATTGCACATTATCATCAGGTATTTAATCAAAGGTATTTAAAAAGCAGTATGGCAGAACAATTAAATTATCCCGAACTAACCTTTACCCAGCTTGATCTAACTGAAGCACATACCTCAGATGCCATAAAACCTGAGGCAATAAGAAAGTGTACACAGGTTGCTGAGTTAAACAGTGATGATATTGATAAAGCTGTGCCTAAAATTGTGCTTGCTACCCTCAACGCTAAATACTTTCACACCAGTTTTGGTTTACGTTATCTTTACGCTAATTTAAAAGAATTACAGGATTATTGTGAAATAAAAGAGTTTATTATTCAAACTCGCCCCATTGATATTGTTGAACAAATTCTTGCGTCAAAACCTGATATTGTTGGGTTTGGGGTCTATATTTGGAACATTGTTGAAACTACCGATGTGGTTAGCTTATTAAAAGTTATCGCGCCTGACATTAAGATTATTTTAGGTGGGCCAGAAGTAAGTTATGAAACTGAGCAGCAAGCCATTGTTGCCAATGCCGATTATGTATTGACAGGTCCGGCAGATTTAAGTTTTTATCAACTGTGTAAAGACATTATAAATAACACGCCACCCGATAAAAAAATAGTTCACTCTAAACCCGTTGAATTAAATGAGTTAGCATCACCTTATCAGTATTATACCGATGAAGATTTAACTCATCGTTTGCTTTATGTTGAAGCCTCGCGTGGTTGCCCGTTTAAGTGTGAGTTTTGTTTATCGTCTTTAGATAAAACCTCTGTGCCATTTGAGATAGTCATATTTCTGGAGCAAATGGAAATTTTATATAACCGTGGCGCACGTAATTTTAAGTTTATTGATAGAACCTTTAACTTAAACATTAATACCACGATGAAAATTATGCAGTTTTTCTTAGACCGAATGACTAACGACTTGTATCTGCATTTTGAAGTTGTACCTGATCATCTGCCTAGAAAGTTAAAAGAGGTGTTAGCGCAATTTCCAGAGGGCAGTTTGCAATTTGAAATTGGTATACAAACCTTTAATACACAAGTACAAAAAAATATTAGCCGTAAGCAAAACAACGCTAAGTCGAAAGACAATTTAATCTGGTTAAAAGATCATACCCACGCGCATATTCATGCTGATCTTATTTTTGGTTTACCCGGCGAAACCTTCGAGACCTTTAAAGACAGCTTCAACCAACTTTATCATTGTCGTCCGCATGAAATTCAAATGGGTATATTGAAACGTTTGAAAGGTAGCCCGATTATTCGACATACCGAAGCATTTGATTTGCGTTTTAATCCCTTGCCGCCTTTTAATATCTTAAGTACCGACCGGGTGAGCTTTACCACCATGCAACGTATTAATCGCTTTGCTCGCTATTGGGACATGATTGGTAATTCAGGACGTTTTAAATACGCTTTACCCCATATGTTGTCGGATGAACCGTTTGATGATTTTATGGCGATTACCGAGTGGATTTTTAATAAAACCGGGCAAATTCATAAAATTAACCTGAAAAAGTTATTTGAGCTAATTTCACAAGCGGTTGAAGCTTTGTATCCTGAAAAGCATGAAGCGGTTATCGAAAAGATAGAGCAAGATTACGAAGCAGCTAAATTGAAAAGCTTGTTTAGCAGCTTGAGCCTTTATGCGGTGCCACAAGCAGCAGCTAGGGTTAAGAATAAATCATTGCAGCGACAACAAAGGCATATGAGTTAATAGCTGATTAAATGTCATCATTTTTTATCAGCTACAAGTGTGGCAGGACATAATAGCCGCTTCTGCTTGCTCGAGCCTCATAGGTATTTTTTTGGTTATCTTCCAGCCCGTAATGCGGCAAAAATGAACCCTATTGAAGCTCTGTCAAGGGATTAGGGGGAGTTCAAACGCTTTAGCGCTCAGAGAATAGGCAATATTTAATTTATCGCAGATTATAAGAAAGGCGTTGAATCAAAGTAATAGGTTAGCCCCTAAAGTGATTATATCGAGTAAATAGCTTCTGCCATCTGAATTTTTAAAAAGGTTAAAGACTATATTGTTGGCTCAGTTATCTGTCAGGATAAATACAACGCTATGTCTTTACAAACTCATAGCTGCCGTTTAAGTTATATCAATTTCATTAAGTTATTGCCCACTTGTGCTGGTTAAAATACACCAAGGCTACGGTGCTCTCAATCACAATAGCCAGCTATTGCTCAATCAAGCGTCTTGCCCAGATGCATTTTCTCTGCGCACA
>NZ_JACGVC010000049.1 GCF_014077005.1 Colwellia sp. MB3u-45 | reverse complement strand
AAATCATCGCTATCAGGGTCAATACCTAAAGCCACAGAAATGTTATGCACTTCTTCCGAAGCTAAGATTTGTCCCGAGTCAACTTCCCAGGTATTTAAAATTTTACCACGTAGCGGCATGATGGCGCATTTCTTACGAGCCACTTCTGACGAACCACTATGAGGAATTGCTCATAGTGGTTCGTCACTTGATAAACTATTTTATGAGTCATTGAGGTTTTATTATTTGCCGCTAAGTCGTAAATAATCAAACCTCAACTAAGACAGTTTATTTTTAGCAGATTTTCAGCAAATCACTAGGTAGTTAGCTTACTCTCAGGTGAAATTTTACTATTCTGCTTGATCAGTAATTGTTCAAAATTATCCTTTGTCAGTGGCCTTGATAATAAGTAACCTTGGCCAAAAAGACAACCGGCTTCAGCTAGAAACTTTTGTTGTTGCTCTGTTTCTATTCCTTCAGCAATAACGTCAATATTGAGCTTGCTGGCCATTACTATGATGGCTTCACATAACGCCGCATCTTTATTATTAGCAGACATATTTTGTACAAAGCTCTTATCAATTTTTAAGTAATCAATGGCATAGTTTTTAAGATAAGAAAATGAGCAATAGCCAGTACCAAAATCATCAATAGAAACAGCGATACCTTGTTGACGAACTTTATCAAGTACGTTGACGACTGCTGTTTGATTTTCCATTAATAAATTCTCAGTAATTTCAAACGCAATGGCTTGAGGCGAAATATTTTGCGCTTTAAGAGACTCAGTCCATGCAATAATTTGCTTGCCTTGATTTCTATATTGTACCGGCGAGGTATTGATACTGATCATCAGATCTTGACAATATGTTAGTCTCCAATGTTTAACCTGCCGTGATACTTGATTAAATATCCACTCACTAATCTCTGTAATGAGTCCTGCTTCCTCAGCAATAGGGATAAAGTCTGCTGGCGGAATTAAGCCTTTTTCAGGGTGTTGCCAGCGAATAAGTGCTTCAGCTTTAGCTATGTTATGATTTTCTAAGTTAACAATAGGTTGATAAACCATGTGAAATTGTTGCTGTGTAATGGCGATACGTAAGTCTTGAATAATTTCCATGCGCTTAAGGAGTTCGGTACGCATGTTTTCGGTAAAGTAGTTAATGTTATTGCGCCCACGCGTCTTAGCACTATACATGGCTTGGTCGGCATTTGTTAATAAAGCATCAATGCTCATTGCATCATCAGGATAAAGGGCAACACCGATACTGGCGGTACAATGAATACTCTGTCCATCAATTATATAGGGCTGGGAAAGGGTGCTTAACAATTTTTGTCCAACCTTATCAACATCGATTGCTGTGGCTGTACCTACAAGTACGACAATAAACTCATCCCCGCCTAAACGGGCAACAATATCGTTCTTTCTAAGACAACTTTTTATGCGTTTAGCACTTTCGATAAGCAGACTATCGCCAGCACTATGACCTAAAGAGTCATTAACATCTTTAAAGTTATCAATGTCTAGCATAGCAATAGCGAGTTGTTTTCTCTCACGTTTCGCGTTGTCGAGCGCCGCAGCTAAGTGTTCTAGTAATAAGTTACGGTTTGGTAATTGTGTTAAATTATCAAAATTGGCTTGCTGCCATATGATGCTATCGACTTTATCTCGTTCAATGGCAATACAAACAAGATTAGACACTTGTTCAATTAAGGAGAAATCGATATCTTTTGGTGTTGATATTTTACGATGATAAATAGCAAAAACCCCTAATGCTTCGCCTTTATCATTAATAATAGGCTCTGACCAACAAGCGCCTAATTGAGCTTTTTTAGCTAACTCGGCCCAATTAGCCCAATAAGGATGAGTTGAAATATCGCTGACAATAACTCTTTTTTTTGTGAACACTGCTGTGCCGCACGATCCCATGCCATAGCCAATAGTTACACCTTCTATAGCTTCGTTATAAAAAGCAGGCAGACTAGGAGCTGCGCCTATCACTAAGTTTTTTCCTGATTTGTCGAGTAATAGAATACTGCAGATCGCTTCAGGATATGCGTGTTCAACGTTATGTATGACGGAGTGCAATATAGTAGATAATTTACTTGAGCTGGCAATTAATTCGAGAGTGCTATTACGTAATTGGCTTACTTTATCTTTTGCTGATAATTGACGGTTTTTACTTTCCATAAACATTGAAAAGGCTAATGAAAAGATATTTGTTAAAATTAAGGCGCCAATAACGCGAGGTAAAGTAAAACTGTCAAATTGTTGATAGGTAATAAATAATGCAATGATTATCAATAAGGCATTCAATAGGTTTGCGGTGACTGTGGGAAGTAAGTAAAAGCTGGATATTATTATTGGAAATAGCCAAAAAATCAAGCTCTCACCTTGAATGTAAATAGCGGTTAAGACTGTGATGTGAAGAAAAAAAACAAGTAAGCCACTAAAAAATTTAGTTTTACTAGTATACCAAACGCCAGAAAAAATGCTGCCTATGCCCAATATCACAATAAGGTTAATAATAATTCCTAGATTGTCGTGTGTGCGAATGCTTGAAATCAGGGCTGGAAGTAAGGCTAATATTGCCGTAGCCGTTACGGTTAATAAAATTTTATCATCTATTGAGTGACTTTTCATTTTAAAATCATACTCCTTTAATTTTTTATAGTTCAATATTATTGCTTGAAATGCTATTGAGCAATCCTTTTACTTATAGCCTAATATAACGGAAAATTTACTGGTTTGTAATGAAAAAAACATAAGTAAATAACAAGTAAAATATAAGTAAAACAAGAGCATATAAATAACATTTCAATTGCTTTTTATTTACATTGGTCGGTAGGTACTGTTAAACGCTGGCTATATCTTGGCTGTATTTTTGCCATATTTTTGAGATTTATTTTAGACAATATAATCAAAAGATAGCTGTTTATACTGATTAATCTTTAGTTTTAGATATTTAATATAGAAGAAATTATTACAGGATTTTGGTCAAAAAAAATAGCCAAATACAAGGCATTTATTTTAATAACTAGTGGTGCTAAATATTAAATAAATAATGTCGTAGAAGCTTTTTAACCAGTAGCAATGAACAGAAAATTAATGATATGGCTAAAAGCTAGTGGTAAATATTTAGCATTAACCTAGTGCAAGTAAAATTTAGTGCTAATTTTTGAAGCACTAGATTAATTTTTTGAAGGTTTTTTGCTCCCTAAAGCTTTTAAAACCCAGACCATCATTGTGTGCCGTAATTTTTATGGAGTGATATTTGAAATTTGTTATGGCCTAATGTGACTCTAGTTTTACTTTGAAACCTAGCTACTCTATTCGCTGCTATATGCGTTAATCTGTTTTTAGCATACCAACATGTGGCATATCATCTTCTAAATAGATATCGCCAACACGAAACAAACCATGATGATTATAAAATTTCTCTAAGTGCTCTTGTGCTGAAATTTTTATGGTATTTTCTGGAAAGATTTTTTAAGCAATCAGCTAAGGCAATGTTCACTAGTTTGTGGCCAAGTCCAAAGCCACGAGTAGAAGGCGCAAACGACCACACGGGCAATGCTAATGTAGTTTTGGTAAGTTAAGCCTTTAGGTAAAATACGTAAGATAGCAAAATTAATGTAAGGCTTGGCGATGGCAGTCATGCTCATCTAAATCTGCATAAAACAGCTTTGCTCAACAACAAATACATCAATTTGAAATATTAGGAAATCGTATAGCTCATCGGTATTTAGTTGTGAGAAAGTTTATTTTTCCAGTTTAAGCCTTTGCTTTTCATTTTTTTCAAATTCACTTTTTTCGTTATGACCGTTAATTAAAAATTGTTCAAAATCTTTTTTCAGTAGAGGTTTTGCTAATAAATATCCTTGGCCAAAAGTACAGCCTGCTGTAGCTAACAACTGTCGTTGTTGCGCGGTTTCAATTCCTTCAGCAATCACTTCTATATTAAGCTTATCCGCCATAACAATGATGGCTTCGCATAGCGCCATATCATTGTTATCTGATGACATGCCTTTGACAAAACTTTGATCAATTTTTATGTAATCAACCAAGAAATTTTTAAGATATGAAAATGAGCAGTAACCGGTGCCAAAGTCATCGATGGCAACCACCACACCTTGTTGCCTAATATCAGCAATAATGTTGTCCACCTGGACATGAGTTTCCATTAGTAGGCTTTCAGTGATTTCAATGGTCAAGGCATGGGTTGGAATGTTGTGTTGCTTTAATTGCTCAACCCAGTTTAAAATTTGTTTGCCGTGATTTTTATACTGAACAGGGGAGGTATTAATACTGATTTGTAAATTTTCGCAATATGCCCCTCGCCATAACTTTAGGTCCTGTAAAACCTGTTGGAATACCCACTCGCTTATTTCAATAATCAAGCCAGTTTCTTCGGCAATCGGAATAAAATCTAACGGTGAAACAAGGCCTTTTTCAGGGTGCTGCCAACGAATTAATGCTTCGGCTTTATAAGTGTTATTGTTTTGTAAATTTACAATCGGTTGATAAACTAGAAAAAATTGCTGTTCTTTTACCGCGATGCGCAGGTCTTGAATTAACTGCATACGTTTGAGGAAGTCTGTACGCATATTTTCAGTAAAGTATTGTAGGGTATTACGACCTTTTGCTTTGGCGCCATACATAGCCTGATCAGCATTTTTCAGTAATTGGTTAATATTGTCGGCATCATTCGGGTAAATTGCCACACCAATACTGGCCGTACAATATATTTCTTTTTCTTCAAAAAGATATGGCTTAGCCAAAGCGGTTGATATTCTCTTGCCAAGAATCTCTATGTTTTGCACACCATTAGTATTGGTTAAAATAATGATAAATTCATCACCCCCTATCCTAGCGATAATATCGCTTTCTCTGAGAGTGTCTTTAATGCGTTTTGCGGTTTCTACTAGCAAAGCATCACCCGCACTATGTCCTAAAGAGTCGTTTACATCTTTAAAGTTATCAATGTCGAGCATAGCAATAGTAAATTGGGTATTTTCACGTTTTGTCTTTTTAAGTATATTGCCTATATATTCGTTCACTAAGCTGCGATTGGGTAATTGTGTTAAATGGTCAAAATTGGCTTGATGCCAAATCAGTTGATCTGCCTTTTCGCGTTCGATTGCAATGCGAGACAAGCTGACAAATTGTTCGATTAATCTAAAATCTTTTTTTGTTGGAGAGGTTACTTTTTTAAAATATATGGCAAATGTACCTATCACTTTGCCACTGTTGTCGATAATAGGCTCTGACCAACAGCTAGATAGATTTGCTTTTTTTGCTAACGCTGACCATTGCACCCAATAAGGATGAGTAGCGATATCTATTACGGTAACTCTTTTACCGGTATAGGCAGAGGTACCGCACGAGCCGGCCCCTTGAGCTATCTCTAGACCTTCCATGGCTTGATTATAAAAATCTGGCAAACTCGGTGCAGCTCCTAACGTAAGCTTTTTTTCTGTTTTATCAAGCAATAATATACTGCACATAGTGTCAGGATTTTCATTTTCGACGGCATCAACAATCGCGTGCAATACGTCAGATTGCTTGGCTGAACATGCAATAAGCTCTAAAATTTTATTACGTAAGAGGTTAAAACTTTCATTTTCCATGAACTTCTTATTTTCTTTTTCTATATATTTAGAAAATACAAAAGCACAAATAAGAGTAATAATTAGTGTTATCACAACTCGAGTGAAGGTGAAACTATCGAATTGGTTATAGGTTAATGAACAAGATACTATGACGAGGGTAAGGCTAAGTAGCAAAGCAAGTAAGGGCGTCATCAAATAAAAAGAAAAAATAATGGCGGGATATAACCAGTAAATAATACTGATCCCTTTTATATACAAGGCTATCATTGTAATAATGAAAATAAATATGGTTACTACTTTGCTATATAATTCAACATTCCTTGTGTACCAAACACCCAAAAATGTGCCAACCATTACAGAAACTGCTAAAAAGTCGACAATTATGTGTGCTAGCTTGCCGTCATTAATACTAGCAATAAGGAGTGGAAAAACAGCCAAGCCAGTGATGCTGGTTATGGCGAGTAATATTTTTTCTTTTAATGTGCGTTGCAACATTTTTATGACCAAACCATATTATAAATGAATGAAGATTCGACTTTAAGTGACTGAATAGCAGAAAAAGTTAAGTGATTAAAATAGCAAGAAAAGTTTAGATATGCGTAGTAGACTAACCGGTAAGTTGGTTAATTGACATATATTATTAACCAAAATACTTAAGATAACCTTAAGGTGTATTTTTTAGCAATTTTTACCTTTATTTAATGAAAGTTATTGTTTTTATTTGAATTATATAAAGTACTCAAGTGTTAATTTTGCGTTTATTTGGTGTTATTTTAGTGATAATTAAGTGCTAAATTAATGTTATTAAATTATTGATCGAATGTAGGGTTTTGGTTTTTATGCTTTATTTACAACAGCAAATTTGAATATTAAACACGGCGACGATGTTAACCAGACATGACGAGTTAAAATCGAAGGGCTTGCAATTAATCGATGTTTATTATGATCGTTTTTCAAAGAATTGTGCCCAAGCGCTTTTGATTTAAATAATCAATTATTTCTTGTTTGTAGTGTTTGAACCGCTGTTTAATTCTGGGTATTCATTATTCTAAGACTTTTTTTGATGGTTTTTAGGCGCTACTATAGTCAGTAAGTACTTGATTCAATCATCAAGCGCTAAAGTAATGTTAGTGTGATATGAGCTTTTGGTCAGTGGAAGATATTGACATAGCAGACTTGAAATTTTAGCGGCATTTTTCTCATTACTTATAACGAACTCACCTGACTGAATACCAATCTGACAAAATCATTGCCCACTTTTACAAGTAAAAACACCTTAAGGCCGCAGTATTGTTCTCAAGCCCAATAGTGAACTATTGGGCTATTTAACACCTGCCTTGATTTATTTCTTATGATCATCAAGAGCAGAAAATTCAGTAAACCATTGTTATAGCATGCTATAAGCTGTCATTTACTTTTTTTGATGCCTAGATTGCAATACTGCCATTACTTCACTTAGGTCAATGTTTTGATCTTGTAGTAGCACTAAGGTGTGATAAAACAAGTCGGCACATTCACCTAATAAATCTTCTTTGGTTTCAGCAACGGCAGCTAACGCCACTTCGACACCTTCTTCGCCCACTTTTTGCGCTATTTTAGTGGTGCCGCGGGAAAATAAATGTGCTGTGTAACTATCTTCTGGCGCGTCATTTTTACGACTGGCAATCACTTGTTCAAGTTGACTGAGAAAGTTTTGCTGGCTAATGGCTTGTTCAGGAAAGCAAGACTCTGTGCCTAAATGACAAGTAGGACCTTGCGGCCGGCAAGCGATAAGTAAGCTGTCTTGATCGCAATCTGTCACTACTTGGCTAACTTTTAAATAGTGACCACTGGTTTCGCCTTTGCACCAAAGTGCTTGTTTAGCGCGGCTATAAAATGTCGCTAAGCCAGAGTTTAAGGTTTGCTCTAAAGCCTCAAGATTCATATAGCCTTGCATTAAAACGGCTCCGGTATCTTGATGCTGAATAATGGCTGGGATCATGCCCGCCATTTTATCCCATGCCAATTGGCTAACATTGTCTTGTGTAATTAGCATAATCTGATCTCAACTTTTTCATTTTTAAGGGTTTGCTTTAATTCATCCATCGCTATGATAGCTTTGTGGAAAACACTAGCAGCGAGCGCGCCGTCAACATCTGCTTGCTGAAAAACATCAACAAAATGTGATATTTCTCCAGCACCACCTGAAGCGATTAACGGTACATTGCACAGTTTACGTACTTGGCTAAGTTGCTTAATATCATAGCCTTGGCGAACACCGTCTTGATTCATACAATTGAGTACAATCTCACCAGCGCCTAATCTTTGTACTTCTTGGATCCAATCTAGGGTGCGCCATTTAGTTTTTTGTGTCCGGGTTTCATCGCCGGTAAATTGGTAAACTTGGTATTCACCCGCACCATTATTAGCGTCTTGATTGAAAAAGCTATCAACACCAACCACAATACACTGCTGACCAAAAATATCAGCTAAACGCGATATTAAGCTTGGGTCTCTTAACGCCGGTGAATTAATGGATATTTTATCCGCACCCATCATTAAAATTTGCTTTGCATCTTCTTCGGTTTTTATACCACCGGCAACACAAAAGGGAATGTCGATAACTTGAGCAATGCGACTAACCCAGCTTTTGTCTACTACACGGTCATCTGAGCTGGCGGTAATATCATAGAAAACCAGTTCGTCGGCACCGGCTTGTGCATACTTTTGCGCGAGCGGTACTATGTCGCCAATAATTTCATGGTTACGAAACTGCACACCTTTTACTACTTTACCATCGCGAACATCAAGACAAGGAATTATGCGTTTGGCCAGCATGCGATTGCCTCCTCTAACGTAAACTTACCTTCAAGCAGTGAGCGACCCAGTATGACGCCATTAACACCCGTGGGTATTAGGGCTTTTATGTCATCTAATGAACCAATGCCGCCAGACGCTTGCCATTTTATGCTTGGATATTGCTGACAAAGTTCTTGATACAAGGCAACATTACTTCCGGTTAATGTGCCGTCTTTACTGATGTCGGTACACAAGACATGAATTAAACCGGCAGCAATGTAATCATCTAATAAGGCTTCTAAATTAACGCCACTGTCTTTTATCCAACCGTGTGTAGGTAGGGTTTTATTACCCATAGCATCAATTTTTACATCGAGTGCTAGCACAATACGTTCACCACCAAACTCTGTTAGCCATGCTTGTACTAATGTTGGCTCTTTGATGGCGAGTGAGCCAATAACAATACGGTCAGCGCCTAAGTTAAGTAGCTGTTGCACGTCTTCTTTACAACGCACGCCGCCGCCTACTTGAATGATCATGCTGTCGTGTTTTACTAAGCTTGCTAGTAAGGTTAATTGGCGTTTATTGCTGTCTTTTGCACCGTCTAAGTCAACAAAGTGCATGACAGTTGCACCCGCTTTAGCATAAGCATTTTGTCGTTCTTTTGCGGTGTATTGATAGTTGGTTTTTTGTTGGTAATCACCTTGAAATAATCGCACGACTTCGCCGTCAATTAAATCGATTGCTGGGATCATCATCGCTTACATCTCCAAGAAATTCTTAATTATTTTACTACCAAGCGCACTAGAGCGTTCAGGATGAAATTGGCAACCGATAAAGTTGTCTTTGGCAATGGCAGCAGAAAATTCACTACCATAGTGGCAACGGGCAACAGTATATTCAGAAATGGGCGCCGCAAAGCTATGCACAAAGTAGAAATAGTCATCAACCTTGATGCCGGCAAATATGGCATGGTCGCTAACCTGAGTTAGGGTATTCCAGCCCATATGTGGCAAACGTAAGGTTTTAGCCTCAAGCGGGCGAACATCGGTAGGGATCAAGCCTAAACATTCAACCACTTCATCTTTACCTACACCTTCAGCAGAAGTACGCGCCATTAATTGCATGCCCAAACAAAAACCTAATACCGGCTGGGTAAGCTGTTGTAGTGTAGCCACTAAACCTTTTGCCCTGATATTTTCCATGGCGTGGCGAGCACTGCCCACACCAGGTAAAATAACTTTGTCAGCACTTTTAATGACATTGATGTCATCAGAAATAGTAATAGCAAAACCTAAACGTTCGACGGCAAACTTTACCGATGCCAGGTTTGCACAACCGGTGTCAACAATAACAAAGTTAGCTTGCGGGTTTTCGCTCATGCTATAAACATCCCTTTGTGCTGGGTAGATCATCACCGTCAACCGCTATGGCTTGACGCAAAGCACGACCAAATACTTTAAATAAGCTTTCAACTTGGTGATGACAATTGCCTTCAGTGGTTGAAAGGTGCAGTGTGATTGCCATTGAGTCAGCTAATGAACGAAAGAAATGTGGCACCATTTGGGTCGACATTTGTCCGACCATATTATCTGTAAATTTGGCGTCAAATTCTAACCAAGGGCGACCAGAAAGATCAATCGAGCACTCAGCACGACATTCGTCCATAGGTAAAACAAAACCAAAGCGACCAATACCGCGTTTGTCACCCAAGGCTTGCTTAAGCGCTTGGCCTAAGGCTAAAGCGGTGTCTTCAACACTGTGGTGTTCGTCAATGTGATAGTCACCATCAACACTAACTTGCATACTAAAACCGCCATGTGCAGCAATTTGTTCAAGCATATGATCAAAAAATCCTAAACCGGTTTTGATCTTAATATCACCGATTTTATCAAGGTTAATGGCGACATTGATATTGGTTTCTTTTGTTGTTCTAACCACTTTCGCTACTCTTGAGCTCGTCAGTAGTTGCTCAGCAATGTCGTTCCAATTAAGCGATTGACGGTTATATTTAAGCGCTTTAATACCCATGTTGGCGGCAAGCGCGATATCAGTGTCTCGGTCGCCAATAACATAAGAGTTGGCAAAGTTAACTTTACCTTGCTGTAAATAGTCACTGACTAAGCCTAATTTAGGTTTACGGCAGCTACAATTGTCTGCTTCAAAATGTGGGCAAAGTAGTACGTCGTCAAAGTTAATTCCTTGCGATGCAAACATGGCCATCATTTTGTTATGTGGCAAGTCAAAGTCACTTTGTGGATAGCTTGTGGTACCTAAGCCGTCTTGGTTTGACACCATGACTAAGCGAAAGCCTTTTTTCTGCAAGGCAATTAACACCGGGATCACGTTAGGTTCAAAAACTAACTTGGCTAAACTATCGACTTGCTTATCGCTAATAGGCTCTTCAATTAAAGTACCGTCTCGGTCGATAAATAAAATATTTTGTTGGCTCATATTAATTCTCTTTTGCCACCGTTTGGGCTGTTGTTGTGATAAAACTATTGATGATAGTTTGTTGTAATAGGTCAAGTTCGCGTTCACTACCAATACTGATGCGTAAACAGTTGGCTAAATTTTGCTGTTTTGATTGATCACGTATTAAAATACCTTGCTCTACCAAACCATTAAAAATAAAGTTTTTTACTGCTTCATTTTGACAACGAAACAAAACAAAATTTGCATCACTTTTAAATACTTGGCTGCACCAACTTTGCTGGGTTAGCCAGGTGGTTAATTGTTTACGTAAAATTTCAGTTTCTTGTACGCGAATACTCACTTGTTCCAGGCCAGATGGCGCTAAAGCGGCACTAGCAATATCGGCAACGGGCGCAGATATTGGGTAAGGCGCTATAACTTTACTGATCATCGAAATAATGTCTTGATTAGCTAGGGTAAATCCGCAACGTAAACCGGCTAAAGCAAAGGCTTTTGACAGCGTTCTTAAAATAACTAAATGTGGATATGTTTTAAGCCAGCTAGACACAGATTGTTCAGGGCTAAACTCGATATAGGCTTCATCAACCACAACAATGGCTGAGTCGGCAAAGAGTTCAAGCACGGTTTTAATATCTTGTTGTGCCAGTAAATTACCCGTTGGGTTACCTGGCGAGCACAAAAATACCACTTTGGCTTGACCCACTTGTGCTTTTAACCCGGCTAAATCTAACGACAACTCTGTGGTTAATGGCACTTTAATAATACCGGCACCATGATTTTCAGCGCTAATAGCATACATGCCATAAGTGGGTGGACAAATAACAATGCTGTCTTGATATGCTTGGCAAAAGGTTCTGATGATCAGCTCTATGCCTTCATCTGCGCCGCGAGTGGCTAAGATGTTTTCTGCGGCTATAGCACTATAAGCACTATAAGCATTGATCAAGTTTTCTGGTTGAAAGTCAGGGTAGCGATTGATGCTGTCGCTGCTGACTTGGTATATACCAGGACCTGAAGCTTCGTTAGCGTTGAGCCAAATTTTGCCTTGTATTGCACCACTGCTGGCATAAAGTCTGCGCGCAGACTGGTAAGGCACCATATCTATGAGTTCTTTGCGGGCAAGTTTGTTTGCAATGCTCATTTATGCCTCCGGACTCTGGTTGGAGCTGCTGTTGCTCTGTCGATCAAAATCAGCTTTTGTGTTGTTACCTGTCGGCTCTAACGGCGCTTCTAAGCGAATAGTAACGGCACGTTTATGACCGTCTAGTCCTTCAGCATCGGTGAGTTCGCAAATACATTCCGCCAAACTACTTAAGCCTTGACGCGTAATTTCTTGCACAGTAAAGCGTCTTGAAAAGTCAGCCAATGACAAACTACTGATCACTTTTGAATAACCATATGTGGGTAGTACATGATTGGTACCGCTAGCATAATCACCCGCCGATTCTGGCGTATACGCGCCAACAAAAATTGAACCGGCATTACGTAGCTCAGTTAATAACTGCTGAGCATTGTCGGTTTGAATAATCAAGTGCTCAGGCCCATATTCATTTGATATTTCAACGGCTTGCGCCAAATCTTTAGTCAGTATTAATCGACTTTGCTGTAAGGCTTGGCGCGCTATTTCTGCTCGTGATAACAGGGTGAGTTGCTCTGCTAAGGCTAACTGAACTGCATTGATGAGTGCCATGCTATCTGATAACAAAATAACTTGGCTATCGGGGCCATGTTCGGCTTGCGATAATAAATCAGCGGCGACAAATCCTGCATTAGCATTGGCGTCTGCTATTATTAGCACTTCTGATGGGCCTGCTGGCATATCAATAGCAAAACCATTGACTTGCTGTGCTAGTTGCTTTTTGGCTTCGGTAACATACTTATTGCCCGGACCAAAAATTTTGTTCACCGCTTTAATTGTTTGCGTACCAAAAGCTAATGCGGCACAAGCTTGTGCGCCACCAACACTATATATTTCTTCAATATCGCATAATGAAGCCGCCACTAGAATTTCGTCAGCTAATTGGCCGTCTTTATTGGGTGGGCAAACTAGGACTTTGCGCGGGCATTGTGCTAATTGTGCGGGTACACCTAACATTAATACCGTTGAGGGTAATGGTGCGCTACCGGCTGGAATATACAAACCGACATTAGCAATAGCTTCAGTTTTTAAGGTACATACCACACCAGGGGTAGTTTCAACACGAATGTCAGCACTGATTTGTGCTTGGTGAAAACGTTTAATTTGCCCATAAGCTGTTTCAATGGCTTTTAATCGTTTAGGGGTTAATCTGGTTTTTGCTGCAGCAATTTGCGCTGGTGTCACTTTTAAAGTATCAAGCAAGACACCATCAAATTTCTCGGTAAAATCAAATAAGGCTTTATCACCGTTTTTTCTTACATTGGTGAGAATATTTTCTACTTGTTGTGATAACAAACCGCTTTCTGCAATGGCTGGGCGGGCAAGCGCATAATTACGTTCAGCACTGGACAAGTTTTCCCAGGTGATTAGGTCTTTTAGTCTGCTGGAATTTTGGTTGTTTATATTCATACGTTAGCCCATCATTTTTTCAATTGGCATTACTAAAATAGAGTTACAACCTAAAGCGTTAAGTTGCTCCATGGTTTCCCAAAAAAATGTTTCTGTGGCGACAACATGCACAGCAACAATGTCTTCACGTCCTGCTAAAGGTAATATGGTGGGTGTTTCTTTACCTGGCATAAGCGCACTAACTTGGGCGATTTTGTCTTTTGGTGCATGCAGCATGATGTATTTACTTTCTTTGGCTTTCATTACGCCTTGAATACGAGGTAATAAAGTGTCAAGAATCGCTTGTTTCTCTGGTATTAAAGCTTTATTGGTTTGAATTAATGACGCGTGTGAGCGAAAAATTTCTTCCACTTCAACTAGGCCATTCGCTTCTAATGTTGCACCTGTAGATACTATGTCACAAATGCCATCAGACAAGCCAACACGAGGCGCGACTTCAACAGAGCCTTTTAGTAAGCAAAATTCGACGTTGATACCGTTGTTTTTGGCAAAACGATTCAGTAACTGTGGATAGGTGGTGGCAAACCTAAGGCCATCTAAACTTTTTATACCTTTATAATCAAAGCCTTCTGGCATGGCTATTGACAAACGGCAGCCGCCAAAGTTTAAACCTAAGGTACGAATATATTTTGATTTTTGGCCCATTAACTCACGCTCTAATGCGGCTTCTTCCAAGGTGTTGTCGCCAACGATACCTAAATCGCAAACGCCGTCCATGACCAAGCCTGGAATATCGCTACTACGTACGCGCATGATATCAATGGGCATATTAGAAACATGAGCAAGTAATAGGCGATCAGAGACATTAAGTTTAAGGCCACAACGCTTTAATAAAGCTTGTGTGTCGTCGCTTAAGCGACCTGATTTTTGCATTGCAATGCGTAAACGTGGTTCTGTTGTCATGATTTTTCCTATTAATTTTTAAATTTTTTGTGCTATTTAGTGGCTTTTTATGTGTTTTATCATTGTTCAAAAAAGCATGTATATACAATTTCAAAGCCATAAAAATGCGAAAACCCCCGAGAGATGAACTCTTTCGGGGGTTTAGAAATTAATTTTTATTTATCTTACACCGCTGAAAGGTTCATAGCCCTCAGCGAATAAACCTGAGCAGCTAATCTGTATGATGATGGTGATGAATGGCAATCAAGTTTAAAGTCATGTGGTATTTACTCTATTATTGCTTCAGTTAGCATAGTTGTAAGATAATAATTTATTTGGCTATTTTTTAAATTAAAGCGCTACTTTCAAGTTACTTTAAATGATTCTATAAAAGCTATTGAAAAAAGACAAAAACTTTTTAAAGTACTTACTTTAATTTAGATTTAACGATACGTTGATTCTTAAGTTAGAGCAAGTGTTTAATGTTAACTCAATATGATTTTTTGAACTAAGCTAGTATTGTTTTGTTCTAAAATATGTAGCGTAAAAAAGGTAAAGCTTAAGCGAGTATGGCCGATATATAACCATGACTAGATAACGATGACTATATAGCTATGACCAAGCAGAGCTATTTTATTTTAATCAGGGGGCATAACAATGGACATTTTCACTACCGCATTAACCCGTGTTGTTCCTGTGCCTATAAAACCTGCTAGCTTAAAAGTTAAGGCATTGATGAAAGCGGCTGCAACTCATGCTGTTTCTGACGATACAGCAGGTTTAGAGGAGCCGGCATTATATTTTAAAAAATCGTCTGATCAAGAAGAAAGTACTGACAAGACAGCGCCAGAGGTGGTTGAAGCAACGCCAGTGCCAGCCGATAATACCGGTCAACATATTGATGTTTTTGAGGATAGTGAGTACACACATTCAGAAAAAGATGATAAACCTCACCTAGATATTTTTGTATAAAATTAAGCTATTGGCATAAAAGCCAAATTAAGCTGACTGAGTTAAGCTAGCCGAATTAAGCGGGTAGTATCATGCATGACTTAAGGCATACGCTGAGCTTATTTTACTTGACCACTTCAACCTGACTGTTTATTTTATTCTCAACTCAACTCAACTCATCTCAGCTCAACTCTTCATTATACGCTTCATGCTATTTTTCACCTTACCCTGCATTTTATGGGGTATTTTATTTTGCCTTTAATGATTTTAGAACTGCATTATATTAGCGCTATTATTAGTCAAGCTTAGCGTTATTTTTCCTGTTATTTTTGTCTGTGATGATTATAATGAGCGCAAATTTATCAATGTCGTACCTTTATGAGTGCTGTTGAACATGCGTTTTCACATCAAGGTGCTTTAGCGAAAGCTATTAATGGCTTTTCTCCACGCCAAGCTCAACTAGATATGGCACTAGAAGTTGCTAAAGCTATCGAGCAAAAAAGTTCGCTCATTGTTGAAGCGGGGACAGGTACGGGCAAAACATTTGCCTACCTAATTCCGGCGTTATTGGCTAACAAAGCCAATGCTGAAAATAATGAGGGACAGAAAAAAATTATTGTTTCAACCGGAACAAAAAACCTCCAAGAACAATTATTTCATAAAGACTTACCGTTAATTCGCAAAGCACTGGCCAGTAATGCACAAGTGGCGTTATTAAAAGGCCGTGCCAACTACCTTTGTATATATCGTTTGGAGCAATATCAACAATCGCGTGGCCAACTTGACGCGCAAACATTGGCTGATTTTGTCAAAGTGCGATCTTGGGCCAATGGCACACAAAGTGGTGATATTGGTGAGTTAGTTAATGTGACTGAAGGCTCGCCGGTATTTCCGTTTGTTACCAGTACTGTTGATAATTGTCTCGCCAAAGAATGTCCTAATATTGAAAGTTGCTACTTAATTAAAGCGCGTACAAAAGCGATTGATGCCGATCTCGTGGTGGTAAATCATCATTTGTTTTTTGCTGATATGGCGCTAAAAGACAGCGGTTTTGGTGAGTTAATTCCTAAAGCTGATGTGATGATTTTTGATGAAGCTCATCAAATTGCTGATATAGCCAGTGAATATTTTGGTGAGGCGTTTTCCACACGACAGTTACTTGATCTTTGTAGCGATGTTTTACAGGTTTACAGAACAGAATTAACTGACGTAAAACAGTTGGCAAAGGCAGCAGAAAAGCTGTTGAAAACCAGTCAAGAATTTCGTTTACTTTTTAGTTACGATCCCGAGCGCGGCAACTGGCGAGAAAAACATCAACAGCAGAAGTTTGCTCATGCCTTTAGCTTATTAAAAACAGATTTAGACTTTCTTTATCAAGTGATCAAACTTTGTGTCTCGCGTAACGAGGCGATTGATCATTGCTTTGACCGAGCATTAAATTTATTAACGCAATATGAAGTGATGGCTGATGTAAATGCCATGGGCATGAGCTTTTGGTATGAAACCACGCCACGGCATGTTGTGCTACATAAAACACCCTTATCGGTGGCAGATAAGTTTGGTACTTACGTAAAAGAATCAGGTGCGGGTTGGATATTTACTTCGGCAACGCTTGCTGTTGATGGTGAATTTAAACATTTTTCTGGCCATTTAGGTATAGAGCATTCGGCCAGTTTGTTACTGGATAGCCCGTTTGATTATGCGAAACAATGCCAATTAATTATTCCGCGTTATTTGCCATCTGCTAATGATATGAATCGCGCTAAAGCCTTAAGTGAACTTGCTATTCCCTTAATTGCCGCCAGTGCTGGCGCCTGTTTTATGTTGTTTACCAGTTACCGTGTTATGCATCAAGTTGCTGAGTTATTGGCTGAGCGTATTGATAACCCATTACTGGTGCAAGGACAAATGGGTAAGCGTAAGTTATTAGAGCAATTTGTTGAGCAAGACAGTGCTGTGTTGCTTGCCACAGCAAGTTTTTGGGAAGGCGTTGATGTTAGAGGCGATAAACTTACCTGTGTGATAATCGACAAACTGCCGTTTGCTTCACCGAACGACCCTTTGTTGCAGGCCCGTAGTGAAGATGTAAAACGACAAGGCAAAGACCCATTTGCACAAATTCAATTACCCCAAGCGGTTATTGCCTTAAAGCAAGGGGTAGGGCGTTTGATTCGTGATGTTAATGACAAGGGTATACTGGTTATCTGTGATGACCGACTGGTTAATCGCCCATACGGAGAAGTTTTTCTCAAAAGTTTACCTGACATGAAGCGCAGTAGAGATATTAACCAAGCCGCAGAGTTTTTAGCACAATTGGTTGGTCGCGAATAACCTTTATCGTCAATAAAGTTTGCCGCGATCCAACTTGCTGTTAATTGACGTTGAAAGGATGCTTGTTTAGACGAGTAAAGTTTACCTGAGTTAAAGTTCTCTAGGCTTAAGGTAAAATAATGCTAAACTCGCCGGATTAGTAATGACAGTAATTTTAAAGGGTTTTTGACGTGAATTTTTTGGCCATCGATGCCTCTACTGAAGCTTGTTCAGTAGCAATTAAATATTTTGATCAACAGTTTAGTGAGTATGAACTGTGTCCTCAGTCTCATAGTTTGCGTTTATTACCTATGATTGACAGTGTATTAAAGCAGGCAAACGTTAAGTTAACTGAGCTTGATGGTATTATTTTTGGTCAAGGACCGGGAAGTTTTACCGGTGTGCGTATTGGCATAGGCGTAACACAAGGTTTAGCTTTTTCTGCAGAGTTGCCGGCGCGCGGTGTATCTACCTTACAAGCGATGGCTCAGCAAGCTTACCTTGATAAAGGTGTCAGCAAAGTTATTGCCGCGATTGATGCGCGTATGTCAGAGGTGTATACCTGCTACTTTGAAGTTGATGAACTCGGTATTATGCAGCCAAAAACTGAAGAAACGGTATTAAAACCTGAGTTGGTTGCCCAGTATTATAAAGACTTAGTATTACCCGCTTATGGTGTTGGAACAGGATGGGACGCTTATCCTGCATTGGCAGCATTAAAGTCTAATGTGGACTCACCTGAAATTTTGTTTCCAACCGCTTTAGCCATGTTAGCCATTGGGCAAATAGACTTTGCAGAGCAGTGTGTTGATGCTGAAAACGCCCAGCCTAAATACGTTCGAGATACCGTGTCATGGAAGAAGCTGCCAGGGCGATAAAGTAGGCATTATATTGCTTTTTGTTCTGAATGAGTTTTTTGATAAATACTTTCTCACACGGGCTTATGTTATTGCACTCGTGATGTTTTACTACATTTTAATCTAGCTTGGTTATTGCCCAGCTGATTTTTGATCAAAAATAGTTTTCACCTTGGTGATAAATTTGTTAGATTACTTTTATGCAAGTCAATAATTCTGTCAACTTAACATCCCAACCGGCTATCGGGTTAGGGAAGAATTCATCCGTACCCGCTCAAGAGCAGCGTACTAAGGCACTTGCGCGCGAAGCGCTTAGTAGCGAAGAAAGTCAAAGCCAAAAGTCACCATCGGATATTAATACACGCCAACGCCTCGATATCGATGAACAGGCAATGGCACTAATCGAACGTCAGCCGGTGCCCCCGTATGACAGTCGTAACAGCTCACCACAAAGCTCTCAACAAAATTATCAGCAAACTAGTACCAATAGTGGTTATGATACACCATCGAGCCAAAATAAATTGGCTGTAGCTGCTTATCAGTCAGTTGATGCTATTGCTCAACGCGATAGTATTCAACAAATTTTTGGTGTTGACTTATTTGCCTAATTTACTGGATAAAAACTATCATTCCTCTACCGAAAAAACACCATGAACTTTAGCCCTAAATATAAATTTTGGCTGATGTTATTCACGGTCATCATTATTTTACAACTGCCTTTTATTTCCATTCCATTTAAATGGTTAGAAAGCTATTTTCATGAAATTAGCCATGGCTTAACGGCGCTGTTAACCGGCGGAAGTATTGTACAAATTCAACTGTTTCCTAACGGCGCGGGGTTATGTACCACAAGAGGCGGCTCGGCATTTTTTATCAGCTTAATGGGTTATGGCGGCGCAATATTATGGGGCAGTCTGATATATTACTTGGCGTCGAGTCATAGAAAAACAGCACAGATTTTTTCTATACTGCTGATTGGCTTATTGGCGAGCAGTATTTTATTGTGGGTACGAGACTTATTAACCTTATTTATTGTGGTTGTTTTACTTATGTTAGTGATAGCGCAACTAAAATATTCATCACAAAAACACCTACAAACGTTATTACAATTAACCGGTTTATTAGTCTTAATTAACAGTTTAATGAGCCCGCTTTATTTACTTGACGGTCAAGCAAAAGGCGACGGTGCTGCTTTAGCTAATATGACCTTTATTCCTGAAATAATATGGGTTGTTATTTGGTTTTCGGCGGCATTATTTGCCACCTATCGACTCAGTAAATTATCGTTGCGTAGCACACGTTAGCGATTAGAAAATCATCATTGCTATGCAGCGTTAGGCTACTCTTTTCCAACTTATAAAGGATTTTTATGGCAACTTCTGATGTATTTAAACCAGTGGGATTTGATGTCAACGGCCGAAAAATTAGCGGTATAAGTTATGGTGATGAACAAGGACCCTTGCTTTTATGCTTGCATGGCTGGCTTGATAATGCGGCAAGCTTTCAACCGTTAATGCCGTATTTGTCAACCTATCATGTTATTGCTATTGATTGGCCCGGACATGGCTTATCTGATCATCGAGGCGCTGATGCCCATTATCACTTTTTAGATTGGGTCTATGACTTGATCAGTTTATTTCGCTCACAGCAATGGCAAGCTATCGATATTATTGGTCACTCTATGGGAGGGATGGTAGCGTCTGCGTTTTCGGCAGCCTTTCCTGAACATGTGAAATCATTAACATTGATTGACAGCATCGGTGTGTTAACCTCAGATGCAGCGACCACCACCAAGCAATTACGCAAAGGCTTGTTAAGTCGTTTAACGCGAGATAATAAAGCTAAAAAATATCATACTAGTCTCAACTCTGCTGTTGCGGCTCGCGTGTTAGTGTCAGATTTAAGCACCGATAATGCCACGCTCATTGTCGAACGTGGTATTGAGCAAACTAAGGCTGGTTTTATTTGGCGTGCCGACATTCGTTTACGTTCCACTTCTCCTTATCGATTTACCTTAGCGCAAGCCGAGCAACTTGTTACTGATATAAGCACTCCTGTGCAATTACTTTACGGCAGCAAAGGTATGGAAATGGTAACTAAAGGTGTAAAGTGCTTTGGCCCTTTGTTTAAAAACTTACAGGTGCATGAGTTGAGTGGTGGCCACCATGTACACATGGAACAAGCTGAGCAGGCCGCTAAGCTGATAAATGCCTTTATTCATCAGCAAAGCTAAGCAGTAAGATTAATTCAAGCAGTATATAACGGCTCCTTGAAGTGGAGCCGGTATACGTTATTTAGGGCGAATTTTAACCAGTTTGATGATATTAAATTTACTAATTATTCAGTTAATTTAAACAAGTGTTTAAATTAACTGGATCGACCAGTGAAAATTTGATAAAACGTGTCATTAAATTAAAAATAAAAATTTAAAGAGGAAAGGTACCGTGGAAAAAATTTGGCTTGAGAAGAGTTACCCTCCTGGTGTTCCATTTGAAATTGATCCTGATAAATACGCTTCAATTGTCGATATGTTCCATAAATATACTGAGGTTTATGCCGATAGAGCTGCCTTTATTAATATGGGGGCGCAGATTAGTTATCGTGAACTTGCGCAACAAGCTACAACCTTTGCTGCCTACTTACAGCAAGACTTAGGTTTAGTTAAAGGTGATAAATTTGCCATTATGGTACCCAATTGTTTGCAATATCCTATTGCACTATTTGGCGCCCTGTTAGCAGGTTTAACTGTGGTGAATGTTAATCCGCTCTACACAGCACGTGAATTAGAACATCAATTAAAAGACTCCAACACTAAAGCGATTTTGATTATTCAAAATTTTGCCAGTATTTTAGAAAAAGTTATTGATAAAACACCCGTTGAAAAAGTTATTTTAACCTCGCTTGGTGATCGTTTAGGTACAGTCAAAGGTGCCATTGTTAACGGCGTTGTTAAGTACGTTAAAAAAATGGTGCCCGCTTTTAATCTTAAGAATATAGAGCATTTTAATAAAGCTTTAGCTAAGGGAGAAAAATTAAGTTTTAGCCCAGTGACAATTTGCGGTGATGATTTGGCCTTTTTGCAATACACAGGTGGTACAACGGGTGTTTCAAAAGGCGCGATGTTAACGCATCGCAACATGGTTGCTAATCTAGAGCAAGCTAAAGCAGCGATTAAACCGCAATTAGAAGAGGGTAAAGAGCTGGTTGTTACAGCCTTGCCGCTTTATCATATTTTTGCGTTAACGGCTAATTGCCTGACATTTATTACCCTGGGTGGTACCAATTTATTGATCACCAATCCGCGTGATATGCCGGGGTTTGTTAAAGAGTTAGCAAAATATGACTTTACAGCCATTACCGGTGTAAACACCTTATTTAATGGTTTATTAAATACCCCGGGCTTTAGTGAACTCAATTTTTCTAATTTAAAATTATCACTAGGCGGCGGTATGGCGGTACAACGTCCGGTGGCCGAAAATTGGGAACGTGTCACGAAAACACGCTTACTTGAAGGCTATGGCTTGACAGAATGTGCACCTTTAGTAACGCTTTGCCCCTATAACCAAACACATTATAGTGGCAGTATTGGTTTACCTGCACCTTCTACCGATATTCGTATTGTGTTGGAAGATGGCAGTGACGCTAAAATAGGTGAAGCTGGAGAAATGTGGGTTAAAGGCCCGCAAGTAATGAAAGGTTATTATAATCGCCAAGAAGCAACCGATGAGATTTTAAAAGCTGGTTGGTTAGCTACAGGTGATGTCGCTTGTATGGATGAGAATGGCTTTTTCAAAATCGTTGATCGTAAAAAAGATATGATTATTGTTTCTGGCTTTAACGTCTATCCCAATGAAATTGAAGAGATAGCCATGAGCCATGAAGGCGTACTAGAAGCGGCGGCCATAGGTATTCCTAATGACGCTTCTGGTGAAGCAGTCAAATTATTTATTGTACGTAAAGATCCTAATTTAACTAAGAAATCGTTAATTAATCACTGTCGTGAAAACTTAACTAATTACAAAGTACCAAAATTTGTTGAGTTTCGTGATGAGTTGCCAAAAACCAACGTTGGTAAAATATTACGACGTGAATTACGCTAATGTAGAGATCGCTATCGCTTATCGACCATTAATTGACGTCAAAGTGACCATAAAAAAGGCCAACTAATGTTGGCCTTTTTTATGGTCAAATGAATTGTATGCTAGGTTCACATGAATGTGAAAGAGTGGCGATGTTCAAGTCGTTCTTAGCCATCTCGGTCATTGCACCTACCTTACTTTCATGACTGAGCTTTTTGTCAGAACATAATACAACAAAATATTGCGATAACAGCAAGATAACTATTATTTCAATCTAAAAGCACTAGGTTCTTAACTTGTTATTTTGCAGGGAAAAGGCATTATTGTGCGTTTATTCTTTCGCCATTAACCGCTTTGCTATCGTTAGCCATTAAATATACGTAAAGTGGCATGATATCTTTCGGTAAAGCAATTTCAGCTTTGTTTTCTGCGGGGTAAGCCACTGAACGCATATCGGTATTCGTTGCGCCGGGATTTACTACGTTAGTTCTAAGCGAACTGTTTTCATATTCGTCCGCAATAACCTGCATGAGTCCTTCTGTGGCAAATTTAGAAACGCTATAAGCACCCCAATAAGCTTTACCTTTATTGCCGACACCTGATGAGGTAAATACTAACGATGCATGGTCAGCTTTGAGTAACACAGGGATTAATGCTTGTGCTAATAAAAACTGGGCATTAACGTTAACTTGCATGACGTCTTGCCAAGTTTGTTGATTAATTTGGTTAAAGGGCGTTAACTCGCCTAGTATTGAAGCATTGAGTAATGCCCCATCTAATTGACCAAATTGATTATCAATGGTGGCGGCTAAGTCAATATAGTTTTGCTTTGTTGCCCCTTTTAAATCTAACGGTACAATGGCGGGTTCAGGATAGCCTTTAGCAAGTATTTCATCATAAACTGCTTCTAGTTTTGCAACGGTTCTGCCTAATAAAATAACCGTTGCGCCTAACGCAGCATAAGTTAATGCTGCTTGGCGGCCAATACTTGCGCCCGCACCGGTTACTAAAATGGTTTTGTTGGCTAAAATTTGTGGTGTTATTGTATAGTCAAACATAAGATTAATTTTTGAAATAATTTGATAACAATATTACTACTTTCACTGCTATGCTGACGAGAGTTTTTCGTTACTAATCTACATTTGTGGAATAAAACTTTGAATAAATTAAAATATCACTAGCACTTGAACTATTCTTGAGGTAAGTTTAACTGGTCGAACAAGTTGAGTTTAATGCTGGTATAAGTATAAAAATCAACGATAATAATGAAAAATAATAAAGATATATTTAGCCAGTAGTTAAGTATATAAAATAAAGATAAGTCAGTGGGGAGATAAAATGAAAAAGTTAGTACTCAGTCTAGCAATAGCGAGCACATTAGGTTTAAGTGCTTGCCAAGACGAAACCATAACAGATGTTGAAAGTGAAGTGGTTGATAACGGCACGGTCGTAACAGCCACAGCACGCGTTAAATTTGATCCAGCGGCGGGCGCTGTTGGACTTTCTATACCAAATGATTTGATTTTTTCTGGTACGGTTGATGGAACCTTAGAGATTCCTGTTGCCGACCCTACTGATGGTTCAGATCCTTTTGTTGCGATTAGTGCACTTGACGGTTGGTCAATTTCTCAACCTTTTCCCCTCGCTATTGAATTCCCAGCAGGAACTTCTTTAGATGCCAGTAGTGCTGCTGAACCTGGGTCGGTAAGAGTTTTTGAAACCGTGATGGGCGGTGACGTCAATGACAGTGATTGTACCGCTGTAACACGTGGCCTAGCCTGTAAAGTGATTGGCGAACTTACTTTTGGCCAACATTTTGTTACGCAAAAATCCGGCGACAATGTTTTGTTTGTCCCGATTCAACCCCTTAAAGCAGAAACAACTTATGTCATGGTGATGACGAATAATCTTCGTGATAACAATGGTAAAGCAGTTGCTGGCTCTAGTACTTATGAATTAGCGCGCCAAGATATCAATACCTTACCTTTGGGTAACGAGTCGCAATTAGGCTTACAAGGCGCGATTAATAGTTATGAAGCGGCTGTAATCGCTGCTGGCGTTGATAGCGATACTATTATTTATAGTGCTGCGATGACGACACAATCAACTACACGCGTATTAAGTACGGTTAAATCTTTAATGGCCGCTAGTGTACCTCAGATGGTTGCTAATGCTCAGCAAGGAACTCCAGCTATTGGCGTAGCTGATACCACTCTGTCAGTTGCGGATGTGTTAGCAGATCAAATTCCTGAAAGCTTGGTACCGTTATATTCTGCAGCAAACTATATTCGTGGTTCAATTACACTGCCTTATTACTCAGGCGTACCCTCTGCGGAAAACCCACTAGCACCGGTTAATGATTGGTGGCGTGCCCGTTGTGATTCAGGTGCTACACTGGCCGGATTAGCAGCAGCAAACCCAGCGGCAATTCCTGCTGGGCCATTAGATGCAAATGATGGCTTTTGTATGAACTTTGGTTTACGTGATTTGAGCTCAAGCTCAAATCCAGCGATAGCGGCTATTGATACTGAACGTAATTTAACTAAATTTAATCCAATTCCAACAGGAAAAATGTTGCCGATTGATGTGCAAATGACCACGCCAGATTTAGCCTGGGCTAACCCAGTGCGTGAAAGCATGGATTTACCAGCGTTAGAAGAGCCTGCAAATGGTTGGCCAGTAGCGATTTTAGTGCACGGTATTACCTCAACCAAAGAACAAATGTTACCCATTACCGGTATGTTATCTATATTTGGTATAGCAACGATTGCGATTGATCAGCCCTTACATGGTAGTCGCGGTTTTGATTTAAATGGCGATGATGTTGATGATATTAATGCCAGTACCGTATCAACCTTACATTATGTAAACTTGGGTAGCATGTTAAGTATGCGTGATAATACACGCCAAAGTACCTCGGATTTACTGGGTTTGCGTTTAGGTATGAACTTTTTAGGCGGTGCTGATAGTGATGGTAACCCAATAAAAATCGATAGTTCAAAAGTTCACCTGTTAGGTCATTCATTAGGTGGTATTTATGGGATTAATGCAGTTGGCTTAGCAAATACTGAGTTAAATCCACAAATCGATGGTTTATTTAAAATTGCCAGTACTTCTCTAGCCATGCCAGGTTTAATGTTGGCTAACTTTGGTTTGGATTCGCCAGCATTTGAAGGCTTAGCTAAATCTAATTTAACCTTACAGCTATCGCCTGAGTTTAAAGCAGCCGTTGAAGCAACTTTACCTGCCAATTATACCCAAGAAGAATTAAGTGCTTTCTACTTTGCTTTCTATGAAACTTTATCGGCTGAGCAAAAAGCCACTTTAAATGGCGGTTTCGCTCAATTTACTTTTGCAGCGCAAACAGTGACAGACTCGGGTGACCCTATTGCTTATGTACAAACATTAGCAGCGACTGAAACACCTACGCATTTAATCGAAGTTGTCGGTAATGGTGATGATAATTTATCAGACCAAGTGGTGACAAATAGAGCACCATTTACGCCCATGGGTGGTACTGAACCTGCGATTGCTTTCTTAGGCTTGCAAGGTGTGAGTGAAGACACTAATGGCTCAGGTGCAGTGAGATTTGTTAGTGGTCACCATAGTTCAATACTTGACCCTCGTCCTGTTGCCGCTTCACCAGATGCTGGGTTAAGTGCTAGAGCAACGCAAGAAATGCAATCGCAAGTGGCGGTGTTCTTTGCGACGATGGGACAATTAATTAAAGTAACTGACACTGCCGTTGTACAGTAGATTGCACAGTAGAGTATTCATGCACTTTGTGTTGAATAAAGCCTGCACCTTAGTCACAGTATTGAGTTAAGTCAGTTTTAATTAAATATTGTCGCAGGTTGACAAAATACTAACGGTCCATATCTTGGGCCGTTTTTTTTGGCTGGTATTTTATTTGTCTTGTAGTGCTTGTAGTACTTTTAATTCTGTAGCACTAAGGCCTAGTTTTTGATGGCACAGTAATGTTTTAGCTTAACGTACTTATGCCAGAGCAAAACTATACCAAAACTACACCAGGGCAAAGCTATGCTAAATAACGCTAGCCCGTGCTCAAAAGAGCAGGGTGTAAATCAGGTCAATTAGTTAACAATGTCATTGTGGTAGCGGATAAAGACGCATTTTTAAATACTACTCTGCAGTTTAGCCATTATTTTATAAAGCAAAAATTGGCTGACAGTTGCTTATTTATTTTCATTTAAGGGGTAACTTTAGTGAATAATTAGCTATTCCCCTTTTTTTACAAACTATATCCCCCATATTGATAACTAGAATAATCATTACAATTAATATACAACAATAGGGTTAACAGTTGTTAACCTGTTGTTTAGGAGAAAAATATTGGAATTTCTGTATGAATACGGTTTGTTTTTAGCTAAAACCATCACTTTCGTTATTGCGGTGGTTGCTATTATTATTGCTATTGCCTCTTCCGCAATGAAGCAAGGTGGTAAGAAAGGCGAGCTAGAAATTATTGACTTATCAGAGCAATATATTGAAGTTGAAGAAGATATTACCCACCACCTTTTATCTAAAGAAGAGTTAAACGAAAAAGAGAAAAAAGATAAGAAGGCGGCAAAAGAGCAAGCCAAAATCGATAAAAAAGCTCTCAAAGACGGCAGTGACGAAAAGAAAGCCATCCCACGTTTATTTGTTGTCGACTTTAACGGTAGTATTGATGCTAAAGAAGTTGGCTCTTTACGTGAAGAAATTAGTGCAATTTTAACTGTGGCTCAACCCAGCGATGAAGTTTTTGTTCGTTTAGAAAGTGGCGGCGGTATGGTGCACGGTTACGGCTTAGCGGCTTCACAACTCGACCGCGTACGTCAACGCAATATTCCATTAACGGCATCAGTTGATAAAGTGGCAGCCAGTGGCGGCTATATGATGGCCTGTGTGGCTAATAAAATAGTCTCAGCGCCATTTGCTATTCTTGGTTCTATTGGTGTTATTGCACAAGTGCCAAACTTTCATAAATTATTAAAGAAAAATGATGTCGACTTTGAGCAGTTTACCGCCGGTGAATTTAAACGTACGGTCACCATGTTTGGTGAAAATACCGATAAAGGCCGTGAAAAATTTGTTGAAGAGCTTGAAGATACGCACGTGTTATTTAAAAACTTTGTTAGTGAGCATCGTCCAAGTCTAGATATCGCTAAAGTGGCAACAGGTGAGCATTGGTTTGGCACACAAGCAAAAGAATTAGGGCTTGTTGATGAAATACTAACCAGTGACGATTACTTACAGGCACGTTGTAAATCTCACAAGTTAGTGCAAATTAAGTATGCAACAAAGAAAGGTTTAGCTGAAAAGTTTTCAAAAGCAGCATCTTTGTCATTTGATAGCATTATAAGCAAGGTTTGGCAAAATAATCGTATTTTTCCAAGTTAATAGCTTTGGCTGATTTAAGCTAATAAGGTCATATCAATGGACAGTTTTTTTTGGCATAAATGTTGGGAGCGCAACAAGCTGGGTTTTCACCAAAGTGACATACACCCTTTATTGTCTCAATATTTCAAAAAACTGTCTTTACCCTCCGATCAGCATGTGTTTGTGCCGCTATGTGGCAAAACACTTGATATGGCCTATTTAGCCCAGTATTGGCAGGTTACAGGTAATGAATTAAGTGAAATTGCCTGTAGCGACTTCTTTCTCGAAAACAATATTGAGTATCAAAAAAAGACCTCAGGTGATTTTGAGGAGTTTTTTTGTCCTCAGCTTTCACTATTACAAGGTGATTTCTTTAAGCTTTCTGCAGACGCCATTCACCCCGTAGATTGGATATATGACCGTGCGGCCTTAATTGCGCTACCAACAACAATGCAGCAAGCATACGTTAAGCATTTGAAAACGTTTTTTTGCTCACATACACGCTTATTTTTAGTAACAGTTGAGTTTCCAAGAACGCAATTAAGTGGTCCGCCATTTTCGATAACAGCCACTGATGTACAACGCTTGTTTTCAGGCTTCAATATTGAATGTATTGCGACCCATGAGCTTAAAGATAAGCAATTTGCCCAGCGAAGCTTTGAAGTTGATTACCTGAGAGAAAAGCTATATATCATCACTAAAAAATAATAGTGGATGAAGTAAATATCTAGCTAAACATAGTGTTAGGTACTTATTTTTAAGGAAATAGCGGTTAATTTAAATAGCGCTCAGTTAAATTTTTATTAATGGAAGGGGAGTTTTTTTAAAAGCTTAATTGAGTTTATTAGTGATGTATTTAACCTGACGGTTTTTATTTGACGTCATAAACTTGAGTAATATCTAGCAGTATAAATGCTGACCTATAATGATCAATCTTAAGCCTTCACTGCTTCCAATACACCTATGTTCCAATACACTTATGTAACCATTAATGTTACTTTGATTAGCTGCAATACCTTAGAAGGTATTCCTAAGTGCTTTAGATAGCTTACATAAGATTAATTAAGTTGCTATTGATTGCCTTATATTTTCGCATAGTTTATTGGGCTTTAAATAACAAAAAAGGTGCTGTTGGGCACCTTTTTTTTGAAGATTAATAGTCAAAAAGTTAATGGTTAATTTAATAGCCCTACTATTCAGCAAGCATCACCGCTTTGATGATAATTTCAGCGCCTTTGTTGACATGAAAATCGTTCATTGTAACTTGAGCGTGAGCTATTTTTTCGATAGGATTTATGACTATCGTATTTAACTTAATTGATTGTGCCAAGTGTAGTTTAGTGATTTCTACTAGTTCAACGGCGTTGATAGCCTGTACTTTAACTAATTGTGTTGCTTGGCTGTTACTTGCCACTAAAGCTAACATGGCGATAGTTGCTAATTTAAAAATGTTTTTCATAAGTCACCTGTAATAAAACGTTAATTGGTTTTATAGATGTTTTGGGACTCGTTCTTTTCAATGACAAACAAGGGTTGGGAGCCTGTTTGATTATTACCCGGTTATTTCGGGCTAAAGATGAAGTCCTTCATCTATGGCGTGCATATTACGGTAAAACTGGTAAAGTTTATAATGACTATTTATAATGCCATTCATTAGAAAAACTAATCCGACATGCTTATGTCGAAAACTTGATGAATTATGCAAGCATAGATTCATTTTTAACGTAAATTTATAGGTGTAATTTGGCGAATAGACTCCCACCACTTAACGCTTTGAGGGCTTTTGAGGCATCTGCTAGGCAGTTAAGTTTTACCCGGGCAGCGGAAGAATTATTCGTTACTCAAGCAGCAATAAGTCATCAAATAAAAGCCTTGGAAGATAATTTAGGCATAAAATTATTTATGCGTAAAAATAGAAGTTTGTTACTGACAGAAGAAGGCCAGTCATATTATCTTGATATTAAAGATGTGTTTAATGCCTTACATGACGCCACAGAAAGATTATTAGCCCGCGGGGCAAAGGGTGCTATTACGGTCAGCTTGCAGCCAAGCTTTGCCATACAGTGGTTGGTGCCTAGGTTAAACACCTTTAACTTATTACATCCTGATATTGACGTGCGTATTAAAGCAGTTGACCAACCTGAAAATTCGCTTACTGAAGATGTTGATTTAGCAATATATTATGGTAGAGGGCGGTGGAGTGGTATTCATGCGGAGCAATTACATACCGAGTATTTGATCCCCGTGTGTTCACCTTTATTATTATCGGGTAGTAAACCCTTAGGTATAATTGATGATTTAGCAAATCATACTTTATTACATGATGCCTCGAGAAGAGATTGGAAAAGATGGTTTAAGCATGTTGACTTCAAAGGCGGTAATGTTAACCATGGCCCAATATTTAGTCATTCGGCGATGGTGTTACAAGCGGCTATTCATGGCCAAGGGGTTGCTCTGGCGCATAGTGTGCTTGCGAAACCGGATATTGATAGTGGTCGATTGGTTTGCCCATTTAAAGAAGTATTAATCAGTAAAAACTCTTATTACATTGTCTGTCGAGAAAAACAATTGGAATTAGGTAAAATAGCGGCGTTTCGTGAGTGGGTATTACAAACGGTTGCCGACGAGCAAACTATGATTGATGAAGGGTAGCTAGTGTGATCAACAACGAATTATCAGTAAGTAACGAACTAAATAGCGCCAAAGACGCAAAAGCATTGGTCATATTTGCTCATGGTGCGGGTGCGGATATGCATCACCCGTACATTGAAGAACTTGTTGGTTTGATGAATGCTCAGCAATTGAGTGTTTTACGCTTTAACTTTCCTTTTATGGACAAGCGTAAACTTGATGGCAAAAGGCGACCACCGGACAGAATGCCCGCGCTAGTTGAGTGCTATCAAGCCATATTAGCAAAAGCCAATAGCACTTTACCGATATACATTGCCGGAAAATCAATGGGTGGTCGAGTAGCCGCGACTTTAGCGGGTGATAGCGTTTTAATGAAAAGTAATTTAATACGGGGCGTTATCTGCCTAGGTTATCCATTTCATCCGGTAAAAAAACCAGAAAAGTTACGCTTAGCGCCATTGCAAGATACACAATTGCCTGTGTTGATCTTACAAGGCGAAAGAGATGCGCTAGGTAGTGAAAGTGAAATTAAGCAATACGAAATTTCCTCACGTTGTCAGTTACATTACTTTAATGACGGTGACCACGATTTAAAGCCACGGGTAAAATCGGGTTACACCCTAAAACAGCATCAAACTACAGCGGTTCATAAAATGAGGAGTTTTATCGATGAAATTAATAACAGTTGCTAAACTACTGATGATATTTGTTGGTATCAGTGGGTGTTTTTCTGTATTATTCGGCGCTTGGTTAGCCCATGGTGGGCAATCGCTACCTTTGGCGTCACAAGAACGACTAATGACCGCATTAACGTATCAGTTTTTTCATACGTTAGCGCTAATGCTAACCATCATCTTATATAAGCTGCACGAAAAAGCTATGTTATTGATCGCAGGAATATTATTTGTGATTGGTATCGTATTTTTTAGTGGTAGTTTGTATATCAGAACGTTATTCGATGTGTTGAGTATTGGAAAGTTGGCGCCATCAGGCGGCCTGTCATTTGCACTTGCCTGGCTAGTGGTTGGATTTGCAGGTACTAAAATGTTTGACCAAAAGTTAGGTAATTAATTAAAATGACTGCAATAGTTTTATATTGTCGCCCCGGATTTGAAAAAGAATGTGGCGCAGAAATTCAAGAAAAAGCTTCATGGAATGAAGTATATGGCTATTTAGAGCTAACTAAAAACCAGGGCGTAGTTTATTTTCATTTAAATAAGCCGGAAGAGGGTGAGATTTTAATGGAAAAAATTCCATTAAAGCGACTTATTTTCGCTCGCCAATGGTTTGTCACGGTAACTGAAAAGATAGACTTACCTGACTACAATCGCGTTGAAGCCATTGTAGAAGTGTTAGGCACTGAGTGGCAATACGCTGATTTGCGTATGGAAACTCCTGACACAAATGACGGTAAAGAACTGTCGAAGTTTTGTCGTAAATTAGCAGTACCACTTCGACAAGCACTGAGAAAAGATAAAGTACTGACCGAAAAAGGTAATAAAGATGGCGCGGTGTTACATGCGTTATTTTTATCAGGCAAAGAAGTTATATTCGGCTTTTCATTAGCGCGAAATACTTCGCCACATGTGATGGGTATTCCACGTTTAAAATTCCCTAATGCCGCGCCAAGTCGTTCAACATTGAAACTTGATGAAGCTTTTTTATATTTTATTCCTAGAGAAGAATGGGATATACGTTTAACCTCAGGGATGAATGCAGTCGATTTAGGTGCAGCTCCAGGTGGTTGGACTTATCAATTGGTTCGTCGTGGCATGATGGTAACGTCAATCGATAATGGCCCAATGGCGGAGTCATTAATGCAAACGGGTCAAGTAAAGCATCGTACAATGGATGGCTTTAAGTACTTGCCGCAAAAGAAAAATGTTTATTGGTTAGTATGTGACATGATTGAAAAGCCACAACGCGTGGCAAAGCTGATGAGTGAATGGTTATTAAAAGGCCTATGCCAAGAAGCTATTTTCAACTTGAAATTACCCATGAAGGGGCGTTATCAGCAAGTTAATGATGACTTACAAACGATGAAAGATGCTTTTTCTCTGCACAATGTAAAATATGAATTGTATGCCAAGCATTTGTATTATGACCGCGAAGAAATAACCGTTCACGCTAGGTTATTATCTCCGCCGCCGATGGATATTTAGTGACTTTCTACTAACAATATTTTGAAAAAAAGCCCTATATTTCTGATGGATTTTAGGGCTTTTTTATATTTTAAGTTTATATATCTGCTAATACTGTTGTTTTACTATCAAATACACCGCTGTTATACATCAAGAGATAATCTTCCTTTTTATAAAAAATAGTAATGCTAATGATAGAATAGCGTATGATTTTGGTTCACCGACTGTTACCGCATTTGACACGCCTTGAATGACTATATTTTGAAAAGCGATAACTTCGCTGCCACCATTGACCTTAGCTTTCAATTCAAGTGTTAACAAGCTCCCAGTGTCTAAAATGGATGACGAAAATGCTTTAAATTCATTACTGAGTAATCGAGAATTTACCGTCATGGGATCGTTAAGCGCTATTAAGCTATTATCTTCTAAGCGGTAATTTTGTTGGGTATCTTCATTGCTTATACTTTGAAAAATTGTACTGTATGGATTGTTGTCAATACTGTAGCGCCATAAAAATTGGTCACTACTTTCAAAGTCGCCCATTGCCGCCATGTCGATAAAAAATGTTAATGCAGATAAATTTTTGATGTTGATTTTCCACTTAGCGAGGGCATCATCGATTGGGTTATTCAAGTTGACGGTATCAACAATGCCAAAAAAAGCTTGTGTATTGGTACTCGAAACAATGCCTAAACGGTCAGATATTGCTATTTCACTGTTATCTAATAATGCGTTGGGTATATTTAAACCAACATCTCGTTGATAGATTTGAAAGCCATCGTTAATACTTGAAAAAGTATTTTTAAATGGATTAGTATAGTTAATATGTGTCGATGAATGGGGTGTTAATAGCTCATAATTTATCAATGATGCATGGCTATTTCCGGTAAGAAGGTAGCTGCATATTATGGCTATAGTTTTTAGGTGAAATGGCTGCATAACAAAGTCCTTTTTGTCTTTAACATTTTGCTATAAGTTCCTCTAAGAAGTATTCGCTTTATTTGAAAAAGCAGGTAATTAACCGCTTTAAATACAATTAGCTTCATCCTTGGAGCAGGTTAGTATTACAGTAGTTTATAGGACGAATGTTAATAAATAGCCTATAAAACCTTAAACAGTATAGCGCTAGTGTTAATAAATGCGAATTTACCCAAGCCAACAATGTGAATCGACCTAGTAATTGAAATTATTGAACATTAAATACTATTAGGTCAATTTACACTAAGGCCAGAAAGCACTGAGTGATTGTTATCAGAAATAACCTTACTTGATGATCACTTAGATTTGGTTGCTAAGGTTAAAAATATATAAGTGTGGGACTCGTTATTTGGTCAAAAGATGTTAAAAACTCTATTTTAAATAAAAAGTAAAGACGTTCCCTTAAGTAAAAAACAAAAAATATTATGAATAATTCTAATATTTACATCTTCATATAAAGGAAAACAATGATGAGAAAACTACTTTTAGCCGCAATTTATAGCATAGCATTACTCAGTGCAGCGACGACATCGGCTAATAATAACAAGCTAAACACGGTAGCTATATTTGATGCACAACACCCTCCAGGCAATATTGCTATTACGCCGTCGGGCAGAAAATTTTTGTCAATACACGGATTTTACGGGCAAAAGCAAAAAATTATGGAGTTGTTCAAAGACGGTACAACAAAACCTTATCCTAATGAAGCGTGGGCTTACACTTACAATAACGGTAAAGGTTTTTATGATGTATTAGGTATTAACGTATCAGCCGATGGTATTTTATGGATGCTAGATACGTCAGGCCCTGATCACGCTGGACGATTAGTCGGTTGGGATACTATTAACGAGCAGCTTCATAAAATCATTTATTTAGCAAAGCCAACAATTACAGAGACCTCGTTTTTAAACGACCTAGCGGTTGATAACAAAAATGGATATATCTATATAGCAGATACAGCACAAGGCAGCCAAGCCGCGATTATTACTGTAAATATTAAAACAGGTGCAGCGCGAAGAGTACTGCAAAACAGCCATTATACTACTGCCGAAAACATCGACATAGTTATTGAAGGTCGCACTATGAAAATTGGGGGACAAGCGGCACGTTTAGGTGTAAACCCAATTACCCTTGAGCCAAATGAAAATTGGTTATACTTTGGCTCTATGTCGGGTACATCGATATATCGTATTGCTACCAGCGCAATGATAGATGAAGGTCTATCAAGTAAAGCGCTTGAACAAAAAGTAGAACGCTATGGTACTAAGCCAATTTCTGATGGCATTATTGTAGATGGTGGCGGCAACGTTTATGTAACGGATATTACTAACGGCGCTATCGGTGTGGTTAAGCCCAGTGGCGGTTACGAAGTGTTATTTAAAGATGAGCGGCTCGTGTGGCCTGATGGCTTCAGTTATGGTGCTGATGATAAAATTTACTTCACTGTGAATGAACTTCACCGTTCACCGCCACTTAATGACGGTAAAGACGGTAGCCAAGGCCAATTTAGCGTGCTTTCTTTTGAGCCGCTCGTTAAAGGTAAAGTAGGTCGGTAAGTGCCCCCTAATTCAGCAATAACTAACCGTCACTATTAGCATTGAGCAGTCCTTTAGGGACTGCTTTTTAGAAGCTAAAGTCGCTTTATTACTGTATTCCAACATGGATAAAAGGTTCAGATTTTAGCGAGATGAGGAAGGTTTGTGAACCTCTATTTTAGTTTGTGTTTAGCGCACCAAGTAATTGTGAATTTATTTCAGTATGAACAATTTCTGAGTGAGTCTCACTTGATGATGCAGAAGTTGATTTAGCTAAAAAACTATCACTTCTGAAACAGTAACTGCGTTTAGCACTTTTGTTGAGGTAATTTCATTACTCATCACTATTCAGACAAATTAACTTTTTTTTGAGTTATAACCAGTTATTCCTGCTCTAGTATATTTATACTAAGCTTGTTATATCCGTGCCATTAAACTTGTGGTTTTGTTATTGACAGGATCAATAAATTAATAACATGTGCAAGATAAGAGAAATGCTGAAGATAAAAAAACCAAGCACTGTGGCTTGGTTTTTCATATAAGGTAATAAGCAGTGTTATAAACGTTCTAATACAGCTTGTGTGAAGTCTGAGGTGCCGTGTGTGCCGCCAAGATCTCGTGTGGTGCGATCGCCAGACTCGATAACTTCCGTTATAGCGCGACGAATGTTATCTGCTTTATCAGCCATACCCAAGTATTCTAGCATTTGAATAGCGGCTAAAATAACTGAGGTAGGGTTTGCCAAGTTTTTGCCGGCAATATCAGGCGCACTGCCATGAACCGCTTCAAATATTGCACAGCCATTACCAATATTAGCGCCAGGTGCCATGCCTAAGCCACCCACTAAACCTGCACATAAATCTGACAGTATATCGCCAAATAAATTTGTAGTCACAATTACATCGAACTGCTCAGGATTCATAACTAACTGCATACAACAGTTATCTACAATCATTTCTGTTGATTCAATTTGTGGGTAACGTGCGGCTACTTCACGGGCTACTTTAAGAAATAGGCCAGATGTTGACTTTAGGATGTTAGCTTTATGAACAGCAGTTACCTTTTTACGACCTTCTTTTATCGCTGTTTCATAAGCGAAAGTTACAATGCGTTCAGCACCTTCACGAGTGACAAGACTTTTCGCTTCCGCTTGATTTCCGTCTTCTGAAACTGTTTGTCCTAGGCCTGAGTACATACCTTCAGTATTTTCACGAATGGTAATGATATCAATATTTTCATAACGTGCCTTCGTGCCTTTAAATGACAACACAGGACGAACATTAGCATATAGTTGAAAATGCTTACGTAAGGTGACGTTAATTGAAGTAAAACCTTCACCTACAGGTGTCGTTAACGGACCTTTTAGGCTGATTTTATTTTTTTCAATTAGTGCCAAGGTTGATTCTGGCACTAAGTCGCCATGATTCTCCAATGCGGTTAGACCAGCGTCAGCATACTCATATTCAAAATTACAGCCGGCTTTATCTAATATTTTGATAGTTGCGTCGATAATGTCTGGACCTATGCCGTCACCTGGGATCACTGTTATGGTTTGTTTTGCCATTGTTTAATTGCCTTTTGAGTATTGCTTTTTTGAATTACGAGAATCGTGAGTTTTTGTTTAAATATAAAACACTTACCAGCCAATATATTTGACCTGACACTACGCTTATTGATTCAACCGAGTTAATGCCTGCAATTATAGCAACTAACCGTAGCAGTTAGTAAGTTTTACTGTAAAACTTTAGTCTAATTCCTGTGCTACTAGGTTTCTAGTTGTTGGTAGGAGAAAAAATCAAGGCTGATGTTTATTCTTCTCAACTAAACTTGGGCTATTTTAATTAGCACATATGGGTAATAACTAAGTGGCATGGGTAGCTAGTGTTATATTTAGTGTGGAGTTTTAAGAATAAATATTTTTTTTCAGCAATACACGCGATATGAGTGATAGGCGTCGATTAAATATAAAAAAATGACTTATCAGACAGCTAATATGTCATCACTTGATGTTAAGTATAGCTGTTTAAATATTACTGAGATGTGCAGTTTAAAACGCTTTAAACTGCTGATAAGCTGTTTTACCAATAGCGGTTAAAATACCATTAGTAAACAATAATGCGGTGCATTCATCTTGTGTAGTGATGCCGTCAGACTTTACATGTTGGGTGCGGTAAAAGCTGACTTGATACCTGCTTTCGTTAACTATTTTTGCTTCGGTAATATCAGGACTACCTAGCTGTTCGATGGCACTATTAAAATTAAATTTTTTCAATTCAAGTTTAGCAATAAATTGTTGATTGTAAGCTTCTCGGTCTTCCCATTGCATGTTTGCAGGGCTGTCATCGTAAAAGTTGACCACTAAGGTGACAAATATACCGTATGCTGCTAAGGCGACTAATATGATAGCAATTATTTTTTTATTCACTTTTAATCCTTGAAGCTTTCTTGGTCATTATTTTTGAGTCATTATTTATTGTTAACGTCATTACTCATTATTAAGCTCTAAATAATGAGTAATGACGTTTTAGTGCGTTTTAATGGCTAGAGTGAAAATACCAGTAACAACTTTCAATGTTACCAGATTGTTAACTGCTGGCAAGTGCATTTTAAAAGGGTAGTCTTATGTCTTTTAAATTAAACCCTAAAGGGATATCAATTTTTAATGTCAGTAGCTTGCGACTTAACGTAATTTGTTCATCATGTTGCAATAGTTTTTCACTGATGCTATTTTTTAAGTCTTTAGCATTCAGTATACTTTTAATCGAGCCATACTGATTTAATAATTTTGCTGCGGTTACTTGACCTATGCCGGCTACGCCAGGAATTTTATTAGTGTTATCACCCGTTAAAGTCCATAAGTCCATTAACTTATCTGGTTTTACCGTGAACTTGTTAAGTACATATTCTTCGTCTAAATAACGACGATTAAAATAGTCATAGACTTGGATATTGGGATTGAGTAGTGATAAAAAACACTTGTCTGTAGATACCACAGTTACATTTCTACCACGCAATGCAACCTTTATTGCCAAGGTTGCAATTAAATCATCAGCCTCGTCTGCTTCTGAAACTAAAGAGTCAACGTGGTGTTGCATAAAGCGGTCTTGGATATCAGTTAACTTGTCAGCCAAATGCTCGGGCATTTTTTTACGGCCTTTTTTATAGTCTGGATAAATGTCATAGCGCCAACATGGCGCTTGAGAGTCAAACACCGCAAGCGCATGGCTAGGCTTTAACTGTTCAATAATTTTTTGTAAGGCTTGTTCACATGCTTTGGCGGTATTAAATAGCACTTGTTGCTTGGTATTTTCAGCCAATTCATTGTTCAACAAAAATGGCCGTTCTTGCACAGCATAAATTCTTCTGATTAAATTTAATGCATCAATTAATACCAAATGGACCGTCATAAAAATTAACCTTCAATGACTGTATAACAAGGAATGTATTCACTACCAGGTAGTTTCATTCTTTGTTGTTTGACGAAAGAATTCAATAGCGTATCCATTAATGCCATCATCTTACTATCACCACTTATTTTAAACGGCCCGTTTTCTCGGATGGCTTTTATGCCACTGGCTTTGACATTACCGGCAACAATACCAGAAAAAGCCCGGCGTAAATTGGCGGCTAATGACGCTATGCTTTGGTCATAATGCAAATTTAATGAGGCCATGTTTTTATGATCAGGCTCGAACGGCTGTTGAAATTCAGTTTCAATCACTAATGACCAATTAAAATGATAAGAGTCACCGGTCAATTTTCGATGTGCGACCACTTCTTCTGTGCTTAATTTAAAGGTTTTTGCGACTTGTTCAGGGTCATCAATAATAATTTTATAGAGTTGCTGTGCTGATTCACCAAGCGTGTTGGCAATAAAAGTGTCAATTTGCTGAAAATACTCTGCACTTTCAATGGGCCCAGTTAAAATAATAGGCAATTTTTGTAACTGGTTTTTTGGATGTAGCATAATACCTAAAATATAAAGTAACTCTTCTGCTGTACCTGCACCGCCGGGAAATATAATAATACCATGCGACATACGCACAAATGCTTCTAAGCGCTTTTCAATATCGGGCATAATGACTAATTCATTAACGATAGGGTTTGGTGGCTCGGCTGCAATAATACTAGGCTCAGTTAACCCTATATAGCGGCCAGTTGTGTTGCGTTGCTTGGCATGACCAAAGGTTGCTCCTTTCATTGGGCCTTTCATCGCGCCAGGCCCACAACCGGTACAAATATTAAAACTCCGCAAACCCAGATGATAACCTACTTGTTTGGTATATTTATACTCGGTACTATTAATCGAATGTCCACCCCAGCAGGTGATCAAATTAGGTGAACTGTCAGGAATTATCGCGTTGGCATTGCGTAACATATCAAAAATAACATTAGTGACACTGTCGACATCTTTAGTGCTGTAACAATCACCAATAAATAATATGTCGCGTAACACTGCCGAAAGGTGCTCTTGAATACCCTTGATAATAATACCGTCGACAAAAGCATGTTTGGGCGGGTTATCTAAGGCTAACTTAACACCACGCTCACGCCTTAATACTTTAATTTGAAAGTCTAAAAATTGTTGATATATATCTTCAGCATTATCGGTATGACTGCCGGCATTGAGTACGGCTAACGAGCAATTACGATAGAGATTATAGAGTTCACTGGTGGCGGATTGTTGTAAACGGTCAACTTCTGCTTGAGACAGTAAATTCATTTTGCCAACAGGATTAATTTGAGTATGCATAACGGTACTTCCTCGTGCTGATTATTATCCGTAAATAACGCTATATTTCCGTCTTTCTAGCTTGATACCATGCAGCGTTAGCATGTTCAAATGCGGTAATTTGTAAAAATAAACGGTAGACTTGCCACCTTTTTACGTAATATATTGAGCTTGTTTACTACAGTGGATTTATCGATATTACTCAACAAATTCTTCGTCACCATAACGGCTAATAAAAGCCTCTTTGGCCATAACACTTGTTAAGATAAAGGGTGTTAATTTTTTGCTAAACTACTGAGTTTTTTAGCATATATTTTAAGTTGATTAATTTGTTATTCAATAATATGTCATTGTCTTTGCAAGCGAGTGACAATTTATCATCAAGTTGTTCAATAATGCTGCTAGTGCGCTGAGCGTGAATCGCGGTATCAAATAAAGATTATAAACGGTTAATAGTGATGTTCGCGATAAAACTTTCACTCTTAAACTTTCAGCCATAAAAAAAAATCGCTCCAAAATATACTCATTGAATGGAAACAATAGCACTAGGTATGTTTTGAAACTATTGCTTTTACATCAAGGCTAAAGCAATAGTTTCTTGTTATATGATAATAATAAACACAACCATATAAAAAGCCAGTATAAGCGTATATCTAATAACTGACTGCTTAAAAACTACACGTTGTGTTGGCTTATTGTCGTAGTGTTCTTAATTTAGGCGCTTTTGTTTTGCTTGTTGAGCGAAATGGATTAATGTCTAAGCCGCCTCTGCGGGTATATCGAGCAAAAACTGTTAGGTGTTCAATCTGACAAAAACGCTTGAGATCACAAAAAATTCGCTCAACACATTGCTCATGAAATTCATTATGTTGGCGAAACGAAATTAAATATTTCAATAGGGTTTCATGACAAATTTGTTGACCGCTATATTCAATATAAACACTCGCCCAGTCAGGTTGATTAGTGATTAAGCAATTTGACTTTAATAAATGGCAAACTAAATATTCAGTCACAACATCTGCTTGGTCATGGTTGATACTTTTTAGTATTTGTGGAGCAAGTTGGTAATGACTCACTTCAATGTCTAACTCATCTATACATAATGCGTTATCAAGGGCTATAGCGAGTGCAGGGCAGTTATTGACAGGAAAAAGTTTTACTTCTGCACTGGCGCCAGCGGTAGCGGATAAGTCTTTTATTAATGCAGACTCTACACTTTGCCACGAGGAGAATCTAGTCTGATTAAAACTGTTTAAATACAGCTTAAAAGACTTTGACTCTACAATGTTTGGGCTGGTACATGGAAAACTAAATTCAGCCACCGCAACAACGGGCTTACCCTTGTCATTTAGCCATGACAGCTCATAGCCATACCAAACATCTTCACCTTTAAACGGCAGCTTGTTTGTTGTTAAACCTAAACTGTCTCTATTTAAGCTCCTAGGTACCGCTTGTAGTAATTCTGGGGTATATTGGCTGCAATAGCTTGTTACTTTTCCAAGCGTTAACTTGCTTAACGCTTTTGCGTTTGTATAAGTGCTCATTTTTGCGTAACTTCTTCTCTGATTGTAACAAGGTTGAAATCTTTCTCTATTTTATAGGAATTAACTGCTAGATGAAAATATCAAATCACTCTCTTAATGAACTCGTATGGCAATTTTCTCAAGATTACTTACAAGCATACCAAGATAGGTTTCAACATTTACCTATTACCCAAAAAGATGAAGACTGGTCATCGCCTTGTGAGCAGGGTGTGCATGAAGAAGATTTTTCTTTATGGCAGCCAATAAAAATGGCCCAAGTGTTAACGTTTGATAATGTTGAAGCGGCCTTGGAAGTCAAACTTCATGCTGACATTAAAGACTATTTTACCACTATTTATAGTGACAGCTTAGATGCCAGTTGCATAGAAGGAGACTTGTCATTGTTATTTGTATGGAGCGAAAAAGACTTTGCGCGTCTACAAGAAAATATTATTGGCCATATTTTAATGAAAACAAAATTAAAACAAAAGCTAACGATATTTTTTGCGCTGACTGATGATGACGACCATATTATTTCATTAGACAATGACACAGGCTCAGTGTGGGTGGAAAAAGTGGGCCGAGAGCCACATAAAAAAATAGCAGAGACACTGGCTGAATTTATGTCGCAACTTACGCCACGGATACCGCCAACCAGTATTGAAAATGCCCAGTAAGCGATAAATTTCTCAAACATTATAACGACTTTTTGGCCGTGCTGAGCATAAAGCTAGCTATTTTTATGCTGGTCTAATAATTGTTTTAGCTGTTGCTTTAATTCAGTTATATCTCGCTGCAGTGGCGCTAAAGCATTTGCTATCAGTAAACTTATTTCTGTGTTGTTAGGTTTTGCTTCAGTTGAGGTTTTGGTGGTGATTTCTTGATCTTGAGCCTGTATAAATTTTGGCTCGTGGTGCCAGTTTTTTAAAGCCGAAATTATTTTTGGCAAAGGTACGGCTTGATTCAGCTGACTTTTAATCAGTGCCACACTGGGCACTTTACCTTCATTGGCTAGCTTGTTGGCGATGATGGAAATTTCATCAGATATAGTCATAACGCATAACTCAGGTGTTAAAGAAGCAATATTTTAGCGAAAAACACTAACGCTGTCTCGCTTTGTTTTTAGTTTTTTTATTTATATTCAATACAATCAGTTGGTTATGAAAGTGGTTTAGTATTTGCAATTAGCCTTATCAAACCCATTACTTTTGATAAGAGAAAAATAAAATGAAACAAACGTTATTAGCACTCATTGTTATTGCGCCATTAACCTTGACTTTAACCGGTTGCGTTATTGCCGTTGGCGGCGAAGATGGTCACTCTATTTCTGGCGATTTTGACGATAGAGAATATCAAAATAGAAAAAAAATCGCCGGTATACAATTAAACACCACGTTTGCTGATGTTTCTCGTGTAATGGGCGTAGCTGATTTTAATGAAACTTATTTCGATGACGGCAAAACGGTTAATGTAGTTTATTTTCGTACACATCGTTTGCACAAAGATGGCTTAACAACGAAAGATGAGTGTACAAAGTTAGTTTTTGTTAACGATGAATTAACTGCCATAGAGTAAGGGTGATAATCAGTGGTGTGTTGATCGGGCTTATACCAATCTCACTCATTATCTGATCATTTTTACTGGTTAAAATAATCCACTACTGCGTTATTTATTTAATAATTAGCACAACTAGTGATTAAAATAAATGCCTTATATTTGGCCATTTTCCCTGCGTATAAAGTAGACCACCTAATTAATGAAATTGGTATGAGTATCTTAAAGGCATGAGAAAAGGGTGATATCAATTGATATCGCCCTTTTTAGTTTTACAAACGTAACATTTTCAGCATCGACTAACTATGTTATTAACGACCCGCTGGGAATAAACAGCGGGGATAAATTAGTTATGCCGCTTTGCTCTGTTTTGATGTGTTCTGCTACCCCTGTTTTTTTGGCTGCGAGTTACCTTGGCGTTTGAGCGCTTATGCACGCTTTTTTCACTTGTTGAAGTTGGGTGGTTTTGGTAAGTTTTTTTAGGTTTTTTTACAGCTTTAAGATAACTTTTCTCAGTACGGGCTCTATTAGTGATGCCTTGATCATTTTGGCTATAACTGTCTTTTTTTATATATTTTTTAACCTCATTATTCCTATTCCTATTCATATTTACCTGCGGCTTAGCTGTTTCGATTTTATCGTTATAGGGTTTTTTACTGCCCTTAGTTTGTTGCCAAGGCTTATTTTTATAGGCTTTTTGTTGAGTTAATGAATTTTTCTTAAGCGGATGCTTGTCAATTTTCAGCGCTCGATTAACCTGCAGCTTATGCTTCAGGCTTTGGTTTTGGTTTTTACTGTGGGTATATTTATTTCCGGTATGTTCAGTAAGGCGTTTATTTTTATTCACAAAAGACTTTTGTTTTGTACGCAAAGCCTTATGCTTTTGCACATTAGGTGTGTGACTGCGATATTTCTTCTGTATGTTGGATGTGCGATACGCTACGCCTTTTCTATGGCGAGGGTTATGCTGCCAAGGTTTTGATTGATAACTGGTAGACGATTTTTTATTACTATGGTGTTTGTAATATCGAGACTTGTGATGATTAACAACCACATGACGATTACTCCAGTGCACGGCACCAAAAAATAGTCCAACAGTCAGGTGGACAGGGTTATGCCAATAATAGGGGCCATGATTCGAAGCATAGTGCACAGGGTGGTGCCAAAAAATGGGCGGATAATGTGACCAGCGCCAATCGCCATAAACGACTCGAGTATCGTAATAAGGCACATAAATAATATCAGGTTGTCTTGACTCTATGATGATTGTTTGGCTTTCTCGAACAACCTTGACGTTACTCATATTTTCAAGGTTACCTGCTTGATCTGCTTGTTGGCGTAATCTTTGTAAACTGGCAAGCACCTGTGCTTCATCTTGTAAAAAAGCATCACCTAAATTAGTCATCCAATGTAAATCTTCACTTAATTTTTTAAGTATGTTTGGAAAAGGTAATAGGGCTTTAACGCTAGGATCCCAATCTTTGTCTTCTGCGGCATCAGCAAGTGCTTGAGTACTTAGCCGGTTATTTTTATTTAACCATCGCTCGGCGTCAACAACTTCAATAGGATAGGTTGTGGCAATAAGAATGTGGCTAAGCAAAGCGTCTGGATATAATGCGATGGGCGCTAGCATTTGTGCTAACTCAGCATCAGTAAAGTGACTGGCTTGGTCTGTTAAGCTAGGTTCAATGTTTGACTCATCGAAAGTTACACTGGTGTTGTCAGCGGCAAAACCTAGGGGTGAAAACACCAAGGCGCTTGATAAAAATAGCATTAAATAAATCAGTGAGTTTTTAAAGTTAATTTTTTGCATCTTGCTACTCCTTAATACGTATGATTAAAAAGCCGCCTATTCACACTAGCTATTTACATAGCCTAACGGTAAATAGTTAGTGTAAAACAGCTGAAGTGGCTTTTTAAGCTTTTTAAGTTATGCTAGCAATATTAACTGCTGTAAACTGAACGTTAGCTGAATCGAGTACTTATCAGGTGAGTTAAATTTTATAGTGGGAAATTAAGTGTAAACTTGGCACCTTTTAGTCGCGCTGACGACTCAATGCATATGCTACCTTGGTAACTATTGACTAAATCTCGCACTATCGCCAAACCAATGCCATGACCATGCTGATAAGTGTCGGCTCGAGTACCACGTTGTAATATCTCTTCTCTTAAGTCGGGCGCTATGCCAGCCCCGTCATCTTCAATAATGATCATCATGTTTTTGCTACTGTGACGGATCTCAAGTTGTATTTCTTGCTTAGCGGCTTTGCAGGCGTTATCTAATAGGTTACCTAGTATTTCTAATAGATCGGCTTCATCACCTTTAAAGTTGCATTCATCGGTGATATTGACCACAAATAATAAGGATTTATCGCGGTATATTTTTTCTAAACTTTTGATTAATTTATTGGCTATTGGTGCTACCGCTGTACCCAAGTACCAGGAGGATTGGCCAGCGCTTTGTGCTTTGCGTAACTGATATTCAATGATGGCATTAATAATATTGAGCTGCTCTTGAGTTAGTGGCGATAGCGCGGCCTGAGTTTGCATAACGGCCAGGGGTGTTTTTAAACTATGAGCGAGATCTGATAAGGCATTACGATAGCGCTGGCGCTGTTTTTGTTCGGCATTTAATAATAAATTCAATTGCTCAGTCACTTGATGTAGCTCGGTTGGGTAAGTGCCGATAAGACGCTCACTTTTGCCTTGTTCGACATCACTAAGCTCTGTTTGTAAGGTTTTTAACGGCTTTAACGTCCATAACGACCAAAGGTATTGAATCAATAAAAGTACTAGCATTAAACCGGCTAACCCTAGCATTAATTGGCGATGAAATTCGGCCATCATCTGAGTTAAGTCGTTTTGTTGTTTAATAATATGTAGGGTCATGGGCAAAGGTTGTTGTTCACTGCCATAACTGACACTTAAGCTATAAACAAAGTGTGGCTGCGCTGCTATCTGAGCTTGATAAAATGCACTTTCTCCTAAGTGAGGTTGTTGAAAGTTTTCTGCCGTCCATGGCGACAGTAATGACTGAGAACTCCAAAGCTTTTCAGGTGAGCTGGGTAGTTGATGCGCCGTATTTTCTTGCATGGTTGCTGAGCTACTAGTGAGCACCGCATATAAGCCTGACTGGCTAACATTAAATTGCGTTTCCAATAACTGCTCAGGCATCAGCAAGCTGTTATTTTCAACTTCAATAATGGCTAAAATTGAGTAGGAATAAGCAGAGAGTTCATTTTTTAAACTAGCAAGCATATGTTTTTCATAGGCATTACTGATAATCAACCCAACAATGGGCAATAAGATGAAAATCATTAATAAGGCACTAAGCAGCACTCTGGTTTTTAATGATTTAAGTGACTTTTTTAGCGAATTTAACAACTAAATTTACCTTTTGTAAAATAAAAGCCCAATGCTATGTTAGTTTGATTAACCAGAGGTTAGATGTGTTAAGTCTTTTAATAAATAGCCTTGGCCACGTAACGTTTCAATAAATTGGTATTGGTTTTCAGGGTCAAGTTTCTTTCGTAGGCGGCGGATAAAAACTTCTATCACGTTGGAGTCCAAGTCAAAGTCTTGATCATAAATATGTTCGGTGAGCTGTGTTTTTGATTTGACTTCACCTAAATGGTGCATCAAATATTCAAATAATTTGTATTCATAACTACTGAGCGAAATAGCCTGTTGATTAACGCTAACCTGCCTACTTGCGGTGTTAATCGCAAAGGGGCCATTTGCGATTAACGGACTTGCTTGACCGGCACTGCGTCTAATTAAGGCATTTAACCGTGCTAAAAGTTCTTCAATATGAAAAGGTTTAGTTAAATAATCATCAGCGCCAGCGTCTAATCCAGCGACTTTATCTTGCCAACTACCACGCGCCGTGAGTATTAATATAGGAAAGCTAAAACCTTGTTCGCGCAAAGATTTAACAACGCTCACGCCGTCAATTTTTGGTAAGCCTAAATCAATAATAGCCGCATCGTATGGAAACTCTTGGCCTTGAAATAAACCATGCTCACCATCACTTGCCACATCGACACAGTATTTTGCCGTGATTAAATGATCTTTCACGTGTTGTTGCAGATTTTTATCGTCTTCGATGAGCAAAATTCGCATTAATTAGTTTCCTGATACACGGCCTGATTGGGCGTCAACGTTAACTGAAATTACATGACCGTTGTCTTTAAGTAACTTTACCCGGTAGCTTGGATTTTTTTTAGAACCATTGTTATTAACTTTTAATATTTTACCGCCAAATTTATTTTGAACAATTCGGGCCGCTTGTTGAGGACTAAGTGATTTAGCACTGTTAGATTGACCATAGTTAGCTTTTACAATCATCAAGCTATTAGGCGTAGCCTCAATACTAGCAAACACTGGGGCTGCTATTAATGACGTTACTACGCTTAAGATAAATAATTGTTTTTTCATTGTGAAACCTTATTAAAACGACTTGATCAAAACGAGATTGTCAAACAGTGTAAAATAATGATGGATAGAATCCAAGTAGGGGTTATTTTAAAATAACTAAACTGAATGCTTTCTGAATATAAGCTTACTGTTTTATTCGTCTGCATCTCATGGTGTTTAATGACGGTAGTATTTAAAAGTTAAAAACAGTGTTCAGCTAGGGTTCAGAATACCTCAGGTTAAATGACAGCCATACTTTATCAAGGCTATCATTATGTTTAATAAAATTTTTTATAAACTGTTTAACAAACGACTTAATAAGCTATTTAATCAGAAATTTACTATCAAGTTAACGGCAACATTGTTGTTGGTCAGCCAAGTGTCTGTTGCACAAACGCAGCTAGAAGTTGAACAGGCAAGTCGCTCTGTTAGCGGATTAAAAAATAATGTCGTCGAGCGTGAAAAAACTAACCTTAACCCTAAAGGGCAAGTCAAGATTTCCCAGAGAACCTTAGCATTTAAAGGCATGAGTCGACCTGAGGTAAGCTATGCCCGCCAGCAAAAAGCAACATCAAATTTACTCACATCAGCGCTAAGTCAAGATACTGAATATGATGCCGGCTCGTATCATAGTTTTTCAATTTACAGCGGTTACAGTGAGCTTATTCTGGATATTGATGAAGACGGCTATTATCAGAGTTTTAGCGTCACATTCGATGCCGATATATTATCGTCAATGGCGAATGAACAAGCCGTTGTTTATGCTGATTTATACCTGAGTCAAAACGGTGGGCCTTGGGTTTTGTACTTTTCTAGTGATGACTTTGTTATTACTGGCGAAGATAGTGAAGATGAGTTTGAAGTAGTTACTCAGTTAGATTCAGGTTATGTAGCAGATCATTATGATGTGCTAATTGATTTATATGAAGTGGGCTTTAGTCCTGTGGTGGCGACTTACAGTGCCAACAATACTAATGCGCTTTATGCACTGCCATTAGAAAGTAGCGACTATGATCCTGAGTATATAGCGGTTGAATACTACGATGAACACTCAGGAGGCAGCAGTTGGTTGTTGTTCGGCGCATTATTGGCCTTAGTTTACCGTTATTGTTTAGTTAAATTCGGGTGATATTAAAAAATAAATTAAACTGACAAGGTTATGTTATTTCGCAGTAATAAAGCGACTATTAGCGAAAATAGCGTGGCTTGTCGCTTATGTATAGTAATAAAGTTTGACCTGATTTCTAATATCCTGATATGGTTGATAGATAAAAAAACAATAAAAATCGTACTATTTATGAGGGACTCTAGATGTCACCAGAAGTCATTGAAAAAACCAATGTCGATATAAAAGCTGCATACCTTTCGGCTGAAGATTTAAAATTAGCCGCATCATTATTATACCAAGCGTATCATGATGACCCGGTGTTTCTTGAAATATTCTCTGCGGATAAAAGCGATTATGAACAACGCTTACGGGCAGCGATACGCGAAGAACTGAATGTTTTTTGGCAAGCAAAGCAGCCAATGATCGGTTTGTATTTAGGTGAAACCATGGTGGGTGTTGCCTGCTTAAATAACCCTGAAGAAGGTGTGTCATCTGAGCGATTTTGGCATTGGCGCTTGAAAATGATGCTGGGTGCCGGTTATTTTAGTACCAAACAAATGATTGAAAAAGAAAATATTGTTTTAGCGACAGTTCCGTTGAAAAAATTTCACATGTTGTCTTTTATTGCTATACATCCATTACATCAACACCATGGCTTTGGTCATTATTTAATGGCAGCGGTAAATACCATTTTAGCAGAGCACAAAGACAGTGAAGGCGTTGCTGTTTACGCTACCAGTAAAAAATATAAAGCATTTTTTAAAGACGTAAACTATCAGTTCATTAAAGAAGTTGCTGTTGGTAATGTCTCTGGTTCTTTGATGGTTTATTATCGAGAAGCAGCGGAAAGTTAATTCTTAAGCATTTAGCTGTCAATTTTATATAAGTAAAGTGATACAACCAAAAGCTTTACTTTAGCTCGCTAGCTAAATCATCAACTCGTCACTAGGGTTATGGTTTTCATTGATTATGGGCGACTGGCATTTAGTTATTGGCTGTGATGTTATAGCGACATTAGCACTTAACTAACTAAAAGATTTTCTCATAACATTTCTAGTAGGCTTTTTGTTATAGACCCTTATCATTTCTAACTTAACTCCCAACGAGCAAGCCAAGAAAGCGTCACCTTTGGTGTTATCGATTTTGGCAATACTTTTATATAGAGACTCTTACCTAAAGGCTTTTATATAAACGCTCCCACATAGAGACTCCAATATAGACGCTCCCACCTAAATCTGAGTTACTAAGGTGACACACACGCAGTTGCCGAGAATAAACGCTTTTGGCTCTGGTAACCAACTTTCTGTTACTTTCACCCTATATTGTGCTGCCTTAAATTATGTCTGGTAGCGAACCCTTTCTCAGCTTGCACAAGTCTGCATCTTAAAATGCAAGGGGCACAATACTAGTAGTTTGTTTTTCGTACACCTGAATGCGCTAACTCAATGTAAGACATGTCTCACATTACTGTAAGATATAATACTTTTGATAGGCATGTACATATTTTTATTTATTTTAAGCTGTTGTTTTTATAGGTTTATTTTTTATTTTTCAATGCTGCGATTGATTTTTTGATGTTTTTTTTAAATCACCTACTTTGAAAAGCTAGCATTTAGTCTACTATTATACCTGTCAGGAAGACAAAGGGATTACGAATAACGGTAATGGTTTACCACTAGGATGCTTAGATTAGCAAAGAGATAGGATGTCTCACAAGGATAGATTGAATAGTTGTCACGGAATAATCATCAGGAAGATGAATATAGACAATTGATGTAACTAGGATAGTTATTATTAAGGATAATAGGATGTAACTAGGATAGTTACTATTAAGGACAATATGATGTAACTAGGATAGTTATTATTAAGGACAATATGGACAGCAAAAGGTTTGCTAGGAAAGGCTAGGGATAGCTCTTTATGGATGAAGAGGGAACATTATATATTTATGCAGGATGCATATAAGCTAGTTATAGAAATGCGGTTCATTGAACCGCTTTTTTTTCGTCTAAAATTCACTCAACGTACTAATGCCAGTCTAATTTTAAGCCAATCTAACAAGAAATTTTGTTAAAGCTTATTTTAAACAAGGCCATTAACCCCTCTTTAAATCCAATCATCAATTAATTCAATGCTGGTTTTTTTATTTTTAGGTCAAATTAATATTCAATTAAATTGGCATAAAAAGGCGATTTCCCTAACCTAGCTTGACTACCTTTTAATGAGAAACTGTAACCGCAGAGTAAAAATTTGTTTTTAAAAGCGATATTTTTAATTAACGCTTTGGTGTCTAATGGCGAAAAATAGGCATAATACTTGTTATCTATTGTGCTGACACTATAGGTTCTGATCACTTCTTCTTTCGTAAACTCGATGCTTTTACAACTTTTATCACCTGCAGCAGTGCCTAGGGACCAAACGTTAAGGTTATCTTTAACACTAGCTTGCCACTGGATGACAATAGCGTTATCAGCAGCGATCATGATAGAGAAGTTGTCTGGTAATGTTATTTGATGTTGAAATTCTTTTGCTGTTTTTTGAATTTCACTTGTGTGTTCCACAGGATTATCAGCCGGTGTTGGTTTAGCAAATAGCATTGATATAATGAATGCTATTACTAATAAAAAGCTAATCAAGGCTATAGTGAGTTGGCTATTTTTTTTGCTAAAAAGCGCTAAGCGAATTGACTCAGCAAGTTCGACTTTATCTTGCGAACTATCACTGAAGTGATTGGCATGGGTGGTTGAAGAGGTATTTTGATTGTTATCTGCAAGTGGCGAATAATCATTTTTATTAATTGAAGATTGACTGATATTGACACTATTCATAGTAGGTTCAATACGTTGGCTGTTACGAGAGTTAGTTTTTTTTAGTTGTTGAAAATCAGATAAATTAACTGGACCATTATAACCAAGTATATAGCGCTTTTGACTTTTACTTGGGTAAGTTAAAAGTACTACCATCATAAGTAAAGGTATTAATAGCAACCAATAGCTGCTGTTGTAGCCAGTAAAAACAATGAAAAAACCTGTTACCAAAAAACTGCCCGCAGGCGCTAGAATCCAAGTGTTATGTAGGTGCGCATCATTGAGTCGGCGCCGAGTAGCCGCTAAGTATGTTGATGAACATAATAACAGTATAAAAATGGCGCTGAATTTATGATCACTCAAGCTTTCATTTAGTATGATAAAAGCAAGAAAACATGTAAGACTAATAAAGATAAAACGTTGTCGGTTATCAAAACCGTGCCAGCAAAATAGCGACTTAATAAGTTGCAAAAGACCTCCAAAAATAAGTTAGCTATATGGCGGTATACGCTAACTTGAAAATTACTAAAATAAAACTCAATGAGAGTTATCAAGGGTAACTAATTTAGCCTGCGAAGTCAGTTTATCTGAGATATTTGTTTGTGCATTTATAGGCATTTATCAAACTAATAAAAATAAAAGTTTATCTAGCTATTTTAGCACATCAATTAAAGTAGACTCCATACTGTTAAGTAGGCACAGAGCTAGGGAGACGATTAAGTACAGAGAAAAAATAGCGTTGTATTTATAGCGTTAATCAATTTATTGCTCAGAGAGTATTAGGTTATATATTTAGGTTAATATGGATACTTTGCAGGACGTTTAGGTTATTCATGGAGTGAACAGACCCTTTTGGAACGATATGTTAAGGGCATAATTAGCGAAATCAAAAAAAAGCGACTTAAGGTCGCTTTTCCTTTACCTGCTTATTTATTCAGCGTTGTGTTAGTTAACTCGGTAAGGGGGCGTGTCGATATTGTCAAGTTTGTAACCGCGTAATATCATTGTGCCATGGTATGTAGATTCACCATCACCACTAAATTCAAAATCAAAATGACTTAACCAATGTGGTCCTAAGCGTTTAGAGAACCTAAATCGACTCGATAAACGCGCTATCGCTATAAATTGCAAATTTTCATCTTTACAATATTTATCAACATGGGAGCGAGCATACTCAGATACTTTTCGTAAATATACAAAATACCAAAAGAGTAAGCCGATAAAAAGTAGATAGTAAATATTTTCCATGAGAATGCCTATGGTTTAAAAAGCGTGCCAATGGCTTGGGCCAAATCAGGGCTGCGTTTTGGTGAACGAATGGCTTGCAATAGTACGGGGCGTATCATCGGTATTGCAACTAAATCTTTAAATATTGCTGAAAATAAGGCCTTGTTTTTATCTTTTATTAAATGCTCTAAGTAGACAAAAAGCATTTTTTCCGTACTTAATATTGGCCATAAACGACCCGCAATAATAATCAGTATATCTTCATCTAACCTTTGATTAATGATTAAATTATTCAGCAGGCTTTGACTATAAGTGTGCTCTGTACTCGATGCAAGTGCACGTAACAACGCGATGGTAATGACGGTATTGTTACTGGCTTGTGCTTGTTGAAAACGTAGTGTTATTTGCTCAATAACGTCAACAGGTAAGCTAACGTTTTCAAGTGCAGAAGATAAGGGAACAAGTACTTGTTCAGGCAAGTAACTTAAAGCGTTGGTTAAAACCTCACTGTTGTTAGCTTCGTTGAGTCGAAAGGCAAAGTCAGATAAACCTTGTACCCCAAGGTCTTGCCAAGCTTCCCATCCGTTGACACCCGATAAGTAACGTTGTGCAGGTGCATAAAACTTGCTGGCCGCTTGTTTAAGCGACGTTGACAAAACACTATTTATCGCGGCTAATTTATACTGGGCCGGTGTAAAGTGATAAGGATTTTTCTTCAGTAACGCTTCTTGTTGCTCGGTTGGATTTACCGTAAGGTTTTCACCTAAGGCTTCAACAATAATGGCAATAAAATGATTCCTAGCTCCTTGATTTAATAGACCTCGTTCATCTAACGGTAGTTTGACAAACCATAAGTAAGGGCTAGTAGATTGCTTTTGCCAAAATGCAATGGCAAGCATTGCATGACCTTGAATTGGAAAGGGGTAAGGCAGTTGAGCTGCTTCAATTTGTTCAAATTGCTCTATTGATATTTTATCTACTCGACGACCGATGTCGTAAATACAATATTGAGAATCTGATAAGTTCAGTAATGCTGAAATTGAAGAAATAGTGTCCGAAGTTATACTCATAGAATCTACTGTCGCTATTAAAAGTTTAATAAGTGGCTAGGTGTTGTTATGACACAACATTATAGAGATAACGCTGCTTTAACTCCACCGTTAATCTTTATCCTGTGATTTTAGGTAACGGCAATGATTATTATCTTCTATCTATAAAATTTATACTGCACAATTTCTATTTAGCACTTAAAGTAGCACTGCTGTGACGTTAATAGATCCAGCACTAAATCTGAGAAGGTAAAAATCTATTTTTGACCGCTAAATTGGCTAAGTACTATTTTTATCGAACGATTAATAACAACAATACAACAATACAACAATACAACAATAACGAATATTGACCATTTGGCCTGTGAGGTATTAACCAGATTATTTTGAGCAATAAAAGTTAATATCAGAGAGAAAAATAAATTAACATGACAATTAAAAATGCGGGTACGGTAATTGTTGAAAAACCACTATTGAAAATTTTATATCAAGATGAATATCTTGTGGCTGTTGATAAACCCCCAGGGCTTTTTGTCCACCGAAGCTTTATGGACAAAGATGAAATTTACTTTGCTTTACAACTTATTCGTGATCAAATTGGCCAATATGTTTACCCATTACATCGGCTTGATAGACCCACATCAGGTGTGTTGTTATTTGCCTTAACCCAGGATGTAGCTCGCTTAATGGGGCAAGCGTTTAGCGAGAGGAAGATAAAAAAAACTTATTTTGCCTTAACGCGGGGACATTTGCTAAATGAAGGGGTTATTGATCACCCATTAAAAGAAAAGCTTGATGATTTAGGAGATAAAAATGTTAGCCGTGATAAAGACGCGCAAAGTGCAGAAACATTTTACAAGTCAGTCGCTATTGCGTCATTGCCGGTGCCCTTAGGTAATTATACAAGCGTGCGATATTCGTTAATTAAATGTCAACCTCATACGGGACGCCGTCACCAAATTCGTCGACATCTTGCTCACTTACGCCACCCTATCATTGGTGATATAAATTATGGTGACAATAAGCAAAATCCATTTTTTGGTGAACACTTTGGTTTTAAACGTTTAATGTTAATGGCTAAACAGGTGGAGTTTATTCACCCCGTAACAGGGCTAGAAATGTTAATTGAAGCTGAGTTTGATGAACAATGGCAGCAGATATTTAATGTCTTTAAATGGTAATACTCGGCTTTTACAGTCGTGGTGTATTATTTGTCTCAATCTAACGAATCACGGGGCTGTTAATTTACATCCTCATTTTTTGTTGCAGGATTTAACCTAACTACGTTAGCTTGATACCCACTACCTTAAATGATAGTGGGTATCAGCCTATATATTCTATGGCGTTAACGCTTGCATAACAATATAGAAGGCTAAGGTGCTCTGAATTTACACACTTGCTGTGGGTTCTAGATAAAGTTGGAAACTGAAATTATTAGGTTTAGATACCAAAATATCTTTCAAAAAATTTAAGTTAACAGTCTCCTGATCGCCGACGTTGCCCATTGATTGAAATATATATTTTTTTGATGGAAGTTTTGTCATTGAGTCATCTAGGCTGACAGACAACTAGGCCACAGCCGTCGTTCATCATAAAACTGCTAATGCTAACTTTGTGCGTAGTGTTGACATAAATAGGTTAAACAAAAAGGTCAACTTTCCGATTATATAGCTGACATATTTTTCGTACTCCTCTGGTGCAAAGGGGCACGAGGCGTTATAAAATCTTTGATCCTATTTTGTAACACTTAGTTAAGCTTTTTTAATATTAACTGATTACTCTACCACTGGCAGCAACTCACTTCATAATTGACAGGAGTTCGATAATTAAGTTTGAAACCCCTTTTTTTAGTGCAATTGCACCATTTTATTACCAGAAAGCGGTTTTTAAATGGGTATATTTTAAAATAATACTTTAAAAACAGTTGATTATGTTTTGGCGTATATCTTGCTTTAGGAAAAATGCAATTAAATTGAGTGTATATGAATTATTATGGTCATTTTTCTACCAGTTGAATATTTAATAAGATTATTAGGCCTTAAGCTAACTTTAATCTGTTTTATTACATTAATGCTTACCTTAATTAATACTGTTCCTTTTTTTGGAAGTACAGAGGCTGCACTATTTTCTGCTGTCATTCTTTATTTTTTTTTCGGGCTAACATTAACCTTTTCACGCCAAGAACATCAGTTCAATTCAATCATAAATAATATTGACCCGGTAAGTTTTGACTACCGAAGCCTGAAGTTCGATACGTTATTATCCAAAAACACGTCAATTGCACTATTACAATCTTTTCGAGAGTTATCGCGTATTAATCAGCAGCAAAAAAATAAGTTAAAGGAAGTAACTTACTCTGCAAGCCAAGTAATAGAAACCACGATAAGTTTATCGAACAATGTGGAAAAGCAATTTAATGCAACATCGTCGACCGCAGCTGCAATTTTAGAAATGAGCCAATCAATTAGTGAAGTCAGCAGTAAAATTTCCGCAGTACACAGCTCTGCTAAGCATGCGGATGAAATAGTACAGAGTGGACAAAATCATATTACTTTGTTAACAGGCGCGATATTAGAGGTAAGCAAAGAAGTGTCTCAAACACAACAAGGCATGCAAGATTTAGACGATTTGGCACAGGAAGTCACTTTGATCACTGAATCTATTCGAAAGATATCATCACAAATCAATTTATTAGGATTGAACGCATCTATTGAAGCTGCGCGCGCTGGTAGTTTTGGTCGAGGCTTTGCTGTTGTGGCAGAAGAAGTTAGAAACCTAGCAATAAGCACAAATAGTTCTAGCGATCACATAGCCAATATAATCAATCAGGTATTAAGCCAAAGCAGTAATACTGTTGAAAGTATGAAACTTGTCTTCGACAAAACAAATGCTTGTGGTGAAAAAGCAAAAAATGTTAACAAAATGCTGGAAAAAATAGCCTCGGCAACAGACTCAGTGCAACAGGAAACAGAAGTCGTTTCAGTAAATGCCGAGCAACAAGTCTTAGCTACGGAAGAAATATCACGACATGTCGAGCAAATTGTTCAAAGTTCAGAAGCCAATGCTGACATTGCTAAACAAACTGAACTTGTGGCAGAACACTTGAGAAAACTTACCCATTAGCTGTGCAAAGAATTAACTTAAAAAGAGGGTTACTAACAAATGAATCTTTATCAAATAATTGTACTGCTAATATTTATCCTAGTTATCTTTTATTTAAAACTAAGACTTTCTAAAAAAAATCGCTTTAAAATACAGCATCAAGGTTTGCTGAATGTAAGAGCTTTAAAAGAACTTATTTATTTTATTCAACAACACAGAGGAATGACCGCGGCATATTTAAATGGCAAAAAAGAGATGTTACCTAAAATGAAGACCATCAGACAGCGCATTCAAGAAAATATTAGAGAAAATGAGCTAACTTTTGCTAAAGATAATGAGCGTTGGCACAGCTTTTTGGATCACTGGCAAAGACTTAGTACAGGTAGTACAAGCGCAGACAATAGTTTTGATCAACATACACTACTCATTAGCAACATATTATATTTACTTGAAGACGAAGCCGAAAAAGGTCTGTTATTTTCTCAATTTTTACTACAGTTTCCTGAAGCTGGTTATGTTTGGCGTGAAGTGATCGGTGCTACAGAAATGATTGGTCAGGCAAGAGCCATTGGCGTGAGCGTCGCAACACAAAAAACTTGTTCTAGTACCGACAATATTCGTCTAAGTTTCTTACAACAACAAATTAGTGAAGTAATTAAAACTGTATTGCATCAACTTCATTGTTTGCCACAATATTTAGAAGAACATAATAAGTTAATTAAAATCACACAAGAGCAAACCGAAATGTTCTTGTCTACCGTTGACCAAGCTTTTCTTAATGCCGATAAAATTACGTTAGATCAACAAGTATATTTTGAACAAGCTAGTTTGGTTATTCAGTCTATTGATGATGTATTTGAACATCAGTTAACGCAAATCAGTAACTCTTTGGATATAGCTTAGAGACAGTTACTGATTAACTAGTACCTCCTACTTAAAAAATGCCATCAATAGCTTATGTAGCTCTTTAGCTACGAGGAATAACAAATGACAATAACAACAGTCGCTTCTGTAGCTCAAACTACATTGATTTCACCTTCATTAACACTAAAGGAAATCAAACGCTCAACACACCATCAGACAGCCCCATCAAATACATATTTCACCACCCTACCAATCTATTACAGGAGATGGGCTCTGCATTACCACCTCAATGTGTTTTGATACCGACGAAGGACAAAAAATATTATGCATGGATATTTTAGCTGAGCACCAGTTTGATTTTATAGCCTCTACTTGCCTATCGCTGATGACCGCTTTGTTGTTCAAAGTTGTCGTTATGGATGTGTGACACAATGTCAGCAAAGTGGTAAAAGTGAATGTTCAGATAGGAGTCGTCACCGGCAGTAATGTTTGCAGCAGTCAGATAAATTATGTTCGTTCTACAACTATATTTGATTTTTCAATCATGATATTAGTCTCAAAATAAATTTTTGGAACGGTGACTATGCCAATGATTATCAAATTGACTTTCGACCTGCTTAAGTCAACTAAAGGGTGTACAGTCGACTTTACCTATACAAAAAATTTCAAATTTTTTCTTCCACTCTTGCGTATTAAGAAGCCAGGCTGCAACTTTATGTGGAATATTTTTGATGCTTTTTTAATCAATAAAGCTTATTGCCAAATTTTTCTATCTTTATTCACAAAAGCCCATTTATGCCCAACGGCATAAATGGGCTTGCATGGGATGTTTGTGTCGATTTTTATTTAGCTTCTACAACTGCTTAGATGTTGCTATTAGCACTTGCTAAAACTTTTTTTTATATTTTAAATCGTTCTACTAAGCTATCTAAGTTCATTGCCATTGCGGTTAACGATTCACTTGAAGAGGCTATGCGGGTTGATATTTGTGCACTATTTTCTGTACTATCACTAATCGCATGCACATGAGTATTAATTTCACCAACGACCGCGGCTTGCTCTTCTGTTGCCGTGGCGACCTGAGTGTTTAAATCTGAAATTTGTTGAATATTTGCAACAATTTCATTGAGTGCTTCTGTGGTTTGCTGAGCATCAGTCACCCCAATTTCGGCAGTCTCTTTACTTTCTCTTATACCCTCTACCGCTCGCTTAGATTCCGTCTGTAACAGGTTGATCATCTTATTAATTTCATCTGTTGCCTCGCTGGTGCGCTTCGCCAAGTTGCGTACTTCATCAGCGACAACAGCAAAACCACGACCCTGTTCGCCAGCTCGAGCTGCCTCAATAGCGGCATTTAAGGCCAGCAAGTTTGTTTGCTCTGAAATGCCACGAATAACATCGAGAACACTACCAATTGCATTGCTCTTATCGGCTAACGACGCAATGGTAGTCGATACTGACTCCATCTTCTGAGCCATCTGGTCAATATTTTCAGTGGAATCTTTAACAACAATTTGCGCATGCTTAGCTTGAGTTGTTGCTTCATTTGTCGAGTCTGCTGCATGGGCGGCATTTTCGGCAATTTCGCTGATGGTTGAACCCATTTGACTAATGGCTGTTGCAACTTGCGTTGCAATATCACGCTGACTTTCGGCATCTAATCTTGATTGTTCTGCATCTTGAGAAACTTTAATAGCGGCTTGGCGAACACTTTTCGATGTGGTGGACACATCATTAACCACAGCATGTATTTTATTGATAAAGGTATTAAAACCATGAGCTAAACGCGATACCTCATCACTACCGCTTTCACTTAGTCGGTAACTAAGATCGCCTTCTCCATCACCTAATTCACTGAATACTCGTGCAAGATCGTTAATAGGTTTGGTTAAACTTTTTGCTAAGATGATACTGATAAAGATAAACACAACAACAATAATACCAAACCATATAAGCATATAATTTCGAGATTCGTTCAATGCTAAGTAAAGCTCAGCTTTTGGAACTTCTGCAACCACATACCAGCCAAGGCTTGAGATATAGCTAGTCGCAATAATTAAATTTTCGGTTTCTTGGAAGGCAAATTCTTTTTGGGATAAAAGAATTTGAGCGTTTATATTACTGTAAAGATCAGTGAGTTTTGTTTTGTCACTTTTTTCCTTATCTTTATGAATTTTCACTAACCCTGAATCATTCACAAGATAAACAAAGCCAGACTCTTCAATTTTAAAGCTATTTAAATAACTCACCATGTCATTAAATGACTTTGACAATCCGGATATACCTCTTCCGTTCAGCTGCTGATAGTTGATAAACACATCGACATTACCATTAGGGTATTCGTAGGTACTTGCGGACTCTTCTTTGTTTCCATTGGTGAACGCAAAAAACCAACCGTCAATATTGTCATCTTTAAGTACACGAAGAAAACCATCTTGGTTCCAATATTTAGCTGTTTTACGATCGGCAAAGGATGCATTACTCAAGTTGTTATCTTTAGCTATTTTATCTAACATTTTTATAACGTTAGCGTCATTGTCTGCACTTGCACCAGACTTTATCCAATCAAGCAAAAAGGGGTTTGTTGCAATGGATTTTGTCAGCACTTTCATTTCTGAAATCTCTCCATCCACAGCATTGCGAACGCGCAGCAAAAGGTTAGGTAAGTCGGAATGCTGCAGTCGAGAAATAAGTAGCTCTTTAGCTTTTGAGTGACCGACAAATCCGACGATGCTAGTAGATATTACGACGGCCATTAACATGGCAATCACTAGTTTAGATCGGATAGAAAGGGTGGTGAAAAATCTCATCAAAGAGTTCCTATGGGTAAGTTTTCTGTAGACTTTGCTGTTACGGCGATTTGACAATAAAACTCTGTTATAACGGGGGTATAACAAGTGTTCGCTATAAATTTTTTCTAGTTTAACATATGCTTGTATTCTCACCATTAAAAAAACAATCTTTATCTAATTAGCACCAGCAAAAATCTATTATTTTTTGTCTACCGCTAATTAGGCTGATTAACTGCCTACAAGCCGCTAGGCATTAACAGAGAGCAGTTTAATAGATAGGTTACTTAATGGCGTTTTTATCTCTATTTGTAGCAGTAAATTATAATGTTTTTTTTGATAATAAAGTGTACTTAGCTTGATGATTGCAAAGGTGATAGTGGTAAGCGTTATAGCGGCAAAGCTTAGAGCAATTATAAATTTGACTAAGTTAGATTATTTGACCTTCTCGCTTAATATTATAGTGCTTTGACTTGTTGATGAACTTTTGATTTAAAGCGCTTTTTAAGCATTGGGTTTATGGTGCTGAGCATGGTGATGAGCAGATATTTAGAAAATTTATTTAGTCAATCTAGATGAGAAGCAAGGTGTTAACAAACAGGGTTTTATTTAAGAGGTATAATGTTTTAATTAAACTTGTGCAGTGTACTTAACAACACTACACAAGTTAAGGTTAACAGTTAAAGCAGAAAATTACTCTTCAGATACCGAGCGAAGTAGGGCATTAATACCTACTTTAGCACGTGTTTTTGCATCAACTTTTTTAACGATTATCGCTGCATATAAGCTATAGGTACCACATTTAGAGGGAAGGTTACCTGGCACAACAACTGAACCTGCTGGTACTCGACCGTAATGCACTTCACCAGTTTCTCGGTCATAAATACGCGTACTTTGACCGATATAAACGCCCATTGAAATTACGGCACCTTCTTCAACCACAACGCCTTCAACAATTTCTGAACGAGCGCCAATAAAGCAATTGTCTTCAATGATGGTTGGTCCGGCTTGTAGCGGTTCAAGTACGCCGCCAATGCCAACGCCACCTGATAGATGCACGTTTTTACCAATTTGTGCACAAGAGCCAACCGTTGCCCAAGCGTCTACCATACAGCCTTCATCTACATAGGCACCAATGTTAACGAAACTTGGCATTACCACAACATTTTTACCAATAAAACTACCGGTACGCACTGACGCACCCGGTACAACTCTGACACCATCAGCAACAAAATCGGCATGGCTATAATCAGTATATTTCATCGGCACTTTATCGAAAAATGTGCTTTCTGCGCCGTCGATAACTTCGTTATCCCAAATTCTAAATGAGAGTAACACAGCTTTTTTAAGCCACTGGTGTACAACCCATTCACCCGCAATTTTTTCTGCAACGCGCGCTGAGCCATTGTTTAATGCCGCTAATGCATCTAATACCGCTTGTTTTACTTCAGTAGAGACAGTGGCAGGCGTAATGTTCATACGCTCTTCAAACGCTTGTTCAATAATTGTTTGTAATGCTAACATCAAAAATTCCTAAGATTAATTTGCTAAAGTTTATCGGTGACTATCAGCGCAAAGCATCGCTTCTAATACGTTTTTTTGCTCTGTGGTTAGTATTTTATTGTCATTATTTGAAATGGTAAAAACATCCTCAGCTTTTTCGCCGAATGTGGTGATTTTAGCTGAATGTATTTGTATGTTACATTTTTGAAAAATAGTAGCAATATTAGCCAATAAACCGGGATGATCTAAAGCCACTATATCTAATATCGTCCGGTTTTTTGCTGTACCGTCGATAAAACTGACATGTGTTGGTACTTTAAATTGGCGAAAGCGTTTCGCTAAAGGCTTAGGCTTGATACGGATTTCTTTTGACGCTAATTTAACGCTTAACGAACGCGCTATGGTCAGGGCTCTAGCACTATCATTAATGGCTTTATTACGGTTATCTAAGACCACAAAGGTGTTAGCAGTGAAGCCAGACTTATTAGTAGTTATTTTTGCATCATGTATGGACAGTTTTTTTGCGCCAAGTAATGAAACAATATTGAAAAATATATTAGGTTTATCCTTTGTATAAACAAATACTTCTGTGCCACCACGATAAGGTTTTGGACTAATAATGACCAAGGGCTTAACTTTGTTGTGCGACAAAATATGCTTAGAGTGCCAAGCAATTTGTTCAGGAGAATAACGTAAAAAGTAGTCGGCTTTAAACTCTTTCCATAATTGTTTTAAGCGCTCTTGATCAAGTGATTCTACTTTTAAAATTTCAATAGCTTGTTGTTGATTTTCTCTAATTTTTGCTCTTAAATCAACTGGCTTTTCAAGACCACGTCTAAAGGCTCGTTTAGTACTATAATATAAATCTTCCAGTAGATTAGCTTTCCAACTATTCCATAAACTTTCGTTGGTGGCACGCATGTCAGCGACAGTTAAACAGTATAAGTAGTCTAAGTGAGCTTCGTCTCGTACAATCGTGCCAAAAGTTTTAATGACTTCAGGGTCAGAAATATCTCTGCGCTGAGCGGTAACTGACATTAATAAATGTTTTTCTACTAGCCAAGCGATCATTCGACCGTCGTGATCACCTAATTTATGGATTTTAGCAAAATTTAACGCGTCAATCGCGCCAAGTTTTGCATGATCACCACCACGACCTTTAGCAATATCATGAAATATACCGGCAAGATATAATAGCTCAGGTTTACGAACACGTTGAACAATTTTGCTGCACAAAGGGTATTCATTATTATGTTTTACTTGGCTAAAACGGTACAAGTTTTTTAATAAACGATAACTGTGCTCGTCGACAGAATAGGCATGAAATAAATCAAACTGCATTTGGCCAACTATATTTCGCCATAGCGGTAAGTAAGCACCAATAATAGAATGGCGGTGCATAAGTGTAAACGCTAGGCCTAAACCACGAGGGTGTTTAATTAAGGCGATAAAGATTTCCCGGCAGCGAGCATAGTCAATCATACCTGATACTAATCGCCGGCGCGCATTACGCATTAAGCGTAAAGTCTCTGGATGTAAGTCAGTAATCTCTTTATGTTGGGCAATCAGTAAAAACATTTCCATGATCATGGTTGAACGGGTAAAAACTCGTTTATCACAGACCTTGATTTGACCATCAATAATGACAAAGTCATCATTAAGCACTATTTTCTTACTGTGTTTTTTTTCGTTTAATATCGCGTATTCAAAATGCTGCAATAGCATTCTATTTAACTCTGAAACACGCGATATAATACGGAAAAATCGTTTCATCATCCGTTCGATAGCAAGCTTGCCACCATCGCCAAAACCCATTAACTCAGCAACATCAGCCTGGTAGTCAAACAGTAAGCGGTTTTCATTACGTCCAGCGATAAAGTGCAATGCACAGCGCATGCGCCATAAATAATCTTGACACTCAAGCAGTTCAAAAAATTCATTAGTGGTGAGGTAGTTATGGTCAATCAATTGCTCAAGCGTATCTGCCATAAAATGACGTTTGGCGACCCAGCCAATAGTTTGAATGTCGCGTAAACCACCAGGGTTAGCTTTCAAGTTAGGTTCGAGGGTATAAGATGCGCCATGGTATTGTTGATGACGTTGATACTGTTCATTACGCTTGGCAAGAAAAAACTTTTCAGAGGTCCAAAAGATGTCTTCAATCAACAAGGGTTGTAATTGAGACACTAAGGCATTATTACCGCAAATTTGTCGCAATTCCATCAAGTTTGTCGCGATGGTAACATCGTCAATTGCTTGATTTAGACATTCTTTTATGTTGCGAACGCTATGGCCTATATCCAGTTTTACATCCCAAAGTTGGGTAATAAAAGCGGATATTTTTTCGGCTAAGTCATCGGCTACGACATTTTGGGTAATTAATAAAATATCAACATCTGAATAGGGATGAAGCTCTTTGCGACCATAACCGCCAACAGCAACCAAACTGATTTGAAATTCATCCAAATGGTGCTGACACCAAAGTTTGGTTAAAATCAGATCAACATAAAAGGCCCTAGCAGCAACAAGCGAGGTAACTTCACTTATGGGAAACTGCTCTTTTTGCCACTGAAGAAATTCATTACTCAGTAAACATATTTGTGAACTATTTAATGAAGGGGCACTAACGGAGAGAGCCTCAATGTACTTATCTGGAATTAATGATGATGTATTCAACAATTAGCTCTCATATTTAGCTCTCATATTTTTTATTAATATTGCCATTAGCTTTTAATTTATAATATTACTAATGGTTACTGAGTTATTAACCATTTAACCATTTAACCATTTAACCATTTAACGATTTAATTATGTAATATTCGGGCAATGGTGTCATCTTTGCGTAAGGTTAATATTTCGCAACCCGTTTTGGTCACTAAAAGGGTGTGTTCCCATTGTGCTGATTTTTTACCATCTAAGGTATATACCGTCCATTTATCTTCTTTGTCGAGCAAGGTATTAGCACGACCTAAATTGATCATAGGTTCGATGGTAAAGCACATGCCTTCTTGCATCTTTTCGTTGTCATTATTTTTATAATGAACAATTTGTGGTTCTTCATGGAATTCCGTGCCTATACCATGGCCACAATATTCTTTGACTATCGAATAACGCCCCGATTTTTTGATGAATTTTTGAATAGCTGTGCCTATTTCACCAAAGCTATTGCCAGGCTTAACTTTTTTAATGCCGATATAAAGTGCTTCTTGGGTAATACGACAAAGACGATTATCTTCAGCAGAAGTTTCGCCAATTAAAAACATTTTACTGGTGTCACCGTGGTAGCCATCTTTTATCACAGTAATATCAATGTTGATAATATCGCCATCAACTAAAGGCGTGTCATTGGGAATGCCGTGGCAAACCACGTGGTTAACCGAAGTACAAATGGACTTTGGAAAATGATGGTAATTTAAAGGTGCCGAAATGGCATTTTGTACTTTGTCAGTAAATTCAGCACATAAGGTATTAAGCTGATCGGTTGTTACACCAGCCTGTACGTGAGGTTCGATCATTTCCAATACATCTGAAGCAAGTTTTCCCGCAATTTTCATTTTTTGAATTTCTTGCTGATCTTTAATCGTTATTGTCATAAAACCTCAAACGTGACTCTGTAAATAATGTGATTAGGATAAATTAATTAGCTACTTATTGTATGTTAGTAAACTGTATCGCAATACAGTTAGTCGTAGGTAAATAATAATTATTGGTGATTTTACCTGCTTTTGTTACTTTTTCCCAATCGTAAAACGCTAGAGTGAATAGTTAAATAACAAATAGCAGATGTTTGCTGGGTATAGCGTGTAAATATTAACGATGAAAAAAGCATCGTGCAGCAGTTAAAAATAATTTCGACTCTCTTTTTTCTGTTTATTAAACGATGTTTATTGAGCTATTTCTCTTGAGCTATTTTTATAGGGTAATGTCCTTTAAAAAAGAGTAATGACAACGCAAAGTTGTCATTACTTAGCATTAAGATAAATTCTCTAATTCAATGTTAACTGCTTCTATTATGGCTTCAGGATTCTCTAAATAAAGGTTGTGATTTAACAATACCAAACTCTCATTGCATGCCAATAACATCGCTGGAATGGCTTGTGTGCCAATAATTTCCTGAATTTCTATAATGTCATGAATAGCAAATTCAGCATCTTTGGTTAGCTTGTTAGATTGCAGGCACTTTGCTGGTGGTGACAGTTTGAGCTCGTCAATAATTTCACTAACGCTTTCTTGGTCAGTTAATTCATTACCCAAAACAAAATGTGCATGCTGCAATTTCTTCAACAATTCAAAGGCAGACTTTGCTGATTTGTTTTGCACCCAGGCCATTAAGTTAGCGGCTAAAGTTGAGTCTTTTGTGTAATTGAGTGTATCAAGGTAGTTAGCACCAAACACTACTTGACTAAATTCGCCTACATCAGCAAGGGTAGTGGCTGACACTTTGTTGTCGCCATCGTAATAACCTATGTGCATAGCTCTAAGCGTAATGTTTGGAAAAGCACTTAACACTTTTTCAACTAATACTGCAGAGGCATAGCTCCAAGGACAATGACTATCATAAATATAAAAAAGTTCTGCATTTGGTGTGTTCAATGACATAAGTTAACGAGCCTGATAAAAAAGTGGCCTAATTTTAACTTGCTGCTATTAAAGATCCTAGCCCTTAGTAAAATAAAATATTATTAAGCTTAATTTCAAGTTAAAAACTAGTTAATTGCTCTTGAATATGTTATAAAGTGCGCCGTTAAATTGTTTGTCTGAGTCGTCGATGATGCTTGTCTAAATCTTCGCTGATTTTTTCAAATATATTTAGCACTAAAAAGGGTATTGAAAAAATTCAGTACATTAAAACTAAACTCACATACATCTAGCAAAGATATACCGGGGTGCTCAGCGAATTTACAATAAGTAAAACGCAATAAGGGTCGTGTATATTGGATGTATGAACGCTTAACCCCACAAAGGAAAAAACATGCCAAACGTTTCTATGCGCGATATGCTTAAAGCAGGTGTTCATTTCGGTCACAAAACCCGTTATTGGAACCCAAAAATGAAATCATACATTTTTGGTGCTCGTGATAAAGTTCATATCATCAACCTTGAACAAACTGTACCAATGTTCAACGACGCTCTTGCTGTATTAAGCAATGTTTCTTCGAAGAAAGGTAAAGTTTTATTTGTTGGTACTAAACGCGCAGCAAGCGATGCTATAAAAGATGCAGCGATAAAATGTGATCAATTTTACGTAAATCACCGTTGGTTAGGTGGTATGTTGACTAACTGGAAAACAGTACGTCAATCAATCAAACGTTTAAAAGATCTTGAAGCTCAAAGTTCTGACGGTACATTTGAAGCACTTACTAAAAAAGAAGCTTTAATGCGTACTCGTGAAATGGAAAAACTTGAGAAAAGCCTTGGTGGTATCAAAAACATGGGTGGTTTACCTGATGTTTTATTTATTATTGATGCGGATCATGAGCACATTTCTATTAAAGAAGCTAACAACTTAGGCATTCCAGTAATTTCTGTTGTTGATACAAACTCAAATCCAGATGGCGTTGACTACATCGTTCCAGGTAACGATGATGCGATTCGCGCTGTGACCTTATACTTAGATTCTGCAGCTAACGCTGTACTTTCAGGTCGCGAGCAAAACATCGCAGTACAAGCTGAAAAAGACGGTTTTGTTGAAACTGAATAAATCCAGTTTTAAGTAACGTTTTATGCTGTTATTACCACAACAATTTTGGTTGTTGTGGTAATTACTGATAACTTTTTATATTGAGGAAAATTTCATGACAATTACTGCTGCACAAGTTAAAGAATTACGTCAGCGCACAGCTGCGGGCATGATGGATTGTAAAAAAGCTTTACAAGAAGCTAACGGCGATATGGAACTTGCGATTGAAAATATGCGTAAGTCTGGCCAAGCGAAAGCGGCTAAAAAAGCGGGTAATATCGCTGCTGAAGGTACAATCTTAATTAAAACTGAAGGTGGCATTGCTGCTTTAGTTGAAGTTAACTGCCAAACTGATTTCGTAGCAAAAGATAATAACTTCCTAGCTTTTGCTAATGAAGTTGCTGATGCCGCTCTTGCTGCTAAAGCAACTATCGAAGAGTTACAAGCTCAATTCGAAGAAAAGCGCATTACGCTAGTGACAAAAATTGGTGAAAACATCAATGTTCGTCGCGTAGAATACATTGAAGGTACTACATTAGCGACATACAGTCACGGCGCTACTATCGGTGTTGTTGTTGCTGGTGAAGGTGATGCAGAAGCACTTAAGCACATCGCTATGCACGTTGCTGCAAGCAAGCCTGATTACATCAATCCTGAAGATGTTCCTGCTGATGTTGTTGAAAAAGAAAAAGCGATTCAATTAGATATCTTAAAAATTGAAAATGACAAGCTTGAAGAAAACAAGAAAAAGCCTGTAGAATTGCTTGAAAAAATAATTATTGGTCGTATGAAAAAATTCACTGGTGAAGTATCTTTAACCGGTCAACCTTTCATCATGGAACCTAAGAAAACTGTCGGCGTTATCTTAAAAGAGAAAGGCATTTCAGTTGCTAACTTTGTTCGTTTAGAAGTTGGTGAAGGTATTGAGAAGAAACAAGAAGATTTCGCTGCTGAAGTTGAAGCACAAATCGCTGCGGCTAAAGCTTAATTCACCTTGGTGAATTGATATGAGTTAAAGCAAATTTCTTGAAAAAGCGCCAATTGGCGCTTTTTTTATGGCAAAATTTTGCAGGTAATCCAGGCGACAATAAGTCAGCTACTTTGGATAATGTGTAGTTATTGTTCAAATATCATACTATTTTATCAGTGAAAAACGATAAATAGCTTCTAGGGTAGACTTTTTTCATATTTGACTTTCGAACCGTGGCTAAACGTATTAAAATAGTCGCGGTCGATCAGACCTAGTCTATTTTAATTTAAAAATTCTTAAGGAATGTTTATTACATGAGCATCAACCCCAAACCAATGTATCGTCGAATTCTTTTAAAACTTAGTGGTGAAGCCCTAATGGGCGAAGAAGGTTTTGGCATAGATCCGAAAGTATTGGATCGCATGGCACAAGAAATAAAAGAATTAATCGAAATGGGCATTCAGGTTGGCTTAGTTATTGGCGGTGGTAATCTGTTCCGTGGTAAAGGCCTGGCTGAAGCCGGCATGAATCGTGTTGTGGGTGACCAAATGGGCATGTTGGCAACCGTGATGAATGGCTTAGCCATGCGTGACGCTTTACATCGTGCTTTTGTTAATACGCGTTTAATGTCAGCAATCGATTTAGCTGGTGTTTGTGACCGCTATAATTGGGCTGAAGCTATTAGCTTATTAAAATCTGGCCGTGTAGTTATTTTTAGTGCTGGCACAGGCAACCCATTTTTTACCACTGATTCAGCAGCGTGTTTACGTGGTATTGAAATTGAAGCGGACGTGGTGTTAAAAGCGACCAAGGTTGACGGCATTTACTCAGAAGATCCTGTGGCCAATCCAGATGCAACCTTATATAGCCATTTAACCTATCAAGACGTTTTAGAAAAAGAATTACAAGTGATGGATTTAGCTGCTTTTACGCTAGCGCGTGATCACAGTATGACGCTACGTGTGTTTAATATGAATAAACCTGGCGCATTAAAGTCCGTCATTATGGGTGGTGATGAAGGTACAACGATAGATCACGCCAAAAATTTAAATTAATTAGTGCAGGAATAAAATAGTGATAAACGAAATAAAACAAGACGCTCAAGAAAGAATGGCGAAAAGTATCGAGTCATTAAAAATTAGTTTGAACAAAGTACGTACTGGGCGAGCACATCGTTCATTACTCGATAATATTGTTGTCTCATATTACGGTATGGACACACCGCTTAACCAAGTGGGTAATATCGCTGTGCCAGACGCACGTACTCTAGCTATTACCGTATTTGACAAAGGTATGATTGGTGCAGTTGAAAAAGCCATTTTAAAGTCTGACTTAGGGCTTAACCCGTCATCACAAGGTACGTTAATTCGTATTCCTTTACCGGCGCTAACCGAGGAGCGACGTAAAGACTTAGTTAAAGTCGTTCGTGCTGAGGCAGAAGGCGGTAAAGTTGCGGTACGTAATATCCGTCGTGATGCAAATACTGACATTAAATCATTGAATAAAGAAAAAGAAGTCAGTGAAGACGAAATGCATCAAGCGGAAGATGACATACAAAAAATTACTGACACGTTTATTAAACAAGTTGATGATATTTTGACCGTTAAAGAGAAGGAATTAATGGAAATTTAAAATTTTCATTGCTTAATCCATAACGCCGTAGATAATGACTACGGCGTTTTTGCATAGACCAATTTAATACTCAGCGTTAAGCTTACTATGGAGAGTATGTGAGTAAAACAGATAACCAAATTAACCCCTTGCTAGCAGTAGAGGCAAAAATACCTCAGCATATTGCTATTATTATGGATGGTAATGGCCGTTGGGCGCAGTTAAGAGGGAAAAAACGCGCAGCAGGGCATAAGTCTGGTGTTGAGTCAGTGAGATCTTCAGTCGCTACGGCAGCAAAAAGTGGTGTTAAAGCGTTGACCTTATTCGCCTTTAGTAGCGAAAACTGGCAACGGCCCGAAAGTGAAGTTGGCGTTTTGATGGATCTGTTTATGTTTGTGTTAACTCGAGAAGTTAAACGATTGCATAAAAATGGTATTAAATTTAATGTGATTGGTGACTTGAGTAAGTTTTCCAGCAAATTGCAGAAAATGATCCAAGACTCAGAAGCTTTAACGGCTGAAAATACTGGTATGGTATTATCAATCGCCGCTAACTATGGCGGTCGTTGGGATATCACTCACGCAGCAAAAAAATTGGCAGAAAAAGTAGCACGTCAAGAAATCACCGCTGATGAGATTACCGAAGCCGCACTGCACGAACAAACAAGTTTGGCGCAGTTACCTGAATTAGATTTATTGATCAGAACAGGTGGCGATTATCGCATAAGTAATTTTTTGCTTTGGCAAGCAGCCTATGCAGAGTTATATTTTACCGATGTCTTATGGCCAGACTTCAATGAAAAAGAGTTTATAAAAGCGATTACTGTGTTTGACCAACGAGAACGACGTTTTGGTCAAACGGGTGAACAAGTAACTAATAAAAACTAAAAATACTTAATAACAATTTGATTAACCAAATGATCTACTTTTTAATGAGGAAAAATGGATAAATACCAGGCATAAAATTTAGTCAGTAGTTATTCTACTTATAAGTTTTATAACGCCGTGTTTTTTCATTTTAACCAGTAAAAATTAACCGGTCATTAATCAAGTTGCTATAACACAATTTAAGGAATATCGTTTGTTAAAACAACGCATTATAACTGCATTAATACTCGCACCCGCTGCGATTTGGGCGATTTTTTATTTATCTCTAATTAACTTTGCAGCAGTAATGCTAGTTGTTATGGCTATTGGTGCTTGGGAATGGGGACCCTTAATGGGTTTTGCCAACAAGCGTCGCCGATTAGCTTTTGTGGCGATCACCAGTATATTAATAGCAACATTATGGCATTTTTTACCGCTTGAGCAATTGTGGCATGCGCCAAAGCTTTTACTTGAACAAGCCAATATAGTGTTATGGTTAGCTGTTGCTTGGTGGTTGTTGTCTGCAGGCTTAACCTTTTTATACCCACGCTATAGCGCATTTTGGTCAAGTCATCGCTCGGTGCGCGGAATTTTTGGCTGTTTAACGTTAATTCCTACGTGGTTGGCTTTTATGGTGCTTAGAAGTAGCGATTATCAAGTAGACAGTTACCATGGCGCGCAATTGTTGATGTTCCTGCTTCTCATGGTGTGGAGTGCTGACGTTGGTGCTTACTTTGTCGGCAAGTCTATTGGCAAGCGCAAACTGTTACCTAATGTCAGCCCAGGTAAAACCTTAGAAGGTTTCTTAGGCGGGGTTATTTTTGCCTGTGTTATGGTGGCAGTTGCCGGTTATATTATTGATTGGTCTATAGCGCAGTATCGCGTTGTAATACCCGTAACGATTTTAATTACCACTATTTCTGTCTTGGGTGATTTAAATGAAAGTATGTTTAAACGTCAAGCGGGTGTAAAAGACAGTGGTACCATATTGCCAGGGCACGGTGGGGTACTTGACCGTATTGACAGTTTAACCGCAACAGCACCTATCTATGCGTTATGTTACGTATATTTGGGTTGGTAGCATAAATGCAAAAATTGTGTATTCTAGGCTCTACCGGATCCATTGGCAAAAGCACCTTAGATGTTGTGCGATTGCATCCTGAAAAATTTGATATTGTGAGTTTGTCGGCTTATTCAAGCGTTGATGATATGTTCAATCAATGCCTAGAGTTTCAACCTAATAAAGTCGTTATGGTCTCTGAAATACATGCCGAACTGCTGGTTAAAAAATTGATTGTCGCAAAACTTGCTCACATTGAGGTGACCTCAGGTACTTCTGCGCTTGAAACCATCGCACAAGACCCGATTACTGATACGGTGATGGCCGCTATTGTCGGTGCTTCAGGCCTGTTGCCGACATTAGCGGCAGTAAAAGCCGGTAAAAAAGTGTTGCTCGCTAATAAGGAAGCTTTAGTGACTTCTGGCGCCATATTTATTGCGGCAGTAAAAGAATTTGGCGCCCAGCTTTTGCCGATTGATAGCGAACACAATGCAATATTTCAGTGTTTACCCTTAAGGGCACAACAACAACCAGGTTATTGTGACCTAGCTGATAACGGGGTGAGTAAAGTCTTATTAACAGGCTCAGGTGGGCCGTTTAGAACCTGGGAGAGTCATGAGTTAGAACATGTGACTCCTGCACAGGCTTGTGCACATCCTAATTGGGATATGGGCCGTAAAATATCGGTTGATTCAGCTACTATGATGAATAAAGGCCTAGAGTTTATTGAGGCCAAATGGCTGTTTAATCTTGACCCTGATGATATTCAAGTTGTGCTGCACCCGCAAAGTACTATTCACTCTATGGTGCAATATAAAGATGGCTCTGTTATTGCTCAAATGGGTAATCCTGATATGCGTACACCGATTGCGCATGCATTAAGTTTTCCACAACGCATTGAATCTGGCGTCGCACCCTTTGATTTTTTCGCCGCAAAATCATTAGAATTTCAAGCCGTAGACCTCATCAAGTATCCGAATTTAAAGTTAGCCATTGATGCCTGTAAAAGTGGCCAAGGTGCATGTACGGCACTGAATGCCGCCAATGAAATAGCCGTTGATGCTTTTTTAAACGAAAAAATAAAATTTACTGATATTGCGAAAATAAATGAAACTTCTGTCAATAAATTTGTCTCAGAAAAGGTGACTTCAATTGAAGAGGTTGTTGCTTTGGATAAAAATGTTAGAGTCTTCGCACAATCACTGATAACTCAAGCCAAGCATTAGCGTAATTAAAGAGTAGTAGCATGTTAGAGTTTATATGGAATCTTGTGTCTTTTGTTGTTGCACTGGGTATTTTAATTACCGTTCACGAATACGGTCATTTTTGGGTCGCACGTAAAAACGGTGTGCAAGTAGACCGCTTTTCTATCGGTTTTGGTAAAGCCATTTGGCGTAAAGTCGACCGTCACGGCACTGAGTTTGTTATCGCCATGATACCACTGGGCGGATACGTAAAAATGCTCGATAGTCGAGTCGATGACGTAAGCGAAGCACAAATAAGTCGCACCTTTAATGCCAAGTCAGTGTATCAACGCATTGCCATTATAGCCGCTGGGCCTTTTGCTAATTTTGGCTTTGCTATTGTTGCTTTCTATTTAATGTTTTTAATTGGTGTGCCAAGCGTAAAGCCTATTATTGGTGAGGTAACTGCGGGTTCAATTGCTAGTGAGGCTAACTTACCGAGAAATAGTGAAATAATTGCTATTTCAGGGCAGGAAACCTTAGACTGGCAAGCGGTTAATTTGGCGTTAGTCAGTGCAATAGGCGACAACAATATTATCTTTACGGTAAAGACCGCGGATAGAACATCAAGTCAAGACTTTAACTTAAATACCAAAAACTGGACATTTGCTCCGGAAAAAGAATCCTCGATAGCCAGCTTAGGTTTTATGCCATATCGTGCTAATGTGCAAGCAAAGTTAGCTGTTGTTGCAGCAGGTAGCCCAGCAGCAAAAGCAGGATTAGTAGTGGGTGATGAATTAATTTCGATTGCGGATGAAAACATTAATGGTCAATGGCAGAAGTTTTCTGATCAAATTAAACTCTATCCAGACAAAAATATTCCGGTTAGGGTATTACGAGATGGTAAAGAATTAACGCTTAACGTTCAACCTGAGGCAAAAACGCAGCAAGGTAAGGTGATTGGTTATTTAGGCGTGCAGCCGATATCGGATCCCTATCCAAAAGAATATTTATTTGAACAAGCTTATGGTCCAATATCTGCACTTGAACAAAGTGTGGTAAAAACATGGAATTTAGTAACATTAAGTTTTGATATGATTGGTAAGCTAATTACCGGTGACGTATCAGTTAAAAATTTAAGTGGCCCAATATCAATTGCACAAGGTGCAGGTAATAGCGCTAGTTATGGCTTTGTCTACTTTCTGGGCTTTTTAGCGCTTATTAGTATCAACCTTGGCATAATTAATCTTTTACCTTTACCTGTTTTAGATGGAGGACATTTGTTTTACTATTTTATCGAGCTTTTAACGGGGAAACCCGTGCCAGAAAAAATACAAGAAATAGGTTTTAAATTTGGTACTATAGCGTTACTAAGCTTAATGAGTATCGCCATATTTAACGATTTATCGCGATTATAACTAAAAGAAGTATATAAAGTTAATATTTTATGATTATTAAAAAACTTACCCTGGCGGTATTATTAGGTAGTTTGGGAACATCAGTGCAAGCGGCTGACGATTTTCAAGTAGAAGATATTCAAGTTAAAGGCCTACAGCGTGTTGCGCTAGGAGCGGCCTTAACTCATATCCCATTCAATGTTGGTGATAACTTAAACGAGTTTCGTGTATCACAATCAATTAAGGCACTTTATAAGTCTGGCCACTTCAGTGACGTTGTGGTCTCAAGAGATGCTAATGCTGTTATTTATCGGGTCCGAGAAAGAGCAACGATTAGTGCTATTACTTTTGATGGTAATAAAGATCTCAAAGAAGAGCAATTAACCGAAAGCCTTGACGGCAGTGATATTCGTGTTGGTGAAACGCTAGATATGACCGTTATTTCAGGTCTTGAAGTCGGTTTAGAAGATTTTTATCACAGTGTGGGTAAATACAACGCTGATGTTAAAGCCAATGTCACTCACTTGCCGCGTAACCGCGTTAACATCGACTTTGTTTTTAAAGAAGGTGATGCTGCTGCAATAGAGCAAATCAATATTGTTGGTAATGAAAAGTTTTCAGATACCGAGTTGCTCGAGCGCATTGAATTAACTTATGATTCACCTTGGTGGGACTTTATGGCGCAAGATCGCTATCAAAAGCAAACCTTGCAAGGTGATATGGAAACCATTAAAAGCTACTACCTCGACCGAGGTTATTTGCAATATAAAGTTGATTCAACGCAAGTATCAATGACACCGAATAAAGAAGCGGTATACATCACGCTTAATGTTACTGAGGGCGAGATGTATACCGTTAGTGAAGTTGACTTTATTGGTGATATGGCCGGCTTTGAAAAAACTATTCGTGCCATTACCCCGATTAAAACGGAAGAACTTTATAATGGTGCGCTGGTGACTTACTCAGAAGAGTTAGTCAGCAAGTTTTTAGGTCGTTATGGTTATGCCTATCCAAAAGTGGTGACTATTCCTGAAATTGATGAAGAAAACAAAACCGTGAAACTGGTGTTGTCTGTCGATCCGGGTAAACGAGTTTATGTTAATCGTATTAACTTTAAAGGCAATAATGTCACCTCTGAGAGCGTTTTACGCCGTGAAATGCGTCAAATGGAAGGTGCTTGGTTATCTAACAACCTGGTTGAAGGCTCAAAAGCTTGGTTACAACGTTTGCCTTATATGGAAACGGTTGAATTTCAAACTAACCAATTACCTGGTGAAGACGACCTCGTTGATATTGACTTTGAAGTGAAAGAACAACCATCGGGTTCATTTACCGCCGGTATTGGTTATGGCTCAACGACACAGTTAAGTTTAAACGCGGGTATCCAGCAAAATAACTTTTTAGGTACGGGTAATCGCTTAGGTTTTAGTATTAATACCTCAAGCTACTCAAAAAGTGCCAATGTTTCTTACACCGACCCTTATTTTACGGTTGACGGTGTTTCGTTAGGCGGTAATCTTTTCTATCAAGAGTTTGACGCCGGTAATGCCAACTTAGTTGAGTATAATAATAAAACTTACGGTGCAGGTATCACCTTAGGTTTTCCTATTAACGAGTATGTGCGCTTAAGTTTTGGTGCAGGTTATAAGAATAATGGTATTACTCGCTTAGAATCTTACGAACAAATTCAGAAGTTTTATGAATTATATTCAGATCCTGATGATCCTGATGGTGGGTTAAATTTTGAGAACTTTGATATTAATGCCGCCATATCACGTTCAACGCTGAATCGCGGAACATTTCCTACTGCCGGCTCGCAACAAAGTTTATCTTATAAGATGACCACGCCGAACTCAGACGTGAATTATTTTAAAATTAACTTAGATACTAAATGGTATTTTCCGTTAACCCAGGACCAACGCTGGACTGTTTTAGCTAAGTTTCAGCTAGGTTATGGTAATGGTTATGGTTCTGTCGAAGGCAACGATCAAGTTTTACCATTTTGGGAAAACTTTAGAGCGGGTGGCTCTGGCACTTTAAGAGGCTTTGAGTCAAATATTGTTGGACCACGTGCCATATATCGCCGACCAACTTCAATTCCAGGAACACCGGATTCAGTTGGCTCTAATGGTGGCTGTTGTTTAGGGCCTGATCACGATTTCATTCAAACCTCTAGACGTTCTGTTGGTGGTAATGCTATTGCTATTGCAGGTCTTGAACTTATCGTACCAACGCCATTTTTAGATGAAGGCTTTAGTAACAGTGTTCGCACAAGTATATTTATTGATGCCGGTAATGTTTGGGATACCGAATTTGATTTAAACAGCTACAAAGACTTGAATAGCATTGAGCGTGAAAAAATTGATGACTACTCAGATGCAGGTCGCTATCGCGCGTCGGCAGGATTATCTGTACAGTGGTTATCACCCATGGGGCCAATGATTTTTAGTTTTGCTAAAACATTGAAAGAAATTGAAAGCGATGATACCGAATTCTTTAGCTTTAATATCGGCCAAACGTTTTAAGTTTTACTTAAATAAAGGCTGTTAATTGACATAATTTAGCTTCCTTTAAATAAATAGGCTTGAACCAAATTAACTGAGGCGGTATAACTACCGCATAACAAAATTAAATAAAAATATTGAACAATATTTTAGGAGTAAAAATTGAAAAATTTGATTAAATCTATCGCTATGGCTACTGCAGCATCAGGGTTTTTATTAGCAAGTTCAGCTATGGCAGCAGAGCAAAAAATTGGTGTAGTTAACTTTCAAGAAGTTATGGGTAAAATTCCACAAACTGCAGCAATAATGAAAAGTCTAGGCGAAGAGTTTAAAGACGAACAAGCTGTGTTATCAAAACTTGAGACAGATATTAAGTACCTTCAAGAAAAGCGCAAACGCGATAGTTCTTTGATGAGTGCTAAAGATATTGCAGATTTAGAAGCTCAAATTGGTACGCTTTATCAAGATTATCAAGCGAAAGGCAAAGAGTTTCAGGAAAAAACTGGTGCGCGTAAAAACGAAGAAACTAATAAAATCATCGCATTGGTTCGCCAAGCAATAGACAATATTGCTGCAAAAGGTGATTATGATTTAGTACTTGAGCAAAGTGCCGTAGTTTATTCAAAACCAGACTCTGCCATCACAGCAGAAGTGGTTAAGCAAGTTAGTGTACTGAAGTAATAATTTATTGTCAGGCAGTTTGAATAAAAACTAATACAGTTCTTTATTCTTTGCTTTCTCGCCTATTTAATATTCCGAATCAAGTTGATTCGGAATATTGCGTTTAGCCCTAAGATGGCTAGCACTTTTCTTTAAGTCGAAATGGATTAAATAATTGACTACATTCAATGAGACAAAGAGTCATGTTCAATACGGATAATTGCTGCTACATACGCTGATGACTTACACCCATGTAAGAAGATGGCTCTAGAGTATAAGTCAATACTTGTACGTCGATGTAAGCCAATAGAACAAAGTCGCAGCACATTGTTGAAATAGTTAACGGATGTGATAGTGCACAACGAAACAGTGTGCTACTTAGACGATTTGAAGCTGAACAATTAATTTACCTGCCTGTTATAACGGCTACTTTAAACTTTACCTTAGACAACATATAAAAAGTTGATGCTTATGAGTTATATTCTTGCAGACATTGCAGAAAAAATAGGGGCTGTTGTTCAAGGCGATGGACAATGTGAAATATTGAGTATTGCCACCTTAGCTGGGGCATCATCCGGACAAATCGCTTTTTTAGCGAACAGTAAATACAGTGAGCAATTAGCAACAACTCATGCCAGTGCTGTTATTGTTACCGAAGCTGACGCGGAAAAATGTCAAACTAATGCCTTGGTCATGGGTAACCCTTACATGGGCTATGCTTTAGTTGCGCAGTTACTTGATACAACACCAAAACCTGCCCACAGCATTCACGCCAGTGCTGCTATCGATGATGGCGCTATTATTGGTGAAGGCGTGACTATTGGTGCTAATGCGGTGATTGAAGCCGGTGTGAATATTGCAAAAGGCGTTAGTATAGGTGCCGGGACTTTTATTGGTATTGGCGCTCAAATAGGTGCTAACTCTAGTATTTGGTCTAACGTTAGTATTTATCATGGCGTGGTTATCGGTAAAAATTGCTCAGTGCATGCTAATACCGTTATTGGTTCCGACGGTTTTGGTTATGCAAATAATAATGGCAGTTGGGTGAAGATACCGCAATTAGGCACAGTTATTATTGGCGATAATGTCGAAATAGGGGCGAGCACAACAATAGATCGTGGCGCTTTAGGTAACACTATTATTAATAATGGCGTTATTTTAGATAATCAAATACAGATTGCTCATAATGTGGTAATCGGTGAGAATACCGCCATGGCGGCTTGTAGTGTTATTGCTGGCAGTACTGAGGTTGGAAAAAATTGCGTTATTGCTGGCCTTGTTGGTATAAATGGTCATATTAGCATCGCTGATAACTGTGTATTTACCGGTATGACCATGGTAACAAAAGCGATATCTGAGCCAGGGGTTTATTCATCTGGCATGCCATGTCAACCCAATAAAGAATGGCATAAAAATAACGCAAGAATTAAAAAACTTGAATCGTTAACTAAACGCTTAAGTACAGTAGAAAAAGAATTATCTCAATTGAAATAATTCTCGCTAACGAAAGAATTCATTAAGTTAATGACGATGAGTAAAAAACTTGCACTTAAACGTCATAATTAAATACATAAAGGAATAAATTTTGGAATCGCAAAATAATATTATCGATGTTGAAGGAATTAAACAGATCATTCCACATCGTTACCCGTTTTTATTAGTTGATCGTGTACTTGATTATACGCCTGGAAAGTCAATCCATGCGATAAAAAACGTCACAGTCAATGAGCCTGCATTTATGGGACATTTTCCAAGCTATTCTATCTTTCCAGGCGTACTTATTCTTGAGGCGCTGGCGCAGGCTAGCGGTATTCTAGGCTTTAAATCAGTTGCAGATAAAGTCGATGGTGAATTGTTTTTATTTGCCTCAATTGATAAAGCAAAATTTAAAAAGCCCGTTCATCCTGGAGATACCATGCATTTGCATTTAGAACTTATTAAAGAGCGCCGTGGCATGTGGAAGTTTTACGGCGAAGCTAAAGTTGATGGCAAAGTGGTATGTTCTGCGGATTTAATGTGCGCAAGAAGAGCAATATAATATGATAAATTCAACGTCATTGATCCATCCGCAAGCTATTATTGAAGCTGGGGCTGTTATTGGCAAAAATGTTAACATTGGACCATGGACTCATATCGCAGCGAATGTTGTTATTGGGGATAATTGTCAGATAAGTTCACACGTGGTTATTAATGGCCCAACGACTATTGGTAATGGCAATCGTATTTTCCAATTTGCTTCGATTGGTGAAGATTGCCAAGATTTGAAATATGCCGGTGAGCCAACAGAATTGGTGATCGGGGACAACAATGTTTTTCGTGAATACTGCACCGTGCATCGCGGTACTATTCAAGACAATAATCTCACGCAAATTGGTAGCAACAATTTATTTATGGCTTACACCCATGTTGCGCATGACTGTATGGTTGGCAGCCACTGTATTTTGGCAAACGGTGCGTCAATTGCAGGCCATGTTCATGTTGGCGACCATGCCATTATTGGCGGTATGACCGGTGTGCATCAGTTTTGTCATATTGGCGCGCATTGTTTTGTTGGCGCCAATTCTTTAATTCTTAAAGATATTCCTCCTTATGTTATGGCCTCAGGCCAACCGGCAAAACCTTTTGGTTTAAATAGTGAAGGCTTAAAACGCCGTGGTTTTGATAAAGAGGTTATCTTGCATATTAAACGTGCTTATAAAGCGGTTTATCGCCAAGGCTTAACGGTTGATGAAGCCATGAAAAAAATTGCTGAAGGGGATGCAAGTCTAGCTGAATTAACCTTCTTCACTGACTTTATTAAAAATTCAAGCCGCGGTATTATCCGTTGATTTTCCTGTGATTAAAGTGAATTCAAAACCGTTAACTGACAATAACTTACCGAGTAGTGAAACGATGAATGATGCTGTAGTAACTTTTGCTATGGTGGTTGGTGAGCATTCTGGCGATACCTTAGGGGCGAGCTTAATGCAACAACTGCAACTGAGTTACCCTAAGGCCAAGTTTATCGGTATTGGCGGCCCTAAGATGTTGGCGCTGGGCTTTGAAAGCCTATTTGATATGGAAGAATTATCGGTAATGGGGGTTTTTGAAGTGCTTGGTCGCTTACGGCGGTTACTGCATATTCGAAAAACTTTAAGCGATTATTTTATTGCCAATAAACCTAACGTTTTTATCGGTATTGACGCGCCTGACTTTAATATTACCTTGGAAGCACGGCTAAAAACACAAGCGATAAAAACCGTACATTATGTTAGCCCTTCAGTTTGGGCTTGGCGGGAAAAGCGCGTTTTCAAAATTGCTAAAGCAACCAATATGGTGCTGTCTTTATTACCTTTTGAAAAAGCTTTTTACGACAAACATCAAATCCCTTGTACCTTTGTTGGCCATTCGCTTGCTGATGATATTCCGCTGGTGAGTGACAAAGGCATGGCGCGACAAGCGCTCGGTTTATCTGAGTCAGCAAAAATACTGGCACTTATGCCAGGTAGTCGTTCAGGAGAGCTAGCACGACTGGTTGAGCCATTTTTATTGACAGCAAAAAAACTATTGAGTACTGAGCAAGAAAATAGGGGTGAAGTCATCTTTGTTGTGCCTATGATCAGTGAGCAAAGGGCGCAACAATTTCATCAACTACATCATAAAATTGCGCCAGAGCTTTCGGTACAGGTTATTGTTGGAAAAACTCAACAAGTCATGGCTGCCAGTGACTGCTTATTAACCGCATCAGGTACGGTCACGTTAGAAGCGGCCTTAGTAAAACGCCCAATGGTGATATGTTACAAGTTTAACCCGTTGACTTATCATATGTTTAAAGGTTTTGTAAAATTGAAGTGGTTTTCATTACCCAATCTACTTGCTAACAAAAGCTTAGTGCCTGAGCTTTTGCAAGCAGAGGTTAGTGTAGAAAATATTCTGCCTTTAGTTACAGAGCGTTTGTTTGAAGATCAGTCTGCGTTGAATCAAGCTTACACTGATATCCACTTAACGCTTAAGCAAAATGCTAGCAAGCAAGCGGCTAAAGCGGTTATCGACTTATTATAATAGTGAACTAGAGTAATTATGCCTGCAGTTAAAAAAGTTTTTCCACCTTTTGAATATCCCTTAGCCTACTGCATTGCCGGTGTTGATGAAGTGGGGCGCGGGCCATTGGTCGGCGATGTCGTGACGGCTGCGGTGATATTAGATCCTGACAATCCTATTGAAGGATTAATGGACTCAAAAAAACTCTCAGAAAAAAAAAGACAGCATTTGTCAGAAGAAATTAAGCAACGTGCTATTGCTTGGTCAATAGGCCGTGCGTCGCCAGAAGAAATTGACAGCCTTAATATTCTCCACGCCACCATGTTGGCAATGCAACGTGCTGTGCAAGGATTAAACGTAACACCTGATTACGTCTTAGTCGATGGTAACCGCTGTCCAACGTTTGCCCATGAAAATGGTCATATTACCGGGCAAAGTGTAGTTAAAGGCGATGCGCGTGTAGCAGAAATTAGTGCCGCCTCTATTTTAGCGAAAGTAGCCAGAGATGGCGAGATGGTCGCCTTAGACAAGCTATACCCTTACTATGGTTTTGCACAACACAAGGGTTACCCAACAAAAGCACATTTAGAAAAAATCATTGAGCATGGGGTCTTAGATTGTTATCGCAGAAGTTTTAAACCTGTCGCCAATGTACTTGCTAATACAGCAGCCCATATTACCAATAATTAGAGCACTAGATGTCTGAATCTGAGTTCCCAATATCTGCCGCACTATCGGGTCAATTAGTCAGCACTAATGATCCCAAGTTTATTCATCTAAGAGTGCATAGTGACTATTCTCTGTCTGATGGTTTAAAAAAAGTTAAGCCCATTATTGCCAGAGCAGCCGAGTTGAATATGCCAGCTATGGCATTAACCGACCAAACTAATTTATGTGGTTTAGTAAAGTACTACCATGCCGCGCACAACGCAGGCATGAAACCTATTATAGGTTGTGACTTTTGGGTTAAAAGCGCTGCGCTTGAAGATGAATTATCACGTTTAGTGATTTTAGCAAGTAACAATGTAGGCTATAAAAACTTAACAGAATTAATTTCTCAAGCCTATTTACGTGGCCATATTCAAGGTAAAGCGGTACTAGACCGCGATTGGCTAATTGAGCGCGCAGAAGGCTTGATTTTACTTTCTGGTGGCCGAGAAGGCGACATTGGTAAAGCACTACTAAAAGGTAATAATGAGCTTGTTGATGAAATGCTCGGTTTTTATCAACAATATTTTCCTGATTGTTATTATATTGAGCTGATTAGAACAGGTCGTAACGATGAAGAGAATTACCTTCATCTTGCTGTAGAGCTTGCCTCTCGTTATGAGCTTCCTGTTGTTGCCACCAATGAAGTGATGTTTTTGAGTCCGGATAACTTTGATGCTCACGAAATTCGTGTGGCTATACATGACGGTTACACCCTAGACGATAAACGTCGGCCAAAAAAATATTCTAAAGAGCAATATCTTCGTACTGAAGAGGAAATGTTAGCCCTTTTTGCTGATATCCCCGAAGCACTAGCCAACTCAGTCGAAATTGCAAAACGCTGTAATGTTACCGTGCGCTTAGGAGAATATTTTTTACCTGACTTTCCTACTGAGGGCTTATCGATTGAAGACTTTTTGGTTAAAGTATCAGAAGAAGGTTTAGAAGAAAGATTAGAATTTTTATTTGATAAAAACGCCCCTGATTATGCCGAAAAACGTAAACCTTATGACGAACGTTTAGCTATTGAGCTAAAAGTGGTTAATAACATGGGGTTTCCGGGTTATTTCCTGATCGTGATGGAGTTCATTCAGTGGAGCAAAGATAATAATATTCCGGTCGGACCTGGACGTGGTTCAGGGGCAGGTTCGTTAGTGGCTTATGCCCAAAAAATCACCGATCTTGATCCGCTTGAATATGATTTACTTTTTGAGCGTTTTCTCAACCCTGAACGTGTCTCTATGCCTGATTTCGATATTGATTTTTGCATGGACAGACGCGATGAAGTGATTGATCACGTTGCAGAGTTATATGGCCGTGATGCGGTATCGCAAATTATTACCTTTGGTACTATGGCCGCAAAAGCGGTTATTCGTGATGTTGGTCGAGTGCTTGGTCATCCTTATGGTTTTGTTGACCGTATTTCAAAGTTGATCCCACCCACTCCGGGCATGACCTTAGCAAAAGCCTTTGAAGAAGAGCCAAAACTGCCAGAGATGTATGCTCAAGACAGTGACGTAAAAGATCTTATTGATATGTGTCGCATCTTAGAGGGCACAACACGAAATGCCGGTAAACATGCCGGTGGTGTGGTTATTTCGCCCACCACGATTACTGACTTTGCACCCCTTTATTGTGATGAAGACGGTAAAAATCCAGTCACCCAATTTGACAAAAACGATGTTGAGGACGCCGGTTTAGTTAAATTTGATTTTCTTGGTTTACGTACCTTAACCATTTTGCAGTGGGCCATAGAAATGGCTGATGAAAAACTGTTAAAACAGGGTAAAGAGCGGATTGATTTAGCGACTATCAATCTCGAAGATAAAGCCAGTTTTAAAGTGTTATTAAGATCGGAAACAACGGCTGTTTTTCAACTTGAATCCAGCGGTATGAAGTCACTTATCGCCAAACTTAAGCCAGATTGCTTTGAAGATATCATTGCCTTGGTAGCACTGTTTAGACCCGGGCCTTTGCAATCAGGCATGGTTGATAACTTTATTGAACGTAAACATGGCCGTGAAGCGATAAGTTATCCTGATGCAACTTGGCAACACCTTGACTTAAAACCTATCCTTGAGCCCACTTACGGCATTATTCTTTACCAAGAACAGGTTATGCAAATTGCCCAGGTGCTAGCGGGTTACTCGCTGGGTGGCGCAGATATGTTACGTCGTGCAATGGGTAAGAAAAAGCCAGAAGAAATGGCCAAACAGCGTGAGGGTTTTGAAGCCGGTGCTGTTGGCCGTGGCGTTGATGGTGAGCTGGCGATAAAGATTTTTGATTTAGTTGAAAAATTTGCCGGCTATGGTTTTAACAAATCACATTCTGCCGCCTATGCTTTAGTATCTTATCAAACGCTGTGGATGAAAACCCATTTTCCAGCACCTTTTATGGCGGCAGTAATGTCAGCCGATATGGATAACACAGATAAAATTGTTACCTTAGTTGATGAATGCGGCAACATGGGGCTTGATTTATTACCACCAGATGTTAACCGTGGCCACTATAAGTTCACTGTTAATGACGCCGACCAAATTATCTATGGTATTGGCGCGGTCAAAGGTGTTGGTGAGGGCCCGATAGCAGCCATAATCGCCGCACGTGAAAGTGATGGTGAGTTTATTGATTTGTTTGATTTTTGTGCTCGAGTTGATTTGAAAAAAATTAATAAACGCATATTAGAAAAACTAATTAAGTCTGGTGCCATGGATGCGCTTGGCCCTAATGCCAAAGACGGGCCACATCGCGCTGCCTTGTTTGAGACTTTACCCGAAGCGCTAAAAGCGGCTGAGCAACATGCCAAGGCACAAGCTATTGGGCAAAACGACTTATTTGGTTTGATTAATGAAGAGCCAGAAGACAATCGACAAGCATTTAAAACCGTTGCTAAGTGGCCTGAACAGCGCTGGTTAGATGGCGAAAAAGAAACATTAGGTTTATATTTAACCGGTCACCCAATAAATCGTTATTTAAATGAAATTAAACGTTATGCAACTGGGCGTTTAGTCAGCTTACAGCCAACCAATAAAGATAAAACTAGCATAGCCGTAGGCTTGGTTTTAGCGGTGCGGGTATTAGTCAATAAGCGTGGTCGACGCTGGGCCTTAGTCACGCTTGACGATAAAAGTGCGCGTATGGATATCCGATTATTTCCAGATGACTACGATAGGTTCGCTGAATTACTCATATCTGATGCAATTTTGGTCTGTAGTGGACAGGTCAGCTTTGATGATTACTCTGGGGGTATTACAATGACCGCTCGAGATATTATGACCATTGCTGATGCACGGGAAAACTATGTCACGTCATTAGATTTGCAAATCGATAAAAATCAGCTATCAGGACGATTTATCGATCAGTTTACGGAGGTGTTAACGCCTTATAAAGATGGTATTTGCCCAGTTCGTGTTTTTTATCAAAGAGATGAAGCGCAAGGTATGCTAGAGTTGGGAGTACAGTGGCGCGTATCGCCAAGCGACACGCTATTATACGATTTGAAAACCCTATTGGGTGAAGAGCAAGTCGAGTTAAAATTTAAATAGGTAGCGTTTATTAACAACGGTACTCAAAGCCAACATAGGTAAGAATAATCATATGTCACTAAATTTTTTAGATTTTGAGCTCCCCATTGCGGAACTTGAAGCAAAAATTGAAGAATTGCAATTGGTCAATAATGGCCAAGGATTAGATCTTGATTTAGAAGATCAAATTTCTCAGTTGCGAGAGAAAAATAACGAACTCACTCAAAAGATTTTCTCTGGCTTAGACCCTTGGCAAACGGCGCGAGTTGCCCGTCATCCTCAGCGCCCATATACCTTAGATTATCTGCCACGTATTTTTACTGAATTCGACGAATTGGCTGGCGATAGAGCCTATGCCGATGATAGAGCTATTGTTGGTGGCACGGCGCGTTTAGACGGTCGACCTGTGATGATTATTGGTCATCAAAAAGGTCGTTCAACGAATGAAAAAGTTAAACGTAATTTTGGTATGCCACGTCCAGAAGGTTACCGTAAAGCCTTGCGTTTAATGAAAATGGCAGAGCGCTTTAAAATGCCAATTATCACTTTTATCGATACTCCGGGCGCATATCCTGGTATTGGCGCTGAAGAACGTGGCCAAAGTGAAGCGATTGCGACGAATTTAAAAGCGATGTCACGTTTAAATGTACCGATTATTTGTACTGTTATCGGTGAAGGTGGCTCAGGTGGTGCACTCGCTATTGGTGTTGGTGATAAAGTGAATATGCTGCAATATTCAACTTACTCAGTGATTTCTCCAGAAGGCTGTGCCTCTATTTTGTGGAAAACGGCTGATAAAGCACCGACAGCAGCAGAAGCTATGGGTATTACGGCTAAACGTATTAAAGAGTTAGGGCTTATCGATAGTATTGTTGAAGAACCCTTAGGTGGCGCTCATCGTGATATGGATCAAATGGCGGCATTTCTTAAGCAAGCGTTAAAGTCTGATCTTGCTGAACTTGATAAACTTTCCAGCGATGAATTAATTGAAAGTCGTTATGATAAATTAATGTCATTCGGCTACTGTTAAAACCATAAAAAGCGACCTACAAAGGGTCGCTTTTTATATGCTTGGTAACACTTCCCTTAGTCATCATATTTTATACGCGATGTTGTTTTAGAACTGTGAATATAATTGAATTAGCACTGGTGAGTTTCTTTAAACCTACACCAGAAAAACCTATTATTATTGCCTATAGCGGTGGTGTAGACTCCCAAGTACTAATGGTTGCCTTGGCAAAATTAAAACAACAGCAACAACTGCCCAATGCTATTGTTGTTTGTCATGTTAACCACGGTTTAAGTCCTGATGCAGATGCGTGGCAAACGTTTGCACAACAAGAATGCGATAGACTATCTTTAACTTTTATCAGTCATAAATTAAATTTAAAAAAGCTAGCACAGCAAAGCTTAGAAGCGATTGCGCGTGATGCACGCTATAAAGTTTTAGTGCAAGCAAGCACTGAACCTGCTTTTATTGTTACCGGTCATCATCTCAATGATCAAGCAGAAACATTTTTATTGGCCTTAAAACGTGGCTCGGGATTAAAAGGTTTATCGGCTATGCAGGCAAGCTTACCGTTAGCGCAGCATACGCTTGCTCGGCCGCTGTTATCGATATCTCGTACCGATATTGTTGCCTATGCCAATCAGCAGCAACTGAGTTGGATTGAAGATGAGTCTAATAGCGATGAGCGCTTTGAGCGAAATTTTTTGCGTCATCAAATTTTACCAACATTGGATGCGCGTTGGCCAAGTATCAATAAGACGATAGCGCGCAGTGCTGAGCATTGCTTGGAAGCGCAGCAACTGCTAGATGAATTAGCGCAGCAAGACTTAGCGGATTGCCAATATTCGTCTTGTCAGTTATCTGTTGCTAAATTGAATGCACTGAGTGAGCCAAGGCTTAAAAACCTGTTACGCTATTTTTTATCTAGCCATGATTTTTTGATGCCAAGTCGTCAACAACTAATGCAAATATGCCAACAATTAAATGCACAAGCTGATAAGTCGCCGGTTGTTCAGTTAGCCGCGTGTTGCATAAGGCGATATAAAACAGCGCTGTACTTAACACCTATTTATCAGGATCTTTCAAAATGGCAACAGAGTTTAGATGTAGCGGTTTTAGCCGATGAAAAATCCTTCCAGGTTTGTCTTCCAGATAAATTAGGCGTGTTGAGCTTTTCGAGTTTACTCACACAAGAGCAAGATATAAGTCATTGGCATGCGTTGATCAAAAAACCAAATAATAATCAAATAGTCACGATACGTTTTTCTCACGAAAATCCTATCTGTTTACCGCAATACCGACAGCATTCACGCCCGGTAAAAAAAGTATTACAAGAGCTTGCTATCCCGCCATGGCAGAGAAAAAGATTACCTTTTATATATTATGATCATGAACTAGTCGCTGTAGCAGGGCAGTTTGTTTGTCAGGCCTATGTCGCTGATAACAAAAATTCAGCGTTGGCTATTTTATGGCGTGGTGAACTGTCTTTTTAAAGTTACCGTGTAACGAATAAACTAGACAGTTCTGGTGCATAAGTGGTAAAAAATATTTCATCAATACGTTATCTTAATAACTCAAATAACTCAAATAACAATAATTCAAATAATAATAACTTAAATAAGAGCAACTATGACAACAGAAAATACTCCTTTAGAAAGTCAGTCACTTTTTAGCAAACTAAAAGCGATTAATATTGTTAATCAAATCATTATTGCTATTATTTTGGGCATTGCTTTAGCACTTGTTGCACCTGCTATTGCTCAGTCATTTTCCATGCTGGGCAGTTTATTTGTCAGTGCATTGAAAGCGGTTGCGCCTATTTTGGTCTTAGCTTTAGTCGCGTCATCTATTGCGAATCAAAAACCGAATAGTGATGCGAATTTGAAGCCTATTGTCGGGCTTTATTTAATTGGCACTATAAGTGCGGCATTAGTGGCGGTGGTATTAAGTTTTATTTTTCCTGTGCAATTAACCTTAGATTTAGTTGGCGCCAGCGCTAATCCTCCACAAGGTTTAGGTGAAGTATTATCAACATTAGCCTTTAAAATTGTTGATAACCCTTTCAATGCCGTTGTTACTGGTAATTTTATTGGTATTTTAGCTTGGGGCTTAGGTTTAGGCTTCGCGTTGAAAAAAGGCAGTGATTCAACCAAGGTGATGGTGCATGATTTTGCCGAAGCTATTTCAAGTATTGTTAAGTTAGTTATTCGTTTCGCACCCTTAGGCATCATGGGTTTGGTCGCCAATACAGTAGCGACAACAGGCTTTGATACCTTAGGTGAATTTAGCCACTTAGTGCTGGTACTTCTAGGCTCAATGCTGATCATGGCATTGATCGTTAATCCCGTCATTGTTTACTTTGTTATGCGTAAAAATCCTTATCCGTTAGTGCTTAGGTGTTTAAAAGAGTCAGGTATTACTGCATTTTTCACGCGTAGTTCGGCAGCAAATATTCCTGTAAATATGGAATTATGTGAAAAACTTGATTTACATGAGGATACTTATTCGGTCTCTATCCCTTTAGGTGCCACTATTAACATGGCTGGAGCGGCCATCACGATTACCGTATTAACCCTGGCGGCAGCGAACACTTTAAATATTGAAGTGGATTTTGCTACTGCTATTTTATTGAGTGTTATTGCGGCGGTATCAGCTTGTGGTGCTTCAGGCGTTGCGGGTGGTTCATTATTACTTATTCCACTGGCTTGTGGTTTGTTTGGTATTGATAATGACATTGCTATGCAAGTGGTGGCGATAGGTTTTATTATTGGTGTTATTCAAGACTCAGCAGAAACAGCACTGAATAGCTCTACAGATGTTGTTTTTACGGCAGCGGCCTCGCATCATATTACTAAAAATTTATAATACATTTAGCTCAAATTTTAGTGTGCTTTGTTACTGTCATACGAAATAAACTGAATAAAACCATCGTCCTGAAATACATTCGGCTCGATGGCTTTATTACAATTTTACTGCATAAGCTGCTTATGAAAAATACAGTAAAACATTGTCATTAAATAAATTGTGTGGCTTAATTTCTACCGTGGCAATAATCAGCACTTCTTAAATCGCTTAATTAAGAGCATAATAACGCCAAAATTTTTGTGGATATATTATTATGGTAACCGAACAGGCATTAAAGCAACGTAGTAACTCAAGTTGTGAACTTTGTACTTCAACTGACAACTTAACGGTATTTCCTGTGCCGCCGACCAGTGATTTAAGTGCACAGCAAAGCATTTATTTGTGTAGCGTTTGTTTAGCACAAGTCGAAGGCAATGCTGAACTCGACATTAATCATTTACGTTGTTTAACTGACGCAATGTGGAATCAAGAACCTGCAGTGCAAGTCATGGCTTATCGTCTGCTACATAAATTGTCAGCAGAAAGCTGGGCGCAAGATGCGCTAGATATGATTTATCTAGAGGATGCGGTAAAAACATGGGCAGAGCAGGGTATAGCTGCCGCTGAGCGCGAAGGGCCAACGCGCGATAGCAATGGCGCTGAATTGCAAGATGGCGATAATGTCACCTTGATTAAAGATCTAAAAGTTAAAGGCGCAAACTTTACCGCTAAACAAGGCACTATGGTGCGTGGCATTAGCTTAACGGATAATCCAGAGCATATCGAAGGTAAAGTTAACGGAACGCGTATTGTGCTAGTGGCTAGCTATTTAAAGAAAGCCTAACGTTAAAGCAGCGCTACTATTAGTCAATAAATAACGACGAAAGCACTATCAGCCTAATCTCTGCTTAGTGCTTTTTTTATTGATGGTAGTTTGCCTTATTAGCAATGGCAAGCACGCTCTATTTGGGCGATTTGATATCTAGGTATATTTGGCTCATTGGTTGTGTTTTTAGCCTGTTTTTTCATCTTACAAAGATTAAGGGCGAGTACTGTTGCGTTGATTACTATGATGACACCTGTTTTTGCTTTGTATTTAGGGGCAAGGTTAAATAATGAGCCCGTAAGTTTATTTTTAGTTTTTGGGGCATTATTGGTTAGGTGTGGTTTAGCATGGTGTCGTGGGGCGGGAAAACTAAATGGCGAAAAAAAAGCGTCGGAAAATAAGTGGCGAAAAATAAAACCCGTTTAATGGTTAGCTTAAGCATAATTACCGCTAAAATAAAAACGCCAACTGCTTATGCACTTGGCGTTTTTTATATTCAGGATGAATGCTCAGCTTTTATGTTTCCGACAAAAGCTAAGTACCGACATCCATGTCGGCAATGCTAGGATCACATGAATGTGAAAGAGTGGCGATATTTAAGCTATTATAAGCTTAACTCATCATAGCGTTAACGATTTAATGCGATGTAGTCATTAACCATAGCTTCTAATACGTTAAGCGGTACTGCGCCATTGGTTAAGACAACATCATGAAATTCGCGAATATCAAACTTATCGCCTAACTGTTGTTTTGCTTTGGCTCGCAACTGCACAATTTTCAACATGCCAATTTTATATGCTGTCGCTTGTGAAGGCATAACGGCATGACGTTCAACCATTTTTATCGCATCAGACTCTGCATTTGGCGTATTATTCATGTAATACGCTAGGCTTTTTGTACGATCCCATTTTTTATTGTGCATGCCAGTATCGACCACTAAACGGCAGGCGCGCCATAGCTCCATTGCCAAACGGCCAAAGTCAGCGTAAGGGTCTTGATAAAAGCCAATTTCTTTTGGGATCATCTCTGAATATAAACCCCAACCTTCACTATAAGCTGTGTAACCACCAAATTTTCTAAATTTTGGAATACCTTCAAGTTCTTGTTTTAGCGCTATTTGCATATGATGGCCAGGAATGCCTTCATGGTAAGCGAGTGCTTCCATTTGATAAGTTGGCATGGCTGCCATATCGAAAAGGTTAGCGTAGTAAATACCAGGGCGTGAGCCATCAGGGGCGGGTTGTTGGTAAAAGGCTTTACCCGCAGATTTCTCTCTAAACGCTTCAACTTGTTTAACTTTTAAGTCTGCTTTTGGTTTAGTAATAAATAACTGATCTAGTTCACCTTTCATAGTATTAATGATGTCAGTTGCTTCAGTTAAATAACGCTGACGGCCAGCTTCATCGCCAGCATAATAAAATTGTGGGTCGTGGCGCATAAATTGGAAAAACTCGTTTAATGAGCCTTCAAAGTTAACCTTTTTCATGATCACGCGCATTTCATCATGTATGCGTGCAACTTCATCTAAACCAATTTTATGAATTTCATCTGCGGTTAATTCAGTGGTGGTTGTTCGGTTTAGGGCATTATTATAAAATTTATCGCCTTGTGGAAATTTCCAGGCACCGTAGTTATCATCAGCTTGTTGTTCAAGTTCAGTTAAGTAGCTGACTAATGCTTGATAGCCGGCCTTAAACTCTGTGGTTAAGGCGCTTGCTAGCTCATCAGTTAAGGACTGTTGCTCTTCATCAGAGAGCTCTAATTGTGCTATTTTTTTATTAAAGTCTGCGAATAAAGTACTGTCAGTTTTATTATCAAATGGGGCACCTACCAGTAAATTGCTTGCATCGCGTATGGTATGAGAAAAAACAAATTTGGGGGCAATAATACCTTTATCAGCTCTGATTTTAAGTTGATCAACCAATTGCTCCAGTAACAGTTTCGAGTTTTTTACACGGGCAATATAGTCATGGGCTTGCTTAGTGTCTTGAATACTATGTTGGTTAATCAGTAATGCGGGTATTTGTGAGTGAACCCCAAACATTTGGTTAACAGGGTAGTTATGGTGACGCCAAGGATAGTCAGCAATTTTTTGTGTTAATTTTTGTGAAAGTAGCTGGTAGCTCAACTGGGTTTGTTTATCGACATTATTGATGTCAATGACTTGAATTCGTTGCAGCGCTTGTTTAGCAAATTCGAGCTCTTGAGCACTATTTTCCTCTGATAGATCTTGCCACTTATCGTAGTCAGTTTTAATACCAAGATAGGTTTGTCTAACAGGATTACGATTAACGCCTTCCATAAAAATAGTGTCAAATAACTCATTTGCTGCTTGAGAAGCCTCAGCTGTGCTATTAAGTTGTGCTGATGTAGATGGCATTGCAAGCGCATTATTGCCTTTAACAACGGGTGTTATAGTCTCATTACTGCAAGCAAAGGATAGTACCGCGGTAATAGATATAACAAGAAGTGATTTATTGAAGGTCATGTTGAAGTCCTATTTTAGTTTATGCGCTATATTGCCGTTATCTTTCGTTAGTGATCAAGCATGCCGCGCCCAATGGTGGTTTTTTTGCGATGACTTTCAGTTATTCTCTCATAGTTCAAATAAGAAATTTATGGTTTACCTCATTAATCAACTTGCTATAGTAGTGTCATTGATGGATAAATTATTCGCCTTCGAGGTGACAAATAAATAAAGTATTGGCCAGTAATAACCTTAGCCAAAAGCGTGCAGCTATGGTTAGCTTTCGACGGGCAATAATAAACGATAGAGCTTTTCTGTTAAGCTTACGAAAAGTAACGATGAACAAGCATTTACAATATGCTGGACTTTATCTTGATGATACGGCTCATATGCTGCGCATTGATGAGTGTTTTTCTGATTCGTATATTATTTCATACCAAAATAAAGCGATTGGATTATTAAAATTAGGCTTGTTTGCTGATAAAATTCACCTGCGTCAATTACAGTTATTACCGCAATATCAAGGTTTAGGAATCGGCAGCAGAGTGCTTGAGTTAGTTAAGCGTAAAGCGCAAGAAAAACAGCTCGCTATTACCTTAAATGTATTGTTAAAAAATCCGGCTAAGCAGTTATATTTACGCCATGATTTTGTGGTTATGGATAGCAATAAACTCGAGTATCAAATGCGCTGGCAATGTCAGCCATAATGAGCAAATAGCTGAGCTTTAACCGCTTAAAAATAGCCGCTTAAAAATTTAGTGCTTTTGGTTATCATACGCCGGATTAACTTTTCTCTAATTAAGGGCGCTCTTATTAAAGGCTCGCCTATTAAAATTAGTCTTAAGTTAGACCTAAGGTTAGGCGTAAAGGTCAATATTAATTTTGAAGGCTAACACTGACTTTAAAGCTAAAAAGCATAATCAGTTTAGTAAATTTTACCTTCAGTGGCTACTTGCGCTTTATCAATGCGCGTTGGTGTTACTGCGCCGTCAACAAGCGACTGTGTTGCTGTGGCTAACGATTCAATGACTTTATGCATCGATGATAAGTCTAAACTACTAATATTGTCGCTAACTTGATGATAATGTTGGTCCTTATCGAGTTGTGTACTGCTAAAACTGTGTGCAGGTACACCTAAACGCGCCAAAGTTGCATTGTCTGAGCGATAAAATAGCCCTTGTTTTGGGTAGGGGTCTTGGTATATTTGTGTGTTAAGCGCGATGAGTTTGTCATTGAGTAATGCGCCTAAATTAGAGCGTTCCATACCCGTCATCCAAACAGTTCCTGGACCAAATTTCGATGGTTTGCCAATCATTTCAATATTGATCATGGCAACCACGTTATCAGGGTTAAGCTGCTGTGAAAAATAGCTAGAACCAAAGCCGCCAATCTCTTCAGCAGTAAAAGCACTAAACATTAAAGTACGTTTGTTATCGCCTTTTTGGGCGTAATATTGCGCTAAATTTAATACCGCTGTCGTACCAGATGCATTGTCATCAGCGCCATTATAGATTTTTTTACCATCGTCTGTGATACCCAAGTGGTCGTAATGTGATGAGTATAAAACGATTTCTTTAGTGCTTTCAATACCGGGTAAGACACCCACTACATTGGTTAGCGATTGTTTAGTTATTATTGCACTGGCGTCAACGCTATAGTTTTCAATTTCATTTTCGTCACTTAATACCATGACAATAGCACCAGGATGTTCAAGTGAAAGCTTAGTTAAGCCACGATTAAAATAGTTTTGATAGGCCTTAAAGCTTTTGGCATGTGCGCTATTGATAATAACTAAGTGTTGACCACCTACTTGGTTTAACTCAGTTAAGATTTTACGTAAATCATCGGTTTTATCAACCCTATGGCTTTGTGCATTACCGAATTGCCAATTTACTTGTTCCATCGTTGTCGCTATAGCCAAGTATTCAGGACTAATTTTTTTACTATTTAACACCACGTTAAGCGTTTGAGCTTGAATTTGATTGACAGTAAAAGTTTGTAAGAACAGCGCAGGTTTATCTTTGGCGTCAAGAGTCGCATTAATGGCTGCTTTACTTAACGGGAGATTGTTTTGCAGGGGCTTTAGGCCAATATTAGCAAAGCGCTGAGCAATATAATTTGCCGCTTGGTCAATTTCAGGGCTAAAACTTGCCCGACCTTTTAAATTGTCAGCGGCTAAATAGGTAATATCTTTGACCACTTGTTTTAAGGGTATTGTTGCTGCAACGCTAGAAAATGAGCAGGTAATCGCTAACACAACCGACAATGCTTTGAGTTTATAATCAGTGTTTTTCTCTAGTGAAGAGTTAAATATGCGCATCATAGTTATTGGTGTTGCCATAGTATTTAAAGCTTTTTTATTGAAATTTCACATAGATAATCAAGTGGTTAACGCTAAGTGTCGTTATTCAATTAGCGCATATTAGGCTAAGGTTATTTAAGTTTATCGAGTTCAATTAATAGTGACTGTTCACCACAGGTAAGCCAGCACTGGCCATCTTGTATACTCACTTGAAACTCCATCGAGCGATTGGCGAGTAGCTCCAAAGCTTGTGATGTTTCTTCACTAAAGCTTTCTACCGATAGTTTATTGAGTTGATTTAGTTTACTTTTAGATTGTTGCCACCAGGTGTCTACGCTGCTGCCATAACAATAAAGCTTTACTTGTTGGGCGCGATTACAGGCTTTTTTCAGCCTTTTTTCATCGAGTTGGCCTAGCTCAATCCATAGTTCAATGACATCACTGTAATTAACTCGCCAAATGGCTGCTTCGTCCTCATCACTAACACCTTTACCAAATTGTAGGTTTTCACTGGCATTGAGGACATAGGCAATGAGTCTGATCATCATACGACGGTCATTCTCAGAAGGGTGCTGTGCTATGGTTAATTGTATGGTGTCATAATAGTGACGATCCATATCAGAGAGATGGATCGTCGCTTTTTTGATGGTTGCTTTTAAGGCCATGAAGATTCTGAGTATTATTTTTGATTAATTAATTCAGTATATTAACGCGTATTAAGTCCTTGTGATAGCAACTTATAACAAGTGAATTAATTAATCTTCAGCTAGTATGTGCTATTTTACCAGCTACCTGAATTTTCCATACTTAACCAAGGTTCTTGTGGCGCTAATCGCTCACCTTTTTGCAATAATTCGATTGAAATATTATCAGGTGATTTAACAAATGCCATGTGGCCACAGCGTGGTGGTCGGTTAATAGTGATGCCTGCAGCCATTAGTTTTTCACACAAGGCATATATATCGTCAACCTCAAAGGCTAAATGGCCAAAGTTTCTACCCACAGTATATTCTTCTGCAGAATGCCAGTTGTGGGTAAGTTCTATTTCAGCTGCACCGGGCTCTGTTGCTAAAAATATTAAGCTGAATTTACCTGCAGGAACATCAAAACGGCGGGTTTCTACTAAACCTAAATGCTTAATAAAAAAATCTAGTGACTTATCTAAATCCGTAATACGAATCATAGTATGTAAAAATTTCATAGTTTACTCATCCAGTTTATATTTAATGATAAAAATTTATAACCTTATCATTTTTAGTCTTTGATATTATTATTTGGGAAGGTTTTTAAGTTATTTATTGTAAAAATATATCTCACAGTTTCGACTTCCCATAATGAAAGTATTGGATTTTTAGTTTTTAAAACAGGTGAAAATTATTGAGTTCAAGTTTAAGCACCATGTCTATATTAGCGTTTTATTTACCATCGTATTTTAACTCTTGTTATCTTTTACTTAAGAGAAATTGTGATGCTGGAAGATTAATTAGCTCAATATTTGCATCAATTTAAATCGCTTCAGTTAAGTTCGTGGATGATTACATCTCAGGTTAATTTTTTTTGACTGATTGTCGTTCAATAAGTTCAGGAATAAACATGTTTGTGATGTCTAACTCTTTTTGCTTATAGACATTTTTCAGAATCCATTGAGTAGACATTTTCGCCATATCGTTAACTGGAAAATTAATAGTCGTTAATTGAGGGTAGAGATACTCAGTGAAAAAAGCATTATCGAAACCAATAAATGAACATTGTTCGGGGATTAACCATTTGTGATCTCTGGCTCCTCGCATGGCCCCAGAGGCCATCTCATCATTTGAACAAGCAACAGCAGTAAATGTGCTTTTATGCTTGATGAGGTAATTGATACCATCTCGACCACTTTTTGTTAAATAATCACCTTCATAGAGTAAACTTTCTTTAAAGGGAATGTTGGCTTCAGCTAATGCTTTTTTATGGCCAGTTAAGCGCTCAGTAGAATCTTGTTTTGTTAAAGGTCCAGATATATAAGCAATCTCTTTATGCCCTTGTTCAATTAGATATTTTGCGGCTAAATAACCCCCTAGTTCGTTATCTAAATAAAAGCAATGGTCACTAATTTCTGAGATATTGCGGTTCAAGATAACAAAAGGGGTGTTACCTTTACTTAATTTAATTAAGTAGTCATCTGAAATGGCGTCAACCAGTAAAATAAGTGCGTCACATTTTCGATCAATTAAAAAATCTAAGCCATTTATTTCACTTTCTTCATCACTATGGCCTGCAGTAATAACCGCATGTTTACCTGCCTTTCTGAGCTCTAACTCAATACTGCTCAACATGGCACCAAAAAAGGGACCATGGAGTTCAGAAACTAGTACACCAACACTGTTTGAACGATTGGAGGCTAATGATCGGGCAATGGTATTTGGGCGATAGTTTAACTCGTTCATTGCTGCCACAACTTTTTCTTTAGTTTTTTTACTCACATGCTCATGATCATTTAGTACGCGAGATACAGATGATAATGAGACTCCCGCTAATGCGGAAACTTCGTATATAGTCGCCATTTTATTCCTTCATATTTTTTATTAATGCTGCTTTAGAGGATTTAAACATAAAAGGTCTTAGCTAAACCAAATACTGAGCCTATAGTTATATCTGTTACAAGATACACAAATAATTTCTATTTTAGAAGCGCTTCCTATGGCTATAAATAATAGTTGCTTTTTATCTTAATGGCATTCAATATGGAAGCGCTTCCAGTTTATTGTAAAAAATACTTACTTAAGGACTACTTAGGTATATTAAAGTGGAAAATTATAAAAATAACAACAGCAATGACCTGTTGTTCATAATTATTAGGGGAATTATATGGCTAGTACACCGATTCAATCAAATGTGAATAGGTTTTCATCAAACACTGAAAACAAAAATTATACCTTTGCACTTACATCATTAACATCACTCTTTTTTATGTGGGGATTCATTACTTGCTTAAATGATATTTTAATTCCTCATTTGAAAGCTATTTTCGATTTATCTTATAGCCAAGCAATGCTGGTACAGTTTTGTTTTTTTAGTGCTTACTTTCTTGTTTCTATTCCGGCAGGAAAAATAGTTAAAAAAGTAGGTTTCCAAAAAGGCATTGTGCTTGGTTTGATTGTTGCTGCCATTGGTTGTTTTGCTTTTTACCCAGCAGCAGCTATGCACAGCTACCCGGTGTTTTTATTGGCACTATTTATATTAGCCAGTGGTATTACGATATTACAGGTGTCAGCTAATCCTTATGTCAGTATTTTAGGCAATCCTGAAACAGCCTCTTCACGTCTGACGATGACACAGGCATTTAATTCACTTGGCACCACAGTCGCGCCATTTTTTGGTGCTTATTTGATCTTAGATCAAGTAGCAGAGTCGATGTCGGTTGCTCAACAAGCAGAATCGGTGCAATTACCTTATGTATTACTCGCTGGTTTATTATTAATACTTGCGGCTATTTTTTCTTATATAAAATTACCTGTCATTGAACATATTGAACATATTGAAGAGTCAGTGGCTGAAAAACCGATAGCGGGTAGCGCTTGGGAATATCGCCATTTAGTTTTAGGTGCCATTGGTATTTTTGTTTATGTGGGTGCTGAGGTTTCTATTGGCAGCTTCTTAGTGAGCTTTTTTAATGATCCGAACATTGCTGGTTTAGAAGAATCCCAAGCCGCAAAATATATTGCCTATTATTGGGGCGGTGCAATGGTGGGACGATTTATTGGTGCCGCGGTTATGCAAAAATTAGCCGCAGGAAAAGTATTAGCCTTCAACGCTTTTATGGCAGTAGTATTTATTATTATTACTATCTTTGCATCTGGTCAAATAGCGATGTTGGCCATTCTGTTAGTAGGTTTATGTAATTCAATTATGTTCCCTACCATCTTTAGTTTGGCCATTAATGGTCTAGGCCAGCATACTAGCCAAGGTTCAGGTATTTTATGTTTAGCGATTGTTGGCGGTGCTATTTTACCACTTATTCAAGGCGTTTTGGCCGACAGTATTGGCCTACAAAACTCATTTTTCTTACCCATTATTTGCTATGTATTCATTGCTTATTATGGCTTGTCAGGTAGTAAACCTGTATCAGTAAAGGTATAAATATTGTTATGTTTATTCAAATAAATTCACTTAAAAGCGTTGCTAAACCCTTCATGGGGATTGCTGTCGCCATGTCACTTTTTGCTTGTACTGATAACGCTAACTCTAACGCTAACTCGGATATAGCTCAGGTTGATGTTGCCCCTTATGGCGAAAACAATATAGCCATTTGGCCGGTACTTGATATTGAAGTTAAAAAAGACAGTAACGTTGAAACTAAAGTTGCCAAAATTCTAGCAACTATGACGTTAGAGCAAAAAGTTGCCCAGATGATCCAACCTGAAATCCGAGACATTACGGTTGAAGATATGCGTAAATATGGTTTTGGCTCATATTTAAATGGTGGGGGTGCTTTTCCTGATAATAATAAGCACGCAACACCTGCTGATTGGATAAAATTGGCTGAATCTCTGTATCAAGCATCAATCGATGACTCAGTAGATGGGACAAATATTCCAACTATGTGGGGTACTGATGCAGTACATGGTCATAACAATGTGATTGGCGCAACATTATTTCCACATAACATTGGCTTAGGCGCGGCAAATAATGCTGAACTTATGGAAAATATCGCCAGTATCACGGCTAAAGAAGTGATGGTAACCGGTATTGATTGGGTGTTTGCTCCTACGGTTGCCGTTGTTAGAGATGATCGTTGGGGCAGAACCTATGAAGGTTATTCTGAAGACCCTGAAATAGTTGGCTTATATTCGGCCGCTATTGTAAAAGGGCTACAAGGTGCTGTAGGCGATGACTTTTTAGGCGACACTCGCGTTATCAGTACGGTTAAACACTTTATTGGTGATGGTGGCACAAAAGGTGGTGATGACCAAGGGGATAACTTAGATAGCGAAAGTGATCTTTTTAAACATCATGCCCAAGGTTATGTTGGTGGCTTAACGGCTGGCGCGCAATCAGTAATGGCATCATTCAATAGCTGGCATGGCGCTAAAACGCATGGCAACAAGTATTTAATGACCGATGTTTTAAAAGATCGTATGGGCTTTGACGGCTTTGTTGTTGGTGACTGGAACGGCCATGGCCAAGTAAAAGGCTGTACTAATGAAAGCTGTCCACAAGCAGTCAATGCGGGCTTAGACATCTATATGGTGCCAACAGCTGCTTGGAAACCTTTGTATGAAAATACCATTAAACAAGTTAACAATGGTGAAATTAGCTTATCAAGAATAGATGATGCAGTTAGCCGTATTTTAAGAGTAAAAATACGCGCAGGTTTATTCACTAAACCCAGCCCAAAAAATCGTCCATTGTCAGGAAAAACTGACTTAATTGGCTCAGCAGAGCATCGTTTAGTTGCTCGTCAAGCCGTACGTGAATCTTTAGTTTTGCTTAAAAATAAAGCTAATTTATTACCCTTAACGCCGAGTGCAAATGTATTAGTTGCAGGAGATGGCGCTGACAATATTGGCAAGCAGTCAGGAGGGTGGAGTATTACTTGGCAAGGTACAGGTAACACTAACGCTGATTTTCCGGGTGGGTCTTCGATTTATGACGGTATAGAGCAAGTTGTTAATGCGGCTGGCGGTAAAGTGCAATTAAGCCCTACAGGTGAGTTCACTGAAAAGCCAGATGTTGCTATTGTTGTTTTTGGTGAGGAACCTTATGCCGAGGGTAATGGTGACTTAGATAACCTTGAGTATCAACGCGGTAATAAAACCGATTTAGCTTTACTCAAACGTTTAAAAGCACAAGGGATACCTGTTGTTTCTGTTTTTATTAGCGGACGACCAATGTGGGTAAATGCGGAACTTAATGCGTCAAATGCTTTTGTTGCTGCTTGGTTGCCAGGTTCAGAAGGCAATGGTGTCGCTGACGTTTTATTTAGTAAAGCGGATAGCAGTTTACGTAATGACTTTAAGGGTAAGCTTTCATATTCATGGCCTGCTAGTGCCGATCAAACCTCTGTTAATAGATTTGATGAAAACTATCAACCCCTATTACCTTATGGTTTTGGTTTAACCTATCAGCAGCAAGATAATAAAAAAATGACCCTATTGTCTGATCAGTTAAGTGAAGTCTCTAAAATATCTTCTGATGAGTTAGCCACTTTTAAAATATTTGAATTAGCGATTAAGCAGCCATGGAGTGTTGCGTTGCAATCAGGTGAACAGTCATCTCCTGTTACTTCAAATACGCAGTCATTAGGGGCTATTACCTTAAGAACTATGGACAAAGTGGTACAAGAAGATGCTAGAACAATAACCTTTGATGGCAGTGAACTGGCCAGTGTCAATATCTTTAGTAACTTTCCGGAAGATTTGCGGGCATATAGCGAGGCTGACTCGGTATTAAGTTTTAGCGTGCGTTTAGAAACTACACCAGTAGCACCGATTAATTTAGCTATGAGTTGTGAAGGGGATTGCAAAGGTTCACTTGATATCACCTCATTGTTAATTAACCAGAGTTTAAATGAATGGCATAACGTAACGATAGACTTAGCTTGCTTTAAAAAAGCAGGTACAGATTTCTCCAAAATTATGTCGCCATTTAACTTGTCGACTAATGGCAAAGTTTCATTAAGCTTCGCTGATATAAACTTAACGCCACAAGGTATTGATAAAGCAACAATGAGCTGTGATTAAACTATTATTGACGCGTTAAATTAAACCGCCGTATTACTAGAATTACGGCGGTAACTACTGATTGCAATTTATTAATAAAAACATATATATAACAAGGACTTTTCTATGCAGCATTTAACATTATTACTCATAGCCTGTTCAATGACTTTACTTGGATGTGGTGGCGGATCGGGTAACAACACGAACACGACTAATATATCAAGTACGCCAGCTACAGATATATCTTCTGATCATGCGAGTGAAGAGAGTAAAGACCCTACAACTGCTTCTGTAGAGAATAATCAATGGCAGTTAATTTGGCAGGATGAATTTAATGATAACAATATTGATTTAAACAAATGGAGTTTTGAGGTCAATTGTTTTGGTGGGGGTAATGATGAACAACAATGTTATACCGACCGAGAAGATAATGCTTTTATTGAACAAGGTATTTTGAAAATAGTGGCATTAAAAGAAAATTTTACCGGTCCTGCGGCACATGACGATGATACTAATTACAACGCTATGAATACCCGCACTCTACCTTATACATCAGCACGTTTACGCAGCAAAAACAAAGGTGACTGGACTTTTGGACGCTTTGAAATTAGCGCTAAATTACCGCAAGGACAAGGCACTTGGCCAGCCATTTGGATGCTGCCTACTGACTGGGCTTATGGTGGATGGGCTGGCTCGGGTGAAATTGATATTATGGAAGCGGTGAACTTAAAAACACAATCAGATGAAGCGGGTGCGAGCTCAGGAGAAGAAGAATCACGTGTGCATGGCACGCTTCATTATGGCCGTGCCTGGCCTGAGAATGTTTATTCGGGTAAAGGATTTAACTTACCTGATGGTGTAAACCCAGCAGATGGTTTCCACGAATACGCTGTTGAATGGCAAGCAGGGGAAATTCGTTGGTATGTTGATGATATTCATTTTGCTACACAGCGTGATACCGGCTGGTATAGCCAATATATGAATGATGAGGGTTTATTGGTAAACGGTGCGGGTGGTGCACCTTTTGATCAAAAATTTCATTTATTATTAAATTTTGCTGTTGGCGGGAATTGGTCCGCTTCGGTTAACGACAAAGGCATTAATGACAGTGTATTTCCACAATCATTAGAAATAGATTATGTCCGAGTGTATGAATGCTCAGTGTCACCTATCACAGGTGCTGGCTGCGCAACAATCGGTGATGACGCCGCTTTAGTGGGTGGTAAGCAAGCACCGGCGCTGTAACGTTAATATAGAATTGACTAAATTGAAATTTCTGCTAACTAATATCTTTATGATGCTAGTTAGCATTTTTTTTGATGTATAAACTAATGTTACGATAGGTATCAACCCAGTAAATATCTTTATTTTTTGCTAAGAAATCTAGTAGCTCCTGATGAGCCTTTATAGAAACAGGCAGATGATCACCGCCAACGCCGTGAAAAGTAAAATTAGCGATAGTACCGTAGAAAGCCGCTTGCTTTGCATAAGCTATTAACTCGGTCCCCGAGTTCCCCGATGGCGACCAAACTGCAGCATCCATCACATTGATTGAACTGCGACTTTTTGGGATTTTACCGACATGAGATTTAATACCGACAAAAGCATCATGAAGCGCATGCACGTAATTCTTATGCTCAACCAACTGATCGGCACAAGGTACAGTAAAGGTTCTTAGCGTTTCACCATCAATAGCTTTTAAAAATGTATTAGCGGTATTAATCTCTTGAATAATTTCATTAAATTGTTTTTTATCAAGATCATTGTAGGTTAGTACCCAATCTCTGCCAGGTAGCGAGCCATGACAGGCATGATTTATTGAATGATTACCTAATTCATGGCCCTGTTTAGCTATGTGACGCCACTCTTCTAAGCGTTTGCTAACCGTTGGTGAACTCAAGGTTAAATAGAATGAAGCTTTTAAATTGAGCTTATTTAGCGCAGGCAAGGCATGATCTAACTGACTATTTAATGCATCATCATAGGCCAGACTAATCGCTGCTTTAGCATGATTAGGCCATTCGAAAATTGTCTTAGCTGCTGCGTTTGAGCAAATGAATATTGATAATATCGTTATCGTTATCGTTTTTGTTTTCAAGTTATGTAAATTCTATAAAAACATTTGCCGTGAGCCGACCTGTTTCGGGATTTGGGTCTATATCATTTTCAGGGGAAATAATGATCGAATGAAGTAATTGTCCAGGATAAATAACTAAACGATTGGGTTTATATTCAATTTGTTGATATAACTCAAAATGCTCATTTGAACGAATACAATATTCCTGAGCAGACTCGCCATTATTATCAATAAAGCGTTGAGCCGAAGTTAAATAATATTCCACATTATGCGTTTCAATTTTGTCTAACCCCGTAGGTTTGTGACGAAATAAGCCTGTATTTCCGTGCTTATCATTATTGAGGTAATGCAAAATAGCAAAGTAAAATGGCCTACTGGTGTCAAAATGAGGCATGCGCTGCAGTAAGTTTAACTCGGTTGCGGCTGTAGTGATCAAAGAAAAATAAGCTTCTTGAGGTTTTAATTGTAAGTGCTGAGGAATGTTATAGATATGGCAAATATCTTGATAAATGGCTTGTAGTACATTGATGACATAGTTTTTAGGTAAAGGTGCTCTTATACCTGGATAATAAGTGTTATCAAGTGCTTTAAATTCAGCATGAGCACAAGCGTGAGCGATAATGTTATGGGTATCAATAGCAAAGTCATCAATGACGATCACCGGTGTTTTATCAACACCGACGGTCATTATTTTAAGCTTAATATCGCGATTTATTTGTATAGCTAAGTCATTCATTTTTTATATCATAAAATAGAACAATTAATCGGCAGCGCAGTAAGATCTGCCGGAATATTTTATTTTTCAATCCGTTACATCGTAGTGGATTTACAATAATGATTGATAAAATCGTTATTGTCAGGCCAGTTATCCACTTTGCGTTTTACGGCTGATTTTATATTATTTAAAAAGCTCGTTAATTCTTCATCGCTCATCAAATCTACAATAGGATGATATTGCTCAGGCATTAACCCTTGTCCCATCATGACTTGTATCCAAGAGGTTTCACCGAATAAGTCTTCTGCTTTTTTAAATACCTGGCCACTTTCCTTAAACAACGACATACGATGTTTTAAGGTATCTGGAATTTCCATATTTTTGCAATAGCGCCAAAATGGTGAATCTGTGCGCTCTGTTAAATGATAATGCAGAATAATAAAATCTTTAATGTTGTCGACTTCAGTTTTAGTTTGGCTATTAAATTCATCAACATCAGCTTGATTAATACCCTGAGAAGGAAACATTTGCATTAATCGCACAATGGACTTTTGAAATAAATGTATACCGGTTGACTCCAATGGTTCGATAAAACCAGAAGATAAGCCAATAGCAACACAGTTTTTATTCCAATGTTTACGGCGTGTGCCGGTTTTATATTTGATCACACGAGGTTCGTTGAGCAACTCACCTTGAACATTCGCTAAAAGTGTTTGCTTAGCTTCTTCATCTGTCATGTATTTACTACAAAAGACTAAACCATTACCGGTGCGGTTTTGCAGCGGTATTTGCCATTGCCAACCAGAATCCCTGGCGATAGCGCGGGTATATGGAACCGGTTTTCTGACCATTTTAGTTTGCACTGCGATAGCACTGTCACAAGGTAAGATATGACTCCAATCTTCAAAGCCTGTATTGAGTGCTCCTTCGATTAACATGCCTTTAAAGCCGGTACAGTCGATGAAGAGATCCCCCTCAACAATTTTACCTGATGCTAAAGTAATTGAGTCTATATAGCCGGATTCGTTATCTAGATTAACCTGGGATATTTTACCTTCAATGCGTGTTGTGCCATGTTTTTCAGCAAGACTTCTTAAAAACTTAGCATAGAGCCCAGCATCAAGGTGATAAGCATGGTTTAACTCTTGATTTGCTAAAACGGCAAACTTTCCGGCTCTTGCGCCCAAATGTTCAGGAACATAATCACCAATCTCAGAAACAATGCCTTTTGCACGGCCTTTTAGCCAAAAATGTTGAAAACCAGCCGCCCAACAACCTTTACCTAGAAAACCAAAGGAATGAATATAATCTTTACTTATGTCGCGCCAGTTTTCAAAAGAAATGCCCAGCTTAAAGGTGGCATTGGTTGCTGCCATAAACTCTTGTTCATTAATGCCTAATAATTGGTGAAAAATATGTAAGGTAGGAATCGTTGCTTCACCAACGCCAACCGTAGGGATTTCGTCTGACTCTATTAAAACAACCTCTATGCCTTTACCTAATAATTTTGAGAGTGCTGCTGCTGTCATCCAACCCGCAGTACCACCACCAGCAATAACGACTTTTTTAATTTTTTTGTTTTGTGTTTTCAAAATAAAACCTTATTAATTAACTTTAGTAGGATGATTTGTTGTACTTAGTTACTATCGTTTTAATTTATTCAGTAAATCTGCGCGTATTTGTTTCGCTAATAATTCATCAAGGGGTTTTGACAATCGCCCTTGAGCAGCGGTAGGAATATGAGAGAAATCTTCTTGGTCATGCTCAAAAATATAATAGTTAAATTGCGCTTGCCATGCTTTTCGCTGAGCTAAAGGCAAGTCTTTTAAGCTTAACATTGCCAACATAAGGGCATTGTTAGGGCGTCCCATAAATGCGGGGCTATCACGCCACCAATGGGTTACTAGCACGTTAAACGCGGTTAAACTTTCAACATGATGCCACCACATACTAGGTAAAAATAGGGCGTCGCCAGCTTCCAATTCGGCAACTTGTGCCGAGGCTAACGCTTGTTTAAACTTTGGATACTTAACAAAATCAGGGTTGTCAAAATCCACTAAACTAATTTCTTGTCCACCGGGGGAAAATTCCATCGGGCCAACGTACAAATTTTCAAGCTGCTCTGGTGGGAACAAAGTAAATTTACGACTACCCACTACACAACAAGCTAAATTATTAGGGAAATCAAAATGTGCAGCTATTTTGCTTTTATTGCCTAACCATATGCTGGTTAACGGCTTTAAATGGTCGATGGAGGCATTGTTTTCTTCATTATAGCCCGGTAAGCAATGGTTAATTTCAGTCGAACCCACATACATTGTCGGTGGTTGCGGATCATTGACATGCTCAAGTAACTTATCAAGCACTTGATTCAGGTTGGCTTTTGAACTGTTAAAATTAAAACCTGTCATGTTTTCATTGTAAAAAACACGGCCATTATTTTTAGACTCACCATAATAGGCAGTTATAGGCGCATTGGTATAAAACTTTCTTAAGTAATCAGCAGCTGATTGTGGCGAGGTTTTACCCGCAATAACTGCGGGCCAATTACTGCCAAAATTTTTCAAAATCATGGGCTCAGTAGAAGACAAGACAAATTCTGGAATATTGCCGGGTTGGCAATGGTGAATTTCTTTTACTTTATGATTAATTGTTAGCACCTAATCACCTTATTTAGCTCTGTATTAATGGTTTTACAAACCCAACTGTTCATTTTTTTTATTCATTAACGCTCGAACATTTGATTGCGAAGCAATCGCCATATAAATGGCTTGTAAATATCCCAACTGATGCAGTTTGGCCAAAGTATCCGGGGTTAGCGTTTTTAATTTATCTTCATTAATAGTATAAAAACCAACCATTTGGTTTTGGCTTTTATCGTTTAATGTCATATCTAGCGAGAAAGGCTCTAACAACTCATGTTCAATCAGTAATTCCATAAATAACTTACTGTCGATAAGGCCATGATGCATGGTTTCGAGTATATCTGCTGCATTATCTAAGTAAGGGGTATTGCCACCAAACTCTAAAAACAGTGCTTCACCTTTGTCTTGGCTCACTCTTGGGTGTTCAAGATCAATATGTAACATTCTTTGTTCTTTTTCTTCGCCGTCTTCTACAACTTTTTGGACACCAATTAAGAACGGCTGTCTTGCTACGCTTAATGGAATGTAAGGTGTCTGCCAGCCATCTTTTGATAAAAATAAGTTTTCATTTTCTTGAAAACCAAATAGCGCAACCGCATAAAATTGACCTGTACTTGAGTCTTTATTAAAAAATATCGGATAATAGGCCTGAACGCTTCTAAATTCAGTGGGGAAGGTTAGGGTAAACCAAACATTGTCGCCGTATTTTTCTTCACGTTCGGTAATAACTTTTAAATTTTGATGATCGGTACTATTTAGTAATACGTGATTTGCCATTTTCATTCCAAATTATGTTGTTTACTGATGTGTGGCTAGATTTTTTAAGCGTTGGTATCGCTATATTTTTGGTAAGCCATATTTTTTAATTTTATTAATTAATTCACGATTTGTTGGCAAGGCAGATAATAGTTGTTTTGTTCGTTGTACATTTTCATTGAACAAAGCCTCTGCTTTTGCTGATTGGTCTGTTCTTTTTTTATGGGGAGCTTGGGTAACAAAGCCCATACCATATAAAACGAATTGAAAACTTGCTGGCGGAAACATTTCTTCCGTATGAATTGCATCGTATTTATATGGCGCTTGATATTGCCATAATGCTAACTGTTCTCGTAAGCTCTCTGGGATATGCATTGCATTTTTATTATCGCCCCAATAATCTGAATCCGTTCTTTTACTTAACACGTAATGCAATTTGAGGAAATCAATGATGTTGTCCCAACGATGTAAAAACTTGCTATTAAAGCGCTTAGCCACAATGTCCATTGCTTGACGGTTTACAGGTAATTGTTCACTGATCATTTTAGCTGAGAGCTCTATTAACACTAATGCTGAAGCTTCTAGCGGCTCAATAAAACCAGCAGACATTCCTACAGCGACACAATTTTTATGCCAGAACTTTTCTCTGTGTCCAGGGTTTAGTGCTATTTTACGCATCATGGCAGCGTTGGCAGACTTTTTACCAATAAGAGGAGTAATGTACTCTATTAACTCTTCCTCAGCTTTTGTATCGCTAATATGAGCACTGGAGTAGGTGTAACCGACACCACGGCGTGAAGGTAAGCCTATATCCCAAATCCAACCGGCCGTTTGCGCGGTTGATGAAGTAAAAGAAGCAATAGGGCTATCTTCATTTTCATGAGGAACATGAACCGCTAGAGCGGAATCATTAAATAAAATATGTTTTTTACTGATGAAAGGAATCTTGTAGTGTTTAGCTAATAAAATCGATGCTGAGCCGGTACAGTCAATAAATAAATCAGCAGAAATATCACCATGTTTTGTGGTGGTAATTGAGGCTATATCTTCATTCTTTGCTGAGTTGATCTTACTGACATGATCAACAATGTGTTTAACATGCAATTTTTCAGTGCAGTGTTTGCGTAAAAACCGACCAAATTTAACTGAATCTAAATGATAACCATAATTGGCTGCAAATGAATATTCAGCGCTGGTGATTTGTTTAGGGGCTAGACCATGAGCGCCTAAATGACTTTGTTGACAAACGGCATCGGCAAAACTGATTTTATCTCGAAAGGGTTGCCAATACGATGATAGGTTTATGTCATTAAAGCCATGTGGCAAAGTAAAAGGATGATAATAGCCTTCATGAGTATTGGTAATCCAATGAGTAAATTTTGACCCTTGTTTAAAGCTAGCATCACACTCGATGAGAAATTCGGTTTCTGAAATTCCCATTTTTTTCAAGGTAGTACGCATTGATGGCCAAGTACCTTCGCCAACCCCCATAGTGGCAACATCTGCAGATTCAACTAGGGTGATTTCGATACCCGAATCTTGAGCACTGGCGTGTTCTGCCGCAATTATTCCAGCGGTCAACCAGCCAGCCGAGCCACCACCAACAATCACAATTTTCTTTAATGGTTTATTCATAAATTTACTTAAAATTAAAATATTTACAAAAAACATAAGGACATATTTCAACTAAAACTATATCGTGCTTTCTTTAGGCGATCTACTGCTAGTTAACGACTAACTGGGTATCTAACCTACTTAAGCGCTTGAAAATATTTGTTTAAGACCGATGTTTTTTGTAATAATTCTATTTTTACATCATATATAAAGAGGCCGCATAAAATATCAAATACATTATCGAATAATTTATACGGCCTTTAATTTACTTTCTTATCAGCTCAATAAAGGGCTGTTAGAATGTATAGCGAGCACCTAAAGAGTAACGTGCACCTTGTTGAATAGAATCTAATACTTGTCGTTCGTCACGTCCACTAGTGCGGGCATTTTCTTCAGTAATGTTGATGGCATTGAAGAAAACAGTTAATCCTTCTGCTTGTGGTACATCGTAACTTACGGTCATATCAACTTGAGCATATTCTTCAATATAGCGTGGGCCAGGACCTGCTTGACCATCTTGTACAAGCGCTACTAAGAATTTATCACGCCAGTTATAAGCAATACGAATTGATAAACCATCTTTTTCGTAGAAGCCAACAACGTTAGCCGAATCACTAATACCTAATTCAGCCGCTTGAGCGCCAATGTCAAAGTCATCATGTTCATTGTCAGTATTTGTTTTAGTGTAATTAACAATAGTACCAAAACCGCTATTACCAAATAAGTGTTGTACGGCAAACTCAATACCGTCATAACCGGTTTTTTCAGTTAAGTTTATCGGAGTACTAATACCGAAGTTCATCAAGTTATCAGTTTCAGCATTACCTAAAATAATAATGTTGCCACCTTCCATGAAGACGTGTTCTGGATCTGTTGCCGCATAGGTATCAAAGATGTATTGACGTTGTGCTAAACCATCATTGCCAACAGCTGCTCGTGCTTCTTCTGTATAAGGACCGTCTGCAGGGTTAACAATACCCGTGGTAGTATTTACCGTGTCTACTAATATATCGTTTGTTACGTCTTTAGTGAAATAACCTAATGAAACGTAACTACCTTCGCCGTAGTACCATTCTGCTGATAAATCGATGTTTTCAGATTCAAGTGGTAATAAACCAGCGTTACCGGTAGAACCTATACCGCCACCTACACGAGCACCAGGGTTTAGCAGTGTGCCACCAATCATATTGTTATATTGAGGGCGGCCAATAGTTTCACTGTAAGCTGCGCGAAGAATAACATCATCAGTAACTTCTAAATTGAAGTTAATGCTGGGTAGCAAATGATCATAGCTTGCTTCTTGTGTACCGTAGATAACATTACCAGAGCTTAATAGTGATACTTCACTGGTACCTTCCCAACGAGGTTCATTAGTAAATTCAGGCACTGAAGACGTTGAAGTAACATCTGTTTCTTCATAACGGATACCAAAATGCACATCAAATGGCATAGTACCAATTTCACCTTCGTAGTTATATTGGAAGTAAACTGAAGTCATTTCTTCTTTAGTATATTGGTCAGTTTGTGAAGCATAGTCGCTTGATGGACAAAATGAATTACCACAATCACCTAAAGCAGATGCTTGAACACCTAATACATCAACAGCACGTTCTCTAACGCCATTAAAATCAAAGGCGAAATAATTTTCTAAAATTTCGACATCGCCATTATAACCTTCAAAGTTACCACCGCTTAAATTGTCAAATTGGTCTTGAATGCTTCTACGTGGAAATAATGACTCATCGAATGAACCAGCAGTACCTTCACCACCCCAGTTATTTCGTTGAACATTCTTTTCTCTATGTCGGCTTTCAGAACTGGTCAATGATAGACCAAAATCTATGCTACCGGCTTCTTCAAGAATATAATTACCATGCAGTTGAGTTTGCGTAATATCAGCACGGTTTTTGATGTTGATAAAAGAACTACCGGTTACAATCATGTCTGAGGCTTGAACTGCATTACCGCCAGTAACAGATAGTACTGGAATATCACCTGTATAGTCAGTTGCAGAAGCTGTACGAACAAAAGCAGCCATACCGATAGTGTTGCTTGAACCTAAAGGACTATTTGGATCACTTTGAGCTGACGAGTCGTGATGATCTAATCTTAGACTTAAGCTGTTGTTTACTTGCCATTCTAAATTTAAACCAAGCGATTTAGTTTCATCTTTAACACTAAAGTCACCACCACCCATTGCAAGATCGGTAGGGTTATTTGGATCAAAAGTTTCAGAATAAACAGCAGGAGAACTTATTGGGCCATCTGTCCAAATATTTTCGCTTGGTCCAAAGTTATACCATACTGAAATGTCGTTAAATTGTGTGTCATTTTCTTTTTTTACATAGGTGTAATCAAGTGTCGCAGTAATAGCATCTGTTGGACTATATTGCAGCACTAATTGCGCATTACTTCTTTTACGCTGTTGTTCTTCAAACTTGTAAATAGTATTTTGTGGTACTGAATAAATGTCATCGTCGCCTGGGCGATTAGTTTGGCTATCATCTCTTCCTACACCACCCCATGCCGCATTAGAGCCACCCCAGTCATTATCCTGTACACCTGAAAAGCTTCGCCAGAAAGCTGTTTTACCTTGCTGACTACCACTTTCACGCTCTGAATAACTACCTGATATCGAAATACCAAATTTACCATCATCAAATGTATTTGAATACAAGCCCGAAAATTGTGGCGTAGTAGAGCCTTCTTTGGTTGTTTGATCTTTTAATGCTTCAGCGCTAAATACCGCTTTTTCGCCTGGATTATCAAGAGGGCGATGGGTAGTAATATTAATTGTTGCCCCAATACCACCGGTAGGAACATCTGCTTTTGAGGTTTTGTATACCTGAACACCGCTAACACCTTCAGCGGCAAGATTGGAAAAATCAAACGAGCGATCACCGGTAGTAGTCGGAAGTTGACGACCATTAAGCGTGACTAAATTACGTTCAGGACCAAAACCACGAGCGGTTACTTTACTGCCTTCGCCGTTTGATCTTTCTATAGAAATACCCGTAATACGTTGTAACGATTCAGCTAAGTTACTGTCGGGAAATTTACCAATGTCTTCAGCGTTAATAGCATCAACGATACCACTAGCTGAGCGCTTCATATCCATCGATTTAACCATACTGCTACGGATACCCGTAACTTCGATCACTTCAGTTTTATCTTTTGCAACTTCTTCAGCAGCAAAAACCGGCGTTATTGCCGTTACGCCTAAAATTATAGATAAACTTGTAGCAAGTTGAGTTTTTTTAAAAGTTGAATTCATCGTGTGTCTCCCGAGGTATTTCATATTATGATTATTATATATTTGGAAGCGCTTCCAGTTCAATTTAAAAAAACATCCTTCAATCAGGAAGCGCTTCCACAATTTAAAATATTTTACTAATAAGGTCAACCGTATTTTAATAAATAAAGTTAACTATTTTAGAGCTTTTACTCGTTAAATTTAAGTTTAAATGTTGTTTAGTTGTTAGATTTAGCATGCATTTATTTATTTGATAGAGGCGACGTTAACTCGCTAATAAAACGCTAACTATATTATTTTAGGCTAGCGATTTACATTTTTCAAATTAACTAACTTGATGTGTTTTTTAAAGCTTGGTGAATAAATTGCACTTTTTTTGCATCAAGTATGTACCAGCGCATTACCCAGGCAACTAATATCGACCCTACAGCAGGAAAAATAGTGAAAGCAGCTAATATGCCTTGTTGCGTGTTAGTGCTTTGTTCTATATCAGCTTGGTAGCCATAATAGGCCAATAACCAACCCGCTAATGCACCGCCAATGGCAACGCCAAGTTTGATGAAAAAAACGATAGCTGAATAAACCATACCCGTTATCCTAACGCCAGTTTTCCAGTGTCCATAATCGATGGTATCAGCCATTTTAGCCCAAAGTAAGGGGGTGGCCATCTGCAGGAAAAAACTCCAAAGAAAGAATAAAGTGAAGGCCATAACTGTTTGTTCACTGCCAACAAAATAACTGATAATACAAATAAAAGCAGCGATTGATTGTAAACAAATATAGGCTTTAATTTTACATACTTTTTTAGATAGTGGTAACGCCAGTGCACAACCTAGAATGCTACCTATCATCCCTAAAGTCATAAACAAGGTGATCAGGTCAGCGCGACCTAAATAATATTTCACATAATAAACCGCCAGTGTGCCGCGCAGTACTTGGCCACTTAATAACAATAATCCAGCTAAGCAAAGAATTCGCCATTGATCATTTTTCCATAAGGCAGACAAATCTTCTTTAAAGCTTGAGTTTTGATCTTTTGGCGGGCTAACTCTTTCTTTAGTACCGGCAAAACAAAGCAGAAAAAGCATTAAGCCTAGCAAGCTCATGGCTATCATAGTGTACTGATAGCCTTGTGCTTTATCTCCAGCACCAAACCACTCTACTAATGGCATAGTACCTGCTGCAACGATTAGACCACCTAACATACCAAAAACAAATCGATATGATTGTACTGATACGCGTTCTTCAGGGTCAGCGGTAAGTACACCACCCAGCGCTGAATAAGGAATGTTTATCGCGGTATAAGCGATCATTAATAAAGTATAAGTAGCAAATGCATAAACGATTTTACCATTTTCAGATAAATCAAAGGTGGTAAAAGCTAAAATACTGATCAGGCAAAAAGGCAGGGCTAGCCATAATAAATAAGGTCTGAATTGTCCCCACTTAGTTTTCGTTCTATCAGCCATTGCTCCCATTAAGGGATCAGTGATTGCATCAAATATTCTAACAACAAGAAAAAGAGTGCCAACAAGTGCGGGAGAAAGACCAACCACATCAGTATAATAAATAAGTAAAAACATCATCACGGTTTGGAAGATGATATTACTGGCTGTGTCGCCCAAACCGTAAGCTATTTTTTCTTTAATTTTTAGCATGTGAATCTCTTTTTTTTTAAAGTTAATATTATTCTTATTTTATATACAATGACACTTTACGTTGTTCAATTATATTCAAAGGCTAGTTTATAAACACTTGAAACAGCGCTATTGGTATCACATGGAAATAACATTTATTTTAATGATAGTTGTGTTTAAAGTATTCGGTTTTTCAATTAACTATTTGTTGTTATTGCTTTTTCGTTGATGGATTAAATCACGATAGGCATAACCACTGGCTTTTATAGTTCTTTCTTGGCTTTGATAATCGACGTAGACAATACCAAACCTTTTTAAATAGCCTTCAGCCCATTCAAAATTATCCATTAAACTCCAAGCAAAGTAACCTCTGATGTCGACACCTGATTCAATGGCTGTATTTACCGCGTTAAGGTGGCTTTGGTAATAAGCGACTCGGTGAGCATCTTCTACTTTGCCATCTTTGATACTGTCAGGCATTGCAGCGCCATTTTCAGTAATATAAATAGGAGGTAAGGTGTATTTGGCATCTAAAGAAATCAATAAATCAGAAAACCCTGATGGATATATCTCCCAACCCATATCGGTTAAAGCAACATCTTTAAGGGAAATTTGAGTGAATATTTCATTTTCATCAGCTTGATATATTGCACGTGTATAATAATTAATACCTAAAAAATCAACAGACTCTGAAATGATGTCCATATCACCTGCAATAATATCAGGATGTTGTGATAATGGCAGTTGCGCAAGTATTTCTGGATATTGAGCATCAAAAATAGGTTTTATATACCATTGATTAAAATATTCATCGGCAAACTGAGCTGCTGCTATATCAGCTGGATTTTGAGAAGCAGGGTAGCCAGGGGTAAAATTAAGTACAATGCCATTAAGTGTGTTCGGGCTTAATTTTTTAAGAGATTTCATCGCTAAACCATGAGCAAGTAATAAATGATGAGCTGCCTTTTTGCCAAACTCTTTACCTTTAATACCTGGTGCATGAATGCCAATTTCATAGCCTAAATAAGCGCTACAAAAAGGCTCATTTAACGTAGCATACGAATGCACTCTATTGCCAAATGCTTTAATCACTATTTCGGTATATTTTTGAAATTCGTAAGCCGTTTCTCTGTTTAACCAACCACCTTTATCTTCAAGGTGTTGAGGTAAATCCCAGTGATAAAGCGTAACAAAGGATTTAATGTTTTTCTCTACTAATTTATCTAACAAGGCAATATAAAATGCTACACCTGTGGCATTGATACTGCCATCTTCATTAACAACTCTTCCCCACGAAATAGATAAACGATAAGCATCAACGCCGAGAGATTCAATCATTTCGATGTCTTGAGGCCATTTATGGTAATGATCACAGGCAACGTCTCCATTTGAACCATCGACAATACTGTTTTCTAAAGAGCAAAATGTATCCCAGATACAGGGCAATCGTTGCTCGATACCGCCCTCGATTTGGAATGAGGCAGTAGCAACACCATAAATAAAATCTGTTGAATTCATTTTTGAGTTATAAGGTAAAGTCAATTTCATAGTTATTTATTCTTAATGATTTATTGTTAGTGGTTTTAGTTAGTGGTTTTAGTTAGTGGTTTTAGTTAGCGTTAATTATTTTTAGAACTTTCAGTTTTTTATCGAATTTGGAAGCGCTTTCAATTTAGCTCGATTGATATTAAAGGTCAATCTGTTTTCGGTAAATAGTAGGGTAACTAATGTCTGGTATAATGATTTTTATGTGATTTAAGTAGGAAAGGGCATGTTTTTAGTTGACTAGGCCAGTAGCTTGCTACTAGAGATCAACATCCAAAAACGCAAAGCCTAGTTCAATTTTATCAATGTCCTATTTACGCTTGCTTTACGCCAACCGCATGGTTATTCTGCTCTTATTTTTATAGATAACAGATGAAAGAATGAGTATGAAATTACCCTTTACATTTCCGATAATTCTTGATGGTGGTATGGGCCGTGAACTGCAACGTATTGGTGCCCCTTTTCAACAACCAGAATGGTCAGCTCAAGCGTTAATTGAAGCGCCTCATTTTATCTCTCAAGTGCATCGTAGCTTTATCAAGGCCGGTGCTGATATCATTACCACCAATACCTACGCGTTAGTGCCTTTTCATATTGGTGAGAAACGCTTTAACGAACAAGGGGCTGAGCTTATTAAACTAGCCGCTAGGTTAGCACGAGAGTGCGTTAAGGATAATTCAAGTTTGTTAGTCGCGGGTTGTATTCCGCCATTGTTAGGCTCTTACCGACCAGATCTTTTTTCAGTGGCACAAGCGCAGCCCTTGCTTGAGTTATTAATAAAAAATCAGGAAGTTGATGTAGATTTATGGCTAGCCGAAACGATATCATCTATCGCAGAAGCCGCAATGATCAAGGCTCGCACTCTTGTTACTGGCAAACCTACTTGGATTGCCTTTACTGTTAAAGATGAAATATCCACCGAGTCGACTCTACGTTCAGGAGAGTCAGTTTATGATGCCGTTAGCGAAATTGCAGGGCAAAATGTTTCGGCAATATTATTTAATTGTAGCTGTGTCGAAGTCATGCAGACCGTACTTATCACCGCTAAACAGGCGCTATTAGATCAAGGAATTGAAAACGAAGTTCAGTTAGGTGTGTACGCTAATAATTTTTCAGTAATTGGTGAACTACACGAAGCGAATAAAAGTAATGGTATTTCTGGTATCAGAGATGATGTTCCACCAGAAAAGTATTGCGAATTTGCCTCATCTTGGCTTAAATCTGGTGCCTCTATTATCGGTGGCTGTTGTGGGATTTCACCGGCACATATCAAAAAATTAGCTGAACTTAAATAATGTCATCACTTGGAAGACACATATTAAATGTGGAATATTGAATGTTGAATCTTAATACTTAATATCTGCCGCGGTACTATTAGTCTTTGTATAACAATAAGTATTGAGCGAAAATAAAACTGAAACCTGAAGTTTTTTGGTCATATTCTGATAAAAACGAAGTCTGAAAGCCTACAATTAGCTATGTCTTGAGATCGCTAATTGTAGCTCTTACTTAAATAGCACTGATTAGGCTGAGCTTGATAGCAATGAGCATCAGGATAAATCCTGCTACCTTATCAATTTTTTGTTTTTGGCGATTAAAGCGAGGCAATATACTGGGGTGTGATAACAGTAAAACAACACCGCTGTACCAGATAAAATGTGCCAACATAATGATCAACCCATAGCTTATTTGCATTATTAAGGGGGTATCTACCGACACTACTTGGGTAAAAATACTTAAGAAGAAGATAGAGGTTTTAGGGTTTAATATGTTGCAAGTAAAGCCACGACGCAGCGCGATAAAGGCCGAAATATCTGCTGTTTGATGTTTTTGGTCATTATGTAAAGGCTCGCGTGTTGTTAACAACTGCCAAGCAATATAGATAAGATAAGCCGTGCCTAAATATTTGATTGCAGAAAATAACCAGGCTGAACTTGCAATCACCACGGCTAAGCCTGCAATTGAATAACTGGCATGAATACAAACAGATAAACACATGCCTAAGCTCATATATAAACCGGCCAAACGACCATTGTAGATACTCGTGCGGGTCACTAACACAAAATCAGCCCCAGGTAACATAGCCATAAAAATAGCGATAGTGCCCACCGCGATAATTTCTGCCATATACGTATTGATTAACAACTCCATATTTACCTCTCATCATTTAACATATGCTCATAGCAGCCAACTCATGACTGCGGATATATGTTAATCTATGAGATATTTAAAACAATACACATATTTGTATAAGGACTTGTGCCTAGTGGACACAAATAAACTCATGCCTTTATTGTCTGATATGGCTATTTTAGTCACTGTGGTTGAGCAGGGAAATTTTAGTAAAGCGGCAAAAAAACTTGGCGTAACACCCTCAGCAGTCAGCCGTCAAATAAGCAGATTAGAAGATGCATTAGGCATCAAACTATTACAGCGTACAACACGACAACTGGCGTTAACTGAGTCAGGAAAAATAACTTTTGATTACTGTAAACAGATGGTTGAGTCGGCAGAAAAAGCGGTTAATGCCAGTCGTTCTATCACATCGACGGTGAGTGGGTTATTGAGGGTGGCGGCACCAAAATCACTGGCCAATCAGGTATTACGGCCACTTTTTGTTGAGTTTTTAAAACGCTATCCAGACATTCAGTTACATTTAAAAGTCACCGACCGTATTTTAGATCCGATCCATGACGGTGTCGATTTTTTGATTCATATTAATGACTATCCTATTGAAGCTTTGGTCAATGTTAACATTGGCCGCGTTGAACAGGTGTTATGTGCCAGTCCTGATTTTTTAGCCAAGCATGCTCTGCCAAAACATCCCGATGATTTAAAAGCTTTACCTTGCATTTGCTTAGGCGAAAATATGACCGACAACCGATGGCGATTTAGTAATGAAAATCATAAAACTACCGTAGAAGTCACGGGATCATATTTACTTAACCACAGTGAAATGCGTCGAGACGCGATTGAACAGGGCTTTGGTATTGGCTCTTTACCCGATTACACCGCGCAGCAAGGGCTTGAAGCGGGAAGGCTGATCCCGCTATTGAAAGACTGGCAGTTACAATGTAGTTATCATGGAGACATTTGTTTGCAGTATGTGCAAAGTAAATATATGCCCAATAAAAACCGCATGTTTATCGATTTTATGAAACAAAAATTACAGATAATTAAATCAGACGGCTAAGTGATTGTCATCAACACATAGGAGTTTGATAGGTTTAGTTTGTCAGTAAAAACCGCTAAATTATCAGTAAAGTGTTGAAAAACATAGCAGGATTAACAAGGTGGTTTTCATCTACTTTCGCTGCTGGCGTTAACGATAAACACTTAAGCTCAATGGCTAATATTGCACTTGTACTGGTCTTAAATAGGTTAAGTAAACTTTTAGTCTTCAGTCTTATCTTTAAAGTCGCATAAGTCTTCAATAATACATGAACCGCATTTTGGTTTGCGGGCTATGCAGGTGTAGCGGCCATGAAGAATGAGCCAATGATGTAAATTAAAAAAAAATTCTGTTTTTCTTGGCGTGTGTTTGATGATGTTTTTTTCTGTTTCTTCTACTGTCTTGCCTTTGGCGTAGCCAGTGCGGTTAGCGACGCGTTGGATATGGGTATCAACGGCAATAAAGTATTTACCCTCATTATCTTTTAGCCAACCAAACCCTGTGTTGAGTACCACATTAGCGGTTTTTCTGCCAACGCCGGGTAGGGCTTCAAGGGCCGCTCTATTTTCAGGCACTTCACCATTATGCAAATCGATTATCATTTGACAGGTTTTAAGGGTATTTACCGCTTTGGTGTTAAATAAACCTATGGTTTTGATGTAAGATTTCAAGCCGTCAAGACCAAGGTCAAGTAGTGCTTGTGGTGTATTAGCGACAGGATAAAGTTTGTCAGTGGCTTTGTTGACACTGACATCAGTGGCTTGAGCAGATAATAACACCGCAATTAATAACTCAAAAGCACTGGAGAAATTAAGCTCTGTGGTTGGGCTTGGGTCGTTGTCTCGCAACCGCGTTAACATATCTAGTCGTGTTTCTTTATTCATCAGAGATATTTTTTATTATTTTCATTTAGGTATGCTTATTTAGGTATTCTTATTTAAGTGCGCTAGTTAATTTTCAAAGTTTACACGAACACGTTCAATCGCTTGTTCTAATTTTTTAGGCTTTGCTTGTGCTATTTTATGATCAATAATATTTTTACCTGCGATTAAAAAGCCCATGGCAATAAAGGCACCTGGCGGTAATATCATCAATAAAAATTGGCTATCAAGCTGGTAAATCTCTACTCTTAATCCTGTGGCCCATTGCCCTAAAAGCAGGTTTGCGCCATCAAACAATGTACCTTGACCTAAAACTTCACGTATTGCCCCTAAGACAACTAATACGGCTAAGAAACCAAGCCCCATCATTAAGCCATCAAAACTAGATTGTTTAATAGGGTTTTTAGAGGCGTAGGCTTCTGCCCGGCCAATAATAGCGCAGTTGGTGACGATGAGCGGCAGAAAAATGCCTAACGATTGGTATAAGTCGTAAGTAAAGGCGTTCATCAGCAACTGCACACAGGTAACAAAAGTGGCAATAATAAGCACGAAAATTGGAATGCGGATTTCTTTGGGCACCCATTGTCTGATGGCTGAGACGGTGGCGTTTGAACAAATCAGGACAAACATGGTTGCTATGCCTAAGCCTAAAGCGTTAACAACCGTTGAGGTTACCGCCAATAAGGGACAAAGGCCAAGCAACTGCACCAAGCCTGGGTTGTTTTTCCATAAACCTTGCCAAGCTAATGTTTTATATTCTGGATTTATTTTCATTGTTCCACTCCACAGTTACTGGCGGTATTAAAAATGACTTTTTGATTAGCTTGAAAGTAGTCAATGGTTTTTCTAACTGTTTTTACTACAGCTCTGGGGGTAATGGTAGCTCCGGTAAACTGGTCAAACATACCACCGTCTTTTTTAACCGCCCAGCGACTATCGTTTTTATCTAAGACTTTTTTTCCAGCAAATGTTGTTATCCAGTCACTTTTTCTGAGTTCTATTTTATCACCTAAACCGGGTGTTTCTTTATGTAGTAATGTTCTAACGCCACTCACACTACCATCAATGTTGAGCGCAATTAACAATTCAATATTGCCACTGTAGCCATCGGGTGCCACTGTTTTAATGGCAGCAGCTGTCGGCATATTATTTAATCGCGCGCGGTAAATTACATCGATTAACAACTCTGTGTCCTTGCCCGTAGGCGCTATAATACAATCACGGAACATTTCATTATCATGACTATCTTTTTGAATAACTTGGTTTAATTGTTGAATTAATTGTTGTTGAGACTGAAGTTCAATACGATCTTCTGTCAGTAGCTGCACTAAAGCAACGGTTGCCGTACAGGCTACCGCGAATAAGGCTAATATTTTTGAGTTTTTACTTATTGCAGGCGTTAACTCAGACATTATTTTTTCACTCCTAAGTCGTGGCCATAAGTGCGAGGGCGGGTATATTGATCAATTAAAGGCGCGGACATATTACAGAGTAAAACCGCAAAGGCGACAGCATCAGGATAGCCACCAAACTTTCTGATCAGAAAAACTAATAAGCCAGCCAGTGCGCCAAAGACGAGTCGACCTTTAACGCTCGTTGCACCAGAAACAGGGTCGGTCAGAATGAAAAATGCCCCTAGCATGGTTGCGCCAGTAAACCAGTGAAACATAGTTGAGGCATTGCTATCAGGACTAATCATAAAGGCAATGAAACTACAAACAAATAAACTTAATAGAAAACTTACGGGTGTGCTCCAAGGAATGGCTTTTTTACTCAATAAAAATAAGCCGCCAAGTAGAAAGCCAGCATTGATCCACTCCCAACCCACGCCAAAATGTTTACCTATGGTTGGGGCTTGCATACTCTCAACTACGGTTAAGCCTAAAGTCATATTAGTTTTAACCGTATCTAGCGGGGTCGCCATAGTAAAACCATCGATGTGGGTACGAATTTGTTCAACTGAGTAACCTTGTGGCGTATAGCCAGAAAAAATAACGGCAAGCGTGTCAGTTAATTGTATATCCATGGCCAGTAATGATAGTGGTGGTTGCCACTGAGTCATTTGCAGCGGAAATGAAATCAGCAGCATTACATAGGCCGCCATGGCTGGATTGAAAGGGTTATGTCCTAAACCACCATAGAGTTGTTTAACCAGTGCAATCGCAAAAACGCTACCAATAACTGATATCCACCAAGGGGCTAAGGCAGGTAAACTTATACCCAGTAAAACAGCGGTTAATATGGCGCTACCATCAAATAACTGAGGCGTAATTTTTTTATTTCTTAATGATAGTACCGTAAACTCAGCGATGATTGCGGCAGCTACTGCTAAAGAAATATGAATTAAGTTACCCCAGCCAAAGAAGTACCATTGCGCAAATATCCCTGGAATGGTGGCATAAATCACCAGCCTCATTAGGCTTGATGTTTCATTTTGTTGATGATTGTGCGGTGAACTTGCTATCCAAAAGGCCATGGTACTTAATTACTCTGAAGTTGTTGATTTGTTGGATGAAGCGGCTAGTTTTTTCGCCTTTGCTTTAGCCACTACTGCCGCTACGCGCGCTTTTTTAGTTGCCGCAATATCCGCTTGTGCTGCTGTATTACTGTCTTGCATAACATCAATGTTAGCGGGCGTTGTTGATGGCTCGGCACGGTCAAACGATGTTTCAGCCGCTAAATTTGCTGCTGTTTTAGCTTTAGCTTTAGCCTTTGCTTTCGCGATTGCAGCGGCCACTTTCGCCTTTTTATTTAGTGCTTGAGTGGCTTTGTCATCTGAATCTGATGCTAAGTTAACTATCTCAAGGGGAAGTGCTTTTGTTGTTGCGTCAACTTGAGCATTAGGGCTGTCTGATATTGTTTCTGCTTGAGGTTTATTTTCGTTTGCTTTTGCTTTTGCAATAGCTACGTCAACCTTAGCTTTTTTATCAATGACAACCGGCGCTGCTTGCGATGAGCTTAGTGACTCGTTGTTTTGCAGCGTATCTAACGACTCTATTTGTGCTTGGTTTTTCTGTGCTATTTTTTTCGCTTTTGCTCTTGCAATAGCATTGGCCACTTGGCTTTTACTCTCGTCAACGGGTGCAACGGGTACAACTGATTCAGCAGTCATCTCGACAGTACTGGTAACAGAACCTTCTGCAGTATTTTGCTTTAGGCTGGCTTGAGCTTTTTTTGCTTTTACCCGAGCAAGTGCGTCTGCTACTGCAGATTTCTCTGATTTTGCTGCACTTGTATCTGTATTCATTCTGGCTTTGCGCGCCTCGGCAGCTTTTTTATGTTTTTCTACTCGGGCAACTTTTTCGCGTTCAAGTCTTTGCTTACGCGCTTCAAATCTAACTTTGGCTTTTTCGGCTTTGATATCGAGTAATTTTTGTTGACGGATTTCAGCTTTGGCAACACGATAATAATGCACTAAAGGTATTTGGCTTGGGCAAACGTAAGCACAAGCACCACATTCAATACAGTCAAATAGATTAAGCTTTGCCAGTTGTGCCTGATCTTTTGCTTTCGCACTCCATAGTAATTCTTGTGGTAGCAATTGTGCAGGGCATACATCGGCACATTGACCACAACGAATACACTCAACCTCTTTACTACTCGTTGACGAAAAGGGTGAGGCTATTTCAATTTCACTAGGCGCTAAAATACAGTTGGTGGTTTTTATCACCGGAACTTGATCATGAGGTAAACTAAAACCCATCATAGGGCCACCCATGATTAAATGCCTATTTTGACTATTTTTGTAGCCACATTGATCCGTTAAAAAACCAACGGGAGTGCCAATAAGTGCCCAGATATTTTGTGGTTTTTCTAGCGCTTGGCCGCTAACGGTAACAACGCGTTTGATCAGTGGTGTGTCATTGATAACGGCGTCAGCAATAGCAAAGCAGGTGGCAACGTTCTGCATCACTATACCCAACGAGCTTGGTAAAACGCCACTAGGGACTTCTTGACCGGTTAATATTTGTATCAGTTGTTTTTCACCACCACTTGGGTATTTCGTTGGAATAACACAAACGTCGATATGGTCAATATCTGCCGTGGCTTTTTTTAAGGCTGAAATGGCCTTAGTTTTATTTTCTTCGATACCGATAAGAATGTTTTTTGGAGTTAATAAATGGTCAAGAATTTTAATGCCATCTAGAATGGTTGGGCTATGTTCTTGAAGCAATAAATCATCAGCAGTGATATAAGGCTCACACTCAGCAGCATTGATAATTAAGTAATCTATTTTAGCTAAGGTGCTTACTTTGACCTGTGTTGGAAAGCCTGCGCCTCCCATACCAGAAATACCTGCATTAGCTATTTTCTCTAATATTTGCGTTTTGCTTAATGAGTGAAAATCAGGACAAATATGACGCTGTTTCCAAGTGTCTTCTCCGTCAGGTGTTAATATAATGCAAGCTTCACTTAAGCCAGAAGGGTGAGGGATCGCCATTGATTTAATGGCCGTGATTGTACCACTGGTAGGGGCGTGAATCGGCACCGACATTGGGCTGTCACAATCACTTAATATTTGCCCTTTAAGCACCTTGTCGCCGACTTTGACCATGACATTACCTGCCTGGCCAATATGTTGACGAATAGGGATAATCAACTGTTCAGGAATTTGCGCACTGGCAATGGGTTTGGAGCAGGTGAGAAATTTTTGCTCAGGCGGATGTATGCCGCCATGAAACTGCGAAAAACTTCCTCGTTTTATACGTTCAATTACCGATTCCACCCAAACCTCGTCTTAATTTATTTGTACTACAGGTATACTATCTAAATCCCATTGCCAGTTTTGTGTTGTTGTGGCAACTGAGATCATCTCTATACAATCTACTGGGCACGGTGCAACACATAAGTCGCAACCGGTGCACTCATCAGCAATGATAGTGTGCATTTGTTTGGTTGTGCCTATAATGGCATCAACCGGACAGGCTTGAATGCACTTGGTACAGCCAATACAGTCTTCTTCAATAATAAAAGCGACTTTAGGGGAGTTATCTGCTTCATGATTCTCATCTAAAGGCTGAACCTCTACCCCCATTAAATCAGCAATTTTTTTAATGGTGTCTTCACCACCTGGCGCACATTTGTTTATAGCTTCACCATTAGCAACGGCTTCTGCATATGGTTTACAACCAGGGTAACCACATTGGCCACATTGTGTTTGTGGCAGCAGTGCATCTAACTGTTCAGCCAGTGGATCACCTTGTACTTTAAACCGCACTGAAGCGAAACCTAACAAGGCACCAAATAAGGCGGCTAGAACACCCAGTACTAATATTGCGATGATTGTATTCATTAAAACTTAACCAATCCTGTAAAGCCCATAAATGCTAATGACATTAAACCTGCCGTGATCATGGCAATAGCTGAGCCTTTAAATGGCGCTGGTACATCGGCATTAGCCAGTTTTTCCCGCATAGCTGAAAACATGATTAATACTAAAGAAAAGCCGACAGCGGCGCCAAAACCATAAATGATAGATTCGAAAAAATTATGTTGCTCATAAAGGTTTAATAGCGCAACACCAAGTACGGCGCAGTTAGTGGTGATCAGTGGCAGAAAAATACCTAACAAGCGATATAAGTTTGCACTGGTTTTATGCACAACCATTTCAGTAAATTGCACGACAACGGCAATCACTAAAATAAAGGTCATGGTGGTTAAATATTCTAAACCTAAGGGCGCTAGAATATAACTATTGACGATGTAGCTCAGTAACGAAGCTAGCGTCATAACAAATGTTGTCGCAAACGACATACCTATGGCAGTTTCAGTGCGAGACGACACGCCCATAAATGGGCATAAGCCTAGGAATTTAACCAAAACAAAGTTATTTACTAATACTGTGCCAACAAGTAGCAAGAGATAATCAGTCATTTGATCAATATATTACTGTGGAAATTCGCGCTATTATCCGTGTTTATCTGGCAATAAACAACATACGAACCGTAAGGATATTCATTTTAATGTGTGGTTAATTACTTGTGGTGAAAAAAACCGAGTAAAGTTAAACAATGAAGCCACAAGTTAATGGCTTTTAAAATTAGATGAAAAAATAAAAAGCCACAGTATTTCAGTGGCTTTAGTTAAGGTTGCTTAATCCACTACACCAAAGAAATAGCTCTGGGCTTACCAATATAGAAACCCTGACAGCCATCAACAAATAGTTTTTCAAGCATAAATTTTTCTTCTTGGGTTTCAACGCTTTCTGCCAGTACACTCACACTTAATCTGTGGGCTAAATCTACCATCAACCGCATAAAATATTGATTATTTTTGTCTTCGTCAATATCTCGAGTGTAAGTGCTATCCATTTTAATAAAGTCAGGCTTTAAATCTCTAAAGAATTTAAATGAAGTTAAGCCAATACCAAAACGTTCAACGGTAATTCTGGCGCCAACCCGGTGGATCATATCAATAAATTTTTTGCTGGTTTTTATATTTTGTTGTAAGCCACTTTCAGTAATTTCAAACACCAGTTTTGAGGCAATGGCGGTATCGCGCAAAAGCCGTCTTTCTAGCCAAATAACGAAATGACCGTCGTTTATCGAACGAGCACTAATATTAATACCAAAGAAATGATTTTGCATATTTCTATCCTCAATTTCTTTTATTACAGTCTCTATAATCATCTGGTCAACAGCAGCAATTTTGTCGAGCTTTTCAGCCATAGCGAAGAAAGAAGCCGTGGGAAGCATATCGTCATTACTATTTAAAAAACGAGCCAAAACTTCTGAGTATACCCGGTTGTTAGGGCTGCTGGGCTTAATCGACTGGACAAGTAAATTAACTCTTTGGTTTTCAATAACACTATCAATTTCTTGCCGCCAATGTTGATTGCCATAACTCGCGCTGATGTTGTATAAAATGCTACTGTCAGCTTGGGCATACCAAGCATTAACGCTTTTGGTTTGGGCGACACTAATGCCAGTATCAGCTAACGCTAAAAGTTCACCTACAGGTTTGTTATCATTAAAATAAACCAAACCTGTATAGCCGATAGAGTCTAAATCTGACGTATGTTGATATTCATTAAAACTTGCCGTGAGGTCTGCCGCAAATGTTTCTGCGCTTTTTAAGCTCACATTGGGGATTAATGTCGCAAAGTCAGAACTATTTAAACGAAAAACTTGCGCACCTCTATATCGACTGATGGCATTTTTCATTATGTCAGCCACCTTGCGGATATAATTATCACCTTCATGATAACCGTGCACTTGATTAATGGTTTGTAATTCAGAGCAACGAGTAATCGACAAAACCCCGAAATCAGAACGGCTATCTGCATTTTCAAAAAATTGAATAAAACAGTTACGATTTTCTAATTTAGTTACTGGGTCGATGTAGGCATCTTTTTCTAATAAGGCTGTTGCGCTAGTTTTTTTAGCAAGCAGTGTTTTGAGTTCAGTTAAATTTTGCTGAATTTCAGGTAAATCAATTATATTATCTTTAACCTCATCAGGGTCATCTTGACCGGAAATGATAAGGTTAAGGTCTTGCTTTATTTGCTCACAAATATTTTGAGTTAATCGACGATAGCGTGCAAGGCTAAATGAGGTTGCAATAAAAATGAATAAAATACTTAATACAAACACCGATAATACCGCTTTACGTAAAAAGACTACCGCATGATTGGCATCTAATTGATATCGTATCGTTAACGCTGAATTAGGCAATTTCACTTGGCTAATAGGCGCCAGTATCAAGTCGGCAAACTGCATAGGCTCTTGTTGCTGATTAATAATGATGGCACCCTCATTATTAGCAATATTGATAAATTGGTAACGGTTGAACTTTGATACTTGCTTGGCAAAGGTTGCACTGTCGCCAGGTTTTATCTCTTGGTCTACAGTGAGTAATGTCTGCTGGTGTTGAATTTGTTGCTCAGAAATTTGAAAGGCCAATAGCAAAGTACAGGTAATTGCTATGCTAGCAATGAAGCCCAAAGCAAAGAGAAAATTTCTTAAAAGTAATTGAGAATATCTATACATATAATTCCAGAATGCCGGTATGTGCCGCTGTAATGATCACAAGTTAAGTGTTGCGAATGATTTTTAACATGAATTAGAGTAATTTACTAACTATCTGATTATGCCGCAATAATTATTATACTCATCTCGGTGAAGTTTGTAGTAATTTTTTTCGCTAGGGCGCGCTTAGCTTACTACTTTAGCCTTATCGTGTTTAAGAAAATTAACTTGCTATCAAAATAGCTATTCTATATAATACGCGCAGCTTGAATGTAGCAATATTTCACTGAATAGATTTTTATCGCAATTAGGTAAAACTTCTAAGATATTGTTATACAGAACCAAGAGAGTTATTGCTTGGTTTACATCGTGGGTTCAGTGAATAAGCCCCGCGTAATGGGGCTTTTTTGTATCTTAACTTTGTGAAAAGGTGCAATAGCAGCAAGGTATATCGCTGGGCTTTATGCCCTTTTTTTGTTTCTGGACTCTTCCAAATTGGAGAAAATGATTGGCTAAATTTGAACACAAACTCACCGCAATGTTACGTCCTGCCGTTGAAGAAACGGGTAAGGAGTTATTAGGCGTTGAATTTCATAGCGCGGGTAACCACTCGGTTTTACGAATATTTATCGACCATGAAAATGGTATCGATGTTGATGACTGTGCTGAAGTCAGTCGTCAAGTAGGGGCTATGCTAGACGTAGAAGACCCAATCAGTAGTGAATATAGCTTAGAAGTTTCATCACCCGGGCTTGATCGCCCGCTTTTTGATAAAGCGCACTTCGAAGCGGTTGTTGATGAAACGGTAGAAGTAAAAATTTCAATGCCATTGAACGGCCGTCGGAAATTCAAAGGTAAATTAGTTACTGTTGAAAACGACAGTTTAATTGTCATGGTTGATAACGAAGAATATGAACTTGTTATCAGTAACATAGATAAGGCTCACCTTGTTTATAACCATCGTAAATAAATTTAAAATACTGAGAAAGGCTAACTAGCATGAGTAAAGAAATATTACTGGTTGTAGATGCTGTTTCTAATGAAAAGGCATTACCACGAGAAAGCATTTTTGAAGCGATGGAAACCGCTTTAGAAACAGCGACAAAAAAGAAATACGAAGGCGACATTTTAGTTCGTGTCAGTATAGACCGTACAACGGGTGAATTTGATACTTTTCGTCGTTGGTTAATCGTTGAAGAAAGCGATACACCAATGGAAAACCCGTATGCTGAAATTAGTTTGGCAGCAGCACAATATGATGAACCAGAATTAAACGTTGGTGATTATGTTGAAGATCAAATCGAATCTGTTAAGTTTGACCGTGTAACAACGCAAACGGCAAAACAAGTTATTGTACAAAAAATACGTGAAGCAGAACGTGGTCTTATTGTTGATGCTTACCAAGAGCAAATTGGCGAAATTATCACAGGTGTGGTGAAAAAAGCCAGCCGTGACAGTGTTATTTTAGACTTAGGAAATAATGCAGAAGCGATTATTTACCGCGATGACATGTTACCGCGTGAAAGTTTCCGTCCAGGCGATCGTGTTCGTGGTTTACTTTATGAAATTAAACCAGAAGCACGTGGTGCGCAGTTATTTGTGAGCCGTACAAAACCAGAAATGTTAATTGAACTTTTCCGTGTTGAAGTACCAGAAATTGGCGAAGAAATGCTTGAGATCAAAGGCGCAGCTCGCGACCCAGGTTCTCGTGCAAAAATTTCTGTAAAAAGTAACGACAAACGCATCGATCCAGTGGGTGCTTGTGTTGGTATGCGTGGATCACGCGTACAAGCCGTTTCAAGTGAGTTAGGCGGTGAACGTGTTGATATCGTTTTATATGATGACAACCCGGCACAATATGTTATCAATGCAATGGCACCGGCAGAAGTTGCCTCTATCATTGTTGACGAAGACAAAAATACCATGGATATCGCTGTTGAAGAAGGCAACTTAGCCATGGCGATTGGTCGAAGTGGTCAAAATATACGTTTAGCTAGCCAATTAACAGGCTGGGAACTAAACGTCATGACCGTTGCAGACATGAACGAAAAGCACCAAGCTGAAAACGATAAAGTATTAACGCTATTTATTGACAAGCTAGACCTTGATGAAGACTTTGCCTTGATGTTAGTAGAAGAAGGCTTCACATCGTTAGAAGAAATTGCTTACGTACCTGTTGCTGAAATGCTTGATATTGACGGCATGGATGAAGACATGGTTGAAGAATTGCGCGAACGTGCAAAAGCAGCAATTACTACGCAAGCATTAGCCAGTGAAGAAACACTTGAAGGTTCAGAGCCAGCAGAAGATTTATTAAATCTTGCCGGTTTAGAACGTCATTTAGCGTTTGTATTAGCGAGTCGTGGTATTACAACATTAGAACATCTTGCTGAACAAGGTGTTGATGAAATATCAGACATTGAAGAATTAGATGAAACCAAAGCGGGCGAGCTAATTATGGCTGCACGTAATATTTGTTGGTTTAACGAAGAATAACTCACCGGGAGAATTATATAGATGGCAAACGTAACAGTAGAACAACTTGCCACAGAGATCGGTACACCGGTGGAGCGTTTAGTTAGCCAATTGGCTGACTCTGGCGTGAATAAATCGGCAACTGATTCTGTTTCGCAAGAAGAAAAAGAAGCATTACTTGACCACTTGAAAAAGCAACATGGTGATGACTCAACCGCTAACCCAAGCAAAATGACCCTTAGCCGTAAGCAAAAGTCTACTTTGGTGTTAGGTCACGGCAGCAAAGCTAAGTCGGTTCAAGTAGAAGTACGTAAAAAACGTACCTACGTAAAACGTAGCGATTTAGAAGAGCAACAACAAGCTGAAGTTGATTCGAAAGCGGCTGAAGAAGCACGCATTCAAGCAGAAGTCGACTTGAAAGCTAAAGCAGAAGCTGATGCTAAAGAAGTAGTAAACGCGCTTGCAGTAGCTGCAGTAAAAGCAGAAGTGCAGGCAGAAGCTAAAGCCGAAGCAAAAGTTGAAGCAGACGCTAAAGCTAAGCAAGCTGCTGTAGTGAAAGCAAAGAATATTGAAGAGTCGGCTGCTAAACCAGCACCAGTGGTAGCTGAAACTGAAGAAGCGAAAAAATTACGCTTACAGCAAGATGCTGAATTAGCCGCTAAAGTTGAAGAAGAAGCCCGCTTGTCTGCAGAAGTAGCACGTAAACTTGCTGAAGAAAACGAATCACGTTGGAAAGAGCAAGAAGCAGAGCGTAAAGCGAAAGAAAAAGAAGTAGTGCATTTAACCTCTTCTAAATACGCGCAAGAAGCTGAAGACAAAAGTGACTCGGCAGATGAAAGTGGTCGTCGCCGCAAGAAGAAAAAACCTGCTGGCCAAGACAGAAATAACCGTGGTCGTAATGCCAGAGGCAAAGGCAAGTTAGGCTTATCTTCACCTCAAAGCTTAAAGCATGGTTTCACTAAGCCAGTTGAAATTAAGCTGAACGAAGTTCGTATCGGCGAAACAATTTCGGTAGCAGAGTTAGCGAATAAAATGTCTGTTAAAGGCGCTGAAGTCGTTAAAGCCATGTTTAAAATGGGTGCTATGGCAACCATTAACCAAGTGATTGACCAAGAAACTGCAGCATTAGTTGCTGAAGAAATGGGTCGTGAAGTTGTGTTAGTGAAAGAAAATGCCTTAGAAGAAGCGGTACTTTCAGATCGTGATCATACCGGTGAAGCTATTACACGTGCACCTGTTGTGACTATTATGGGTCATGTTGACCATGGTAAAACGTCATTACTTGATTACATTCGTAAAGCTAAAGTAGCTGATGGCGAAGCGGGTGGTATTACCCAGCATATCGGTGCTTACCATGTAGAAACAGGGCACGGAATGATCACATTCCTTGATACTCCTGGTCACGCGGCCTTTACAGCCATGCGTTCACGTGGTGCTAAAGCAACAGATATTATTATTATTGTTGTTGCCGCAGATGATGGTGTAATGCCACAAACAATTGAAGCTATCCAGCATGCTAAAGCATCTGACGCGCCAATTATCATCGCTGTCAACAAAATGGATAAAGAAGGTGTAGATACTGACCGTGTTAAGAGTGAATTATCACAACACGGCGTACTTTCTGAAGAGTGGGGCGGTGACGTTCAGTTCTGTCATGTATCAGCTAAAACTGGTTTAGGTATTGACGAATTACTTGACGCTATATTAGTACAGTCAGAAGTTCTAGAACTTACGGCTGTTGTTGATAAAATGGCTAATGGTGTTGTTGTTGAGTCTAAACTTGATAAAGGCCGTGGCCCAGTGGCTACAGTACTTGTTCAAGAAGGTACATTGAACCAAGGTGATATCGTACTTTGTGGTTTAGAATACGGTCGTGTTCGTGCTATGCGTGATGAAAACGGCAATGCTATTCAATCTGCCGGTCCATCTATTCCAGTAGAAATTATTGGCTTAAGTGGTGTTCCAATCTCAGGTGATGAAGCAACTGTTGTTAAAGATGAGAAGAAAGCGCGTGAAGTTGCTTTATTCCGTCAAGGCAAGTTCCGCGATGTGAAACTTGCTCGTCAACAGAAAGCTAAACTTGAAAATATGTTTGCGAGCATGGCTACTGGTGAAGTTTCTGAAGTTAATGTAGTACTTAAATCTGATGTTCAAGGTTCACTTGAAGCCATTTCAGATTCATTGACTAAGCTTTCTACTGATGAAGTTAAAGTACGCATTATTGGTAGTGGCGTTGGTGCTATTACTGAAACAGACGCAACCTTAGCTTCGGCTTCTAACGCTATTGTGATTGGTTTTAATGTTCGTGCCGATGCAGCAGCGCGTAAAGTCATTGAAATTGAGAAAATTGACTTACGTTACTACAGCGTTATTTACGCCTTAATCGACGAAGTTAAAGCAGCAATGAGCGGTATGCTTGCTCCTGAGTTTAAGCAAGAGATCATTGGTTTAGCACAAGTACGTGATGTATTTAAGTCACCAAAAATTGGCGCAATTGCTGGTTGTATGGTTACTGAAGGTATTATCAAACGTTCAGCACCGATTCGTGTATTGCGTGAAAACATAGTTATTTACGAAGGTGAGTTAGAATCTTTACGTCGCTTTAAAGATGATGTAGCAGAAGTTCGTAACGCTACTGAATGTGGTATCGGTGTTAAGAACTATAATGATGTTCGTGTTGGTGACCAAATCGAAGTATTTGAAACGATTGAGATTAAACGCACACTTTAATCGCGTTTAGTTTTCATGGTTTAGTTAAAATGGGGGCTTAGCCTCCATTTTCATTTGCAAAATATACGTAATACTTAATATTGATGCAGGTATACTGTTATCAATATTAACTCATTACGTTGTAGGAATTATTTATGGCCAGAGAATTTGCTCGTACTGATCGAGTTGCACAAGAAATTCAAAAAGAAATCGCGATGATTATTCAGCGCGAAGTAAAAGATCCACGTTTAGGTATGGTGACGGTAAATGCGGTAGAAATTACCCGTGATTTAGCTTATGCAAAAATATTTGTTACCTTCTTCACTTTGGAAGGTCAAAATGTTGATGTGTCAATCGAGGTATTAAATGAAGCGGCAAGTTACATTCGCACTTTGTTAGCTAAGCGTATTAATGCCCGCATTATGCCAGAGCTACGATTTATTTATGATAGCTCTATGGTTGAAGGTGTTCGCATGGGTAACCTAGTTGATAAAGCGGTTGCTGAAGACGTGAAGAATCACGAAGGTGAAATAGACGAAGCCCCGGCCGCAGAGAGCGAATAAACATGGCGAAGAAAAGAAAAGGCCGTGCTATTAACGGCGTTTTATTACTTGATAAACCCTATGATATGTCGTCTAATAATGCGCTACAGCGAGTTAAACACATTTATTTCGCGCAAAAAGCAGGTCATACCGGCGCTTTAGATCCATTAGCCACTGGTATGTTACCGATATGTTTGGGTGAAGGAACTAAGTTCTCTCAGTTCTTACTTGATACCGATAAAACTTACCAAGTTACTGCTAAATTAGGTGTGCGTACTACCACTAGCGATGCGGATGGTGAGGTTGTTAGTGAAAAGTCTGTTGATGTCAGTGCTGAGCAATTAGCCATAGCATTAGACTCATTTCGCGGTACAACTCAACAGATCCCATCAATGTATTCAGCGTTAAAGTATCAAGGGCAACCTTTATATAAATATGCTCGTGAAGGTATTGAAGTACCTAGAGAGTCACGTGACATTACGGTATTTCGCTTGGATTTATTACGTTTTGAAGGTGATGAAGTTGATTTAGATATTCATGTTTCTAAAGGTACTTACATTCGCACCATTATTGACGATTTAGGCGAGCTTTTGGGCTGTGGTGCTCATGTTGCTCATTTACGTCGCAGTGCTGTGGGTAATTACCCGACAGAAAAAATGGTGACAATCAAAACATTAGAAACCCTGTTAGCACAAGCCGTCGCTGAAGATGTTCCGCCATCGGTGTATTTAGATGACTTATTATTACCGATGACAACCGCTTGTGATGGTATTCCTGCGGTTTTTGTTGATGATATGTCAGCAAACTTTTTACGCCACGGTAACCCTGTACAGTGCTCAAATGCGCCGGCAAATGGTCTAGTACAAGTATTCATTGGCGATGATGTTGATACGGGTGAGTTTATTGGCGTTGGGGAAATTGATGATGATGGTTTAGTTAATCCTAAACGTATCACTGTTGTTGGATAACTTTATACCTTAGGTTTAGGTTGCAATTACAGCCGTTATTGATAGACTGTGCGCTCTTAGAACGTCTTGCTGACTTAGTGTTCGGCTCGACGCGATTTTAAACACTAAAAATTAAGGTAAATATTATGTCTTTAAATGCTGCTGAAAAAGCTGCTATCGTTGCAGAATACGGACAATCTGAAGGTGATACTGGTTCTCCAGAAGTACAAGTTGCTTTGTTAGCTATACAAATCAACCACTTACAAGGTCACTTCAAAGAGCACATCCATGATCACCATTCACGTCGTGGTTTATTACGCATGGTAAGCCAACGTCGTAAATTACTTGATTACTTAAAAGGCAAAAACGTTGAACGTTATACTGTCTTAATCGGTAAATTAGGTATACGTCGTTAAGACGAGCTTTATTATAAAATAAGCAAAAATCATAAAAAGGAGCCTAATGGCTCCTTTTTTTATCCCTTGAATTTACCCACCTCAGTTTGAGAGATATGAAACTGTGTTCTACGTTGTTTTTATAGAGATCAGCATCATAATGTAGCTACTTAACTATTATTGGGCATAAAACCTAAATTTAAGCCTGATAGATAAGTGAGATTGCTCGTACTTTATCGTTATGACCGCTAAGGTTTATGCAAAAATATAATGCCTATGTCGTCTATGACGTTGCTCTAATAAACTGAAAATTATCAGGTATTCTTAGCGTTAAAATCAGAAATTAGCTGTTAAAGTCAGAAGTTAGATATAAGTGAACATACATTTTAGTCATACCCATAGTAATGATTTTTTTGAGTAACAACGAAATTAATAAAGTCAGTATTAGTTAATTTGATATAGATAGCTGCAATGATTAATATGGTAAAAAATAAAAATAAAAATAAAAATAAAAATAAGGCGTCAAAAACGTTGATAATTTTAAAGAGCAGTTTCTACCTATTGCTAATAGCAATAGTTTCCCTTGCCATTTATCTCTATGTAAATAAAGCGCCTGACAGATCTGTTGCAGAACTTAGTCAACGTTGGGCACCTGAACCCTCACAATTTTTAAATATTGCCGGTATGAATATTCATCTCAGAGATGAAGGGCCAACATCTGATCAAGAGCCTATTGTGTTAATCCACGGCACGAGTGCGTCATTGCATACGTGGGACGGTTGGGTTGAGGTCTTAAAAGAGCAACGTAGAGTTATTCGTTTTGACTTACCCGCTTTTGGTTTGACGGGCCCCGATCCACAAAACAACTATAAAATTGAACATTACGCTGAAGTAGTTATTGCCGTGTTAGATAAATTGCAAATCAATAAGAGTGTCTTAGCTGGTAACTCTTTAGGCGGTTATATTGCTTGGGCAACCGCTGTATTACACCCCGATAGAGTCTCAAAATTGATTCTAGTTGATGCCAGTGGGTATCCTTATGAGTCTACATCCATGCCACTTGCTTTTAAATTGTCAAAAAATCCGGTCACAAGTCTCTTATTAAATAATGTTTTACCAAAATGCTTGGTAGCACGCAGTGTTAAAAATGTTTATGGAAATCCTGATTTGGTCAGCGATAAATTAGTTGAGCGATACTATCAACTATCTCTTCGTGAGGGTAACCGTAGTGCTTTAAAAGCACGTTTTGAGCAAACATTACCCGGGCCGCTAGCAAAAAAAATTCAAACAATAAAACAGCCTACACTTATACTCTGGGGTAAAAAAGATCAGCTAATACCGGTTAAACTTGGCGTGCAATTTGCGCAAGAAATCGCTAATAGTCAATTGATTGTTTTTGAAAAATTAGGCCATGTACCACATGAGGAAGATCCCCAAGCAACAGTGTCGGCAGTGATAAAATTTTTACAGGTTAACTAAGGCCAACTTAGCCTCTTACTGGTAAGTTGATAAAGGGTTGTTGCCTGCATTGTGATTTTAGACACTAGTTTTACTTATAGCTAGCTTATTAGAATAACACTTGAGGCAGTTAGGTTACCGAGCACAACTATGCTCTGTTCTGCCATCCTGATGCGCTCAACTTTTACTATCTTTTAGCATTCTTAGTGTTGTCTTCAAGCCATGCCAGTAACTTTTGCTCAACTTACCCAAATCTGCATCTTGAAGTTGAGCCGATATAACATGCAATACAAATTGTCAGAATAGCGAATATAGGCGAAAATCTTCAGGTTTTACTCTTTTAAACCCATCATTTATGCTTTCAGGCTAGTAAAAACATAGGTGTTAAGTATAATGTGCGTGCAAATTTCGTATTTGTAAAAAACTAATCAATCAAACTGTATAATTTTTTGTTCAGCTTAGTGCGTAACTTATCGGTAACGCCTTAATACTTAATGATTAACTAAGTGAATAAATAATTGTACAGATTGATTAAAATCAAAAATATCTAAGGAACTAACTAAATGTTTAATCCAGTTACTAAAACATTTGAGTTCGGTCAACATACCGTAACTCTAGAAACGGGCGTTATCGCTCGTCAAGCCACTTGTGCCGTTATGGCTAGCATGGACGATACCTCAGTATTAGTCTCTGTTGTTGGTAAAAAAGAAGCAAAACCAGGACAAGACTTTTTCCCATTAACGGTTAACTATCAAGAGCGTACTTATGCTGCTGGTAAAATCCCAGGTGGTTTCTTTAAACGTGAAGGCCGTCCTTCAGAAGAAGAAACATTAATCTGTCGTTTAATCGATCGTCCAATTCGTCCACTATTCCCTGCAGGGTTTACTAACGAAGTTCAAGTCGTCATCACTGTAGTTTCTGCTAACCCAGAAATTTCTCCTGATATTATTGCTTTATTAGGTACTTCTGCTGCATTAGCCATTTCAGGTATGCCTTTTAGCGGTCCTGTTGGTGCAGCGCGCGTTGGTTATACTGACGGAAAATACATTCTTAACCCATTACAATCTGAATTAGAAGCTTCTCAGTTGAACTTAGTTGTTTCTGGTACAGACTCTGCCGTATTAATGGTTGAGTCAGAAGCTGACGTGCTTTCTGAAGAAGTTATGCTTGGCGCTGTTATGTTTGGTCATGAGCAAATGCAAACAGCTATCACGGCTATTAAAGAAATGGCTGCAGAAGTTAACAATCCTAAATGGGATTGGGTTGCACCGGTTAAGAACGCTGATGTTATTGCTAAAATTACAGAGCTTTCTGAAAGCCAAGTAAACGAAGCTTATCAAATCACTGAAAAAGCAGTTCGTTACGAAAAAATTAAAGAAATTCGCAATGGTGTTATCGAAACATTATTAGCGGCTGATCCTGCGCTTGACGTGCAAGAAGCCAAAGATTTATTTCACGACTTAGAGAAAACAGTCGTTCGTGGTCGTATTACAAAAGGCATGCCTCGTATCGATGGTCGTGATCCTGAAATGATCCGCGCACTAGACGTAATGACTGGCGTATTACCACGTACTCATGGCTCTGCTGTGTTTACTCGTGGTGAAACTCAAGCCTTAGTTGTTGCTACTTTAGGTACACAACGTGATGCACAACGTCTTGACACTATTATGGGTGAGAAAACTGATAGCTTCATGCTACATTATAACTTCCCTCCATACTGTGTTGGTGAAACGGGTTTTGTTGGTTCTCCTAAGCGTCGTGAAATCGGCCATGGTCGTCTTGCAAAACGCGGTATGTTGGCTGTTATGCCTTCTGCTGAAGAATTCCCGTATTCAGTTCGCGTAGTGTCTGAAATTACTGAGTCAAATGGTTCATCTTCAATGGCTTCTGTTTGTGGTACTTCATTAGCACTTATGGATGCTGGTGTACCAATCAAAGCTTCAGTTGCTGGTATTGCTATGGGCCTAGTTAAAGAAGGCGATGACTTTGTTGTACTTTCTGACATTTTAGGTGATGAAGATCACTTAGGCGATATGGACTTTAAAGTAGCGGGTACTACCGGTGGTATTACTGCACTTCAAATGGACATTAAAATTGAAGGTATTACGCAAGAAATCATGCAACTTGCTTTAAACCAAGCAAAAGCAGCGCGTAATCACATCTTAGCTGTTATGGATGAAGCTATTGGCGGACATCGTGATGATATCTCTCAATTTGCTCCACGTATTCATACCATGAAAGTTCCTCAAGATAAAATTCGTGACATTATCGGTAAAGGTGGCGCAACTATTCGTCAGTTAACTGAAGAAACCGGCACGACCATTGAAATTGAAGACGATGGTACAGTTAGAATTGCGGCGACTGATGGCGAGCAAGCTAAAGATGCTATTGCACGTATTACTGCATTAACTGCTGAAATTGAAGTGGGTACTATTTACACAGGTAAAGTTGTACGTATCGTTGATTTTGGTGCGTTTGTTAACGTATTGCCAGGTAAAGATGGTTTAGTACATATTTCTCAAATCTCTGAAGAACGTGTTAACGCTGTTAGCGACGTATTGACAGAAGGCCAAGACGTAACGGTTAAAGTATTAGAAGTTGACCGTCAAGGTCGCGTACGTTTAAGCATGAAAGAAGCAATGGAAAAACCTGTTGTAGCGCCTACAACTGACGCAGCAGAATAATTATTTTGTTATAAATCAAGTGTATCAGGTGCGTTTGTAAAACCTACCTGACATCTTGTACACAAAAAGGGAGCTTAATTGCTCCCTTTTTTATATACTCAATAGTATAAATACTTACTAGGATACTGCTTTTCGTGCGCTTACTTTCTAAAACTCAACTTTCTCAAGCTTTATTTTCTAAAGTGTTACTTATTTCAGGTTTATTGCTCACTCAAGGTTGCTTATCAACAACCCCTGAGCAATCAGTTATTGGCGACTTGATTATTGCTGAACCCATTGCCATTAGTTATAAAAATGAAATAGCGCTGGCACGATTAACACAAGTGTTACAACGCGCTGAAATCAGCGATGGCCAAAGAGCAGAATTGTTTTATCAGCGCGGGGTTGAATACGACAAGGTGGGTTTACGTGCTTTAGCTCGCTTTGATTTTAACCAAGCGCTTAATCTAAAACCTGATATGTCAGACGCCTACAATTTCTTAGGTATTCATTTTACTCAGTTACGAGAGTTTAATCAGGCATACGATGCCTTTGATTCCGCGATAGAATTGGCTCCCGATCATGAATATGCTTATTTAAATCGTGGCATTGCGCTATATTATGGTGGCCGGCCAAATCTAGCTGCAGATGACTTTAAGGTATTTAGACAATACCAGCAGAACGATCCTTATCGCCTGTTGTGGCAATATTTGGCGGACGTAGAATTAGATCAGCAAAAAGCCAATCAAGACTTAGTAGTGTATGCGCAACAGATAGATGAAAGGGTGTGGGCAAAAAATGTTATTAAACTTTACTTAGGCGAAATGAGCCAAGGTACTTTTATTGATCGGATGGCAGAAGATGTTACTTCAAATGAAGCACTGACAGAGCGCTTATGTGAAGCCTATTTTTATTTAGGTAAGTATAGTCAACTGCAAGGTGATGTTAATGCCGCTATTAACTTTTTTAAACTGGCGCTCAGTACCAACGTATATGAATTTGTTGAGCACAGGTATGCCAAACTTGAATTAGATTTAATGCGCGAAACAGCACTAGAAAGTAGTGAACCTTAATCTGCATTTACAGACAAAATGTGATAATAATTAAAAAAATTCTAATAAGCTTAGTTGTCTTTACATCGCTAAGTTTATTTTTTTTCATCACTGATTATCGTGAAAAAATTGCTAACGCCGAGATCACCCGTCAACAACTATCGATATTAGAAACCTTAGACCTATTTATTAATACCGATGAACGATTAGTTCAGCTGTTAGCAAAAGGTAATAATAAGGCATGGCTACACCTAGCAAAACTCCATGGCGACTCCAACGCCCTTACGGCTTATCAATTAGCTGAATATTATCGTCGCGATAAGCAAATAACATCAGCTGAACTATGGTATCGAGTAGCGATACGTCAGCAGCATGTTGAGGCGCGAATAGCCTTGGCAAATATTTATTTTAAGCAACAACAATATGCTGACATTAAACCATTATTATTACCTATTGTGGGCAATGACAATGCGCTAGCCATGTTATATAAAATAGCCTTATATCAAGGTGATCTAGCCTTTATTGCAGCGCATAAAAACAGGTTAGCGCAAGGTGGAAATATTGGCTTGTACAATGAGCTTGAACAATTTTCTGTATTTAGTGAAAGCCAAGATCAAACGAAGAGTGAAGAAAAACTCGAGTACAATACAGAACAAAATACAGAACAAAATACAGAACATAATATAAAAAAAAATATAAAACAAAATTCAGCTTGCTCGGTAGATGTACAACTGTTTGCCACAAGCTTAAAAGGTTTACGACATGGCCAACAGTTAATGTCAGCCTTTGGGCAGCACAAGTTGGCAAAATATATTTGTTTGCGAACACCTAAATATATTCCTGCCGAAGCCATTAATTGCCTGCATGGCGTTAGTGAAAATATAAGCTGTAATACCAGCGTTTGGACCACACGCAATGACATTAATACTCGTTATCTTGGTGTTATTGTTGAGCAAGGTGGTGCTAATGTCGATCATGGTATTATGTACATAGACCAGGATGACAACCTTGATGTTTTAATTCATGAGCTTAGTCATTTCATTGGCTTTGTTGATGAATATCCGCTGCCAAAACAACATCAAAAGTGTCAGCAAGTTCAGCAAAGCCCCTTTGCACATAATTTGGTTGTTTTACCTGATTTTTATCAAGGGCAGCGTGAAAAGTTGCGAGCAAGCATACTGTCTCAGGTGCCATGGCGAAATTTAATTAAACACTCAACACCAATATTGTCGAAGTATAAGCAAGGCTGGACGTTAGCCACACCAGTAACATATCAAAACGAAATAGGGCTGTTTACCACAGCTTCTTGTAATAAACAGCGTAAAACGCAAGCGTTTAAACCCTTAGCCTCGCGTACAAAGCTGGAGTATTTTGAATTGTATTTTCCAGAAATATATTTAAATATTATTGAGTTAGCACCCAAGCTTTTTTTAATGCCAAATTATCATTTTAATCTGAAGCGAGATTTAGCTCATTAAGAGAATCATGCCAAGGTGGTAGGTATAGTAAAGGCTAAGTAATTTGATTAATTAACAATTAACAATTAACAATTAACACTTAGCAACTTAACAACTTAAAATACAGCCAACTTAAACATTATCCTTATTGGCTATATGGTTATGTTTTTCGTTTCATTAGTTAACTTGATGTCAGCTAATATGTTCTTTAAGTACATTAATCTTAGATTCCTTTAGTGAATTGAACTTATTTACTTTTTTTAAATGTGCTGCCGAATTTAGGTATTCCTGCTGTAATGCAGTTTTTATTCTTACTTTAGCTATCGGCCACATGGTGTTGTTGTTAAATACTGATAGTTCTTCCTCTATTAACGCTTTACTATTTTTGGTGGAGCTAACTTTTTTCCTTCTCAGAAACCATGAAAATAATGCCATAGTATTTATCCCTCCAATTACTCACTTAAGGTATAGCGTAAATTATTTCTTTTTGCTGAACGATATTTAATATTTTATCTATATGAAGATTTTATCGCGCTTATAAAGATTTTAACCAACAAGTTAAGATATAATTGTGGCAACTTAATGAAATTACTATTACATTTTTATGGAAAAATTTTCTTTTACTTCCTTTCGTCAAAAATTTCCTATTCTTGCCGGCAAAGTTAATGGCAAACCGTTAATTTATTTTGACAATGCGGCCACAACTCAGAAACCAAACTGTGTTATTGACAGCCATAAAAATTATTATCAATCGAATAATGCCAATGTGCATCGCTCTTCTCATGCCTTAAGCGCCAGAGCCACTGTGGCTTATGAAAGCGTTAGAGAAAAAGCACAGAAATTTATTAATGCTAAAACCAGCAAAGAAATTATCTGGACCAAAGGTTGTACTGAAAGTATTAATTTAGTTGCGCAGAGTTGGGGACGAACAAGATTACAACCCAATGACGAAATTGTTTTAAGCTATAGCGAGCATCACGCTAATATTGTGCCTTGGCAAATTGTTGCAAAGCAAACGGGTGCTAAAATTAAAGTATTGCCACTAATGCAAACCGGTGAAATAGATGTTGCTCAATTAGAGGGGATTATTGGCGAACGCACCAAAATTGTTTGTTTTGGTCATATCTCTAATGTTGTTGGCCGAATTAATCCAATTGAAGAGATCATTCGTGTAGCGAATAAGTACCAAGCATTAACTTTAGTTGATGGCGCTCAGGCAATTGCTCATTTAAGTGTTGATGTCAGGGCATTAGGCTGCGACTTTTATGTTTTTTCTGCTCATAAAATGTATGGCCCAACGGGTGTTGGTGTGCTGTACGGGAAGCGGGAATTATTAGAGGAAATGCCACCATATCAAGCCGGTGGCGAAATGATCAAAGCGGTGAGCTTTGAGCAAACAACATTTAATGAATTACCGTATAAGTTTGAGGCCGGTACCCCTAATATTGCTGGTGTTGTAGCCTTAGGTGCGGCGATTAGTTTTATTGAAAAACAAGGGCATAGCGGGATATTTGCCTACGAAAGACAATTAACACAATATTGCTTTGAGCAGTTATCAAGCGTACAAGGGTTAAACTTTATTGTTGATGAAGTGCCTGATATTCCGGTATTTTCATTTACTCTTGCAGGGCAACATAATCATGATGTTGCTACTGCGCTAGACAGCGTAGGGATTGCGGTTCGCTCGGGGCATCATTGTGCTATGCCTTTAATGCAATATCTCAATATTGATGGCTGCATCCGCTTATCTTTGTCGGCATATAATAGCTTTCAAGAGATAGACTTTACGGTGCAGCAATTACGAAGCTTGAGTGAGCCAATATCGAATGTTAGTGATGATTTAAGTGCTTCAAAACCTGATGACATTATTAGCGTTGATGCGCTTGCCAACAGTAATTTAGCCGTTGATGACATATTAGCTATGTTCGCTAAAGCAAAAAGTTGGGACAGTAAACATCGTGAAATTATGATGTTGGGTAAAAAGCAATTACGCTTACCTGATGAAGATAAAACCGAGCTGTCATTAATTTCTGGCTGTGAAAGTCAGGCATGGTTGTTGTGTTATCAAGAGGCAGATAATTCGTTTCGCTTTAAAGGTGATAGTGACGCCAAAGTTATCAGGGGTCTATTTGCCATTATATTGGCCGCGGTTGATAACAAAACGGCAGCACAAATAAGCGTTTTTGATATGGACAGTTATTTCGCTAAGTTAGGCTTATTACAACACTTAAGCCCTTCACGTGGTAATGGACTTCGGGCTATTGTGCAGAAAATACAGCACTCGATAGCCCAATAACAGTAACCTGTTAGCCTTTATGTCGAATATATAAAGGCTAACTAAGCGCCTTTTTCAAATATTTATCCATTGCCTTAGCAACCGCAAAAAAAGCAAAACAAGCGGTAACGTGAGTTGCTGCGCCAAAGCCACCACTACAATCTAAACGCATTGATCCATCGCCTGACTGCTTAGCATGGCAAACATTACCTTCGGAGTCTGGGTAACGTAGTTGTTCAGTGGAAAATATCGCATCAATTGAAAACTTTCGTTTCACATTCCGTGAAAAATTGTACTCTCTGCGCAGTTGGTTACGTACTTTCGCTAGCAGCGGATCTTGAAATGTTTGGCTTAAATCGGCAATGGCAATTTTACTGGGATCAATTTGACCACCAGCACCACCAATGGTAATAATCGGTAATTTATTTCGTTTACAATGAGCAATAATCGCCGTTTTAACATTAACAGAGTCGATAGCATCGATAACGTAATCAAACGAATTTGACAGTAAATCACCGACATTTTCCAACGTTACGAAGTCTTCTATGGTGCTAACCAAGCACTCAGGATTAATTTGCTTTATTCTATCGCGCATAACGTCAACTTTACTTAAGCCTACGGTATCGGTTAAGGCATGAATTTGGCGATTAATATTGGTGACGCATAAATCATCTAGGTCAATTAATGTGATCTGCCCAATGCCATTACGGGCTAAGGCTTCTGCGACCCATGAGCCAACACCGCCGATGCCGATCACACAAAAGTGTGCCTGCTGTAGCGCTGCACTTTGACTGTTACCATATAACCTGGCAATCCCACCGAACCTTAATTGATAATCTGACATTATTTAGCTACTCGCTTGAAAATTCGCTGCGCATTATAGCAGTACCTTTCAGTAAAGCTACGAGCGCAGGTAATATAGTGCTCAGTAAAGACATCATTTTAGTTTTTTTAGCTGCAATTTTTACCCTATTGCTCTATTTAGTATTTATTAGCCTTATAATGAATATTTATGGTATTGATAGAAAAATAGCCCTATCTTGATGATAAATAATCAGAGGTGTTGGTTTTTTAACCATAAATCAAGCTTGATTTAGTCAGAGTGTAAAAAATTGTGATAAATATAGCTGTAAATGTAGTTGAATATGTCATTTTTTAGCTAATTTAGACTCATTTTTATAAAATAATTTACTTAATTAACGCTGATATTTATCGAAATATCACTCTACTACTTTTTAATCGCGATAAAATGAGGTTATTTTTGACATCTTCATGGCTAAAAACAACAAATATTCAAGCTGTATTAGTCATATGCTGATTTTTTTTAATGATGGTTTAGCCACATTATTGGCTTTTGCATAGGATAGTTAAAGCGGTTTAACTAAGTGTTCTATCAGGTGCTCATTAGCCATTTACCAAGTCTCTGAGTTAGATGCCATTAAAAATTAGGCGATTAATTAAGTTTTTTTTGGCCACTGTAATATGAATATAGCCTTAATTTTTAGCCATTTTATAAGCGCTGTTCGTGCTATAGCTAAATAATACCTATAACAATACTGTTAAGCCGCAGGCAGTTTGACGATAAACTGTGTTTGCTGTTCATTGATAATAGTAAATGATATTTCACCATGCTGTACTTCAGTCATTAGTTTAGCTGAATAGGTGCCCAATCCTGTGCCAGTACTATGGTTTGAGCTGGTGTACTTCTCAAATAACGATGAGCGTAAGTGCTTAGCAATAATCCCGTGGTTGGTGAGTTTAAAGCATATATCATTATTATCATGGGTTAATGCTATCGTTATCGCGTGATTTACAGGTGAGGCCTCTACTGCATTTTTGATCAAATTATTGAAAATTGACAAACAAAGTAATGGCTCAACCATAATGGCATATTCACTATCAAAGCCATTTAATACAAAGTGGACTTTTTTATCATGGCTAGTACTGGATATCGCATTGATGGCATCGTCAATTAACAAGTTTAAGTTGGTTGCCTGCGGCATTAGTGTATAAATACCTTGCTCAATTTTGTAGACATTGAGTGAGTTATTAACCATGTTTACAACATTATTTACTGCGCGATTAATTGATTTTGCTGCTTTTTTATCAGCTAATCGATATGTTTCAAATAAAATATTGTTCAAAGGCGCTTTTAAATCATGATGAGTTATTTTCTCAATATCTTCACGTAACTTGGCATTTTCTTTAAGAGTAGCTACTTGCGCAGACAGATCTAGCTTTTGCTGCTGTAAGCGGATATGTATAGCAACACGAGCACGCAGCAAATCACCATTTAATGGTTTGGTAATATAATCAACAGCACCTAAATCAAAACCATATTTTATATCTTCAACGAGTGCTTTAGCGCTGAGGAATATTACCGGGATACTGGCGCTTGCCTCATTGTCTTTAAGGCTTTTACAAACTTGATAGCCATCCATTTTTGGCATCATAATATCAAGTAAAATCAATCTGATATTATACTTATTATTGGCCACTATTTTCAGTGCATGTTCACCTGATTTTGCTGCCATTACGCGGTAAAGATCACGCAAGTTTCCGGCTGCTACATCAATGTTACTGCTTTCATCGTCAACGACAAGGATAGTTGGCTTTTGTGCTAGTAACACAGGTGCTGTGTTACTAGCAGGCTTTGATAACACACCACTATCATTATCATCTTCTTGATAAGTTTGAGCAGTAAATATAGCGTTTTGTGTTAAGGCAAATAATGCTTCGATCACATATTGTTTTCTAAAGGGGGGAAATAGAGAGATGCTATTTGTTAATGTGCATTTTACATTTTGGGCTTTGTTTAACTTTATTGCTGAATTTTTTTCGTCAATTTGATGCAAGAGTACCATTAAAGGCAGCTGTTTTATCTTTGATGCTTTTGCTAATTCGTCACGAAAATTTAAGCTGTTTTTATTGGTTAAATTATCTGCACAAATCAACAAACTTATAGCTGAAAATTGCGCATATTCTATTGCGTCTTCAGCATTTTCGATACAAGCAATGGCATTTTTACTAATACCACAGGAGAGTAATATTTTAGCAAGAGCTTCGCGTACTAAGCGACTTTCATCGACGATTAAAATATGGTCAAGCACAAATATGATACCGTTTAAATTATAAAAAATTGCTGTAACAATATAGTGTTTGAAACAACAATGTACAGAACTTTGTCTACCTAATATATTAGGCTATTAGTTGAGCAATAACTTATTTCAGGACTGAACAAAATTATAAATCGAAAAAGGCAACCAAGAGGTTGCCTTTTTTATCTAAGGTAAAGGGTTAGCTAATGAGATTTAGCCTTTATTATCTTTCACTTAGAGGAATAAATGTACGGTTGATTTCGCCAGTATATTTTTGACGAGGACGACCAATTTTTTGTCCAGGTTGACCTAGCATTTCATCCCAATGAGCAATCCAACCAACGTTACGTGACATGGCAAAGATTACCGTGAACATATTCGTTGGAATACCAATAGCTTTTAGAATGATGCCTGAATAAAAATCAACATTTGGGTATAATTTTTTCTCAATGAAATAAGGGTCTTCAAGCGCTACTTTTTCTAACGCCATTGCTACGTCAAGCAACGGATCTTGAATACCTAATTCTTTTAATACTTCGTGACAAGTGTCACGCATTACCGTAGCACGAGGATCGAAGTTTTTATAAACACGATGACCAAAGCCCATTAAACGGAAAGGGTCAGATTTATCTTTTGCTTTAGCAACATATTCGTCAACACGGTCTAAAGAACCAATTTCTGTAAGCATAGTCAAACATGCTTCATTTGCGCCGCCGTGTGCAGGGCCCCACAATGATGCAACACCCGCAGCAATACAGGCATATGGATTAGCACCAGAAGAACCAGCTAAGCGCACAGTAGACGTTGAGGCATTTTGCTCATGGTCAGCGTGTAACGTAAAAATTCTGTCCATCGCACGCGCAACTGTTGGGCTAACAACATAGGGTTCTGCTGGAACAGAGAACATCATATGCAAAAAGTTTTCTGCATAATTTAAATCGTTACGTGGGTAAACGAATGGTTGTCCAATACTATATTTGTATGCCATTGCCGCAATAGTGGGCATTTTGGCAATTAAGCGATGTGCGCTACGCATACGTTGATCAGGTGCGTGGATATCTAAGTCACTATGATAAAACGAAGATAGCGCGCCAACCACACCACATAGCATCGCCATAGGATGCGCATCAGGGAGAAAACCATGAAAAAAGTGTACTAATTTTTCATGTACCATGGTGTGATTATTGATAATGCTTTTAAATTCATCGTATTGCGTTCTATTTGGCGCTTCGCCGTGCAATAAAATATAACAAACTTCTAAGTAATCTGCTTGCTTAGCAAGATTATCTATCGCATAACCGCGGTGTTGTAAGATACCTTTATCACCGTCAATGAAAGTGATCGCAGACTCACAAGACGCTGTTGCCATAAAGCCTGGGTCATAGGTAAAGTAGCCTGCAGCACCTAGAGTACGGATGTCTATTACATCGTTACCCGCACTACCTTTATGAATTGGCAATTCTGCAATTACATTACCGTCGATACTAAGAGAGGCTTTTGAATCAGCCATATGTTTCGTCCCCATTATAATAAATTGCTTATCTTGAAAATTGTTAAAACGTTAAAATTAAGCGCTTAGACAATTTTTGTTAATATAAAACTAACACCATTCTACTTCAGATCACCCCCTATAAGTCAATTCGTTTGTTGAACACTTAGACTAAAGTCAGATGCGCAAATAAATATTTGTAAACTAAGGTTAGCCATTAGTCGCAAGCCTTGAAAATAGGCGCTAATTTGTCGGCAAGAGAATTGTAATTAATGGATTTCACCTATATAATCGGGCCGATCTAAATTCTTTTTTTTGCATTCAATTATTAAGTGTAGAAATATAATTTGAATCGAAAGGGGGTTATCTAACCGAGTAAATTAGTTAGGTAGCGTAAAAAACAAATAAGTTGAATGCTCCAAGAGCTCCTTAGGCGACAATCGTGAAAAAACAACGTCCTGTAAACTTAGATTTGTCAACAATTAAAATGCATGCAGCAGCTAATGCTTCTATATTACACCGAGTATCAGGTGTAATCATGGTGTTTGCTATTGGTATTTTATTGTGGACGCTTTCTTTATCCCTATCTTCTGCTGAAGGTTTCAGCCAAATAGAGGCACTACTTAGTGGTGTATTCTTCAAAATAATTATCCTTGGTACGCTTTCTGCTCTTATCTATCATCTACTTGGCGGTATTCGTCATTTAATTATGGATTTAGGTTATTTTGAAGAGTTAGCTTCGGGTAATGCTACAGCAAAATTTGTTATCGCACTTTGGTTAGTGCTTACTGTAGTGGTAGGAGTTAAATTATGGTAAACAATGCAGCAACAGTAGGCCGTAGTGGCGTACATGACTATGTACTTGTTCGTGCAAGTGCAATAATTTTAGCATTTTATACTTTATATCTTGTCGGTTTTTTCGTTATAACCCCAGATGTAACTTTTGAAATCTGGCAGTCATTTTTTAGTGGTTTTGGCACTAAAATATTTACAATCTTAGCACTTATTGCGTTACTAGTGCATGCGTGGATTGGTGTCTGGCAAGTACTTTCCGATTACATTAAACCAGCGCTTTTACGTGGTGGTTTGCAATTTTTCTTTTCTGTTCTGTTGCTAGTATATCTTGTAGCAGGCTTATTAACTGTGTGGGGTGTGTAAGTGAACGTTCCAATTCGTGAATTCGACGCCATTGTTATTGGCGCAGGTGGTGCAGGTATGCGCGCTGCCTTAGCAATATCGGAATCAGGCAAATCTTGTGCTTTGATTTCAAAAGTATTTCCTACTCGTTCTCATACGGTATCAGCGCAAGGCGGTATTACCGTAGCCTTGGGTAATGCTCATGAAGATCATTGGGAACAACATATGTACGATACGGTTAAAGGTTCTGATTATATCGGTGACCAAGACGCTATCGAATATATGTGTAAAACGGGTCCAGAATCCATTATCGAATTAGAGAAAATGGGCTTACCTTTTTCTCGTACCGAAGAAGGTAAAATTTACCAACGTCCATTCGGTGGTCAATCTAAAAACTTTGGTGGCGAACAGGCCGCACGTACAGCAGCAGCAGCTGACCGTACCGGTCATGCATTGTTACATTGCTTGTATCAACAAAATGTTAAAAACAAAACTAACGTCTACTCAGAATGGTACGCTTTAGATTTAGTTAAAAATAGTGACGGTGCCATTGTTGGTAGTACGGCTATTTGCATTGAAACAGGTGAAATAGTTTACTTTAAAGCCCGTGCAACAGTACTTGCTACTGGTGGTGCTGGTCGTATTTATGCATCAACCACTAATGCCCATATCAACACTGGTGACGGCGTTGGCATGGCGGTTCGTGCAGGCATACAAATGCAAGACATGGAAATGTGGCAGTTCCATCCAACAGGTATTGCTGGTGCAGGTACGCTAGTAACTGAAGGTTGTCGTGGCGAAGGTGGTTACCTGCTTAACAAAGACGGTGAACGTTTCATGGAACGTTACGCGCCAAATGCTAAAGATTTAGCAGGACGCGATGTTGTAGCTCGATCTATGATGACAGAAATCCGTGAAGGTCGTGGTTTTGACGGTCCTATGGGTCCACATCTTAAGCTTAAACTTGATCATTTAGGTCGTGAAACGTTAGAAAAACGTTTGCCAGGTGTTTGTGATTTATCTAAAACATTCGCTCATGTTGATCCAGCGGTAGAGCCTATTCCAGTTATACCAACATGTCATTACCAAATGGGTGGTATACCTTGTAATGTCAATGGTCAAGCAATTAACTTCAACCCAGAAACGGGTAAAGAGACGATTGTAGAAGGCTTATTTGCTGTTGGTGAAATTGCTTGTGTATCAGTTCATGGTGCAAACCGTTTAGGCGGTAACTCTTTACTTGATTTAGTAGTATTTGGTCGTTCTGCAGGTAATTTCTTAGGGACTTACCTAAATGATACCCAAGCAGGTACAGATGCATCTGAGTCTGACTTAGAGGCTTCATTAGCGCGTACAAATCGTTGGGAGTCATCTACTAAAGGTGAAAGTCCATTCCAGATCCGTAAAGATCTACAAAAGTGCATGCAATATAACTTCTCAGTGTTTCGTGAAGGCGATGCCATGGCTGAAGGTATGAAAGAATTAACAGAAATTCGTGAACGTATTCAACATGCCAGCCTTGATGACAAGTCTTCAGAATTTAACACTGCGCGTATCGAGTGTTTAGAATTAGACAACTTGATGGAAACTGCTTTTTGTACGGCAAAAGCTTCGAATTTCCGTACTGAATCACGCGGTGCGCATGCGCGTGCAGATTTTTCTGTTCGTGATGATGAAAATTGGTTATGCCATAGTATTTATACGCCAGAGACACAATCTATGTCTAAGCGTCAAGTAAATATGGCACCGGTCCACCGTGAAGCTTTCCCTCCGAAAGCAAGAACTTACTAAGGAGAACTATCGATGAAACAAATTTTTTCGATATACCGTTACAACCCTGATGTTGATAACAAGCCTTACATGAAAGACTATGAGCTGGAAATTCCAGAAGGCTCAGACATGATGGTACTTGACGCTATCACGTTATTAAAAGAAAAAGATCCATCATTATCATTTCGTCGATCATGTCGTGAAGGTGTTTGTGGCTCTGATGGTATGAATATTAATGGTAAAAATGGTTTGGCTTGTATAACACCTTTATCTGCTGTTCCAGCAAAGAAGATTGTTTTACGCCCATTACCTGGTTTACCGGTGATACGTGATTTAGTTATTGATATGACCCAGTTCTATAATCAATATGAAAAAATCAGACCTTACCTTATTAATGATGGTAAAGCGCCACCTGCACGTGAGCACTTGCAATCTATTGAAGAACGTGAAAAATTAGACGGGCTTTATGAATGTATTTTATGCGCGTGTTGCTCATCATCTTGTCCTTCTTTCTGGTGGAATCCTGATAAATTTATCGGTCCAGCGGGTTTATTACATGCTTATCGTTTTCTTATCGATAGCCGTGATACCGCGACAGAAGAACGTTTAGATGATCTACAAGATGCCTACAGTGTATTTCGCTGCCACGGTATCATGAATTGTGTTGACGTTTGTCCGAAAGGATTAAACCCAACCAAAGCTATTGGCCATATTAAGTCAATGTTGCTAACCAGAGCGGTTTAATTTAATCATCCGAGTGCTTTCTAGCGAATGTGCTCGGATATTTTATTTTAACCATATGTTTTGATTGCTTTTATCCCATAAAGGAACAGGCAATGCCCGAAGGTGCTATGAAGGCTTGGATAGAGTCTTCCCATTTAAGTGGTGCAAACGCTGCTTATATTGAAGAATTATACGAATCTTATCTTAATAACTCACAATCTGTTACTGCAGAGTGGCGAGGTATTTTCCAACAACTTCCTAAAATTGAAGGTGCTGACGTTGAATATCGGCATTCTGAAATCCGCGATGAATTTAAAGAGCTGGCCCAGCAAACACAAAAAACCGTGGTTGTTTCAGGTGGCAGTGACGCTAAGCAAGTAAAAGTTTTACAGCTGATCAATGCTTTTCGTTTTCGCGGACATCAAAATGCTAACCTTGACCCTTTAGGGTTATGGAAACGTGATAAAGTACGTGACCTGCAATTATCTCACCATGATCTATCAGAAAATGATTTTGATCGTGAGTTTAAAATTGGTTCTTTGGCGACTGGCCATGACTCAATGAAACTTGGTGACTTATATAAAACCCTTAAAACGACTTATTGTGGCTCTATTGGTGCAGAATATATGCACATTAACTCCACTGATGAGAAGCGTTGGTTACAACAACGTTTGGAATCAGTGCAGTCACAAGCTGTACTTAGCGTTGAAGAGAAAGAAGAAATATTTAAGGGATTAGTTGCGGCTGATGGACTTGAAAAGTACTTAGGGGCAAAATTCCCAGGTGCAAAACGCTTCTCTCTTGAAGGTGCTGATGCGCTAGTCCCCATGTTGAAACAACTCATCACTCGTGCCGGTACACAAGGCGCTAAAGAAGTCGTCATGGGTATGGCCCACCGTGGTCGCTTAAATGTGTTAGTTAATGTGATGGGTAAGAACCCATCTAAGCTATTTGACGAGTTTGCCGGTAAGCATGACGAAATATTATCTTCTGGTGATGTTAAATATCACCAAGGTTACTCGTCTGACTTTGTTACTCCAGGTGGCAATGTTCATTTAGCACTGGCCTTTAATCCATCGCATCTTGAAATTGTTAACCCTGTGGTTATCGGTTCTGTGCGTGCACGATTAGACCGTCGTGATTGCAATGAGGGTGATTTAGTATTACCTATCACCATTCATGGTGACTCGGCAATTGCTGGCCAAGGTGTCGTGCAAGAAACCTTTAATATGTCGCAAGCAAGGGCATTTAAAGTTGGCGGTACTATTCGTATCGTGGTGAATAACCAAGTAGGCTTTACGACATCAAGTTCAGAAGATACCCGCAGTGGTGAATACTGTACTGAAGTGGCAAAAATGGTTTCAGCACCGATTCTTCACGTTAATGGTGATGACCCTGAAGCGGTGATCTTAGCAACACAAATCGCCCTTGATTATCGTAATGAATTTAAACGTGATGTGGTAATCGATCTAGTTTGTTACCGCCGTCATGGTCATAACGAAGCTGATGAGCCTAGTGCCACTCAGCCAGTTATGTACAAAAAAATTAAAAAGCATGCGACTCCCCGTCAACTTTACGCTGATAAGCTTAATGCTGAAAACTCGCTTAACAAAGCGAGAACTGATGAGTTAACCGCTTATTATCGTAAATTGCTTGATGAAGGCCAATGTACTGTAGAACAGTGGCGTCCGATGACAGAACACTCTGTTGATTGGTCACCTTATATTGGTCATAACTGGGATGACGACTACGATAAAGAAATTTCGCTTGAGAAGTTAAAAGAGCTTGCGAATAAAATTTCGACTATTCCTGACGGTTTTCCAGTACACAACCGCGTAAATAAAATTTACGATGATCGTGTGAAAATGGCCAGTGGTGAAAAATTACTAGATTGGGGCATGGCAGAAAACTTAGCATATGCCTCAATTGTTGATTTAGGCAAGCGTGTTCGTTTGACTGGTCAAGACTCAGGTCGTGGTACGTTTTTCCATCGTCATGCCGTTTTACATAATCAAGACGATGCTAGTTGTCATCTACCATTGCAACACATTAGAGAAGGTCAAGGCCCATTTAATGTCAATGACTCAGTATTATCAGAAGTATCAGTACTAGCATTTGAATATGGTTATACTACAGCAGAGCCAAGTGGCTTAACCCTTTGGGAAGCACAATTTGGTGATTTCGCTAACTGTGCACAAGTGGTATTTGATCAATTTATCAGTTCAGGTGAACAAAAGTGGGGCCGTTTATGTGGCTTAACTATGTTGTTACCTCATGGCTATGAAGGTCAAGGCCCAGAGCATTCATCTGCACGTTTAGAACGCTTTTTACAACTGTGTGCTGATCACAACATGCAAGTGTGTGTACCTACAACACCTGCACAAGTGTTTAATATGTTACGACGCCAAGTGGTTCGCCCTATGCGTCGTCCATTGGTGGTTATGTCACCTAAATCATTATTGCGTCACCCGATGGCCGTTTCTTCATTAGAAGAGCTTTCTACCGGTGTTTTCCATAATGTTATTGGTGAAGTTGATGAGCTTGATGCTGACAGTGTTGAACGCGTAGTGTTCTGTAGTGGTAAAGTTTACTACGAACTACTGGATCAACGCCGTAAGAATGAGCAAACTAATGTTGCCATCATTCGTGTCGAACAATTATACCCGTTCCCAGAAGATGAGCTAAAAGTTGAAATTGCAAAATATCAGCACGTTAAGCAATTCGTTTGGTGTCAGGAAGAACCGCAAAATCAGGGTGCTTGGTACTGTTCACAGCATCACTTTAGAGCGGCTATCCCTGAGAAAGGCTATTTGACATATGCAGGTCGTAATGCCTCTGCAGCACCAGCTGTAGGTTATATGTCAGTACATGTAAAAGAACAACAGGCGCTAGTTTATGACGCGCTTAATGTGGAATAGACCCTCTTTTTTATAAAGAGATTAATTAAGAGTGTGTAAGGAATTATATAAATGACAACCGAAATCAAGGTTCCCGTTTTACCTGAATCAGTTGCAGATGCAACAATAGCGACTTGGCATGTACAAGTAGGCGATAAAGTAACTCGCGATCAAGTATTAGTAGATATCGAAACTGACAAGGTGGTACTTGAAGTACCAGCAACATCAGATGGCGTTATTACTGAAATATCTCAAGCTGAAGGTGCTACGGTTTTAGGCGAGCAAGTTATTGCTATTTTGTCTGAAGGTAAAGCATCTGAAAGTAAGAGCGAAGAAGCCACAGCCACCGCAAGTGCTCCTAAAGCATCAGACAGTGCAGTTAAAGTGATTGATATCGTTGTGCCGGTATTGCCAGAATCAGTTGCTGATGCAACTGTAGCTTCTTGGCATGTTGCTGAAGGCGATACAGTTACTGTTGACCAAAATTTAGTTGATATTGAAACTGATAAAGTCGTTTTAGAAGTTGTTGCACAAGAAAATGGTGTTATTGGTAAAATAATCCATGTTGAAGGTGATACCGTCTTAGGCAGTCAAAAACTTGGTGAGCTTAATGCCGGTGCAACAGCAAGTTCAGCGCCAGTTGCTTCAGCTGAAGAAGCTATTGGTTCTGACGAACTCGCTAGCCCATCAGTACGTCGTTTAATGACCGAGAAAGGTCTAACGGCTAGTAATGTTACTGGCACAGGTAAAGGCGGTCGTATTTCTAAAGAAGACGTAGAATCAGCTGCCCTTGCAGCTAAAAGTGCGCCAAAAGCAGCACCAGCTAAAGCAGCGGCGCCAGCGCCAACTGCACCAGCTTCTGCCGCATTAGGTGAGCGCACACAAAAACGTGTACCTATGACACGTTTGCGTAAAACAATCGCGACACGTTTACTCGAAGCGAAAAATTCTACGGCTATGTTAACCACGTTTAACGAAGTTAACATGAAGCCAATTATGGATCTTCGTACGCAATATAAAGACGTGTTCGAGAAAACGCATGATACCCGTTTAGGTTTTATGTCGTTCTACGTTAAAGCGGTCACTGAAGCACTTAAGCGCTACCCAGCAATTAATGCCTCAATTGATGGTGATGATATTGTTTATCATAACTTTTTTGATATATCGATTGCCGTATCTACGCCACGTGGCTTAGTTACACCGGTATTACGTGATGCAGATCAACTCAGCATGGCGGGCATCGAGAACGGTATTCGCGCCTTAGCAATTAAAGGCCGTGACGGAAAATTAACCATGGACGAAATGCAAGGTGGTAATTTTACTATCACTAATGGCGGCGTTTTTGGTTCATTAATTTCAACACCTATACTTAACTTGCCACAAGCGGCAATTTTAGGTATGCACAAAATCCAAGACCGCCCAATGGCTGTTGACGGAAAAGTTGAAATTTTACCTATGATGTACCTAGCACTTTCTTATGACCATCGTTTAGTCGATGGTAAAGAATCAGTAGGTTTCTTAGTAACAATTAAAGAGCTGTTGGAAGACCCAACACGCTTGTTGCTAAACATATAGTAAGTAGTAATAATAAAATCTATTGTTCGATCTAGACTATAGTATTAGGCTCTAAGGACTATGTTCTTTAGAGCTTTTGTACTATACTCTTTCGACTTTTTTCGATGGTAGTAATTTAATGATTATTGCCATTTTCATCTACAGATAAATGGATAAAACACCATGAATTTGCATGAATATCAAGCGAAACAATTATTCGCTGAATATGGTTTACCAGTTTCTGAAGGGTTCGCTTGCGATACTCCTCAGGAAGCGGCAGAAGCGGCTGATAAAATCGGCGGCACAATGTGGGTTGTTAAAACTCAAGTACACGCCGGTGGCCGTGGTAAAGCTGGCGGTGTTAAGCTAGTTAAAACAAAACAAGAAATCAAAGATTTCGCCCAAAACTGGTTAGGTAAGAACTTAGTTACTTACCAAACTGACGCAAACGGTCAGCCAGTAGCTAAAATTTTAGTAGAAAGCTGTACAGATATTGCTAACGAATTATACCTTGGTGCTGTTGTTGACCGCGCAAGTCGTAGAGTAGTATTCATGGCCTCTACTGAAGGCGGTGTTGATATCGAGAAGATTGCTGAAGAGACTCCTGAGTTAATTCATCAAGCTGAAATCGATCCACTTGTTGGCGCTCAACCGTACCAAGCACGTGAATTAGGCTTCAAGTTAGGTTTAAACCCAACGCAAATGAAGCAATTTGTTAAGATCTTTTTAGGTCTTGCAAAAATGTTTGAAGATTTCGATTTTGCCTTATTAGAAATCAACCCGTTAGTTATTACTGACGAAGGTAATCTTCACTGTTTAGATGGTAAAATTGGTATCGATGGTAATGCTTTATACCGTCAACCTAAAATGCGCGCGTTCCACGATCCATCTCAAGAAGATGAACGTGAAGCTCATGCAGCACGCTTTGAATTAAACTACGTAGCCTTAGACGGTAACGTTGGTTGTATGGTTAACGGTGCAGGCCTAGCAATGGGTACTATGGATATCGTTAACTTACACGGCGGCAAGCCAGCTAACTTCCTAGATGTTGGCGGCGGGGCGACTAAAGAACGTGTTTCTGAAGCATTCAAAATCATTCTTTCTGACGACAACGTTAAAGCTGTTTTAGTTAACATCTTTGGTGGCATCGTTCGTTGTGACATGATCGCTGAAGGTATTATTGGCGCGGTTAAAGAAGTAGGCGTTAAAGTACCTGTTGTAGTACGTTTAGAAGGTACTAATGCTGAACTAGGTCGTGAAGTTCTTAAAAACTCTGGCTTAGATATCATTGCTGCTGAGTCATTAACTGATGCAGCGACTAAAGTTGTAGCAGCTGCGGAGGGCAAATAATGTCTGTCTTAATTAACAAAGATACTAAAGTAATCTGTCAAGGTTTCACTGGTGGTCAAGGTACATTCCATTCAGAACAAGCACTTGAGTACGGTACACAAATGGTTGGTGGCGTAAGCCCAGGTAAAGGCGGTCAAACGCATTTAGGCCTACCAGTATTCAATACAGTACGTGAAGCAGTAGAAGCAACTGGCGCAACAGCAACAGTTATCTACGTTCCAGCTCCGTTTTGTAAAGATGCAATTTTAGAAGCTATTGATGCAGGCATCGAGCTTATCGTTACTATCACTGAAGGTATTCCAACTTTAGATATGGTTGACGTTAAAGCTAAGCTTGATCAATCTGGCGTTCGTATGATCGGTCCTAACTGTCCAGGTGTTATCACTCCAGGCGAAACTAAGATTGGTATCATGCCAGGTCACATCCATTTACCAGGTAAAGTTGGTATTGTTTCACGTTCTGGTACATTAACGTACGAAGCCGTTAAACAAACAACTGATGCTGGTTTTGGCCAATCTACTTGTGTAGGTATTGGTGGCGACCCTATCCCAGGCACTAACTTCATCGACGTATTGGAAATGTTCCAAAACGATCCACAAACTGAAGCAATCGTAATGATTGGTGAAATTGGCGGAACTGCTGAAGAAGAAGCTGCGGAATATATCAAAGCTCATGTTACTAAACCTGTAGTATCTTACATTGCTGGTGTTACTGCACCAGAAGGTAAGCGTATGGGTCACGCTGGCGCGATTATCGCTGGTGGTAAAGGTACAGCTGATGAGAAATTTGCAGCACTAGAAGCGGCCGGTGTTAAAACTGTACGTTCTTTAGCTGAAATTGGCTCAGCACTTAAAGAGAAAACAGGTTGGTAAGCGATTCGCTTACAGCTTGTAAATCTTGATAAAAACCCGCTTCTAGCGGGTTTTTTGTTTATTATCATTATAAATCACATTGCCGAAGTGATCGTGCTTAACGTGCTTTATACATATATGAGATAATGAATTATTATTTTTTATTACAGATATAACTCTATCAACAAATTCTGGAGGAGAAGCATAGCCAAATATAATACTTTTAAATGCCTCAAAAGGTATTTCTTTTAAGCAGATTCCTGGATATTTACTGTGGAGCTGATGATCAATATCGCTATTACTCGCTTTATTTAAATCTATAATTATTCGTTTTTCCTTTTCTTGAAACCATAATTCATTCTTTGACAACGCTAATCTTTTAAATAAATCTGTCATTTCAGTACTTGATAACTTTTCAATATTATAGTTTTTTCGTTTTATGCCATTAATTAACTGTATTCCATTATAGTAAGTGTATGTAGCTCTATTATTCTTTAAATATGATACAGTCTGTGGAACATTCTTTAGGAAGAATGGATGATTTTCATCAAACTCTACTGCTACTCCTGTTCCTTCACTGGCATACATAACCCACATATGTTCATTCAAATCATCTGTTGATAGGGAAAAAACCCCCAGATTAGCGCTCATTATATTGATAATTTTTTCGTTGAACTGCTCTGTATTTTTTATCCAAGTACTTTCATCCATTTCGGCTAAGGGAAGACCATTTAAACCTTTCCACGTAGCAGGGTCATATCTCATATCTGGATTTATACCTAAGTAGATTTTTAAATCTTCTATATTTGGTGTTTTTGAATTAGAATTCCAATTGTCTTTTTTTAATTTTGAAATTGCATATTCACTGTCAGAAGGTGATATTTCGTTAAAATAGGGATATAACTTAAATTCACTTCCTTTATCATTCAATTGGTTAGGCTGGGTAAATCTAAATAATCCATTTTTTAAAAAGTCAGTACGTACTGAATATGTATTAAGTTCTTTATTGAAAACTTTTCCAAAATATTTTACTAACACAAATTTATTTCCCTATATTTTTTACAATATTATAAGCGTGTTTACTTTTATTGTCGCGGTGGTGACGAGAACTTATCAGGCCACCGATAATAACTGTCTCATATTTAGCTTAGTAAACTAGGGATTTGATGGCTACTGATTTTAAATTTATGGTTTGGAGTTTACCTACCGGTTTGGCGTCGGAGTGCCTACGACACCCAGAAAAGAGAAGGGAGACTAGCGCCGCTCATGCTTCTTTGGCTATGGACTCCCTCGGCGCTGCTGCATTAAACGTGTTTCCTCCATGCTGTCCAATATTCTCTACGTACCCGCGCTGATGGCACGTCCGTGTGCCAATATTCCGGCGTTTAATAAAGCAGACTTAGTGTCTGGTTTATCTGTGGTGTTTCTTTTTAATCTTTCAGCCAATACAGTACTTTTTATAAAATACCGCTAGTGCAACAAGCTCCTGATCCCATCTCAGCTGCGGAAACTGAATTTAGATAAGTGCTATGTTGATCGGAGCTATGGATGGCGCAGACTGCTGTGTGAAGGGACGATTTTCGGCAGGAATGAATATTGCGCCGCTTATGTTTAAAGAAAAGTGAGTTGGAGTGTTTGCTGAGTCGGGCGCCATGGGGAGTCCAAAGGCCGAGTTTAATATGAGCAGCGTGTAACGCCCCTCTGGGTGTTGTCGGCACCGCGACGCCAAGCAGACAAAAGAGCTCCAAGCGGATAAGTACTAATATAAAATAAACAATAAATACTGTTGATTTTACAACTAGGTTACATTGGTTTCCCTGATCTCGTTACAACCATTAAATAGATTTCATTTACTTTTGTTTATTTCTATTCTATTTATTTAAAACATTGCCGTTTATAATGCCGCATTAATTTTATAGCTTTGAAGAGTAATATGAACTTCCCAAAAGATGAAACCGGTAAAGTATTGTTTGAAATGCAAAAAGCGGGTATCGATTTAACCGTAATGCATACTATTGTTTTTTTTCACTTATTTGAAACACAAGAACAAGCAGAGGCTATGGCAGCTCATCTTGCTGAAATAGCACCTGATATTATTTGTGATGTTCACATTAATGAAGATCCAAAAGCATGGGATTTAGATTGTGCAATAAAAGTGATCCCTCTTTATGATGTAATTATTGCTCAAGAAGCTCAGTTTGAACAAATAGTAACTCAGTTTAATGGTTATACGGATGGCTGGGGAATTGAAGCTTAAATTGCTCATGTTTTAGCTGATAACTTATCAAGCCAAACTTATCAGGTCACCGATAATAACTTTGTCATATGTAGGTTAGCAAACTAGGGACTAGGTGGTTCTTGGTTTTAATTAATGCTTTGGAATTTTTTTTAATTGTTTGGCGTTGGGGTGCCGACTAGACCCAGAAAAGAGCAGGGAGGCTAACGCCGCTCATACTTCTTTAGCTCTCGACACCCTCGGCGCTGCTGCATTAAACGTGTTTCCTCCGTAATGGCCAATACTTCCTTGACGTACTAGCACTGAACGCACTGCGCTCCTTGCCATCCATAGCAACGCGCTTTACCGTTCATCCTGAAGATAATCTATGCATTACAGCACTTTCACGGGCATCCATGCCTGTGAAACGTGAATATTGGTCATCATTTCGGCGTTTAATGAAGCACACTTGGCGTCTAATTTATCGTTCGTAATTATCTTTTCACTTATTTAAATTAATGGAAATCAATGGGGTCAAGGTTGCTTGAGTTTTTTGTGTAATGTCTTTAAGCTTTATTCACTCTCACTAAGTGTTGCCACATTGGGCAATGCAAAGAAAATTCTGTGTTTATTCCCGCTTTAACGCCAAAAATATATTAAAAATCAATCTGTTATGTTGCTAAATAAACCATGGTATCGGTGTTTAGCAGGTGATATATGATATGTGAAATAATTACCACACTGAAGCCGGTGCGAGAGCCATAATGAAATTAAGTAATTCCCAGCGCTTAGCATGTATAACTTCTTCCATATTAAATTGCGCAGAATCGCCTTTATCAACTGCTCCTATCATGCTTGTTCAGCTTGCAGGGAAGGTTTCTAATTTGCCATAGTAATCATAAACAACACAAGCAGCATAAGGCGCATCAGGGTCAATGACATGATTATCAAGTTTTTCATTACGCAGCGTTTCACTGTGTGGTGATCAAAAGCGAGATGAATGCTACCTAACAAGATATATAGATGTATTATTTTCAGGACTGGCTTATCACCATAATTTTATTCACAGTCTTAATCGAGCTGGCTACATTGCGTGTTTTTTGTCTGTTTTGAGAGTAAAAGCAATTTACCTGTAGTTAGTAACTGCTTACAAAGAAAAATTAAATGTGCTAAGTAGCTTAGTGTTAAATACTCAAAGTTAGGACATAATCAAGGTACTATATTGTTGTTTTCATGATTATCTGTAATGCCTGTTAATTAAGTTTTCTAAGACTTATTGAGTTGAAGTAGCTCAATGAAAAATTTAAATTTAAGCTAATATAGCTTACGAAAACCGGGCTATTTACACGGATATTAAATGTACTATAAGGCTTAATTTAGATTAGTTTTTCCTGTGTAATTGGTCTATTATACTTTTAACAAATTAGAGTTTTAATCAGTTTATTGGCAATCTATAGGAAAATAATAATGAAAAAACTATTCAAGGTAATGCCCCTAATTTTAGTCCCTTTTTTGAGTGTTATATCGCTATCTTCGCTCTCAGCTGACTTACCAGTACATGGCCCTACTACTTTTGCTACCTATGATAGTAATGGTGACGGGGTCATTAGTGAGCAAGAGTTTGACCAAGTCAGAAGTGAGCGTATGGCAACGAAAAAATCTGGCAAAGGTCACAGCATGGAACCAGGACGCAGAAAAGCCGATGGTATGAGTAAAGGCAGAAATATGGCTAGCTTCACCAAATTCGATTTAAATGGTGATGGTGTTATCTTAAAACAGGAATTCTCTGATGCCAGAGCTGCAAGAAAAAAAGCGGGTGTCAAACAAGGCTATCCTATGCGCAATCTCGCTAATGCCCCTAGCTTTGAAGATATTGACAGCGATGGTAACGGAAAAATATTGTCGGAAGAGTTTGCTCAGTATCATGTTAATCAACGAAAAAATATGATGAAAAAGTAAATGCTGACTCTAGGGTGGGGTTTATAACCTCGTTGAATTTTTAATGATATGGGCTCAATAATTTAGCTAAGTTAGCAGTGCAATAAAAATAAATTTTATTGCACTTTACTAGTACAAATAACGAAATAAGTAACGGCTAGTTATTTTTATGTTGTGCCTGATAAACGCTTCTAAAAGCCAGTACCTTGGGGGTATTTATTTCTTTCTTTCTTTAGCATAACTTAATAGGTATTCAACACACAGAAGGCTTCATTATTAATTTGTATTTTTAATTAAAAATAACAGTTTCACTCCTACTCTTACTTTGGCCACTGCTCCAGTCTCAATTATTACACTGGATTCTGGGACTTCAACAGCGCTAACGTCATTATTGTTACAACCTATTTGAAGAACTGAAGCGGTTAAAACGATTGAACCCAAGATTTTTCCAGCGGTAAGTTTTCATGTCTCTTCCCTGTATTAGACCGTGTCAAACTAACTAATTTATCTGACAATACAGTGCAGAGAAATATCATACTAGACCAAAAGTATGGCAATTTAGCAAAATTTTTTTGGTGAACAGGTGACAAGTATTAGTCATGTCATAACTGCATTGATTAAAAGTTGCTTTAAAGCTTTAGACCTAAATAGATAATAAAATGACTAGTAGCACTGGGCCATACTTAAGTGCAAGCTGCTAAGCTTTTGTTGCTATCAAATAAAACCAACCAAGTTAACCTATAGAGTTAACCAAATTGTCATATTTCATTCAAATAACTGTCATATAAATTGATTAGTTTAGAGGAAACAATCAATAGGAGTATTTGTGATGCAATCTAAAGAATGGCAAGAAGAAAACCTTAATGATATCGATGCTTACTTCGATAATCAGAAGAAAAAAAATAGTAAACAGGCTAAGCGTAAGTGGCAAGAAATAGAGGCTTTTAAGGAAAAACAAAGAATGCAGCGAGAAATGGCATCTTATGATGATTATGTAACACATTAATATGGAATGTATTAATACTCAGCTATATTATGTTGGAGCGCAAATGATTGACATTTTTTTGTCGTAGTTTGCGTTCTTTAATTTAATTTGTACTGATCATGGTATCCAAACCAGCGATTATAGACATTTCTCCATAATTTAGGTGATGGTTCTGGTCAAACCAAATGGCATTGCGCTATAATCCGTTTTTTGTCATTAACCGTGTATTACTTCATGAAGTTTCCCGGACGCCGTCAACATCGACATTATTTTCCTGTCGACCATAAAAACCCATTAACAAACCAAGTAAATCCTAGCGCTCAAGCGGCTCAAAACTATATTGTTGGTATAGATCAGGTTTTAGTGGATATTGAAGCTAAAGTTGATCAAGCATTTTTGAATGAATTTGATTTAAAACTTGGTATGTCACAGGTTATCTCAGACGAAGTTACTCAGCGCCTTTATCAACGTTTGAAAGATGAATCGCTGATCAATTACGAATTTGCCGGCGGCACTATTGGCAATACTATGCATAATTACTCTGTGCTAGCGGATGACCGTTCAGTTTTACTGGGTGTTATGTCCAAAAACATACATGTTGGTGACTATGCTTACCGGTTTATAAGTAACACCTCTTCACGTGTTGATCTTAACTATCTTCAGCCTGTCGACGGCCCTATTGGTCGTTGTTTTACCTTAATTGATGATCACGGTGAGCGCACTTTTGGTATTAATGCCGGCTTAATCAATCGTCTACATCCTGATTCTATTGACGAGTCATTAATTGCCGGAGCTTCAGCACTGGTTATTAGCTCTTATTTGATGCGCACACAAGCTGGCGACACCATGACCGAAGCAGCAATTAAAGCGGTAAAATGTGCAAATGCTGCTGGCGTACCTGTGGTGCTGACCTTAGGTACTAAATTTTTAATTGAAGAAGAACCTGATTTTTGGCGTGATTTTGTCCAAAAGCATGTCAACATACTGACCATGAACGAAGAAGAAGCATTAGCCATAACGGGTATTGAAGAACCACTACTCGCTGCGAATAAATGCTTGGATTGGGTTGATATGGTTATTTGCACCGCTGGTAAACACGGCTTATATATGGCGGGCTATGTTGATGAAACCTTTAAACGAGAAAGTGAATACCCATTATTATCGGGCGAGATAGATGAGTTTAATCGTTATGAATATTCTCGTCCCATGTTATTGAAAGATTGCCATCAACCAATGCGAATATATACCCATTCTGCCCCTTATATGGGTGGCCCTGAAAGTATAAAAAATACCAATGGTGCTGGAGATGCTGCGCTTGCGGCTATATTACATGACTTAAGTGCTAATGTTTATCATAAAAATACGGTGGCAAACTCAAGTAAGCATGAGCAATTAGCCTTAACTTACTCGTCGTTATCGCAAATGAGTAAATACGCCAACAGAGTCAGTTATGAGGTATTGGTACAACATTCTCCGCGTTTGTCGCGTGGTTTACCGGAGCGAGAAGACAGCTTAGACCAAGCCTATTGGTCGCAGTAGTTAACGGTAAACCTGCGGATAAAATCCAGTAGCGTTTGCTATTGTTATGGTGGCAACTATTTAATTAGCTAAATTAAAACTACAATAACGACGCTTTTCTAACTGATGAAAGCACATGGTACATACTATTTAATTACTTTAATGAGACATTACTTTTTTGCATGACTACTCTAACAACACATAAATCATCACAACGACGCTTACTGATTGCACTGGCTATTACCAGTGTATTTATGTTGCTGCAGCTTGTTGGCGCCGCCTATGCAAATTCTTTGGCGGTATATGCAGATGCAGGGCACTTGTTTGTGCATAATAGTTCACTATTTATCGCCTTAATAGCTTCAACCTTAGCGATAAAATTTGGTCGAACGTTTAGTGATGGTTATCGTCGTTTAGAGCTTTCAGGTGGTTTGATCAACGGTACCTTATATTTACTGATCAGTTGTTGGATTTTACTGCAAGGGGCCGAGCGATTATTTGGCCACGAGCATCATGATGAACATGAAATAAACACCTTTGTTATGTCGGCGGTTGCCTCGTTAGGCTTTCTATTTCACGGCGCGTCAGCTTATGTCTTATATAAAGGCCGTAAAGATAGTGTTAACGTTTATGCGGTATTTTTACATACCTTTTTTGATCTACTATCTACCATAGTCACATTCGTCACCAGCATTGTCATTCATGTTACGGGTTGGACAATTGTCGATTCGTTGTCGAGCATACTTATTTCTGTATTTGTACTTTATACCGGCTCTAAACTACTTTATAAATGCATTAAAGGTTTATTTTTTAATGGCGTTCGCTTACCGGCATTGAAGAAAATTGAAACGGCCCTGCAAGGTTTAGAGCATATAGACAATGTGCACAATTTAATTGTTAAAAGTGACAACGGCCAAGTAGTGGTGGGTGCTCATATCGTACTAAAACACCAATGTACTTTAGAAAAGCATGATGAAGTATGCCGCTTTCAAATCGAGCGCGTGCTAAAAGAACAATTCGATGTTAATACCAGCGTACTGCAAATTGAAGCGAGTGGTTGTAAGCACAGTTAATCAGCTTTGATGTTAGCACTAAAAAAATCAGACTTAAGATACGATTGCTTATAAGAAATTTTTTCAAAACCACTCAGTGATACAATTAAGTAGTTGGCCATTAGGTTATTATAATGTCCTTTATGACATGATTGATTTTTGTGGTCTTTTGAAACAGAGTTAGCTTATGACCGCCGTAAACGCTATATTGTAAATAGCTTTGATTTCATTTGGACTTTTTATGTTAGAAATTCACGGTCGCTGGAAAATAAAGGTTACTGATAAAGTACTTATGCAGTGGTTTGCAGATTCATGGAATGAAGAAGCAATTATTGCTTACGTAAAAGAGTTTAAAGCAGCAGCTGCACCCTTGATGGGTAGTGATTGGGCAATAATTTCTATTTTTGAGCAGTGGGAATTAGGTGTACCAGAAATAGAACAACATGTGGTTGAGCATTGTGAATGGTTTAAAGCACAGGGTTGTATTAAAGATTGCCATGTTTACCGACCTAGTTCAGTTAAAGAAATGCAATTAGAAAAAATGATACCACACACAGAGCAGGGCTATGAGCGTGCTGTCTTTGACAATTTAAATGATGCCATTAATTGGCTTGACTCCGAAGGTTTTTCTTTAAATCAAGATCAATTTTTATATGACATCATTAAATAAGAAACTTAGTTAAATCAATTATTTATATGAATAAAGTACTTAGTTCAAATAACCATTAAATAAACTACCTGATGTTATGTATTTCAAAATAAAAAGTAGAGGACAATATCAAATTCAGTTAATGGATATCACCTATATAGGTGATTGTTAGTTAAGCTTAATAAATAAAGCACTAACGTCCAGTAAGATAAATATAACTTGGTAGTGAAATATTTATGAATAATCTGTTAATAAATTATAAGAAACTGTCGAAGAATTATAATAGGTAATTTTTTAACGTACCGGCTTAGTAGAACCTAAGCCTTTTTTAATGGTTTAGTCTCTTAAGTTTAGCTTCTTAATAAAGCGTCTAAGCTATCAACAACTTCACTCCAGTCAGAATCAAGCACAATAGCTTCTTGTAAAAATTGCGCTTGGCCATTGCTCCAAAAATCAGCATCAGCAAGTGCCTGATTTACTGGGATACCACGGTTAGACGCAATAAAACGTTCTATTTCCTCATCACTATTCTTAAGACCCAATTGAGCGAACAAACTTGTCATATTGTGTTTTGAAAGATCCATAAAATACTCCCTTATTAAGTGCTTAAGTATAGTAACTATAGAAGAACTTACTCTATATTATCAATAGTTTTAATCTATCAAAGTGTTAACTGATGTTGATGGTGATAGCGTTTTGGCCTTGGTGTTAATACTACTGTTACTAATACTTGACCCTAATAAAGATAATAGGCAATAGCCAGTAAAGAAATAAAAGCCTGGTCCTAATGCGGACAATGTTTCACTGCTGACAATAAAATCTAACTTAAAACCAAATACCGCGAATTGTTGTTGTGTTGCGGTTTCAGCGTGATTAGTTGATAGTACCGCAAGAAAAATGGCGACAACAAAAACGTCAGCCATTGACCATTTGCCAATTTGGCTAATAAACTTATAAACGGTAATCTCTAATCTAGAGTTTTTATTTGCGTAAGCAATACTAAGTAAAATAAATTTCAATACCGGTATTGAAATAGAAAAAGCAAAAATTAATAACGCCACTAACAGGCGATCATCTTGCCAAAGTTCTTGTATGGTTTGCAACAATGACAAGTTTTTATCAATGATTGTATTAGTAATTTTTGCACCACTCACATTAGCTGTCATGGCCATATTGAGAGAAAACATTGGCAATAATATACCCGGAATAAATAATGCGATGGCAATAAGGTTAAAGAAAAAACCTAAATGTTTTTTAATCATCATGTTATAAAATTTTCCAAAATGAAGTCGAGCAGGTATATAATCTTATTAGCATCTCTAGCAAGCATCACGGGTGATCTAGAACTATTTTTTAACTTGAACTTCGGTCAGTTTATCAACAGTTGCTGAGCATGATTGCAGAAAAACATCCATAAAATAGCCGACTTCAGGCATTTGCTGTTTAATGGTGTCTAGCTTCAATTCTAAGCGTTCTTTTACATGGTCAAACTCATGGTTTTGATGATTTAATTCATCAAGCGCTTTAATATAAGCTACTAAAATATCAGCCGCTTTGACAATTTTTTTGTATTGTTCATCCACGTTATCTTGCACAATTATATCGGCAAACATTGCTTGAAACTCTTCAGGTAAAGACTGAAGACATTGTTTTTCAGCTATATATTCAATTTTTTTAAACTCTCGAGCAATCTCAGGATTAGCATATTTTGTTGGGCTAACAATATCACCAAAACGGGTTTCACTGGCTTCATGATAAAGTGCAACAGTAGCCACTTTATCCGCATTAATGTTGCCCGAAAATTTTTGATTTCTAATCACTGCCAGCAAATGGGCGACAATAGCCACTTGGTGAGAATGCTCAGCAACATTTTCTGGTTTAACACAAAACATCAATGACCAACGTTTAATCAGTGGCATTCTGAACATCCAGGCAAGAAAAGTACTTTGCATTATATAACCTTATTCACTGGTTGACTGACGGTAAGTACGGAAAAATTTGGCTAGTTTTTCCAATGCAGGTTTTAATTCGTCCACATGCGGTAGAAACACTAAGCGAAAGTAATTGTCTTGCTTAATATTAAAGGCGCGACCGTGTACCAAGAGTATTTTCTCTTGCTTGAGTAAGTCTAAAACCATTTTTTCATCATCATGGATGTTAAATTTTTCTTGGTCTACTTTAACAAACAAATATAAAGCGCCCATAGCTGGGTTACATGACAAACCATCAATTTCATTGATCATTTTATGTGCAAGGTTGCGCTGTTTTAATAAACGGCCATCATTTTTAATTAGTTCATTAATGCTTTGATAGCCACCGAGTGCGGTTTGAATCGCATGTTGGGCAGGCACATTGGCACACAAGCGCATTGAAGAGAGAATATCTAAGCCTTTTAAATAATCTTCGGCATGAATTTTAGGGCCAGTAATCACCATCCAACCGGCACGAAAGCCAGCGATACGATAGTTTTTAGACAAACCACCCATAGTAATGATTAAAACATCGTTTGCTAATCTTGCGGTTGGAATATGTTGTGCTTGGTCATAAAGAATCTTATCGTATATTTCATCACTGAATATGATCAAGTTATGTTCACGCGCAAGTGTGATAATACCCTGAAGCACTTCTTCGCTATAAACTGCACCCGTAGGATTATTAGGGTTGATCAAAACAAGAGCTTTGGTTTTTGACGATATTTTGCTGGCGATATCCTCCAGATCTGGAAACCACTGGTTTTCTTCATCACAACGATAATGCACAGGTTTGCCGCCAGACAGAGCAACAGCTGCAGTCCATAATGGGTAATCAGGTGCTGGAATGAGCACTTCATCACCATTATCTAACAAGCCTTGCATCGCCATAACAATGAGTTCGCTGACGCCGTTACCGATATAAATATCGTCAACACTGACATCTAAAATGCCTTGTTGTTGAAAATACTGCATTATTGCTACTCGTGCAGGGTAGATACCTTTTGACTCACAGTAACCCTGGGCTGTTGGCAGGTTACGAATAACATCTTTTAAAATATCATCAGGGGCTTCAAAGCCAAAGGGAGCAGGGTTGCCAATATTAAGTTTTAAAATTTTATAGCCTTCATCTTCTAAACGTTTGGCTTCTGCGGCAACTTGTCCACGAATTTCGTAGTAGACGTTTTTTAATTTTGAAGATTTGGTGATAGTTTTCATAATGGCAGTCTTATAAATGATAAAAGTGAATTAACGTTATCGTCATCGTTAAAAGAAAATTAAGCTAAGCATAAAGCTAGAGTCATTGTGTGAGCGTATTTCATAATAATTTCATTCAGTTATTACCCACTTTTGCTAGTTAAAAATAGCTTAAGGTACTGCTCACATATATGTGAGTGGTTAGGTGTTGTCTGGCACTAAAAACCTGTGTCCTACCCCAATAGCTCGTGATGGGTTAACCGAGCGCCGTACCTTAATTTATTTCCTTGCACACAACAAGTTCACAAACTTAATGCCAGTGGTATTTCATTAATTTGCTTACGTCCATTGTTGCTAATATTGCTTAACTTTGAAACAGTTACTTGCAACTTTTTTATAATAAATCGCTAATAACTATATCATCTTGTTATTATGATTGATTGTTCAACCATTTATTCAACTTGGTATAATAAGTTTTACTCAGGAGAATTAGCCAATAGGTTGACCGAGTGCTTTATTGGGATGGGATAGCTGCCATTGTTTGTGGCATAGTATGTAACATAATGAGATAAAAAATGAGATAAAAAAACGGCTGTGCACAAACTGCAAAGCCGTTATTATATTTAGCTTGGTTTGACCTTTAGGACCAAACTTGCAAAGAGCCGTGATTAGGCAAACAATGACATAACATCGCTTATTGCCAACAGAGACTTATCACCAGTAATACGATTTTTTACTTCAATTTCTTGGTTGTCGAGATTACGCTCACCAATAATAAGCAATAATGGTGTGCCAATTAATTCATGATCGGCAAACATAACGCCAGGGCGCTCTTTGCGATCATCAAATATAACTTCTATACCAGCGGTTTGTAATTGTTGGTATAAGGCTTCAGCAGTTTCTTTAACACGAGCTGATTTTGCCATGTTCATTGGTACAATGGCAACTTGATAAGGTGCAATCGCTGCCGGCCATTTAATACCATATTTATCGTGGTTTTGTTCAATGGCAGCGGCAACAATGCGTGAAACGCCAATACCGTAACAGCCCATAGTCAAAATTTGGTTTTTACCATTTTCCGTTAATACGCCACAGTTCATTGTTTGAGCGTACTTTTCACCCAGTTGGAAAATATGACCTACTTCAATACCACGTTTAATAACAATGCTACCTTGACCACAAGGGCTAGGGTCACCCGCTACTACACTACGTAAGTCGGCAACGCTGTAGTTCTGTGCGTCACGCTCCCAGTTTACGCCGGTTAAATGCATGTCATTTGTATTTGCGCCACAAACAAAGTCAGCTAAATGCGCTGCACTTCGGTCAACAATAACCTCAATACTTAAACCAACCGGACCAATTGAGCCCGCATTGCAACCAGCGGAGGCTAAAATTTGTTCGTCAGTAGCAAAAGTTAATGGCGAGGCGATTTGTGCTAAATTTTCAGCTTTAACTTCATTTAACTGATGATCGCCGCGCAAGACTAAAGCAACAATAGGGGCTTTATTTTCTTTTGTCGCTACACCAGCAATCAATAATGTTTTAACCGTATGGCTGGCATCAACAGATAAGCACTTGGCAAGATCTTCTATTGTACGCACGTCAGGGGTTGAAACCTTTGCTAAACTTTGTGTTGCTGCAGGTCGTTCACCCGTTGGCGCTAGCGCTTCTGCTTTTTCAACATTAGCAGCGAAATCGCTAACATCACTAAAGGCGATGTCATCTTCGCCTGAGTCGGCTAAAACGTGAAATTCATGCGACGCTTCACCACCAATAGAGCCAGTATCAGCAATAACTGGGCGGTAATCTAGGCCTAAACGGTCGAAAATACGACAATAGGCATCAAACATCGCCTGATATGTTTTCTTCAAACACTCTTCGCCTAAATGAAAAGAGTAAGCATCTTTCATTAAAAATTCACGGCCACGCATTACGCCAAAACGAGGACGAATTTCATCACGGAATTTTGTTTGAATTTGAAACAAGTTTAATGGCAGTTGTTTATAACTACTAATTTCGTTACTAACCAGCTTAGTGATCACTTCTTCATGCGTTGGGCCTAAAACAAAAGCACGATTATGGCGGTCATTTAAACGTAATAATTCTGGGCCGTAATCTTCCCAGCGTCCCGACTCTTCCCATAAGTCAGCCGGCTGAACCATAGGCATTAGTACTTCTAATGCGCCAGCTCGTTCCATTTCTTCACGCACAATGTTTTCAACTTTACGAAGTACCTTTAAGCCTGTCGGCAACCAAGTATATAAACCTGATGCGACATTACGCACTAAACCAGCACGTAACATTAATTGATGACTGATAACTTCAGCACTAGCAGGGGTTTCTTTCAAAGTTGAAAGTAAATATTGGCTTGTACGCATTGAGAAAAAATTCCATTAATAAACAAGTATAAAATATGACGCTTATTCTAGCAGGGCAGTTTCAGCCACAAAAGGTTTAAATCGCGCCAATAGATAAAATTTGCCTATAAATGAAGATTAATAGTAGTTAATACTCTTAAGTACTTGTTGGTTTTCGCCCATACCGCCAATGGTCAGTAATTTTCCGTTGAGTTCTAACAGGCCACGATGGTCCATAGTGGCGGTTTTGCTATAGGTAACTTGCCATTTATCTGTGTCGAGATTATAGCGCCAGACTTCATTGCTTGGCTTTGATGGTTCGCCGTTATAACCTATGCCGTTGTAATTATAAGGATTATTACTACCACCAATAAAAACAATTTCTTTTGTGTTCGATGTGATATTTATCGTGCCTTTTGCCGCCATACGGTATCGTGACTGCCCCGTTGGGTGTTTGACTTTAAACCACGAAATTTCACTTGGACTTTGCGGGTTTATTTCCCCGCGATAGCAGGCGCTTTGTGCTGCATAGCTTCGACGTTTATTAAAGTGAACATCAATGCCAACACCATCGCAAACCAGTATTTTATTATCAATAATACCACCGGCTTGGCCAAATACCGCTTTACCTGGAAAGGGTGATGCCTGCTGCCATTGGTTGGTTTTTGTATCATACAATTGCACTAAATTAACGTTACCGTCATTATGCCAACCACTGATTAAGTAGATATAACGGCTTTGATAAGGCAGCGCAATACTGTCATCAACGGGTACGGGCATAGGGGTTAATGCTTGATAGTGATCTTCTAAAACATGATAAGCATAAACGTCAGGCACCGACACTTCACTATGATTTTTAGCAAGGGTATAACCACCAAAAACATAAGCTACCTCATTAATGGCCGTAGCAACACTTGCTAAGCGACCAATCAAGCCATTGACTGTTTCTTGTATTGGTACAGCAGATTTCTCACGCCATTGATTTTTAGTCACATTATAAACAAAGCTGCGATTATGAACATCTTGGTAGCCTTTGCCGTTTGCTAGTCCGGAAAACGAAATAATGTAGTCTTTATTATTAATTTTCACTTGCGCAACGGCATTATTACTAACGGCTTGGGGTAGTTGGCTGTGCTCACTGGCTTTGGCTATTACTTGAAAAATCACAGTAGGTAGAGCAAAAAACAAGGTTAACAAGGTAAAAGGTCGTACTTTTGGCATGGGTGACTCATGGAATTAATTTAAGCGATTTAATCAGTAATCCTACCATGGAATATAATGAGCAGAATAATTCCTAATAAATCAAGCAGTTAAATAATTTTCAATTACTTAACTGCTTGATTTTTATATGCTGAGTAACTCATTAATTGATATTTTTTTATCAAATGTGACTTAGAGTACCAGTGTTAGTTTGTTGTAAATAGGTGAGGTCATAATTTGTAATTTTTTTGTCATTAAATTGTAATTAAAGGTTTTAAAAGTGTTAATTCTGATGTTAGTATCGCTAGCGAGTTCAATATAAATCATCAGTTTCATGCTGATTTATATTAATATTTTTTAGTCCTTCATCTAAATACACTAATAAATTTGAAGGTTAGTTTTTTAAACCTAAGAGAGAACTATGAGAGAATTTACAAAAATAAAAAAAGCTATTTCACTAGCTATTTTTGGTAGCATAATTACCATGCCTGCTGTAGCTTTTGAAGAGCAAGAGCAAGCAGTGAGTGAAGTAGAGCGTATTGCGGTTACAGGTTCACGTATTGCTCGTTCAGAGCTTTCCCAACCAACGCCAATTATCGTACTTGACGCTAAAGATATCGCTAAGTTTGGTTCACCAGACTTAGGTAGTATTTTAAGTGAATTGCCAGCTATTGGTTCAACAGACACTTTAATCGGTAACAATAATAGTAATGCAGCTGCAGGAACAAGCTCTGCAGATTTACGTCGTCTGGGGTCAGCTAGAACATTAGTTTTAATCGATGGTAAACGTCATGTAGCTGGTACTCCTGGAGAATCGACGGTTGATTTATCAACAATTCCTGCGGCGCTTATTCAACGAGTTGAAATTATCACGGGTGGCGCTTCTGCTATTTACGGCTCAGATGCTGTTTCGGGTGTAATTAACGTTATATTGAAAAAAGATTTTGAAGGTTTTTCGGCAAACTTAACCGGAACAAAATCTACTGAAGGTGTGAATGACAGAAATCACACTTTCAATATTTTAGCGGGTACAGACTTTGCTGATGGTAAAGGTAACTTAACATTCTTTACTGGTATTGAGCGTGTTGGTGAGGTGATGTCTGCAGATATTCGCCAATTTGAAGGTTGGGGTACAGTAATAAACCCAGATGACGGCGGCGAAGATGACGGTATTCCTGATAAACTTAGAAGACGTAACGTATCATCAGAAATGATCCATGCAAATGGTGTTATTAACCCTTTTGGCGGTGCTGCGGGACGTTTTGTTTTCGACAATGCAGGTTCCCCTATAGTTCAAACAGATCGTGAATTTAGTAACAGCTTTGCATTTGGTAACTTTCCTGATGGTTGTCAGTACTGTTTCAATGGTGAAGATTACGAAAACTATTCACCAGGTGTTAAGAAGATTAACGTAGGTTCAACATTAAGATTTGATCTTACCGATAATATTTCTTTTAACAGTGATTTTAAATACGTTCGTTCTGATGTAGTACAACAATTTCAGCCTTCATTTAGATTTGGTAGCATTGCTATTGATGTAGAAGAGAATGCCTTTCTAGATGCGGGTTTGCGTCAAACATTATTAGACGCGGGTCAAACTAATGTAGGTATGGCGAAGTTTTTTGATGAGCTTGGTAACCGCTCTGCAGCTAACCGCCGTGACTTATTTAGATATACAGCAGGTTTTGAAGGGCAGTTTTCAGTTAGTAACACTGCCATGGATTGGGAATTATATTACGTTAACGGTGAAACAACTAACGTACGTAAAATACTTAATGACTTAATACCGGATAACTTTGTTGCAGCTGTTGACTCAGTAATCGATCCTGATACTGGCCTAGCAGCTTGTCGTAGCCAAGTAGCTAGTGCTCAAGGTGATGATTACCAAGATCCAGCCTCTGTAAATGGTAATAATTGTGTTGCTTACAACCCATTTGGTCAAAGTGCTTCACAAGAAGCTCGTGACTATGTATCTGCAGATGTAACGAGATCGGATATTATCAAACAAGAATTTGTTGGTGGTGTAATCTCGTTTGATTCAGCAGAATTTATAAAATTACAAGGTGGTGGTATCGGTTTTGCTGCGGGCTTTGAATACCGAGAAGAATCTTCAGAGTCAGTTACTGATGAATTCACTCAGCGCGGTTTTTTAACGAGTGCTGCTTCACCAGACTCATACGGTGAATACGATGTAAGTGAATTTTTTGTTGAAGTAAGTTTACCTCTACTTGCTGGTATGAAATTCGCACATGAACTCACTGTAGATGCAGCGTTTCGTACCGCTGACTATTCTCATGCTGGTAAAGCAGAAGCATGGAAAGTTGGTTTAATGTATGCACCATTCGAAGATTTACGTATTCGCGGTACAATTGGTGAAGCGGTACGTGCTCCAAATATCGCAGAAGCATTTGATCCAGTTTCTCCTGGTTTTGCGCGTGTAAGCGATCCATGTGATGCTGATAATATTTCAGATGATCCAGATCGCGCAGGAAACTGTGCTGCTTTAGGTGTTCCTGCTGATTTCCAAGCAAACGATAATGTATCGGTAGATCTACTTTCAGGCGGTAACCCTGATTTACAATCGGAAGACTCAGAGTCTATGACTGCTGGTTTTGTTTGGACTCCTTCGTTTGTTGAGGACTTCTCTGTTACAGTTGATTATTATGATATTGAAATCACTGATGCCATTACATTCGTTGCAGCACAAAATGTTGCTGATAACTGTGTAGATGCGACCGGCAGCCCAGATGCTGGTTTCTGTAGTCAAATTGATCGTAACCCAACAACAAATGACATTGAACTTGTTCGTTCTGGTTATTTAAATGCTGCGGCGTTAAACACTAAAGGTGTTGAAGCTGTATTTAGATACACTACAGATCTAGGCGCTTTTGAGCTTCCTGGTGAGTTAAAAACCACCCTAATGGTGAGTAAGTTACTAGAGTTGGAACAATTTGAATTCCAAGACCGCCCAGACGAAATAAACGTTGAAGATGGTGAAGTAGGTGATCCAGGACTTCAACTGCGCTTTGGTTTAGATTATGAAATTGATGATTTAGTTGTAAGCTGGTCAACTCGTTTTATCGAGCGTAGTTTTACGTTAGATATTTCTCCTACTGGCGATACAGCAGAAGATACATCTCCTGCGTACATTGGCTCTATAACGACACATGACGTATCATTTAATTACCTAGTAAATGATAACGTATCAGTAAGTGCCGGTATTCGAAACCTAACAGACAAATTAGCGCCAGGCTATACAGCAAACGCTATTTATGACTTAGTTGGTCGTAGAGCATTTGCCGGTGTTAACGTAAGATTCTAATAACTGACTAATAACTGACTAATAACTGACTAATAAATTGGCACATAGCCAATTTATTATAAAAGCAATAATACTTAGGTATTATTGCTTTTTTTTGAGTAATTTAACTCAGGTTATCAAAAAAATTTAGCTTGTTTAAAGGTAATCAATGCATTCAGTTGTTTAATACAGTTCGGCTTGCTAAATTTTTGGCGACCAACAGATATAAAATTAAGTTATAGCGTTTTGCGCTAAGTACTTGAATGAGTAAAGCCGTTTATAGGCACAATATTACCTGTAGGATGGAATTTATGTAGTCAACTTTATGTAGTCAATTTAACAGACTAGGTTCAGTTTACACGCTTACTTGCGACAATCGCATACTAAGCGAAATTAAAAAGAAATTGGTTTACGCTTTGAGCGAGGCTTGTCAGTGACTTGAACACTTTGTGCTTTGTCATTATTACTGGATTTTTTCTTTTTAGCTTTTTTAAACGCGTTCTGTTTAGTTAAGGTCGCCTCTGCTTGTTTTTTTGTTGTTAGGGGTAATTCGTCTTTACCTAGTTTAACCACATTAACCTGAATAATTTCACTGTTAAATTCTATAATATCAGCGTGATAAACTTTTTTGCGCTTTTGAAATTCTACTTCGTTATTCAATAGCACATATCCCTCACTGATCACTATTTTAGCTTCACCGCCACCACTGACCATATTCGCTATTTTTAATAATTTGCAAAGTTCAATAGGTTGTATAGAAACATCAATAAGTGGAAAGTTTGAAGGCATGTAAAGTCTATTCTTGTAGTTAACGAAAAAACTGATTATATCTTAGTTGTTTTGTGATGTCGTTGTCGTATTAGCGAGAACGGCAAGTAAAGTTAATAACTAGAGTCTCGTCAATTATCAATGCCTAGATAATAGGATAAAACCTCATTAGTAACCATTATTTCGCCAGCATTAACCACAGCGGCAATAAATGCATTAATGGTTAAATTAAAGTATTATTGCATTTATTAATGTAAACAAGCGGGCTGTTGTCCGCTTTTTTGATGCCTAAATTCTGTAAGACATTAAAATATTAGGTTTTTTCATTTTAAACGATATTTTCATTTGATAAGTTTGGTGGTTAATTTTTGTCAAAGCATTAATTGTAACGCTTTATAACTTATGAATAACGAGATTTGAACGAATAAAAACCAATCATAAAAACACTTAATATAAAAAATTCAATATAAAAAATTCAATATAAAAATAGTAACAAGCTATATAAATAACTCTGAGGAAGAGAACCCACCCATGTATGTAAAAAATTCGCAAACCTTTAAAAAATCTGTTTTATGTTTAGCACTCAGTTCCGCATTATCTGTAACCACCTATAGTTACGCTGAAGCAGTTGCCGGAAAACTTGCTGTTGAAGGCATTGAACGCATTCAAGTTACGGCCTCACGTCGTGCATCGACTGTGCAAGAGGCTCCTTTAAATATCACCGCACTTGATAGTGATGTGATGAAAGATCAAAACATTACACAATTATCAGATGTTGCTCGTTGGGTACCAGGTTTAAGTGTTGCTGATCAAGGGGGTCGTACGGGCTCTCCGATTGTTGTCCGCGGTTTAAATACTAACTCATCAGGCCCTGGCTCTGATGGTGGCACTGTGGCCACTTACATTGGTGAAATTCCCCTAGTCGTTGACATGAAACTCATTGATGTTGAACGAGTTGAAATATTAATTGGTCCACAAGGGACCTTATATGGTGCAGGCACTTTAGGTGGCGCTATTCGCTATTTACCGAATAAACCTGTGCTTGATGTAACCTCGGGTTCGCTCTATGGTGACATTTTCACTTTATCTGAAAGTGATGATACCGGTGGTGAAGCAGGTTTTGTTTTTAACACGCCATTAATTCAAGATGAATTAGCCGTGCGTTTTGCCTTTAATTATTTAAATGAACCTGGCTATATTGATTACAATTATGTGGTGCGCGAGGGAGGTGTTTCATTACCTGATCCAGATTGGTCAGATGCTGATGCAGTTAACGCTAACCTAAAACAGGTGAAAGATGCTAACGATGAAAAAACCAGTACAGCTAAAGCGATGATCCGCTGGCAGCCGAATGAAGTTTTTGATGCAACTTTGTCGTATTTTTATCAAAAACAAGACATTGGCGGTCGCTCTATTGTTCATAACAGTAGCTTAAGCGAGACAAATCCTTTAACGACAGTTATAGGAGAATATGACTCAGGTTATCGCTATCAAGAACCAAGAGAAAAAGAAGACACTTTACTGAGTTTAGAAATCACCCTTGATTTAGGTTTTGCTGAACTGACTTCTGCTACCGGTTATTCAGAATTTGAAGCACTGGGGCAACGTGATCAAACCGACTTACTTATCCGTTTAGATTACAGCTATGAAGAATTTCCAGGTTTTTCCACTTTTACTCGAGAAGTGGATGAAGCTGAAAACTTTACCCAAGAAATTCGTTTAGTATCGACAGGAGATTCAGCACTTTCTTGGATTGTAGGTGCTTATTACAACCAATTCGAAAGTTTTGGTGATAGCCGTGAATATGCGCCTGGCTTCGATCAATATGCTGTTGATAACTGGGGTGGCAATCAATTACGTCCTGATTCATTAGAGTATATTTCGGTGGGTAATACTGACATCACTGAATCAGCTTTGTTTGGTGAGTTAACTTATAGCGTAACCGATCAATTAACGCTGATGATTGGTGCTCGTTTTTATGACTATGAAGTTAACTCGTCTTCAGCAGTAGACTTACCTTTGTATAACACCTTATTTGATAATTATGCAGCAAGTGAAATCAATTTAGATCTTGAAAGCACTCCGCCTGCTGATGGTGATGGCAACTTATTGAAAGTTAATGCCAGTTATCAATTTAGTGATGATGTGATGGCTTATGCCACGTTAAGTGAAGGCTTCAGAATTGGTGGCTCTAATGGTGTTGCTGCCTGCCCTGATGACGTCGAAGAATCGGGCTTTCAAAATGTTTGTGCCTTACCCGATGAAGCTCTTTACGAAGCAGATACTACAACTAACTATGAATTAGGTTTTAAGAGTACTTGGTGGAGTAACCAATTACATTTTAATGCCGCGGTATTTATGGTTGAGTGGGACAATGCTCAAGTCGCGGGTGCTACTTTTTATGGTCAGCAACCTATTACCAGCAATGCCGCAGCAGCAGAATCAAAAGGGGTTGAAATATCAACTCGCGCCATGCTGAGTGATAATATTACCGCCTATGCTACTTACGCTTATACCAATGCAGAATTAACCAGTGACGCCCCTTTTCTATTTCAAGTCTTAAGTGAAGATCAGCTTGATGCAGGTGTAGAGCAAAGTTTTTATGATGGTAAAAATGGTGATCGTTTACCCGGCTCACCTGAACAGCAGTTTTCATTAGGCGCAAGCTATTCTACCGAGATTTTTGGTCGCACAGGTTTAGATATCAATTACGGCTTAACTTATCAAAGTGATGTTTACTCTAAGGTCGGTTTACGCGCAGATGGTGAGGCTTTAGCCGGCTATGCGATAAGTAATGTGTCAGCAAAATTAACAGAAGGTTCTTGGTCGGTAACCTTATACGTGGATAATATGTTTGATAAATATGCCTATAGCTCGGTACGTCGTGATCAAGGTGATATTGGCTTAGCAAAGTTTCCTGTGATGAACTCGAACGATGCGAGTCTTCAGCGTAACTATGGACATTACTTAATCACTCCACGCAAAGTAGGAGTACGTTTCGAATATTTATTCGATTTGTAATGATTTAAGTATAATTTTTACTTAAATCAAAAGTATAAAAAAACAAAGGCACAGTATCAGTTAAACGTTTAAATGATACTGTGCCTTTTTAGCATTTTTTTCAGCGATTTATCCCCATAACGCCAACGCCGAAGCTTTAAACTGTATAACACAGTTTGTTATGACACCATTACAAGCGATGCAAGCAGTGATTTATTAACAGTGCGCGATGATTAAATGGGTAAAAAAAGTGGCATAAATAAAAACGGGAAATTTTGTGGATATTATTGTGGTTAATGATAATCCAATAGAAAGAATTAATACCCTTGTAGATATTTTTTTGTGATAAAAGCTGGCAAAGTATATCAACAAGTGTGATTTAAAATAACTAAATTTGAGTAGTTGAAGTATGTCTAACACAACAAAAATATTGCATCAGCAGGCGCAACAAGCTTTAAATCAAGGTTTGTATCAACAAGCCCATCAAAAACTAATCGCTATTTTACAACAAGATAAATATTTTTCGGATGCTTATTTTTTGCTAGCCATGATTGCTAGTGCGCATCATAATTTTCTTAAAGCTATTGAGCTAATTGAACAGGCCAACAAGCTTGCTCCTAACAATGCCGAATACTTATCACAACTGGCCAAGCACTATGCACTGGAAAATAATCATGTGCAGGCGGTGTACTTTGCTGAACTTACGGCTCAACTTGCCTCAAAATCATCATTAACGCTAGATACGCTTGGTGTGGCCTATAGTAAAATTGGCTTACACGAAAAAGCGGTGATTTTTTTTCAACAAGCCGTAGCCATTAACGATAAAAATCCTAATTATTTCTTTAATTTAGGCGCAGCACTCAAGTTTGTTGGTGATTTTGACGGCGCTAAAAAAGCCTATGAAAAAACTATCGCAATGGCTCCAAATCATTACAAAGCTCATGCCGCGTTAACGGGTTTAGGCGGCATATCGGCAACATCAAACCATATACCTCTACTTGAACAATTGTTTTCACAAACGCAACATGCAGACGACAGCTTATATATAGGCCATGCTCTTGCCCGAGAATATGAAGCATTGAAAGATTTTGATAAAGCATTTTTCTACTTAGATACGGCAAAAAAATGTAAACTCAAACAATTTAACTACCATTTTGATGAAGATAAAGCGCTGTTTAGCCGTCTTGAAAGTCACTTTAAAAATGTTGATAGTTCAAAGGTTCAAGGTTTCGACACTGATGAGCCAATATTTGTCGTTGGTATGCCAAGATCAGGCACAACGCTGGTTGAACGAATTATTTCACAGCACAGCGAAGTAACAAGTGCAGGTGAATTGCAGCACTTTGGTTTGCTACTTAAAAAAATGGCTAAAACCACCAGTAAGCGTGTGATTGATGCAGAAACAATAGCAGCGACAGAAAATATAAATTTTGCCAAGTTAGGCGAAGATTATATTGAAAGTACACGGGCAATAACCGGTAAAACAGCAAAATTTGTTGATAAAATGCCATTAAATGTACTTTATGTTGGCTTTATTTTAAAAGCATTACCAAAAGCTAAAATTGTCTGCTTAGATAGAAATCCACTGGATACCATTGTTAGTAATTTTCGACAGCTTTTTGCGGTTAATCAATCCTATTATAGTTATTCATATGATTTAGAAAGCACCACAGAATTTTATTTACTATTTAAACAGTTAGCGGCTTTATGGTTAGCACTTTTTCCAGAAAATTTTTATTTTATTAATTATGAGAAGTTGGTTAATGACCCAGTAAATGAAGCCAAGCAGCTGATTGAATTTTGTAATCTTTCTTGGCAAGAGCAATGTGTTGATATTGAGCAAAATTCTGCGCCTGTCGCTACAGCCAGTGCAATGCAAGTTCGTAGTCCAATTAATAATAGTTCAGTGGGTAACTGGAAAAAATATGACGCTTATCTAGATGGCGTAAAAGCGATATTAGCCAGCAGAGAGCAAACTTAGTTTTTTCATCTAGATTGATTTTTAGAAAACTCTGGCGAATTTGTAAAAGAAATTAATAGTATGCATTAGCACTAAAGCTAGAAAATACACATGTTTTTGATCGATCAATCACTTTGTGTCGATAGCTGAATATCAGCCTAAAGTCTTTCTTGAGCCATCTGGCTAACGATGAAGGTGATAATTTAAAAGAGCAGATATGACTTTAATTTCTTATTTATATTAATAATAAGGAAATTAAATAAGCAATAAAGATGGTGGACGATACTGTGCTTGAACTAGTGATTTGGCGCGGATAATAAAGATGTGAAGGTGCTTTTAGTTTTACTTTAAGAGGAATATTAATGGTATGGAAATTTTAACTGGAAATAAAGATGGTGGACGATACTGGGCTTGAACCAGTGACCCCCGCCTTGTAAGGGCGGTGCTCTCCCAACTGAGCTAATCGTCCATTTAAGTTTTACTTCTTTATGGCAAAAGAAGTGGTGGACGATACTGGGCTTGAACCAGTGACCCCCGCCTTGTAAGGGCGGTGCTCTCCCAACTGAGCTAATCGTCCATTTTAGTTTTGCTTCTTTATGGTAAAAGAAGTGGTGGACGATACTGGGCTTGAACCAGTGACCCCCGCCTTGTAAGGGCGGTGCTCTCCCAACTGAGCTAATCGTCCGATATAAATTTACACATACTATTTAAATATAATATTTATACAGTACTAACAGAGAAGATGGTGGACGATACTGATCTGAACCAGTGATTCGGCGCGGGTGATAAAGAGTAGAAGGTGTTGACCTTATTTCTTTCCCAACGCTAAATTGTCTACCTCACTTCTAATGAAGTGGTGGACGATACTGGGCTTGAACCAGTGACCCCCGCCTTGTAAGGGCGGTGCTCTCCCAACTGAGCTAATCGTCCTTCTCTGTGGGGGCGTATTATAGGGAGATCATAAAAGCTGTCAACCAAAACTCAGTAATTATTTATATTTATTTTCACTATTGAGCTTGAATGCTTTAAATTTGGACAGACTGATGGTTTTGTGAACTTTATTTTTATTTGTTGTCTCAGGTCGTCAGGAAATTTAACGCGCTAAAAGGTGTATTTCATGCACTTGCCTGATAAAATGGCGCAACTTTTTTAATAACCTTTGTTTTATTTGCTGACTTACGCAAATAAATATTTCATTGAGACTTTTATGACTTTAACAACTCGATTCGCCCCTAGCCCTACGGGATATTTACATGTTGGTGGTGCTCGTACTGCTTTATATAGTTGGCTCTATGCGCAAAAAAATGGTGGTGACTTTATTCTTAGAATAGAAGACACGGATTTAGAGCGTTCAACACAGGCATCCGTTGACGCCATTATGGACGGCATGAATTGGTTAAACCTACCATGGACTCATGGGCCTTATTTTCAAACTCAACGCTTTGATCGCTACAAAGAAGTGATTGAGCAACTACTCACTTCTGGTAACGCTTATCGTTGTTACAGCACTGCTGAAGAAGTTGATGCTATGCGTGCAGAAGCGAAAGAGAAAGGTGAAATTGAGAAATACAATGGTTTATGGCGTGAACGCACCGATTATCCAACAGATAAGCCTTATGCGATTCGTTTTAAAAATCCATTAGGCGGCGATGTTGTTATTAAAGATATGGTTAAAGGCGATATTACTATTAGTAATGAGCAACTGGATGATTTAATCATTGCTCGCTCAGATGGTACACCCACTTATAACTTAACAGTTGTTGTTGATGACTGGGATATGAAAGTATCACATGTAGTTCGCGGTGATGACCACATCAGCAATACGCCAAAACAAATTAATATCTTAAAAGCATTAGGTGCAACCGTACCTGAATATGCCCATATCCCGATGATATTAGGTGATGACGGTAAACGTTTGTCAAAACGTCATGGCGCTGTAAGTGTAATGCAATATCGTGATGACGGTTTCTTGCCAGAAGCACTATTGAATTATTTAGTGCGTTTAGGCTGGTCACATGGTGATAAAGAAATTTTTTCTCGTGAAGAAATGATTGAGTTATTTGATCTTAAGGACTGTAACCGAGCAGCTTCAGGCTTTAATACTGACAAACTTATCTGGGTTAATCAGCATTACATGAAAACACTCGATCCGGTTTATGTTGCCTCTCATCTTGCGTGGCATATGAAAGAGCAGGGTATCAATGTTGAAAATGGCCCAGCCCTTGAAGAAATTGTAAAAATACAAGCGGACCGAGTAAAAACATTAAAAGAAATGGCACAAATTAGCCGATACTTTTATGAAGATTTTACTGAACTTGATGCGGGTGCGGTGAAAAAACATTTACGCCCGGTAGTAAAAGCACCTCTGTTGTTAGTAAAAGAGAAATTAGCGGCTTTGACTGATTGGTCAGCTGCACCCATTCATGCTGCGATTAACGACACAGCAACAGAGCTTGAAGTAGGCATGGGTAAAGTGGGCATGCCTTTACGTGTTGCTGCCACAGGTGGTGGCAATTCACCCTCATTAGACATTACCTTAGCATTGTTAGATCAGCAAAAAGTTTTGGCTAGAATTGATCAAGCTATTGCCGTGGTTGATGCGCGTATCGCAAATAGTTAATTTATAAAATTAACGTTTTGTGAAAAAAGATAAACAAAAGCCAGCGTAATTGCTGGCTTTTTATGTTCAGGACGATGTTACTGATAACACTTAGTTAAATAGTGATTAAAACTTAGTAGTATCGGTAAACAAGCCCACTTTTAAATCTTTCGCTGTGTAGATAACACGACCATCAACAGAAACCGTACCGTCAGCAATACCCATAAATAATTTACGCTTAATAACGCGTTTTAAGGTAATCTTATAAGTGACTTTTTTCGCTGTTGGCAAAATTTGGCCAGTAAATTTAACTTCACCTACACCCAAAGCTCTACCATGACCTGGACCACCTGACCATGCTAAGAAAAAACCTGTTAATTGCCACATTGCATCTAAGCCAAGACAACCCGGCATAACAGGGTCACCTTTAAAATGACAATCAAAAAACCAAAGATCTGGATTTATGTCTAATTCAGCGATAATTTCGCCTTTGCCATGTTCGCCGCCATCATCATTAATGCTAACAATTCTATCCATCATTAACATATTGTCAGATGGTAACTGGCTGTTGCCAGGGCCAAACATTTCACCAGTACCTGCTTTTACTAGGTCTTCTTTTGAGAACGAATTTTGTTGTTCCATGTCATCACTTACGTTTATTAATAATTTCAAAGACCATACTTTAGCTAACACTTGTACGCTAAACAACTCCGAACAGTTAAATAAATTTATATATGACTTAACAAATTCACAATATTTTGTAAGAATTGGTTATACATAACTACTAAGGTTTTAAACTTTTAATAGGTAAGGTATTGATGAATATAAAAAAGAAAGCATTAACTAATGCGGAAAAACAAAAACGTTATCGTGAACGGCAAAAAGATCGCGGTAAAAAAGAAATGCGCGGTTATCTGACACCAGAAGCACAAAAATGTTACGAACTAATTGCCGAGCAAACAAAATGGAATGACAGTATCATTTTAAGTAATGCAGTGCGTTTGACTTATGCGGCATATAAAAATGGCCAAATTCACTTGTTAAATAACTGGCTAAATAAAAACGAGCTGTAATAATGACTTAAACGACCTTGATTAAGGAAATGAATTAGAGAAAAAGCAAGAATTTATATTGTGTTAGAGACCAATTCGCTATATTCTTTTTATTAATTCTGCTGCTTTTTATAAAGTGATAAATAAGGTAATTCTACGTTGATAAATGTTTTGTTAGTTGATGACCATGAGTTGGTTCGTACTGGAATACGAAAAATCCTAGACGAAGTAAAAGGACTTAAGGTGATTGGTGAAGCTAAAACAGGCGAGGAAGCCGTACAATTTTGTCGTAAAGTCGAGCCTAATGTTGTCCTTATGGACATGAACATGCCAGGCATTGGCGGCTTAGAGGCAACAAAAAAAATTATTCGTTATGCGCCTGATGTAAAAGTTATTGTGTTAACCGTTTATTGCACTGACCCCATTCCGACAAAAGTTATGCAGATTGGCGCGGCAGGCTATTTAACCAAAGGTGCCGGTCCTGATGAAATGATCAATGCGATTCGTGCTGTTCATAGCGGCCAACGTTATATAACACCCGAGATTGCCCAGCAAATGGCGTTAAGCCAATTCAAATCCCCAGATGAAAATCCTTTTAGTAGTTTGTCTGAACGTGAATTGCAAATCATGTTAATGATCACGCGTGGCGAAAAAGTACCTGATATCTCACAACAATTAGTGCTAAGTACTAAAACCATTAATAGCTACCGCTATCGTATGTTTGATAAGCTTAATGTCGGTAATGACGTTGAGCTAACGCATTTGGCTATTCGCCATGGTATGTTAAAAACTGAAGTGCTATAGCATTGTCTGATAAAATTTTATCAAATGATGAAAGCTCATTTGATCATAAAGCCTTCCTAGCGGCCGTTTCTGAACAAGCTGGCGTTTATCGCATGTACAACATAGCCCAAACGGTGATCTATGTTGGTAAAGCGAAGCAACTAAAAAAACGTTTAGCGAGTTATTTTCGCAAAGATGTGGGCAGTAATAAAACTCGCGCACTGGTTAAACAAATTTCTGCTATTGACGTTACCGTAACCCATACGGAAGGCGAAGCGCTGATCCTCGAAAATAATTATATTAAAAAGTATCAACCAAAATATAATATTTTACTGCGCGACGATAAAACCTATCCCTATTTACTGATCACTGACCACAAACATCCAAAATTAGGTTTACACCGTGGCGGTAAAAAAGTTAAAGGTGATTACTTTGGTCCATATCCAACGGTAGGTGCTGTCTGGGAGAGTTTGCGCTTAATGCAAAAGATTTTTCCACTTAGACAGTGTGAAGACAGCTACTATCGGGCCCGAAGTCGGCCATGCTTACAGCACCAATTGGGCCGATGTTCAGCACCTTGTGTAGATAAAATATCGCCAACGGATTATCAAAAGCAAGTGCAGTTAGCCAAATTGTTTCTCAAAGGCAAAAGTTCGATTGTGATTGAGCACCTAGTAGAGAATATGGAAAACGCCAGTAAAACGCTCAATTTTGAACATGCGGCAAAATACCGAGATCAAATTGCGACCTTAAGAAAAGTTCAGCAGCAACAGTTTGTCAGTGGCTCTGCCGCGGAAATGGATGTTATCGGGCTTCATCGTCATAAGTCGCAAGCTTGTATCCACTTATTATTTGTTCGAGAACATAAAATATTAGGCAGTAAAAGTTATTTTCCAACTGTGCCCGTTGATACCAGCGATGCGGAAATAATGGCGGCTTTTATTAGCCAACATTATATTGGTAATGAACTTAACTTAGGGGCTATCCCAAAAGAAATTATTATCCCTGAGGCCATTGATAACCAGCAAGACATCGTTCAGGTCATTAGCGCCCAAGCAGAGCATGAAGTAAAAATATCACACAATGTTCGCACCGAGCGCGCGCAATACCTTAAATTAGCTTGCACTAATGCTGCAACAGCTTTAATGACGAGAAACTCTCATAAAGAATCAATGCAGGCAAGATTTGTCGCATTAAATGAAGTGTTTGAGCTAACCAATGGCATATCACGCATTGAATGTTTTGATATTAGCCATACTATGGGACAACAAACCGTCGCGTCAAATGTGGTGTTTAATCAAGAAGGGCCATTAAAAAGTGATTATCGACGTTACAACGTGTATGGCATTACGCCAGGTGATGACTATGCCGCTATGGCATTTGCTTTAGACAAACGCTATAGCAAAGTCACCAGTGAAGAAAAAATGCCAGACATTATTTTTATCGATGGTGGTAAAGGGCAGTTGGCAAAAGCGGAAGAATTTTTTGCCGGCGTAGATAAAGTAAAAACTCCGTTATTGGTCGGGGTTGCGAAAGGTGAGTCAAGAAAACCTGGGCTAGAAACCTTAATATTAGCTGGTAGTCATCAATTAATATCATTACCTGCTACGTCACCGGCACTGCACCTTGTACAACATATACGAGATGAGTCGCATCGGTTTGCCATCACGGGCCACAGAGCAAAACGACAAAAAGCTAGTAAAAAATCTACATTAGAAGATATTCCAGGAATAGGGGCTAAAAAAAGACAAGCGCTTTTACAATATTTAGGGGGCTTACAAGAAGTATTAAAGGCAGACAGAACCGCGCTAGAAAAAGTGCCGGGTATCAGTAAAGTATTGGCAGAAAATATTTATGACGCCTTGCATGACAATTAACTCACAATCTGTGTAAAATGTCTTTTACTTCGATACAATTTTAATTAGTTAACGATAAGAATATAAGACATATTATGTGGACAATCCCCAACCAAATTACTTTATTTAGAATTGTTTTAATCCCGGTTTTTATCGTGGTGTTTTATTTGCCCGTGTCGTGGAATCATTTTGGTGCCTTTGTTGTTTTTTGGTTTGCCGCTGTGAGTGATGCGCTTGATGGCTACTTAGCAAGAAAACTTAATCAGTCGTCTGCCTTTGGTGCTTTTATTGACCCCGTTGCTGATAAGTTAATGGTGGTTGCTGCTCTGGTAATTTTGATTCAAGACTTACAAGTGTGGTGGATATCAATATCAGCGATATTAATGATCGCGCGCGAAATATTTATTAGTGCTTTACGTGAGTTTATGTCTTCACGAGGTAAAAGAGAAATAATCGCTGTTTCACAAATGGGTAAATATAAAACGGCCACACAAATGTTAGGTATTATGGGATTAATTTGGTATCCAACTTATGATATCCCATTAATTTTGTTTGAATTTCCGCATGAAATATTACTTTTTGCCGCTTTTAGTTTTTATGCCATTGCCACTGTGCTTACTTTTTGGTCTATGGTGATTTATTTCAAAGCGGCTTGGCCAGAGTTAACTAAGATTAATTAGTGTTAAATAGCTTGTTTTTAGTTAAAAAAACACCACATTAGTCGCTTTTTGAGCAGTCAAAATAAAATTGATATTAAAGGGTTGACTCATAAGTTTTTCAATGTAGAATGCGTTTCCAGTTGACAGGGAGTCAGCACATGAAGCGGCTGTAGCTCAGCTGGTAGAGCATCACGTTGCCAACGTGAATGTCACGAGTTCGAGTCTCGTCAGCCGCTCCAATTTCTCTTTAAGAGAATGTACAGGGAATACTACCTTAAGGGTAGTAAATGAAAATAGTTTTAATGTAAGTGGCGGGTTGGCAGAGTGGCTATGCAGCGGATTGCAAATCCGTGTACCTCGGTTCGACTCCGGGACCCGCCTCCACATTGCCCGAGTGGTGGAATTGGTAGACACAAGGGATTTAAAATCCCTCGCTTGTAAGAGTGTGCCGGTTCAAGTCCGGCCTCGGGTACCATTTCATTTGTGCAGTAAGAATTAATACATATTGGCGTATGTACGGGAAAGTTTAAAATAATGAAGCGGCTGTAGCTCAGCTGGTAGAGCATCACGTTGCCAACGTGAATGTCACGAGTTCGAGTCTCGTCAGCCGCTCCAAATTTTAAACGTGTTAAAAATCTTAGTTTGCTAGTTATAAGTTTACTGGTTATAAATTAAGACCATGAAGCGGCTGTAGCTCAGCTGGTAGAGCATCACGTTGCCAACGTGAATGTCACGAGTTCGAGTCTCGTCAGCCGCTCCAAATCTGACAGTTATTACTGTCAAAGTAGGGTCCCAATCTCTACTATAAAAAATACTCTCGATGCCCGAGTGGTGGAATTGGTAGACACAAGGGATTTAAAATCCCTCGCTTGTAAGAGTGTGCCGGTTCAAGTCCGGCCTCGGGTACCATTACTGATTATATCAGTTGGATGTATTGTAGAATACCGAAGCGGCTGTAGCTCAGCTGGTAGAGCATCACGTTGCCAACGTGAATGTCACGAGTTCGAGTCTCGTCAGCCGCTCCAAATATGACAGTTATTACTGTCAAAGTAGGGTCCCAATCTCTACTATAAAAAAAACTCTCGATGCCCGAGTGGTGGAATTGGTAGACACAAGGGATTTAAAATCCCTCGCTTGTAAGAGTGTGCCGGTTCAAGTCCGGCCTCGGGTACCATCTTTTTACTTTACGTTCTGTTGAGTAAATTAAAAAAATTCTATAGTAATTAAATTTTTTCCCAATATAATCAAATCCTTGCCAATATCTTCTATACAAATATTTTTAACTACCTCTCTGTAATAGTTGCTAACTAGACTTGATGTTTTGTATTAATATTTAGATTTTTTCAAGATTCTTATGCTTTTAACGGCTTAAACCCTTGTTTAAATTTACCACGCACAAGTTCATTACGGATAAGTTCACTAATACTTGTATCATGACTATTAGCATAAGCCTTCAATACTACCTCTTGAACACCTCCATAAAAATTTAACCGCTATTTTCATTTACGCCATTTGAATTTATGACTACCGATGACAATATTTTTAACATTATTGATACTAAAAATTTAAGTTTTTTTACCAAAATCTGACTAATAGAAATAGTACTGACAGAAATTTCCTTATTTTACTTAAGTCTAGTATCATTCAATGCTGACTGTTTATGCGTTAATTTGACGTAAGCTACTGAGCAACATAGTCTCGTCTAAACAATAATAATAACAATTAACCCCCAATTGAACCCTAGTTCTATAGCAGCCCCGTCAACTATATTGCAACAGTTCACAGAGAAATTATGTCTATCCGACCCCCAAAGCAATTAAACATTATTATCGCCATGTATCTTGGTTATGCTGCCATGATGATCTGCCGTCAAATGATTACTATTCTAAGTCCTGCCATGCTTGCCGATGATACCTTAGGCTTAACAAAAACAAATATTGGAGACTTCGCGGCTTATGGCACCCTAGGTGCACTTGTGGGTAAACTCATCTGGGGGCCTCTTGCTGATGTGATTGGTGGGCGCTTTACTTTTTTAATTGGAATTTTTCTTACCGCACTGTTTGTTATCGCCTTTGGACTTTCGCCTAATGTAATGGCTTTTACTGTCTTTTCATTCTTGCTTTACTGCACAAAGTCTTCAGGCTGGCCAGGTATGACTAAACTGGTTGGAGAATGGTATCACCCTCATCATTACGGACGGGTGTGGAGTATTATCTCTACCAGTTCTAGATTTAGTGTGGTGTTGGCGACTTTATTTTTTGGTTGGTTGTTGAGCTTTATGCATTGGCGTTCAGTAGGCTTCATCGCTGCGGCTTTTGCCTTGGTTATATTTATTGGTTGTTATTTTTTCCTGAAAGAAAAACCTGAAAACCCAAATTTTTTCAGAGAAAATGAAGGTGATAATACCGACACTAGTGCCGAAGGTATAGAGTTGGCGAAAGCATCAAAACAGGCGATTGATAACAAATATAATCACCCCCTTCAAGGCACAAGTATGCTGGCGGGTATGCTGGCATTTGTTAAAAGCCCTAGAGTCTGGTTGGTCGTGCTCATGCTAATGATGCTTACTTGTATGATGGCCTTTTTAGATTTTGTTGCGGTCTATCTTATGGAAACTTACCAATTATCGCCCTCACAGGCAGCAATGGCCTCTACTATATTTCCCGTCGGTTCTTTAGCCGGACTGTTAGCGTCGATCGCATTTTACGACCGTTTTTCCAAAAAGGGCATCCGGACAGTTTTAACTATAGCCATGACGCTGAGTTTATTGAGTGTACTGACCTTGAAATATTTATCTTGGTTTAATCTCAGTGTTGAGGTGAACTACATGGTGGCTTTGAGTGCAATTTTCTTATTCGCTTTTTCAATTTCTCCCGCTTATTACTTACCTATGTCAATATTTTCCATCGAATATGGTGGCCCCCATAGCGCAAAACTAGTGAGCTTTATTGATGCTTTTGGCTTTGCGGCCAGTGCAACATTTGCTTTTATTGGTGGAAGATTGGCTGATAGTGCGGGCGGTTGGTCTAGTTTTATGAATATGCTTATATTGATTTCAGCGGTTGGTATTATATCTGTTTGGGCATTTATGCATGCAGAATATAAAGCGGCAAAGTCAGGGGAAGTGTTAATTAAGCGCTGATCACGTCAATTGCTTAATGTTTATAAACATTTTAACGCCATCCGCCTAAGTAATATTGGCGGGTGGTTCAAAAAACAACTTCTTCTAAATAGACCCTTTTCACCGAAGATTACTGTTTATTTCCTCTATATCCAGTAATATTTTAAATATTGTAGTATGCTACAGCGTCAAAATTTCTGCCATATTAAATAATGAAGTTATAAACCAGATAACTTCTAGGCTACAGCCGTTTTCTAATTATTGTTAACGGTTTGTCGCTAAGAGGCAAAAGGATGTCGCTGTTGATAAGCGCTTTGCTTCACAATTAAGATATTAATTTACTTAGTAGCAATTAAAATTGGCTAAGTCGCAGTAAGATAATCAACGAAGATAATCAACGAGGATATACATGTATCAAATAAACCGACCCGCTAAAACAGCATTGACTATGGCGATCGCTCTGGCATTGAGCAATGGCACAGTACAAGCTCAAGAAAATAGTACAGTAGAAGACAAAAAAGTTGAGACTGAACGTCAGGTCGAAACTATCGTTGTTACTTCAACTCGAAGAGCAGAGAACCAACAAACTGTACCGCTCGCTGTACAGGCAATGAGTGGAGCAAAACTTCAAGAACTAGGCATTGATAGCTTTGAAGACTACATTGCATTGCTACCAGGTGTTAGCTCTGAAGGTCAAGGGCCCGGTAAACAAGAAACATATATCCGTGGTGTATCCGCGGGTCGTTCTGATGTCAGACTTGCTGGCATTGGCGGCGAGCCAAGTGTTGCCTTTTATCTCGATGAAGCACCAATCACCACGCCTGGTCGTAATATAGATTTATATGCAGTTGATCTACAACGCATTGAAGTTTTAAAAGGTCCTCAAGGTACATTATTTGGCGCTAGTTCACAGGCAGGTACTGTACGTCTTATTACCAATAAACCGGTATTGGACGAATTCAGGGCAGGTGGTGAGGTAGGTATGTCATCTACTAAGAGTGGTGGCATCAGTAATAAAACTGAGGGTTATCTTAATATTCCCATTGTAGACGATACATTTGCACTACGAATTGCGGCTTATAATTCTACTGATGCTGGCTTTATTGATAATGCCCTTAGCACGACTCAATTACCATTGACTAATCCAGGATTAGGTGGCGGCGTTCCTTCATCTCGACAAGTGGTAAGTAACGCTACGCTTGCAAAAGATGATTACAATGAAGCGACACATAGAGGCATGAGAGTTAGTGCATTATGGCAAATCGATAACGATTGGGATTTGTTAATACAACACACAAACCAACAGCTTGATACTGAAGGCTCTTTCGAATACGACCCGTCTATTAGTACTGAAGATGACTTGAATGCTTCGACTTTCTCTCCCACTGAAGGTGATGATAAGGTCGACCTCACACAATGGACGCTAAATGGTATGCTTGGCGGACTTGAAGTTATCTATAACGGCTCGTTCACCAACCGAACGTTCCAAGGTAATACTGATTATACGGCTTATATTGAAATAGGCCCATATGTTCCTTACTACACTTGTAGTTACCCAGGTTATGATGAATGTTTTAGTCCTGTGATGACGACTTCTGAACAATTCGAAACAGAGCGTGTTGTGCACGAAATTCGTGTGGCAACCAATGCGGAAGATCGTTTTCGAGCGATTGGTGGTGTTTTCTATGATGATCAGCAACTTAACACCTTAACCGACTTCAACTATGCAGGGTCTATTGCCGCAGGTTTCTCACCAAACTTTCCGATACCGGGCGCTTTTACTAATACAGATGGTAGTGCTCGACCTCCTGGCGTAACCTACTTCAATGATTACCAAACAGATCGTGAAGAGCTATCGGTATTTGGTGAACTTGCTTACGATGTTACTGACGATGTCACCGTAACCGTAGGTGCTCGTCACTACGAGATTGAAATGGGCTTGATGGGACATTCGTCTAATGGCCAAAGAGCATCTGGACCAGAAGCTGCTAACGGAACAAATGTCGATTCAAGACTGGCTGGTTTGACTCCTGCAACGATATCAGGAACTATTTACAAAGCCAATATACGCTGGAAAATGAATGCTGACGCGATGTTTTATGGCACGTATTCAGAAGGCTTTAGAGGCGGTGGATTCAATCGTTCAGCGGGCACAGGTGGCATTCCAGCGACCTTTGATACCGATACTGTTGTCAGTGTTGAATTTGGCTGGAAAACAGCTTGGCTTGACAATACCTTACGTTTTAACGGCGCTATATATCATGTTGACTTCAGTGATATGCAACAAGGTGTTCTAGATCTTAGTATCGCCAATAACTCATTTTTTGACAATGTTGGCTCGTCTGAAATCAATGGTCTTGAATTTGAACTTAATTGGGCGGCGACCGAAAATGTCGACCTTTTTGGCTCATTGAGCTATATCGATTCAGAATTGACCGATATTCCAAATACGCTAGTGAATATAACACCTGTAGGGTCAAACCTGCCTTACGCACCAGAAAGTGAAGGCGTTATTGGCGGACGTTACTATCAAGAAATCGGCGATTTCTCTGCTGTTTTCCAAGGCGTATTCAAATGGACAGACTCACGTTTTAATAGTCTAGTTGATGCTGATCGCGTCGAGTTACCGTCTTATACTCAGGTTAACCTGTCAGCCTCTATTGGCAAAGATGACTGGAAAGCAACGCTCTTTGTTGACAATGCTACCGACTCTCTTGGACAAGTTGCCGCAGGTTCAGCCGATAATGTTTATAGGGTTTCACCGACAAGACCTCGTACTATTGGCTTTAGAATAAGCTATGATTATTAGCATTTGACCTTATTTTAAAGTACTTTAAGATAAGTTAGGGTCGGCGTTTAATCACGCCGACCTATTTTTTTCTGGACCTTTATAGATTCTGGACCTTCATAGATAATATCAATGGTATCTTGATATTTAGCGAGAGATTATTTTGCCAAATCAATTGAAAAACCTCCAACCTGACCAAGTGATTAAACAGTGTCAACTCTTGATTAAGAAAGGCCACTTAAGCCAAGCATCTGCAAATCTTGAAGATATGCTGGTGGAAAATCCAGGACATATTGAAGGTGTTTATTGTCTTGCAGTTTGTCAGCGTAAACAACAAAAGCATAGCCAAGCCATGGCAAGTCTTGATCAAATTCTAGTAAAAATGCCTGAGCACGGCAGAGCTCATCAAGAGCAAGGTTATATTCACAAAGCAATGGCGAACACCACCCAAGCCATAGCGTCTTTTGAAAAAGCCGTTACCTTAAACCCAGCATTGTTTGGCAGTTGGCGTGTACTTGCTGCAGAGCCTGACTATCCAATGCGTGAAGAAGCTAAAAATCGGGTTGAATGGCTCTCTAGCCTGCCACCGGCATTAGTTTCTGTTTCCAGCCTAATATACCAAAAAAAATTACATCGCGCAGAATGGCTCTGTCGTCACTTCCTCAAAGACAATCCACATCAACCAGAAGCTATGCGCTTACTGGCTGAGTTAGGGACAAAGTTTCAAATTCTTGACGACGCAGAATTCTTATTAGCCAGCTGCCTTGAATTTGAACCAAACTATAAAAGGGCCCGTTTGGACTATGTTCATGTGTTGCATAAACGACAAAAATTTCAAAAGGCACTTGAGCAAGCAAAAATTCTGTTAGATTCAGACCCAAAAAATTCAAATTTTAAAATTGGTCTTGGTAATGCGCAACAGGCAACCGGAGATTTTGAAGCGGCTATTAGCACCTTTGAAAGTGTCTTGCATAACAACGCCGCCAATAATTCAATCTACCTAACCCTAGGCCATGCTTTAAAAACAATGGGCCGTGTTGACGACGCTATTACAGCGTACCGTAAAAGCTATAGCATCAAACCTGACTTTGGCGATGCGTTCTGGAGTTTGGCCAATTTAAAAACTTACCGATTTACTGCCAATGAACGTCAGCAAATGCGGGATCAGGAAGCAAGCCCGACAACCGCGATAAATGATAAAATTCATTTCTGCTTTGCTCTAGGTAAAGATTTGGAAGATAGCGAACACTTTGATGAAGCCTTCTTTTTTTACCATCGCGGCAACAAGCTGAAAAGCGAACAAGACCAATTTGATAGTAAATCTCTAGAATTATCGTTTGAATTTCAGCAAAATAATTTTGATGCCGCGTTTTTCGAACGCAATAAACTGGCCGGTTGTTCTGCCCCTGATCCGATATTTATTGTTGGACTACCACGCGCGGGTTCAACACTTTTAGAACAAATTCTTGCTTCACACTCACAGGTTGATGGCACGATGGAATTGGCCAATATCATCGGATTAGCACACCGCTTGAATGGACGACAAGCCAAGCAGGATGAGCCAAGATATCCCAGTATCCTAAAAGAGTTATCAGCTGATGAGCTGACTAAAATGGGCGAACGTTATATTGAAGACACTCAGCATCATCGCCAAGGAGCGATTTTTTTCATCGACAAGATGCCAAATAATTTTAGACATATCGCTCTTATCAATCTGATCCTCCCTAACGCTAAAATTATTGATGCCAGACGTGACGCCTTATCTTGTTGTTTTAGCGGTTATAAACAATTATTTGGCGAAGGCCAACAGTTTTCCTATGATCTTGAGGACATTGGCAATTATTATCGCAACTATGTTGAAATAATGGACCACTGGGACAAAGCATTACCAGGCAAAATTTTACGGGTACAATATGAAGATGTAGTTGCTGATTTAGACACTCAAGTTCGGCGTATATTGGACTACTGTGGTTTGCCTTTTGAACAGGCCTGTATTGATTTTCACACCAATAAACGTGCTGTTCGTACACCAAGTTCTGAGCAGGTTCGCCAACCTATTTATCAAAGTGGTCTGGAACAATGGCGCAACTATGAATCACATCTAGGGCCACTGAAAAAAGCATTAAGCAATCCTAAGTAAGCATAAGTAAGCCTCAAATATGTAAACGCTGCATGTTCTTTATTGGCATTAACGGTCAATCAAGAAGCAGCGGTGTCTGCAATTAATCAGCAGTTTTTAGTACCCGTTAACTATTATTATATCTAAAATATAAAGGAATCAATCTTGGCTAAAAAAATACTAAAAATTGGACATCGTGGTGCCATGGGACATGAGCCAGAAAACACCATAAGGTCTTTTAAAAAAGCAATAGAATTAAATGTTGATGCGATAGAGTTAGATGTATACGTATGCAAGACAGGTGAGCTTGTCGTTATCCATGACGATAAAGTAGACAGAACCACTAATGGTGTTGGCTATACCCAAGATAAAACGTTTGCAGAATTAAGACAACTAGATGCCGGTAAAGGTGAACTTATCCCAACACTCGAAGAGGTCTTAGACTTTGTTGATAAAAGAGTGATGGTAAACATAGAACTAAAGGGCAGAAACACAGCGATTGCAACGTATCAAGTGATAGATAAATATATTAAAAAACATGCTTGGTCAGCGCTTGATTTTATGGTCTCTTCATTCGACCATCATGAATTAAATAAATTTAAACAGCTAGCTCCCCAAATACCTATTGGTGCCTTACTTGACGGCATACCACTTTCTTATTCCGATTGTGCGGTTGAACTTAATGCGCAGTCGATTAATTTAAGTGTAGATTTTATTAACCAGGACTTTGTCAATCACGCCCATAACAACGGTTTAAAAGTTTATGTGTATACGGTTAATGATTATGATGATATTGCCGAAATGGAAAAACTGAATATTGATGGTATTTTTTGTAATTTTCCAGAAAGACTATAATTAAGACAATATTACATGTGATACCAGTATCGATAGCGCCTCGTTAAGAGGCAAAAAATTGTTGGCTAAAATAAGCAATGCAGGAGCAAAACCAGTTGTTTTTTTTCCTGCTTGGGTCGCTTGTTATGAGTACGTGGCAACAAAGGGATGCATCATGTATTTATTATTTTAGGTCTAAGTAAGAAGCCAATAATGCTACCAAAGAGATTCTTGTACATTGCTTCTATCTCTTCTTTACTGATACTGCCGCCAAAGATAAGCATCTCAAGTTTTTCTCCTGGTTCTTTCACAAAATACCCTGATGAACTGAATCCGTTTTTTTCATAAAAAGCTTTACGCTTGATCCTTTGTTCGAAGTTTTTTTCTTGCTTATCAAGTTTCTCAATGTTCAGTACAATTCTTTTTCCTGAGTGCATAACTTTCATTGAATCCATCACTTTACTGCCATACCCACCTGAGCGAAAAGATTCCGATATAGCTAAAAAGTGTACCAATATAATGTCTTTAAACTCAGTGGTATAAATGAGACCTATCCAAGTATCATCTGCATAAAGAACGTTAAAGCCTACCTTACCTTTTCTCAGTTTAAATTTAAGGATCCAGGTGGGAATACGTTGAGCGGTGGTAAACGCTTTCTTATACAGATCGATAACCTTCGAGTAGTTATCGTCATTTTGATTTAGTGGTCGGAGATTAATGCTCAAATGTAATACTCAACGCCTGTTAACGGGCAATAATATAATTGGCTAATATTAGTGATCGTAGTGAACAAAAAGCCAGCTGTATTTTGTTATACGTATTTTATTTATTTTCACGGTGCCCATAACTCAATGCTCGAGTAATTTCCCATTTATTATTTAGATTACGCCAAACCATAACAAAATCAGATTTTCCTTCGCATTTTTTAGTTTTAGTTTCACAAAAAATGTGAACACCTTCAGTGATTGCACCAAACTGATTAATTGGATAGGCTTTGAAGGAACCTGCTACAAGTTTACGAGTGTAGTTACCGCATGCGTTTTTTTTAGTATTTGAGATCATACTTTTCCGATCCCAAGTAACACCACCGTTATCGTGATAAAACTCTACATCAGGAGAGAAATAACTAGCATATTTTTTTAACTCTCCAGGGCTCTGACAGTTGTTAAAAAATTCAAAAAGCTCTGTATCAAGAACTTTCATTTTGTCCTCCAAAGGAGCTTCATTAGCCAATGATTGCATTGATAAAAATACAAATACAAATAAAAATATACTTAATTTTTTCATATAACCTCGATTCCTATAGCATACGTATAACGCCTAAATTACAGCCAACTGTTTTTTTCCCTGTTTAATTTCTTAGCTACTACTTAGCGCTCAAGCCTTTAAACACAGAGCTCAAAGCTATCACAAGACAACTAGCATGAATTAAAACAACCACATAAAACCCTATAGGGTCTGAATTCAGATGCAAAACATGATCATTTCTGGAATGAATTACTCCATATTTATATGCATTAATTAATTGCCATGAAAAAAAAGGAATACAAAGAAACATTAAAAAAATTTTAAGGTAAGCTTTATCTTTTTTATTAATAAGTTTCAGAGGTTTAGGTTCATTCTCAGGGTTTTTTTCTCGTTTTCTTATTTCATTTAATAATAAATCGTATCGTTCGGGATAACACTTTTTATCAATGTTATCTTTAACATCGTACAACTCTACAAGAGTATATTTCGTATAATCGGGATTCATTCAACTCTATCCGTTTAAGCACCTTGATACTAAGTGTTACTTCGACTGGCTAGTTCTTTTTTATACTTTCGTTCCGACATAAACCAAGTTAATACACCAAACAATACTCCAGCTAATGGCCAAACTATATAATGAATAATGGCGGATTTCGATGTGAAGCCATCAGCAAAAGGCTTATTCATAAAAGCCATAAAAATAAACATTGGTAAGCCCCATGATAAGACACCGGTAAATAGCACAAAATTTAATTTCCCTTTTGTTCGCGTTGATTCCCAAACTTTAAATTGATCATCTTTCATTTGATTTAACGTCCATATTTGAATGACACATAACGCCCCATTAAGCATTAATAGGCTAAAAATTGTGGTCTAAAATGAAAGCGAAGCGAACAGCCCACTGTTTTTAGTCCGGTTGAATTGCTTATGTGCACTTCTTACTTGAGTCATTGTTTAAGCTTCGTGTAAGCATGCCACCAAAAATATTTAAAATGCCTTCAAGAGTATCTGAATTTTGATTGTTTTTAACCTTGTTTCCGTGAGTGCCACTCTTGTTTTTATTCTCATGTCTTTCGATTGCATTATCACCTGCACCGACAACAAAATCACATGCAACATTCGTTGGCTTAGTTGTTGAGCAACCACCTAAAGAAACTAAACATGAGATTATGGTAATTTTTACTGAAACTTTCGAGAACATACAAACTCCATGTGCACTAACGCCTCATTGAGAGGCAAATACTATGTTGGCTAAAATAAGCGACGCAGGAGCAAACAGCCAACTGTTATTTGTCTTACTGTAATACCTTGTTATGTAGAAAGTAAACGTAAATACTTCTTTTCATTTAACTCGTTATGCTAGAAAATATTTGAGGTTATTTAGACAATTATTTTCAATGTTAATCTTTTATTATTTAACGCTTATCTCTAATAATTCTCTCATCATTTGTCTGCCAAAGTTGACAAACTTACCTCCACCACTTGAAGTTAACATAACTACTCCAACACCATATTCTGGAGAAAATAAATACTCACAGCCATAACCATCTAAATCGCCACCGTGAAACAATACTGTTTCAGAAAACAGAGGAAACTGATTACTTGCTTCAAACATTCCAAGGCCATAGCTTAATCCAGGGTATTTCTCTCCACCCTGAGTAAATTTCGTATCATATTTTATTTGAGTTGAAACGAGCGGTGAGTTCTCTCCACTTTTACTAAATAACGAGTATGCCTTCATTTGTAACACCATAAGATGAGCCATATCATCAATGCTTGAGTAAACACCGCCATGTGGCGTTAACAATCCCATATCCCATGGCTTAGTCAGAACTTGGCGATCATCTTTTCTGTAAGGAAAAGCTTGTTGAGTGTTCTTTTGGCTTTCAGATAAATTTACCAGTGTGTTTGGAAGCTCATATTTATCAGAAATATAATATTTAACTAATTGAGCATAATTTTTATTTGTCACTTTGCTCAAGACATATCCAAGTAGGGCGTAATTAAAGTTTGAATAGTCCCATTTTTCATTCACTTTAAAGCTTAATTTCATCACTTTTAATGCACTTAATAGCATTTGTTCATCATAACCACCTAAAAATGCATCACCATCAATCCTAGTGACGTTTTTGGGATAATTTGGTAAACCAGAACGATGTGTCAATAAATGTTCAATCGTTAATGATTCAAACTTTGACAGAGAGTTTTTTGGGAAAGCATCGGGTAAAAGGCCAATAACACGGTCAGTTAGCTTAAGCTCCCCCTTATCAATGAGCTCCAATGTAATAATACTGGTTAATACTTTCGACTGAGAGCCAATTTGAAATAACGTTTTGGAGTTTATTGCTTGATTAGTTTCTCTATCTCTTACACCTAGTCCAGATGTAAACACAACTTTTCCTTGTTGAATAATGCCAACAGCTATTGCCGGAATATTTTCCTTAGCCATAAAGCTTTTAACTTGTTGTTCGATTTTAAGCTTATCTACTAGAGTAGTCTGAGCGAATACTGGTGGAATAAGGAATAAAGAAAGGAAAGCTAACTTTTTTATCATGATTTATCTCGTTTTAGTAAAGTTGGCGACTATTGCCAAATCTTAATTTTCTGCATAACAGCTTATATATGTATGTATGTATGCGTTTAAGCATCACACTCGCCAAAAGTAACATTAAATTAACATTAATGTCCGGTACTTTCAAAGCATTAGAAACTAGTAATGCTAAATCACATGTATATTAGGGTGTGTTACTAAGACGCCTTAGTAACACACCTCGAAAAATCATACTGACTTCCATATAAAAGGGCATTACATCGTTTACGCTAATAGATAATTCAAAAAAAATATATGGCAAAATTTTTAACTGCAATGTCAGTAATGCAGACAAATTAGCATTAGCAGTTTTATGATGAACGACCTTTTACCTAGCTAAATTATGCTTAATTGATGCTTGTATCGACTTTTAATGGTGACAAAAATTGTTATTCTTTTATGCTGCTTTGTGTACAAAACGCCATAGAGAATTTATTTATCATCCATTAGCGCTGCGGTATCATCAAAGATGTTATTTTTACTATTGAAGCAATATTGTCTGTATAAGTTAATGAGCCTGTAACAAAATCTGTTACAGGCGCAATTAAATCAATAATTTGCTGATGAGCTTTGTTGTTTTCTTAGTATTAATACTATTGAGAAAAGCCATCATGCTTGCCATGGTATTAACATTTTTACAGGGATATTATTATCAATCATAGGCAGAATTTATAATGATCTGGTTATGACGTTTGCGCGCTACATACACTATATACATCTGTTACTTGCTCAGGTATATTCTCATTATCTTCGTTTTTAAATACACCTTTAAATATCCCTTTAAAGACATTGTTTTTTAAACATATTTTTTAGAGATTATCCAAGTGAAAGAAAAAGCTACTTCTTTTGATATCGCCTATCAAGCCGGTGTTTCTCAGTCAACAGTTTCTAGAGCACTACGCAATAGTCCTTTAGTTAATGCAGAAACTCGACAAAAAATTCAGGCTATTGCTAAAGCATTAAATTACAAAGTAGATAAAAATGCCAGCAACTTACGCTCACAGCATTGTGACACTATTGCCTTGTTATTATTTGAAGACCCCACCAATGACAATTCAGCGATTAATCCCTTTTTCCTTTCTATGTTAGGTAGCATAACGAGAGCTTGCGCACATAAAGGTTATGATTTATTAGTCTCTTTTCAACAATCGAGTAATGACTGGCACGCAGATTTTGAAGACAGTAATAAAGCAGACGGCCTGATATTATTGGGCTATGGCGATTACGTTGATTATGAAGAAAAGTTAATTAAATTGAGCGAACAAGGAACACACTTTGTGCGCTGGGGTGCAGAAGTTAAAAATTTACCTGTGGTCTCTATAGGTTGTGATAATTTTCTTGGTGGCAAAGAAATTACTGAGCACGTGATCAAGCAAGGGAGAAAACACTTTGCTTTTTTAGGCAGTGCCTCTAGTCATGCGCCTGAATTTTTCGATCGCTATAAAGGCCATTGCCAAGCACTAGAAGATAATAGCTTAGTAGTGAACACTAACATGCAGTTTAATGCCTTTTACACTGAAGAGGCAGGTTACAAGGCGGCTTGTGAATTGATAGCAAGTGGGCAAGAATTTGATGCAATTTGTGCGGCTAGCGATTTAATTGCCATTGGCGCGATGAGAGCACTTAAAGAACGTGATATCAACATACCTGAGCAAGTGGCTGTTGTTGGCTTTGATGATATTGCCATTGCTAGCTTTACCTTTCCACCTTTAACAACGGTTAAGCAAGATACTCAAATAGCCGGTGAGCTATTAGTAAACACCTTGCTTGACTCAATTAATGGTAAAGAGACTTCAACGACCTTAATAACGCCAGAATTAGTGATTAGAAAATCTTCTGGCTATTAACTACTGGATATTAACTACTAGCATAAAGCCTAATAGTTAATACCCGTAACGCTGCGCTTAAATGGTTAGTCAGCATTTTGGCTTGCTATTTTATCCTCGGTACCATCTTTGACAAAATAGACCGACAGAGCCGCTAATATCATTGAGACACCCGCCATCATTATAATGTAAACCGCTTGGTTATCAAAAACGGCGGTTAATATCCAGCCAGCAAAAATACCTGAAACAATTTGCGGCGCAGCAATGGTGAAGTTAAATATTCCCATATAAACGCCTGTTTGTTTCACGGGTAATGAGCCCGCTAAAATGGCGTATGGCATGGCTAATATTGCCGCCCAAGCAATACCAATACCTACCATAGGTAAGAATAGGTCTACTGCGCCTTGTGGCACTTCAATTTGAGTAATCCCCAAGTTGACCATGATTAACTCAGGATTTTGCATCAGCATAATACTTAAGTAACCTATACCACCGGCAAGTAACGAGACAGAGTAAGTGAGTTTACGACCAATTTTACTGGCTACTTTAGCCATAAACAATGAAGCTATCGCGGCAAAAAAAGAGTAAGCAGCGAAAATGATGCCCACCCAATCTCCAGCGCTGCCTTTTGCGTTAGCAATATGTGTAGGTATGGTACCGATAGACGCTAAATAATCTGGGTCAAACCATTTGGCCTCAATACCCCAAATATGCTGAGCGATAGCTGGCATGGTATAAACCCACATAATAAATAATGCAAACCAAGAGAAAAATTGCACCAAGGCTAATTGCTTCATGGTACTGGGCATAGTTTTCATTAGGCCAAAAAATTCAACCAATTTATCGCTAAGAGTCTGCTCAGTATCGCTTTGTTCTAATGGGGCTAAGCCATGAGTGCCCGGGGCATATTCTTTGGTTCTAAATACTGTCCACAATACTGATCCTAGCATCACTGAGGCGCCAATATAAAAGGCCCAAATAACGGAAGGGGCAACCGACCCTGCGCTGCTAGCGGTGTTTTCTAGGCCAACAACATTGGTCAGCACGAAGGGCAGTATGGAGCCAAAAACGGCACCAATATTAATTAAAAAAGATTGGATTGAATAGCCAATATTACGCTGCTCAGCGGGCACCATGTCAGATACCAAAGCGCGGAACGGCTGAAAGGCTAAATTGAACGACGCATCCATTAAGGCTAGCATCATAGCGCCAAAAAATAAGGGCGTAATAACGCTAGCTAAGGTCGCTGAATTTGGCATTAATAGCATGCCAATAGCCGCCGCAAATCCGCCCGCTAAAATGTAAGGGTTACGTCGACCTAAACGATTCCAGGTTTTGTCTGATGCGGCGCCTACTATGGGTTGAATTAACAAGCCCATAATGGGCGCGACTAACCAAAATAACGATAAAGAGTGTAGATCAGCCCCTAAGTCTGAAAGTATTCGGCTGGCATTGGCATTTTGCAAAGCAAAGCCAAACTGCACGCCTAAAAAACCAAAACTTACGTTCCATATTTGCCAAAAATTAAGGCGGGGTTTTTGATGAGCGGTAGGGGTGTTTTTATTTTTATTTTTATTTATATGTTCATTGATACTTTTATTAGTATCGGCATCAGTTGTGGTCATGTAGCGGACTCTTATAATTAATGATTTTAGCGAGTTTAATAATCTAAATATACTCATTATACCGCTGAACAGCTATCTCCTACATACGTATTCAGCGGTATAATAAAATGGTATTTTTTGTATGAACGTTACTATTTAGTTGTATTTTAGTTAATTATCTATGCTGAGTGTTAATGGTTGGTGTTGCCAATTAAATTTCACTGTTAGTGTCTTTTCTGTTTTATGCCAATAAACCTCAGACTCGGCTGTATTAGGGCCTATTGGCAATTTCTCACCTGCAAGCGTAATGTTTTTAGGCATAGTAAGCCAATGATGAATGATTAAAGAAATCTGCCTGTTTTCTGGCATGTTAGGGTAACCTTCACCGCTGCGATTAAAGGAGAATACTGTGTTTTTTTCTCCTGAGCCATGCTTGTTGAGATTATTTTGCTTGGCGCTAAAATGTAATATTTCATACTGGTTTTTTGATAATGACTGCAAGCTTTTACCATCATCTTCATACATTTCTCCTGCACTGCGCTTAACTGAATCATCGGCGTAATAATGTAGCCTTAGTTGGCTGCTATCGTAATCTTGGGTTGATTGAATATCGTCAATCATGGGAATAAACGCACCCGCGCGAACCAATACAGGCAGCGTTTCTAGGTTAGTGGCTAAAGAAATGGTCTGCTCGCCTTGATACTTTTTATCGGTGAAGTAATCAAACCAAACGCCTTTGGGTAAAGGTATTGATACTGATTTTACGCCAGCATCTACAATGGGTGTTACTAAAAAAGCATCGCCCCAAAAATAACTGGTCGCATTGTCCATTAAACTTAGGCTTCTTTCATTTTCAAACTTATCTTTAAGCTCATTTTCAGACTTATCTTTAAGCGCGCCATCAAGCTTATATACAGTCGTTTCATTAAGCTCATTAGCAAAAAATAGCGGGCGCATTAAGGGCATACCCGTGGTGCTATTTTGATAGGCTAAGGTGTAATTGTAAGGTAGTAAGTTATATCTAAGCTTGATAAATTTTCGCAAAATATCTTGGGTTTCTTTATCATGAAATACGACTTCTGGCGCTATATTATCTTGTGCATGTGGACGGTATATAGGTTGAAATACACCGTATTGTAACCAGCGAATATATAGCTCTTTATTAAAAGTTTCACCGCCAGCAAAGCCGCCTAAATCTGAATGGGTATAAGCCATGCCTAACACACCCATTTGTAGGCTAAGCTCTACTTGGGGTTTTAATCCGCCCCAAGCGCGACTGACATCACCAGTCCATGGGATCATGCCATAGCGTTGTGAACCGGCAAAACCTGAACGCATCAAAATAAATGGCCGCTCGTTGGGCGCTAAGCTGAGCTGATTTTCAAAAACCATTTTAGCCCACTGATGACCATACACATTATGAATAGCATCGCCATTGACCACGTTACCGTCGCTTAAGGTATGTAAAATGTCACTCGGGTGAACCTCTGGCTCACCTAAATCACCCCACCAACCCGTTACGCCTTGCTGATATAAGGTTTTATATATGCTATTGAACCAGGTTTTTCCTTTATCGCTAAAGACATCGACTAAGCCGGTATTGCCAAAGTAAAAGTCAAAACGCTTGGCGTTACCGTCAGTGTTTTTCGCTAAAGCCTGACTTTTTTCGGCATCAGCCCATTTGTTCGAGCTGGTCAGTACAAACGGCTCGGTAATTAGTATGGTGTTCACGCCTTGCGCTTTAATGTCACTGATCATTTTTGTTGGGGTGGGAAAGGCGCCTTTATCCCATGCTAAGTTACCCATGTGGCCTTTAATGTCTTTACCAAACCAGTATAGGTCGAGTATTAACGCGTCAAGAGGAAAGTCTAAGTCGATAAATTTATTAACCGTATCTCGTACTTCTTGTTCAGTACGATAACCAAAACGCGAGGCGTAGTTACCTAGCGCCCAGCGTGGTGGCATGGGTTGCTTACCGGTAACATCAACATAATTATTGATAAGTTCAGGGTAAGTCTTGCCAGCAAAAACCAGATAAGACATACGACCTGATACCGCTTCAAATTGCATGATTTTTTGTTCTGACTTGCCTAAATCCATCCAACCTTTTGCTGAGTTATCAAATAACAAAATGTATTTATTACTCGAGAATACGGCAGGTAAACTGAAATTCATTTGGTTTGATTGGGTTTCATAACCGTAATGTGCGCGATTATATAACGGCATACGATGACCACGCCTGTCCATACCTAATACCCGTTCACCACCACCCAAGAGCTTTTCGTTTGCACTTAACTTAAAACGAAAGCCTTGCACATTATACGCTTGATTATCTTCTGTCGCCGTAGTTAGAAAAAATCCAGCTTCTTCTGAAACTAACAATTTGTCGCCTTGATAATAGCTAATGCTAAAAGGCGATTTATTAATGACCGCGTTAATTTTTCCAGCAGACAGTATCAGTTGCTGGGGATTTTCGCTGACCACAAAACTTTGCTTTAGGGCCTGTTCTTTAATGGCATATGAAGGTAAAAATGCGGCATTATTGCGTTTATTTTTATATTGATAATGTGCTTCAATCGCATAGTCGCTATAGGCACTTAAGGTCAAGGGTCCTAGTGTTGTGGTGATCACTAAGCTTTGATCTTTTAGTTGATGGTTTAGGTAGCTATTTTTTTCGCTGGCCATGGTTTGGACCGCGAATAAGAGTACAAATAGACAAGTACTTTTTATCAGTAAAAGTGAACGCAAGATAAAGCCCTTTATTGAATTTTTTATCTAATAACCAAGATAATAACCTGACTCAAGCTAACACAGCACTTTGAATACGTATGCAAGCTTGTGTTAGTTATATTATGTTATTAGTCATCACTAGGTTAATAGGTAAAGACATGGTGTTATGTCGGGCTATATTTTCAGCTCGTAATTTTCAGCTAGTAAAGTTTAGCTCGTCAGTTTTAGCTGATCACTTTATGTCGAGCAGATCGGGTATAAGTCATGGGAAATATTCCCCCCACAAGCGACTACATACGTATGCAAAATTAAGGAAAATCAATGCATACGTATGCAAAGGCTATTCCCCACCAAATGAATTGCGTATTCTTATGCTGTAATAATAAAGAGAGAATTCAAGAGCAAGTAATAACCCTATTTTTAGTGTCTTAAATGAATTCAAAATACAGCCTGGAGTTTTATAATGAGTGAACAAATGTGGTGGCGTGGTGCAGTAATTTATCAAATTTATCCGCGCAGCTTCTATGATAGTAATCAAGATGGTATCGGTGATTTACCTGGCATAATCAGTAAGTTAGATTATATTGCTAGTTTAGGCGTTGATGCTATTTGGATCTCGCCATTTTTTAAATCACCCATGAAAGACTTTGGCTATGATATTAGTGATTATCGTGATGTCGATGCTATTTTTGGTACTTTAGCCGATTTTGATGAATTAATTGCTAAAGCACATGAACGCAATATTAAAATCATGATAGATCAAGTGTTGAGCCATACATCAGATCAGCATCAATGGTTTATTGATAGCCGTGAAGACCAAAGCAATGATAAATCTGACTGGTATGTTTGGGCTGATGCTAAAGAAGACGGTACCGCGCCTAATAATTGGTTATCTATTTTTGGTGGTAGCGGTTGGACATGGGAGCCTCGTCGTCAGCAATATTATTTGCATAACTTTTTAACTAGCCAGCCAGATCTTAATTTTCATCAGCCAAAAGTGCGAAAAGCTGTGCTTGATAATGTTGAATTTTGGTTAAAGCGCGGTGTTGATGGTTTTAGGTTAGATGCGATAAACTTCTGTTTTCATGATGCTCAACTGCGTGACAATCCGGCTAAACCAAAAGCGTTAAGACAAAGTATCGGCTTTGATGAAAAAAATCCTTATGCTTATCAATATCATTATTTTAATAACACCCAAGATGAAAACTTAGTTTTTATTGAATCTATTCGAACCTTATTAGATCAATACCCTGGTACCGTCACTTTAGGTGAAATATCTTCAGAAGACTCATTAAAAACCATGGCAGAATATACCCAAGGTGATCATAGATTACATATGGGCTACAGTTTTGATTTATTGACCGATGAATTTTCAGCTACTTACATTAAGCAAGTTGTACAAACGCTTGAAGAACGTGTGTCTGATGGTTGGCCTTGTTGGGCGATTTCAAATCATGACGTGCAACGGGTGATCAGTCGTTGGGGGAAGAGTCAAAATGCAGCGCAAAATGCTGATTTAGCTAAAATGCTATTCGCCATGATTTCCTCTTTACGCGGTAGTGTCTGTAGTTTTCAAGGGGAAGAGCTTGGTTTAACTGAAGCTGACATTGCTTTTGAAGATATTCAAGACCCTTACGGTATTACTTTTTGGCCGCAATTTAAAGGACGTGATGGTTGTCGTACGCCGCATCCATGGCAACATGATGAAATTAATGCCGGCTTTAGCCAAGCTAAGCCTTGGTTACCTGTGGCGGTTGAACATCAAGAAAAATCGGTGAATTTACAAGACAGTTCAGCAGACTCAGTGCTCAATAGTTATCGTCATTTTACCCAATGGCGTAAACAACACAGTGCATTGCTTTATGGCGATATTGCTTTTGTTGATTCGCCAGAGCCGATACTGGCTTTTATCCGACAAGATAGCGTTGAAAAACTCTTAGTGTGTTTTAATTTTAGTGATCAAACTCAAGCGTTCTCACTTGATTTATTCAGCGATGAACTCTTAGCGCTAAGCGATCATAACTTAACAACCGCTCAGGTTATTAAGGGAAAAACTGTTGACGGTAAAACGCTTGATAGCAAAATAATATTACCCGCTTTTGGCTGTTTTTATGCTTCGTTATAACGTGATATAGAGAATATAAATGATGAGAAAATTGTTATCCCTTTGCAGTTTATGCGCGCTAACCTTAGTGGTTAATGTAAAAGTATATGCTAGCGATGTCAGTGAAAAATTTACGGCAAAAGCGGTTAAATTAGCGCCTTATCAACAACGAGACTTTCAGGATGAAATTTTTTACTTTGTCTTACCGGACCGATTTTATAATGGAGATAAAAGTAATGATTTAGGCGCAGCAGCAAATGATACCAAACGTGCTATATCACGTGGTGGCTTTGATAAAAAAAATAAAGGTATGTATCACGGTGGTGATTTAGCCGGGCTGACAGAGAAATTACCTTACCTTGATAATATGGGCATAAGCGCTATTTGGTTAACACCGGTATTACGCAATCAAGCGGTGCAAAACGGCAGTTCAGGTTATCACGGTTATTGGATTGTAGATTTTAGTGAGATAGACCCACATTTAGGCACGAATGCAGCATTAAAAAACTTTATTGATAAAGCCCACGAGCGCAATATTAAGGTATTTTTCGATATTATTACCAACCACACAGCTGATGTTATTAAGTATAAAGAATGTCACAGCAGTGATGGCTTAACTTGGCTGCTTGAAGATAAAAACTGCCCGTTTAAGTCACTAGCACAACTTGCACAAGGCGATACCTACACACCCTTTATTCCACAAGGTAGTGAAAACCTGAAAACACCGGCATGGCTAAATAGTGTTGATGTTTACCATAATCAAGGTGATTCTAATTGGGTAGGTGAAAGCGCCATTCGTGGTGACTTTGCCGGTCTTGATGATGTTGATACCAATAGTGAGAAAGTGGTTAAAGGCATGATTGATATTTACACCGCCATTATTGATGAGTTTAAACCTGACGGCTTTCGTATTGATACAGTAAAACACGTTAATATGGCTTTTTGGCAAACGTTTTCACCTGCCTTGATAGCACATGCCAAAACACAAGGTATTGATAACTTTTTTATGTATGGCGAAGTCTATAGCTTTGAGCCTGAGCTGCTAAGCCCTTTTACCGTAGAGGGAAAGCTACAATCAGTTTTAGATTTTGCGCTACAAGGTGCACTTCAACAAACCTTGGTTGAGCAAAAAGGCACTGATGTGCTCGCAAAATTATTTGCTCAAGATTATTTATACCAAACGTCGCATCAGGATATTGAAAATACTAATGCAAACCAACTGGTTAACTTTACTGGTAATCACGACATGGGGCGCTTTGCTTATACCTTAAAAGAAAGTGACTATAACTATAGCGAAGCAGAGCAAATTCAACGCAATTTGTTAGCCCACGCCCTGTTGTATTTTAGTCGTGGTGTGCCGGTTATTTATTATGGTGATGAGCAAGGTTTTGTTGGCGATGGTGGTGATCAAGCCTCACGCCAAGACATGATGCCATCTCAAGTGGTGAGTTATAATAATGATGATTTACTGGCAAGCAATCATACGACTGCAGATGATAATTTTGATACCAGCCACTTGTTTTATCAGAAATTTGCTCAGTATGCCGAGTTATACCAACAATACCCGGCGTTACGTTTTGGCAAACAAAGTACGGTATACGCGCAAGGTAAACCCGGTGTTTTTGCTATTACGCGCTCACATACCTTTTCGTTAAATGAACAAGAAAAAGAGCAAACTTTACTGATTGTTTTTAATACGGCCGATCAGGTTAAATCACTTAAGGTACTTAATAGCGGTATTTATAACGATAAGCATGCGAAGCGGCTTTATTTATCAGCCGATAGCCAAGGCGATGATAAAATAGCCCCATTAAGCTTTGCTATTTATCAGTTGCCATAACCTACCATCAGGTTAGCAACTTTTATCTCAACCTTTTACTGACCTTACTGACGATACCTTAGACAGCCGATAACTAAACCGACGGTTGTTTATGCCTTTAAACTGGCATGCATTAACAAGGCAGGTATCTAAATGATTAACGCTACAATAGGGATCACGATATTCGTGGTTCTCTTCTCACAATCCAATTAGCGGTTCAATTCGGCGATTATAGTGCTGTTATTTATTTTTTCAGTATTTTCACTATCATCCTGAACACAGCTTATTAAAAATATTTTTTGATCATCGCGTTACACTTCTTAACAAGGCGAATACGTTTTTTCGGGTATTATTACATGACTCTTCAGTATTTAATCCATTCTTTACAATACGATAAATATTTTATTCCCCATAATTTCCGAGAACTAATATGACATTACAAAAATCAATACTTGCCGCTGCCATCACATTGGCAACGTTTAACAGCTATTCAGCTTCTTTTCAGTTAAACGAAACCAGTGCTTCTGGCTTAGGTCGTGCATTTGCTGGTGATTCAGTGATCGCCGACGACGCGGCTGTTTTAGCGCGCAACCCAGCAGCCATGGCCTTATTCGACAAAAGCTCTTTTTCATTAGCCGCCACATATATCGATCCCGGTGTCAATATTAAAGGTATAGATGCACCCGATATGCTTGGCGCAGACTACGATGTTAGTCAACTTGACCAAGATGGTGTGGTACCAACCGCTATTATTCCAGCCATGTATTTTATTAACCCGGTCAATGATACTTTTGCTTATGGTATTGGCATTAATTCAAATTTTGGCCTTAAAAGTGAGTACGACAACGATTATGCTGCTGGCTCGATTGGTGGTAAAACCGACCTGAAAACGGTCAACGCTAATATTAGTGGCTCATACCGTGTCAATTCACAGCTTAGTCTAGGTTTAGGTATGAACCTAGTCTACGGTGAGGCTGAATTAATTAGGCATGCAGGTAGCGTGTTAAAAGCGGGTGTTACTATTCCTGGCGTTGGTACCCTTGTTGCACCAGTACCAACCAGTACTGAAATTGTTAATATGGCAGGTGATGATTTTGGTTATGGTTGGAATGCCGGTGTTGTTTATGAAATCAATGAAGATCACCGATTTGCGCTTTCTTATCGTAGTAAAGTAGAACTTGCATTTGAAGGCGAATTTTCTGGACTTGCAGTACCGGAAACTGCGGCTAGCTTATCGGTAGATATGCCAGCCGTGTCAGAGTTTTCAGGTTTTCATCAAGTTACACCGCAATGGGCTACACATTACAGCATTATGTATACGCAATGGTCGAGTTTTGAAAAACTTGAAGCCTATGCCGGCAATGAACTAGCGTTTGAAAAGCAAGAGAATTTTGAAGATAGCTATCGCTTTGCTTTAGGCGCAACCTATGATGTTAATCCAGTACTCGCGTTAAGACTTGGTGTTGCGTTTGACCAATCTGCTGCTGAAGACTATCGTTCAATTTCAATACCTGATAGTGACCGATTATGGTACAGCGCTGGCGCTACATATCAGTTAAGTAGCACTGAGAGCATCGATTTTGGTATTTCATATATTAACGGCGATAATGTCGTGGTCACTGAAGAAGATGCTTTATTAGGTCAATTACCTGAATCACTTAGTGCATTTGTTGGTAATAAAGACTGGAGCTTTAGCTCAGAAGGTAACGCCTTGCTGTTGGCCGTGCAGTACAACAAAAGCTTTTAAGGTGATAAGGTGTTTTGCGCAGTTAATTAAATATTCACCTTATTTACCGGTAGTTTAAAGCGTTTTTTTAGCTTTATATCAGCTAAACCGTGCTTCAGTTAAAGCCAATCGTGTAGACGATTGGTTTTTTTATACTTAAGGTAAGTCTCCATTATTGATATGGGTTCTAACCTTTGATGCTGGTATGAGTAAAATAGCTTTATGCTATTACTTTGATTTAAAATAAACTTTCAATAACAGTTGGACGTTGTCCTAAAACATTCGCTGTTTTGGCTAAACGTTCGGTCTTATTTATTTACATTATGTCGACTTAATAACAGCAGCTTACAGATTAATGTAATGCTATACTTTTGACAATAACACGATATTCCAGTGACAAATATTCTACATTTAAGAGGTTTTTATGGCACAACAAGGTTCTGGCGGTAATGTTTTAGCAGCTATATGCAGTTTTTTTATTCCAGGTTTAGGCCAATTGGTGCAAGGGCGTTTACTGCCTGCTATTTTGTTTTTTGTTTTCGCCAGTATTTTCTGGGCACTTTCATGGTTAATCTTCCCGATTGCCTTCGCACTTATTACACACTTGTGGGCAATTATTGACGCTGCAAAATTCTCCAGCGGTAACAGATTTTGAAAACATTAAAAACGCAAAATAGCGCAGTATCAAGATTATACTTGGTTGTTATTGCCCTAGTGTTACTGGTTGGCTGTCAATCGGCTTATTATTCTGCCATGGAAAAAGTGGGTGTGCATAAGCGCGATATTATGCTCGATCGGGTTGAAAACGCCCAAGGCGCTCAAGAAGATGCTCAGCAACAGTTTCAATCGGCATTAGAGCAGCTGTCTCAATTGATAAATTATGACGGTGGTGATTTGACCACGCAATATGAATTGGTCAATGACCAATATCAAGCCAGTAAAGCTTCGGCTGAAGAAGTGGCTTCTCGTATTGAGGCTATTGAAAGCGTTGCCGATGCACTGTTTGCTGAATGGAATGAAGAAATTCAACAATATTCAAGTAATAGCTTGAAGCAAAAAAGCCAGCAAAAACTGAGAAAAACCGAGCGTAATTACCAAAGTTTGATTAAGTCGATGTACCGAGCTAAAGACGGAATGGCACCTGTGTTATCAGCTTTAAAAGATAATAGTTTATATCTCAAGCATAATTTAAATGCGCAGGCTATTGGCGCCTTACAAGGCGAGTATAAAACCATTAAACGCGATGTTGAATCTTTAGTGTCAGAAATGAGTAAAGCGATAGCGCAATCACAGCAATTCATCAACTTGTTAAAAGCAGAATAGCTTGTGAAGCTTTTTATTTTACCGACCATGGTGCTCACATTACGATAGTTTTTTTGTCTTTTTATTATATATAATTAATCATGTAAAACAGGAGCATAAGCAAACTACTTTGTGTATGGCTCTGTGTTATTTCTTCAACGTATAGGAATCCAACATGGGTCGTTATTTTAAACGCCTAAGTCAAATTTTAGTTATTACCTTTATCCTCCTTTATGGTCTCATTTGGTTACTCTCACCGATTATAATACGTTATGCTCTTAATACTTATGGATTGCCTAAGCCTTTATTGCTAACTTCTGCATCTAGTATTCGCTATAACCCGTTTACAGCTCATTTAACTATTAGTCATTTAGAAGTTAAAACTAATCAGCAAAGCAGCGCACTTAAACTGCAAAGTCTGAACGCAGAATTACATTTACATCAGTTATTGTTTGATAAAATTTATGTGGCCGAATTTACGGTCAATGGCTTATTTATTCCTGTCACGGTCAATGAGTCGTCACTCAATGTTGCCGGCATTGAATTACGTAGCGAAAATTCTACCCCGTTAGCAACAGAAGCAGAAACAGAGCAAGCAAGCACTGACTTTCCTTATCAAGTTATTATCCCTGAATTTACCTTAACCGATGCTGACATCGAATTAGTGCATTTTTCACAAACACATAACATTCAATTAGATTCATTTTCTTTACAGAACATTTTACTTGCACAAAATGAACAAGAGATTAAATTAAATCTAGTCAGTCATTTAAATGGCGCACTAATAGAAGTGGCGTTAGATGGTCGTTTGTTGAAACAACAAGGCAAAATTAGTATAGATTTGAATGCGAAAAATATTGCCTTAAGTTCAGCAAAAACTTTTTTGCCTAGTTCTATATCAGCATTGGATGGCAAAGTAAGTTTTGACAGTAAAATGGATATTGTTATCAGCAATGAGCAAACATCAGTCAATACTAGTGACCTAATAGCCTCAGTTGATGATCTGCATGTCGAGCAAAATAATATTGCTCTAGCTATTAAGCGTCAAAAAATTCAGGTGCAAGATTTAGCGGTATTATTACAGCCAAACAAACCCATCAATCTTGATGTCATGTTGAATTATGTTATTGAAGGACTTGCGGCAAAATCGAAAGAGAGTAATGCGCTCTTAGCTGAAATAGAAAATTTATCAGCCAATAATATTGCCCTTCAATACCAGCAAAACAGGGCTAAAGTAACGATTGAAAATGTGCAAGTGGCTAACAGTGAGTTTTCAAAAAATAGGCAACAAAATATGCCAGCATTAGCGGCCTTTAATAGCTTGTCGGTAAATAATATTGAGTATACGCCTGAGCTTATCGCCGTTAATAACATAACTTTATCCGGACTTGTGGCTAACGTTTTATTAGATAAAGAAAAGCAATTGGCGACACTGGTTGCACTTGCTAATAACGAGGATAAAAAAACACTTGGCACTGAGCAAGAAAGTAAAACGGCTGATAATGAGCTTGTTACACCAGAGCTTTTAGTTGATGAAACGAATAAACCTATTAAGCCTATATTTAGACTAGGGCAGTTTAGCTTGCTTGATGGCGCACAGATAGACTTTAAAGATACGAGTGTTACACCCTATTATGAGCGTAACGTAAACATTACTCATTTGCTTTTGTCAGATCTTGATAGTGGCAAGCCTGAGCAGGAAGTTGTGCTTAATATACAAGGAAAAAGCGATAAATATGCTAGTTTTGACCTAAAAGGACGAGGCTTACCCTTTGCTCCCCAGCAGAAGTTCACGCTAGATGCTGTGGTTAAAGAGGTGAGTTTACCGGGTATTTCTAGCTATATTAAAGAGGCCTTACAATACGAGATTGAAAGTGGCCAACTTGATATAACGCTTAAAGCCGCCTTGACGGGTAAGCAACTGGATGGCGATATTGATTTATTACTTCGAGGTATAGAGTTCACTTCAGCGGATGATCACGAAAGAGGTGTGATAAAAGAGCAATTTAGTGTGCCATTTAATGTTGCTTTGGGTATGTTAAAAGATTCTGATGGTAATGTGGCCTTGTCGCTACCACTTACTGGCGATACGAGTTCACCTTCATTTGGCTTGTCAGGCTTGTTAACCTTATTGGTTAAACAGGCGACGATGTCAGCGGCAAAAGATTATTTGATCACCACGTTTGTCCCTTATGCCAGTGTGATGAAAGTGGCCATGGCAGCGGGTGAATTTGCCCTTAAACTAAGAATTAACGACTTAACTTATCCGGCCAGTGCAACTGAATTGAATACAGAACAATTAGAATTTAGTCGCCAAATGTCTGTGATGCTTGCCGATAGAGACAAGGTTAATGTTAAGCTTTGTGCTGTAGCAACCGCGAGCGATATTGCATTGACTGATGCTTCACAAGCGCATCAGCCGGAAAACATAGCGCGCTTAAATATACTATCGCAACAACGTGTGGAGATATTTAAAGCGCACATGGTTGAGCAATTAAAAGTTCCTTCCGCACGGCTTTTGTTTTGTACGCCACAAATAGACACTTCAAACGGGGCTAAACCACGTATAAAGTTTGTTATTTAGGTTATTTACTTGCTTAATAAGTCGTTCACTTAATTAATCAAATGAGTCTAACTTTAGTGTTTTTAAAAAAGTAGGGGTGTTATTTTATAATAGCATCAAGCATCAAGTATAAAGAGATAGCAAGAAATGCCATAGTTAGCCTATAGTTAATTTCTTCGCATACAACACAAGCAAAAGGCAAGACCCGCTTAAATTGATACGACAATAACTGCTACAACAGTTGCTGCAATAGAGCGAAATTTCTCGTACTTGTGTGTTAAAAATTCGGCTATTATGCCGAATTTTTTGCTTTTAATTAATACTTACGATTGACTTGTGGCTTGAGTTAAACGTTGAAAAAGTTTTTCAGCTTGTACTCTTTCACTAAATATTGATGTGTTATCTAAGCTTTTTCTAAGTACGGTTAATGCTTCTTTGTTACGTTCAAGCTTGGTCAATGTGAAGGCTAAATGATAAGTAATACTTGGGTTGTTTGAGTCCATAGCATAAGCATTACGTAGTAGATTTAAGGCTAAGTCATAATCGCCTTGTTGAGCGATGATCCAAGCATAAGTATCTGAAAATGCGGCTGACGTCGAGTTAATCTCAACGGCTTGCTTTGCGTAAAACCTAGCGGATTCCAAATCTTCAAATTGTAAAATACTGGCTAAATTATTTAATATCGCCGCCTGATTTTCTAGCGATTTAACGCTAGCCAGTTTTTCGTAGTGCGGCTTAGCGGCTAATAAATTGACATTATTTAAATAATGATCAGCAAGTAAATTGCGTGCTAAATGGTAGTCAGGAAAATCTTCCAGCAGTGCAGTTACCAGCTGAATAAATTCATCATTTTTTATATTTAGCTGCGCGAGTTGATAGAGTTTAATTAATGCTTGGGTATTTTTCTTATCAAGTATTAAGGTTTTAAAGTAATACGCTTGAGCGGGTAGAAATTGTTGTTGGGCATAATAATAATGGCCACGAAGTAGTGCTGTAAGACTATTTTTTGGATGTTGCTGTTCAATGCTATTCAAAAGCTTGTTGCTTACAGCATAATCTTGCAAAATTAAATTTATATTAACCAGCGCAAATTCAATGTTAAGTTTATCAGCTGAGTTACCCTCTATAGTAGAAAGAGCTTGCTCAAGACTCACCTTACTTGCGACTAACATGTTTGCTTTAGCTTGAAGTTCGGCTAACGCATAAAATTCTTGTGAAGATTTTGCCAAACTCGATAATATATCTATTTGCTTGTTGCTGTTGTCTTGATCTTTTAAGGCTAAGTAAACTTGCGCTTTTAAGCGTACATATTTAGGATTTAAAAAACTTAACTTGGTTAATTGATCCAATAAACTCATTGCCGCTATGTTCTTTTGCTGGCTAATATAAATATACAGCAAAGTCTCCAATGCAGAGATATTGCTTTGTTCTTTTTGTAACAGCTGAACAAGTGTTGCAATGGCGTGGTCAACTTCACCCAAATCTCGATTGATTTTTGCTTGCAATATTAATACCTGACTTGCATTGGGTGTGCGTGCTAATAAGTCATGACAAATAGTTAACGCTGGCGCGAGTTGATTCACTAAGGCAAGGGCAGAAGCTTTATTGAAAAGGCTGGTATAATCATTGGGTTTTATCACTAAAATTTGTTCAATAATGGTTAATGCTTCAAGCCATTTGTTTTGTGCTAAAAGCAGTGTAGATTTCAATTTTAAGTAATCACTATTGTTTACATCAGTTATCAGTAAGTTATCTGCGATAAGCATTGCAGCAGCAATATTATTATTTTCTTTTAAAATTAGCGCTTTGGTGATCAGTAATTTTGGATGTGCATCTAGGTTTAGCGCACTATCAAGTAACGCTAAAGCGCTAGTTGATTGGTTAAGACGAGTTAACAATAGCGCTTCTGCACGAAGGTAGTCAGCTGTTTTTTGAAAGTGAACAGGCAAATTATTTAACATTTGCTCAGCTTTAAAGAGTTTATTTTTTTTCAGGTATATTTCAACTAACTGCAGTGATAATTTTAGATCATTTTTAATTAACGCCGGCTTATTTTCAAGTGTCGTTTGTGCTTTAGACCACTGTCCTTGGCTTATATAAATAGACACCAGTAAATTAATGGCAAATAAGTCGTCTGAATTATCCTTTAGATAAGCTTGCAGTTGTGTTTGTGCTAGCTCAAAATCCCCTTTGACATAAGCACTGACACTAGCGACATAGAGCAACGACTGATTACTTCGCTTGTCTTCATCACTCAGTAAAGATAAGCGATTGCTGATGTCGTCTAAAATTAAGCGAGACTCTGCTTCTTGATGGCTATTTGATAGCAATCGGCTTTTTAGTAATAGTGCGAAGGGGTCTTCAGGGCTATTTTTTAGCACTAAATCAATAATGCTTAAAGCATCATTTATACGATTTTCACCAGTATATACATTGGCAAGTGTACGTTGAATAAAGGGGTCTAATGGCGCAAGCTGATAGGCTTTTTCCAATGCGATTAAGGCCTGCTTATATTCAAATTTGGCTATGTGTAATTGCCCTTGCAAATACCAACCTTTTGCATCTTCAGGAAATAAAGATAACAGCTGCGTTATTTTTTCATTTGCTTGGAGGTGTTTTTTTTGCGCTAAAAAATGAGTGGAGAGGCTTTGTAGTACCTTAATATTATCAGGCGCTATCACATAGGCTTGTTGTAAATATGAGTTGGTTTTTTCTGTTTTATCTAGAGTACTATAGGCATTAGCAGCTAATAATAACCATTGTAAGTGGTTGTTGTTATTTAATTTCCCTAAGTCGTTTAATGCAATAACTTGTTGGTATTGTTTAGATAACATCAATGCGTTAGCTAATTCATTTAATATTAAATTGATGTCGGCGCCATTGCTTAACGCTTCTTGATATAAGCTCGCGCTGTCAGTGTAATGATGCTGTTGTAGTAGTATTTTTGCCATTAATAATTGGCTGGGTAAGTCATCAGGCGTATTTTTTAAAGCATTTTTTAGATGTATATAAGCCGCTTCTATTTCACTGGCATTAAATGCGATGTGGGCTTTTTCATAGTCATAACTGGCATAACTAAAAGGAATGACCATCATTGACAATATTAAAACGGTATAGCGCATAGTACCTCGGGTTTCTTTAAAAGTAGTGTTGATATTGAAAATTTTATAATAGAATTTTAGTAAAAATAATACGCGAGCAGAAATGAAAAAAAGATGGTCACAGCCATCTTTTTTATTGATCAGGGTTAAGTGCGGCGTTTACCAAAACGCGTTAAGCAGATTAACGCGATTAAAAACATGACTATCGTATTAGGCTCAGGTACTTGCGCTGGATCACTAGCTGATTTGCTGAAAGAAATACCAGATAGCTTCATTCCATCATTACCTTCCCATGCGGCATTACCACCAAATACAGAATTTAATGCCCCAATTAACCACATAGTTGAATACTGGTCCTGAGTATCACCATGAAAATTTGAGTAATAACCACTAGCATTTTCGACTTGAGCATAATCTGACTTTAGGGTATGGCCACTTGCTAAGCCAGCCCAAGTTTTGTTATTTAAACTGTTAGAATTAGTAAACACTGAATTATCTAACGCTGCTACACTGACTTGGGTTTGGCTTGCACTTTTTGCTATCCAGCTATAGCTTGCACTGACTAATGATACTTCTTCAGAAAAAGACAATAGAAAGAAGTCATAGTCTTTATAACCACAAGTACCAAAATTATCTGCAGAATGGCTGTATGTATTGCAGTAACCACCATGTTGTTCGTCTTGATTTTGCATAGACCAACCACCATTAAATTTATCAAAATCTACAGCGCGTTTAATTGCACTGTCTTGACTACGATCGGTTGATAAATTAGCGGTATCAGACCAGCCAGAGACATTAATAGTTACGCCATCGACGTTAACATCAAACTGATTAAAGTTACTTCTTGTTTCAATTACGTTACCAAAACCTGCGGTTGTGGTACTTGCTAATGCAGGCCCAGAGAGTAATAACAATCCTGCCATCATTAGCCTTGTGAACGAATACCTCATTAATCTACTCCTATAATTCTTTATTAAATGTATATTAATATTTTCGACATATACAACGCGTTAAGCAAAAAGCAGGCCGATATACTTTGTTCTTTACTTACAGTTAGTTATGTTTATGTTTTTTTTGAACTGTAAAAAAAGCTGACAATATTTTAAGGTATTTATACTAATGACTCGCATTTCACTGCTTTTAACTTTAATCTATTAAAAAATAACAGTTATTATGGTGTGATGTGAAGATAAGTTGCTCGAGAATTTGGTGCTTAGTTACTTTTGAACTTTTACGTTTGTTTACCACTAAGCGTGGCTTATTGGCGTTATCAGCCTTTGCCACAATCTGGTTTATTATCTTGTATTATTTTGTTGGCTCAGCGTCTTCAATGGTTATTTCGCCTTCATTTGAAAGCATGGCGTCGCAACTGTTTGGTGCTTTGGGACTAACGGCGCTTTTAGATTGGCCGGTCGCTGAATACGCTATTTATTGGTTGGTGGCGGTATATTTTTTCCCAAGCTTTGCTTTATTGGTCTGTAGCGATCAGTTTTGTTCAGATAAGCATCGTGGCACATTAAGGTTTATCACCCTAAGAACAACTCGAGCCGAGTTAGTATTAGGGCGTTATGTAGGTCAGCTGCTTATTATAGCGATATTAATATTGCTGACCTCAATAGCGACAACTATATTAGCCAGTGTGCGAGATGTAACACTTTTATCAGCCAGCCTACAGATAGGTGCTAAATTATCTTTAGAATTATTAATTGTTGTTATGCCGTTTATTGCCTTAATGTCATTGCTTAATAACTTGGTTAATTCAGCGCGACTGGCGATAGTTGCCGCTACATTATTTTTTGCTTTAGGCCCCTTGGTGCTTGCTTTTATTCAATATCAATTTGGCCAAGTTTTTTATCTAAACTGGCTATTTCCAGGTGAGCAAATAAGCAGTATTTTATCGCAAAATAACATGGTTACTAGCCAATATTTATTACCTTTAATACAGACCGCTTTGTTATTAATGACCAGCCATTTCCTGATGAAGAGGGCATCACTATGAGTTTAATTATCGATGTTCAACACGTCACGAAACGATATGGAGATAAAACAGCCCTAAACAAGGTTGAGTTTTCCTTAGAAAAAGGTGCGCCAGTGGCTTTAGTAGGCCCTAATGGTGCAGGTAAAACCACTTTGTTCAGCTTGTTATGTGGCTATATTCAGCCATCATCAGGCAAGATTAGTATATTAGGACATGCCCCTGGAAATTCAGCGCTGTTTGGGCGTTTGTCAGCCTTGCCCCAAGACGCGCAACTAGACCCTAGGTTTACGATTGCGATGCAATTAAACTTTTATGCTCGCTTACAAGGTATGAGCAACAAGTTAGCTAAAAAAGATACGGCTAGGGTTTTAGACATGGTAGGTTTGTCGGATGCGTTAACTAGCCTACCAAGTGAGTTATCGCATGGTATGCGAAAACGCGCAACCATAGCGCAAGCCTTATTAGGTAGCCCGGAAATTGTCATGTTAGATGAAGCAACCGCTGGGCTTGACCCGGCTAATGCTAGAGAGATACGCGCTATTGTTAGTGAGCATGCCAGCGACGTTAACTTTATTTTAAGCTCTCATGATCTTAGTGAACTTGAGCGACTATGTGATCAGGTGCTTTATCTCGATAATGGTCAGTTAAAACAGCATCAAACGCTGAATAATAATGACAGTGCTGGATTTTTAACGCTGAGAATGAAACAAATTTATTCAGAAATTATACCGGTAATATTACAAATTCCTGGGGTTAGTCAGGTGGCTATGACACAAGATAAAGAATACTTACTTACCATCAGTAATGAGCAAGGTAAGCTAAGCATTGAAATGAATTTATTGACGGCTTTAGCAAGCAATAATTGGTCTTATACTCAACTTATTAATGGTAAAACACTTGAAAACCAATTGTTTTAACGAAAAAAAATCTGAAATTTTTTGATGGGAATATCACTGTTGTACTACTCACTTACCTGGCTAAGGGCAAATAGATAAAGACCATTTCCAGCGTTATGGATTTCAACCATATGTCTATATCGCTGTCGGTGATTAAGTTAATACAGGGTGCAGCCGTCGAGAATAACTCTTCCTGGCGGTGCAACCCTATCTCGCTCTACCTTCATTATCCATGCCTTTTAACTAATCTTTTATTGATTTGCAAAAAGTTGCCTATTTAAGAGGAGCGGGTATATATTCTCCCTCTAAGCTCGCTGGTATTTGGCCATTAGATAAATTATTAAGCCAGCTTAAATACTGCTCATAAGACATAGGTTTAGCATAGTAATAACCTTGGCCAATATCGCAACCAAAACTGCGTAAAGTTTCTTCATCTAAGCTGCTATTGATGCCTTCTGCAACCACTTCTAAGCCCAGCCCTTTTGCCATTTTTACTGCAGTTTCCGCAATAACTTTACGTTTATTATTGCTACAAACATTTTCAACAAATTCTCGGTCTACTTTTAACTCTTGGAACGGCAACTGATTAATTTGCGACATGGAAGCATAGCCAGTACCAAAGTCGTCAAGACTAATCGTAATACCTAGTTTAATAAGGTTTTCTATGGTTTCTATTGCGATGTTATTTTGTGCAAAAGAAACAGATTCTGTTAATTCGAAAATGATTTTTTCTGCTTTAATATCACTGCGATTAATTATCTTGGTGATGTCATCAATAAAATTTGCTTGAATAAGGTCTTTACCACTGATGTTGATAGACACCATGTGATTGAGACCCGTATGTTGGGTTAGTGCTGCTTGTTGACTCAAAGCGGTTTCTACTACCCATAAGGTTAATGAGGGTATTAAACCAAAATCTTCCGCGACAGGAATAAAAATGTCAGGTGAAACATGACCAAGCGTTGGATGTTGCCAGCGAATTAAACATTCACTACCACAGACTTTATTGGTTTTTAAATCGATCTGTGGTTGATGAAATAACTCAAACCCTTGCGTTGTTATTGCTTGTTGTAGGTCAATGGCCAACTGTATTGATGAAGGACTACTTTGGTTATCTTTTGGCGTGAAGTAAGCCCATTTATTTTGCGTTAACTCAGCTTTATTTGCGGCAATTGACGCGTTATTGATCATACTTGTACTTGAGCTATCATGAGCAGAAAAGTTTGCTAAACCCACATACGCGGATAATGGCAGTTTGAGATCTTTAATATAAAAAACATCACGAACGGCTTGCTGAATTGAGTTAACAAATAGTGCTATATCTTGCTCGTTAGGTGAATTGTCAATGACGATAGCCAAGCTGCTATTTTCGAGATAGCAGAGTTTCTCAAATTGCTCAGTGATATTAAGTACAGCATCATTAAACCTGAACAATGAAGATAATTTTAGATAGACCTGTTGAAAGAATTGGATGCATATTTGTTCATTGATATACAGTTCGATACGGTGAAATTGCTCTGGTTTGATCACTATTACGGTAAAGTCTTGCTTACCTTCTTCTATTAGCTGACTGATTTTATGGTCTAAATTTGTTTGTCTCGGTAAATGGTTACTTTGGTGGTAGGCAACCATAGTTAGCTTTTCTTGCTCATTGCGGCGAATACGCTCAGCTAAGGCAAATGACATAAAAGTTACTTCAATCATGATGGCAAATAGGAGTGCATTACCCGTTAAAAAGCTATATTCAAGCTGATTAAGCAGCACCATAGGTTGAATAACACCGCCAATTAATAAGGGCAACCAGGACAAGAAGTAAAAGCGTGCCCATAAAAAATCCCGCTTCAAGCGGTTAAGAATTAAGAAGAGTGTGACAATGTAAAATATTGGCTGCAGAGAGAAAAAAAGTTTAATTTGTGTTAATTCGTCGAGTGAAAGAGAATATAGCCCTAATAAACTTAGAACAATACTAAATACAAGTGAATATTTGTAAGCCCAATGTTTTAAACGGTCATAACGTAAAAAATAAACCGTAAATAACAGTAAAAAAATAATCAGTAAAAAATGTGTAAAGATAATATATTTATTGAGTAACTGCATTACCTGGTCGGAGAAAAGAAAATATCCATAACCTGTTAATGAGGACAGTGCTGCAAAAGCAGATAATAAGTAACCAATATACAATAAATAAACTTTATCTTTGTCAGCAAAAAATAATACTAAGTTATATATTGCCATGATGAGTAATATGCCGATAAATGCGCCATATATTAATTGAGATAGCATTACTCTTTGTTCGAAGTCTTGCGGGGTAAATAACAGCAGAGGAATATTAGGAGGACCAGAGTTTTTCACTTTTATCAGGTATTCACTATGGCCGAATTGATTCAGTTGTAGTCTTGCATAAGGGTAAACATTTTGGCTTAATTCTTTTGAGTTGGCGCGTTTATGATAAATTTCTTCTGGCGCGGTTAAGGCGTTTAGTTGATAAACGATAAAAACATCAAGCATACTATGTTCGGCCATCAATATTAGTTGCTTGTTGCCACTATCTTGAATAAAGCTTTCTGGCGCGCTGGCAGTTATCGATGTTTTATCAATAGGATAATGCAGAGATAGTTTTATCCAATAACTTTGCTGTGCTAATGTATAAGGAATACTATTTAATTTACTAGCGATAAAGTCAGTATTACTTAAGACATTATTAAGGTCAGTATTGTTAGTTTTATCAATGTAATAGCTGCTATTAATAGTAACGTCACTATTTAGTTCGCTGATGTTTTTTTGGTCAATATTATGAATAAGGCCAGCAAAGCTTACAACAATAGCAAGTAAAATGATGGCAATTAAAGCGGTGGAAATTCTTTTGCTGAATTCGGAAAATATCAAGAAATACATACTCATCTAAGTGAATGATAATTCAAAATGTTGGCCTTGCGGTTAACTTTCAAGACTCACCACATTTTCGTTACGGCACACATCATTTCGCTCAACAGCTTGTAGTCTAATGCTTAGCTTATGCTTGTTAGATATTTTTACTAGATTATATTACCTTGCTATACAGAATAATTGCACGTTAAAGGTGCTGCATTGTACAAATAACTAAAAAGTACAACTAACGCTATAACCAGTAAAAGTAAGCAGTAAAAAAATCGACAGTTCGATAGTCGCTAAAAAATTTAATATTTCTATTACCAATAATGTAACAGAAATATGACTATCAAGTCACTGTTTTAGTATTAATGAAATAATTTTCGAATGAAATTCAACGACTAGGGTGTAAAATAAGATTGTCAGAGATAAAGCTTTGGGTGGTATATTTTATAAATCAAACCTACAAAAATAATCAGCGGTAAGTGTAGAGCATATCTTAATAAATTCTTTATTTTTAAATTCCACACTAATTTTATAGTGACTTGGAAGCAAAAATTTTGTCATGGCTGAGTGAAACTAACCCATAGTTTTTAAAGACCAATAGAGGACATTAACATTTTAGAAGATGTATCTAGTTGTCAGTTATCCTTGGAGATAGTGAACATAAAATTGGGTATAGTTAGCATTGTCTCAGCAACAAAAGTTAGTAATTTAAATAACGCTTTAAAATTAGCTAATGAATAATTGCTATGATCTAGGCATGTTAAAAATAGCTGCTGAAAGGCAAACGGAAAAATGGGTCAATAAAGCGTTACTGTTTAAGCTTGCAGTTCACCGCTAATTGGCGAGATATAGCTAAAGTTCGTTGCTAAGATAGCCTGTAATTTATGAGGAATAAAAAACATGTGCGGTCGGTTCAATATGACCTTTGATAAGGGTGTTAAAAAACTTTATACCAGCTTAAAAATTAACAAGGTAATTGATAAGCCTATTAATAGCCGTTGTGTAAAGGCGGCGGATACCATTTCCATTGTCAGGAATGTAGGTGATCAACGGCGTGTGGAAAACGCTACTTGGTGGTTATTGTTAGACCAAACGGTAAATGGTTTTAAAGCGTCTAAATTTACTTCATTTAATACACGATATGATAAGTTAAACACCCCAAGAAGTGCAGGTTATCAAGCCTACCGTAGTTCACGGTGTGTTATTGCGGTTAAAGGTTTTGGTGAAACTGAATTTGTGAATAAAAAACCTATACATTATTACGATATGGCAGCAGAGTCAGGTGGTTTAATACTTGGTGGTTTGTGCCGTGAATGGAAGCACCAAACAACAGGTGAAATAAAACTTAGCTGCTCGGTTATTACCTTGCCACCACACCCAAAGCTGATGAAAATTCACAGCAAAGCAATGCCGCTAATCCTACCGCAAGAATCACTATTAGTAGATAGGTGGCTAAATACTCAATTTAATGAGGTTGAGCAATTTGAACACTTGCTACAACCCCATATTCCACAAAATCTTATTGCTCACCAGATTGATAAACCTATGACTTATAAAACGATCTCAGAGTCACAGCTTATTAACCATGATTGATTCTATAGGGTGGCCGTAACGCTTAATTAAACACTGTCTTTCTTTAGAGCCAGTGGTCTCCTTGGGCAGAAAAACATCTTATTTTAACAAGTGTTTAACACGTATTTTGATAGAAAATATGACACTTCAGCAGATGCAGCTAAGGAAAAAACATTACCCATTATTGACGTTGATAAGCTATTGCAAACTTAGCACAAAAAGTAGAGGTTCAACCATGAACAGACTAGGATTATTGGCTTTGGTAGCAAAGTAGAGCTGTGATCTATCATAGTTGGTCTTAATCATGATGTGACATATGAACTTAGCGTCCACTTACTTAACGTTTAATGCGTGATTTTCTAAGGCCTAATATGGCCCTTAACGAATTAGAGATAAATAAAAAATTGCCGTTAAGTTTTATAATAACAAAACCTTAAAATTTCATAGGCTTCTCGGGTTTTGATAAAGTCATCTGCGCAGCCGCCTTTATCAGGGTGATTAATGAAAACTTTTTTTTGGTAAGCCTGACGTATCTTAGACCAATCCACACCTTGATTTAGTCCTAACGTCGTCAGGGCATCGCCAACCTTATCTACCGCCTGATATTTTTGCCAAAAACTATCAAAAAGTGATTCAACCTCTTCAACAGTGATGTTATTTAAATTAGACCAGTTTAAATAGTAGTGGGCCAGATCATTATCGCGCGTGGTCAGGGAATTTTTAACGCCAGCGCAATGTGGTATCAGACATATTTTTAAAGGAAAAATTGTCAGTGAAAAACCCTCTGATTGAATATCATGTTGAATTTGATACAGCGCATTCATAACAAAAAAATTCTTTTGGAAAATGGCTATCTGAGGAGCGACATCCGTTAGAATAAGCGCAAGAAAGTCTTGTTCACAAAGCTTTACCAAATCAAGCAGCGAGCAGGAGCTTTTCTGCTCTCTTAAATATCTCAGTATCGAAATAATTAAAGGATTGGTCATAAATTTCAGTTCCCTTTCTATTTATTGCACACACATTACTGTCAGCGGGCACAGTACAAGCTAGCGTTCACTGGTTAGAGTCAAGAGTATCTTGCTCGCTCTTAAACAGACCATAGCAATAATGAGGATATCAGGTCAAAATAGTACTAACAATTAAGCTTTTCAGCTCAGCCAAAATATCCACTGTTAGCGAATAGAAGACCATTTTATGAAGATATAAAACAGCGCTTAATAGACTTTTTAGATACAAAAGCTGAACATGTCAGAATATAGACATGAAAGATTAATCAAGAGATACAAATTCATTAGCCAGAAATTATTTGAGATATACTTTCTAATGACATGTTTTATTTAAAGACCCTGTAACAAAAACTGTTACAGGGTCTATTTAAACGATAAAAAAATTTTAGTAAAACTCAAGGAAAGGGAATCGCATGTGCCTTTATTTACTCCCTGTTTATTCTTTAGTTATAAAATCAACTCGCCGCTTGAATCCGTTTTATCTGGTTGCTTACATCAGATAAATTTCCTGTTTTAAGCCAAACTTTTGCGCCATTACTTTTTGCTGTTACTGTTAATGTGTCGCCTAAAGGTAAACGCATCCAGCTATGCTTTTGCAGTAAATCATTTTGTGCTTGTAATTCCCCGGCTAATACTAATACCTCTGCACCTTCAGGAACCGATAAACTCATTTTTGTATTCGGTTCAAAATAATAAACCGAGACTTCTTCATGTTTGTCTTTGTATAACGGGGTAATAGATACGCCAACTGTTAGCGAAGGAATCGCTGACATTTTATTCATCTGGAGGCGAACATGGGTTCTATCTTCAGGTTGAAATTGCCACAATTTTACAAAAATAATACAGCCGTTATCAGAGCGTGGCGTATGACTCGATTGTGGAGGATTTCGAACATACGAGCCGATAGGGAAATCTCCACTTTCATCTTGAAATACACCGTCAAGTACCACAAACTCTTCGCCGCCGGTATGAACATGAGGAGAAAATTTACTGCCTTTTGCGTATCTTACTATGGAGGTTGCTCTAGCCACCTCGCCACCTACTCTATCTAGAGGTCTTCTTTCAACACCTGGCATAGGTGAGGCTAACCAGTCTAACGAGGCACTATGAACAATGGCTCTTTGCGTAAAATCATCAAGAATTCCCATCAATAAATCCTAGTTAAAAAAGAGTAAAGGGGAGCGAGTTGTTAATGCCATTGAAGCGGTTAAACAACTCGCGATATAGTTTTATTTAAGGCTTGGTCGGTCTTGAATCTTTGCACGCCATGCAAGTAAATGTGTGTATTGACTTGGCACGGTGAGTTGACCAAAATCAGCAAAAGCAAGACCTGCGAATAAGGTGATATCAGCCATCGTAAATTCGTCACCGGCGACATACGGCGTGTTACTTAATACGGTATTAAAATATTTAAAACCGGCCAGTACATTGTTAGCTTGTTTATTGCCCCATGCTTTATTTTGGTCTATTTCAAGGTCGGGTCCTAAACCATCAGTCGCATGATGAAAATAAGTAGCGGCAGCGTCAAGTACCATAAATTCAGCTCTGCGTTGCATCATGCTAATAACAGCACGCTCTTTTGCAGACGTTCCTGTTAATGAAATACCCGCAAATGTGTGATCGATATATTCAATAATAGCTGAACATTCAGAAATATAAGTACCATCATCTAATTCGAGTACTGGAACACCCGCAGCTGGATTTTTTACTAGGAAAGCATCACTTCTATGCTCAGCGTTCATTACATCAACAGGAACAAAAGTAACCTGGTCTAGCGCATTTTTTTCAGCTAAAGCCATTCGAACACGAAGTGGATTAGGAAAACCTTCAACATCATATATTTTCATTTTTATTTCCAATTAATGAGTGTAGTTAAATAAGTATTATTTTATTTACTATTAACTTACTTAGTTTTTATATCTAACAACCAATTTGTCTATCTATTGGTAGGTAGTTTGGTTGTTTTTATATCAATTGTCAAATGTTAACTTGTAGCTAAATGTAGCTGCTAGCGCGTTGTAAAATAGCTTGCTTTTACATTGAACGCTAGTTAATATTATCTATCAGTAGGTAGGCAGGTTTGAGGTGTTAATGAATAAAAAGCGCGTAATTATTGTTGGTGGTGGATTAGCTGGTTTGTACACAGCATTTCAGTTAGAACAGTTAAATATTCCCTATGTGCTTTTTGAAGCGAAAGATGTTTTTGGTGGGCGCATTCATAGCGAACAGCCTAAGGGAAATAATGATGAAGCGTTATTTCATGATCTTGGCCCAACATGGATATTTCCGCATCATTATCGTATGAAAGCATTAGCCGCTAATTTGCAGCAAAATTTATTTCATCAGCATATTGCTGGCGCGGTTGTTTATCATGAACATACCAATATAGCCCCTAAAATCATTAAAAATGGTCAAGGGCCTTTATTGCATCGTTTAGAAGGGGGTTTATATAAACTCATTTTGGCTTTACAAGCTAAGTTATCAAAAAGTAATTACCAGCTAAGTTGTCAAGTGGATCGTTTACTAAAGGTCAATGATACTTGGCAAGTAACAGTGAAAAATACAAAAGATGCTTCGGTGGTTATTCACGAAACCGACCATTTAATATTAGCCTTACCACCCAGACTTATTCATGAATACTTAACGCCTGCTCATTGGGCGAGTGAAGCGTTAACAAAAGCGTTATTGGCTGTACCCACTTGGATGGCAAACCAAGCAAAGTTTATAGCGACTTATCATAAACCTTTTTGGCGAGACAGTGGCTTGGCAGGACAAGCATTTAGTCGCGTTGGACCTATGGTAGAAATTCATGATGCCTCAGCCGCAGATCAGCAGGGTTTTGCATTGTTTGGTTTTATCGGACTTTCATCCCAAGCCATAAAAAGTGTCTCTATTGAAGATTTAAAAGCCCAGTGCGTTAATCAGCTTAAGTTATTGTTTGGCGAAGCAGCCGAGGACTATCAACAATGTTATTTAAAAAGTTGGGGTAACGATGTCCATGTTGCCACAGATAACGACAGAGCAGAGCCACCGGCGCATCCTGATTTTCATATCAAGCGATTTTCTCAGGAGTTATCGTCATTAAATTTATATTTGGCAGCTAGTGAGTTTTCTGAGCAAGACGCGGGTTACCTTGAAGGCGCGATTAACGCTGCTGATACAGCGATTAGTTTATTGCAAAAAGAACTCTTGTTTAAAAGCACTAAAAACGGACCAGCATCTTAGTAGTATCTATTTAGCGAAATTATTAAGTATTTGAATAAAATGACTTAGTCATTGATAATAGCTGATATTATTGAGTAATTAACATCAGCAGTAACCTTGTCTGCTTATATCGCTAATACGGGCCTTAAAGTTACTCAATAACTTCATTATTTACTTAACCTCTCAGATAGCATTTATTTATGAATAAAAAATCTCAAATACTCACATTAGCTGAAAACAAAGTAAGGTCTGGCGGCTACGGTAATTTTAGCTTTAGAGAGCTTGCCGATGAAATCGGCATTAAAAGCTCAAGTGTGCATTACTATTTTCGCACCAAAGCTGATTTAGCTGCAGAATTAGCCCATCAGTATACCGATGTATTCTTAGCATCACTAAATGATGAAAAAGCAAAGCAACCAGAGAGTAGTGCGATTAAGCTCTATATTAATATGTTCAAAGCGGCATTGGAAAAAGATAACCAAATGTGCTTATGTGGTTTATTAGGCGCACAGTTAGACGCCTTGCCAGAGCAAGTAAAAAGTGAAATTAAACGTTTTTTTGAATTGAATATAAACTGGTTACAACAAAGATATATTGAAGAAAAAGACATGACAGCAGCAAGTGCCAAAGCTAAAGCTATTCAGTTATTAGCCTCTTTAGAGGGCATGATGATTTTATCTAAAGTATTAGATGATAAAACGGCTTTTGATAATATTCAAGATTATCTTTAACCACGTATTCTGACAAACTATGCTATTTAGACAATGTTGCTAAACAATATTTACTTAAGCTACGTGCCATTGTTTTGGAATTATTGAGGAATGGTTATCGCATTAAGCCATATTAGAAAAACACCTAAATCTCATTTTTTATGTCCAATCACATAAGTCCGTGAATAGCCTAAACGAAGCTAAACCTATATGAAATTAATCCCAAAAAACAGGGTCAAAGCGAAACAAAAATAATTCAGCCTATGCTTGTGTAAACACACTTGGCAGTCACAGACAGTGAGTCACCTAATTTACTCAAACACACAGCTAATAGTTGGCTAGGTTTCGCTCAGCTAAACAATTTTAGCCAACGATAACTTAGCCTGCTATTTAGGCGTTGAGCAATATAAGGACGCAGATATGAATACAGATAAAGTTGCTGAGGATTTTAGCGATATAGAAGGGGCAACGGTTGTTATTACGCATAGAGTGCGTGAGGGCAAGCATGCCGATTACGAAAGTTGGTCTAATGAAATTGCGCCGCTTTGCAAAGCCTCAAAAGGGAATCTGGACTGGCACATTGTCCGTCCAATCTCTGGACTGACCGAAACCTACACAATTATTATCCGATTTGACACTCGAGCACATTTACAAGACTGGATGGAGTCGCCGACTCGCTCTCGTCTGATTGACAAGGTTCAGCCGTTATTAGTCACTGGCGATGATTTTTTTATCAGTAGTGGGCTAGACTTCTGGTTTACCCCAGAAAGAGCTAAAGCTAAAGTCCCCGTCCGCTGGAAACAGTGCATAGTGACATGGTCTGCCATTTACCCTTTAGTGCTTGGTGTGCCGATAGTCATTGCACCCGTGCTGCAACTATTACACTTTCCCGATAATCACTTTATAACTACGCTTGCAGTAACAGGAGTCATTGTTTTTCTCATGGTTTATTGGATCATGCCTCGTTACACACGATTTATCCAGCGATGGTTATTCAGTTGAGACACATTTATAGCCCAACAACAAGGTGCAGATGACAGCTTTTTTCCACTTTGCTTTGGCGAATACAAAGCTGAAGCGGGATTTTTTCACTACTACGAGAGATTTTTTTGATGGAATTTAAAATATTCGGTCTTTTTATCATTACAGCTTTAACTGAAATTATGGGGTGTTATTTACCCTATCTTTGGTTACGTGAAGATAAGTCAATTTGGTTGTTGGTTCCAGCTGCGCTAAGCTTGGCCACATTTGCGTGGTTGCTTTCTTTGCATCCTGAGGCCGCTGGTAGAGTTTATGCAGCCTATGGTGGTGTTTATATTTTTATGGCTATTTTATGGTTATGGATTATAGAAGGAATTCGCCCAACAGCATGGGATTTAGTGGGTTCAGGAGTAGCACTTCTGGGTATGGCTATTATTATGTTTGCCCCCCGCACGTCATAACAATTAAAAAATGTAAGCTGTGCGGCTGTTTCAGCGCTGATATAGCGAGAAAGGCCTAACGTTATTAGGGCGTCTAAAAAAGCTTTACCCCAGATCCAGCCACTTGAAAATAAAAGTTTTTAGAGACTAAATACAATCCAAAAATGACTGCGGCGTAGGCTTTGCAGCGGCTAAAGTATCACCATCAAATAGTTAACGTTATTTGGTCTTTAATTTTTTGTAAAGATAGTAGCCTAACTTTTAATCACTATGGGTAAATTTTGATTTTAAAATTTGTGAAGCCTTAAAAATTATTCTACTTTTATAAGTCTGTTATAAGTATTCATCTTGTTTTAAAAATGAAAAGTTTACAAGTGAGATCAACATGTCAAAAAAATTAGATAGTGATATCCCTCAAGAAGCATTTGACTGGTACGACGAATATGCTCATGGAGGAATGGATCGCAGAACCTTTATGGCAAAATTAGGTACTTTGGTTGCTGTAGGTTATTCAATGGCCTTATTAACATCAACACTGCTGCCTAATTATGTCTTAGCCGAACAAGTCTCTTTTAATGACGCTGATATAAAAGCAACCTATGAGACCTTTGATTCCCCAAATGGTTACGGCAAAGGCGCTGGCTATTTAGTCACGCCAACCAAACAAACAGGCACTTTACCCGTTGTTTTAGTTATTCATGAAAATAGGGGACTGAACCCATACGTAAAAGATGTCACTCGTCGGTTGGCTAAAGCGGGTTATCTTGCCTTTGCTCCAGATGCGCTGTTTACACTAGGAGGATATCCTGGGAATGACGACGAGGGTAGAGCAATGCAAAAAACCATGGAGCGTTCTAAAATACAACAAGATTTTGTTGCGGCAGCAAAATTCATCAAGAAGCATAACAGAAGTAACGGGAAACTCGGTGCTGTTGGGTTTTGTTTTGGCGGTTACATAGTTAATTATTTAGCTGCGATTGAGTCTGATCTTATTGTTGCTGGAGTACCTTTTTATGGCACACCTGCACAAAGTGAGTTAAGGAAAAATATTAAGGCTTCGTTACTTATTCAGCTTGCTGAACTTGATGAAAGAGTTAACAAATATTGGCCTGAATATGAGAACGACTTAAAAAAGGTAGGAGCCCCTTATCAAATGCACATGTATAAAAATGCCCAACATGGTTTTCATAATGACTCTACTGGTCGCTATGATAAAGAAAGTGCAGACCTTGCATGGGATCGTACGTTAGCATTTTTTGCTGAAAAATTAGTTTAAAAAACACTTCGTAGGAGGACCCACAAGTAAGGGATAACGTCAGTTTTTGGGTGATTAAGAAGGGCGTAAATGATCACTCTGGGATTTTTTTGACAGTAAACGTTGATTTTACTCAGCTCTTTATAACTTAAATAACTATAGCCTCAGATAATTTAACAGCATAATCGACCTTAACACCAAGATAACATCAGCTATTTTCCACTTACAATGATGGGGTAAATGCGTTATATCTATAGGCTAGTGATGGTAAAATATGATGTCTGTAAATTTAACTATTGGGTAACTGAAATAAAAATGATAAAAGTAATTATTGAGCGTGTACTCGCTGACGATATGGAAAGAACATACGATTCTGAAATTCGCAAAAGTTTAACCGCAATAATGACGGCAAAAGGTTATATTTCTGGCGCATCATACCGCAACATTAATAATCCTAATATTAGAACGATTATCACCAACTGGGATAATGTGGCTTGTTGGAATCGTTGGCATAAGTCAAAAACACGTCGTGAAGTTAATAAGGCGATTATTTTAATGCTAATACAAGACGAAAAAATTAAAGTATTAATATCGCAGTCATAATTTTTCTGCTAACGTCTGCAAAGCGCTCAAGAGAGTCATTGTTGGGACGATTTTGAACACCAAAAAACGACTGCTTTATCGCAATAGTTATGGTTAACTCTCCCTCCAAAGGCAGCGAGATTGCCTCAGGTTTTGAGACATTTAAAATCGGCATTAAGTTTCAGTGCTTTTTGATATAGATAAAGCATGGTCTATTTCAACAGCGAAATATTCAATTGTACTTTCTAAATTTGAATGTCTAAGCAATAGTTGGCTCGCGGCTAAAATTTTTTCTTGAGCGTAAATTAGTGATGCTTTAGCTCTTCACAGAGCATGTATTTTATACTGGGTTATATCTAAGCCTATAGTGGACACCCAGTATTTAACTATATTTGTATCATAGTGATAACAGATATGTTTCCTAATTTCTTTTGACCAACAGCTTTACCTTACGCCAAGTAGGGATTATTTAATCCTATTGACGTGCAAAACTGATCGCAAAAATGAAAAGGTGAGGTTTATAAATAGGGATACTCATTATTCAATTGTGTATTTAAAGGCGTTGCTATTAATATATGGCACCTCTAATTTACTGATCCCTGCATCTTCAAGTAGTTTCGGTATAAAAATATAAAAATATAGTAATAGAGCAGAAAATGTAATGCATGCGGAGAAAGAGCAGCGTTGGGTTGATTTCAAAAATTATTTTTTTGCGATCTGTTCTAATAAAAGTTATTCAATGATGGTTTCGGAGAAAATAATAATGTCAGAAATAAATAAGTTTTCAAAAACAGTCACTTTAGACGAATCACAACCTGCTTCACAAGCCATGCTTTATGCGATTGGTTTGACAGAAGAGGACATGAAAAAAGCACAAGTGGGTATCGTTTCTACAGGATGGGAAGGCAACCCCTGTAACATGCACTTAAATGAACTTGCTAAAGAAGTCAAAAAAAGTGTCATTGCTGCTGATTTGGTGGGATTAATTTTTCACACCATAGGGGTGAGTGACGGTATTTCAAACGGAACGGCAGGTATGAAGTATTCCTTAGTTTCTCGTGATGTAATTGCCGATTCTATTGAAACGGTTGCCGGTGCTCAATATTATGATGCTATGGTGGCAATCGTTGGCTGTGATAAAAACATGCCCGGGGCAATGATGGCCTTGGCGCGTGTTAATCGTCCAGGTATATTGGTTTATGGCGGCTCTGTTAAAGCGGGAAAATGGAAAGGTGAAGACTTGAATATTGTCTCTGCTTTCGAAGCTTATGGAAAAAAATTACAGGGCGTTATCTCTGATGAAGACTATAAAGGTGTGATTCAAAATGCGATCCCAGGAGCGGGCGCTTGTGGTGGAATGTACACCGCAAACACTATGTCTTCAGCGATTGAGGCTTTAGGGATGAGCCTGCCTTACTCTTCGTCTAATCTAGCGGTGAGTGAGGAGAAAAAGATAGAAGTGACCAAAGTGGGTGATGCCATTAAAAATCTACTGGAAAAAGACATAAAACCACAAGATATTATGACCAAAAAAGCGTTCGAAAATGCTTTAAGAATGATCATGGTTTTGGGCGGCTCTACCAACGCAACTCTGCATATGATAGCTATGGCGCGAGCCTGTGGTGTTGATTTAGGTTTAGATGATTTCCAAGCTATGGCTGACAAAACGCCATTGTTGGCAAACTTAAAGCCCTCAGGTGAATACTTAATGCAAGACTTACATGCCATAGGCGGGATCCCTGCGGTAATGAAGTATTTATTGGCTGAAGGTTTGTTGCATGGTGATTGTTTGACCGTTACAGGGCAAACCATTGCAGAAAACTTAGCTGATTTACCTGGCCTGCCAGCAGTTCAAGATATTATCAGACCTTTAAGTAACCCATTAAAAGCAACGGGTCACTTACAAATTCTTTATGGAAACTTGGCTTCTGAAGGCTCAGTTGCCAAAATTACAGGCAAAGAAGGTGAAGTATTCGAAGGTCCAGCAAGAGTTTATGAAGATGAATTCGCGGCAATAAAAGGCATTGAAGACGAAGTACAAAAAGGAGAGGTTATCGTTATCCGTTATTCTGGTCCAAAGGGAGCGCCTGGAATGCCTGAAATGCTAAAACCAACGTCAGCAGTAATGGGTGCGGGTCTTGGCAAAGACGTAGCACTAATCACTGATGGTAGGTTCTCTGGCGGTTCTCACGGCTTTGTTGTTGGACACGTTACCCCTGAGGCTTCAGAAGGTGGATTGATTGCTTTGGTGCAAAATGGCGACATTATCCGTATTGATGCAGTGACGAACAAGTTGGAACTCAAAGTAGACGAGGCTGAAATTGCCCAGCGTAAAGCCGCATGGATAAAACCGGCTTATAGAGCTACCAATGGTGTGTTACGAAAGTATATTGCCACGGTAAAATCTGCATCGCTAGGGTGTGTTACCGACGAAATAGACTAACAGAGCCCGTTTTCAGAGCCCGCTTTGATTTTGCATTCTGTTGTGATGCTATCAAAGCGGTCAAAGTTCTGAGATTAAGTTTCCAGCGAAAAATCTCCCGACACTGCAGGTGACTGTTTAGTCGACACACTAGCTTGTGTAGTGCTCGTGCTACGTTTTTCTGAATGCAAAAACACCTCAGTCTGTCTGGTTTTAACCACTAAATAGTCAAGATCAACCATAGGATATGCGGTGTCTGAAGGTTTGACTTGCCTGATAACCGCACTGATTATAGTAGATATTAATGTGGTTGAAATATCAGCCTCATACCTTTCTTTGAACGTATCGAGGATTTATCTGGTCCTCATACCTTTAACGTAACTTTGCATAAATTGTTTTTATTCACTTTGTACACGACGGACGGCATTTAGCCAGCCTTCATACAGATGATCACGCGTGGACTTATCAAATTCAGGTTCAAAACGTTTTTCGCGAAGCCACATCGACTCTAAATCTTCTAATGAGTTATATACTCCAGCTTTAAGTCCGGCAAGATAAGCCGCCCCCAATGCTGTAGTTTCCGTGATCTCAGGGCGATCAACTGTCGCGCCTAATACATCAGCAAGAAATTGCATTAGCCAGTTATTAGCGACCATGCCACCATCAACGCGTAATGCTATGGGGCGTACACCATCACTTTCCATCGCTCGTTGTAAATCTTTAGTTTGATAACACACTGATTGTAAGCCAGCGGTGACTATTTCTTTTATACCCGTATCTCGTGTTAAACCAAAGATGGCTCCTCGGGCATTTGGATCCCAATAAGGAGCCCCTAAACCCGTAAATGCAGGGACTAAATAAACACCATGATCAACAGGTGTTTGTTGCGCTAACGGTTCTGCCTCTGAAGCGGCATCAATCAGTTTTAAGCCATCTCGCAACCATTGAATAGTCGCTCCGGCAATAAAAATACTGCCCTCTAAAGCATAGGTAACCTTGCCATTAAGTCGATAGGCTACGGTTGTTAGTAATCTATTTGATGATTTCAGTGCGGTGTTGCCGGTATTAACAATCATAAAACACCCGGTGCCGTAGGTGCTTTTGGCCATACCTTCATGGAAACAGGTTTGACCAAATAGCGCGGCCTGTTGATCACCAGCCATACCTAAAATAGGAATTTCAACGCCTAAAATATTTTTATCTGAGACACCAAAATTATCAGACGAGTCCATAACTTCAGGCAATAACAAGCGAGGAATATTGAATGTAGTTAATAACTCTTCATCCCATTCTTGGCTGTGTATATTAAACAACATGGTACGCGATGCGTTTGTTGCATCAGTGCGGTGTTCTTTTCCGTTGGTTAATTTCCATAATATATAACTATCAAGGGTACCAAATGCTAATTCACCGTTTTCAGCACGAGCTTGGGAGCCTGCTACATTGTCTAAAATCCAGCGTATTTTAGTGGCAGAGAAATAAGGATCGATTAACAATCCCGTTTTTTCAGAGATTAATGTTTCTATATTATTGCTTTTGAGTTGTTGGCAGTACTCACTGGTACGACGATCTTGCCAAACTATAGCGCGATAAATGGGTATGCCAGTTTTGCGATCCCATATCAATGTCGTTTCACGTTGATTTGTAATACCAATGGCTTTAATAGTATCAGTGCTATTATCAATGGCAGCAATAACCTTTTTACAGGTACTTTCTACTGTGCGCCAAATATCATCAGGCTCATGTTCAACCCAGCCATCATTGGGGAAATGTTGTGAAAACTCCTCTTGGGCAGAATGTTCACTTCGGCCATCACGGTTAAATAATATAGCCCGAGAGCTGGTAGTGCCTTGATCAATTGATAGAATATAGTCAGTCATGCAAAATCCAGTGATGTTATTGTTCGGTGTTAAATGATGTTAAAAAACGTTAACTTATGTTCGTTAATGTTCATTTATATTAGCTGTATATGTTTTATCCATTATTTACAACAGGATAAATAATATTATCAGCTAAATTTCTTTGCTAATATCATTCATCCTGTCAGAATAGTGACTAATTGTTACGTTAACTTAAGTTTTGATTAAAATTAACATAGTTGCTTTAATTCAAACGAATCAAATAATCCAAAAGTATAAATTAAATGAACCAACAACAACGCCAAGCGTTAATTATTGAGAAGATTCAAGAGCATGGTTTTGTAACCATTGACGAGCTGGTTGAACATTTTAAAGTAACACCTCAAACAGTGCGCCGTGATCTTAATCAACTTGCTAAAGCACAGAAAATTTCACGTCATCATGGTGGTGCGGGTACTGAATCGAGTACAGTGAACACTGATTATCAAACACGAAAGATTACCGATCTTCACTCAAAAGAAAAAATTGCTGCTGAGTTGGTGCAAATGATTCCTAATGGCGCATCGCTTTTTATTAATATTGGTACCACAATCGAAACCATTGCCCGAGCGTTACTAAACCATAAAGGTTTGCAGGTTGTAACCAATAATTTAAATGTTGCCTCAATACTTGGCGCTAAAGAAGACTTTACAGTAGTTATTGCCGGTGGCGAAGTTAGACACAGAGATGGTGGTGTTATGGGGGAGGCCACAGAAGACTTCATTAAAAAATTCCGGATGGATTTTGGTATTATTGGTATCAGTGGTATCGATTTAGATGGTTCATTATTAGATTTTGATTATAGAGAAGTCAGGGTAGCTCAAGCCATTATCGAGAATTCACGTCAAGTACTGTTAGCGGCTGATCAATCAAAATTTGGTCGCAACGCTATGGTACGCTTAGGTAACATTAGCCAAGTAGATCATTTTTTTACTGATGCGACACCACCGGATGAAATAAAACAAATTCTTGTCGACCATAAAGTCACTTTGCACTTAGTATAGTTTTGCATTTAATTTATGCTACCTGAGATCATTAATTAGGGTATAAATTTTTCCATTAAGTGTTGTCAAAGTAAGAAAGTTTATTTTTAACAAGGGTCTATGTCAGTTGAGCAGAGAAATATTCAACAACTATTTTAATGATTAACTACTGAGGAAATTTTTACTACAATTTCTTGAATAATATCATTATTTAAGAAATTGCATTATTCATTTAAAAGTCAATATTTTCCAATCCAATTACCGCTACTTTACTGATATTTTCCCCTCACTTTTATATAGTTCAATATAGCATTAGTCTTTAATGAGCATAATTTAATAGGCAGATAGTGGTGAAATATATTAAGGCCAACAAGAAAAACTTCATTTAATAAGCCATTATCTAGATAACAGCCTGTCTCTATTATTAATCTCTTGTTTTATAAAACCTATCGAACAAACAGATGATCTAACATTAGCTTTACTTCTTTTATTAATTATCAAGTAGTTATTAAAAGAAGCAATAATAAATGTTCGTAAATGTTCGCTTTGTGTTGATATTGTTTCTTTTTAAAGGTATTGTCGACAAAACAACATTGTATTATCAGTGGATTTAGCCAGTGAATTTAGCAATAAGAAAGTTAGAAGCTACGTCAGATTCTTCCTTGCGGCAATTAAAGAGGACAATATGAAAGATCAAAGTGTTATTTATGACTTACTCGTTATTGGTGGTGGCATTAATGGAACAGGCATTGCTGCTGATGCAAGTGGTAGAGGTCTAAATGTTTTACTTTGTGAAATGAATGATCTTGCCTCATCAACCTCATCAAACAGCAGTAAACTTATTCATGGCGGCTTACGCTACCTTGAGCATTACGAGTTTCGCTTAGTTCGTGAAGCGCTTGCTGAGCGTGAAACCTTATTAAAAAATGCGCCTCATATTATATGGCCTTTACGTTTTCGCTTGCCTCATCGCCGTCATTTACGGCCTTCATGGATGATCAGAATTGGTTTGTTTATGTATGACAACTTAGCTAAACGCGCCACTTTGAAAGGTTCGCATGGTATCAAGTTTGGCAAAAACAGCCCAGTTATTGACAGCATAACTAAAGGCTTTGAATATTCTGACGCTTGGGTTGATGATGCCCGTATGGTGGTGCTTAACGCGATAGCCGCTAGAGATAAAGGCGCAAATATTATGACACGCACTCGTTGCTCTAATGCTAAGCGAGTAGATAATATTTGGCAAGTAACCCTTCATGATAATTTAACGGGGCAACAGCAAACTGTTAAAGCTAAAGCTTTAGTTAATGCGGCAGGTCCATGGGTGACTAGCTTTTTTGATGACGCATTGAAAACACCTTCTCCGAAAAAAATTCGTTTGATCAAAGGTAGCCATATTATTGTGCCGCGTATTCATAATGAACCTCAGGCATATATTTTACAGAATGAAGATAAGCGCATCGTTTTTGTTATTCCTTATGAAGATGACTTTTCTTTAGTCGGTACGACAGATATAGAGCATATTGGCGATCCAGCAACAGCTTGTATTTCAAAAGAAGAGAGTGACTACTTAGTGTCGATAGTTAATGCTCATTTCAAGCATCAAATAACCACTGAAGATATTGTTGCCACCTATTCAGGCGTAAGGCCTTTACTTGATGATGAATCAGATTCAGCCGCCGAGGTAACACGTGATTATACTTTTGAAGTAGATGCTCCTGACGGTAAAGCACCATTATTGTCAGTATTTGGTGGCAAGATCACAACCTATCGTAAATTATCTGAAGCGGCAGTTGATGGCATTATTAGTCATTTTCCTAAAGCGGGTAAAAGTTGGACAGCCGATGCTGCACTTCCAGGGGGTAATTTTGACACTCAACACAACCTACAAACTAGCCTTAAACGTCAATATAATTGGCTGCCGCGAAAAATAATTAATCGTTATGTTCGCTCATATGGCACCTTGAGTCATGAAATTTGTGCTGGTATTAGCTCAATGGATGAAATGGGCCAAAACTTTGGTGCAGGCCTCTATCAACGTGAGGTGGAGTATTTAATAGCACAAGAGTGGGCCGTTGACCTTGAAGATATTATCTGGCGACGCAGCAAATTAGGTTTGCACTTAACCCAAGTAGAAAAAGATACATTAGCAAGCTTTCTTGTAGCTTCTACTGACAGTTTGAAAGCCTCGTCAAAGCAAAACTCCCTATCAGAAAAAGTATAGCTATTTTACCTCCTATCTAAAACGATATCACTGACCTTGGCTGTTTCAGTAAGCTAAGTTCAGTGATAAAAATTAAAAATTAAAAATTAACAGCAGAGATTAATGTAAATTATTTAACTGTTTCATTTGTTTGCAGTCCAGATGATTTACATCAGACTGCTTTTGTATACTTAATAGTTTTGCAATAAATAAAAGGCTCTGTTCCTGTTAGCTGTTATCCCTTAATATCATCTTAGTTTCACCAATATATTAACAGTGCATCACATTATTATGATTTGCAGATAAAGTGTCTTTACATGGCTACTGTCATTAACAAAACATTACGGTTTTACACCAGTCAGCGCTCTTTTTTCTAACGCATCAATTCTATCTTCTATTGGTGGGTGAGAAGTCCATAAATGGGTAAAGCCTTGCTTTTTTTTTTCACCGATACCAAAAGCGGCCAATTGCTCAGGTAGTGCTTCAGGTTCTTTTCGAGCTAAACGCTTTAAAGCACTGATCATATTTTGATGACCCGCTAAATCAGCACCACCTGTATCTGCTACAAATTCACGTTTTCTAGAGAAATACATCACAATAACGCTGGCGAGTATCGATAATAGAACTTGCGAGATAAGAACCGTAACAAAGTAACCAATACCATGTCCGCGATCATTTTTTAAGATAACTCTGTCAACTACATGGCCAACAAGGCGAGACAAAAACACAACAAAGGTATTCACCACCCCTTGAATTAACGTTAACGTTACCATGTCACCATTCGCAATATGGCTCATTTCATGACCAAGTACTGCTTCAATTTCACCCTGGGCCATATTATCAAGGAGTCCTTGAGATACAGCGACTAATGCATTGTTTTTAGTTGCTCCTGTAGCAAAAGCATTCATTTCATTTGAAGGAAAAATAGCGACTTCAGGCATTTTTATACCAACAATATTGGCTTGCTTTTCTACCGTTTGTATTAACCATTTATTAATGTTGGTTGTAGGTGCTGTAATAACAACTGCACCCGTCATTCGCTTCGCCATCCATTTAGAAATGAATAATGAGATAAACGAACCACCAAAACCAATAACACCTGAAAGTATCACTAAGGATTGGATATTTAAATCGGAGCCATTTTCTGCCAATATACTATCAACACCTAGCAGTCTTAATGTGACACTTAATACCAACATAATAGCAATGTTCGTAAGTAAAAAGAGAAAAATTCGTTTCATTATAATTCCTAAAGTTGAATGTTCAGATACATTATAGTATCAATGCTGAGATGAGAAAATTTACTCAAGTATTTGTGTGTTAAATCAGGTGATGAATGTGTAAAAGAAGATTAACTTGAATATTTACATCGACCATGAAAATTGTAATAAACCATAACTCAGACGGTGTAAAAACGTTTTGATCACTTTTTCGAATAAGCACAGAATACTTATGATTAATCTCAATACAATTCAATAACCCACTATATATTTAGTCTAATATTCAGTAAGTTAATTGATTCTATAGTAGCTTTATGTTAGGCCATATTAAAGGTTTATCTCGCTCCCAAGTAATATTTCTTCTGAAATACTTGATAACTTTTTTTCTAAAGAAACCCCGGTCAGAGTAATAGACGTATTTGTCGATAACTTAGATCTAGAGCGCCTTGGCTTTAAAAGAATAAAAGGGTCGGTGACAGTTGATAATTAGTCTCATTTGATTGTTGTTTACTTTTAAATAATAACAATATCATATATTTAAACTAAACCTGTATTGGCTGTTATTTTTATGGTTAGTATCCTATGAATCAACTTAAATAAATAAAGTGATGATTATGAATTACAAAACTGTAGGAATACATATAACCAAAAAAAAATAGAAAGTATTTTGTGGCTGAAATTAATAATCACAAAATTAAATTAGAATCAGATGCTATCAGAGAAAACTAGAATTAGGTGAGCAGTCACTTTTGGTGGAAGATATTAGTATCCGCAATAAATACGGGTCAAATGACAAATATAAACTAGCAACTACTATAGACAAGCAAAAATGTACTGACATTTACTTTTTCAAAAGTACTGTTAGTATGAAATATTGGACCACAGACACTAGCGAAAAATCAGTTTTTAGACTTAGTGTCCTTAATGAACTTCTAAACCAACAACGAGAGTAAAAATTATGGAATATAAGAACAATCATAATAAATGAAAGATATGACTATATTAGCCTTCTCATATAATGAGGCTATGTAAAAAAGTGTATTTAAATAAAGTGATTCAATCGAGGTAAGAAATGTGTGGCTAACTCTATTTATATTTAGCCAGCTGAATTGGAATAGAGCTAGTATTCTTTTTCTTTACAGCGATTTATTTAAAAAAATATAGTTGGGTACGCATCGAATCAATGGTTAGTTTAAGTTCAGTTTTGTTGACTTTACATTGCTATATTAAACTATGTTTTTATTTTCTTAATTGGGTTATTATTTCAACATAGCGTTTGAAATATAGGGTAAATACCCCTTTATATATTCCCCAAAAAAAACTACAAGTTGTTGATTTTATTAGGGTGTAAATACTCAAGAATGAATAGGTAATGGAAAATATAATGACTTATAATATGTTGAATTTAAAGGAAATAAAGTCTGTCCTCTTTGTCTGTATGGGCAATATTTGTCGTTCGCCAAGTGCAGAAGCGGTTTTTCGTCAGAAATCACAAGCGCTCTCATTAATCATAGATTCAGCTGGGATCCTTGGTTCACATGCCCGTGAAAAACCTGATCACCGAGCACAAAAAGCGGGTATTGCACGAGGATATTCCTTTGATAAAATTAAGGCGCGTAAAGTTACTGAACAAGATTTTGAAAATTTTGACTTGATATTAGCGATGGATAAAAAAAACGTTCAAGATTTAATGAAAGTCGCGCCTGAAGGTCTTCAGTATAAAGTACAGTTATTTTTAGATTATGCGGAAAATGTTGAGGATCAAGAGGTACCAGATCCTTACTACGGTGGTGCTAAAGGCTTCCAGTTTGTTTTAGATTTAGTAGAAGATGCCAGTGACGGACTAATTAAACGCCTGATAAGTGCATAAGAGCCTTTTAAGCTGAGCTTAAATAACCTTTAAGTACTAATAGCTGTTTATGCCTATGTTAAAAATATTGCCCACTTGTGCTGGTTAAGCTACACCACGGCAGCGCTGCTCTCAATCACAATAGCCAGTTATTTCTTTTGCCTTGATTTATTTTCACTTCGTACAACAAGATCACAAACTTAATGACATTGGCATTAAGTAATTTGCAGACAGATAACTAGAGATAACTAGCTAAAATAGAAAACCAAAACACCAAAATACAGAAATTAAAAAGCCAATTGCGTAATGCAATTGGCTTTTTTTTTAAGCCCTTCAGATATTTATCCTGAAGATTAGCGGGTAACTTAACTAAGTGTTGGTTTAGTTGGACCCGCTGAATTTCGGCTAGTAACATTAGAAAAAAGTGCAGATTTTCCTGACTTAATATGCACTGTTCTCTGTTCATTCGCTACAAAGTCACGAGGAATAGTGCCATCACTAACAACAGTTTCTGGCTTAGTCATTGGCGCTGATGCTTTACCTGATGTTTTACTTGCTGCCGCTTTAACTTTACGTTTAATGTTTTTTACTTTAGCCCGTACTTTCTTAGGTTTTTCATCAAGGGTTACTGGCTTATCTTCAGTAGAGGCTGCAACGCTATCTTCAACAGTTGCTGCAACAGCATTTACAATTGCTGGCGTTTCTACTTCAGTTTTTGCTACTAAAGGCTCTGGTGCTATTGTTGCAGGTTGTTCGATAGAAACTTGTTCTTCTATCTTAGCCTCTACTACAGGTGCCTCAGCTTTTTGGCTGTTAACTTCTTCAGTAGTGTCAGTATTTTCTACTTGTACTTCAGCTGTTGACGCTACTTCATTAACGGTTGATGTTGCTGCTTCGTCCGCTACGTTTGCTGTTTGCGTATTAACAGTTACATCAGCTTTAATAACCACTGTTTCAGGCTCATCAAAAGGTAAGTTTTGCTGAACTTCATTTTCTGTGTCATTAATCACTTGTGTTAATGCGTCTGCTTGTACCTTTTGAACTTGCTCAACACTAGGTGCTGTCTCAGATACTTCAGCCGTAGCATTAGCGTCATTAACATTACTACTAGATTCAACTGAGTTTTGTTCTGGATAACGAGCCGTTACTGGATCTTCAGTAATTTCACTCTTAACATCGCTTGCCTCTGCATTTTGTCTACGACGTTGGCCGTGGGCACGCATATGGCGAGGAGAACGTCGGCTTCTTGGGCGTTGTTCTTCTTTTACATTGTTAGTTGCTTGTTCGACAGTGGCGTTATCAACATTATCAGTCGCATCTGCTACTGTTGAGTTATCAACTTTGCTAGTCTCAACTTTACTAGTTTCAACTTTGCTAGTTTCAACAGTATTGTGTTTAGGTGTCGTGTCTTGAACTAGGCTAACATCAGCTGCAATATTCTCAACATGCGTATTGTTTTTAACATCACTATTAACCCGCACTTTTTGGCGAATATTACGACGTTGACGACGCTCAGTTAGTTTGTCTTCTTTAGGTTTTTGTACGCGTTCTTTTTGAGGCTTAGCTGTTGTTGCAGGTGCCACAGGCGATGTAGGTGTTACATTGCTTTGGCTATTTGCATTATTGTCATTGGCCTCTTGAGATTTACGTTTGTCATTGCGAGAATCGTTGCGACCTTCATTACGAGAGTCATTATGGCTTTCGTTACGGTTTTCGTTACGTCCTTCATTACGGTTTTCGTTGCGAGAATCGTTACGATTATTGCGGCGCTGACCTTGACGAGCTCTTTGAGGGCGACGTTCACTACTTTTAGTGTTGCTCTCTTGAGGTTTTTTCGGTTCAGGTTTAACTTCTTCTTTTTCTTCTGCCGCAAAAAGAGACTTAGCCCAAGACACAATACCAGCAAGTAAGCTTTTTGTTTCAGCTTGTTTTACTACAACAGGCTCAGCAGGCTCTTGCTTTTTCGGGGCTTGTTTAGGTGAAGACATACCTTGAAGTAGCGGTTCATCACGTTTGTTGACTTCTTTATCAAATTTTGGCATCACAGCTTCTTCAGATGCTGCTTGTCTAATCATTACATCGTAGCTGGCTTCTTCGATACCTTCGTCATTTCTTACGCGAATAACTTCATATTGTGGCGTGACCATATTCGGATTTGGGATAATAAGAATATTGACGCTGTGTTGTTTTTCAATATGAAATACTGAGCGGCGTTTTTCATTTAATAAATAGGTTGCAACAGGTACAGGAACTTGTGCTTGCACTTGTTGTGTATTGTCTTTAATGGCTTCTTCTTCCATTAAACGTAATATTGATAATGCCAATGACTCAACGCCACGAACATGACCAGTACCACTACAACGAGGACATACACTTTGGCTAATTTCACCAATAGAAGGACGTAAACGCTGACGTGACATTTCAAGCAAGCCAAAGCGAGATATGCGACCTAACTGAATGCGAGCTCTGTCTTGTTTCACAGCATCGCGCATTCTATTTTCAACTTCACGTTGATGGCGAACTGGGGTCATATCGATAAAATCGATAACCACTAAACCACCTAAGTCACGTAAGCGTAATTGGCGAGCAATTTCTTCAGCGGCTTCTAAGTTAGTATTGAATGCTGTTTCTTCGATATCACTGCCTTTAGTTGCTCGGGCAGAGTTAATATCAATTGAGGTCATTGCTTCTGTTGGGTCAATAACGATTGAACCACCAGAGGGCAAACGCACTTCGCGTTGAAAAGCTGTTTCTATTTGCGTTTCAATTTGATAATGGGTAAATAAAGGTACGTCATTGCTGTAAAGCTTAACTTTACTCAAGAAGTCTGGACGCACAACTTCAATGTGTTTTTTAACACTTTCAAATATTTTAGGGCGATCAATCAATACTTCGCCAATATCACGACGTAAATAATCGCGAATAGCACGTAAAATAACGTTAGTTTCTTGATGGATTAAAAACGGTGCAGGACGGCTTGCGCCGGCTTCTGAAATAGCATTCCAATGGTGTAATAGAACGTTTAAATCCCATTCAAGCTCATCATATTCTTTACCAACACCTGCGGTGCGAACAATTAAGCCCATGCCCTTAGGTAGAGTAAGCTTACTTAATGAGGTTTTTAAGTCTGTGCGCTCATCACCTTCAATGCGACGTGAAATACCGCCAGCGCGAGGGTTGTTTGGCATCAGTACTAAATAACTACCGGCAAGACTAATAAAAGTAGTTAACGCAGCGCCTTTTTGGCCACGTTCTTCTTTATCAATTTGCACGATAACTTCTTGGCCTTCACGCAATACTTCTTTGATATTAGGACGGCCTTGAAAGCTGTAACCTTTAGGGAAGTATTCACGCGCGATTTCTTTCATAGGTAAGAAACCGTGACGATCAGCGCCGTAGTCGACAAACGCCGCTTCTAATGACGGTTCAATACGGGTGATTTTGGCTTTATAGATATTTGATTTTTTTTGTTCGTGACCAGGACTTTCGATATCTAAATCGTAAAGTTGTTGACCATCGACAAGCGCTACACGTAATTCTTCTGATTGTGTAGCATTAATTAACATACGTTTCATAGTTTGTGTGACTCATTTTAGTCACAACACACCATTGCTTAGAACACAAAGTAACCTATCGCTATGGTAACAGCAACTTGTCAGCCTCACGGGTGTCAATCTTACTACGCCATATTACGTAGCAAGCTGTTAAAAATTCTGATTGTCTAATATAACTGAGGTGTTTGACACCGCAATAAAATTGATTCTTTATGTGCTCAGCCTGTGTGCTGTGCGCAACAGAAAATTAAGTGCTTCGTTAATTTTAGTTCGATATTATTATCGTGTTTTCTAATAATTTAACGGTTGAAAATGTGACTTATTTTTTCTGTTTAATTACATAATTGCTTTAATTGCGCTGGACAATATGTTTATGCGTTATTTTTGACAAGTTACACGCGTCAAATTCGCAATAGGCCTTACTTTTAATATCTCAACAATGATGTTTGATAAAATTGTTTCATACTAACGTGGCCGCATACTTGCCTCTTACGTCTCGCTTAAAGCATCCTTTTTACTTGTTACTGCTAATATGTAGCAATAACCATCTTATTATCACACTTTATTTATGGGTAAGGCAATTAAATCCTCGTTTTAATTGCCTGTACTTAGAAAAAAATATGTTAAACTGCGAACAATTATGGTTCCTAGTAAAACAGATATGACTGATAGCCCAAAAGCGCCTAGCAAAATAGATATAACAGATACCCCAAAACCTCAAGTTAGATTTTTCACTGTAGACAGTGAAGATGCGGGTCAGCGTATCGACAACTTTTTAATGAAAACATTAAAAGGTGTGCCAAAAAGTATGTTTTATCGCCTGTTACGAAAAGGCGAAATACGTGTTAATAAAAAGCGTACCAAGCCTGAGTACAAGTTAGTTGATGAAGACATTATTCGCGTTGCTCCTATTCGTGTGTCGGAAAATACTAATACAGTGTCTACACAATTAAATGTTGTTGCTAACTTAGAGAAACAAATACTCTTTGAAGACGAGCGTTTAATTGTTATCAATAAACCTTCTGGTATGGCAGTACATGGTGGTAGTGGATTAAGTTTTGGTTTAATTGAAGCACTGCGAGCTTTGCGACCAGATGCGCGAATGTTAGAACTAGTGCATCGACTTGACCGAGATACTTCCGGTTGTTTAGTTGTCGCAAAAAAACGTTCAGCACTACGACACTTGCATGAACAACTTAGAAATAAAACCGTACAAAAATATTATCACGCTTTGGTTAAAGGCCGTTGGTCGAGTAAATTAACCCGCGTTGCGGAAGGGTTAAAGAAAAATGACTTAAAGTCTGGTGAACGTGTGGTGGTGGTAGATAATATCAACGGTAAAGAGTCAGAAACGCGTTTTAAAGTGATCCAACATTATAAAAATGCCACGCTTGTTAGGGCCTTTCCAGTCACAGGGCGAACTCATCAAATTCGTGTGCATTGTCAAACCAAAGGCCACTCGATTGCCTGCGATGCAAAATATGGTCATGAAGATTTCGACCACGAAATGAAAAACTTAGGTTTGAAGCGTTTATTTCTCCATGCTGCGAGTATCGAATTCATTCACCCATTAAGTAATGAACGTATAAAAGTTGAAGCTCCGTTAGAACCATCGCTAGAAAAATTGTTAAAGAAATTAACTAAAGCGGATGTCCAATAAAAGTACCTAAAAAATACTGAGCTGTTGCGTGAAAGCTCAGTATTAATGTGCCAGTTATGGCATAAATAAAAATATCATTGTTTAAACTTAAAACTCTTCAACAGATTTTGTTCTAGGGTTTTAAGTTTTGCTAAGACGATGAGCTCTTTATTTTTAGGGTGCAATGAATAATAGCTTGTAGCTTTATTTACGGTGAGCATAATAAAACCTTATGGATCTAATACACCAAACAAGCTAAATGCCATTGCTAAAACATTGTTGGTAACTTTTAGAGTATCTAGTGGCTCGACCATACTTAAAGTCACCACCTTTTATGCCTGGTATTTATCCATTTTTTTGATAAAAAAGTGGAACACTTAATGAATCAAATTGCTATTAGAGATGAAGCACCTAAAGCATGAGTACTTATCTTTTTTAATCTCAACCCAGTTGTCAGTCTAATAGCGTGCCTTGCCCGACAATAGGCCTCTAGCACGGTTCTATTGGCTTAAATCCCTGTAAGCCAATAGCGTAACATGTTTACATTGAACGTGCTTTTTGATGCACAACATCATAGATAGAGCCAAATGATTGTTTTACATTCAGGTCCATATTTATATGGAGTTTTCTTGCTATATCACTAGATGATATAACCCCTCGTATATGATGACTTTTTCTATCTAGCACTAGGCAGTGACGAAGTTGATAATTTTCTAATGTTGACACTACATCACTCACCGAAGCATCTAATAATTCACGATAATCAAAAGCGTGAAAATCCGACTTTGGAATCATTAAATCTTTCACTAACACATCTTCTCGACAAACCCCTTTAGATAGCTTTGCCACAATGTGTTGCTCTGACAATTCATTGGTGCTGATCAGGCCAATAAAGTTATTTTCTTCTGAGACCACAATGTTCATTCTAACGTGGGTTTTTAACATTAATTCTAATGCGGTCACGGCCATAGTATCGCCGTCGATCATAATAGCTTTATGAACTTTAAAATCAGTAAATATTTTTACCGCAGGTGATTGTAAGTTAATTTCTTCAAACTGCTCTGGTGAGACAATATTATCGGTATCTTCTAAGTTAACTAAATGTAATTTTTTCATATTTACCTCTGAATGTTTGCTGCATTTGTTGCCAATAATATCGACGGGTCGATTGATATCTAAACAAATGCTTTTAACTATTTATTTAACCTGACATTAGAATAATGGCCGGCAATATAAATATTAAATTAATGATCAATAACTTGCTGTTATGGGGCGTTATTGAATACTTTTTATTTCTCAACGTTAATAACTTGGTGCTTATCGAAACGAACTCGTTTGATTAAATATAGACTGCTGAGCCAAAATTCACTGTTTTAAATTTTGCATGAAAAAACACGGCAGACACAATGCAAGAAAAATACACAGCTATAAAAATAAGCTTTTCAGGCATTTCATTTATCTCAAAGTCAGTTTTTGGTCTTAGCAAGATATTGCCGTGCTTAACTTATAGGAGCGAGAGCACGACTCATCAAGAAGATAAAACCTTAATATTATGTGATAAGCGTATGGTGAAAAATAAAAGCTGGGGGAGCTCTAGAGTGAAAATTATGAAAATAATACTGCAGAATGAAGGGACTAAAATCACTTAAATTAATATAGTTACAATTTTGAAGCTGCACAATGAATGGGTATAACAATGAAGGGTCATCAAAATCTAGATTGTCAACTTGTTCAATTTCAGCAAGATTCGATTTTGTAAAATTTAAATCACCTAAAGCGGTTAATTCTATTTCATTCGCTGAAACAGCAGGTAATAACATGCTTATAATGAAAAGAAATTTAAACATCGCTTTAAACATTTTTTTAAACATTGCCTAGGTAAATTTAAGGTAAATTATAGTTATGCTTTAAGTGATGGAGTGGTGATAGCCATAATTCAAGTTAAAAAATATAAAAATAGCTCATTAATTACCAAAAGTTAATCGCTCAACTAGCAGAATGTAAGCTTGGGTGTGATGAATACGGTTATATATAACGCACTGTAATACCCAGTTGATTAATTATCTGCTCATTTTTCATGGTTGAAATGAAAAACTACAGGATTACAAAGTTGCATAACGACTGACTAAATTTTCCGCCTTATATTTAGCCATTTTTACTGATGAAAAAGTAGAACACTTAATGAGTTAAATGGGTATAAAACAATTTGTGAATGGAAACTAAAAGAGATACACGCCATGTTGAACAATCAATGTATCTCTTTTTTTGGCTAGTTAAGTTATTTATGCTGGATCTTAAGCGGTTATAAGAACAGATAATATTTTTCTGTGCTATTTGATACGATTCAACGTCAAATTAAGCGCTAATTTAAGCAGCACAGTGAGTTTATTTAAACACTGACCTGTTCAGCTAACACATTTACATCATGTTGCTTTAATAACTCAACCAGCTTGATAAGCGGTAAACCAATTAAAGTGTTGGGATCATCACCTTCCAACTTTTTGAACAAACAAATGCCTAATCCTTCACTTTTAAAACTACCGGCACAGTTATAGGGTTGCTCTGCGTGCAGGTAATTTTCAATGTCGCTTAGCGAAAGCTGATTAAAATGCACTAAAAAAGGCTCTATTAAAGCGGTTGTGTAATCTAAACCGCTGTCATAAACACATAACCCGGTGTAAAAAACGACAGTTTTATTACTAAATTTTTCTAGTTGCTTAACGGCATTTTCAAAGTTATGTGGCTTGCCAAGTATTTCACCGTCACACATAGCTACCTGATCTGAGCCTATAATTAAAGCGTCAGGAAATTCGCCGGCAACTGCTTTAGCTTTTTCAATGGCTAAACGTTCAACTAACTCGACAGGTGACTCGTTGTGAAACGCGCTTTCATCAATATTAGGTTTAGCACAGACAAAGGGAATATTAAGTTTTTCTAAAATTTCTTTACGAAAAGGGGAGGTGGAGCCTAAAACAAGTTTTTTCATTAATATCACTCAAAATATAAACAGATTGCTGTTAATATATGGCCTATCTTGAGTTTTTAAACAAATTTAGCTATTTTTCTTTTGACACTAGGTGATTGGCACCTTATTATGCGCGCCTTATGAAAAATCTTAAACTCCCGATAACGATAGACCCATCCAGAAGCGCACAGCGAAAGTTAGTGTGTGACGGATACTTTGAAGTATCTGGGATGAATAGATTGCTAGCTGTGTGTCAAACACGGTCTGAGCAGGTCCAAGTAAATGCCACTTTTGATGTGGATGAAGTTGGCTTGATAGTAATATCAGGCTCCTCATCGGCAACAGTTGCATTAACTTGTCAGCGATGTACTGAAGAGTTCGAATTGGAACTAGAAGTAAGTTTTACTTTTAGCCCAGTGAAAGACGTTGAAGCTGAAGCTGAGTTGCCGTCATATTATGACGCAATTGAATTAGATGAAAATGGTGAAGTTAACTTGCTTGAGTTAGTGGAGGATGAGTTTTTACTCGCGATTCCATTAATTCCAAGGCATTCGATCAAAGATTGTCAGTCTCCGGCTGATAGTGTTTGGGGTAAATTGCCTGAAGAGCTTGAAAAACCGAGTCCATTTGATGTATTGAAAAAACTTAAATAGTTAATTTTTAGCTAATAACCGAATTTTTAGGAGTAGGCAATGGCAGTTCAAAAGAGCAAAAAGTCTCGTTCAAGACGTGGCATGCGCCGTTCACATGACGCAGTAACGGCAACGCATTTATCAACAGATCCAGTATCTGGTGAAACTCACCGTCGTCACCATGTAACAGCTGATGGCTTTTACAAAGGTGTTAAAGTAATCAATAAGTAATCTGTAACGATTACCTTGATTAATCTAACCATAGCGTTAGATGTTATGGGGGGCGATCAAGGCCCCCACGTAACACTTCCTGCAGCAATGCTCGCAATAGAAAACTTCCCCAATCTTCACTTATTATTGTGTGGTGACGAAGCCGTCATTATTGAAATACTTTCAAAAAAACAATTTTACCCTCATCCAAGAATAACCTTATACCCAACAACCCAAGTTGTTGAGATGAACGATAAACCTATTTTTGCCTTGCGTAATAAAAAGCAATCATCCATGCGCAAGACCTTAGATTTGGTTCACGAAGGCCAAGCACAAGCTTGCGTGAGCGCGGGTAATACAGGGGCACTTTTTTCAATGGCGCACTTTGTTTTAAAAACCTTACCTGGAGTAGAGCGCCCAGCACTCATTTCTGCATTACCTAGCAACAAGCCTGATCAACATGTTTTTATGTTGGATTTAGGGGCGAATGTTTTTTGTGACTCAAACGTATTATATCAATTTGCCATTATGGGATCAGTCATGGCAAAAGAGGTTGACGGTATTGAAAATCCGAAAGTCGCGTTATTAAACATGGGTGAAGAAGAAAATAAAGGCAGTGATCATATCAAACAAACTGCCAGCTATTTACAGGCCAATGATGATATTAATTATATTGGTTTTATAGAAGGTAATGATATTTTTACTAATAAAGCTGATGTTATTGTTTGTGATGGTTTTGTTGGCAATGTTGCGTTGAAAACTTGTGAAGGTGTGGCCAAAATGGTCTACACACAACTACAAGAAATCATCAAAAAACACTTTTTAGCGCGAATTATGGGCAAATTATTGTCTAAGACCTTAAAAAAACTCTTTAAACCCATGAACCCCGACCAGTACAACGGTGCAAGTTTGATAGGATTGCGCGGTATTGTGGTGAAAAGCCATGGTAACGCCAATGTAACCGCATTTTATACGGCGATTACTGAAGCTATTACCGAGGTTGATCGGCAAGTACCGACAAAAATCAAAGATAAGCTTGAACATAGTTTATGCCACAAATAATATTTTTTGGCTATATAGCCGCGTAACAGGTGAATATAAGCTTGAGCAATTACAGCAGCGTAGATCGGGTAATGATTTACGCTGATACAGTGAAAAATTAAATTAAATTAGGTCTAATAATGCAAAATAATTTAGCGTTTGTCTTTCCCGGTCAAGGTTCACAATCTCTAGCTATGTTGGCGGATTTTGCTGAAAATGAAGTAGTACAAAATACTTTTGCGGAAGCATCTGCAGCACTAGGTTACAATTTATGGCACTTGGTTCAACAAGGGCCAGTTGAAAAGTTAAACCAAACAAACTTTACCCAACCTGCGTTATTAACGGCTAGTGTTGCCATTTGGCGTGTATGGCATGCTAATTCATCAATAACACCTAAACTATTAGCAGGTCATAGTTTAGGTGAATACTCAGCGCTAGTGTGCGCAGGGGTGTTATCGTTGGCGGATGCTGTTAAGCTCGTAGAGAAGCGTGGTGAGTTCATGCAAGCATCTGTGCCTGAAGGCGTTGGTGCGATGGCCGCCATTATTGGTCTTGATGATAAAATTATTATTGATGCCTGTGCAAAAGCGGCAAATGATGAAGTTGTTTCAGCGGTGAATTTTAATTCACCTGGCCAGGTGGTTATTGCAGGTCATAAGGCGGCCGTTGAACGAGCGGGTATATTATGTAAAGCAGCCGGTGCAAAACGCGTGCTACCTTTACCGGTAAGCGTGCCATCACATTGTGCATTAATGAAAGATGCGGCAGAAAAGTTAGCAGAAGAATTTAACAATGTTAGCTTTAATGAACCGACTATCCCAGTGGTTAATAATGTTGACGTTGCCACTGAAAACTCGGTTGAAGCTATTAAAATAGCACTCATTAAGCAATTATATAGCCCAGTTCGTTGGACAGAAACTATTCAATATTTAGCGCAACAGGGTATTGAAATTGCGATCGAAGCAGGGCCAGGTAAAGTATTACAGGGCTTGTTAAAACGCATTGATAAAACCATCAGTTGTCAATCTGTTAATGACAGTGCGTCGTTAACTAAAGCATTAGAATCAGTAGAGTAAAATTATATGTTTTCATTAGACGGTAAAGTCATTTTAGTGACGGGCGCAAGTCGTGGTATAGGTAAAGCTATTGCAACACAACTTAAAGCTTTGGGTGGTAATGTTATTGGTACGGCAACCTCTGAACACGGTGCGGCTAATATCAGTGAGTATTTAGGTGAAGGCCAAGGGTTGGTGTTAAATGTCACTGACGATGCCTCAATCAGCGCTATGTTTGATTTAATCAAAGAAAAACATGGTTCAGTTGATGTTTTAGTCAATAATGCGGGTATTACGCGTGACAATTTACTGATGCGTATGAAAGATGATGAATGGAATGATATTATAGAGACCAATCTAACATCGGTCTTTAAAATCAGCAAAGCGGTATTACGCGCTATGATGAAAAAACGCCATGGCCGCATTATCAATATTGGCTCGGTTGTGGGTACAATGGGCAACGCGGGTCAGGTTAACTATGCGACTGCGAAAGCCGGATTACTTGGTTTTACTAAATCTTTAGCACGTGAAGTTGCTTCTCGTGGCATAACCGTTAATACCGTTGCACCTGGTTTTATTGATACAGATATGACCCAAACATTAACGGATGAGCAAAAAGAAGGCATTTTTGCCCAAGTACCGGCCAACCGTTTAGGTAAGCCGGAAGAAATTGCTAACGCTGTTGCTTTCTTAGCATCTGATGGTGCGGCGTATATTACGGGTGAAACATTACACGTAAATGGTGGCATGTACATGGTTTAACACAAGTTTGCTTTTTGGCGATTTTATGTTAAATTCGAACAAATTATATACTGTCAACAGATTAGACCAGCAAAAAAGTAAAATTAGAAGCTTGCATGGTCGGCTTTTGACGAATAAACTACATACAATTCTGAACAATTGTATTTTCTAGTAAAGGAAGAAAAATGAGCACTATTGAAGAACGCGTAAAAAAAATTACTATTGAGCAACTTGGTGTAAGCGAAGACGAAGTTAAAGTTGAAGCTTCTTTTGTTGACGACTTAGGTGCAGATTCTCTAGACACTGTTGAATTAGTAATGGCATTAGAAGAAGAATTCGATACTGAAATTCCAGATGAAGAAGCTGAAAAAATTACAACAGTTCAAGCCGCAATCGATTACGTTACTGCTAACCAGTAATAATAAACGAATGTGATTAATTTCAGGCGGTTTAATTACCGCCTGATTTGTTTTTATAGTTTGAAAATATTTACAGCAAACACTTAACTTAAGTCATATTAAGCGCTAAGTGAGCTGAAATTAAACTCCCGCTTTTATTCAATTCTATCGGAGGCAGCACATCTCATGAGACGCGTTGTAGTAACCGGTCTTGGCATGCTTAGCCCTCTAGGCAACAGCCCTGAATCAACCTGGACAAATCTACTACTTGGTAAAAGTGGTATTGCTGACATTACGCATTTTGATACCACTGAGTATCCAACGCGTTTTGCCGGTTTAGTTAAAGGGTTTGATGCAGAAGACTATATGGCTCGTAAAGATGCCAGAAAAATGGATTTATTTATTCAATATGGCGTTGCTGCAGGTGTGCAAGCCGTTAAAGATTCTGGTATAGAAATTAACGAAGAAAATGCCCCACGTATAGGGGTAGCTATTGGCTCTGGCATTGGTGGTTTAGGTCTTATTGAAGAAAACCATGCTAAATTGTTAAATAATGGTCCACGTAAATTGTCACCATTTTTTGTACCTTCTACCATTATCAACATGATTGCGGGTCATTTATCCATTATGTTTGGCTTGAAAGGCCCCAATATCTCGATTGTTACCGCTTGTACTAGTGGTGTACATAATATTGGCCATGCAGCCCGTATGATAGCCTACGGTGATGCTGATGCTATGGTGGCTGGTGGTGCAGAAAAAGCATCAACCACATTAGGTCTAGGGGGCTTTGGTGCTGCACGTGCCATGTCAACGCGAAATGATGCACCACAACAAGCTTCACGACCATGGGATAAAGACCGCGATGGCTTTGTTCTGGGTGATGGTGCGGGTGTACTTGTACTTGAAGAGTATGAACATGCGAAAGCCCGTGGCGCAAAAATTTATGCTGAACTAGCAGGTTTTGGTATGAGTGGTGATGCCTATCATATGACCTCACCGCCGGCTGATGGTGCAGGTGCGGCTTTAGCAATGAAAAATGCCATCAATGATGCGAAAGTTGATATTGCTAAAATTGGTTATATTAATGCTCATGGCACTTCAACACCGACAGGCGATATTGCCGAAACCAATGCGATTAAATCTGTATTTGGTAGTTCAGCTTTTGATGTCATGGTAGGGTCAACTAAGTCTATGACAGGGCATTTACTCGGTGCTGCCGGTGCTGTTGAAGCAATTTTCAGTATTCAAGCATTAGTTAATAATGCGGTGCCTCCAACCATTAATTTAGATAACCCTGATGAAGGCTGTGATCTTGATTATGTTGCGCATACTGCACGAGATGCTAATTTAGATTACGTGTTGTGTAACTCATTTGGTTTTGGTGGTACAAATGGCTCGTTGATCTTCAAAAGAATTTAGTGAACTGTAGAGATTAAAAAGTCACGTTATTACATCAAATGTAGTTTTAATTTCATTAGCGCTTGAATTTAAAAGCTTAAGCCTGAATACTGCTGTATTCAGGCTTTTTTATGGCAATTATGGTATTAAGTTTTGTAGACGGAAAAATAGCTAATTCGATATCAATTGATGATCGTGGCCTAGCTTATGGTGATGGTTGTTTTACTACCGCTTTGATTACTGATGGTAAAGTGGCTATGTTGCCAGAGCACCTCAATCGTTTGGCACAGCAAAGTCAGCAACTAGGCTTACCTAAAGTAGCCTTACCTGTGCTAGCAGAAAGTATAAGAAAAATCAGCGTAGGAATTAAGATCGGCATCGTCAAAGTTATTATCACCTGTGGTAGCGGCGGTCGTGGCTATTCGCGCCTTGGTGCAGAGCAAGCTAGGGTAATTATTTCCGTTAGTGATTACCCTAAGTTTTATCCTCAATGGCAAAAACAGGGGATTTGCGTAGGGATCAGTGAACAAAAGCTCGGTATTAACCCTATGCTAGCTGGTTTAAAACACTTAAACCGTTTAGAGCAAGTTATGTTAAGAGCCGAGCTAGATAGACGCACAGAAGATGATCTAGTTGCTAGTGATATCAATGGCAGTGTTATTGAATGTTGTAGTGCTAATGTCTTTTGGTTAAAAGCGGGGCAATGGCAAACACCGATATTAACCACTGCCGGTGTAGCTGGCTTAATGCGGGCGAAAATATTGTTAAATAATCCAAATATTCAACAAGATAATTATCCACTGTCTCAATTAGATAATATCGATGCGATGTTTATTAGTAACGCCATTTTAGGTATAGTGCCGGTTAAGATTTTTAATGGTCAACAATTGGATATTTCACAGGTTAAAAGCATACAAAGCCAATGCCTTAACGTTGAAAGCTAAGATATAAAGATGAAAAGATTTTTTTTAAGCCTGTCGTTGTTGGTTAGAAGAACATTAATGACTTTAGCGGTTTGTGTACTATTCAGTATTTTGGCTGTTGTTGGCGTTATGATAATGTCAGAAATGAAAGTTCAGCAGCCACTCGCTATTAAACAAGCTGAGTTTTTAACGATTAAGCCTGGTACTTCATTTAATGCTTTTTCCAAGCAGTTGGTTGATAAAGGCTGGTTGCAAGAGCGTTTTTGGCTACGCAGTTATGTGAAATTTAATCCTCAAGATAGCAAAATAAAGTCAGGAACTTATCAAGTACAGGCAAACATAAGTACAATAGCACTACTTGATTTAGTGGTGTCAGGTAAAGAACACCAATTTTCCATTACCCTTATCGAAGGTAGTACTTTCAAGCAAGTCTTGGCTCAGTTAGCACAACATCAACATATTACCCATCAACTTGCTAATTTAACACTAGTGGCTATTGCGAAAAAATTATCCATAGCGCAAGATAACCCTGAAGGATGGCTGTTTCCTGATACCTATGCGTTTACTCAAGATACAACCGATCTGAGCATTATTAAACGTGCATATGAAAAAATGCAAAGCGCGTTAGCAGTGCAGTGGCATAATAGAGCTGAAAATTTACCCTACAAAACGCCATATCAAGCACTTATCATGGCGTCAATTATTGAAAAAGAAAGTGGCAGGCACACTGAACATCCTCGTATATCGTCGGTATTTGTTAACCGTTTAAATAAAAAAATGCGTTTACAAACCGATCCAACGGTAATTTACGGTTTGGGTGAACGTTACCAAGGTGATATCACTTACGCTCACTTGCGGGAAAAAACCGCTTATAATACCTATAAAATAAAAGGCTTACCGCCAACACCCATAGCGTTACCTGGTGCTCAAGCGCTACAAGCCGCATTAAATCCTGAGTTGAGTGATTATTTGTATTTTGTCAGCAATGGCGCAGGCGAACATATATTCTCTAAAAATCTAGCCGATCATAACCGTGCGGTAACCAAGTATCAGCGTAAGAAAAACTAACGTTCACATTTTAATAAAGTATTTTGGATGATTTCAGCATGAAGAAAGGTAAGTTTATTGTTGTCGAAGGCATAGAAGGCGCAGGTAAGTCATCAGCCATTAGCGTTATTGAAGCTGTGTTAAATAAATATAATATCCCTTTTATAAAAACTCGAGAGCCAGGTGGTACGCCATTAGCCGAAGCTCTGCGAGACATTGTAAAATCAGTCAGTCATGATGAAGCGCTAACGCAAGAAACTGAACTTTTGTTGATGTATGCCAGTCGTAGTCAATTGCTAGTCAATAAAATTTTACCCGCCTTAGCAAAAGGTACGTGGGTGATTGGCGACCGTCATGATTTATCATCACGGGCTTATCAAGGTGGTGGACGACAATTTGACGATGCGATAATGAATACTATAGCTGATGTTACCTTAAAGGGCTTTACACCCGACTTAACCGTTTATTTAGATATTGCGCCAGAATTGGGCTTAGCTCGAGCACAAGCGCGAGGCGAATTAGACCGGATTGAACAAGAGAAAATTGAATTTTTTCAGCGCGTACGCAACAAATATCTAGCTTTAGCACAAGCGTCAGACAGCACAGATATTATAGATGCGAGCCAAGATATGGACCTAGTGCACAAAGCTGTAGTTAAAGCTGTTGAAGCTTTTATTAATAGTAAACAAGGCTAACAGATGAAAACTTGGTTATTGGCGCTTCAGCAGCAATTGTCTCGACAAATTCACGAAAATAAGCTTCCTCATGCCTTGTTATTTTCTGGTGTTGATGGCGCGGGTCAAGAAGAAATAGCACACTGGCTGATCAACGTGCTGCTGTGCCAAGACTTAACACAAGACTTGCCACAAAACAGAAAACAAGAAACAGAAGAAAACTTACGCAAAGTAAGCCAAGTAAGTGAAGAAACGACCAATGCGCAGCCGTTTATTTTTCAACCTTGTGGTTATTGCAAAACTTGCAAGTTGTTTGCCAATGGCAGTTATCCGGATCATCTGACTATCGTTAATGACAAAAATACCATTGGCGTAGATGCAATACGGAAACTGAGCCAATTTTTTGAGAAAACCGCTCATATCGGCATCGCCAAAACAGCCTTAGTCAATCATGCTGACACCATGACCGTATCAGCAGCTAATGCGTTATTAAAAACGTTAGAAGAACCAACATCTCAAAGTTTCATTATGTTAACAACGCATAGCAGTGATGTGCTGTTACCCACTATTATCAGTCGTTGTCAAAAATTTGAAATACGTCCTCCGGTTGGCAAAAAACTTTTGGCTGAATATAAAAAACAGGGTAATGATGCTTTTGTAAACCTTAGCCATCTAAGCGAATTAACAGACGAAGCCACTGCCGTTGCGTTTACCGCGTTTCGTGATAAGGTCAAAGACTATTTATGCGCTCATCAACACCGTGCAGAGATATTAACCTTATTGGTTGAACGTCATGATGGCTTTCGTTGGTTGGAAAAAATCTTAGTTAATTTGATGCGTAATCAATGGGGCTGGCCAACAGCAGGGCATGAAAATCAACAAGCAAGTGTCATCAATAAACAACAGTTATGGCAGGTATATAATTTAGTCCAAGCGGCCAATATTAAGTTAAAGACATTAGTGCAAGTTAACCGGCAGTTTTTAAGTGAAAAATTACTCGCCGATATTAGCCTTGTCGTTGAACAAAAAAAGCAATAAAAACATTAATAAAAAAGCCAACAAAAATAGAGGGATGATTTTGAAAAATATTACACTTGATTTTATGTCAGATCGTGATTTATATCAGTCATATATGCCGTTTATGAAAAATGGTGGTTTATTTGTTCGCACCACAGAGCATTATGAATTAGCCACTGATGTGAACTTGCTTGTGACATTACCTGACTCCTTAGAGCCTTCAAAAATTAAAGGCAAAGTTTCTTGGATCACTCCCATTGGTGCGCAAAACGGTACACCTGCAGGTATAGGTGTTAGTTTTTTTGAAGATCCTGACAATATGCGTAGCCAAATTGACAAAGCGATAGGGCATTTATTGAGTTCATCTGAGCCGACCTTATCAATGTAACATGCTTATTTTTATCTAACTAAAATAGCACTATTGAATATTATGCCCATTGAGAATATTTTTGCGACGTCAGCAACTCATTAATTCAATGGCTATGATAAATACCCAAACTAACCTTTAGCACCTTTGTGCGGAGTAACCCTGTGTTCATAGATTCCCATTGTCATTTAGACCGTTTAAAACTCGAAGATTTTGACAATAATTTAGATAATGTTGTTAATGCGGCCTTGGCAGAAAAGGTTAATACTTTATTGTGTGTTAGCGTTACTTTAGAAGACTTTCCAGCGATGGCAGAAGCAACGGCTAAATATGACAATGTTTGGCTAACCTGTGGTGCGCATCCGCTAAATCAAGCGGATGAAATTGACCCGGCACTATTAACTCGTTTAGCGACCGACCCACGTGTTGTCGCTATTGGTGAAACGGGCCTTGATTATTTTTATGCGCCCGAAACAAAACCAGTGCAGTTAGACTCTTTTCGAAAACATATACGCGTTGCTAATCAGCTAAAAAAACCCCTGATTATCCACACTAGAGGTGCTCAAGAAGATACCTTAGCTATGTTAAGAGCAGAGCAGGCGGAAAATGTTGGCGGCATTTTACATTGCTTTACTGAAAGTTGGGAGATGGCTGAACAAGCAATAGCGATGGGTTTTTATATCTCCTTTTCCGGCATTGTTACTTTTAAAAATGCGACTGATTTAAAAGAAGTGGCGAAAAAAGTACCCTCAGACCGTTTTTTAATTGAAACGGATGCGCCTTATTTAGCACCAGTGCCCCATCGTGGTAAACAAAATCAGCCCGCTTACGTAGTTGAAGTCGCAAAACATTTAGCCAGTATTCGTGGTACTTCGGTTGCAGAGATTGCCCGACAATCGAGTGAGAACTTTCATCGTTTGTTTCCTGAAACTATTCCTGTCAAATAGTGCTACTTCAGAGAATTATTTAATACTATGAGTCAAAACTAACCATAAAACTAAGGCTAGTCTTGTGTGTCATAATATTTATACTAAGAATAAAAATAAAAGAGAGCAGGTTTGTTAAATCGTATTTGGAGCGGATTTTTCTTTGTTGCCTTTATTTCTGCCATAGTGCAATGGCTGGTTTTTGATCAAATTTTAATTTTTGAAGAAATTGTTAACGCCATTTTTGATATGTCTAAGGTAACGGTTGAGATTGCGATTGGCCTGATTGGCATTTTAAGTTTTTGGTTAGGCATGATGAAGATAGCGGAACATGCCGGTATTATCGACAAAATTGCACAGTTTATTTCACCACTATTTGTCCGTCTTATGCCAGAGGTACCCAAAGGGCATCCGGCCATAGGTTCAATGACCATGAACTTGTCGGCAAATTTCTTAGGGTTAGATAATGCGGCTACGCCTTTAGGCTTAAAAGCCATGCAAGATCTGCAATTGCTGAATCCAAACAAAGAAACGGCAAGTGATGCGCAAATACTCTTTCTGGTGTTGAATACTTCCGCGGTAACCTTATTCCCTGTTACTGTTTTTGTTTATCGTGCCCAACAGGGAGCGTTAAACCCGACTGATGTTTTTGTCCCTATTTTATTGGCAACATTTGCCTCAACCCTCGCAGGATTGTTTGCGGTTGCATTTGTGCAAAAAATAAAACTTTATCAGCAAGTTATTTTACTTTATTTAGCCGCAGGCATCGCACTTGTCGGTGGTGTTGTGGTTTATTTCACTACCTTGAGTGCAGAGTTGTTAGCGCAACAATCCTCCTTGATGGGCAATTTACTCATATTCTCCACGCTAATTAGTTTCTTATTCGTCGCCTTAAAACGCAAAGTGAATGTATATGACAGCTTTATTGAAGGGGCTAAACAAGGTTTTGAAACCAGTATAAAAATCATTCCTTATCTGTTGGCCATGTTGTGTGCGATTGGGGTATTTAGAGCCAGTGGCGCTTTAGATATTTTGATTGAAGGCATACGACAGTTAGTGTTGCTTTTTAATGGTGATACTCGTTTTGTTGATGCACTACCTACGGCATTTATGAAGCCCTTAAGTGGCTCTGGCGCTCGTGCTATGATGATAGAAACCATGAATACTCATGGCGCTGATTCATTCGCTGGTCGCTTAGCTTCTATTGTGCAAGGCTCTACTGAAACTACATTTTATGTTTTAGCGGTTTATTTTGGCTCTGTTGGTATTCGTTATAGTCGCCATGCCTTGGCTTGTGGACTTATTGCTGATCTTGCCGGCATTACTGCTGCTATTGGTGTTTGTTATTGGTTTTTTGGCTAACCCTGTCTATTGTCGACACTTGGTGGGCATTGTTAAACATGATAACAAGATGGATTAACGGATGAGTAAATGCGGCTGTATTTTACAAATACGCTTATTTAACATTAGTTTATTTGTTTTTATTTGTTTTTATTGGTGAGTAATTGTAATATCACTTCACGCTATTTCATAGTGTCTACGACTAATGCCTAATGAGTATTGTCGACAATACCCTAGGCTTCACATTGACTATTGCTGAAGAGTTGTTATCATAAGCGCCATATTTTTATATCTGTCGACAATATTAATGGCGTTAAACAACCCTACAACTCAAGCCGCGGTTACTACGGCAGATAAAGTATTTGAGCAAATGCTACACGCCATTGTTGATGGCACCATCAAATCTGGTAGTAAAATTAGTGAGCCAGAACTAGCTAAAAACTATCAAATTAGTCGTTCAACCTTGCGTGAAGCGCTAAATCGTTTGGAAAAATGTCATTTAATTGAACGCAAAGCCAATGTTGGCTCTCGTGTGGTTGAATGTTCAATTGCTGGGCTGTTAGAAATTTACGTCGTTCGCGAAGCACTCGAAGGCATGGCATGTCGCCAAGCCGCGATAAATATGACTGAAGATGAAATTATTGAAATGAAGGTCATGCTTAAGCAGCATGCAAGTGCCAAGGCATTGCGCGACGGTATTGCCTACTATCAAGAAGAAGGTGATTTAGACTTTCACTATAAAGTGATACTCGGTAGTCATAATCAACAACTCATTAATATCTTGTGTGGTCAGCTTTATCACCTTGTTCGTATGTATCGTTGCCAATTTGGAATGAATAGTCCACGAGCAACTAAAGCGTTTGATGAACATTCTCGCATTATTGAAGCGATAGCTGATCGTGATGGTGAATTAGCCGAAATGCTAATGAGGCGTCATATTGCGGCTTCACGCAAAAATATCGAAAAGAAAATTGCCCAGCAACAATAGCGGCAGCTGTAAAGTTAATTTAATACAACATATACACGACTAAAAAAGGATAAAGCAATGTCTAAACAATTATCTCCTGGTGCTAAATTTCGCCAGGCTTTAGCAAATAATAAACCCTTGCAGGTTGTAGGTACCGTTAACGCTTATTGTGCAATGATGGCTGAACAATTAGGTCACCAAGCTATTTACTTATCTGGTGGTGGTGTTGCGAATGCCTCTTATGGCTTACCCGATTTAGGCATGACATCATTAAATGACGTTATTGCCGATGTATCACGTATTACTTCAGCTTGTAGCTTACCGCTTTTAGTGGATATTGATACCGGCTGGGGCGGTGCATTTAATATTGCTAAAACTATTCGTGATATGGAAAAAGCCGGCGCTGCTGCAGTTCACATTGAAGATCAAGTAGCGCAAAAGCGTTGTGGCCATCGTCCGAATAAAGAAATTGTTTCTACAGAAGAAATGGCGGATCGCATTAAAGCGGCTGTTGACGCGCGTATTGATAGCGACTTTTTCATTATGGCTCGCACTGACGCGTTTGCTCAGGAAGGTTTAGAAGCCGCGCTTGAACGTGCTAAAGCCTATGTTGCTGCTGGTGCAGATGGTATTTTTGCTGAAGCTATTCAAACTGAAGCGCATTACCGAGCTTTTACTGAAGCGCTTGATGTGCCGGTATTAGCCAATATTACTGAATTTGGCCAAACAGAATTGTGGAATAAAGCCCAGTTAGGCGAGTGGGGCTGTGCCATGGTGCTTTATCCATTATCTGCATTTAGAGCGATGAATAAAGCAGCAGAGTCTGTTTACAAAACCTTGCTTGCAGATGGTGACCAAAAAACAGAAATCGATAACATGCAAACACGTATGGATTTATATGATTACCTGGGTTACCACGATTATGAGCAAAAGCTTGATGCTTTGTTCTCTGAAGGTAAAAACAAGTAGTTATATCTGTTCTACTTCAACACCTTAAAGTGGAACAGCTATAAGCATTAAAATATATCAATAAGAAACTAAATTTTAACCCTTAACAGTAAATTAATCACTGTTAAGTACTAGGGGAAAGAATAATGAAAGATAAAAAATTATCAGGTGCTGGCTTACGTGGACAAAGTGCTGGCGACACAGCTTTATGTACGGTAGGAAAATCAGGTTCGGGCTTAACTTATTGTGGTTACGATATTGCTGATTTAGCTGAAAATTCAACTTTTGAAGAAGTGGCTTACTTACTCTTCAACGGTGAACTCCCTAATGAAACAGAGCTAGCTAGCTATAAAACTGATTTATTGGCGATGCGTGATTTACCGCAAGCTTTAAAAGCTGTACTTAAGCTGATCCCAAAAGAAGCACATCCAATGGATGTTATGCGCACGGGTTGTTCATTTTTAGGTAATTTAGAACCAGAAAATGATTTTAGTGAACAAAATAAAGCTGCAAACCGCTTGTTATCGGCTTTTCCTGCCATTATGTGTTATTGGTATAAATTTTCACATGAGGGTATAGAAATTGACTGTACTTCAGATGAAGCGTCGCTAGGTGGACATTTTTTACGTCTATTAAATGGTAAAAGTCCGTCTAAACAGCATGAGCGCGTGATGGATGTATCATTAATTCTATACGCTGAGCATGAATTTAATGCCTCTACGTTTACGGCACGTGTTTGTGCTTCAACGCTATCAGATATGTTCTCATGTGTGACCGGTGCTATTGGTACGCTACGTGGGCCACTTCACGGCGGTGCTAACGAAGCTGCAATGGACATGATTGAAAAGTTTAACTCTCCTGCTGATGCCAAAGTACAAATGGCTGGTATGCTTGAGCGTAAAGAAAAAATCATGGGTTTTGGACATGCGATTTACAGCACATCTGATCCACGTAATGTCATCATCAAAGCATGGTCTGAAAAGCTGGCCGCTGAAAATGGCGATACGTCGTTATACGATATTTCAGTAGCCTGTGAAGAGTTTATGTGGGACAGCAAAAAGTTATTTTGTAATGCTGATTTTTTTCATGCCTCAACCTACAATTATATGGGCATTCCAACGAAATTATTTACCCCTATTTTTGTTTGTTCTCGTTTAACGGGTTGGGCGGCTCATGTTATGGAGCAACGTGAAAACAACCGTATTATTCGCCCGTCTGCTGACTACATTGGTGCAGAGCCTCGTAAAGTGCAACCTATCGCTACTAGGTAAGCTAACAGGTAGTTATTACTTAGCATCAGTATAAATAAAAGCCTTATCTATGCTGATAGGGCTGCTATAAGCTGCTAGTGATAATGCCGTGTCATTAATTAAATTACTTAAAAAGAGTCTGTTGTACTCTTTTTTACTATGTGGAGTAAGTTATGAATTACGATTACCGCAAACCTTTGCCAGGTTATAAACACAATGGTGTAACAATAGATTTTTTCGATACACGAGAAGCGATTGAAACAATCAGCCCCGGTGCTTATAAAACACTACCTTACACATCACGTGTGCTCGCTGAACAATTAGTTCGCCGGTGTGACCCTGCAACCTTAACTGATTCGCTAAAGCAAATTATTGAAAGCAAGCAAGATTTAGACTTTCCTTGGTATCCGGCACGTGTGGTTTGTCATGACATTCTTGGTCAAACCGCTTTAGTTGATTTAGCCGGCCTTCGAGATGCCATTGCGGATCAAGGTGGCGATCCAGCTAAAGTTAACCCTGTTGTACCCACACAATTAATTGTCGACCATTCACTCGCCGTAGAAGCTGCTGGCTTTGATAGTGAAGCCTTTGAGAAAAATCGAGCAATTGAAGACCGTCGTAATGAACACCGCTTTCATTTTATTGAGTGGACCAAAACTGCTTTTAAAAATGTTGATGTTATCCCCGCGGGTAACGGCATTATGCATCAAATTAATTTAGAGAAAATGTCGCCGGTTATTCAAGCGCGTGACGGTGTCGCTTTTCCTGATACTTGTGTTGGTACTGATTCTCACACACCACACATTGATGCCTTAGGTGTTATTGCTATTGGTGTTGGTGGTTTAGAAGCCGAAACCGTTATGCTGGGTCGTCCATCTATGATGCGCTTACCCGATATTATCGGTGTAAAGCTGACCGGTAAACGTCAACCGGGCATCACAGCAACGGATATAGTATTAGCGATCACTGAATTTTTACGTAATGAAAAAGTGGTGTCTGCTTACTTAGAATTCTTTGGCGAAGGCACTAGAAGCTTAACTATTGGTGATCGAGCGACTATCTCAAACATGACTCCAGAATATGGTGCATCAGCCGCTATGTTCTACATCGATGAACAAACCATTGATTATTTGAAAATTACCGGGCGTGAACCAGAGCAAATAGCACTGGTTGAAACTTATGCTAAGCACACTGGCCTGTGGGCTGATGATTTAGTAGAGGCGCAATATCCACGGGTTATCGAATTTGATTTATCAAGCGTAGGTCGTAACTTAGCCGGTCCTTCTAATCCACATCGTCGTTTAGCGACAGCTGATTTAGCCTCAAAAAATATCGCTAAAGATCTTGCTGCTTGTAAAGTGCAAGAAGCTAATGGCCAAATGCCTGATGGTGCGGTCATTATTGCCGCTATTACCTCTTGTACAAATACCTCTAATCCGCGCAATGTTGTCGCTGCAGGCCTGATTGCTAAACGTGCAAATGAGCTAGGCTTAGTGCGTAAACCTTGGGTTAAATCTTCATTTGCGCCAGGTTCAAAAGTAGCCAAGCTTTATTTAGAAGAAGCGGGCTTATTGGTTGAAATGGAAAAACTAGGTTTTGGTATTGTAGGTTACGCCTGTACCACGTGTAACGGCATGAGTGGCGCGTTAGACCCAAAGATTCAACAAGAAGTGATTGACCGTGATTTATATGCAACCGCCGTATTATCAGGTAATCGTAACTTTGATGGCCGCATTCATCCGTATGCAAAACAAGCTTTTTTAGCGTCACCCCCTTTAGTGGTTGCTTACGCTATTGCCGGTACTATTCGTTTTGATATTGAAAAAGACATTTTAGGTCAAGATCAAAACGGCAACGACATTACGCTGAAAGACATCTGGCCAAGTGATGAAGAAATTGATGCGATTGTTGCCTCATGTGTCAAACCTGAGCAATTCAAAAAAATCTACACACCAATGTTTGATTTAGGCGCTTTTGAGCCCGCTGAAAGTCCGTTATACGCTTGGGATGAAACCAGTACTTATATTCGTCGTCCTCCTTACTGGGATACAGAGGGACAAGGCGCACTAGCCGGTGAACGTACCATGAAAGGTATGCGGCCGTTAGCGGTATTGGGTGACAACATTACCACCGATCATTTATCACCTTCAAATGCTATTCAATTGGACAGTGCTGCGGGTGCCTACTTACATAAAATGGGCTTACCAGAAGAAGACTTTAACTCGTATGCAACTCATCGTGGTGACCACTTAACCGCGCAACGTGCAACATTTGCTAACCCTAAATTATTTAACGAAATGTGTCGTGATGAAAAAGGTGAAGTTAAGCAAGGCTCACTCACGCGTATTGAGCCCGAAGGTACTGAATCTCGGATGTGGGAAGCCATTGAAACTTATATGGAACGCAAGCAGCCGCTTATTATTATTGCCGGTGCTGATTATGGTCAAGGTTCATCACGCGATTGGGCGGCCAAAGGTGTTCGTTTAGCGGGTGTTGAAGTGATTATTGCTGAAGGTTTTGAGCGTATTCACCGTACTAATTTAGTGGGTATGGGCGTGTTACCGTTAGAGTTTATTAACGGTGAAACTCGTCATACTTACCATATTGATGGTTCAGAAACTTACGATGTAGTGGGTACGCCAACGTCAGGTGGAGCGATGACGGTCGTCATGACGCGACGCTCAGATAAAGGTCAGGGCGAAGTCGTTGAGATTCCAGTAAAATGTCGTTTAGATACTGCTGAAGAAGTGTCTGTTTATGCAGCCGGTGGTGTTTTACAAAAGTTTGCCAACGATTTTTTAGAGTCTAATGGCTAAAGGCTTATTTTTGATGATAGTGGCGTTACCTGTATTGAGCTATAAATATAGCGGGTGTACAGCTGTCTTGTGGTCAATAAAAATAATGGCTTTAGATAGTAAAGGTTAATGAAAAATATAAGCAGCAATTTAATTGCTGCTTTTTTATGTTCAGGGCGAACGGTATGACGTGATCACATGGATGTTAAGGAGCGTCGATGTAATCAACGAACGTTTTGACGTGATCACATGGATGTGAAGGAACGTCGATGCGCTAAACGAACACTAAATTTCTCACATGGAAGGTGAGTAAAGTGGCTCATATTGATAAAATTTAGAGGTGTTAAATGTCTTCAGTTTCTCAAATAAAAATCCCCGCAACCTATATGCGAGGTGGTACGTCAAAAGGTGTATTTTTTAATCTTACTGACTTGCCAGAGCGTTGCCAAATAGCGGGGCAAGCTCGTGATAATATGCTACTTCGAGTTATTGGTAGTCCAGATCCCTACGGTAAACAAACCGATGGTATGGGTGGGGCTACATCAAGTACCAGTAAAACCGTTATTTTGGCTAAAAGTGCTGTGGTAGATCACGACGTTGACTATTTATTTGGTCAAGTGGCGATAGATAAAGCGTTTGTTGATTGGAGTGGTAATTGTGGGAATTTGACCGCTGCAGTGGGCTCATTTGCCATTATGTCGGGTTTAGTTGCTGCTAGCCGTATTCCGGAAAATGGTATTTGTACGGTACGTATTTGGCAAAAAAACATTAGCAAAACGATTATTGCTCGCGTGCCTATTACGCATGGGCAAGTACAAGAAACTGGTGACTTTGAACTTGATGGCGTAACCTTTCCTGCTGCAGAAGTACCAGTAGAATTTATAGCGCCTGTTGACCCTAGTGAAGCTATGTTTCCGACAGGTAATGTAGTTGATGAGCTAGCAGTTCCCGCGATAGGTACTTTTAAAGCAGCTACAGTTAAAGTCACTATGATCAGTGCTGGTATTCCCACTATTTTCTTAAATGCTGAAGATATAGGCTACACAGGTACGGAATTACAAGAGGCGATTAATAATGATGAAGCGGCATTAGCACGTTTTGAAACTATTCGTGCTGCTGGCGCAATTAAAATGGGTCTGATAAATGATGTATCTGAAGCCGTTGCACGTCAACATACCCCAAAAGTGGCTTTTGTCAGTGCCGCTAAAGACTATGTAACATCAAGTGGTAAAGCGGTTTGTGCAACGGATATAGACCTACATGTTCGTGCTTTATCTATGGGTAAGTTACATCATGCAATGATGGGCACGGCAGCCGTGGCTATTGGCACTGCAGCCGCAATTCCAGGCACCTTAGTGAATTTAGCCGCTGGCGGTGGCGAACGTGACGCTGTTGTTTTTGGTCACCCATCGGGCACCCTTAAAGTGGGTGCTCAAGCATCAAAGGTTGATGGTATGTGGACGGTAAATAAAGCCATTATGAGCCGCAGTGCTCGGGTATTAATGGAAGGTTGGGTGCGTATTCCTGCGGATTCGTTTTAAGTTCATTACTGGCTTTGATCAGCCATAAAGGCTTTAATAAAGCACTATCAGTAATGCTTTTGATAGTGCTTTTTGTTAATGCACAAGATTTTTTTATTATAAAAGTTGTTATCTATAAAAATTTTTTAAGGCATTTACGTGAGACTAATTAATTGCTATGCGTCATTACAATAGCTCGCTATTGTTCGACTCTATGCTGCTATATTGTGCTATTGACTGAGAGTTATGTAAGCATGCATGATTTATCTATTGGCTATGGCAAAAATAAAACCTATGGCTGTTGAGCAATATGACACTATTTATATAAAGAGATGGTTGCTAAACCGTAAATAAATAATCATCAAGGTTGGCAAAATAAAAGCTTAAAGAAATATATCAAAAAGCGAGTAGTAGACGATTTAACGATGAAAAAATGATAAATGCGCCACTAAAGTTAATATTTATCATAAAATTGCTAGATAATTGCGAATTGCTGCTGATAGCGCTTTAGTTTTCTGCGCTATCAGGGTATGTTATGCGTTTTTATTGTAGGCATCTTCATTAATGACAAAAAACACCTTTTATCGTGACTTATATAAGCAAGTTGAAGCCTTGATCAGTGATGAAACTGATGTGATTGCTAATATGGCCAACGTCAGTGCTTTGTTATTTGAGCAATTAGCAGATGTTAATTGGGTTGGTTTTTACCGTTTGATCAATGACGAACTTGTCCTTGGTCCATTTCAAGGTAAAGTGGCTTGTATCCGTATCCCTTTAGGTCGTGGGGTTTGTGGAACAGCGGCAAGTAAAAATGCAGTACAACGTGTTGCTGATGTGCATGCGTTTGACGGTCATATTGCTTGTGACGCTAGCAGTAATGCTGAAATAGTATTACCTTTAAGGTTGAACGAGAAAGTGATAGCTGTGCTTGATATTGACAGCATAGCGTTCAACCGTTTTGATAGTGATGATCAAGCAGGATTAGAAAAAATAATTAGTTTGTTTGAAAATGTTATGATTAACCATGGCGTGGTAAACTAATGAAAGAATTTATTGTTATTCATGACTACCTAGTTTCAGAAGCCGTTGTTGGCGATTGGGAAGGTGATGAAGAGATAGTTGCTGAGCGTATTAACGAGATTTATCATACCGTTTATGACTTAGCAGAAGAAGATATTGCACCAGAGGTTTTAGAGCAGTTGCTTTCTTTGGTGTGGGACACGTGGATAGGGCAAGAAGCCTTAGCTGAAATCGAAAGTGAAGATATTTATGATTGGTGCCGACATTTGTTGGAAAATCGTGAACAATATCTAGCAGAGCAGAATTAAAATTTTGAAAAGTTGTATTTATGGAAACTAAAATAGAAAGTGAAGTAAAAGTGGTAGCAGACGCGGCAGTTGAAACAACAGTAGCAGACGCAGCAGTTGAAACAACACCAGTAGTAGATGCGGTGGTTGAAACAACGCCAAATGTTGATGCTGAAGTTAAGCGTATTAGCACAAAAGAAATTATTGGCTATTTGGCGGAAAAATTTCCAGCATGTTTTTCTATCGAAGGTGCTGCAAAACCATTAAAAATTGGCATTTTTCAAGATTTAGCAGAAAAGCTGATTGGTGATGAAACGGTAAGTAAAACTCGCCTACGTCAAGCACTTAGACATTACACAAGTAGCTGGCGTTATTTGAAAGCGATTAAATTAGGCTGTTTTCGAATTGATATTGACGGTAATGACTCTGCAGAGATTGATCAAGAACAAGCAGATTATGCCAGCAAAACATTAAAAGAAAGCCAAGAAAAGTTTGGTACCAAAAAACCTAAAGACAAAGTGGCTAAAAAACCTTATAAAGGTAATGCTGCTAAGGGAACTAAGCCGGTTGCTAAAGACTCTACAGATGGTAGCCGTAAAGAAAAATTCAATACGGTAAAATCAACCAAGCGCGTAGTTGCAAAACCAACCGTTACACTTAAACCGGTTGAAACAAGTAATGTTGTTGTTGGCAAAAATATCAAAGTGCAATTGGGACAATCTTCAATGGACGCTGTTATTACAGAAGTTTCTGGCAAAGATGTTAGCGTACAATTAAACTCGGGTATGGTTGTGAAAACACAAGTTAAAAATATTTTTACAGAATAAATTTGGAGTATGTGAATGCATAAATTTTGTTGTATAGCTATAGCGGTATCATTGTCACTTGCCAGCATCTCAGTTTTTGCTGAGACTAAGGTAGACAATGAAAGCTTATTGATACTGGCGCCAGAAAGTCAACATGCTGCCTCTACAAAGCGAATTACGGCACAGTTTACGCGTGCACACTACAAAAAAATAAAAATTGATGACTTACTTTCAGAGCAAATTTTTGATCGTTATATTAAGCAATTAGATTACGCTCGTAACGTATTTCTGGCTGCTGACGTTAAAGGCTTTGAGCAGTATCGTGATGAATTTGATACGGTTATTGCCCGCGGTAAGCTTGATGTTGCCTATGAAATTTACAACCTTAATTTACAACGCCGATTAGAACGCTATCAATATGCACTAAGCCTTTTAGCAAGCGAAAAACCTTTTGATTTTGACCTTGATGAATCCTACGACTTTGATCGTGAAGATGCTCAATGGCCTAACTCTGTTGATGAATTAGACGAGTTATGGCGTAAAAAAGTTAAATATGATGCATTAAATTTAACGTTAGCCGGTAAAGAGTGGGAAAAAATTCAAGAAGTATTAGGCAAACGTTATCGTTACGCGATTAAACGCTTAAAGCAAAGTGAAAGTGAAGATGTGTTTCAAGTCGTCATGAACAGCTTTGCCCGCGTAGTTGAACCACACACTTCATATTTATCTCCCCGTAATGCTGAACGTTTTCAAATGGAAATGAATTTATCACTGGAAGGTATTGGTGCAGTTTTACGTGCAGAAGAAGACTATACCGTTATTCAAAGTGTGGTTTCTGGTGGCCCGGCTGATAAATCTAACGAATTAAACCCTAAAGATCGTATTGTCGGTGTTGCACAAGATGATAAAGAGTTTGTCGACGTTATTGGTTGGCGTTTAGACGATGTTGTTGAACTGATCAAAGGTCCTAAAGGCAGCAAGGTTAGGTTACAAGTTTTAGGCGCAGAATCAGAAGATGACAGCAGCATTAAAGTGGTTTCTATTGTTAGAGATACCATAAAACTTGAAGATCGCGCGGCAAAATCAGAAGTCTATTTTGAAAAAGAAGGTGATGAGAACACTAAAAAACTGGGTGTGATCACTATCCCCAGCTTTTACAACCATCTTTCTCGCGATGTTAAGCTTGAAATAGCTAAACTTAAAGAGGAGAACGTGGCTGGTATCATTGTTGACCTTCGTGGCAATGGTGGTGGCTCGTTAACAGAGGCAACTTTACTTACCGGGCTATTTATTGATAAAGGCCCCGTAGTACAAGTGCGTGATGGTGCTAACCGCGTACAAGTTAACAGTGATAAAGACGGTATTAGTTTTTATGACGGGCCACTGACTGTTATGGTTGATCGCTACAGTGCTTCAGCGTCAGAGATATTCTCAGCAGCCATTCAGGATTATGGACGAGGCATTATTGTTGGTGAACACACTTTTGGCAAAGGCACTGTCCAGCAACATAGAGGTCTAGGCCGTGTCTATGATTTGTACGAAAAACCGTTTGGCAGCATTCAATTTACGATTGCCAAGTTTTATCGCATTAATGGTGGTAGCACCCAACACCGTGGTGTATTACCCGATATTGAATTTCCATCGGCGATAGATCCAGCTGACTGGGGCGAAAGTAAAGAAGAAAACGCCTTGCCTTGGGACCAAATCCCAAAAGCGCAATATAATAAGCTTGATGATATTAGCAAAGATGTATCATATTTGACTTCATTGTACAGTTCACGTGTTGAAAAAAATCAAGAGTTTAATTATTTACTCTCTGATATTGCAGAATATAAAGCTGAAAAAGATGATAAAAATATCTCATTAAACTTAGCCAAGCGCAAAGAAAAAAGAGAAAGTCGTAAGGCTAAGCAATTAAAGCGTGCGAATGAACGACTTACCGTTATGGGTAAAGAAAACGTAGCTGACTTAGATGACTTACCAGAAGATTTAGAAGCACTAGACCCGTTTTTAGACGAAACAGCAAGAATTACCTTTGACTTAGTGTCACTGGGTAAAGTTGCCAAAAAATAGCTGCTTTACTGATGCAATAATGAAAGCCACCTTAGGGTGGCTTTTTAGTGCCAGGTTTCTTCGACTGATTTTTACCTGAAATAACTGCATAATTATTCTTTAAATCCTTATAAACAAAGGGCTAGTTAGCAGCTTATTGTCAAAAATAGCTTGCACTATCTGCGAACAGTCGGCATCTTACTAGCACAAATAATTTAACCACTATAATAATTAAGATAATAAGGTGTAAATTTATCTATGTCTGACCCTCAATCTTCGCGACAACCTTCTATGTTGGACTCTCTTATTCCAATCGTTGTCCTTATTTGTTTATTAATTGCCGCGGTAACTTTTTTTGGTGATAGTTCATCATCAGGACCTAACCAAATAGCCTTGTTTTTAGCGACGGGCGTAGCTGCGGTGATTGGGCTAAAAAATGGTCATAAATGGCATGAGATGGAAAAATCAATTATCCATGGCATATCAATTTCATTAGGCGCGGTGCTAATTTTATTAGCAGTAGGGTCATTAATTGGTACATGGTTGTTATCAGGTACTGTGCCTACGATGGTTTATTATGGCTTGAAAATTATAGACCCCAGTTGGTTTTATGCCGCAACCTGCCTAGTGTGCGGTGTTGTAGCGATGAGCATAGGCAGCTCTTGGACCACTGCCGCGACAGTAGGTGTTGCATTTATTGGTATTGCTGGCGGCTTTGAATTATCGCCATCGGTTACTGCTGGTGCCGTCATATCAGGCGCCTATTTTGGTGATAAATTATCGCCATTATCCGAAACGACTAATTTAGCCCCTGCGGTAGCCGGTAGTGAATTATTTGCTCATATTCGCTACATGCTATGGACAACGATTCCTTCAATTACCATAGCGCTAATTTTATTTCTTATTATTGGCTTTAACCATTCTACTTCAGGGGTGGGGAACACAGATAGTATTGTGTCATTAACGAGTACCTTGGAAAATACCTATAACATATCAGCCTTGAACTTAATCCCCTTACTGCTACTATTAGTAATGGCTTATAAAAAAATGCCAGCATTTCCAGCGGTTGCTATCGGTGCGGTATTAGGCGCTATTTGGGCGGTGATTTTTCAACAAGACTTGATTTCTAGCATGGCTCAAGAAGGTGTAGATTCAACTAAAGCCACTATTATGGTAGTATGGACGGCATTTTTTGACGGCGTAGTTGTCGACACAGGTAACGCGGAAATTGATCAACTGTTAAGCCGTGGTGGTATGTCGGGTATGTTAAATACTATCTGGCTAGTGGTTACCGCATTAAGCTTTGGTGCAATTTTAGAGCATTTAGGTATGTTGAAAAAATTTGTTGAGTCAATCTTAGCGAAGGCAAAATCAACAGGTAGCTTAATTGCCAGTACCGTAGCAACTTGTATAGGCACTAACTTGATCACAGCCGACCAATATATGGCTATTGTGATGCCGGGAAGAATGTACAAAGAAGAATATGAAAAAAGAGGCTTAGACCCAGTAGTATTAAGCCGAACATTAGAAGATTCGGGCACTATTACTTCACCATTAATCCCTTGGAATACCTGTGGTGCATTTATGTTTGGCGCTATGGCATTAACATCTTATGATTATATCTTTTATTGTTTCTTTAATTTAATTAACCCTATTTTAGCCGTGACATATGGTTATATGGGCTTTAAGATAAAAAGACTAGTGACAAAGAACTAAAAAATTTACAAAATTAATAAATATTCACAAAGCCTGTTTAATACAGGCTTTTTAATGTCTATTACAGGCGTTAACTTCTAACCAAGATACAATGTACTCTATTAAGGATGCGCATGAGTGATTTTACCCCACGCTATTTAGCTGACTATAGCGAAGCAAACTTTTCTATTTCTACCGTTGAGTTAACCTTTAAACTTGATGAATATAAAACTCACGTGACCAATCGCATGCACATGACTCGAAAGGTGGCAGATAATCAACCCTTGATACTCGATGGCGAGCACTTAACTTTATTATCAGTTTTGATTGATGATGAACCGCTCTCAAGTGATGATTATCTCGTCAGTGATAGCAGTTTAACCCTTGCTATTGATCGCAACGAATTTACGCTAGAAATCGTTACTGAAATTAATCCTATTGAAAATACCGCACTTGAAGGCTTGTTTAAGTCAGGCGAGGCCTACTGCACTCAGTGTGAAGCGGAAGGTTTCAGGCGCATTAGCTATTACCTCGACCGTCCCGATATTATGGCAACGTTTACCACCAAAGTTATTGCCAACAAAGCGCAGTTTCCTTATTTGTTGTCTAATGGTAATAAGATTGCTGCAGGTGACTTAACCAGTGGCCAGCATTTTGTGCAATGGCACGACCCCTTTCCTAAACCCTGTTACCTATTCGCCTTAGTTGCCGGTGATTTTGATGTTTTAAAAGATACTTATAACACCAGTTCTGGTCGTGACGTTGCCTTGGAAATATTTGTTGATAAAGGCAATATTCATAAAGCGCATCATGCTATGGCGTCGTTAAAACATGCGATGAACTGGGATGAAGAAACCTTTGGCCTTGAATATGATCTTGATATTTACATGATAGTCGCTGTTGATTTTTTCAATATGGGCGCGATGGAAAATAAAGGTCTAAATGTATTTAACAGTAAATTCGTTTTAGCCGATGAAGCTAGCGCGACCGATGTTGATTACTTTAATGTTGAGGCAGTTATTGCCCATGAATATTTTCATAACTGGACCGGTAACCGTGTTACTTGCCGAGATTGGTTTCAACTGAGCTTAAAAGAAGGGCTGACAGTATTTAGAGATCAGCAATTTAGTGCTGATATGCATTCAGCTTCAGTTAACCGTATTCAAAATGTGCGGGTGTTACGTTCGCTGCAATTTGCCGAAGATGCTGGCCCAATGGCACATCCGATTCGACCAGAAAAAGTTATCGAAATGAATAACTTTTACACCTTAACGGTTTACGAAAAAGGTGCTGAAGTTATTCGTATGATTCATACCTTGCTTGGCGTGGATAAATTTAGAAAAGGTTTAGATCTATACTTTCAACGCTTTGATGGTATGGCGGTGACATGTGATGATTTTATCAGCGCCATGGCAGATGCATCGGGTGTTGATCTTAGCCAATTTAAGCGCTGGTACACCCAAGCAGGAACGCCTGTATTACAGATTAGCGAAAGCTTTGACGAAGACTTGTCTGAATATCACTTAACCATAGCGCAAACTAATGGCGAAAATCCTGCCTTGCATATTCCTGTTGGTATTGAATTAATTGCTAATGATGATCAGCCAAATCAGTCGCAGTTACTACAATTAACCGAGCAAAAGCAAACATGGACTTTTAAAGCTTTTAGCCAGAAACCTGTATTGGCTTTACTAACGGGGTTTTCTGCACCGGTTAAAAGCCAATTTTCGCAATCGGATCAAGACCTACAATGTATTATGACCCGTGCTAACGATGATTTTTGTCGCTGGGATGCAGGGCAAAAACTCTTAACAACCTATATCACTCAGCTGATGCTGCAACCGACGTTGAGTTTACCTGAACATTTATACCAAGCCTTTAAAACCATATTAACCGCCGATATTTCAGCCGCTTTTAAAGCTGAGCAATTAACATTACCGAGCTTTAGTGAATTAGTTGATAATATTGAAGAAGTTGACCCTATCGCTCTACTTGACGCCATTGATAGTGTTAAGCATGTTTTAGCAAAAGAACTAGCACCATTTTTTTTACAGCAGTATCAGCAAAATATACAAGCTGATTATGCAAGTGACGGTATTGCTATCGGTAAACGGGCATTAAAAAATATTTGCCTATCTTACTTGAGTACGCTTAGTAGCCAAGAAGCTTTATTAACCAAGCAGTTTCAGCAGTCAAATAATATGACCGACACTTTAGCTGTGCTTAACTGTGCGGCGAAAAATAGTCATGAAAACTTTGCTAATATGATGTTAGATTTTGAGCATAAATGGTCTGACACAGCATTAGTCATGGATAAATGGTTTGCGATACAAGCAGGTGTTAATGAGGAGGCTATCTATGAAAATTTAGCGGCACTTATTGCACATCCTTTATTTAGCTTAAAGAATCCAAATAGAGTTCGTGCCCTTATTGGTGCTTTTACGGCTAGCAATCCTCGTTATTTTCATTGTGCTAGTGGCCGAGGTTATCAGTTTTTAATTGAACAATTAATTCTGCTTAACGATATTAATCCACAAGTGGCGTCGCGATTAATTACGCCGCTTATTCAATTTAAGTCGTTTGATCAGTACAGACAAACCATGATAAAAACCAAGCTCGAACAATTTGCTAAGCAAGTAAATCTTTCAAAAGATTTAAAAGAAAAACTTGATGCTGCGTTAGCGCATTAGGAAAAAGCATGAAGTACTATTTTAGCTTGAATATAACGAGCCAAGAATACTTACCTTATTATCAAGGGCGAATTAAATCCATTATTGTTATGACCGAGCAGAGAGTAAAGGTTGAATTTCCGGCGATGCATTTACGAGTTTATTTAACTAGAAATGGCATTAAAGGGCGCTTTTGCTTGCAAACACTTAACAATAAGTTTTTATCATTAGATAAAGTATCATGATTAGAGTTTTTGCTTTAAACAGTGGTCGGACCATTTGAAATAAGTGTCGCTATTAGCAGGTTGTATGTCGGCGGTTATTTCTGTTCACTATTTGAGGATTACAGCTTATTAAGATTAGGCGTTTAAAACAAGCGTTTTAAACGCCTTTTTGTTCTCATCAGATGACCTGATTCAAGTCTTGAATATAAAGGGCTTTAACAAAGACTTTAGCACTTGCCACTGGGTCAAAATGATGTAATTATTGTTTTATACCATGTACGTAGCATATAAAAATAAAATGCAAAATCACATCTGGGGAGATAGGAAATGAAACAGAACCTTCGCAACGGTTTTTACAAAAAGCCACTGGCTTTGAGTATAGCTGCCGCTTTGATAACATTAGCTAATGTTAATGTTCAAGCAAAAATCTTTGAGTTAGGAAACTTCGACATTACTTTTGACTCTACATTTTCAGCAGGTACAAGCTGGCGAGTAGAAGACCGTAATTGGAATGACAACGTTGGTAAATCTAATAACGTTAATAATGGTTTTGATTTTAGCCAATATCATCCAATACTAAATGCTAATCCGAGTGCGGCTACTGTATGGGACGGGGCTGGAAGTTATTCGACCAATGGCGATAACGCTAATTTAAATTTTAATTCGGGCGAAAGCTTTTCAAAATTAATTAAAGGGACACATGAGCTTGGTGTGCGTTATGAAAACTTAGGTTTTTTTGGTCGCGCTATGTATTTTTATGATTTTGAAATGGTCGACGGCGATAGAGCTTGGACAAATCCAAGTTCTGGTAAGGTTAATGATCCATGCCGTGATAATGAAGCGAAAGACCAAGTATGTCGTGATGTTCGCATGTTGGATGCTTTTGTTTATGGTGATTTTGAACTCGGTGCAATGCCGTTTTCTGTCCGTGTTGGTCAACAGGTGATTAGTTGGGGCGAAAGTACCTTAATCTCTCACGGTATTAGTGAACTTAACCCCGTAGATATTGCCCGCTTAAAAGCACCTGGCGCAGAGTTAAAAGAAGCCTTTATTCCTTTTGGCGCCGTATGGGCATCGCTAGGGGTTACAGAAACTTTTAACGTTGAAATGTTTTATCAATATAGCTGGGAAAAAACTGTTTTACCTGCACCAGGGAGTTATTTTTCAACTAATGATTTTGCCGGTGATGGTGGCCACTATAATAATGTGCAATTAAACTTTGCTAGTAATCCAGATATGGATCTTGACTCATTAATTAACAATTTAAATGGCTTAAGAGCGCAAATATTAAATGGCAATGTTGCTCTTGCTGACGCTGCTGGTGCTTATGTGGGTGGTTTCCCAACGAAATTAACCTTACGTGAAGATGGCGCTGAAAACGATCCAGAAGATGGCGGTCAATACGGTTTGCGCCTTTCTTGGTATTTACCGGCGTTAAATGATACAGAAGTTAGCTTGTATCACATGAATTATCATAGCAGACGTCCAGTATTTTCAGGTATTACCGCTGACTTTACCGGCGCAGCTTTAGCTCATGATGTTGGTATGTTAGTGTCGACTGAAATCACACAAGATAACTATACGGATTTACAGGCTTTTTCTCGTGTTGAACTGGATTATATTGAAGATATAAAACTGTATGCTTTAAGCTTTAATACCGCTATTGGCACAACATCGGTTGCCGGTGAAGTGACCTTCCGTCAAGATGAACCGTTGCAAATAGATGACGTTGAATTGTTATTTGCGGCTATGCCACAACAATTAGCGAATAATTTAGGGCGTGATGAGCTTGATGGTATTTCGCAAATGCCTACTTTCGCTGGTGGCACACGTGCTAATGGCTATATTTTATCTGACACAATACAAGCACAAATGACTTTAACCCATTTATGGGGACCAACGCTTGGCGCCAGTCAATTTGTGACCTTGCTTGAAGTGGGTGGTATTGATATTCGTGATATGCCAGAGCAAGATGTTTTACGTCTAAATGGCCCAGGCACTAGCCGAAATGGTGGTGTTGCAGGTAAAGAAGGTCTAGAACTAGCGCTACAAGACGGCGTTGAAACCAACCCATTCCCAAGTGCTTTTGCATGGGGTTATCGCTTTGTAGGTAAATTGGATTATACCAACGTGTTTGCCGGCATTAACGTTTCACCAAAAGTTGTCTTTTCACATGATGTGAATGGTATTACACCGGATCCTTTATTCTTGTTTGTTGAAGATAGAAAGTCAGTGTCATTAGGTTTAGGGTTCGATTACCAAAGCCGTTGGTCTGCTGATTTTAGCTACAACAGCTTTTTTGGTGGTGTAGGCACTACGAACCAATTGGAAGATCGCGATTACGTATCTTTTAACATCAAGTATTCAATTTAAGGCTGTAGGAGGATTACTTTCATGAGAAATATTTTTAAAAATACCTTTAAAAAGGTAACGCTAGTATCAATAGCGGTAACCGTAGCATTAGCATCAACCAGCGCTACTGCAAAAATTAGCGAGCAAGATGCAGCTAAGTTACAAAAAGAATTAACGCCCTTTGGTGCTGTTCGTGCAGCTAACGCAGATGGTTCTATTCCAGCGTGGACAGGTGGGATTACATCAGCACCTGCGGGCTATAAAGTGGGTGATCATCATCTAGACCCATTTGCTGATGACAAGGCAATGTATACCATTACAGCTAAGAACCTTGCGCAATATAAAAATTTATTAACGCCAGGCCAAATTAAGTTATTTGAAACTTATCCTGATACTTACAAGATGAGTGTTTATCAATCTCGTCGTTCAGCATCATATCCTGAGCATGTTTATCAGGCGACTGTGGAAAATGCCACTAGAACTGAACTAGTTGAAGGTGGAAATGGTATTATTCAAGCGGCAATTGGTATCCCATTTCCAGTACCAAGTGATGGTTTAGAAGCTATTTGGAATCATATTTTACGCTATCGTGGTGAAAAATTGACGCGTGAAGGTGGTCAAGCAGCGCCAACGGCGTCAGGCGATTATACCTACATGGGATTTGATGATCAGTTACTTATACCCTATGGCGTTAAGGGTGTTAAAGCTGAAGAGCTTCAAAAAACCAATATTTTATTTAAGTTTAAACAAAAAGTGACTGAGCCCGCACGTTTAGCAGGTACGGCTTTATTGGTTCATGAAACTATGGATCAAATAAAAACACCTCGCCAAGCTTGGACCTATAATACCGGTCAACGTCGTGTTCGTCGTGCACCTAATGTTGCTTATGACGCACCAGGTACAGCGTCAGATGGTTTAAGAACAACAGATGACTTTGATATGTTTAACGGCGCACCGAATCGCTATAATTGGACATTAAAAGGCAAGCAAGAGTTGTTAATTCCATATAATGATTATCGTTTGCATAGTGATGATTTAAAATATGATCAAATTTTACAACCGGGTCATATTAATCCTGAATTAGTACGTTACGAGAAACATCGTGTTTGGGTGGTCGAAGCGAACTTAAAATCAGATACACGTCATACTTATAAAAAACGCGTGTTTTATATTGACGAAGATAGCTGGCAAGTAGCGGTTACTGATATTTATGATAACCGTGATGAACTATATCGAGTGGGTGTTGCCCATGGTATTAATTACTATGAAGTACCAACGCAATGGTCAACTTTAGAAGTGTTTCATGATCTACAATCTCGTCGTTATATTGCGATGGGTTTAGATAACGAAGCCAGTATGTATGACTTTTCAGCCGATTTAAATGATGTTGACTTTACGTCTTCAGCATTACGTCGTGAAGGTCGCAGATAAGTAATAACCTTGATAAAACGGCTGGCGAGTGCTAGCCGTTTTTGTTTTAAAGTTTTCAAATAGTTATTTAATTTTTATTCCACCGTTTATTAGCTAAGCTAAAGACGGTGGATATCTTGGTATCGATGGGCATTGCTAAAGCCCATTTTCTCCTTAATATACCTAATTTGAGGCTTATGGCCTCTACAGTCCAAATGAATGGAGCTAATATAGTTAATGATGCGTCTTCTCGTTATTTTACTCAGTTTTCTTACTATCCCTATTATTAATGCGCAAACACTCGACTCGGTAATTGCTCCACTGGCGAGTAAATCACTCTTGCTTGATATTACGGTAATTAATCAATCAAAATTAGTGGTTGTTGGTGAGCGTGGTCACATTTTACTTTCAACAGATGGTGTGCAGTGGCAGCAAGCACAAGTGCCTGTACAAGTAACATTAACCGCGGTTTATTTTACCGATGAAGACAACGGTTGGGCGGTCGGCCATGACGCCACTATATTATCGTCAAAAGATGGTGGCCTTTCTTGGCAAATACAACAGCATCTACCACAAGTAGAAAAACCCTTGTTGGATGTGTTGTTTTTAGATAAAGATAACGGTATTGCTATTGGCTCCTATGGTTTGTTTTACCGTACAAATGACGGTGGCGAGCATTGGGTTATAGAGCATCATAATGAATTGCTTTACCCAGAGGACCAAACGTATTTAGCCGAATTAAAACTACAAGATGAAGAAGCGTATTTAGATGTGCAAAGCAGTATATTACCGCATTTTAATCGCGTTGTTGCCGATGGTCGTACGTTATATTTAGCGGGTGAAATGGGTTTAATTGCAAAAAGTAATGATTTTGGCGCGAGTTGGGAAAAACTTGATGAGATATATCCAGGTTCATTTTACGATATAAAACGCACACAGGAAGGCAACTTACTGGTTGTGGGTTTACGAGGTCATATCTTTCGTAGTTTACGTAATGGTACGCCATGGCAAGCAATTGATAGCGACGTTACCGCCTTGTTAAGTGCTATTGTGCTTAGTGACGATCAACGGGTTTTTATCTTGGGTAATAACGGCGTCTTATTAGAAAGTCGTGATGATGGTGCTACATTTACCCAACATCTTCAAAAAGATGGTAAAGCACTTATAGCGGGGGTTTGGTATGAAAATAAAATTATCGCCGTCTCTGATGTTGGTATCAAAACCATTAACGTAACTAAGTAACTGTCATGAAATTTAACTCTATTATTAATGTTGTCGAAGCAACACTTTTTCGTCGTCGATTAGCCGTACTGGTATTTTTTGCTCTGACCAGTATATTTTTGTTGTTTCAAGCAACACAAATTAAGCTTGATGCAGCCTTCACCAAGCATATCCCACTTAACCACACTTATATGAAAACCTATCTCGAGCATAGGGAAAATTTTGGTGGTGCAAATAACGTATTGATTTCAGTGTGTGATAGCAGTGGGGATATTTTTAATTCTGAGTTTTTTACCGCCTTAAAAGGCGTACATGACCAGCTATTTTTTATACCGGGTGTTGACAGAATTCAGGTGAAATCTTTATTTTCACCTAGTACACGATTTGTTGAAATCGTTGAAGATGGTTTTGCCGGTGGGCCAGTAATACCGGCCAGTTTTCAATCAGATGCCGCGGGTTTAGCTATTGTAAAAGGGAATATAGAAAAAGCGGGCATTGTTGGTAGTATTGTTGCTGATGATTACAGTTGTTCTATGGTGAAAGCCTCGTTAATGGAGATTGATCCAAATACGGGTGAGAAGTTAGATAGCATCGTACTTGCTGGTCAATTGGAAGATGAAATTCGGGGTAAGTTTGAAAAAGACAATATCTCAATTCATATTATTGGCTTTACCAAAATGGTGGGTGATGTTGCACAAGGAGCAAAAGGGGTTGTAACTTTTTTTGCTATTGCCATCGCTATTACAACGTTAATGGTATTTTGGTTTTGTCGCTCAATTGCTTTAACTATTTTACCTATTTCATGTTCATTGATTGCCGTTGTATGGCAACTAGGTATGTTATCAACGCTCGGGTTTGGCTTAGACCCTATGTCGATTTTGGTGCCCTTTTTAGTCTTTGCAATCGGGGTTAGTCATGGTGTGCAAATGATTAACTCTGTTTCTAAATTGGTTAATACGGGAAAAACTAGCAAAGAAGCGGCGCAACTAAGTTTCCGTGTGCTATTAGTGCCAGGTGGTATCGCACTGTTGTCAGATACTGTGGGCTTTATGACGTTGTTATCCATTGATATTGGCATTATTCGCGAGCTTGCCATTACTGCGTCACTGGGTGTCGCCATGATTATTTTAACTAATTTGGTCTTGTTACCGCTGTTAGTTTCTTACATGCATGTGCCAAAAAGTAAAGAAAACCAGCAAGCTAAAGAGGGTTCTGCGACCGATGGTATATGGCACTTTATGTCGTTATTTGCGACACGTAAGGTCGCGTTGATTATACTAGCTTGTACGGCTGTGCTTTATATTGTGGGTTACCAAGAAGCCCAAAATATGAAAATAGGGGAGTTACATGCCGGTGCACCCTCACTGCATGAAAAGTCACGTTATAACCAAGATACCTTTTTAATTACCGACAAATATGCCATTAGTGTCGATTATATGTCAGTGATTGTTGAAACCACGGCAGACGCTTGTACTTACTATAATCATATGAACACTATTGATAGATTTCAGTGGCGCATGGAGAACATTCCAGGCGTGCAGTCAGCGGTAAGTTTAGCGTCCATCGCAAAAATTGTGAACGCGGGCTACAACGAAGGTAATCCGAAATGGCGTGTGCTATCTCGTAATACACAAACCTTGGTGCAATCAATTGCACGCGTGCCATCCTCTAGTGGTTTACTCAATAGCGATTGTAGCGCCATGCCGGTGATTTTGTTTTTAACAGATCATAAAGCCGAAACAATTAATCGTGTGGTTGATGCGGCAAAACTTGCGGCTAGCGAACTAGGTAATGATAATTTATCGTTTAAACTTGCTTCTGGTCCTGTTGGCGTAATGGCGGCGACTAATGAAGCGGTAGAAGCTGCCCAGATCCCTATGATGCTTTATGTTTATGGAGCGGTGATTATTTTATGTTTGTTAAGCTTTAGAAGTTTAAGAGCAACAATCGCTGTCGTTGTGCCACTTTACGTCGTATCAACGCTTGCACAATGGTTGATGACAGCACTTGATATTGGCTTAACGGTATCAACGTTACCCGTTATCGCCTTAGGCGTAGGTATAGGTGTTGATTACGGCATTTATATCCTCTCTACTATGAGTGTTAAGCTGCGCAATGGTGCTACGGTTCAAAGTGCTTATTTTGACGCGCTTAAAGAGCGAGGCAGTGCGGTACTAATCACCGGAGTGACTTTAGCCATAGGTGTTTCAACCTGGTTTTTCTCTGATTTAAAATTTCAAGTTGATATGGGAATACTATTAACCTTTATGTTTTTAGTTAATATGATTGCTGCCGTACTGGTATTACCAGCTATAGCGGCATTTTTATGGCCACAACGAAAATAAATGCTAATTAATTTAAAAAATAATTGTGCATAAATAAACAAGAAAATGACCGAAAGGTCATTTTCTATTTATAACTAATGAATAAATAGAAAATGTCAGTATCAGAGACAGATAAATGTACAGTTTTTAAAGTAATGCATCTAAAATAGTCCTCGCATTTCCCTATGTTTATTAATAAGATCGCTGTTATAATTTGTAGTCTAAGACAGACTAAAAATAATAATTTTTTTAAGCGTTTTATCCAAAAAGGGAAAAGGCATGACGTTAGTAGACGGTTTACCTTCAGTGATACTCTCGAACGTAGCAGAGTTAATACAAAAAAAAGTTCCATCGGCAACAGCTCCCCTTGTAAATCAATTTTCTGAGTTGCTTTATAAAAACATTTCCACGTTAGATTTAGATCATAGAAATGATAGTGACATGTACGGTGCCACGCTAAGTCTGTGGAATACGTTGAACGATTCTCAAGATGATAAGCCAGTGATTAAAGTCTTTAATCCACAGGTTTCAAAAAACGGTTGGAAATCTAGCCATACCATTATCGAAATAATTGTCCGTGATATGCCATTTTTAGTCGACTCTGTGCGTATTGCCTTAAGTCGATTAAACCTAACACCACATTTAATGCTAAATTCGCCAATAAAAATTATTCGTGGCAAAAGCAAAAATATCACTAAACTTTCTTCCTCTGTCGACCAATCATTTAAGTCAACGTCTGTTGAAACAGTATTTTTTATCGAAATTGATCGTCAAATTGACGCTAAAGTATTAGAAAATATCGCCAAAGAATTACATTCAGTGGTCAGTGATATTGCTGTGACAGTAAACGATTGGCAACCTATGCAGGCACGTCTGCGTAGTGTTATTGAGGAAGTTAAACAGGCTGTTTTACCTTGTTCTAAAGAAGAGCACCGCGATAGCGTGAGCCTTTTAGAATGGATGTTAGCCGATAACTTTACCTTATTAGGTTATCGCGCTTACCAAGTGAAGACATTAGAAGGCGACATAGCGCTGTCGGCTGATATTAGCACGAGTTTAGGCTTAATGAACCAGTATGGCGGCAGCAAAGAGCGCCTGATGTCTGAGCTGAGCGAATCAGCCCGAGAAATAGCGTTAGGCAATAACTTACTTGTTTTAACAAAAACCAATGCTAAGTCGCGCGTACATCGTCCCGCTCATCTTGACTATATTGGTGTGAAACGTTTTGACAATAAAGGCAATGTTATTGGTGAAGAGCGCTTTGTTGGCTTATTTGGTTCGGCTTATTATACCAATAGCGCTTTAGATTTACCGTTAATCAAATCTAAAGTTTTGGTTACTTGTAACAATTCCGGTTTTGCTCAAGGCACCCATGCTTATAAAGCATTAATCAACATACTTGAAACTTACCCAAGAGATGAGATTTTACAAAGTTCACCCGCTGAATTATTGAAAAATGTCATCGGTATATTTCAAATGCAAGAGCGTGATTATTCAGGCTTGTTTATGCGCCGTGATGCCTTCAACCGCTTTTACTCTTGTATGGTTTATGTACCACGCGAGCGTTACAACACGGCACTACGTGTTAATACTCAAAAATTGTTACAAGAAGCATTAGGTAGCAATGAAGAAGTAGAATTCACCACTTACTTCTCAGAGTCCGCACAAGCTCGTACGCACTATATCGTTAGAGTTAACTCGACAAAAGCAGACATTAATGTGAAAGAAATTGAAAAGAATTTAAACCATGCTGCACGCAGTTGGGATGATAATTTAGCTGATTCATTAAACTCGCATAAAGGCGAAGCCAAAGGCAAAGCGTTAAGTAGAAAATATACTAGCTTCCCACAAGCCTATAAAGATGAAGTTTTACCGGGCACAGCTATTGTCGATATTGAAAAGTTTGAAGCTTTATCTGCTGACAACAAACTTGAAATGTTGTTTTATCAACCACAAGAAGAAGACGCTAACAGCCGCTCTGTAAAATTAAAGTTATTCCATTCGGGTGAGCCATTACATTTATCTGATGTTCTACCTATGTTGGAAAACTTTGGTTTACGTGTTATCGGCGAAAGTCCGTATGCCGTAAAATCAGAAAGCGGTGAAGTCTATTGGATTTTAGACTTCTCAATGTTACTTACTGGCAAAGGTAAGTTCAACTTAGAGATTGTTCAGAGCTTATTCCAAGACGCTTTTGCAAAAGTGTGGTCAGGGCAGTTAGAAGACGACGGATTTAACCGTTTAATCTTAGGCGCTGAATTAGGCGGTCGTGAAGTATCAATTATCCGTGCCTACGCTAAATATGAGCGTCAAATTGGTGGTACCTTTAGCCAAAATTACACTGAAAATACTTTTGCTCGTTATCCGAGTATTGCCAAGTTATTAATTAGACTGTTTAACTTACGCTTCTCACCGGCTAAAAAGTTAAATGAGAAATTGATAGAGAAGGTGCACACTAGCATAGAGTCCTCTCTAGACAGTGTTGCTAGCTTAGATGATGACCGTATTATTCGCCGCTTTGTTGAGATGATTAATGCCACTATTCGTACTAACTATTTTCAGCCACATCCTGTTACGGGTGAGAAGTCTTATATTTCATTCAAGATTTTACCAGCGCTAATTACAGACGTACCTTTGCCTTTACCTAAATTTGAAATATTTGTTTACTCTCCGCAAGTAGAAGGTGTGCACTTACGCGGTGGTAAAGTTGCTCGTGGTGGTTTACGTTGGTCTGACCGTCGCGAAGATTTCCGCACTGAAGTACTAGGTTTGGTGAAAGCCCAACAAGTTAAAAATACCGTTATTGTCCCTGTGGGTGCAAAAGGTGGTTTTGTTTGTAAGCAACTACCAAGCGGTAACAGAAATGAAATTTTTGAAGCGGGTAAAGAGTGCTATCGTACCTTCATTCGTGGTTTACTTGATATTACCGACAATATTATTAACGGTGAAATAGTCCCGCCATTAAATGTTGTGCGTCACGATGAAGATGACCCTTATTTAGTTGTTGCCGCTGATAAAGGTACCGCTACATTTTCGGATATTGCCAATAGTATTTCTGATGAATTTAATTTTTGGTTAGGCGACGCGTTTGCCTCAGGTGGCAGTGTTGGCTACGACCATAAAGGCATGGGAATAACCGCTAAAGGTGCATGGGAATCAGTTAAACGTCACTTTCGAGAAATGGATATTGATTGTCAAACTACTGATTTTACTGTCGTTGGTATTGGCGATATGGCTGGTGATGTTTTTGGTAATGGCATGTTATTATCAAAGCACATCCGACTACAAGTCGCATTTAACCACTTACATATCTTTATTGACCCAACGCCAGATGCAGCGACTACTTATGTTGAGCGTGAGCGTTTATTTAATCTTCCAGGTTGTTCATGGGAAGATTTTGATATGTCACTGGTTTCGGAAGGAGGGGGATTATTCAATCGCTCTGCTAAGTCAATAAAGTTGACGCCGCAAATTAAGAAAATGATTGGTACGCAAAAGCAAACCATGGCACCTAATGACTTAATTCAAGCTTTATTAAAAATGAAGGTTGATTTGTTATGGAATGGTGGCATTGGTACTTACGTTAAAGGCTCAAAAGAATCTCACCTAGAAGTGGGTGACCGTGCTAACGACTCATTACGCATCAATGGCCAAGATCTAGAAGCGAAAGTAGTAGGTGAAGGCGGTAATTTAGGCTTAACGCAGTTAGGTCGAATTGAATTTGCCGCTAAAGGCGGTCGTCTTAATGCTGATTTTGTTGATAATGCCGGTGGCGTTGATTGCTCAGATAACGAAGTTAACATCAAAATATTACTCAATGGTTTAGTTCAAAATGGTGACTTAACGGTTAAGCAGCGTAATAAAATTCTTGCTGACATGACCGAAGAAGTGGGTGATATCGTGATAGATGATTGCTATCGCCAAACTCACTCTTTGTCAATCACAGAGTTACGTGGTGTTAAGCAGCTGAAAGAACAAGCACAATTTATTACTGAGTTAGAGCGTTCGGGTAAATTAGTTAGAGCGTTAGAATTTATTCCAAGTGATGAAGAAATTGCCGAGCGTTTATCTTTAGGTAAAGGGTTAACACGCCCTGAGCTTTCCGTTTTACTTGCCTATAGTAAAATGGTACTAAAAGAAGAGCTGGTTTGTCCTGAAATTAGCGACAACGAATTTCACCAAAGCTTGCTCATTAAAGCCTTTCCAAAAAAGCTGCAAGATAATTACAGTGCGCAAATGCAAGATCATCCCCTACGAGCTGAAATTATAGCGACTAAGTTAGCCAATAATATTGGTAACGATATGGGCTTTAATTTTGTTCACCGTATGAAAGAAGAAACTGGGGCAACAACGTCTGAAATTGCTAATTGCTATAGTATGGCGAGTGCGGTATTTGAGTTATCAGACATTTGGACACAGATCAGTGATTTAGATAATAAAATTTCTACCTCTATCCAAACAGAAATGCTATTTCAGTTACGCAGAACAGTACGCCGTGCGACACGTTGGTTCCTTCGTCATCGCTCTAAGTCAATGAACATCGCTCAATCAATTGAATTTTATCATGCCACATTTGCTAAACTTTCAAGCAATATTACTAGTTATATGATTGAAGATGAAGCAGCGCAAATTAAACGCGTAGAAAATGATTTGATTAAAGCTGGGGCGCCTGAGTCTGTGGCATTAAGAATTTCATTACTGAGCACCTTGTTCTCGGTAATGGATATTGCAGAAATTGCAAAATCTGAAGCCGTGCCAACTGAATTAGCGACCGATCTTTACTTTAAACTGGGTGCTAGATTAGACTTACATTGGTTCTTAGATCAAATTACCACGCAACCGGTATCGAACCACTGGCAAGCGCTAGCAAGGTCGTCATTTAGAGAAGAACTTGATTGGCAACAACGTTCATTAACTTCGGTGATATTAAGTGGTAATAAAAACTCAACCGATATTGACGCCATGTTGGATAAATGGTTTGTAGATAATGCCCAACCACTTGAACGCTGGCAGCATATTTTGGCTAACTTTAGAGTTGGGCAAACTCATGAGTTTGCCAAGTTCTCCGTTGCGTTGCGAGAATTAATGTTGTTAAGTTTGAACTGCGACCCCGTGAAATAAGTGTTAAGATCCCCGCCATGAGCGGGGATTTTTTTGTCATCAAGTTTATGTTTAGCGATTGATGTTAGTTTCTCGCATGGCAATTTATACCAATTTCATTAATTAGGTGGTCTACTTTATACGCAGGAAAAATGGCCAAATATAAGGCGTTTATTTTAATAACTAGTTGTTCTAATTATTAAATAAATAACGCAGTAGTTGGTTATTTTAACCAGTAAAAATGATCAGATAATTAGTAAGATTGGTATTAGTATTATATATAATTAAAGAGGTATTATGTTTTACTCAGCTATTCGTAAAGTGTTTTTTAAATTCGATGCAGAAGCAATTCACGAATTAACGATTAAAGGCTTTAAAGCAACAGGCGCTTCGCCGCTTAATTTACTTTATAAGCAAACCATAGCCAATAAACCGGTAGAGGTTATGGGCATTAAGTTTCCTAATCCAGTCGGTTTAGCGGCAGGGTTAGATAAAAATGGCGAGTGCATTAAAGCCTTTGAAGCTTTAGGTTTTGGCTTTGTTGAAGTGGGAACAGTAACGCCACGACCTCAACCAGGTAATGACAAGCCACGAATTTTCAGATTACCAGAAGCAAACGCTATTATTAACCGTATGGGTTTTAATAATAAAGGTGTTGATTATCTCGTTGACCAAGTAATTAAAGCTAAGTACCCTGGTGTTTTGGGTATTAATATTGGTAAAAATAAAGATACGCCAGATGAAAATGCTAAAGATGATTATATTCACTGTATGCGTAAAGTTTATGACTATGCTACTTACATTGCGGTTAATATATCATCACCTAATACCCCAGGTTTACGCTCGCTACAATATGGCGATGCACTTAATGAACTACTATCAGCATTAAAAGCTGAACAAACTGCGTTAGCAGAGCAATATGGTAAGTACGTGCCTGTTGCGGTAAAAATAGCGCCAGATTTAAATGCCGAGGAAATAAAGTCTATTGCTGAGTGCTTAATTGCCAACAATATTGATGGCGTAATTGCCACAAATACCACCTTAGCACGTGATAAAGTGTCACATTTACCCTTTGGTAATGAACAGGGCGGATTAAGTGGCGCACCGGTAAAAGAAAAAAGTACTGAAGTTATTCAATTACTAGCAAAAGCACTTGATAACAAGCTGCCGATTATTGGTGTCGGCGGTATAGCGTCTGGCGCAGACGCTCAAGAAAAATTTGCGGCAGGGGCAAAGTTAGTCCAAGTGTATACTGGCTTTATTTATCAAGGGCCAGAATTGATAAAAGAAATCGTGCAAACACTGAAGTAAAATTGCTTAGTCTTACGCGATCAAATTGATTGCAAAAGCAAAAAATATAAAAAGGCTATCAACTGATTTCAGTTGATGGCCTTTTTGTGGTTCAATCTCCACTTATAATTCAATGCCCACTTATATAGGGTGAGTTAAATTTAGGGTCCAGACTTACTCGCTAATATAGCCTCTAAACGTTCCATTCGCTCTACGAGTAATTGCAGACTAGTATCAAACTGATTGATACTAGTCGCGGTAAACATTTGTTGCTTATCACGACTTTTTGCATTGGCATCTAAAGTATTGAGCTGTGTAGATAGTTTTTTAAATTGCTCTTTTAAGCTACTGGCAGTAACCATTTGCTCAGAAACAGCATTAATTGAAAACTCGGTGGCGGTAATCTTATCTTTTAAATCATTAAGTGCGTTATTTTGCTGGCTAACTGAACCGGTGTTTTTATCTTGCTGTTGAGCCATGTTGATACTTTTTGAATTTAAGGCTTTAATTTCTTCTTGATTTCTCCGCCAAGCTGAAGCCCAGAGTTTATCCATTTCAGATAATAATAATTCTGTTTTTTCACTAACCGCTTCTAACTTAACCTTTAAAGCAATGGTTGACTCACCGATTTCTTCACCGGTAGCTGAGAGTTGGTTTTCTAGCTGTTGAATTCGCGCAGAGCTCGACGCTAAGGTATTATTTACACTCACTTGCTGTTGATAAAAATACCAGCCAGTACCCGCTAGAGCAAAATAAGGTATTAATATTAATAATGTTTGCGCTGCAGTTAATGTTTTGGGTGTATTAGTTGCAGAGTTCACTTGCTCTGACTTGTGTGCTTTAGCTACAGGTTCACGAGCCATCTTAACTTGATCTTGATCGATATTAATCGTTGGAATTTCAGGTTCTACACGGTTTGACAAGATAGCTTCCTACTAACAATGGCTGTAATACCCATTGGATTAATGAATTGATTTATTTGGCCATATACTAAGTTAAGAGTATAAGTTGAGAGTAACTGTATAATATTTAGTAAATATTGTACAAAAAAACCGACTTTAATAGTCGGTTTTTAATTTTAGGCTTAAAATCTCTCAGTTAGCTAAGACTAATAACTGTCATTATGCACACTTTGCACAGCACGTCCTGAAGGATCGGCCATGTTAGCGAAACTTTCATCCCAAGCTAACGCTTCTGGTGTACTACAAGCGACTGATTTTCCGCCAGGTACACAATCTGCTGCGGATGCTAGCGGAAAGTTTTCTTCGAAAATACAACGATAAAAATAAGCTTCTTTAGTATCGGGTGTATTCACGGGGAACTTAAATTCTGCGCTCGCTAGTTGTTGGTCGCTAACTTGTGCTTCAACATGCTGCTTTAGACCATCAATCCAAGAATAACCCACGCCATCAGAAAATTGCTCTTTTTGACGCCATAAGATCTCTTTTGGCAAGTAACCTTCAAAAGATGAGCGTAAAATAGCTTTTTCCATCTTGCCATTACCGCACATTTTATCTTCTGGATTAATGCGCATGGCAACATCCATAAAGTTTTTATCTAAGAAGGGTACGCGTGCTTCAATGCCCCACGCTGACATAGATTTATTCGCACGTAGACAATCAAACATGTGTAATTTATCAAGCTTGCGCAACAATTCGTTATGAAACTCTTCCGCATTTGGCGCTTTGTGGAAATATAAATAACCACCAAATATTTCATCAGCACCTTCACCAGAAAGTACCATTTTAATGCCCATGGCTTTTATTTTTCTCGCCATTAAATACATAGGTGTAGAGGCACGAATCGTGGTTACATCATAAGTTTCTAAGTGATAGATCACTTCTTTAAGTGCGTCGATACCTTCTTGTTCGGTAAATATAATACTATGGTGTATTGTACCTATGCTCTCAGCAACGGTTTTAGCGGCAATTAAATCTGGCGAGCCAGCTAAGCCGCAGGCAAAAGAATGCACTTTAGGCCACCATGCTTCAGACAAATCATTTTCTTCGATACGTCTAGCGGCAAATTTTTGCGTAATGGCAGAAATTAATGATGAGTCTAAACCGCCAGAAAGTAATACGCCGTAAGGTACGTCAGTCATCAAATGGCTTTTAACTGATTCTTCTAATGCTTCGCGTATTTTTTCTTTACTGGTGTTGTTATCTTTTATCGCTGAATATTTTTGCCAGTTGCGTTGGTAATATCTTTCAACTTTACCGACTCTGCTATCTAGAATATGACCTGGAGGGAACTCTGCTACCGTTTTACAAATGGGCATTAACGCTTTCATTTCTGAGGCAACATAGAAGTTACCTTCAGCGTCATAACCGGTATAAAGTGGAATAATACCCATGTGATCACGGGCAATTAGATAACTATTGTCTTGCTCGTTATATAGACAAAAGGCAAACATACCTTGGAGCTTATCGACAAAGTCAGTGCCAAATTTTTCAAACATTGGAATGATAATTTCACAATCCGAAGCGGTTTGAAAATCATAGTCAGGCGTATGTTGGCTGGCTAATGCTTTATGATTATAAATTTCACCATTGACCGCTAAAACTTTTGATTTGTCACTGTTATATAATGGTTGAGCGCCATGTTCAGTGTCAACAATTGACAGACGTTCATGCACTAAAATTGCGTGGTCATTGTTGTAGATACCAGACCAATCTGGACCACGATGACGAAGTAAGCGAGAATATTCTAAAGCTTTTGGACGAAGTGCGTCTGCACCTGTTTTAATATCTAATATACAAAATATCGAACACATTGAAGTGCTACCCCTTTATATTTATTAATGACAAATTGTGTGGTGAATGCGCTCTAACAAGTTTATTCAAGCGTATTATGCGATATTATCTCTAGGTAAACATGATAGTGTTTACAGAAACTTATCGTTCAGCAATATTGCTGTTGTGTGACACCTTACAGTATTTGATAAACAATCAATAGTATTTTTACTCTAATGACACAATAAGGTGTAAAAGTGGTTTTTGGTGTAACATTAATCGCTCGTGTTAAAAAAGTAGATACATTAATATATCAATGATAAGTATAGAGAAATTAGCCGTTTGATTTTAATTTCAATCATAAGTAAGAGCAATAAATGTTAAAAACTGTAAATAAAATAACCCTAAAGATCTTTGTTGTCGCCATCTCGCTTGGCCTAAGTTTATCTATTAGTAGCCAAGAAATTAACTACGCTGCATTAACGGTTGAAGAATTACGTCTTGATAACGCGCTTAAAGCAATGCCAGATGTTTCGACAAGATTAAGGGCACAAGCTGAAAAATTTGCTAGTCAACTAAACCGAGCAACTAGCTATACCGTGTTAACACAATTAACTATTCGTCACGGTAAAGGGCTATGGTTAGAGGCGAAAAAGTCATTTAACCAATTGAACGACTACGACGATCGGCCGTTATATTGGGCGCGCTTACAAATGAGCAAAGCGTTACGCTCTACCAAAGCATTTACGACCTTGTTTCCTAATCAACAACGCAAGTTGTTATGGACACTGGAGTTATTATCTCGTGGTCAACTGGATGTGAAGTTTGATAAAAAAGCCGATAAAAAAATACTGCTTACTGGTTTTGATCCCTTTTTTCTAGATAGACATATCGATCAAAGTAATCCATCAGGGGTAGTTGCACTCGCTTTGGACGATTTAGTGGTTAGCATTGAAGGGCAAAGTGCTGAAATTGAAGTGCTCATTATTCCTGTGCGTTTTGCAGATTTTGATCAAGGTATGATAGAGGAATTACTAGCGCCTTATATTCAAGGTAAATCTGTTGATATGGTATTAACCGTAAGCATGGGCAGAGAGAATTTTGATTTAGAGCGTTACCCGGCGTTAAGACGCAGCGCTAACGCGCCTGATAACCTTAATATATTGACAGGTGCTACGAAAAATAAGCCATTAATACCCAAGTTTAAAACAGCCGCTTTGCAAGGACCTGAGTTTGTTGAATTTAGCTTACCTATATTGGCAATGTTAAAGGGTGCTGGTCAATATCAGGTTAACGACAATCGCACAATATCGACCTTATTAGGTGGTACATTTAAGGGTCAATCACTGGCAGATATTGTTAAGCAAACTTCGGTTAGCGGCTCAGGTGGTGGTTACCTTTCTAATGAAATATCTTATCGTAGTATCTTATTACGTGACCAATATTATTCAACTTTACCGGTAGGTCATATCCATACCCCGAAAATTAAAGCCTTCAATCAACAAGCATTGATGGATATTGTTAAGCAAACGAAAAACATTATTACTCAAGGTGTCGCCGGTTTATAATCGTTTAGTTATAAACGCGTTAATATTATAAAGGCATTAATATGACCAACCACTGATGCTTTATTTCAGCACAAAAAAAACGCTAACTCAGTTAGCGTTTTTTAATTTTTCCCTTCGCAACTATCTGCTACGACTAAATTTATTGGTGATAATATTATCAATAATTAAGGTGTTAAATATTATTCGTCACATCTACCGACAGCTTTAACATCTGTCCCGGTTGTAAGTATTTATCACGATTAAGGCTATTCCAACGTTCAATATCTTTTATTTTGACATTAAACTTGTCGGCGATACGGGCAAAAGAGTCACCTTTGCGAACACGATAATGAATGTTGCGCATTATCGCTTTTTCGTTTGGTGTCATAGCATCTAAAGCCAGTGTTTTAACCGCTGTTTTTTGCCAGATAACGAGTTTTTGTCCAGGTTTAATCGTGTCTCTTGGCGCCATAGCATTCCATTTTGCAATACTGCGGGTTGAAACACGATAGGCGCGGCTGATATCCCACAAGGTATCACCAGATTTCACTATATGAATGCGCTTTTCACCGGCCAATACTTTATTTTGTGTTTTTGCTAAACGTTGATTTTGTGAGAGTAAATAACTGTCTAACGAGGCGGTAGCAACAGGAATTAATAAAAATTTCCCCGCTCTGATCTGATTGCCTTTAATGTTATTAACTTGTTTTATTAACGCTATTTCAGTATTAAATTTTTGTGCTATTTCACCTAGGTTGTCACCGTTTTTAATTTTATAGCGTTGCCAAGCTAGACGTTCTTTTGCGCTCAATTTGGCAAGGCCTTGCTTAAAGTTTTCTATTTTGTGGTTGGGTAACAATAAATAATGTGGGCCGTCAGGGTCGGTTGCCCAACGATTAAAACCTGGGTTGAGTCGCTGCAACTCTGTTAATGTCAAGTCAGCTAATTGCGCTGCTTTGGCTAAATCAAGCTGTGAACCAATATCGACTTGACTGATCACCGAGCTATTATCAATTACGTGCAGTTTAATTTTAAATTCTTCGCTACGTTTTACAATGTCAGCTAACGCTAATAATTTAGGCACATAAGCACGAGTTTCTTTTGGTAAATCTAAAGACCAAAAATCTGTAGGTAGGTTTTTCTTTTTATTTTTTCTAACCGCACGTCTTACTCGTCCCTCACCTGAGTTGTAAGCGGCAAGCGCTAACATCCAATCACCATCAAAAAACTTGTTTAAGTATTTTAAATAGTTAATAGCACCTTGGGTTGAGGCAACTATGTCACGTCGTCCGTCAAACCACCAATTTTGTTTCATGCCGAAGCGTTTGCCTGTGCCGGGAATAAATTGCCACATACCTGATGCACGACCATGTGAGTAAGCAAAAGGGTCAAAAGCGCTTTCAACTATGGGTAATAAGGCAATTTCAATGGGTATATCGTTCGCTTCTAATGCTTCAACGATGTAATACAAAAATGGCTCAGCGCGTTTAGCTACGCGGTTTAGATAGTCAGGGTGCTTTATAAACCAATTTCGTTGGCTAACAACACGAGGATCTTCGGGTATCGAAAATTCAAGCTTGCTGCGAATTCGTTGCCAAACATCATTTGACAAATAGCTTTCTTTTAAGTCATTGCCCAGATCTATATCACCGTCGGCAATGGGATGAATAACGTCAATAGCTTCATCAACCAGCAGCGCTTGATTGATCTCTGCCGAAGAGGCAACATCGATAAGTACTTGAATATCATTATTAGTTTCAAGGTTATTTGATTGATTTTGGTTTAAAACTGATTGGCAACCGGACAATAGCAGTACGGTTGCGATAGATAGGGTTATATTCTTCATGCAAGGTCTATTTAAATTTACTAGCCGCCAGTGTCACTTATTTAGGGCGGTTATTCAAGATTTGCGCAATAAAAACGCCTTAAAAATTGTCTTTCCATGCGCGGATAATGGTAAAGGTTTGTAATTTATCATTAACCTTTTCACCACTGAACTCAGCCGCGCTTGTCATCAAGCTAGACTCGTTACAGCGTAGAAATGGATTGATTTTCCTTTCAAGCATGATTGATGTTGGGATAGTGGCAATGTCTTGTTCGCGCTTTTGTATTACTTGATTATAATAATCTACCAACTCGGTATTATCGGGTTCAACACTTAGAGCAAAATTAAGGTTAGCTTGAGTATATTCATGAGCACAATAGACCTGAGTGCGCTCAGGTAAAGCGCTTAGCTTTTCTAATGAGCAGAGCATTTGGCTCGGCGTGCCTTCGAAAAGGCGTCCACAGCCACCTGAAAACAAAGTATCACCACAAAATAAATTGTCTTGTGATAAATAAGCTATATGGCCACTGGTATGACCTGGCAGATCAATGACATCAAATTCGAGGTCTAAATCAGTTAACGCCACCTTAGCGCTTTCGTTAAGCGCGACATCACAGTGTGGAATGTTTTCACTTTCAGGGCCGTAAATGGTTAATGGCCATTGCTTACTTTTACAATAATCAACAAGTTTTTTAATACCACCCACGTGATCAGCGTGATGGTGAGTGATTAATATACTCGACAGTTGCAGTTTTTGTTGTTCAATAAATTCGATACAAACATTGGCGTCACCTGGGTCAACTAAGGCCATGTTGTGACCTAAGTTCGACGAAATAGCCCAGATATAATTATCTGAAAAGGCCTTTATCATGGAAACTTTCATATTAGTGCTGCTTTGGGTTTGCTGCATGTGTGGCTCCTGAGTATACTGAAGATATGATTATACTTACTTTTTCGACAGTTTAATATAATGAAGCCAGCACTCGCGTTTAGGCACCCTGATTATCCAAAATCTTGGCAAAACTTACCTAATGGTGACTTGATAGTTGCCAATATTAATCAAGCGTTAGCCCCTTGGTGGCCAAAGTTTTTTGGCTATCATATGCTAAAAATTGGCGCTTTAAGTGGTGAAATATCGAGTGTAGATAGCCCGATTAAGCATCAATTAACCTTAACAAACCAGCTGGAAAATAGTGATGTTATTGCTGAAATTGATGATTTACCCTTACAAAAGCACAGTGTTGATGTCTGCGTATTGGCCCATGCTTTGGAGTTTTCGTTAGACCCTCATCATGTGGTGCGTGAAGCCAACCGGGTATTAATTCCTAATGGCTATTTAGTGATCACTGGATTTAATCCTTTTAGTTTAGTGGGTCTTAATCAATTTATTCCTTATAGGCGTAAGCAAACGCCTTGGAATGAAAGGTTATTTTCACCTATGCGAGTGAAAGATTGGCTGCACTTAATGGGATTTGAGATCCAACTAGATAAACGGTTTTTGCATTCGTCATTATCTGGGCAACTCACTCAGGGACTTTTTTGTAACTATTGGCATAATATAGCGGCACGTTATTTTCCAAGTTTAGGCTCTGTTTATGTCATTGTGGCGAAAAAGCGCGTATTACCTTTAACGCCGATAAAACCCAAATGGCAACTCAGGCCACACTTTGAACCCGTGAAGGTGCCAACGATGAATTCATCAAGAAAAACCAGTAAAAAAACCAATCAGTAATGGTAAAGCAGTACTAAATATAATAACTCAATATTTAAGGTCAGAATTAATTAATGCAACTTCATGAATTCGAAAGCTATTTAAACAACTTATTAAAGCCTGAACAAATTAAAGACTTTTGTCCAAATGGTCTACAAATTCAGGGGCGAGATAAGATCAGTAAGGTCATCACGGGCGTTACCGCTACACAAGCGTTAATCGAACAAGCGATTGCTGAAAAAGCCGATGCGTTAGTCGTACACCATGGTTTTTTTTGGAAGAATGAAAGTTATGTCATCCGTGGTATGAAACATAAGCGCATTAAGGCGTTACTGGCAAATGACATCAGTTTATTTGCCTATCATTTACCCTTAGATATTCATCCAAGCTTAGGTAATAACGCACAATTAGCGAAATTATTTTCAATCAATAATGTCGCGCCATTGGAAGAGGGTAACGCCTTGAGTGTTGCTGTACGTGGAGACTTTACTAGTGAACTTAGCCCACAAGCACTTGAGCAACGCATTAATGAAAAGCTCAACCGGACTTGCTTACACATAGCACCGCCATCAAATAAAGCGATTAAAACCGTGGCTTGGTGCAGCGGTGGTGGGCAAGGCTATATTGAGTTAGCGGCTGAACACGGCATAGACGCGTTTATTAGTGGTGAAGTATCTGAGCAAACCACTCATGTTGCGCGCGAGATGGATATTCATTTTTATTGCGCTGGCCATCATGCCACCGAGCGCTATGGCGCTAAAGCATTAGCCGAACATTTTAATCAACATTTGCCATTAGAGGCTAAGTTTATTGATATTGATAACCCGGCCTAAGCGGCAGTTTATTAATACCAATATAGCGGCAAAATATAGCACCAACTACAAGACTGCTGTTCATGCACAATTGTACTTTTTAAAGAATTAGCCTTATGTCAATGTGTTACTGCACAAGGCTTTTTGGTCATTAAGTCGTGTTGTACAAATTACTGATGTTTTTAGTTTGTCAGCTATTAGTCTTTAAACCATTGCACTATACGCCCGAGGGTTTCGTACCAAACCGTAGTGGTTTGTTGTAAATTTTTAGCATTAGGTACGTAATAAGACCATGGAGTAAGGCCATTGCTTTTAACCCATGGGCTTGCCGGTGCAGGGATTGGATTGACGCCGTAGCGTTGGAAATAGGCCATGGCTCTGGGTAAATGATTGGCACTAGTGACGAGTACGATATTTTTATTTAACACGCGTGGTGCGATAAGTTGCGCTTCTTCTTCGGTATCTTGAGGGAAATTTTCAGTCAATATTTTATTTTTTGGCACACCTAATAATATCGCTGCTTGCTTAACTTTTTCTGCGTTTGAACTAACATCGCCATCGGCAAAACCTGAGGTAATTATTTGTGCTTCGGGGTGCAGGCGGTAGATACGAACAGCCTCAACTAACCTTTCTAGTGAACTAGACTTTAACTCACTGGTCGCGGGCAAACCCTTAACGCTGGTGTGAACACCGCCCAAAATAATAATATAATCAACCGGCTTATTGCTGCGGGTAAATGCGGGATAATTATCTTCTAATGCCGCCATGATGTTATCGGATAAAGGTGGAAAGGTACTCAAAAATAATAAAGTGGTTGCGGTAAATAACGCCGTAAAACTCAATTTTGGTTTTAAACGATAAAAAATAATGGCGATAATTAACAGTAAGATAATTATGCTCAGTGGCATAATCATTAAGCTGATAATTTTTTTTAGTAAAAATAGATCCATGTTACTCAGTCCAAAATAGGCTATACGAATAGGGTGATAAGTTTTCAAGATACTTAAGCATAACAATTATAAGACTTTGAAGCAGTAGCTATTTAAAGCCGTAGCTAATGGTGACAAATTATTTTATTTGGACGTCTAAAAGTCTGTTGATATTTACGCTTAGATAGGGTCTAATGACTGCGCTGAAAATTAGAATTTTTACTCCACTTTTATAATACCCTTATCTATCAACTATGATGGTGTTATGAATTAAGTAGTGCAGAAATAGAAAGATTTTCGCACCAGAAGAGGCGCAATTGCTAGGTAGGTAACATGAGGACCCATTCCTTTGACTGTTATTGAGGGGGACAATTGCCGAGAATATTGATATGGGGGCATATCATATTCGGTCGCTAGGGCTGAATCCTTAGGGCTGTCACCGCTAGAAAAACACAAGTTTTTTTAGCATAGGGTGGAGAGCTTCTGGCTGAATAGTACCGCCTGAATAACAGGTTTTTAACCTAATTCGCTCTACGCTCAGTCATGCTCTTCCTGTTAGTTATTTGCCTGTTATATTTGCTATATTTAATGAAGTACCTTTAGCAATGCAGGCGTTTAGGAAGAATTTTTATGTTAATATCCCATCTTACCAGCCTTAATCGCACTAGTGTTGGCACATTGTTATTTAAATATATATTGTTATCTAAATATACATCTTGCGATAGACTCGAATGTTTAACCATTCAATCTCAAACTCATGGAGTATCTGCATGTCTGTAATTATAGATCATACCAATACTGAAAATATTACCGTTGCAAAGTTTGGCGGCACCAGTGTTGCTGATTTTCATGCGATGTTACGCTGCGCGGATATTATTAAAAATAATAGCACTAACCGTTTAGTGGTGGTATCAGCCAGTGCTGGTGTTACTAATCACCTAGTGCGTTTAAGCCAAGCAGACGTTTCGATAAGTGAACAACAACAAATTATTACCCATATTGCTGATATTCAATTTGCCATAACCCAGCATTTTGATAATCATCAAGCTATTGATCAAGAAATATCAGGCTTATTAAATGCGTTACGCGCTTGTGCTGAGCAACAAGCAAAGCAATACAGCACAAAAACCAGTGATGAAATCCTGAGTTTTGGTGAACAATTCAGTTCACGAATTTTTGCACAAGTGTTACAACTCGTCGATGTGAATGGTCATTATTTTGATGTTCGCCAAGTCATGAAAACTGATAGTTTATATGGTAAAGCGCAAGTTGATTTAACCGAATTGGCCGCTAATACTAAAGCACTACTTTATCCCTTACTTAATGAACAAGTTATTGTTACGCAAGGTTTTATTGGCTGTGATCCACAGGGCAATACGACCACCTTAGGCCGCGGTGGCTCTGATTACAGCGCCGCGCTGTTAGCTGAAGCTGTTCAAGCCAGTAATTTAAGCATTTGGACTGACGTGGTGGGTATTTTTACTACCGATCCACGGATAACAGATCAAGCACGTTCGATTAATGAAATTAGTTTCGGTGAAGCGGCCGAAATGGCCACCTTTGGCGCGAAAATTCTTCATCCAGCGACACTTATTCCAGCTATGCGGCAAGATATTCCTGTTTTTGTGGGTTCAAGTAAAGAACCTAATGCAGGTGGCACCAAAATACAGCGCCAAGTTGACTCTAATCCTACTTATCGTTCGATTGCGCTGCGACGCGAGCAAACCTTAGTGACAGTAAAAAGTCCACAAATGCTGCATGCCAGTGGTTTCCTAGCGAAAGTTTTTACCGTATTAGCCAAACACCAATTAAGTGTTGATTTAATTACCACCAGTGAAATTAGTGTCGCGCTAACCTTTGACAATCCTTATGGTTCAACACAAGCCTTGTTAACTCAAGCCGTGGTAGAAGAGTTAGAACAACTTTGTGAAGTCAGTGTTGAGCATGGTTTGAGTTTAATTGCGGTGATCGGTAATAAAATTCATGGCACTAAAGGGGTTGGCAGCAGTATTTTTGATAAGATAAATGATTTTAATATTCGCATGATTTGTCATGGCGCAAGCAATCATAATCTGTGTTTTCTCGTGCCAGAAGCCGATGCTAACCAAGTGGTTGAACGTTTACATAGTACCTTGTTTACCGACTAAGCTGATGTCAGTAAATAAAATGATTGTTTAAACCATAAACAGTCACGATTATCAAAATAAGCACCAAAAAATAGCGCTTAAAAAGGGACATTGCACTGTCCCTTTTTGCATTTAATTTGGCTGGCTTTTATAAATAAGCTTATTCGTATGTTAAAGGGTCGGTCACATTATTGTCAGCAAAGGCTTCTAGGCGCTCTTGACATGCACCGCATTTACCGCAGGCTTGTGCTCGGCCATTATAACAAGTCCAAGTGTCATCGTAACGCAAACCCATCTTTAAACCATCAGTTAATATATCGGATTTACTGTTCGTTAAGTAAGGACTGAAAATTTCAACCGCTTGATAATTCGCGATTTGACAAACCTCATTCATTTTCATGACAAATTCAGGTCGACAATCAGGATAAATAGCATGATCACCCGAATGAGCACCATAATATACTTGCGCGGCTTCTACTGAGACGGCATAACCCACAGCTAACGACAGTAAAATCATATTACGATTAGGTACAACCGTTGACTTCATACTTTCGGCTTCGTAATGACCTTCAGGAATGTCGATATCATCGGTCAAAGACGATCCCGCTAATAACTGATTAATGGATGAAATATCAATAACCTTATGAGCAACCCCCAGTTGTTGACAAACTTTACTGGCACAGGCTATTTCTTTCACGTGTTTTTGGCCATAATCAAAGGTTAAGGCATAGACTTCTTTACCGTCTTTTAAAGCGCGGTGCAGTACGGTGAATGAATCCATGCCACCAGAAAAAATTACTACGACTTTACTACTCATATTTACAGATCTCTTGAGGTATAATAAACTTGCGCATTCTACTAGAAATTATCTAAGCATTAAAGAAATGACCACACGTTATAAAATAAATGAATTGTTTGAAACTCTGCAAGGCGAAGGCTCATTTACCGGCCAACCGTCAATTTTCCTTCGTTTACAGGGTTGTCCTGTCGGTTGTTCTTGGTGTGATACTAAACATACCTGGGACATTCATCCTGAGTTAGAAATAACCAGTAAGCAACTGTTAAGTAAGGTAGAAGAGACTGAACAATGGTCAAATTTATCCTTAGATGATATTGCTGCAATCTTTAACAAGCAGGGCTTTAACGCTAAACATATTGTTATTACCGGTGGCGAACCTTGCATGGAAGATTTAACCGCCTTGTGTTTATATTTTGAAGCACAAGGTTATAGCTGTCAGGTAGAAACCTCAGGCACCTTTGAAATTAGAGTCTCTGAGCAATGCTGGGTTACTGTGTCACCTAAAGTAAATATGCGTGGCGGTTACAAAATTTTAGCCAGCGCGATGCAAAGGGCAAATGAAATTAAACACCCGGTGGCCACAGAGCAACATATTGATGACCTAAAAGCGTTATTAGCCGAGCATCAAATCGAAAAAAAGCAGATTTATTTACAACCTATTAGCCAAAAACAACGTGCCACCGAACTTGCTATTGCCGCTTGTATTAAAAATAACTGGCGCTTATCGGTGCAAGTACACAAATACATTGGTATTGAATAGTATTTTGTCATAGTTGCAATAGCAAATGCAGTACTGCGCTAGCTTGTCATGATCCAAACTTACTGCAATGCTAGAAGTGCAATCCTTAGAGCTGCAGCAATGCAGGTAAGAGCTTAAAGGTAATCTTCACAACCAACAGCCTAGCTTAAGCCATTAACATTATTTTGTTAATGGCAAGGTAATAATAACCTCAACGCCGAGCTGATTTTGCTGGTTTACGGCTTTTATTGTGCCGTGATGAAATTGACAAATTAAGCGCGCAATATACAAACCTAAGCCTAAATGAGGCTGTTCATTATTGTGTTTTTTCCTGATCGACACCATAGAGTCAAACAGTTGTTCACTCATTTGTTCAGGCAATAGCTCACCGTTATTGCTGATGGTTAGCGTCACCTGTTGATTATTACGTGTGACGCTGGCGGTAATTTTATTATCGTCAGAAAACTCTACGGCATTGGCAATCACTTTATCTAATAACTGCGCGATATGTTCTGGTGAACCTAAAAGCGGATGCTTTCCTGGTGTTATATCATTAAATAAAAAATCAATATCAGGGTAAATCAAGCGATAACCTTGCATACAACCGTTAAATACCTCAGCTAAGTCAAAGGCACTTTTGTCGGTGTTTTGTAACATTTGCTCTATTCGGGTCGCTTCATTCATATTGGTTAAAATTAAGCTTAAGCGCTCAATACCATGTTGAGCGCGCACTAAATAGGGGTTTTCCACTAGGGGTGCTTGCCTTTTATCATTATTATCTCGTGTTGTTGCCCTGATACTTTGTTGCTGCATGGCTAAGGTTTCTAACGAGGTTCGCACCACGGCAATAGGCGTGCGCAATTCGTGTGATAAACGTGACGACATATTTTCTAAATAGTGATTATATTGACTCAGGCGATTAACCGCAGTTGAGAAACTACGCGACAAATCACCAATTTCGTCATTGGTATTTGAGGTATCAACATTGCCACTAATACGACCATGTTCGTCAATCGCCATTTCTGCTTGATTACTTAAGGTTCTGATGCGATTTGATATCCGCGAAGCAAACAAAAAGAAGGCCAACGCGCCTAATAACATAATGGCCAGAATAGAACTAAAAAGCTTTTCAAGTGCCTGATTTCTTAAGGTGCGAATGCCATTAGTGGTTTCTTCAACAATCACCGCACCCTTTACCTGTTTATTAATAAATATGGGGTAAGCGGCCGACAATACCACCGCTTGTTGATCTGTGCTTAAACGCCACTGCGACATAGGCTCACCCGTTAAAGCACTTTCGATATGTTTGCCTGTCAGGTTTTCTGAGTCATAAAGTTGGTCGATAAAATTACTGGGCGGTTGCGTCAGTATTCTTTCATATAAGGGTTTCAGTAGATTGTTTTCAACGCTATGCCAAGCCGTTAATATAAAATTATCATCAGTATTATCAAGGCGTTCATTGTTAATGTTAACGCGCTTATTCCAGACACCGCTGGCTTTTTTTATATTACCTGTGGTGGCTAATACCCTATGATGTTGGTCAACCACCCAAATGCTAGAATTGGTATAACTCATGCCTTTAACAATGCGCTCAATTTCGGGTGAGGGTACTAAAATAGTGCCTAATGTCTCGGCAGAACTCGGGTCTGCTGAGCCCAGCGATGCTTGAATGCTACCTAAGGGGCTATCAACATCGTGCACCGCAAAAGCGATATTGTCGTTAAACTCAGTTAATGGCACGCGTACTTCAACGTTATAACCTTGCGCGGTATTTCGCCAATGCCCTTGAATTTGTCTAGCAGGCACAGGAATATCTGCTGCAATATCGGTAATACGATAAGCATCTATCCAGCCAGTCGTTTTATTGCTGATAATAAAGCGACTGAAAACGCCTTGTGGATTAATAAAAGCAAGCTCTAAGTGGTCATTGTTAATAATGCTGCGGGCATTGCTGTCACGATATATAACCTTGTCGTCAATCACCCCAAAGTATAAATACAAATACTGACCATAAGTGCCAACCGCCGCTGTAAAATTTATTGATAATTGCTCAGGCGTTAGTTGGCTATAAAGTTGGTTATTTTGCTGATAAAAATGCGCTTTGTTGGCAAAGTCGGGCCAGTCTTGATTTAAACCGTCGAGTTGAATGGGCGCGGATAAACCGTAACTATATAGGTCTTTGCCTTTTTCAACGCTAGGTAAAAAACTGGCTTGATTATTAAACAAGTTTGCCCGCTCATGCATAGCGGTAGCAAGTGCTCTGGCTGTGCCTATAATGGTTTGCTCTTGACCATAACGGAGGTATTTTTCCATTTCCCAAACATATTGATAACCAAACCATGGGATGGTAAATAGAAAACTCGATAATAAGAGCAGCTTACTTCTTAAGCCAAATCGCCATTTCATTGTCATTTTAGTTTAGTTACCTGAGGTTTCTTTGGCGCTTTGGTTCCAGCGATAACCCATACCATAAACTGTTTCAATACAATTAAAGTCGCTATCGATATAGCTGAATTTTTTGCGCATGCGCTTGATATGCGACGTAATGGTTGAGTCATCAACATAGATGTTTGAGTCTTGCATTAACTGGCTACGGTTTTTCACATGGCCGGGATGTTTAGCTAATGCGTATAACATCCAAAACTCGGTGATGGTTAAATCAACATTGTGCTCTTGCCATTGAATGCTCATGCGCTGACTATCTACGGTTAATGGCCCGATAGTGAGCATATAATCAGCTTGTTGTGGTTTGCCTAAAGCGTCTTGGCGACGAAATAGCGCGGCAATGCGGGCAGACAAGTGCGGTAAGCTAATATCTTTGGTGAGATAATCATCAGCGCCAATACGCAAGCCAGATACGGTATCAACATCACTATCACGTGCGGTTAAAAAAATAATCGGTAAGGTTGTCGACTTTGAGCGTAACCATTGGCATAACTCAAAACCAGCATCATATTCGTGTTCAAGGCCAATATCTAAAATGGCTAAATGAGGTAAGCGTAGATTAAACGCTTGCATAGCGCTGGCCTTATTAGCATAGGTTTGTACTTGATAACCTTGTAGGCGCAATACATCAGCATAGTTTTCTCTAATGGCGGCATCATCTTCAACAATAGCAATCCGTTTCGACATGACTGTTGTTTATCCTTTATCTCGTTGTGCGTAAATATTGGCATAAAAATCTGGCTTAAATAATATCGAATAAACGCCATCGATGCTGCTAATTGTTGACATTGCCATAATGTTGCCACATTTGCTCACTGAATTGCCATATTTGCGTCCTTTAGTCGTCGTTTTTCTACGCTTTAATAACACCATCAAAAACAAGCAAGCTAATTAAGTGTTTAGTTAGCAAGTATCCATCGACTATTTATCACCGACACTATTAATGAGAGACACCATGATGACAACAAAATTAACCACAGCAAATAACCCAAGTGTAAGCAAAACTTCTCGAGCTAAAACATTGCTTAATGTTGCTTTAATATCGGCCTTAACGGTCAGCCCCGTCTTTGCAAGTTCATATGAAAAAACAGCGCAAGACAAAATAGCGCAAGAGAGTTCAGCACAATTGAAGGAAGAAATTGGCTTCGGCACAGGAATGGTTATTGGCGCTATTTTAGGTGGACCTATTGGCGCCTTTATCACTGGGGTAGCTGGTAATATGATTGCAAAAAACATCAATGCCACGGATGAAATTGAAAGCTTGTCAACCGCCTACAGTGCAGAGAAAAAAAGTAATGAAATATCGCTAGCTCGCTACCAACGACAAATTGAGCAAGCAGAGCAAAGCTATCAAACTGAGTTGTTAGCGCTAGAGCAAAACTATCAAGCGGCAAGTAACCTACAAGCACAAAACTTATTAATGAGCTTACAGTTCTCTACCGGCTCAAGTGAAATTAAATCACATTATCAAGAGCAGATAGAAAGCTTAGCGCGCATTGTGCAACAATCACCTAATTTAACCTTAGATCTTTCTGGCTATACCGATAAACAAGGCAGTGATACGCTAAACCAAGCACTTTCATTAGCACGTATTAATGCGGTTAAAAATGCACTGATTGACCAGGGCGTAAAGGCTGACCGCATTAGCTTATTTGCTTTTGGTGAACAGCAATCTGTGGTGGCATCAGTAAATAAAGAGGTGAGTTTTTATGATCGTCGTGTGGTTATCAAGTTAAAAAACACCGCATTAGCCAATGATGCCACTCAGCAAAAAAATTCACAAACGGCCCAGAACTTTTAACGCTGTGCATTTTAACCTGGTATAGACGGCAATCTAAGCTAAGAAAAATCTAGTCTAAAAATAACTAAACTATTTGTAAAGCAACAGTTAACCCGTTTCTCTGTTAACTATTTCAATAAAAATTAGCCAAAAGCCAAGGCGTTCTGCCTTGGCTTTTTGTTTTAACCTTTACTTAGAACACGTTATTAAGTATTTATTAGGCGCTTATTAACCATAGGCTACTTGCCTAAAGTAAACTTAGTATCAGCATCACGAAGTAAATATAGCGCGGCACAAGCAGCTAACATAGGCCATGCGGCGAAGAATAATAAATTATTAAAAGCATCCATATACTGCGCGTAAGCTGATAATGTTGAACCCGCATGCATCAGAAAAATCAAACCGTAACTGAGGCGTTTTTTAATGCCAAATAAAAACGCGAAAACCAATATTAATTGTAGTGCGCCTAAACCATAAGCCATGATGTCATTAAAGCCGCTGATTTTATAAAAATGTTCAAAAATTTTAATACTATGTGCTGGGTTAACAAACTTGTCTAGCGTCCAAATAAACATCACAATAAACACACCTACCCGTAAAAATAGTAATGACCATTGCAAGTTGCTTTGTAAGTTTTTGTTAGCTAAGGGATCAGCTGTCGACATATAAATTCCTCAAATTAAATAAAAGTGTTGGTAACAAGGTTAAAGACCGAGTAATCAAGCTTAAATTTCAACATTATGATTTTTTAATTACCGAGAGGCATTTCGATGGCGACTATAATATTAAGCAATAGCAGTGTTAAAAAAACCTTTGGTTTTATTGCTTGAATATTACCTTAGTAGCATATAAATCAACTATGGAGCATAAATATAACTAGCCTTCTCCTGTCCAAATATAGCTTAAATCACCTACCTAGGTTTTATCTGGCGTTGTGACAATAAAATTTCTTTTATACTCGACTCGCCCTAATATAGCTTTGTCAGTAGAAAATAGCATTTATTCAGCCCCTATAAAGGTGAGATTTTATTCACTTGCCCACCATATAAACTGCCAAATCTATTTAGTCGAAAAACCTTAACAATAGCGTGAGGGAATAGTTTAGTTCTTATCTAGAATTCTGGCTAAATAGTATGTTTAAAAAATTTAGACGTGAAAGTTTGATGCCTGGCAAGTGATAACTTCTCAGTAACTTTTTAGTAACTTATAAATAACCCCTCAATAACTTATAGGTAACTCCATGTAGTTTAAAGGTAAATTTAAAGTAAATTCATATGGCTTTATGTGACTTTATATAGCTTTATGTTGTAGAATGCCTGATTATTTCAATTTGTATCTATTAATTTCAATTTGTATCTATTAATTTCAATTTATACCTATTTATGTCAATGCGCATCCATTTGTATTTATTTTTGCCCACTTGTATCGTCTTATGTTTTTAGTCAACAATCAAAGGAACCGTGTTATTGAATAATATAGATAAAGCTTTTTTTTATATCATGCCCAGCAGTATCCCTGTTGTAGGTTCGCTTCTGCTTATATTTTTTACAGATATAGCAATTACCTTATCTTTATTTATATTCTGCTGTACGTTTGGATTAAGTCTTCTTGTTGGTTATCTTCTATTTAGCAAGTTGCAATTGGCTCAAGCGAAACTTGCATCCTCTCACCAACAAGCTAACAATAACTTTCTTCAGCAAACTCAGTCTTATATAGATGCACTAGAAGAACTCATGGGAGAAGTGCTTCCCGTTGTTTCTAAACAGATTAAAACATCCAAAGAGCACGTTGAACAAGAAGTGCTAAGTCTCACTGATAGGTTTTTAGCTATAACGAAAAAAATAAGCCTTTTACTTGATGACCAACGTAAAAGTGATGATGACGCCGTCATTGGTACGCTGTTGACAAGCACAAAAACCATCTTGAATGGCGTTATTAATGACCTCTGTAATCTTAACAGTAATGAGAAAACGATATTCCAAGAAGTAGAAAAATTATCTTCTTATACGGCCGAGCTTGAAAGCATGGCCAATGATGTTCGAAACGTTGCTGACAATATTAATTTATTGGCCCTAAATGCCGCTATTGAAGCCGCAAGAGCGGGTGAACATGGGCGAGGATTTGCAGTAGTTGCGGATGAAATAAAAAAACTGGCCAGTTCCTCTGCTAGTACAGGTAGTCGAATGAATAAAACCCTTGACGATATCAATACCGCGATGGCAAGTACCTTGACTTCATCCAAAACAACAACTCAAGTTTACAGTAAAACGATTGAAAGTAGCTCAGAGCACATTGAAAAGGTATTAACTGATATTGAAAACACTTTGTATGCTTTTAAGGATAAGTCACAAACACTGGCCGATGCCTCCGAGCAAATTCAAAGTGAGGTTTATCATGTAATAACAGCTTTACAGTTTCAAGATAGAGTTACCCAAATTCTTGAACATGCAGAGCATAATTTATATGATTTTAATGAGTTGTTATTGGCTAATCAGACAGTACCAAAAACAGAGCGAAGTGCAGACTTAATTCAAACAAATGACATACTTGAAAAAATGGCACTGCGATATACGGTGCCAGAAGAGTTAGCTAATCATCAAGCAACAGTTGCCGGCGAACAAAAAACACCAGGGCAAGAGTCAAAAGGTGACGACTTAACGTTTTTTTAATCATAAGAAAATAATTACGAGGAGCAAGTTTATGGCAAAAACAATAATGATCGTTGATGATTCAGCATCAATTAGAAAGGTTGTCCGATTGACATTAGAATCACAAGGTTTTGATGTGATTGATGCTGCGGATGGTGTTGAGGCTTTAAAAAAACTAAATGGAGTGAAAATTCATTTATTAATCACTGATGTCAATATGCCTAATATGGATGGCATAACCTTAGTTCAAGAAGCAAAAAAATTACCGGCTTATAAATTTACTCCGATGATGATGTTAACAACAGAGGCCGGCGATGAAAAGAAAATGCAAGGTCGTGCTGCAGGGGCAAAAGCTTGGTTGGTGAAACCTTTTCAACCACCGATATTGTTAAATGCAGTATCAAAGTTGATTTTACCCTAACTGAATAGCCTAATAATAGGCAATGCTATAGTTAGCAGGATTAAATTTTGGTGATAACAGTAAAATCAATAGGCCTACCTTAATATCCATTTAAGATGAAATGTCGATTTATAATCTGATGGAACAGAATAACAAACCATATCCTCATTTGAAAACTGATAATGACCGTCAAATTAATTTGTCAGCAGTAACAGAAATTAATACTACAGGTATGTAGTTGTTGATTTTTACAACATCAAGCGTATTAAAAACGAGGATAATTTAATCATGTCATTTACCAAACGTGAAGACTCAAATCAAAAAAAAGGCATCTGTGTATTAGATGCCAGTCCAGATATGACCATCTATTGTGCAGCGAATAATCTGGCTGAAATCAAGGGTTATTACGCTGAATTCAACCATTTTGAGCTTAATTTATCCGATGTAGAAGAAATAGATAGCAGTGGCATTCAATTACTTTTGGCCCTCAAGCAGAGTGCGACCAAAGATGGCAAACAAGTTTTTTTAAATGCAATCTCAAATCCAGTGGCCGAAGTCATGGACGTATTAAATATTAGATCGCATTTCGACTGGATTCAACCGGAGTAACCTTTGATATGAACGACGAAACAGACTATCTGGCAGAAGGCCGGCAAGTGTTTGTGGAAGAGTCTAGTGAGCTTTTGCAACAAGCAGAATATATTCTATTAAAGCTTGAAGACGAGCCAGATAATGACGAACTCATTAATGACTTATTTCGCACTATCCACACAATCAAAGGCTCTGCTGGTTTATTTGGCTTTGACGATGTTGTCGCTTTCACTCACGTAGCCGAATCAGTAATGGATCAGCTACGAGATAAGGAAATTTTCCTCAATGACGATTTGATGGGCCTGTTACTCGATAGTCGTGATCAAATCAGCCAATTAGTTGCTCATGCCCTTGATAATGCGGAAGTACCCATTGGCGATAGTCTAAGAGAAACAGGTGAAGAATTATTAAAAAATCTACATCAATATCTCGATATCAAAACACCCAATTCATCAATAGTTATCACGGCTGAGAGTGAGCTCAAGGTACTAACGGAGTCTGAAATAGCGCTTGAATTAACTGAACCTGAATCTGAAAAAGTCACTAATGACTATTGGCATATCTCCATTCGATTCAACCGTAATGTGTTGGCCAATGGTATGGACCCTTTGTCATTTTTTCGGTACCTCGAGACTGTTGGTGACATCATCAACATGACAACATTGACCACAGACTTACCCTCACTCAATGATATTAATCCAGAAGAAAGCTATCTTGGATTTGAAATAAGCCTAGCTTCAACAGCATCAAAAGAGGCAATTGCTGAGGTATTTGAATTTGTACTGGCAGACTGTCAGCTACAAATTCTATCCCCGCGAAGTAAGTTAAGTGATTACACCCAACTCATTTATGCATTACCTGAAGAAAATATAGCAATCGGAGAAACTCTTGTTGCATCGGGTGCGCTAACCGAAGACGAACTGTTAAAAGCACTTGAATATCAAAATGTAGATATCGATAAACAAACAATAGTAACTGAAGAAAATATAACCCTTGATAAAATAACTAATGCTCTAATGGACGACGTTATAATCGACAAAAATATCGTAGATGCTAGCAACGTTGACACAGCATTAGATAAGCAAAAACAAGTCAAAGAAGTAGAACAACAATCTGTACGAGTAAACGCTGAAAAACTTGGTGATCTGATTAACTTGGTTGGTGAATTAGTGATTTCAAGTGCACATACCGAACTAAAAGCAAAACAAACAGAGCAAGCAGAGTTATTAGAAACAGTAGAGAATTTAACTCGGTTAGTGGAAGAAATACGAGATGCCACACTCAGTCTGCGTATGGTTCAGATAGGGGATACTTTTAATCGTTTTAAACGAGTCGTGCGTGATCTCAGCAAAGATATGGGTAAAAAAATTGACCTGCAGATTGTCGGTGGTGACACCGAACTGGACAAAACCGTAGTGGAAAAAATTAGTGATCCACTGATGCATTTAATTCGAAACTCACTGGACCACGGCATTGAAAAACCCAATATCAGAACGGCTAATGGTAAATCAGAAACTGCCACCGTAAAACTCGAAGCTTACCACGACTCAGGTAGCATTGTTATTGAGATAACCGACGACGGTGCTGGATTAAATCCTGAAATTTTAACCGCCAAAGCAATTGAAAATGGCATTATTTCAGCCAATCAGCAGTTAACTCTGCCTGAAATTCACCGACTGATTTTTGCCCCTGGATTTTCTACCGCAAAAGAGATCACGAACATATCGGGGCGTGGTGTTGGCATGGATGTTGTTAATAAAAACATTGATGCTCTGCGTGGACAAATATCGGTTAATAGCGAATTGGGCGAGGGTACCAGTTTCACCATTCGCTTGCCGCTAACACTCGCCATTATCGATGGTTTTCAAGTACAGGTTGGTCAGTCATCTTATGTCATCCCGCTCGATTTAGTGGAGGAATGTATCGCGCTAGACGAGCAGCAAGCTAAGAAAGGTGAGTACATCAATTTACGTGGCGAAGTCATGCCATATATACACCTTTCTGAAATATTCAATGATGAAGATAGCTTGAACAGCACCCTAGATAAACCAGGGCGTAGATATAATATAGTTGTGGTGGAATATGCCGGTCAAAAAGCTGGACTGGTTGTTGATGAATTACTTGGCGAGCATCAAACCGTGATTAAGCCACTGGGTAAAGTGTTTCAAAATCTAAAAGGTATAAGCGGGGCCACCATTTTAGGCAGTGGTGAGGTTGCTATGATTATTGATGTACCAAGCCTGATAAGGCGGGTTGTTTAAAGTGAAGTAAGAGCACTAAAGCAATAAATATTAGTGACAGCAAAAAAAAAGTGAATCTCAATTATCTAAAGATTTTAGGTATTAAACGCCAAGGTCGAGCAGATCGGACTGTTCGTGTGTAATTAAAGCAAACTCAAGCGGCTGGCAATAGTTTTTTGGCAGCGATCAACTAATCGGTCATTAGTAATATAGCCGAATAGCTGAATACCTCAACATTAAAGTAATTAGATTAAAAGATGAAAAAAAGATGAACAATTTAATGCTGGAAAAATGGCGAGCGGATATCACCGCAGCCTCTGAAAAAAAAACAGGTGGTTTAGGCCACGTAACTAGTGCCATGCAACGACTCGTTCAGGTATTACAACAAAACCCTGCTGCTAAAGAGCAGGGTAATTATTTCTTTAAAGCCAGGAGCAAGTTATGAAACTCACAATGAAGGCACAGTTGACCGCAGGGTTTAGCATATTGGTAATTTTGATGATATTTATGGTGACAATGTCCCTCAATATCATGTCGGAGATGGATGAGCGTATCGACAGGATGGCAGATGTTTCGGCGACGAAAATCAAACTTGGCGGACGCATCAATCAGGACGTTATCGCGGTTTCGCGTGCGGAGAAAAACATCATCCTAGCGCAAACTGTTGAAGAGATGAATCAATTTAAGGCTATCGTCGATGAGAGACGTGTAGGAATGGAGGAACGTCGTCAAGAGCTAAGCAGACTGGTAAATAATGATGGCAAAGCCATGCTGGATAAATTTGACAGTAGCTGGGATGAATATTTAAAAGTCAACGAGCAGGTTACAGATTTTTCTCGCTTGAACTCAACGGTTAAGGGGCAGGCGTTGTCTGCTGACAGCGGTCAAAGAGCGTTTGAAATTGCAGCAACAGCAATGAAAGCTGTAGCTGCTCAAAATGATGAGCAAATCATAGACGGTAACAATCTCGCCGTCAGCCGAACATTAATGGCTGAGCGCATCATTCAAAACATACTAGAAGTACAGAGCGCCGAAAAGAGCTTGTTGTTGGAATCTACAGAGCAAGGCATAGATAAGTACGCCGAGGTCATTGTTAACATCAACGCCACTCTCAACGCCCGACTTACTGAGTTGAACAAGATGGCAACAACCGAGAGCAGAGTTTATATTGATACCTTTACCAAGGCTTGGAATACCTTCACTGATATCAATGAAGATGTTTATCGCATTAGCCGGGAAAATGGCAATATCAAAGCTTCTAGGTTGTCTAATGGCGAAGGACGTAAGCTCAACGATGCAGCTACAGACTTAATTGCTGCGATAGTTGTTATGAACGAAAAGGAGCTTGAACAAGACAAAGCGTCCAGCACAGAGAACTACGAAAAAGGTCGCAACCTAATGTTGACCATATTAGTGCTAGGTGTGCTAATAGGCTTGGGTACTGCAGTATGGATTATTCGTGGCATTATGTCGCAACTTGGCGCTGAGCCACCTGTTATCCTTGAAATAGCTGAAAAAATTGCTATGGGTGATCTTGAATCTGAGCAGACACATACCAAAGGTAAAGTCGTTGGTGTATTAGCGGCAATGATTACGATGCGCGAGAAACTGGTCTCTGTTATTAGCGAAGTAAATAGTAGTTCCACTGCACTGGCGGCAGCTTCTGAGCAGATCAGCGGCACCGCACAGAGTCTAAGCGAGGGCGCTAGTGAACAGGCCGCGAGCGTGGAGGAAACCAGTGCTTCGATTGAAGAAATGGGTGCGTCAATTAATCAAAACAGTGAAAACGCACGGGTAACTGACGGCATTGCTACTGAGTCGTCAAATGCGGCTAAAGAAGGGGGTGAATCTGTTATCGCCACCGTACAGGCAATGAAAGATATTGCTATGAAAATCACTATTATTGAAGACATCGCCTACCAGACCAATATGCTGGCACTCAACGCGGCAATAGAAGCGGCAAGAGCTGGCGAACACGGTAAGGGATTTGCAGTAGTTGCCGCTGAAGTACGTAAGCTCGCCGAGCGAAGCCAAGTAGCCGCGACAGAAATTAGCGAACTAACGGGGGTTAGTGTCAAAGTTGCTGAAAAAGCGGGTGGTTTGCTAGAAAAAATGGTGCCCGATATTTCACGCACTGCAGAACTCGTGCAGGAAATTACTGCCGCCTCTGAAGAACAGGCCGCTGGTGCTAGCCAGATTACCAGTGCGATGAATCAGCTTGATCAAGTAACACAACAAAATGCAGCTGGCTCAGAGGAACTCGCAGCGACTGCCGATGAAATGCGTAATCAGTCGCAATCACTGATTGAAATGATGAGTTTTTTCAGGTTGAACAGTAATGGTTCGGCTACTCCGGGTTTTAAAGCAGGTGCCGCACCTTCACCATCTAATAACCTGAAACCACATAAATCGATCAAGTATCAGGAATCCGCTGTCATTGACGAAAAACAATTCGAACGATTTTAAGGAAAGTGATATGTCAAAGCCAACGAATGAGAGCATTAGTTCGGGAAATGTTCAGCAATTCCTAACTTTTGTACTCAACGATGAAACATATGGTGTCGGTATTTTGCATATTCGGGAAATTATTGAATATGACAATTTAACCATAGTGCCACTAATGCCTGATTTTATATCAGGCGTGATTAACCTGCGCGGTAACGTCGTGCCAGTGATCAATCTTGCTCGGCGTTTTGAACATCAAGCCAAAGAGGTTGGTAAACGCACCAGTATCATTATTATTGATATTGAGGACCAAGACGGTGAGAGTGTCGAGGTCGGTATGGTTGTTGATATTGTTAATGAAGTGATCGAACTGGCAGACTCGGATATAGCAGCAGCACCCATGTTCGGTGCCAAAATACGTGCTGACTTTATTCAGGGTATGGGTAAAATAGATGATAAATTAATGATCTTACTGGATGTTAATCATGTGCTCTCGATCAACGAGTTATCTGCCATCACTAATATAGCCGATGAGCTGACGACACCATCCAAGAGCGATACACTTTAAAACAGTAAAATGAACTTTATTTAAGCGTATAGCGTAAAAGTTTATAGTTGTTCAGAGAAATAGGCATCATGTTTTAGTTTGATGTTTATTTTTTTGCACGACAAAGTACAGTTAGAAAGTATAGCTAGATAGTATTGTTAGCAAGTACTGAAGAGCCTTAAGGTAAAGCGAAAAGGCTCTCATTTTAAAGTTAGCTATGATTATATTTTTGATATCATAGACCTAAAAGTACCGGAAGATAATATTCATATAGTTGTTAAAAACTTACCTCATTTATCGCCAAATCGAAAAATGTAAATAATAAAAAGCATTTCAGTAAGAGACTTTTAGACTTTTTTCTAATACCAAAAAAGTACTTTTGGTCGGTACGTTGTTGATCGCAAGTCATTTTGTTGAAATCATTGGAAATGTAGGTGAGCAAAAAATAAGGAAGTATGCTTATAACTAGTTAGTCGAACTTGACCGTAAGGAAGAGCCAGCTCGACAGTTGAGGTTGTTTTAAAATGTGGAACTTGCTGCCAAATTTTTAAAACATAGCTAATAATATTGAGTCGAGAAAATATAATGCCACTAATAAATAGTATTGCGGATTGGACTTGCTATCAGAAGGTTGGGAAATAACATTGAATAAACTGAAGACACCAAGATTTGAGCAACCAGAGGTATCTGCTAATGCCTATCAAACAATCAGAGAGTTCATTTACAATGAGGCTGGTATAGATTTAGGGTCGGGCAAGCAGACGTTAGTTAGCTCTCGTTTGAATAAACGCTTACGACATCATCAGCTAGATAGCTTCGATCAGTATATTGAGCTGTTATTAAATAAAAATAGCATAGAATATCAGATGGCTATTGATTTACTAACCACCAACGAAACTTATTTTTTTCGAGAGGCTGAACATTTGAATCTCCTGAAGAATTTGGTACTACAACACCAGCCGAAGGATCGCAATTTTCGCTTATGGAGTGCTGCTAGCTCAAGTGGTGAAGAGGCTTATAGTATTGCTATGGTGTTGGATGATTTTTTTGGTTCTAGGGGCCAATGGGAAATTTTTGGTTCAGATATAAGTAGCCGTATGATCAAAAAGGCAAAGAGTGGGCTATATCAGTGTCATCGAATTGATGCGATTCCAAAAGATTTTCTGCGTAAGTATTGTCTGAAGGGAACGGGTGAGTATGACGGTTATTTATTGGTAGATAAAAAATTACGGGCAAAAACCCGGTTTGCAGAAATTAACTTAACTAAACTCTTGCCTGAAGTTGGTGAGTTTGATGTTATATTTTTACGTAACGTCTTAATTTATTTTGACAATAAAACCAAAAAAAATATTATTCGAAGTCTAACATCAAAGTTACGCTCTAAAGGTTTGTTGTTTATTGGTCATTCTGAGTCGCTCAAAGGTATGGACCTACCTATTAAACTGATTGCACCAACTGTCTATCAGAAAAAATAAATAGCTATGCTTATATATATTCCAAATTAGGGTGGTCAAAAATGAAACATGGCATTAGACAAGTTTTTCTTCATCCGGGTGATTTTGTTTTCGCTGAGCCGGGTACGCATGTGCACACTGTGTTGGGGTCATGTATCGCTATCTGTCTTTGGCATCCAGTTTTACATATTGGCGGCATGTGCCATTTTGTCTTGCCAAGCAGACCAAAAAATGAAGTAAAGCCTGCAGAGCTCGATGGCCGGTACGGCGAAGAGGCGATGGAACTGTTTGATATGGCGATTAAATTGCATCAAACAAATTATAGGGATTATCAGGCGAAAATATTTGGCGGTGCTAACATGTTCGCTAAAAAAGCGAATTCGAGCGAGCGCCTCATTGGCGAAAAAAATGCAGCCAAGGCAATGCAATTATTAATGAAGAGAAAAGTCGAAATCAATGTGGTACATGTAGGTGAACAAGGACATAGACGAATTGTTATGGATGTTAGTACAGGCGATGTTTGGGTTAAATATCAATCTGAAGATGTTCATAAGCAATCGATGAGATCACAAAGTGGAATTAATTAGGAGTTACACCACATGAATAAAATTAAAGTGCTTGTTATCGACGACTCGGCTATTGTACGACAAGTATTGAGTGCCATTATCAATGAATCATCAGGTATGGAAGTTATTGACACAGCTTCGGATCCAATATTTGCACTCAAAAAATTGGAAAAAATTAGACCTGACGTGATTATACTCGATGTTGAAATGCCTAGAATGGATGGCCTGACATTTTTGAAAAAACTCATGAAGGAAAATCCTTACCCCGTTGTTATGTGCTCTACATTGACTCAAAAATCCTCCGAGACCAGTATGAAAGCACTTCGTCTTGGCGCGGTGGAAATTGTTGGCAAACCCACCTCGAATCTGAAACAGGAACTAGGTGCTCAAAAAAAGTTGATTATAGATGCGATAAGAGCAGCCGCTAAAGCTAAACTCAGTAATCTAAGCATGCCGCTTAAAATGCCCACAACAATAATAAATGTTCAAAAAAAGGAGACAGCAGATGTCATCTTACCAAGGCTTGCACCAGTAGAGTCAACACCATCGAACAAGTTAATCGCTATAGGTGCCTCTACTGGTGGCACTCAAGCGCTTGAGTTTGTTATCTCTGCACTAAAAAAAGATACACCTGGCGTAGTTATCGTGCAGCACATGCCTAAAGCTTTTACTGCCACCTTTTCAACACGATTAAACTCTGTTTCAGAAGTCTACGTGAAAGAAGCTAAAAATGGCGATATGATTGAAACAGGTAAAGTGCTGATAGCACCAGGTGACAAACATATGATTGTAGAGAATAGAGCAGGAAAATTGTATGTTTCAATAAAAAATGGCCCTCTAGTGAGCCGGCATATGCCTTCGGTAGATGTGTTGTTTCGCTCAGTAGCGCAGTCAGCGGCAAAACAAACCCTGGGTATTATCATGACGGGTATGGGTGATGATGGTGCTAATGGTATGAAAGAAATGTTTGATCTTGGTGCTTTTACAGTGGCACAGGATGAAGCAAGTTGTGTTGTTTTTGGTATGCCTGCGGTTGCTATTGAACGTGGAGGAGTTAAGAAAATAAGCTCACTTGAAGATATTTCAAAAATGATGAATGCTTTCAATTAACCCTGCTGTTATCTAGCTATTATTTAATCCCCCAAGAGCTAATCTTTATCGAATATTAACGCGAACTTTATCTAAGTATGAGCAAATTTGAGCCATTTTTTGCTCATACCAATCCAAATAGGACTAGTGAGTAATGACAGCGATATAACACACAAGGCTAATTGGTAACCGTATCCATTAATAATATTCGCCTGATGACCCACCGCGGCCAAGATAAAACTGAATTCACCAATTTGTGACAATAGTACCCCAGCATATAAACTTTCCTTCCAGCTATATTTTGAGAGTTTTAAAATAACCGCATTAATAAAAACATTAGTAATTAATGCCGCTATCACTAAAATAGTAGCTTGCAGCCAATGTGTTATCAAAAAGCTAATATCAAGCAGCATGCCAATAGAAACAAAAAAAAGCGCAACAAATAACACTCTGAAAGAATCTAGGGTGCGATGAACCCAAAGCGTTTCTTTAGCAACACCTACTAACATACCAGCAATAAAAGCCCCTAAAGCAGTTGATAATTCAAACCATGCAGTCAACATAGCCAGGCCAAAACAAATACCTAACGCGGCAAACAGTTGCAACTCACGGTCGTCTTTTAACCATTTTGATAGGGGTAAATGCACTTGTTTACGGCTGAAAATAAAACTGAACAAGGCTATCGCCAGAATAGTGCCAGCGCTTTGCTTGACTAGCTGTACATTGTCGATATTTCCTGCACCGAGTAAGCCGATAATAATTAGCATCGGAATAATGGCTAAGTCTTGCGCGAGCAGGATGCCTAAAACGCTTTGTCCTAGGTTCGACGATAGCATGGAGTTGTCTTGCAATAGCTTTATCACTATGGCGGTGCTACTGAGACTAATAACAAAGCCAATTAACACAATTCTTGCAATGCTCCAGTCAAACCAAAGCCCTAAAAGCCAAATACAGCCAACACTTAGTACAATTTGCATTAGGGTGCCGAAAATAATTAACTTCCAGTTGCTGACTAATTTATGGATATCGGTTTCCATACCAACAAAAAATAGTAGCAAAACCACACCCGCCGTACCTAAGCGTGAAATACTTTCACTGTCGGTAATTAAACCAAAGCCCCAAGGTCCGATAACAATGCCAGCAATTAAATAGGCCACCACATGAGGCTGTCGAAAAAAACTCAAGATAAACCCTAACAATAATATAAAGAAAATGGCGCCAACCGCTTGCGGTAACAATGGGTCCATATGCAGAACTAGTATCCTTTTCAATCATCGGGTTTATGGTAAGTTAATAAGCTTGCAAGTAGAGCTACGCATTATAAATATTGCATAAAGCAGGGTAAAACAAGGTTAAAAATCCAGTCAATAAAATCTTAGCCAATGTCTTAGTTAATGCCTTGGTTTAAGCCTTAATTTAACCCTTAGTTGAAGTTTCAATTAAAGCATGAGTTTAAACGCATTTAATTTACCACCGCGATGTATTCGGATAATTTATTGTAAATAATATTTATTTAATGATCTCCTGCAACAAAGTCGTCATAATTATTATGCTGATGTTAGATTTTTATCAGTCAATTAACCATGGAAGAATATTGAAACAAGTGAATTCCCCTTACCGCAATCGACTACTCTATACATTAATGGCTGTTTTAATGTTAGCAAATGCCTTTGCAGTGCAATCAGCAGAGCCTGGTGATAATGTCGGTACCCATCTCAATATTATAGGTGTTGAAAGCGCATTCAAAACCAATATCTTACGTAATTTGAGCAGTAACGAAAATACCATTCCATTGTCACTGCTGGGTTTTCCACAATCAGACAATTATATTTTAACTAAAGCCCGCAGCGCGTTGCAGGCATTGGGCTATTACCAGCCTGTGTTAACCTTGGCTGACGATAAACAAGGTAAAATACTCACCATTGATTTACAGACTCCTGTGCGGTGGCACAACACCAATATTGTGCTCAACTGCGAGAATGAAATTAAGGAAATCCCCCAACTTATTGCTAAACATCCCTTTACCCAAGGCAAAATTATTAATCATGGCGATTACAGCCAGTTTAAAGCCTCGTTGCAACGCGAAGCACAAGAGTTAGGTTTATTAAACGCCACTTTTTCATCTAGTGTGTTAAATGTTGATGTGGCTCAGTTTCAAGCCGATGTGCATTGGGTGTTCAACTGTGGCGCTCGCTATAGCATTAACAAAGTGACGATTGAGGGCACAGTTTTATCCCATGATTTAATCAATCGTTATTCAACCATTCGCTCTGGTGACAATTATAGTCAACTCGACATTATTGCCAGTCAGCAGGCCTTAAATCGCTCTGGTTTTTTTAAATCAGTGGTGGTTGAACAGTCAGTTGACCATCTGACAAAAACGGTCGATGTTAGCCTTTCAATATTGGATACTGACAAATATGAACTTAAAACTTTGTTAGGCTATGGCACTGACAGCGGAGGAAAACTAGGGGTAAGTTGGAGAAATCGACGAGTAAATAGTAGCGCTCATCAATATATTACCGCGATAGATTTTAATAAAGTAAAGCTCGATATTGCTGATATACACGCAACGTTTCAATACCAAATACCGTTAGATACAGCCAACAGTCAATGGATAAACCTAGTCAGTTATCAGATTAAAAATGAGGAAATAGGTCGCAGTAAAATTTTCACCTTAGAGTCTGTGCTGGCCAATAAAATCAATGAAAATTGGTCTAGTCAATGGTCAATTGCCATGGCACAAGAGCTGTTAGAATCAGATGCTAACGTGAATCGTAGTTTGCAATATATTGTACCTTCATGGCAACTCAATTATTACAGTGTTACCGATCCCTTTTCCGCTATAGCAGGTTGGCGTTGGCAAAGTATATTTCGTTTTAGTGGTGAGCAATTTAGCGATCCCGATATAAAATTTTTACAAACGGACCAAAAAGTAAAACGTATTTGGTCACTCAATAATAACTGGCGATTATTGTTACGTGCACGTTTGGGCACTACGTGGATGGATACCGATGATTTTAATCGCTCTATGCCATCAAACTATCGATTTTTTGCCGGCGGTGATGTTTCAGTCAGAGGTTATAAACATCAAAGTTTGTCGCCTGTGGAGAATAACGTCTCACTAGGTGGTAAGCATGTTGTATCGTCAAGTCTTGAGGTCGATTACTTATTTAATGACGACTTTCGTTGGGCGGTATTTACCGATCAAGGCAATGCCTTTAATGATTGGCGGGATTGGAAAATATATAAATCAATCGGCACTGGGCTAAGGTGGGTAACACCGATTGGCGCTATTCGACTCGATATTGCTAAAGCACTTGATGGTAATAAAGGCTGGCGTTTTCATATCACCATAGGGCCAGATTTATGAGTTACTTCAAAAAGAAAGCGCTGTTAAAGTGGTTTAGCCTAATTACTACTGGCTTAATGGTTATCACGCTGTTAATGCTCTCATGGCTGTATACGACAGAATCAGGTTTGCAGTGGTTAGCTGCGCGCATTGCCCAACTGCAACCACAGGAACTACGTTTAGGTAAAATCAGTGGCACATTAAATACGCGCATAAAGCTAGCCGAGCTTGAATGGCAACAAGAGGGCACCAAAGTACAGATGACCGAGTTATCGGTTGACTGCCAATGGTTGCACTTGATTGACCGTTTGCTCTCGTGCGATAGCATTGCTTTAAGTACCTTAGCGGTATCGAGTGTTAACGATGAAAAAACCGCCTCTTCGCCAGAGGCATTACCCAAGCTAGCGACAGTGACATTACCTATTGCGCTCAAAGTGAAGCAAGTGACTATGGCTAGCATTAGCTATCAGGCAATGACCGCTAAAATAACGCCAGCGAAAAACAGTGACCCCGCAACAAGCATACCTTCACAAAGAGCCCATTCAGCAAACACAGCTTCAGCTAGTACGGAGTACAATGTTAGCGACCTAGTATTAAAAAAATTAGCCTTCGCGCGTAGCAAAGCAAGCGTTGGTGCGTTAAAGCTTACATTTGACGAACACAAGATAGCGGTATCTGGTTATCTTGACATGCGAAAAAAGTGGCCGCATCAGTTAGCGGTTGAGGTGCAGGGGGCCAAAATTTCAGGAAATGTAAAATCTAAAGGCAATATCAGTGACTCATCACAATTAACTTTACAGTTGCAATCACCTAATCAAATGCTAGTGACTAGCGATTGGTTTTATAACCAAGGCTTATTTTTAAAACGTGGCATATTAATAGCTGATAAACAACAAGTTGAGTTGGCCAGTCAAGCTATTGATCTCGAAAAAACCAAAGCAAACTTTGAACTTAATTGGCCAAAGTTGAGCGCTAAATTACAAATACAGGCAAGATGGCAAGAGTTTAAAGACATACAGTTAACCATTAATACCGAGCTAGCTAATGTAGTAGATTGGCGTGCGAGTTCAGCCGTCTCTTTGTTATTAAAAAATGAGCTTAATGCCGCGCAAATCGCCACAACCTTGCGCCAAGCACTGCCCGAGGCGATTGACCAAAGCACCCCTGCGATAAAGCAATCATGGCCAGTGCTAGCGAGCCTTGATTTGGCCATTAAACAAGGTATTGCTACGGTTAAAAGTAACAAGTTAACCTTGGGTAATTTAACGGCAACAATACAAGGTGAGTTTAATGTTGATAATCCGACCTCTGAAAACTTTTCGCTAAAAGGTCAGCTTAATGGTCGCTCGTTAGCATTAAACAATGTCTTTGAGTTGGCTAATGTCAATGCCAGTTGGCAGTTAGAACAACAACAGTCTCAATGGTTTATTTCTAGTCAAGGCAAGATAGATAAACTTGCGCTGGCAAAGTTTGACGGTAAAAAAATTCATTGGGCGTTAGATTTTAGCGAAGGCTGGCAGGGCGATGTTAAGGCCGACGCACTTAATATTAATGAGTTTAGCCTTGAACAACCTTCATTGAAAATCTCTGGTTTACCCGCTGATCATAAAATGCTCATTAGCGCTACATTAGCTGAAAACACAGCTGTTAAATTAAGTTTTGATGGTCAATTACTGCAACAAGATACAAAACCGTTTAGCATCAGTAGTGATATATCAAAGGCTATATGGCAGATCAATAACCTTGACTTTAAGGCCGAAAACCAACAACAAGCACTGGTTTTAACCACAGAGCAATTACAATTAAGTGCTGAAAATCAACGAATAAAAAATCTATGTCTTAGCGGCAGTGGCAAACTTTGTATCAATGCGGATAAGCAAGTAGAGCAGTGGACAGCTAATTTAACTTTCGAACAATGGTCAATGTCACCAATTTTCCAGCAGGTGAAGCATTGGCAGTCCACACTACTCGCTCAGCCATCAAAATACCCGCAAGAAGTTCAAGGTAGGGTGACAGGTCAGTTAGCGTTATCAGGTAAAGGTCAGCAATTGGCAGGAATTTCGGCCAATGTAACGATACCAAGCTTTAAATGGCAGTCATCTGACGTTCAAATACACGGACAAGAACTGACGATACTTAGCCAGCAGCAGCAAAATACTATCGCAATCACCACGCAATGGCAGACAATAAATACCCAGTTACAATTACCCGAGTGGCCAGCTGAAATTTCGATGCCTACAGGTCAGATGTTGTTATCGATTACGCCTGACTTTACCGTCGATTTTGACTTAGCACAAACTGATATTACCTTGAGCGTTCCAGATGAAAGCAGCCCAGCTGACACACAGCTATCAAAGCATTTATTAACAGTAGCGCTTTTAAAACTGCAGGGTAAATGGCAAAAAGATAAAATATCTACTGGTTTGAACATACAATTATCTGGCGAAGATGAAATAACGGCCCAGTTTAACAGTGACTGGCCGCTGATTGATTCAGCTCGCCTTTCTGGTGACTTGTCAGTTAATTTACAGCAATTTGAATGGCTTAAGCAGTGGCAAAAACGTATCGATAAAATCGAAGGTAATCTAGTGCAAAACTTTACCTTAGCAGGTACTTGGCGTGAGCCAATATTTACAGGCGAGGGTTCGCTTGGCATTGAACATTTAGTTATTGATGAATATGGCTTAGATATTCGTAACAGCAAAGTAAAATTAAGTAGTCAACAAGACCGTGTTATATTATTAGGCGAATTACAAAATCCGCAGGGATCACTAACAATAGCAGGGCAAGCAAAGCTATCAATGCCGATAAAAGCAAATCTAACGATTGAAGGTCAACAAGTTACCTTGGTCAATAATAACGATAATAAATTAATTGTTTCGCCCATGTTAAAGGCAAATTATCAAGACAAGCACTTAACTGTAGACGGTAACTTAATTGTTGACCAAGCTGATATCAAAATAGCGTCTTTGCCAAAACCTGCCATTAGTGTTTCAGAAGACCAAGTTATTGTTGACGAAAAAAACCTAGCCGAAAAAGACCCAGCACTTGACTATAATATCTCGCTAACGCTATCAGCAGGAGACAATGTTAAAATCAGTGGTTTTGGTTTATCAAGCGAAATACAGGGTAATTTATCTTCATCACTTATTACCGGCCAACCTTTGACTCTTAATGGTCGCTTAGATTTAAAAGAGGGTAAATTTGAAGCCTACAAGCAAACATTAACTATTGAACAGGGGCAATTATTGTTTCTGGGTACGGCAGCAAATCCAAGCATTCAGTTTCGAGCGGTTCGTATAGTTGATGATATCAAGGTTGGGATTATTGCTGATGGAACAATACATAACCCTCGTTTAACATTATTTTCAGAGCCAACAATGGCGGATGAAAATGTATTGTCATTACTGATCACTGGCCGAAAATTAGATTCTTTATCACAGCAAGAGGGCAATGCACTGACCAGTGCCGCCATTAGTTTAGGAGTAGAGAGTGCCAACAAATTAGTGCAAAAAATTGGTGAGCAACTGGGCCTCAAAGATGTGGCTTTTACCAGTAAAAGTGCTAATAACGGAAATAGCACGCGTGTTGATATTGCCGCAAAAATTAATGACCGCTTAAATGTAGGGTACGGCACCAGTATTGACTCTGACAGTAGCGTTCAGGCGGGGTGGAATATTGAATACAAGCTATCGCCGAATATATCGTTTGAAGCCATTAGTGGCGATGAAATAAGTGCTAACATCAACTATAAAAAGCAGTTTTCATCCACTAAAGACAAAGACAAAGACAAAGACAAAGACAAAAATTAGTACTGGCAATTAAATTAAAAAGAAGGTGTTTATGTCAAAAGGTTCAACAGGCTCCACCCAGCTAACATCAACAGCAATAGTCACACCTGTAAGCATTCCTAAACGTCATCCATTCATCAGTTGGTCATTGGCGATATTAACAGCCATGCTTGGAGTGTATTTATCGATAATACAATTTGCTGGTTTAGAATGGCTTTCTCGCAGTGGTTGTTTAATTGTGATACTGGGTGTTTGGTCCGGGTTGGGTGGGATAATACAAGAACGATTATTACTTAGTCGACTTAATTTTCATCATCGCATAGTACTGGCTCGCACTAAAAGAAAATTACATAAATCCAAGGTATCAAGCGAAAATATAGCAAGCGAAATTCAAAGCATTGAAGATGACTTTGAAGAAAAAACCGGAAAATTATTACAAGCCGTTAGATTACAACTGGGTATTCTTGAGGTTTCATTACTTATTACAGGGACGTTATTGTGGGGATTTGGGGATTTATTTTTTATATTGCGTAGTTAAGATATAAAAATATTTAACTGATAAATAACGATAATTTTTATTCATCAGTCAAAAACAGCAAAACTAGTTAAGGAGTATTGATTAAAACCATATCACTATTTTGATGGCTAATAAGTGCTGAAATTGTTGAACCATTGAGCCACTTGTCAAATAAGCTGTGCTTTCTACAGCCGAGTACGATTACGTCTATTTTATTATCGTCAACGTAAGTGAGCAAAGCATGCTCTGGTGTACCACGAACAAAGGTTAACAATTTTTTTGCGCATTTTACTTGTTCAGCGAAACGATATATTTGTTCTTTGTGCAAAGCCTCAATTTTTTTTTCGTATTCAATCGCCAAAGGTGGAATGTGAATAACGTGTAATAAAAAAGCCTCTGTTTGCTCTGCGGGTGTGCACCACTGGCGCATAAAGAGATAAACTTTACGATCAGACTTGTTGTCGCTGTCATCTTCATGAAATGGGTCAATTGCCCCGATGGCTTTACCATCAGATAACCATTTTTCTTGGTTTAATATAAATACCGTATGCTGATTGTTACTAATATATTGATTGTCAGCCGAGGTAAGGCCAGATTTTGAGCGAATAATAACGATAGGATCTAGTGTGTTAGCCTCGTTATTTACTTGCTTTGACCAGTATTTTTCTTTACAGATATGCACCTTGCTCTTTGGGAAGTGCTGCTTAATTTTTAATTCAATTTGGTCAATTTGGTTTTGATGATTTGCCTGTAAGTTACCTGACATTGCGGCGAGTTCATTTGAAAAATAACGGCGATCAAAAAAGCGCTGATGATGATGTAAATACCAAACAACATTCGCTGAAAATTTATTTTGCAGTAGGCTTATCTTAGAAAAAATGGTATGAGTGATTTCCAAATCAGACAAAATAATGTGTAATGTTGTCATGATACCCTCCTTGAAGTGGTTGATAATTAACCGCAGTAAACGCCAATATATATGCGGAATTTTGTCTATACACAAGTGACTTAAGATAGCATAATCTATCAATATGGAAAGAAATTATTAATTGAAAAGTAAGCTAAATTTATACAGTTTCACAAGCTATTAGGTACTTTAAAATTAGCTACTTTGAAATTAGCTACTTTGAAATTAGCTACTTTGAAATTAGATAACAGGCAAATAAAACAGAGAAAATTAAAATGCTGAATAATGCATGGTGGGGCGAGTTTACTTTTGACCTTCAACAACAACGCTGCTGGCGACTGGGTGAGAGAGCCATCATTCTTAAACGCTTAGACAATGAATGGAACAGTTGGAATCTAGAAACAGATACTGATAACAACGAGCTAATGGTTGTTGGCAATGGCGATGAAAATTACGCTATTGGTGAAGCAAAATTCGGCCGATATTTGCAACAAAGCACGTCTCAAAACGTACGGATATTACCTTTACTAGCAGACCGAGCCGTAGTGGCGCGCCCAGATACACCCTTAACTTTACTTGCGGGTGAGAAATCACGGTTATACGTTAGCACGCCTATTTGGTTCTCGGCTCAATTATTACCTAAAGGTGAATGCTTACTTGATTTACCCTTTTGGCGACCGTCTGACTCTTGGTTTGGTCCATCGACAAGAGAAGGGCAAATATGTTACGCAAAATATACTGAGGCCCGTATTCAGCTTAATAATATAGACAAACGGCCACATCGCGCAATAACCCCAATTACGGTGATTAATAACCATAGCAAGGCGTTAACCATAGAGCGCATTAATGTCCCGGTGACCTTGTTGCATTTATACGCTGATGAAGAACATCAACTTTGGACCACGGGCATTTCGGTGCATCGAGATGGTGATAGTGCTAATGTTGAACTGCATCTTGATAAGCAAGCGCCAGTTGAAGCCTTATCGCCGGTGTTAATTAGTGGCCCAAGAATCGCAACCGAACAAAGTATACTCATACGCAGTATTAGTAGCTTGTTTGCTTAAAAAGAGAGATTTTGTGAAAGACATCATAGCGTTTATCGAGCTACTAAAAGCCTCACATTTATTTGCTTTTATTCAGGCTACTTTATTGTTTATTATTGGTTTTATCATCGCGCGCTTAATCAGCAGTGCTATTGTTAAAGTATGTCAGCATAAAATGACGGCTCATGGGCAGTTATTCCTTAAAAGAACTATTTTTTACGGTATTTTAATTTTAGTTACCATTTCAGCCTTAGATAATATCGGTATTGATCTCAGTATTTTACTTGGCGCAGCGGGCATTTTTACTGTTGCTTTAGGGTTTGCTTCTCAAACGTCAGCATCAAACTTAATTAGTGGTTTATTCTTGATGATTGAACGGCCCTTTTCTATTACCGATGTTATTCGTGTCAACGACATTACCGGTGAAGTTATATCGATTGATTTACTCTCAGTTAAACTACGTACGTTTGACAACTTGTTTGTCCGTATTCCCAATGAAAGTATGATAAAAAGCGCGGTCACCACACTGACCAAATATCCGATTAGGCGTGCTGATTTAATCATTGGTATTGCCTATAAAGAAGACATTGAAAAAGTACGTAATATATTGATGGATATTGCGGCGAAAAATTTAATTTGTTTAGAAGAGCCGGCGCCAGTTTTTATCATAACTGGCTTTGGTAGCTCTTCTATTGATATTCAGTTTTCAGTGTGGGCGATACGAGAGAATTTTCTAACCTTGAGAAATAGCATGTATATAGAGATTAAAAACGCGTTTGATCAGCAAGGAATTGAAATACCTTTTCCACACGTAAGTTTATATGCGGGTACGGCGACAAGCCCTTTTCCACTTTCATCTACTAACAACAACAACAACAACAATGACAAAAGCGATAAGTAATTTAGCCGCTAGTTTAACTGCGCATATAAAGTTTTAACAAGCACTAAAGTTACTGGTTTAAAACGCTATACTGGAGCATGTAACCGACACTGTTTTTCAATTAGCTTGTATGCCAGCAGCTTTAGCCCCAAGTTTACTGACAGTGTACTGACAGAAAGTTGTTATATTTTAATGATGGTTTTTCTGAGTGGCGCAAGTCGCGCTAATAATTTGTTTTGGATTGGGTAGCTAATATCTGCATTATCCATAGCCTCAATAAAAAGCTCAACAAAATGATTAAATTCGTTTTTATTGATATACATGCCTTGATGAATATCTTTCATACTGTCACCTTTGTATTGACAAGGACCGTCAGCTAAATGGCACAAAAACACCGTGAGTTGGTCTTTAAAACGGGTGACATTACTTTGAGCAAAGTGAGAAAACACCACATCATCTTGACCAATAATATTAATTAAATTATCAATGATGTTATCAAGTGCTGGCTTTTCACCCATTTCTTGATAAAGGCTGGGCTCGGTCTGTGCATGATTATTACTATCAATGTGGCTATCACTATGACTATCAATATTCTCGCTAGGCGAAGAGCAAGCTAAACAACTCATTAATAGCAGTAATATTATTGCTTTTGTCATATTCGTTATTCCAGTTTTCATTATAAATACCACATAGTTGATAAATACCAACCGGTTTGTTTGTCAATGGCGGCAATACTACCTAAGTCAACATAGGCCAATGTCACGCTAAGATGTTTATTGGGAAACCAGGCAATGAAAATATCTTTCCAGTGGTCTTCACCCAAATTTAAGTTATCAGGTTTTTGCCTAAATTCGACACCAAGGGCTAAGTGTCGGTTAAGTAAAATAGCGCTTGAAACTTCTAATTGAATTTTTTTCTTTTCATGAGCACCACCAAAACCCAGCAAGCCTAGTTGATTGCTTTTAGTATGTCTGGCGGTAACGTTCCATAACCAGTTGTAACCATTAATAAAGCCTAGGTGCAGTTTACTTGCGGCGATGTAAACATCAGTGCCAGTATCTTTTTTTGCACCTAATGAAAATGCGACATCACTGGTTTTTAATCTTTTTGATTGAATGCCTAAACTCACTTGCGGCATAGTGGAGTAGACTAAATCGCCAAATAAATTAATTTTTGCTCCAATAATATTTTGCTTTAAATTCAGTTTAAGCGGGGTTACTTCAAAGCTTTGTTTAGCATACGACAATTCTATTGTGTCATATAAATTTGCCTGTACAGCACAGCTATCTAAAGAAAAATCTTTAACAGTAACTCGACTACACGCCGCACTGACCGAGATACTTTCTTCAGTCGCATAGCCGGCTAACTGCGCCCAAGGTACAATGCCACCGCCGCCAGAGCCTTCAATTTGAGAAACCCCTGGCGTGGCTAATATTTTACCTTCAGCTGAGCAGTTGGCAGAGCAAAGCGCAAGAAAACAGCCATAAAGTAAGGGTGATATTTTATTCATAGGCATTTAACCATATTAGTAATTCAGCTGATTTAATGGGACGTGAAATAAAGTAACCTTGTGCATGGTTACATTTCATTGCTTTGAGCATATCTAGAGACGCTTTATTTTCTACACCTTCAGCAACCACACTAAAACCTAATTGGTGGCTCAACTCTATGGTAGATTGAACAATGTATTGGTCTTTTTCTGATGTGTCTAATTCAAGTATAAAGGCTTTATCTATTTTTAACTCATCAATGGGTAATTGCTTTAATTTACCTAAAGATGATTCACCAATACCGTAGTCATCAACAGAGATTTGTATACCGGTCTGCTTTAACTGTGTGAGTCGACTAATCACTAAATCTTCATTAGTCATAATATCTCGTTCAGTTATTTCTAAGGTAACAAGTTTAGGATCGACATGGTATTGTGAAATTTTTTCAAAAACAAAGTCAATAAAATCAGTATGGATCATGTCCTGCGCTGATATATTGATGGCAACCTTAAGCTTAAGGTTTTTAGCTTGCCACTCTTGTTGCTGCTTAAATACCGTATCTATGACCCAATGGGTTAATTTAATAATAAGCCCCGATTGCTCAGCTAAATCAATAAATAACTCAGGAGAGACAAATTGTCCATTCGGTTTTATCCAACGAATTAATGACTCTACTTTTTCTATTTTTCCGTTTTCTAAATTGAGCTTGGGTTGATAAACCATGAACAACTCGCCATCATCACGTGTTAATGTTTCTCTGAGTTCTTCAAGTAAATTTAACCTTTCTAAATAGGCTTCATCTTCACCACTTTGGTAAGCTCTTAGCGTTGCATTTTCTGTTTTTGCAGCTTCCAAAGCAATAGTCGTTCTTCGCACTACTGCTTTTACATCGCTACTTTGCTCGGGGAAAAGACAAGTGCCAAGACAATAATTTAAATTCAACCAGAGTTTATTAACTTTTAACGGTGCTCTTAAAGGCGGTAAAAAATGTTCAATAATATCCTCATAACTTTCATTGTTTTTTAGGTTAATAACCACCCAAAATTCAGTACCTGAAAATCGTCCTACCATTAATGTTTGTTCTGGATAAATGGCTTTAATCCTTTCGACAACAGACCTAAGGGTAAGATCACCAGTGCTTGAGCCTAAACTATCGTTTATGCGTTTAAAATTGCGTACGTTTATTGCCATCAGCAATAATGAACCGTCAGTGTTATGATCATGTAAGGCGATTTTTTCTGCCAGCAGTTCAAGAAAAGTAGTGCGATTATAAACATCAGTTAACGCGTCATGTTTTGCCTGATAATTAATTTTAATTTCACGTTGTTCAATTTTTTTACCCATTTGAATAAAGCTGGTGTAAAGCCGGAGCACTTCTACACCACCGTCTGACATCATACTGTTATGCTCATATTTACCGCGAGCAAAGTCATGGCTTAATTGCGTAAGTTGCTGCAGAGGTTTAGTGAGGCTTCTGGCAATAAAACTACAAACAATGGCGGTAATGCCAATGATCAAAAGCGAAATTAACAGTGTAATAGCGACTAATTTATCAAGTTCTATATAGCTTGGAGATAAATCTACAGACAATTGTGCAATGTATTCATGATTTTGCGAATCAGTAAATGTTATCAGCTTGTTCTCATAAAGCTTTCTTTCAAAGAGTAACCACGAGTTATCGGTTTTCTTAAAATGTTCTTTATGGCTGGCATCGATATTTTGCAAAGTCGATATAATCAGTGCATCGTTATAAATAAAGCTAACTTCAACCGTCATTAGCCTTTTTAACTCATTAACGAAGGCCTGATCTATTTGGAAACCTATGACAGAGTAGGCAATGGTTCTGGGTGCTTCAACCGGCAAAACAATGAGTTGGTATAAATTACCACCAAGCAGCATTAACTGAGTTTTATTCAAGTTTTGTTTTATGGCCATTAAGCTTTGGCTTAAGGTCGAGTCAAAGGTAAGTTGGTTATTACTTGAAGAAATAATTTCACCATTTAAATCACTTAGCACCATTAAACTCGCATTAATTCGAGAACCATGGTTTTGTAACACGCTAGCAATAGTGGCCTGATCACGTGAGGCAACCGCTTGCTTAAAACCGAAGTCTGCCGTCAGCACTTTTGATGCCGTCAGCAGTAATTCTTCTTTGGCTTGTAAATACTCTATTAATACGTTTTCAGCACTGGTAATACGTTGATTTATTTGTAGGTTATGTGACGATATGGTTTTCCACAAAGACACGGCTAATAAACTGGCCACCGTTAAAACAACCAGTGACACACCTAGAAAAGTGATTTGTTTACGTAGAGTAAGTTTACTGGCCATTTTTTTTGAAGATACTTTGAAAGGTATTGCGTGGCTCAGGCGCTTCAACAACTAAATTAATCACCAATGCGCCATTATTATTTTTGCTTTTAGACAAATCTTCATAACTCATATTTGTTAAGCGAGTAACCGAACTTGCATGCCAAACATTAACGCTATCGTATGCAACCGTATCTGCTAATCTTGCTATGCCTTGCTCGTTAGTCATTAATACCTGCGTTGAGCTAGCAATATAAATATAACCAATCATGGAGTCGTGTATGTTGCAGCCTAATACAGCCACGCCGGCAACATCAAACTGTAATGGTGCTTTAGATTTTCCTGAGTAAAGTTTTAATTCAAAAGGTTTTACCGATGAAAACGAGTAAACATGATGCCTGATGTTGTCACTATTGGGGAAATTAACATAGTCACCTTGATGGATAACTAACACCTCGGGTTTAAAAAGTTTATCAACCTGATCCATAATCAAAGTATTTGGTGGTGACACAGCCTCAGCAGCAGGATTGGTTACAGAGAACTCCAATACTGCATTTTTAAGTGGCAACCCATGCTGATCTTGCACTAGAAAAGACTCGGCGCTTGCTTGCGTACAAAGTACTAAAAGCGTAATAACAATGCTTGAGGTATTTAAAAGACGATTTATCATAATTTCCTTTTAAAACTATTTAGGTAAAGTATCAATAAGAACGCTGATTGAGCAGACTTATTGCAAAATAAAATCAGTGACTTAACCTAGCTATATCTTAAAATCAGATTAAGTTTTTGGTCAGGTAATTGCAAACTAAATATCAAAACCAAAGCGCTTAAATAAAACGGTACCGTGAGTAGGGACAGTGAAATGCATTAGAGATATTTCTTCTCAATGCATGCAGTACTTAACGGTTTAGAAAAAAAGTAGCCTTGTATGCGCTGAATATTAAGTTGTTGGCATAAACGTAAATTATTTTCATCTTCAATACCCTCTGCGACAATATTTAAGCCTAAAGAATGCAGCATAGCGGTAAGGCCATCTACTAAGGCTCGTGTTTTTGGCTCATTGGAGGCAAGCATTAACGACTTGTCAATTTTAACGGTATTAATGGGGAAATTTTGTAAATGTGATACTGACGAAAACCCAGTGCCAAAATCATCTAATGCAATATGGCAACCTAACTGGCTAATTGATTCGATAACCGCAATCGCTTGACTACTGTTGTCAAGTAAAGCCGTTTCAGTGAGTTCAAATTCTATCAATGCAGGTGGTACCTGATATTTTTCTATTATGCTTTTGATGAAACTGATCAATGTTCTATCAGCCAATTGTACGCTTGATAAATTAATGGCGATGGATAATGCTTTGTCGTTGCGTAAATTCCATGTTGATATTTGATATATGGCTTGGGCTATCACCCAGCGACCAATATCAATAATGGCACGAGAAGACTCAGCGATAGGTATAAAACTATCTGGAAAGTGCAAGGTGTTTTGAAAGTTCCAGCGTATTAATGCTTCAAAGCCGATAACTTGTAATGTGACTGTGTCAACTATAGGTTGGTAATGTAATATAAATTCATCGCGCTCTAAAGCACCAACTAAATTAGCTTCAATTTGGTATTGTTGTAAAAATTGCTCTTGCATTTTTTTTTCAAAATAGCATATTTGATTTCGACCCAATTTTTTTGCGCGATACATGGCAATGTCGGCATATTTAAGTAATTCAGTAGCGCTGATGCTATTGTCAGGGAATATGGCAATACCAATACTTGCGCCCATTTTTATTTCTATACCTAAAATATTAAATGCCTCATCAAAACAATTTAATATTCGTTGGGTTACTCTAGTTGCATTGTCTACAGATTTTAAGTGGCTTAATATAATAGCAAATTCGTCTCCACCTACACGCGCAAATAATTCATTTTCACGCAGGCACTTGTAGACTCTATTGGATACTTGTTTTAACAATAGATCGCCAATATCATGGCCATGGCTATCGTTAATGAACTTGAAATTATCAAGGTCGAATAATATTAAGGCTAATTTAGCGTCATCACGAGGTTGTTGTGTAATGTTTAAACGTAAAGCCTCTTCAAATACGTAACGATTAGCTAAGCCAGTTAATGAGTCATGTTCTGCTAGCTCTCTTGCTTCTTGGTAACTTTTATAAAGTTTTTTCTCTAATTCAAAGCGTGTTTGAGATTGTAGTATTGCACGTTGTAACCTTGATGAAGTGACCTCTGATTTAAGTAAAAAGTCTTGCGCACCATTTTTGATGCATTCTAACGCTAAATCTGACTCTTCAGAATTACTCAGCATAATAATGGCAACAGATTGATCTACTAAAGCGCTGCGTAACTCTAGTAATAATTCAATACCGTCACGTTTGGGCATGCGGTAATCTAATAACACCACATCAAATTTTTCAGCTTTGAAGGCCGCTAAGCCTTCATCTACTGACTCAGTTTCAACAATATGACAGTCGCTATTAGCTTTATTTAATGTTCTTATAAGGTGTTCGCGATCGACAACGTCGTCGTCAACAATTAAAATATTCAAATTTTATCCTTTCGTGATCATCACGGTAAAAGTATGGCTGATTTGTTTAACTTTCTGGGAAAAGAACTATTTTCCAATAGCCTTTGAGCACCTTTACGATGTCTAAAAAACCGTCTCCTACTTGATCTTTAATAAAGTAACCCGCGATATTTTTTTGGTAGCTGGCGGTAATATCTTTATCTGATTTTGATGTCGTTAAAACAAAAATAATACTCTTGTCTAATTGTGGATCTTGACGAATCTTTTCTAAAAACTCTAAACCATTTAAACGCGGCATTTGTAAATCAAGCAATATAATATAAGGAGAGGGTACAGCACCGCTGCGCAGTAACTCTAAGCCGTGTAGGCCATCAGTTGCTCTAATAATGGTGTTACCTAGGCACAATTTGTCAAAGGCACGCGTTATAGACATAGCATCGACATCGTCATCTTCAATTAATAACAGCGTTACTTCTTTTTGTTCAGTCATTTTCTCAGCTATCCGTTTATCTTGTTTAATGCCAGTATTGCGTTGTTATATTTTTGTGGTAATGGGCCATAAAAGCACTATGGTAGTGCCTGTAATACCATCGGAGTCAATCGTTAAACTGCCGCCATAATATTCGATGGTTTTCTTTGATAATGACAAGCCCATACCACTACCTTCAACTTTATCTCTGGGTCGTAAAGTTTGAAACATTTCTAACGCTTTATCAAATAATTCGCGTGGAATACCCGGGCCGTCATCTTGTACACTAATATGGTGCATTTTATTCATTGTTTTATACAATATTTTAATGTGACCCGTGGGTTTATCGTGATGTTTTACGGCATTTGACAGGAGATTGCGTAGTATAATTTCTATTGGCGTTCTAGGCAAAAGTAATATCTGCTTTTCTACCGACAAATTAAAGCCTGTTGGGTGATCTATTAGACTAAAAATTTCGTTAGCTATTATGGCTAAATCAAATTTTTGAGGTTTATATTCATGTCGGCCAATACGAGAGTAGTCGAGTAAATCGTCCAGTAACCTATTCATTCTGTCAGTGCGGCTATTAAGCAATGTTAAATGTTTTTTGGAGCCCTCAGGTAATATGCTTTCACAATCCTCAGTGATCCAACTGGCTAATTTTTTTATGGCATTTAAAGGTGACTTCAAATCATGTGAAGCTACATAAGCAAACTGTTCAAGATCTTGGTTTGAGCTAATCAGACGTTGAGTGCCAATTTTGAGTTCCTGAGTCATATCGTCAGCATAGATTAATGCTTGCTTGTTTGCTCTTGAAAGTACAATAAACAAGGCGAGTATCAAAAGATCAATAATAATACCACCCGCTAATATGAAATACGGTTGATTAGAACCTGAAGCCTCTCGAAAGAATAAATTTGAACTAACAATAAACTTCCATTCTCGGCCATAGAAATTAACATCGATATGCTTAATAAAGAGTGGATTAGCGTCTATTTCAATACTGTCGACATTATTTATATCATTATACAATGACTTACCATCGTCGCTAATATGTAATGAAACATGGCGTTGTTCAACAGCTAAGGTGCCGGAAATAAGTTTAGACATAATAAAAGGCGCATAGGCCACGCCTTGTATCGACGCTTGGCGAGTATTTACTGAGTTGTGCGGCAGACCTTTTTTATAGAAAGGGGCATAGAAAAGAAACCCAGGTGTTTGTTTCTCGTCTTGTACTAGGGTAATGGGTCCGGTTAATTGTGCTAAACCTGTATCTCTGGCTTTTTTGACCCCCAAGTATCTATTTTTTTCAAAGGCTACATTTAAACCCACAGCCTGTTTATTTGTTAAGTACGGCTCAATAAAGGTAATTGGCCAAAGTTCTTCATCGGGATATAAGGGGTGGATGCTAAAATTTGGTCGGCTTTTTTGCTGCTGTAGAATAAAGCTATTATGTTGGTCAGACTTAACATTATAAATTAACCCTAGGCCATTGATGCCAGGGTAGGTTTGGTCTATGCGTAGGCTATTGCTGTAGTTTTCCCATTGCTGGTTAGTAATATCACCTTCGCTAGCATCAACATGAGCGACAGCTCCCCATAAGGCGTGTTCATATAGCTGCATTCTTTCTTTAACAAGTTCTATAACGTGCAAAGACTCACGCTCAAAACGTTCAGCCACTCTTTTATTAACCTGTGCTGAAGCTATGTACCATGCCCCAATAGTTAATATGGTTGAAAGGATTAATATTAACCAATGTATACTGTGAAATCGACTTGCATCAATTAACTTTTGTCTTTTAATATCAGTATGCGTTACTGCTGTCACACTATTTTTCATTAATGGTGTCTCGATATGTTGTTTTAAATACCTAAGATAAATATTAAGACCTATCCTTGGTGCTAAAAATTAATACACATACCTCAACAATATTTACTGATGTTAAATTTAAATATTTGCTAAAGATGATCACTTAAAGTGGATTAGTTAACATTGAAGGTATAACACTGAAAAATGGCAGTGAAATAAGAGCAATAATAAGGTTAACTGTGCCTTAAGATAATATATAAATAAGTGGATTACCAGTACATTGCCACTGTACCTAAGACGCTAAAGTGATTATTAAACTATATTGTGTTTTTTTTAAACAATTGTTGAGTCAGGTAATATTATAAGGACTCTAATACGGATAAAGTAAACTTAAAGTTCACCAATAGTGGATTTAAATGATAATTTTTAGGGTATTACAGAAAATATAACCTAGTTTATTTAATTGTTAACCTTCATCTTAACCTTAACAAGAACAAGTGGTTAATATTTTTGTTACCGCGAAGCGTTTAATTAATTTATTTGATTAGTTTGAATAAATTAATGCGCTTGCTAGCTTGATATGAATGACTATAATTATGTTTATATATTATTTATTGAGTAATGAAATGACAACCAAACGTACCTACAACACTAATTTAATCAGTGTTGTTATTTTCACTATGGCGCTGTTAATCACAGCGACTGTTTTTGCATCTCCTGACGATGCTAAAGCTAAGGTAAAGCAGATATTTAGTCAGGTTGAAGCTTCGCTAATTAAATTAAAGCAAACTGAGACCTTAACCAAGGCGAATATTAAAGACGTGTTAAACAAGTATTTATTGCCAGAAGTCGATACCCGATACTTTACTTATAAAATCTTGAATAAAAATTTCACTAAGGTTCCTGAAGAACTCAGAGAGCCTTTTATCGCTGAGTTATCGTTACAGCTTATCAACACTTATAGCAATTTATTAAATAAATATGATAATGAAGTGATCAATATCGGCGAAAGTACCATCTCTAAAAGTGGTAAAATGGCGATGGTTGATATCACCATTGTTGGCAGCACTAAAACCAATAAAGCCGTGGTTAAATTATTACAGTCAAGTACACAAGCCTGGCTTTTCTTTGATATTGAGGTTGAAGGAATAAGCTTATTGCAAACAAAACAAGCAGAAATAAATGCCAGTTTTAATAAATTGGGCATAGAAGGTACTTTGCTACAGTTACAGAAAATTAATCATAAAGTGGTTGAGGGTTAATTAACGCTAAAAGTTAACAAGGATTACGAGCTATTAAGCACCGCTAAGCACTAATTAAGCACCGCTAAGTATCAACTAAGCATTACTATCAGTAACTAAAAATTACAAGGCCATTATTATTTTATATATAGACACTGTGGTTAAATTTTTATTGCAACATAAACTCTTATTAACTCTACTATTTATTATGGCTTTTTATGCCACTAAAGCATTAATAATCAAGCTGATAAAAAGAAAGTCTAAGAAAAGTAAAAGATTAAAAATTAATATGGTAAATAATATATTTACTTTATTAGTTATTATTTTTATTTTTAATATTTGGTCGAGTGAAATTCAAAGGTTTGCTTTTTCAATTGCGGCCTTTATTGTTGCCATAGTATTTGCAACAAGAGAGTTCATTCAATGCTTTATTGGCTTTATTTATATCTTATCCAGTCGACCTTTTCGCATTGGTGATTGGATACAGGTAGGAAATTATTATGGTGAAGTGCACTCTAACGACTGGGCAAATTTAACGCTTTTAGAAGTTGATAAGCACAATTATCAATATACAGGTAAAACCTTGTATGTGCCTAACAGTCAGTTAATTACCTCAGTTATTAAGAACCTGAATTTTTTAAAACGTTATGCGATGCACCACTTCATCATTGTGCGTGATGACAGTGTTAATCCCTTTATTTTTATTGATACACTTTATGAAAAGGCAAATTTATATTGCATTGAATTTAAAGAGGTGGCTATGCGTTATAATCAACTAATAGAAAATCGTTTAGATATCAGCATTTCTGGTCCTAAACCTCATATTCAAGTAGCTACTTCTGAACTTGGTGATACACAGGTGGTGTTTTCTATTTTTTGCCCAACAGAAAAGGCGCTTGGGATAGAGCAAAAGCTTACTGCGGATTTTATGAAACTGTGGTTTGAAAATAAAAAAGTTTAGTGCTGCTTATCTAATTTAGACTATCTAATTTGAACTGAATTAATCTTAACTGAGTTAATCTGCGACTGATTAACTTTAAGGTGATTATTTTTTAGATGATGAATTTAAGCTTATTTTATATGAAAAAATCAGCTTGCTTGACGTGTCATTTATAAATATTGACCGATCAATTAAGCTGATGTAAGTGTTAAAGTAATCTAATTAACCCGTTAATTTCATTAAGTTATTGTCCACTTGTGCTCGTTAACTACACTAAGGTAACCGTGTTATTAATTACAATAGTCGGTTGTTGAGCGACAATATTAATCAAAGTAGTATTGCTGTGCTTATCATTAAAGATAATTAACTGTTAATTATCTTTAATGAGCCATCAAGGTGTATGTCTCGTTGCGGATATGCCACGACAATATTCTCTTGTTCAAATAATTCTTCCAAACGAAACCTTACGTTGCTTTTTGCAATTCTTAAACCACTTTCCACTCTTGAGTTGACCCAAAACGTGACTTCAAACATTAAGGCATTATCGCCAAAGTCGTCAAAGGTAACTAAGGGTTTAGGCTCTGTTAGCGCTTCAGCTTGTTCTGTGGTTGCTTGCATAATCAAGCCCGCAACTTTTTTGGCTGGCGAGCCATAAGCGACACCCACTTTAACCGAACATCTAACAAACTGGTCTACTAAGGTCCAGTTAACCACGGTGTTTTCAAGTAACTTGCTGTTAGGTATTAATAAATGTACACCGTCTACTCGCTTTATACGGGTTGACCGGGTGTTAATTTCTTCCACTAGGCCTTTGGAGTCTTCAATTTCTAAAAAATCGCCAATACGAATAGGGCGCTCCCACATTAAGATCCAGCCACTAATAAAATTATTAATAATATTTTGTGCACCAAAACCAAAACCGATAGCAATGGCGCCAGACAAAAAAGCAAAAGCAGCAATCGGCACATTCATAAAGTCTAATATGCTGATCATAATAATGGTTATCGCGATAACATATAAAACGCGTTCCACTAAGTGAATAATATTAGGGTCAGTTTTTTTTGTTGTTAAACGACTACTGATTAACTTAATTAGCCACTTGGTTAACAATATACCCATAAAAATTATTATGGGTATAAAAAGAATATCGCCTATCGTGATAGGTTGCTCTGATATCGTAATAACGATATGAGAAAGTATCACTTTCGCTTGTTCTATAGTCTGTTCAATAGTCATACTAAAACCTTAATAAATGGTATGTTATGAATTTACAAAGGCTTTTGATGGGTCTATAAGAAACCTTTCACCAATTGCCTCGCGACCAAATAACATTAAGTAACTCATATCTGAGCGGTCAGTTAAGGTTATTTCAATCGGCCAAAGTTCACTACCTAATTTTACCGGTGTTGATATTACATAGCGTTGCTCTGAGGTACCATTTGAAGATTTAACTCTTCTAATGTCATGAATAGGGGCTTCACAAGAAATCATATTTTCAACATTATAGACATCGGGGTGTAGGTCAAATCGCACCATCACCTTACCATTTTTTTTAAATTTTGTAATATTATCAACATGTAGAGAAGAGGTTTTAGCGCCGGTATCAACGCGCACCTGTATATCTGTTATCGCTAAATCAGGTAGCGTAATAGTTTCCAAACTACCAATAATTATTTTTTGTTTTGTGGTCATATCACGTTACCTTATTTTAAACGTTGTTCTCTGGTAGTAGGTTGTCTTGAGCACTCTCTATTTGCTCAAATATATGTTTGTCATCTTCTTCAAAGTAGGCAATATGAAACATAGCTTCACCTTCTTGTACTAAAGGAATATTTTGTTGACCAATTAATATGCCAGATCTACTGGCTTTCACCACATCAATAATTTCGCCATACGGACTGCCAATTTCTGCCAGTACATCACCTTTTTTTATTTGTTCACCTAAACGAACGCGATGATTAACTATGCCACTGGCATTAGCGCGTAACCATTGACTGCTGTTAGCAACAAAGGGTGCGATAATTTTTTTGCGCGTCGACGAAGCTTTACGCATGCCTAAATGCTTTAATACGTTAGTAATGCCTCTCATGCCGGCGCGAATTGAAAACTCATCAAAACGTAAGGCTTCTCCAGCTTCATAAAGCAATACTTTGGTATTATGTTTTACCGCCGCCTCTCTTAATGAACCATCAATAATATTTGAATTTAATACCACAGGAACGCCAAATACCTGCGCAAGCTCTTTGGTTTCTGCACAAGATAGATCGGCTCTAATTTGTGGTAAATTGGAGCGGTGAATTGCGCCGGTGTGAAGATCAATGCCGTAATCGCAATGTTTAACAATTTCATTGAGAAAAATATAGGCTACTCGCCCAGCCAGCGATCCTTTTGCTGAGCCAGGAAAACAGCGATTAAGATCTCTTCGGTCAGGCATGTAGCGACTTTGGTTCACTACGCCATAAACGTTCACCATAGGAACGGCTATTACGGTTCCTTTGGTGATTTTAAATTTATTTTCGCTGATTAATCGCCGAATAATTTCAATGCCATTTAACTCATCACCATGCACCGCAGCACTAACAAAAATAGTAGGCCCAGGTTTTTTTGAACGAATAATATGTACAGGTAAAGAAACGTCTGCATCTGTATATAACTTGGCTACAGGCAAGTCTATCTTGCGTTGTTCACCAGGTAATATCACAAATTCACCTATTTTTAATGGACCCATCATTACCCTTATCCTTTACCACGAGTTTTATTGCTGTTTGGTTTGGCATTTTTTTCTAAAAATTCAAAAATCATACCGGCAATATTTTTACCTGTTGCGGTTTCTATACCTTCTAAGCCTGGAGATGAGTTTACTTCCATCACCATAGGACCATTTTTGGAGCGTAGTAAATCTACACCACACATATTTAAGCCCATGGCTTTTGCCGCTTTAATTGCTGTGTCTCGTTCTTCTTTGGATAACTTCACCACTTCAGCACTACCACCGCGATGTAAGTTAGAGCGAAACTCACCTTCTGCACCTTGTCGTTTCATGGCAGCAACGACTTTGCCACCGATAACTAAACAACGAATGTCAGCACCACCGGCTTCTTTGACAAATTCTTGTACCAAGATGTTAGCTTTTAAGCCCATAAAGGCTTCAATAATTGACTCAGCGGCTTTTGCAGTATCAGCTAAAACAACACCGATACCTTGCGTGCCTTCTAACAACTTGATAACAACAGGTGCGCCACCAACATTTTTAATTAAATCTTTGGCATTATCAGGTTTACTGGCAAAGCCGGTACGAGGTAAGCCAATACCTTTACGTGATAATAATTGTAATGAGCGCAATTTATCGCGAGAACGACTAATAGCAACTGATTCATTAATATTAAAGGTGCCCATCATTTCAAATTGTCGCGCAACCGCTGTGCCGTAAAAGGTAACAGAAGCACCGATACGAGGAATAATCGCATCATACTTAGGTAATTCTTTACCGTGATAACGCACAGCCGAATGGCTACTGGTTATATCCATATAGCAATGTAGAGTATCAATAACATCAACTTCATGTCCCATTGCTTCGCCTGCTTCTTTTAAGCGTCTTGTAGAATAAAGATTTTTATTTCTTGATAATATTGCTACTTTCATAATGGCTACCTGTTCATTTCACTTTTATTATTTAAAGTGATGTAAATATTGAACTAGAGTGTATAGTCAGCTTCTAAAATAATAAAACGCAATATTTTGACCAGTTCAATCAAAATATTTGATTAGAGAGGGTTTTATGAAATTTGAATTATTAACCACATTTTTGGAAGTGAGCCGAACATTACATTTTAGAATCGCCTCTGAAAATCTTTTTATTACCCAGTCAGCCGTTAGTGCCCGCATAAAGCTTTTAGAAGATGACTTGGGTGTTTTGCTGTTTGATCGTAGTAATAAACATCTAAAGTTGACGACTGAAGGTCTTCGACTAATAAAGCATGCCAATGAAATACTTTTTATGTGGCAAAAAACCAAGCACGATGTTGGTGTAGTTGAGCATGATGCGCAGCAACTTGCCATCGGTTCGTTAAACTCTATCTGGGATATTGTCTTACAAGGTTGGTTACAGAAAATTCACCGTAATTTAGACAGTGTTAGTTTATTTACCAGTACCTATTCGCCCATGGAGTTAAGAAAAAATGTTATTGGCCGCGTGGTAGATCTTGCGTTTTTATTTGAACCACCATTTATCGAAGATTTAGTCACCGAGAAAGTAGCCACAGTGCCACTGCATTTAGTAACCACAAACCCTGATCACATTGAAGGCTCGCATGTCGATAATTATATTATGGTGGATTATGGTGAGTCGGTAAATACTCAGCATATGCGTGAATTTCAGCATGCTCCACCGGCAAAACACTTTATGAGTCAGCCTCGCATCGCCTTAAATTATATTTTACAAGCGGGGGGAGGTGCACACTTGCCTCGGCAAATGACTTTTGAACATGTTGAAGCGAATAAGTTGTTTGTTGTTGAAAGTGCGCCGGTTTATCATCGTGAAATATTTGCCGTGTACCTAGCGAAAAGTCAAAAAACCGAGGTTATTAAGCAAGTGATAGGTTTATTTCCCAACATACATTTTTAGCACAATCGCATTTTTAGCAAAGATACCTTCATAGAAAAGTTAAAGTTTAATCTGCGGTTATTACATCGGTTGCTTTTTGTAATGACAGGGCTATTTATAGCAAATGAGTATCATTAAACCACTGTGAAAAACCCAAGAGATTACACTAACTGCTCAGCCAAGTAGTCCACCAGTAGCCTTATTCTGGGGGATAAATGACGATTTTGCGGGTAAACTGCCCATATACCTTCATCAAGAGCACGATAATTATCTAATAAAGAGATCAGTTCACCACTTCGTAGATGTTGCTGCACATAATAATCGGGTAATTGCACTATGCCTAAGCCTTTGAGTGCAGCATCGGTTAAACTATGACCACTGTTATAGCGTAATCGACCTTTGACGCGGACACTTTTTTCTTTGTTTAATTCTCTAAAGTGCCAATAATCAGCTGTGCCCAATAAACAGTTGTGTTTACTTAGCTCCGATATTGAGTGGGGTATGCCATGACTGTCGAGATAACGTGGCGAGGCACAAACATAGTTGCTTCGTTTACCTAATTTTTTTGCCATCATCGACGAATCACTTAATTTGCCCAGACGAATGGCTAAATCATAACCATCTTCGGCTAAATCAATTTGTCGGTTACTTAAGTAAGCCGACACTTCAACATCGCTATAGCGCTTTACAAAATTATTCACGAGCGGCAATATTTGTTTTTCACCATAGGTTACTGGCGCGGTGAGTTTAATTTTACCTTGAGGTTTTGATTGCAGATTGGTGATTGCACGCTCTGCTGCGTCTAAGCCATCAAGTACGCTTCGACAGTGCTGATAAAAAACCCGTCCTTCTTCTGTTAAAGAGACTTTGCGGGTAGTACGGTAAAATAACTTTATATTTAGCCGCTTTTCTAACGCACTGATTTGACGGCTTACTTGCGCAGTAGATATGGCCATTTTTTTTGAGGCCAGTGTGAAGCTCTCATTTTCGGCGACATATACAAATTCGCTAATCCCTTCCCATTGCATAATTGTTACCTATATGTACAAATACTTTTATAAATTACTATATTATCATTTTTTAAGAAATAATTATAATAGCCGTCAGTAATAGCAGATTACGGCTGTTATTGTTACCAGCTGGTAAAAGTGAATTGTATTCTAGTGGTATTATCATGCCTAAAAGAATGTATTAAACTACAGTCATAGTAAAAGTAGAAATATCTATCAATTGAAGGTGAGCATAAATATGTCAGACAAGTTTATTAAATCAAAAGCGGCTATTGCTTGGGGACCTAAGCAACCATTATCTATCGAAGAAGTCGATGTGATGTTACCGCGCAAAGGCGAAGTGCTAGTAAAAGTTATCGCCTCAGGCGTATGTCATACCGATGCATTTACGCTTTCAGGAGAAGATCCAGAAGGCATTTTTCCGGTTATTTTAGGCCACGAAGGTGGTGGTATTGTTGAACAAATTGGTGAAGGTGTTACTAGTGTACAAGTGGGCGATCATGTTATCCCTTTATACACACCAGAATGTGGCGAATGTAAATTTTGTTTATCGGGAAAAACCAACCTTTGTCAAAAAATTCGTGAAACCCAAGGTAAAGGGCTAATGCCTGATGGCACTACGCGTTTTTATAAAGACGGCCAACCCATTTTTCATTATATGGGCTGCTCTACGTTCTCTGAATACACGGTATTACCTGAGATTTCTTTAGCGAAAGTGAATAAAACTGCACCGTTAGAAGAAGTTTGCTTATTAGGTTGTGGCGTTACTACGGGTATGGGCGCTGTGATGAATACGGCGAAAGTTGAAGAGGGCGCAACCGTTGCTATCTTTGGTCTTGGCGGTATTGGTTTATCGGCAGTTATTGGCTCAACTATGGCGAAAGCGAGCCGTATTATTGCAATTGATATTAACGAAAGTAAATTTGAGTTAGCCAGAAAACTCGGTGCTACTGATTGTATTAATCCGAAAGATTACGATAAGCCGATTCAAGACGTGATTGTTGAATTAACTGATGGCGGCGTTGATTACTCGTTTGAATGTGTGGGTAACGTCGACTTAATGCGCTCTGCTCTAGAGTGTTGTCATAAAGGTTGGGGTGAGTCAGTCGTTATTGGTGTTGCCGGTGCAGGGCAAGAGATAAAAACCCGTCCGTTCCAACTTGTGACTGGGCGAGTATGGAGAGGATCGGCATTTGGTGGTGTTAAAGGCCGTACTGAATTACCAGATTATGTAGAACGTTATTTAGCGGGTGAATTCAAATTAAATGATTTTATTACTCATACTATGGCACTGGAAGATATTAATGATGCCTTTGAGTTGATGCACAAAGGCGAAAGTATTCGCAGTGTTATTCATTTTGATAAGTAAGCTTGCTTTTAATAGCTGTAACTTATCTTAAAAATAAATTGTAAGTTATCTTAATATAATTTTTCTCCCCCTTTTTGCCGCATAAGCTGTAAGCACAAAAGGGGGTAATATGGTGAGGTGTACCATGACAATTGAGCATTTAATCGAAAACGTAAGTGTAAACAAAAGCTTTGGTGGCTGGCAGAAACAATATAGCCATCAATCCAAAATCTTGAATTGTACTATGCGCTTTGCTATTTACCTACCGCCGCAAGTATCAAACGGCGAAAAAGTACCGGTATTGTATTGGCTTTCAGGCTTAACATGCAGTGATGAAAACTTTATGCAAAAAGCTGGTGCACAGCGTATAGCTGCCGAATTAGGTATGGCTATTGTTGTTCCAGATACTAGTCCACGCGGCGAAGGTGTTGCTGATGATGAAAGTTATGATTTGGGTCAAGGCGCAGGCTTTTATGTCAATGCCACCCAAGCACCTTGGAATCGTCATTATCAGATGTACGATTATGTGGTTAATGAGTTGCCAGCGATAATTGAAGCGGCATTTGAAGTGTCAGATCAACGCGCTATTAGTGGTCATTCGATGGGTGGACACGGCGCATTAACTATTGCGATGTTAAATCCTGAACGCTACAGCTCAATGTCGGCATTTAGCCCCGTTTGTAATCCAGTGCAAGCGCCTTGGGGCAAAAAAGCTTTTACCACTTATCTAGGTAAAGACAAAGCTGATTGGCGCAATCATGATGCCAGTGAATTAATGCGCAAAGCCACGGCGTTTATTCCAGCTAAAGTGGCTCAAGGCGGTGCGGATAACTTCCTAGTTGAGCAGTTAAAGCCTGAAACATTAGTAGCGGCAGCTAAAGATAATGGTTATCCATTAGAGTTAACTATTCATGAAGGTTATGATCACAGTTATTACTTTATCTCATCATTTATTGAAGAGCACCTGCGCTTTCATGCCGAGCACTTTACCCAATAGCAGCATCACGGCCGTTGCACGATTTGGCGGCCGTTTTTCTGGCATTAACCTGAGTTTTTCATAGCCTAATATCTTACGGAGCAAAGCCAATGAATATCTGCATTAAATTTACTGATGACCATTAAAAACGCAGTGTTTTTTAGCTTATATTTTCTCTTTTACAACCTATTATGCGCTATCTTCTGAATACTATTCTCATTCTCATTCTCCTTCTTTATTAATTAAGCCGTGGTTAATCGCAAAGCGAACAAGATCAGCCAGTGATTCTATATTGAGTTTAGCCTTTATATTGCGACGATGAGCTTCAACAGTACGAAAGCTTATGTCGAGCTTTTTAGCGATATCTTTACTGGAAAAACCTTGTGCAACAAATGAGAGAATAACTTGCTCACGTGTGGTTAACTTATCGTTTTCTATTTTCAATGGACTTTCTTGTAACATTTTTGCAATCGAGCTACTAAAGTGGGTATTACCTTTGGTGACCGCTTTTATAGCAAAATAAACTTCCTCTGATGATGTGTCTTTTAATACATAACCTGAAGCGCCCGCTTGAATGGCGCTGTGAACAAACTCAGAACTATTATGCATAGTAAAAATTAACACTTTAGTATCGGGCAACTGCTCGGTAATAATCTCTGTTGCATCAATACCATTCATTAATGGCATACTGACATCCATCAAGATAACATTGGGTTTAAGCTCCTTAGCTTTATTTAGTGCATCTTTACCATCATGGGCTACGCCTATGACTTCGATATCATCGTAATAAGCCAGACAAGCAGACAATCCGCCTTGAACCATAGGGTGATCATCGACTAATAAAACTGATATTTTTTCTTGTGGTTTATTATCATGTATCATTTTGTTTTACTGCTCGATTTAAGTTATTAAAATAATTTGCAAAACTTTTCGTTGGAATTTTAACGGTTATTTCAGTGCCGGTTTTGGATGAGCTAATATGAAATTGACCCAACTGATATTCAACACGTTCAGCCAAGTTTCTTAAGCCAATACCTGAGTGCTTTTTTTTAGTTTTCGCGTTTACGTCAAAGCCTACACCATCATCTTTTATACTCAAGGTTAGCCAAGTTTGCTGTATTGAAATGTCAATTAATACGCATTTAGCGCCAGCATGTTTTTTAATATTGGTGAGTGACTCTTGCACCACGCGGTAAAGCGTTGTATTAATAAAATCGGGTAACAGTTTTTTTAATGATGGTTTGCTGACTTTTATCTCAATATTTGTTTGTTTAGCGAAATCGCGACTCAGGTTTTCAATGGCGGCTGACAAACCTAGCTCGTCTAATATTTGGGGATGCATATGATGAGATATTCTGCGCACTTCTTGGATAGCAAAGCCTAAGTTATCTTCTGCCTGTTTAAGTGATGCTGGCTTTTCTTGTTTGTTTTTGCGAAGAAAAAAAGTAGTGGCTTCGAGCGAATATTTAATTGAAATTAAGGTTTGAATAATACCATCATGTAACTCTCTTGAAATATGCCGGTTTTCTTCTTCTTGCACATCAATGATCCGTTGACCTAATTCACTAATTTTTGCTTCAGCTCTTTTTTTATGACTTAGATTAACGGCAATGCCAAATAAAAATATAAAAAATATCGAAGAAAGCGCCACAATCAAAATAATTTTTTTAGTATAATTTATATGTAAATCAATCTCTTGATGTAAGTTGTTTAGTTGTGAGTAAACGTCATCTAAATAGACCCCAGTGCCTAACATCCATTGCCATTTATCAATGTAAACAGAATAGCCCAATTTGGGCGCTTTCACTTTTCCTGACGGTTTCAGCCAGTCATAGCGATAAAATCCTCCGCCAGCATGAGCATTTTCCAATAAAACTTGAATAATTTTATCGCCATTTTCACCTTCTAAATCCCACCAACTTTCCCCAACTCTATCTGGCTGTTTAGGGTGAACAATGGCGATGGCTTTATCATCATAAATAAAAAAATAGCCATCATCTCCGTTGTATAGCATATTTTTAAAGATGTTTGCCACCGCAACTTTAACCAGGTCTTTTTTATCTTCTGATAACTCAGCCATATGTTCGACCGATGAAAGTGCAATGGCTATATAGTTTTTTAATTCTTGTTCTTTTTGGGTAATAAGGAAAGTTTCCAGTGTTTTAACATTGAGATCAGACAATTCACGATATTGACTAGAAACGAAATAATAGATAATAAAAGAGGTTAAAATAACCTGAATTATGGCAAGATAAAACATCCGTGATGGAATTCTCATGTCAACAGCCTTTATTAATATTAAGATAAAAAATTTAATCATCGCAAAATTAGCACTAAATTTCTATCACAGATAAATAGTTAGGTAGTAATACCTAGTAAAGAAGTCTAATACTTCCTTACGGGCTATTATGTAAAAATTGACTACTTACGCAACAATGGGTTGCTTAAAATAGACTAATAGGTGGAAAGGTGAACATGTTAAAAACCTCAATACTAAAAGTATTATTCATTGCGTCAGTTGCATTCTCTGGATTTGCAAATGCTGATGCTGACGATAACAAAAAATACCGATGGAAATTAGCGGAAACTTGGGGGCCTAATTTTCCTATATTTGGTGACGCATCAAAAAATATGGCTCGTTTGGTTGACGAAATGTCAAATGGGCGATTAACCATTCGCATTGATTCTTCAAACAGACACAAATCAGCCTTTGGTATTTTCGATTTTGTTAAAAATGGTCAATATCAAATGGGACATTCGGCATCATATTATTGGAAAGGGAAAGACTTTAATACGATGTTTTTCACTACGCTTCCTTTTGGTATGACGGCACCTGAGCAATATGCTTGGTTCTACCATGGCGGCGGCATGGAATTAATGAAGTCGGTATATGACAAACACGGCATCATGTCATTTCCGGGCGGTAATACCGGTAATCAAATGGGGGGTTGGTTTCGTAAAGAAATTAATACTGTTGAAGATCTTAAAGGCTTAAAAATGCGCATTCCTGGATTTGCTGGTGAAGTACTTGCTAAGCTAGGGGCTAAACCGACTAATATTCCTTCTGCCGAACTCTATACGGCGCTAGAAAGAAATACGATTGACGCATTAGAATGGGTTGGCCCATCGCTTGATCTTAGAATGGGTTTTCATAAAATAGCGCCTTATTATTATACTGGCTGGCATGAACCTGCGACAGAACTGCAGTTTATGGTTAATCCAGAAGCTTATAATTCGTTACCTGAAGACTTGCAAAAAATTCTAACCGCAGCAATGAAACTGGCTGCTTACGATATGTACATTCAGTCGATGCATGAAAGTGGTAAAAACTTGGCGACTATTCAAGAAGATTACCCTCATGTAAAAATTAGATCGTTTCCAAAACCTGTTATGGCAGCAATTAAGCAAGCAAACGATGAACTTTTGCTAGAAGCAGCGGAGAAAGATCCTAAAACAAAAGAGATTTTAGATTCAATTGCCACTTATCAGAAACAAGTACGTGCCTGGACTAACTTTTCAGACCGCGCTTACCTCGATAACTTTGATTCAAAATAATTCACTTCTAACCATCACACACATACCTAGCCGCCATTGTTAGGTATGTGTGGAGACAACATGAATACTTTAATTAACCTATTAAGAAAAATCATTGATACGGTAGGAAACCTATGTAGCCTGCTGATGGTATTGATGATTTTAAATGTTTTCTATGACGTGGTATTACGATACTTTTTCAATGACGTCAGTATTGGTATGCAAGAACTTGAATGGCATTTTTTTGCTGCAATGTTTATGTTTGGTATCGGATACACCCTTAAAGAAGATGCACATGTAAGGGTAGACATAGTCTATGATCAATTATCCAGCAAGAAAAAAGCCATCATTAATCTTGTAGGATCGCTGTTTTTGGCGCTGCCATTTGCTTGTGTATTAATCTATTTTGGTTGGGATTATAGTTATGAAGCTTATGCTATTGGTGAAGGTAGTGGCGACCCTGGTGGCCTGCCACATCGCTGGATAATACGCAGTGTCATTCCCCTTTCTTCGCTATTTTTAGTGCTTTGCATTACCTATGTCGTGTTAACTCAAGTGAAAGCATTAATGACTAAACCCAATTTTAAAGAGGCGCAAAAATGACTGGAATAGTTTTATTTGCCGTAGCGTTAATGTTCCTGTTTTTTGGTTATTCAGTGGCTTTTACGTTTGCGGGTATCTCCCTTATTGTTGGCGTTCTCAGCCTAGGGACAGATCTTTTCGCCTTTATGCCATACCGCATCATGAGCATTATGGAAAATACCACGCTAATGGCTATTCCTATGTTTATTTTCATGGGTATTGTTTTACAAAAAACAGGCCTTGCTGAAAAATTATTAGAGTCTTCGGCAAAATTATTTGGTCAGGTAGCGGGTGGTTTGGCTATTTCAACCATTATCGTTGGAGCACTATTAGCGGCATCAACAGGTGTTGTTGGTGCAAGCGTTGTGGCGATGGGAGTGATATCTCTACCGGTAATGTTAAAAAATAATTATCATCAACCAACCGCTACTGGCGTTATTTGCGCCTCAGGAACCTTAGGACAAATTATTCCCCCCTCAATTATTTTGATTATATTGGGTGATGTGATGGGTGTGCCTGTGGGAGATTTGTTTAAAGCGGCGATATTGCCAGGCTTTTTGTTGATTTTGATGTATACGCTTTATATTCTTGTGCTAGGAAAAATAAAACCAGAATTTTGTCCACCTATGGTAGTGACAGAAAGTAAGCAGGAATTATTAATTCAAGCCCTGAAAGATATTGTGCCGCCAATGCTATTAATCATCACTGTGTTGGGGTCAATATTTGGCGGCATTGCTACGCCAACAGAGTCATCGGCCATAGGGGCTGTTGGCGCGGTTATATTAGCGACATGCTATGGTAAGTTTTCCTTTAAAATGATCAACGACGTTTCAAAAGAGTCGGTAAAAGTGAGTTCGATGATCTTTGCTGTACTGCTTGGCGCCACGGCTTTTTCAATGGTTTTTACCTATTCAGGCAGTGACTTTATCGTTGAAGACTTTTTTATGGATCTTCCTGGTGGTCAATGGACATTTATATTATCTGCAATGGTGGCGATATTAATACTGGGCTTTTTCATTGATTTTATTGAAATTGCTTTTTTAGTTGTGCCGATTTTAACCCCCATTGCCATGGCATTAGATATTGACTTAATTTGGTTTGCTATTCTTATTACGATGAATTTGCAAACATCATTTTTAACCCCGCCGTTTGGCTTTAGTCTGTTTTACTTAAAGGGGGTAGCTCCTAAATCAATAAAAACGCTAACCATATATAAAGGTGTGATTCCATTTATCCTAATGCAATTAGTTATTTTATCGCTAGTTTTATTGTTACCTGGATACTTGATCATTACATAACAGTTAGCGAGTTCACTATAGAGAACTAAAGGACTTATCTGAGTGAGTGAATATTGGTTTTATTTATTACTGACAATAACAGGATTTATTGCGGGAATTATCAACACATTAGCAGGGGGAGGCTCTAACTTAACTCTCCCTGCATTAATGATAATGGGTATGCCTGCTGACATAGCTAACGCGACTAACCGAGTGGGTGTGCTGTTACAATCAGTATCAGGCATTGCTGGTTTTAAGAAATATAACAAGTTAGCAAGCCACGATTTACCTGCTATTTTAAGTTTAACTATACTGGGTGGTATATTTGGCGCATTGGCTGCGTTGGTGATGTCAGCGCAAACCCTTAAATATGTGCTACTTGGCTCAATGATCGCTATGTCGTTGGTGATGATTTTGGTGCCTAGTATAATATTACCCAATGTTGAAACAGCCCCTAAACTTGTTCGTTCAACACCCAGTTCCTGGCTAATACTGTTTATTTCGGGCTTTTATGGCGGATTAATACAAGCAGGTGTGGGTTTTATCTTGCTGTTTGCGCTTGCGGGCTCTCTTCATTACGATTTAGTGCGAGCCAATGCTTTAAAATTAGTGTGTACGCTAGCATTTACCTTAAGCGCTTTAGGCATTTTTATTTATCAAGACTTAATTCTTTGGTTACCGGGCCTAGCATTGGCCTTGGGTAATATCATCGGCGCTTGGATAGCGGTTAAAATATCAATAAACATAGAACCTAAGTTATTGAAAATATTTATACTAATAATGACTTTATTGGCGTGCGCTGCAGTGCTGTACCTAGATTAGCATGCAGTACGCTATGATATATGCAAGGTAACGCCATAAGCTTGAGCGTTTAATTAGCAATATAATGCTAGATCAGTTATTACTTGTCCTCCATGTACTTTAAATAAAAAAATTATGCCTACGAACGCATGTCAGCATTATTACAAGTGCACTTACTGTCGAGAAAGTGTCGAAAAATGTGTCGAACAAGCATTAAACCTTTAGCGGCATTGCTATGAATGAGGAATAATTATCGTATGGAATATCCTATTAAAGGCTCCTGCCAGTGTGGGCAAGTAACATACAAACTGTATGAACAACCTAGTATAGTTTGGGCTTGTTATTGCACAGAATGCCAAAAACTCTCAACTGGCCCATTTAGTGTCACAGCCATTATTGCGTCAAATGCTATTGAGTTTGAAGGTGAGTTAAATGAATGGAGTAGAATCGCCGATAGTGGTAACAGAAATAACGCAAAGTTCTGCTCAACTTGCGGGAATAGAGTTTATCATTACAACCCAGATGACTTAAGCACGATCAAATTAAAATTAAAACCAATCAGTTTAGCAGACGCCACTATATTTAAACCATCGGCTCATGTTTGGGTAAGTGAAAAGCTCAGTTGGTGCCAGATCCCCAGTGGAGCTAAAACATTTGATAAACAGCCTTTTTAGATTTATCAAATCAGGCGCAACTTATGCTCTAACGTGGTTAACCATGAGGGTAATATCCCTAATACTTGGGCTATTCATCATGGTTTTTTATTAACAAATTCATTATTTTAGTGTCATGAGTTAGGCGTTTTAACCAAAAACCGTCTTGAATATTTGTTTTATTGTTATTCATTAATTATGTTAATTCTCTTTTTATTCAATGCGAATAGGTTTTTTCAGTTTGAATGCTGTCATGCATAGTACAAATAATAGGGCGAATACTTTCTAGCAAGCATGGATTGATGAATCGATTAAACCCGAAAATTTATCAGTGATATTAATTGCTCCCCTTTATGTATGAACTGAATGTAAATATGTGCGAGTTAAGTTTTTAGCTACTAATTGTTAGGGAGGCAATTAGTAGCTAAGGTTCAGAAACCACATACAATTAAATTAAACTTTTATGTTTGATTCAATAGCAGTCATTGCAGATTGAATTGACATAGCTAACTTTTCTGCGAAGATATTTTTATGGATTAATATTTATAATAATCCTCTGACGTTTATGACTGATAGGGAATGCTTTTTGAAATAAAAAAACATCAACCGAAATGGTGATGCTTTTTGATATTATTTTTTAAATTAAGGACAACACAGGACGAATAGTTTAAATCTTAATTAACTTAGGTCTACTGTCGTATTAATTATCGACAATAAAAACCAGTTCAAGACTGCTTTTTAAATCGTCGTGATGCTAACCCCATTAAGCCCAATGCAAATATAGCAAGTGCAGACGGTTCAGGCACGGTGCTTATTGGATCTGGAATCAGAATAGAGCCTCCGCTTGTTCCAATAATTAGTGCATCACCACTACCATCAGTGGCAAGAATAGATAAAGCCCCTACATTATCAAACCGATTATGACGTGGACCTGCAAGTAAGTCGGCATTAGTTAGCCCTGGAAACGCAGTGTTGCCTGCTGCAGTTAATAATGCTCCATTTCCTCCACCACCAATGACAGTTAAAGTAGGCAGTAATGCACTTACCCAACCATAGCCATTAGATTGACTAAACAGCCCGCCACCCGAACCAAGAAAAGTGTCAATTAAAAGAGCATTTGCCGTAAATAATGCTCTTTCAGATACTGATGAGCCGCCTGATACATTACCACCAGAGTCCATCATCACAATACCCGTATTGTTGATGTTAACTGCACCAATACCGTTAAAGTAATTTGTTATGGCTGCATCTCCATCAATATTAGTAAAGCTCCAACCAGCACCATTTAAAGTAGAAAAGCCGAATGCTGAGGTTGCAGCTGCTTGAGCCTCACCACCGGAACTACCTAGATTCACAAGATTCAAGTGCCCATTTGTAAGTGAAGCACTCGCCGCTAAGTTTTCCAGCACACGTTGCATAAAAAACCATCCTAATGAATTTGCAGTAGCAGTTGCACTACCATGGTCATCGGCATCGGTACCTGCCAATATAATGGGCCCAGCTGTTGCTGAAAAATTTATGCCCAGTACAAGTGCTATCAATAGTGACATATTTTTAAATATCATAGAACTATTCCTTTTAAGTTGTAATTCAACAATGAAAACAGTGAGAAATACTACATATTAGGCATTGCAACGTACTGACTTAAACAAATTAGCAAAAATCGCGACAGTATTAAGCAAGGTTTAAAAATTAATTTATAATTCCTTTGAATCCATTTCTTTGAAATTATGAACGTAACCTCTAGCATCTACGTGCAAAGTTCATTGTATATATAAGCACCAACTACGGTGTTTTTCAAGGTAGTTGGTGCCTAAATTTTTAAGCAGCTTCTTTGTGTTGCTCTGGATTTAACTCCACAGCACCCATTGGCTGCCAGTTTCTCTCTTCTTTCGACCATCGCTCAGGATGCTCATTTCTTTTCTGTTGATACAACACTTTTCGTTTCGCTAATATATCAACATCAAAACCTTTATGCCTTTGGTTTGGCGTAACAAACTTGATCCTGCTATGGCGATGTTCATTGTTGTACCAGTAAACAAACGATTTTACCCATTGTCGTGCTCCATCTAAGGATTTAAAACCCTCAGAAGGCCAGCGTGGGTGGTACTTTACTGTTCTAAATAGCGATTCTGAATACGGATTATCGTTACTTACCCTTGGGCGACTTCGCGAGGTAATAACGCCTAAATCGTACATATTAGCCCGCATCGTCAGACTTTTCATCGGCGCACCATTATCTGAGTGCAACACTAAGTCTTTCTTCAGGCATTTCTCTGACCATACACTGCGTTGAAGCAACTCTGCCGCCTGTTCACCTGTTTCATTGTAATGAACTTCCCAACCCACTATTTTTCGGCTGTAAATATCTTCTATCATGTACAAATAATAGTGCTGATCAATGACTGACGTCGGTAAATAACTAATATCCCAGCTCCACACCTCGTTTTCTTTTTTAGCGGTGTAACTTGTTGGTTTTGTATGGCTATTTCTAGGTTTTGCTTTACCTCGGTGGTGTAGCATGTCCTTCGCTTTTAATATCCGATAAAAACTCGATTCTGATGCTAAATACTCGCTTCTATCAGCCAGAATAGGCACAATCTGTGCTTGGCGGTAATGAGGCAAATTCGTTACTATTACAAACATCAATAACAGTTTGGCGTTCTTTAGCACTTAGCTTGTTCTGCGGCTCTGGCCTAATGGATGCTGGCCTTTTATCTACATCAATAGCACCATCAATACGCCAACGCTGTAGCGTTCTTGCTGATAAGCCAATAACTTCACATGCCATATCTTGCATCGCACCTGACGCCACTGCTTTGCTAATCAGTTGTGCATATCTTTGCCTCTTGGTCAGCGTAATTAGCTGTCCTCTTTTTCCTTCCAATAGGCATCGAACCTTTTTCCTAATACGAGTAATGCGGCAGCTTCTGCTAAGGCCTTTTCTTTTCTGCGCAACTCGCGCTCTAATGCTCTAATACGTTGTTTATCTGCTTTTTTCTCTGGGGTACTCTTTGTTCTTTTTTTGCGCTACCCACAATAAAATCTTGCTTCCAGGCTTTTATTTACTCGTGATACAAGCCGTTGGTTCGAAAATATTCACTTAAATCAATCTCAGATAGTGTGGATGTTTCGAGCACAACTGCAAACTTTTTTTCGCTTGACCATTTATCTGACGAACTCACTTTTGACACTTTTAAACCTGATGTATTGAATTGCTTTTGCCAACTATACAGGGTTGAGAGGTTAATAATCTCTTGCGCTGCAAACTTTCTGATCGACAAACCACTTTTACTTAGTTTGTTTAATATTGCTTCTTTAAATTGACTTGAATACCTTTGATAATCCACGAACGTTAACTTACCGCACCCTGTTTATTTATAAAATTAATTGAGGCGACAACTATCCTGTCACAGCGGGATATGATTAAAGTAAATAATTTAACTATATGAATATAAAGTGTTTTATTTTTCTTCTGCTAAGAGAGGTGAGTAGTAGGACGTCTTATTAATCTCCTCATTAGTATTATATTCTTTGTGTTAATTGTTTCTAATACCTTGTAAGTATGGGATATTAGTGTAAATAAAGTGTTAATTATGCTGCGGGGTTAGTAAGACTACCCATAATAAGCTGTTATGTGCAAATGTCACTTTGGCATTCGTAATTATCATTCAAAATAAGGATATACTTTGAACAAATTAATTTTACTCTTACCTATGCTGTCTCTTGGTTGTTTTGCTGAAGAAAATAGTCAAACTAAAAATTACTCTGTCGGCCTTGGTATGGGTGCTATGTATATTGGTATAGGTGCAAATATCGCACTGGTTTCAAAAAACGATTTTAAATATTTTTCAGCTGGTTGCACCGCATATGGCTCCATTAGTGGTGCTGAATGCGGGTTTGGTGTCGGTTGGGTTACAGCAGACTTATTTGACTTTGAAACAAACAATCATGGCTTTGGTATTTATGCCGGCATGTTGGGTGAGGAGAGGTATGCTACCTTCAAAAATAATCAATATTCATTCCATAAAAATAACTACTATGGGGCAGGTGTAAGCTATACCTACTTTATGAATGGTATAAATAAATCAGGTGCTACTTTTGGGATATCTTTTCATGCCACTAATGCTGAGTATGACGGACGATATGGTTCTTTTCTTCAGCTAGGTTATCAGTTTTAGCACATAGCAAGGTGTTGAGACTGTAGAGTAACTAATTCAGCCGAAATCACTAAATTTTGGTGTTCCTGTATCGTGCTGTAGGCGATTTATTCGATATAGGTAATGCATTTGGTACCCCAATTTTTAGGGGGAATTCATAATAAACGAGTTATTCTACAAGCTCGTTAGGTTTTTAAAGGAGTAAGGCTTTTGAATTCAATTAGGAAGATTATATTAATTAGTTTGTTTTTACCATTTACTGCTTTCGCAGAAGGTAAAATTGGGATTGCCGCAGGCGTGTCAGTTGATGGATTCTTTAGTCCTGAAATAACCGAGTTTAAAATTGATAAAGTTAATTCTGGATCTCCAGCAGAAAAAGCTGGAGTTAAAGTTGGTCAATTAGTTCTTGAACTTGATGGTTGCAAAATCCCAGGCTGCCCAGCGGATAAAGCCAAAAAAATAATGGATAAAGAAACAGGTGAAGTATTATCATTGCTAGTTAAAAATTTAGATGGCAGTGAAGTTTTGCTAAAAATTCATGTAGGTGAGTAAAAACCGAATAAGAAATTAAACAAGTACAAAAAACATTTGACTATCGCCACTTGCTTTAGTTGATTTTTTTGTGATTTAGGTAGTTAACTTTTAGGTTTGTGCTTGTTTCTATTCGTCTTTGTGGTGACTTTATCGACATAGGATATTTTGTATTTTTTGTTACACAGTTTTCGCCTAAATGGATTTAGTGCACATTACTCAACCCCTTCTAGGTTTTATAAACTCTGCTTCTGTTTTCGCTTAATCAGTTTTTGTATAAATGGCTCTAATTGACAGTTAGCAGTAAAGTGGCGATAAGTTCTTAATTTTACTCATTTCGCACAACAAACTTTGATATTTTTGGTTATTTCAGTGTCTGCCATTACGCAACATATAACAACATGTCTCAAATAACATTTAAGGACAAATGATAATGACCGAAACAAGAACACATTTGCGAGAATTTTTGGTGGCCTGGCTTGAGCACAATATGCCGGGTAATGTCTTTGTGTGGTACGACATTTTAGTCATTTTATGGATAATCACATTTACCTTAGTATTACATTATATTATTAAGGTCTCAGCCAAGCATTTTATCAAGGGCAAGTTTGAAACTATCGACCAGCCACAGGCCAAAAATTTAACCTTAGATTTATTTCAGCGCCTGGCGAAGCGACTTTCGTTGACACTGCAAGGCGCCATTGTGGTGGTTCAAGCCAAGCTTTTATTAGCGAAAGGGAGCAGCTTATTACATCTTGCTGAAGTCGTTACCGACCAGTGGATAATCTTATTTTCTTTGTTGTCGTTGTTTACCTTTTTAGACATTTTGCAAGCGCTTTCAGATAGACGTACAAGTCAGGCGCACTTTCCGTTAAGAGGTCTTTTGCAAACCGTTAAGCTTGTTGTCAGTATGTTAACGTGTATTTTAGCGGTGTCGTTGCTGATGGACAAATCACCCCTTATTTTACTGAGTGGCTTGGGCGCATTGTCTGCCGTAATGTTGTTAGTATTTAAAGATCCTATCTTGGGCTTAGTTGCCGGCATACAGCTCTCAGCTAATAATATGCTGGCAGTGGGAGATTGGCTTGAAATGCCAAAGTATGGTGCAGACGGTGATGTGATAGACATTGCTTTAACAACGGTAAAAGTAAGAAATTGGGACAAAACGATTACCACTATTCCTACCTATGCACTTATTTCAGACTCATTTAAAAACTGGCGCGGCATGTCTGAAGCGGGTGGTAGAAGAATAAAACGAAGTATTCATCTAGAAATGAGCAGTGTCTGTTTCTTAGATAAAGAGCAACTAGCTGAATTGAAAAAGGCGCATTTACTCAGCGAGTATATAACGCATACGGTGCCAGAAATTGAAAAAGAAAATACGGATAAAAAAACTGATATGACAGTAATGCAAAATGGCCGGCGACTAACCAACGTTGGTACTTTTAGAAAGTATCTGGTGTCATTTTTGCAAAACCATCCTGATATTCATCAAGGAATGACCTTGATTGTTAGGCAGCTAGAGTCAACAAGTGATGGTTTGCCCATTGAAATTTATGCTTTTACCAACACAACAAACTGGAATGCTTACGAGGACATTCAGTCAGATATTTTCGATCATGTTATTGCGGTGTTACCCGCTTTTTCACTGAGAGTGCATGAGTCACCGACCGGGAATGATATTAGGTCATTGGCGAAGCACTAGCTTGATAATTTTATGATCTTTTAAACTGTAAAGCTGCTGAACAGTTAAACTAACAGGTTTTACGCTAAGCCATAAATATTGGGCTTAGCGTCTGTCGCACTCTTAAAGCCGCTATGTTTAAAATATCAAGGTTTAAAGCATCAAAATTTAAAGCATTAACGTAAAGGTTTAAAGTATAAACATTTAAAACTAGCTACTCGCTTGTAGAACATCTTGTCGCTTTGGTAACGCATCAGCAGTAGTGGCTGAATTTTTACTGATAGTAGATATGACAAGCTATTAATCATATTCACTGGCATACCATTCATGTTCATAAGCTAAACTACCCCATAAAGCATGGGCTAAAGCGACTTCAGACAATGTTTGATTAAGCGTTGTTGGCGTTAGTTTTTTTTCATCAAAATCATAACTGAAATTCATCGGATCTTTTTGTGGTTGTAGTATCGTCACTTCATCGTCTTCCATATAAGCAAAATTTTCAGCATATTGCATCATAGCTCGCCCTGAACTTTGTGGTTTGGTTAAATCATGGCCCAGCATAGGCGAATGATTTGTCACGCCCATTAACGACAAAAGTGTTGGCGCTAAATCAATTTGACTGACAACTCTTTCGTCAGAAAACTGCTGCTTTGATGAATTGAGAATAACACCCGGAATATGAAAGTTTTTGATGGGCACAAGATCACTGCCAAATGCTCTGGCATCATGATCGGCAACCACCAAAAATATAGTATCTTGCCAATAAGGCTGTTGCTTTGCTTTAGTGATAAATTTACCTAAGGCATAGTCGGCATATTGGATAGCTTTGTGACGTAATAACTCCTTCTCATCATATTGGCTTAGTTGCTCTGCTGTATACTCAATAGGGGTTATAACGCCTGGTGGAATTTCAAAAGGGTCATGATTACTAGACGAAAAAATAAAACTAAAAAAGGGCTTGTCGCTATTGTTTAACTTGGTCAATTCAATATGGGCTTGCTTGAATAAATCTTCATCACTGGCTCCCCACGAGCCAATAAACTCAGGGTTTTGAATATCGTTAAAATCAACAATATCACTAAAGCCGTTGCCCAAGAAAAAACTCTTCATGTTGTCAAAATGACTTTCGCCGCCGTAAATAAATTGTGTGGTGTAATTATGTTTGGCAAGTAAACTCGCAATAGTGAAGAAGCCATGCTGTGATTTATCAAGTTTAACTACTGCTCTAGCAGGTGTTGGTGTAAAACCGGTAATTACGGCTTCAATGCCTCTAACAGAACGTGTACCTGTGGCATATAAATTTTTAAAGGCCCAGCCTTCATTATTTAATTTATTAATTTCAGGACTAAGAGGAAGCCCGCCCAACGATGAGACAAACTGAGCGCCTAAACTTTCTTCTAAGATAATAACCAAGTTCTTAGCTTTACCTTGATAAGTAGGTGCGCGAGAAGCCAAAGAGGGTTGAATGAGATGGGTAAATGCTTGTGGTGCTAAACCTGTTTCTTGTTGCACAATGGCAATGACTTTTTCAGTGGCCATTTCACCATAAAGCTTTGAGGCATTTTTTTCATTACCTAACTGTTTATAGGCATGAGCAACACTATAGATAGAATTTAGTGTTAACGAATTTATTAAGGGATCGGTAGAAAAATAAACTAACGACGGATTTATTGGCCGATGTCCAACAGTGCCTCTGGCACACAGCACAAGTACGACAAATAAAGTAACAAATGAAAGAGTCGCTGACTTAAACGATACCGAACGTCGAGGTTGGTTTGTATTGATCAGTTTAGCTAACAGGTGCCAAAACAATTTACCTGGAATGAGTATTAAGGTGAGAACCATAACTAAGGTAAATAAGTGACCGTTGAATAACATTTTCATTACTTCATTAGGATAAGCTAAGTATTCAATGAATAGTCTATTCGGTCTGAAACCATATTCATGAATAAATGCCGGTGTGGCTAATTCAAAAAATAATACACTGATAAAAATGAAGAAAAATAGTACCTTTAATACTTTTAGCCATATTTTTTGATAACCGGAAATCATAAACCATGGATGGACTATGGCAGGTAAAATTAATAAATAGCCTAATGCGCTTAAGTCGATTCTAAAACCATTTAAAAATAAGGTTAGAAAGCTATTAAACGTATCGAATCGCTGAATTTGCCATAGACCTAAGCCCAGTCTAGAAATGAAAAGTGTCAACATTAATAGTAAGAAAAATAAGACAAAAGGTCGTAATAAATTAAGTGTAGTTTTAAACATCGTTTCAATACCGCTAATAGAGGACGCTGCTACTTTAAAAGATGAAACTTAAGAGACGCTTAATTTAAACTGAAAGCGCGCTATTTTAGTTACAATTGTTACACTTTTTAACGAAAAACAGGTTGACTAAAGCTTAATCTACTTATTTTGTATTTACTTTGCAATAAATACTTAGCATAGAATTTTGGAAGATGAGGGTTGAGAATATTTTAAAAATTATATTATTTAGGGACAGGCTTAAGTGAGTTTATTACTTTTAACAGTACTGTATTGACACGATTTATATCGATCACACCTTTTTTAAAGGCTAAATATACGGGTAACTTGTATTCGGCTATGTCTAAAACCTCGACTTTAAAATCGACATATTGATTTTGTAAAATATATTTCCCAACAACTTTACTGGTCACGACTGCATCAAGTCTTTTAAGGCTCAGCATTTGAAACAGCACTTCGTTTGATGGTAGTTCATGAAAATCAGAAGTTCGTAAACCGTTAAACGAGAGAATATCTTGATGAAAATTTATACCTCGATAAACTCCAACTTTTTTACCTGATAAATCACTGGTCTGTAAATTTTCGGGGTAAAATATCGATATCCTACTGATATGCGTTGGTTTATTCGAATATTCTAGAAATTGCTCTCTGTCTTTAAGTTTTGCTAAGGAGAAATAACAATCATAGGTGTTTTTTTTGATTTCTTTTTTAAGTCTAGCCCAAGGTATATTAACTATCTTGACGTCATAATTAAGTTGTTTAAATACAGGGTCAATGATGGCCATATCTAAACCAGTAAAGCGGTCGTTAGATTGGTCAAAAATGGTGTAAGGAGGATAATGAGTTGTAGCACAAGTTAATGTTTTTACTGCGGCAAATGAATGATTTGGTATCAACAAGCTTAGTAATATAACTAAAGTAAATTTGTAACAAGCATTATGTTTAAACATCAATAAAACCAAATCTCATTAGATAAATATTGCACTAAACAACATAACATATGAAATCAGTATAAGGTAATTATTGTTTCAAATTATAGCTTCAACTAGTGGCTTAAAATGGTGGCTTGAAATATAGATTTGAATAGAGTGTTTAAATATGATTAAAGCCCGATTAAATTTAAATAATAGCATTGAACTGCTTTACTCAAATAAGGTCATTATAAACCTTATTACCTAGGTTTATTGGTCGCCTGAAAGCAATTATTAAATAATAGTCTGTTCATCACAGCCAGATAATTACGTTAATAAAAGGCTGCTACTGCAACCCTTTTATTAACGTATCAGCTTTTAAAGTAATACTACTAGCCAAATACTGCTGGCGACAATAAGACTAATAAATACCGCCGCTGAGCCTAAATCTTTTGCAAGACCCGATAAGGGATGAATCTCTAAGCCTACACGGTCTACTACCGCTTCAATGGCGGTATTGATGATCTCGGTAAATAGTATGAAGAGTACAGCAAGTATTAAGGTAACTTGCTCTTTGGCACTTATATCAAATATAAAAGATACCGGTATAGCAATAAACAGCAGTAACAGTTCTTGCCTAAATGCTGATTCATTTTGATATAACCATTTGAAAGCTCTAAACGAGTTCAATGAGGCTAATACTATTCTTTGGATGCCCTTAGGCTTATTTTTATTGTCAAACACTAGTCTGCTAGCTCCATTTCTAATGAGGTTGATACTGTGGTGCGGGCTATCGCCTGTTGCGATTTACAATCAATGAAGGGATCACTTTCAATGCGATAGGCTGTTGTTTTAACCGACATGATACTCAATAAGGTATCGAAAACATTATCATGACTTATCGGCGATTTTGCCAAAGCATTTAAACATTGGCGATTAAAGTCAGTTTGTATTTTATCCGTCCAGTAGATCATGGGCACGTGAGTTTGTTCTTCCGGTGCAAACGCATAAGGTAAACCATGTAAATATACCCCATTTTCACCCAGTGATTCACCATGATCTGAAATATAAAGTAATGATGTTTCAATGTCATCTTTTTTATCTAAGCCACTTAATTCATTAATAATTTTTGAGAGTACTAGATCAGTATAAGCAATGGTATTGTCATAAGTATTAATCAGTTGCTCTTGGCTACAGTTTTGAATGTCACTGCGTTGACAGTCTGGTGCAAAGACACCTTTTTCTTTTGGATACCTTTTGAAATAGGTTGGCCCATGAGAGCCGATCATATGTAATACAATGAGGGTGTTCTCATGGCTTAATGTCTTTAGTTTATTTTTTAATGGGGCTAATAGCGCCTCATCATAGCAATACTCACCATCACACAAGGGGTTAGATTTATCAGGTTCAATTTGTTCAGTTTTTACTCGGGTACAAACACCTTTACAACTACCATTATTATTACTGATCCATAAAACGTCAGCACCGGCTAAATGTATCAGGTCTATGGCATTTTGTTGAGCGGTTGCGATACGCTTATCATAATTATTTTTGTTTAATCTTGAGAACATACAGGGGACCGAAACTGCGGTAGCTGTTCCACATGAACTCATTTGTGAGAAAGATATAACCCCTTGTTTTTCTGTATATTGATTGGTAGGTTTTGCATAACCGTTCAGTGAGAAGCTTTGTGCACGCGCGGTCTCTCCTAACACCATTACCGTGACATGCCGGCGAGTATTATCGCGGATGATTACAGGAGCTGTGTCTAAGATCTTAAATTGTAAAGGTGGATAAAAGTATTGATTTCTAACAAATTTATATGACGCATCTAGCAGTTTATACGGTGTAACATAACCCAGCAGTTCTTTATTATTTCGGCCAACCGAAGCATAATTTGAATAAAATACACTGGCAATTAAAAATGCTGCGCCAAAGCTAAGGGTGATCATTTTTACTCGGCTTAATAACTCTGTAAAGAAAGGCTTATAAGTTAATTTAATCGTATAGATGATCAGTGAGGGGATAACACCAAAAATCAAGAAAAATAAGATGGCGTAAAGGTTAACGTAAGATAAGGCTTCGGCTGAATCGGTTTCAACAGTATTTTGCACCATACCGTAATCAAAGACGATACCGTAAGTAATGGTGCCATAAAATATCAAAGATGAAATCATCACTGTCGTAATAAGTAGCGGTTTGGTTAGCCATCGAAATGAAAAAACCCCTTGAATCACAATACTTAAAGAGAGTAAAAATATGGGTAGTGACATTAAAAACAACAGATTATAGTTATCTAACGCGGTAATTACGCCCGCTGTTTTTACTAAAAAAGGTAAGTTCAATATCAGTGCAATATAACAGCAAGTGAAGAATAACAACTGGTTGGTTGTTAGTGTTAAGTTTTTAAAGTACGCGATAAATTTATTCATGTGAGACACCTATTAACAAGTGTCGCTATATTATAAAAGTAAACTTAAGATAACCTTAGGCTAACCTGAACATTAGCTTAGATTAAACTGAATATTGTATAAAAAATTAAGTGTAAATGGTGAAAGGTTACTGCTTGTTATCATGAAGAGCGTGGCCTATTACAATATCTGTGCTTTGTGCACGAAACATTATATTAAAGCTGATAAAAATAATAATTAAACCACGGCTGTTGTTGATAATATAATAGTAAAGGTAAGCTCTTTATCTGCCGACATAGCGACATTTAAATGGGCAGAGATACTCTCACAATAAGATTTAACAATCGCTAAACCCAAGCCATATCTTTCTGCTGATGTTCGTGATGAATCTTTCTGCCATAAAGGTTCAAAAAACAGCGCTAGGTCTTTTTCAGCGTAATCATGTTTACTGAGATTAGACACTTTTATCATGACCTGATTATTGTGTGAATGAGCTTCAACAGTAACGTTTACTGAGCTTGAGGCTGGGCTATAAAACAAAGCATTGTTCATAAGGTTGCTCATAATAGTCGTTAAAGCGAACTCATTGGTATAAACATATTCACATGACTTATCAAAGTTAACATTAACGACTCTATTGGCTTTTTTTTCTCTCATGATGACTGAATTTAGTAGTATTTCTACATTAACCTGTTGCTTTTCTAAGGTCGCATTATTGGTACTTTTTTGTAGCAGAAGTATGCCATTTACAATGTTGCGCAAACGCTCTGTAATAGTAAGCACATCAGTCTTGAAACTTTCTGTTAATTGTTTTTCATGCGGAAACTTTATCGCGACTTCACTCAGGCTGAGTAATTCTGCGATTGGGGTTTTTAACTCATGGGCAATATCTGAGGTGACTCTTTTTTCTCTGGAATAAAGCACTTTATTTTCACTTATAAAGTGGTTGATACCGTGGGCAATAGCCATGAGTTCTTTTGGCAAATTAGTGGTGTCTATCGTGCTAACGGTAGAATTTAAATTGATTTGTTTTAGTTCAATATTCAATTGTTCAATTGGTCTTAAACCGCGTTCAACCACATTAAAAACAATAAACCTTACGGCGATAATAGCGCTAATTGAAGTGAAAATAAAAATTATATCTACAAACCAAAGAATTTGATTTACGCCTTCGTTACTGATGGCATAAGCGAGCTCCATCGGCTTTTGTTGTTTTACGAACTGGGCTTTTGTTAGTCCTTGACTTTCCCTGACATCACTATCAATTTGCGGTTTAAATTTTGCAAAATACATTCTTCCAGAGCGACCGTCAGGTAAAACAATGTCAGTTATTGATGAGTTATTACCGGCAAGGTCTACTCTAGGTAGCTGATTAATATCAAAGAGATCTAGGGTTTTAGAACGCTCGAAAACCTTATTATCTAGCCATAATTGGAAATATTCGGGGTCATTAATACCGGAAAATTCAGGCATGAATTCATCAGCAAAATCAAAGTCAATTTCGTGGGTGTCTTCACTGACTAATGTAGTGAGTAAGCCAGCTTTGTTGATCATAGCTAGATCAAACTCGCCACTGATCCAGGTATCAACAGCAAGGTCGGTAAGCATTAAAATAGAGACCAATAATATGGATATTGAAATGGATATATAACGGCTTAACTTTTTCTTAATCGAAATCATTCACGGGTCTCAACAAAAATAACCGAAGCCACGTTTAGTTTTAATAGGCAGGTCATGTCCGAGTAGTTTTACTTTTTTTCTGGCGCTTGATAGATGTGCTTCGATTGAATTTTTAGCAACAGCATCATATTGACCGGCTAAATATTCACTTAATTTTTCAGGTGATATCACTTTACCTTGATTAGTGAATAAACATTCAACCAATTTATACTCATTAGGGGTTAAATTGGTATCTATTGAGTCACAAAATAATTGTTTTAAATGCAGGTCTAAGGCAAATGAGCCGATAATAATTTTACTGTCATTGACCTTTAAAGCGCCTCTGCGCATGAGGCAAAGTAGACGAACATGCAGTTCATCGAATGAAAAGGGTTTAGTGAGATAATCGTCAGCACCATTAAGTAAGCCTTGAACTTTGTCTTCGGTGAGGTCTCGCGCAGATAATATTAACACTTTCAGTTCTTTATTGGCTTTGCGAATAGCCTTTAATATGGCGGTGCCATCAACAGTGGGCAGCATTAAATCAAGTATCAAAAGAGAATAGTCACCCGACAAAGCCATGCTTAAACCTTCTGAGCCGTCTCCGGTGTCATCAACGGTATAACCTAGGTTCGATAAGCCAATTTTTAAACTTCTTCTTAGAGACGTTGAATCTTCTATAATTAAAACTTTCAAGGGTAATCCGCAACACAGAAACATTATTAAATAAAAGATACCAGAAAAAACTTAAGATTGGCTGATTTTCACTTAAATTCTTGTGGTGTTTACAATAAATTTTTAATAACGGCCACTTGATAGCTGGAACTTGTTGATAGAAAATATGATGAAAGGATAGGGGGCATAAGGAAAATATTCGATTTCTATCTAGGTGAAAACTATTTATTGCATTGAATATAAACAGAAGTTATGCGAACATTATCTCAGTATAATCTTCGGCTGGTTACTTGTGACTTTACACTGCTCTAAAACATTAATGGTATTGTTAGTATGTTTGACCTTTGTGGGTCAGGCAATGGCGTCTACTATTATGCCTTATCAAATGATGGCTATGGCAGGAATGAGTGAGCAAGTAAAAGTAGCAGCACAGTCACATAATATGCCGATGACAGCTCACAGCAACCATAATATGTCTGGTGATGCGGTTGATAATACAACAGAATCAACCGAAGATTGTTGTGCTCAAGTATGCAACTGCTATATGGGGGGCTGCTCAAGTGTTGCTGCTCTCATGAAGGGCGTATCGGGCAATACACCGATCGCTGATCTACCCTCTAAAATACTTTCCTATTCTACTTTGGCGTTAAGCCAACCAGCTAGATCATTATATCGTCCGCCAATATTAAGCTAAATACAGCATAAATGTGCCCAAAATTTGGTGCATTTATAACGATGTCTGTATTAGGCTTTTTGATTTCGTGTTGGTATAAGTATTTCTAACCTCATCAAAAATAACCTAATTAATTAAAAATATTAATTAATATCCCAATTGGGGCGGTTATGTTTTCAACTAAATTTACGTTAAACCTTATCACTACCTTGGTTGTAGTCTGTACGCTGGCGAGCTGTTCAGATAAAACCGCTCTTGCGACTAAAACTGATACAAGTGCTGTGGCTAAATCTCAAAAGCTTAAGTCGCCATCTATTGCCTTAGATGTTTATAAAAGTCCAAACTGTGGTTGTTGTAAAAAATGGCTTAGTCACATCAATGATAATGGCTTTGAATCAACAGTTTACAGTAATGATGATTTTTCAGTTATTAAAAATGAAAAAGGCATAGCGCCCAGATATCGCTCTTGTCATACCGCTATTTCAAGCAATGGTTATGTTTTTGAAGGGCATGTTCCAGCAAAATTTATCCAACAATTTATGCAAGCGACACAGGCCGTTGATGTTATCGGCTTGTCGGTTCCTGCTATGCCTGTAGGTTCGCCAGGCATGGAAGTTGATGACAAGTTTCAGCCATATCAAATTTTACTTTTGAAGTCAGATGGTACCAGTGAAGTTTATGCTTATGTTCAATCGTATAAGGAACAATTCTAATGAATAAACTCAACCAGCGCAGTAAGTTTGGCCTCACGTTTGGTCTCAAGTTTGGCGCAGCGATTTTAGCTTTTTCTGTTGTTACTGTTAGTGCTGCTCAGTTACCCGTGCTGGCTGATAGTAAGGCTTTGTCTTTTAAAAAAGCCATTGAAGTGGCTCAAAAAAGTGACCCTTGGTTAACCGGTAATAAGCATAAACAACAGGCCATTGAATTAATGAGTACAGCGGCAAATACATTACCCGACCCCAAGGTGTCAATTGGTTTGGCAAACCTGCCGACCAACGGTTTCGATTTTGCTCAAGAAGGCATGACACAGGCCAAGGTGGGTATTGCTCAAATGTTTCCTCGTGGAGATACGTTAGCGATTAAAAGCCAACAACTAAAAACGCAAAGTGAAGCTTTTCCCTATCAGAGAAAAGACCGAGCATCAAAAGTAGCGGTTACGGTAGGAAGTTTATGGTTAGACGCCTATCGAGTTCAACAAACCATGGCGTTAATAGAAAAGAATAGGTCGTTGTTCGAACAGTTAGCGGATGTAGCAACAGCAAGCTATTCGTCGGCGTTAGGTAAAACTCGTCAACAAGATATTGTGCGAGCACAATTAGAGCTAACACGTTTAGAAGATAGGTTAGCGCAGTTGGCACAACAGAAAAACGGCTTTGTCGGTATGCTTACTCAATGGTTGAGTCAGTTTTCTAGCGAAAATAGTGCCGGTGAACCGGTATTATTAGCTTCTGACTTTTCTTTACATCAGTTAGTGCTTAGTCAAGAACTGCCTGAAATAGAGTTAATTAATCGTGCGTTAGTCGCCAAAGAAACCTGGCTTGAACCTAGCGCGTTAATCCCCTATTTTTCAAATCATCCTGCGGTTATGGCGTTAGAAAAAAACATTCAGGCGACTAAAACAGGCATTAAGTTAGCGCAGCAAAAATACCAACCTGAATGGGGCGTAAACGCAAGCTATGGATATCGCGCAGACGATGCTATGGGCAGCAGTCGAGCTGATTTATTTTCTGTTGGTGTGACGTTCGATCTGCCAATTTTCACTCATAATCGACAAGATAAAGCAGTGCAATCAGCGGTCTCTGCAACAGAAGCGGTGAAAACTGACAAAATTTTATTACTCAGACAATTATTGGGCGCTTACTCAAGTGCCAAGGGCAGGTTATTGCGTTTAAAAGAGCGACAAATGCTTTATAAAGTTAAGTTACTACCTCAAATACATGATCAAGCAGCAGCCTCTTTATCTGCCTATACCAACGACGATGGTGACTTTTCTGAAGTTGTTCGCTCACGCATTGCCGTGCTAAATACTGAAATAGACCTGCTAACACTGAACGTAGAAGAACAGAAAATAGGCTTAGAGCTTAATTACCTTTTTATCGGCAGCCTTAATACAGCAAACAGCCATAACAAAACCAATAACAAGCAAATTGTTGTTAATTCGGGACAAAAATAATGAGCAAAAATATCGTTAGCAATAATAGTAAAACCATCATTATTGGCATGGTTATCGGTTCAATACTCACGCTTAGTGTTTATAGTTTTATAACTCCTGCGAAAAATGAGCAAGCCATTAGCGCTAAAACGGTTGAGAAAAAACCGCTTTATTGGGTTGCTCCGATGGATGCAAATTATATGAAAGATAAGCCAGGTAAATCACCCATGGGCATGGATTTAGTGCCAGTTTATGACGATGATGGCAAAGGACCTGATGCCGGTGTTGGCACCATTCGTATTTCTGCTGATGTGGTGAATAACTTAGGCGTAAGAACCACTATAGCGAACTTTAGCTCATTGCACAGCGAAATAAACACCATGGGGTATATTACTTTTGATGAAAGCAAAATCGTTCATATTCATCCGCGTGTTCAAGGCTGGATAGAAAAGCTCTATGTTAAGGCGGTAGGTGATCCTGTTAAGCAGCATCAAGCCCTTTACGATATTTACTCCCCTGAGTTAGTTAATGCTCAAGAGGAGTTGTTATTGGCATTAGAGCGGAAAAACAGTCGCTTAATTACAGCGGCTGAAAATAGATTGATGGCATTGCAGTTACCTAAGTCTGCGATTATAAAACTGAAAAAAACCAAGCAAGTTCAGCAAAAAATAACTTTTTATGCGCCACAAAATGGGGTGGTTAAAACGCTAAATATACGTGAAGGTTTCTTTGTTAAGCCGGGTACTACTTTGTTGTCAATTGCTGATTTGTCACAAGTGTGGCTTGAAGCAGAAGTTTTTGAACGACAAGCCAATAAAGTTAAAACGGGTTCACCTGTCACTATGACATTAGATTATTTACCGGGTAGAACATGGCAAGGGCAAGTAGATTATATCTATCCAACGCTCGATACTAAAACACGCACAGTGAAAATACGCTCAAGTTTTAGTAATGAAGAAGCTGAGCTTAAGCCTAATATGTTTGCACAGGTTGTTATCCATTCTACCAGTGATGCACAAGCCTTGTTAATTCCGCAAGAAGCTCTGATTAGAACGGGTATGCAAGACCGAGTGGTGCTAGCTTTGGGTGAAGGTAGCTTTAAATCGATTGCCGTCACTGTAGGTCGATATGACCGCAACAATGTTGAAATACTTAGCGGACTGGATGCCGGTGAAAAAGTGGTGAGCTCAGCGCAATTTTTATTAGATTCAGAATCAAGTAAATCATCTGATTTTAAACGCATGCATCATGAATCTGACCAAGCAGGCTCTGACCAAGAAGGTTCTGACCAAGAAGAGTCTGACCAAGACAAACCAAACGAAATGGATATGAGTCATAACAATGACAGCGCTGCTGACACAGTTTCCTCAGCGACCGTTAACGGTACAGTGGTTAACCTAATGCTTGATCACAGAATGGTCATTATTGACCGTGAAGCCATTGTAGAATGGGGCCGTGCAGCAGACCGAGTTGATTTTATTGTGGATGATAACGTGGATATGGCCTTATTTTCAAATAATGCCTATGTCATGTTCACCTTTGAAATACGCCAGGGTAATTTTATTATTGTCAGTGCGATGACAATGCCTAAACCTGATGCTGTAATGAAAAATGCTGCTAACGACAAAGGAGCATAATAATGATCACTGCTATTATTCGCTGGTCTATTGGTAATCGATTTTTAGTCTTGCTAGCAACATTATTACTGGTGGCCGTTGGATTATATTCTGTCAGTAAAACCCCGATTGATGCACTGCCTGATTTATCTGATGTGCAAGTCATCATAAAAACAAGCTACCCTGGCCAAGCACCACAAGTGGTTGAAGATCAGGTTACCTACCCCATGACTACCGCTATGTTGTCAGTGCCGGGTGCGGTTACCGTGCGAGGTTACTCATTTTTTGGTGATTCATATGTTTACGTTATTTTCGATGAAGATACCGACCTTTATTGGGCACGTTCACGGGTACTTGAGTATTTAAGTCAAGTTGCTCCCGATCTACCTAGCGATGCACGGCCTCAATTGGGTCCGGATGCAACAGGCGTTGGCTGGGTATACTTGTATGCACTTACCGATAAAACAGGCCAACATGATTTAAGTCAATTACGCAGTATACAAGATTGGTTTTTAAAGTTTGAATTACAAACCGTGCCTGGGGTATCAGAAGTTTCTGCGCTTGGCGGCATGGTTAAGCAATATCAAGTCCAGGTCAGTCCTGATAAATTACGCGCCTTTGGTATACCGCTGTCACTTATTCAAACCGCGATTAAACAAGGTAATCAGGAGATAGGGGCTTCAGTGGTAGAAATGGCTGAAGCCGAGTATATGGTCAGAACCACAGGCTATATAAAAAGTGTTGAAGATCTTGAAAATATCCCGCTAGGGGTCAACCAAAATGGTACGCCGTTACTGTTAAAAGATGTTGCAGATATTGGCACTGGCCCACAAATGCGCCGAGGTGTTGCTGAACTTAATGGTGAAGGTGAAGTGGTTGGCGGTATTGTCGTGATGCGCTTTGGTGAAAATGCTCAGCAAGTGATTAACCGTGTAAAAGCAAAGCTTGAACAGCTTAAAAAAGGCTTACCTGATGGCGTAGAAATAGTACCGGTTTATGACCGGTCTGCATTGATAGAACGAGCAGTCGATAATTTGGCCTCTAAGTTATTGGAAGAGTTTGGCATAGTTGCTTTAGTTTGCGTTATTTTCTTATTCCATGTGCGCTCTTCTTTAGTGGCGATTATTAGTTTACCTGTGGGTATTTTAACCGCCTTTATCATCATGCATTTGCAAGGACTTAACGCAAATATTATGTCATTAGGTGGTATTGCTATTGCCATTGGCGCCATGATTGATGGCGCTATCGTCATGATAGAAAACATGCATAAGCACATGGAAAAAACCCCACTAACGAAAGAAAATCGCTGGCAAATAGTGACTGAATCAGCCAGTGAAGTAGGGCCAGCATTATTCTTTAGTTTATTAATTATTACCGTGAGTTTTGTGCCAGTGTTTACCCTAGAAGCACAAGAAGGGCGTATGTTTGCCCCGCTAGCATTTACCAAAACTTATGCCATGGCGGCATCTGCGGCCTTGGCGATAACATTAGTACCGGTATTAATGGGCTATTTTATTCGAGGTAAAGTACTACCTGAGCATAAAAACCCAGTGAATAAATTCCTGACCTTTATCTATATGCCGGCCTTGAAAACTGTTTTACGTTTTCCAAAAATAACCCTAGTGGCTGCATTAGCTGTGCTTGCGGTTGGTATCTATCCACTGGATAAAATCGGTAGTGAGTTTATACCACCGCTTGATGAAGGTGATTTGATGTACATGCCCACCACTTATCCAGGTATTTCGATAGGTCAAGCTCGACAACTTTTGCAACAGACCGACAAGCTAATTAAAACGGTACCCGAAGTAAAAACCGTATTCGGTAAAGTAGGTCGTGCTGAAACAGCAACCGATCCCGCGCCATTAACCATGATAGAGAGCTTTATTCAGTTTAAGCCGCATGATCAATGGCGTGAAGGGGTGACAACTGAAAGTTTGAAAAAAGAACTTGATGCGCTAATTCAACTACCCGGGGTAACTAATGCTTGGGTTATGCCGATTAAAACCCGCATTGATATGCTAGCAACAGGCATTAAGACCCCGGTTGGGATAAAAATAGCGGGACCTGACTTATTAACGATTCAGGATATTGGCAAACAATTAGAGCTGATATTAAAAGACGTACCTGGTACCACATCGGTTTATTCAGAACGTGTTGCGGGTGGTCGATATATAAAAGTTGATATTCAGCGCGCCAAAGCCGCACGATATGGTTTGAATATCGCTGAAATTCAACAAGTAGTAGCCACCGCTGTTGGTGGCATGAATGTGACTCACACCGTTGAGCGTTTAGAGCGTTATCCGGTCAATGTGCGTTATCCACAAGACTATCGTGACTCCCCTGAACAGTTATCATTGCTACCTATTGTGACGCCAAATGGTCAACATATAGCATTAGGCGATGTGGCTAATATTTATATCGAAGATGGCCCTCCAGGCATTAAGTCTGAAAATGCCCGCTTAAACGGTTGGGCTTTTGTTGATATTGAAGGTGTTGATGTTGGCACTTATGTTGAGGCGGCCAAGAAAGTCGTCACAGATAAGCTAGTACTGCCTGCCGGCTACTCGGTGACCTGGGCAGGGCAATACGAATATATGCAGCGAGCCAAGGCGAAATTGGCTTATGTGGTGCCATTAACCTTATTTATTATTGTTATTTTACTTTATCTTAACTTTCGTAACGTGATTGAGGTAGCGATGATCATGGGCACTTTACCCTTAGCTATGGTGGGCAGCATATGGTTGATGTATTTAGAAGGCTTTAACTTCTCAGTGGCGGTTGGCGTTGGTTTTATTGCGCTGGCAGGGGTAGCGGTAGAAATTGGCGTTATTATGCTGGTGTATTTAAATCAGGCGTATCAAACCATGCTTGATGAACATCACTCAAAAGATATGGTGACGACAAAAGAAGATGTATTACAAGCCGTTCTGCACGGAGCAGGTATGCGTGTTCGTCCGGTGATGATGACGGCAGCAGCGATTATTCTTGGTTTATTACCAATTTTATATGGCACAGGCACAGGGTCTGAAGTGATGAGCCGCATTGCAGCCCCAATGGTTGGCGGCATGATGAGTGCCGTGTTATTAACTTTGCTAGTATTGCCGGCCTTGTTTTATTTATGGCGCTCATCATCAATAAAGCTTACTGGGTCAAAAGCCTAGAGATATAAGTGATAAAACACAGAACCTTGATGGCAATCATATGGCACTGAATGAATTTATCTAGAAAACGTTAAATATTAAATAACTAACCCAGGAGTAAAATATGAAAAAAAGCTTAATTAAAACAATCAGTAAAATCGCTTTGGTATTAATACCCAGCATTTCTTTATCAATGACAGCTACAGCACATGATCCCAGTTTGCATGCAAAAAAGGCTGAAAAAGCTGATTGTAGCAAAATGGATCATAGCAAGATGGATATGAAGGATCCGGTCGCTATCGCCATGATGAACAAGTGCATGAAACAAGCTGACAAATCAAATAACAAGATGGACCATAGTAAAATGGATATGAAAATGGACCACAGCAAAATGAAAACGATGGATGAAAAAAAGCAGAAAAAAGCTGACGACAATAATTACTAATTAACTTTTAAAAATCACTTAGTACAAAGACAGCTGCTAAGTGATTTTTATTGACGAAGGAAAGCTGATGAAAATGCTTAAATGGCTCTTGATTCTTATTGTGTTAGGCCTTGGAACGACTGCGACAATTATTTACTCGGGTAATGTCGATGTAGCTGCCGATGAACCTCACAGTGATTTAGTCCACTGGCTTTTGGAAACAACGAGATTAAACGCTATATCAAAAGCGGCTGAAAATATTAAAGTGCCAGATTTAACCGACCCTGAGCTATTGTTATCTGGTGGTGTTGATTATGGGTTCATGTGCGCTAGTTGTCATTTAAAGCCCGGACAAAGTGAAAGTGACATGAGCTTAGGCTTATATCCTGCACCCCCTAATTTAGCGGTGTCTGATTATAACGATGATAGTGATGAATATGGTGATGACACGCAAGCCGATCGTAATAATTTCTGGGTTATTAAGCACGGCATTAAAGCCTCAGGAATGCCAGCTTGGGGTAAAACTCATGATGATCAGCGCATCTGGGCAATGGTGGCTTTTATAAAACGCCTACCAAGCTTAACACCTGAACAATATCAAATACTTACAGCTATAGAATAAAAGATAGCCCTCATAATTATAAAGAGAAAAATATGAAAGTAATTCACAGTATATTAATGGTCACTTTACTCTTGTTAGCAACAGTGAGTTTTAACCTACTTGCACATAGCAATGACAAAAATACAGCTAAAATTGTCGCCAAAAATTCAATAGTTGCCACTGAAGCGGGAAAAACTATTGCACAATTTCATCAAGCACTGAAATCAGGCGACAGAGTAACAGCTAGAGCCTTATTAGCGAATAAGGTGACGATTTTTGAAGGTGGCGGTGTAGAAAAATCAGCAGATGAATATGCGGAACATCATATGCTTGCGGATATGAAATATTTGGCAGAAATTAATACTGAAGTCTTAGATCATCAAATCAGAGTTATCGGTAATATTGCTTATTCTATGTCGAGAAGCAAATCGACGGGTCAGTTTCAAGGGAAAGATATTAATAATGAAGGTATGGAAACCATGGTGCTTTTAAAAGCAGCTGGAAAATGGAAAATCGTTCATATCCATTGGTCACACTAAGTGAACTAATTAACAACAAGCAAGTAAATATATATTATTGGTACTGCTAGAATGGATGATTATTTTTCAATCAACTGACCAGGGTGATAAAAGCCATAGTAATCAAGCTATTACCTTACGTTAAAAACGGCATAAAGGTTAAAGGTTGCGCTTAATTAAGCACTATTGTGGTTATCTAACTGACAAAGATATATTTTATTTGACCTGTGTCTTAGACATAGGTGTAAAGTGAGTTTATGTTATTAAAAACATATTTTTTGCCTTATTTAAAAGAGTAGTCATGTCATGACAGTAACTGAATTAGCTAATGCGATAAACACAACACCTGATACGGTGCGTTATTACACCAAAATGGCGTTTATTACTGCCCGCAAAAACCCTAATAATGGCTATAAAATTTATGGTAAAAGTGCCCAGAATAGACTTAAATTTATTTTAAGTGCCAGGCAATTAAATTTTTCAGTGGCCGAAATAAAAAGTATTTTAATTGAAGCTGATAAGGGACATAGCACCTGCCCATTAGTGAGAGAAATAATTGAACATCATCTTACTGAAACTGAAAAGCAGTTTCAGGCGGCGTTGCTGTTACGTGAAAAATTAAGCAAGGCCATTAACGATTGGCAAGACAAACCTGATAATACACCCACTGGAGATATGATCTGTCACCTAATTGAAAGTGCAGATAACACAGACCAAGGAGGTAATAATGAATAAATTAACCGGCAGTGCGGACAATCAAAATACCCAAGAGCTGATTATTGAAGGCGCAGGCTGTGCAAGCTGCGTGGGTAAAATTGAAACCGCGTTAAAAAATATTAATGGCGTAGACAGTGCAGAAATGAACTTTGCTTTGCGCACAGTTTCTATCGTTGGGAAAGTTGCCCCTAACGTGCTGATAAAAGCGATTGAAACCATAGGTTATAATGCGAAAAGTGCCAGTGATCGTAGTGATAATGACTTATTAGATGAAAAAGAGCTTGCCGATCAAAAATACTACACCGGATTAATAAGGCAGGTTTGGATTGCTCTCGGCCTAGGTATACCGCTGATGATTTACAGTGTTTTTGGTGGTCCTATGACAGTTGAAACATCGCTAGAGCGCGGTATTTGGTTATTTATTGGTGTTTTATGCGCTGGCATTATGTACTTTGCAGGTAAACATTTTTATATAGGCGCGTGGAAATCATTGGTAAATCACAACGCTAATATGGATACCTTAATTGCGCTAGGAACAGGCACCGCCTGGATCTATTCCATGGTCGTTGTTTTCTTTCCTATGGCATTACCAGAGATGGCACGACATGTTTATTTTGAAGCGACAGCCATGATTATCGGCTTAATTAACCTAGGGTTAGCGCTTGAAGTCAAAGCACGAGGCAGAACCAGTGAAGCGATAAAACGCTTAATTGGTTTACAAGCTAAAACAGCGCGTGTTGTGCGTGACGAGAAAGAAATAGATATCGCTATCGAGCTAGTTTTGCTCAATGACATTGTGCGAGTAAGGCCAGGAGAAAAAATTCCAGTCGATGGCATTGTAACGCAAGGGCGCAGCTCAATCGATGAGTCGATGTTAACGGGTGAGCCCATGCCAGTTGAAAAAGCTACAGGCGATGCCATCGTTGCCGGTACTTTAAATAAAACCGGTTCAATTTTATTTAAAGCAACGCGAGTGGGTAAAGACACGGCATTAGCACAAATTATTAAGATGGTTAAAAGAGCACAAAACTCTAAACCGCCCATTGGCCGTTTAGCTGACGTTATTTCGGCTTATTTTGTGCCGGTAGTGATGATTATTGCCATCTTCAGCGCGTTAGTCTGGCTTAACTTTGGTCCTGAGCCAACATTAGCTTTTGCCGTAGTTTCAGCAACAACGGTTTTGATCATTGCTTGCCCTTGTGCTCTTGGCTTAGCCACACCTATGTCGGTAATGGTTGGCGTAGGTAAAGCCGCTGAGGCAGGGGTGTTAATACGTAATGGTGAAGCCTTGCAAGCCGCTTCAAAAATTACCACCATGATTTTCGATAAGACCGGCACAATCACCGAGGGTGCGCCAAAAGTTACTGATATTATTGTTGCTGATGAAAGCTACACAGAAAAATATATTTTAACCGTAGCCGCGAGTATAGAGCGTGGCTCTGAACATCCCCTGGCACAAGCCATTGTTGACTCAGCCATTGAGCAAGAAATTGAACTTGAAAGTACTACTGATTTTCAAGCCATTGCAGGTCATGGCGTAACAGCAATATACCATGGTCAGCAATTACTTTTTGGCAATCAGAAGTTGATGTTGAAAAATAATGTCGTGTTAAATGAGGTTGTTACTAAAGCGCAAAAGCTTGCCGATGAAGCTAAAACACCTATGTATTTAGCGATTGATAACAAACTCGCCGCCATTATCGCGGTATCTGATCCCATTAAGCAAGACTCTGTTGAAGCGATAAAGAGGCTTCAGGCTAATGGTATCCGTGTCGTTATGCTAACGGGTGACAACAAAGCGACAGCTAATGCAGTAGCGAAAAAAGTGGGTATTACCGAAGTATTTGCTGAAGTATTACCAGAAGAAAAATCAGATAAAGTGGCAGAGCTTCAAGCTCAAGGTGAAATTGTTGGTATGACAGGTGACGGTATTAATGACGCCCCCGCCTTGGCATTGGCCAATGTTGGATTTGCTATCGGTACCGGAACCGATGTGGCGATAGAAAGCGCAGATATCACCTTGATGAGAGGTTCATTACATGGCCTTGCGGATGCGATAGCCGTGAGTAAAGCGACACTGCGCAATATCAAACAAAATCTTTTAGGTGCCTTTATCTACAACGCGGCGGGTATACCTTTTGCCGCGGGCATTTTATACCCATTTTTTGGCTTGTTACTGAGTCCAGTTATTGCCGGCGCTGCCATGGCATTTTCATCATTAACTGTGGTCAGCAATGCCAACCGTTTACGCTTTTTTAAACCACAAGATCATTAAGTTAAGGAGAGCAATATGTTAATAATCAATTTAGTGGGCTTAGGGTTAATTGTGTTAATTATTTGGTGGTTTTGGTTATACAAAGCGCCATCAACTCAGGTGAGTGATGAACAATATAAAAGTGAAATAACGGTAGTGGTTGCAGACGGAATTTATCAACCGGCACATATTTCATTGCTTGAAGACAAACCACTGGTCATTACATTTATTCGCAAAGATGCGAGTCCTTGTGCGGCCACTGTGCTATTTCCTGATTTAGAAATTAGTGCAGATTTACCGTTAAATAAAGCGTTTTCAGTACAATTACCAGCGATGAAAAAAGGTGAATATGCCTTTCATTGTCAGATGAAAATGTATAACGGCACTATTGTTGTTAAGTAAATATAGCCCAATGGAGTTTGGGTATTATGACCGATTTAGATGAGAGTGTTGATGTGAGAGAAAATAGCTGGGTAGTTAGGTCTATTAGGTTTTTCAATGCTTGGCTGAGACAAGGCTTTGTTTAGCGAAAAGAAGCCAAATTTTTATTTAACTTCTGATTTGATCAATTTTAATTTTGATGACATTGAAGAAATTATTTAACAATATGTTCAACATCAAGCTTGGCGTTGTTATACCACAACGCCAAGTTCGACTATCATAAAATCTTAATCTTACAGCGGCGAAACTTAGCCGTGTATATCTATCTCTATATCGCTGGTAGGTGTTGAACAGCAAGTGAGAATTTCATTGTCGCCGATAAAAGCCAAGGGGAATTGAGCGTACTCAACCGTGCCTTTTTTTAACAAACAACGACAAGTACCACAAAAGCCATCTCGGCAATGAAACTGTGAGTCAATATTTTTTCTTTCTAACGCATTGAGAATATTTTTGTCTTCATCGAGGAACATTATCTTCCGTCCCTCGACGGTAATATTAAAAGCCATCAATACTATAAATTATAAATCGAAGTCGTCAAAATCATCACTTGATACTGATGAGTCAACTTGTCCAACTAAGTAGCTAGAAATTTCAGTTTCTTGTGGCGCTACTTGTACATTGTCACTCACTAAATAGGAATTCATCCAAGGTAATGGGTTACTTTTTATATCAAATGGTGCATCAAAGCCAATGGCAGTTAAACGTTGATTACTAATATATTCAATGTATTGCTTTAAGATAGCAGCGTTAAGACCAATCATTGAGCCGTCTTTAAATAGATAATCAGCCCATTCTTTTTCTTGCTCTACCACATCCATGAAAATTTCTTTACCTTCTTCACGCAAGGTTTTAGAAATTTCTTGCATTTCAGGGTCGTCTCGACCTGACATCCAGTTATTAAGAATATGTTGTGTACCGGTTAAATGCAGTGCTTCGTCTCGGGCAATAAGTTTAATGATTTTTGCATTACCTTCAAGTAACTCACGTTCTGCAAAGGCGAAAGAACAAGCAAAACTAATATAAAAACGAATAGCTTCTAAGGCATTGACCGAACAAATGGCTAAATATAGTCGCTCTTTCAATTTACGTTCGCTAACCTCGATAGTTTTACCTTCAACCTGATAACTACCTGGGCCTTGCGACTGTAATAATTGTGTGGTGATAATAACCGAGTCAAAATACTTTGCGATGCTGGTAGCACGCTTCAAAATTGACGGATTCACCATGATGTCGTCAAACACTTCACTAGGGTCAGTAAATAAATTACGTAAAATGTGAGTGTATGAGCGAGAATGAATAGTTTCACTAAAAGCCCAAGTTTCAATCCATGTTTCGACTTCAGGCAATGAAACTAGTGGCAATAATATCGTGTTAACTGAACGTGCCGTTATTGAATCGAGTAACGTTTGATATTTTAAATTAGATATAAAAATATGTTTTTCAGAGTCAGTTAGACTCTGCCAATCGGCACGGTCTTTTGATACGTCAATTTCTTCTGGACGCCAAAAAAATGATAATTGTTTTTCGATCAGTTTTTCAAACGCCATAAAACGTTGTTGATCGTATCGTGCAATATTAACACTGTTTCCCAAAAACATTGGCTCTAACAAGGCATTGTTAGCTGTTTGGTTAAACGTAGTGTACGACATTTATATCTCCTAGAAATAGCGCCGTTTGAGGCGCGATATTTCATCTTTTAATAGTAATTAAGCTGATTTTTATTAGTTTTTATGCCAGATATATAAATTGGCAAAAAAAGAGGAAAACTAGGTGTTCTCCTCTGCTGGTGCTTTATATCTTACATGCGCCGCCGGCACAATCGTCTTCAGCTTCTATTAGGTTGTCGTCAGCACCATCACGTGTGTTGTGATAATACATCGTCTTAATACCAAGCTTGTAGGCGGTTAAAATATCTTTTAATACTTGTTTAATTGGCACTTTGCCACCTTCAAAACGAGAAGGGTCGTAGTTGGTATTAGCTGAAATAGTTTGATCGATAAACTTTTGCATAATGCCAACTAATTGTAGATACCCTTCATTACTTGGAATGTTCCAAAGAAGTTCATAATTATCTTTTAATTTTTCATATTCAGGTACAACTTGCTTTAAAACACCATCTTTACTGGCCTTAATACTGATTAAACCACGAGGCGGTTCAATGCCATTAGTTGCATTAGAGATTTGTGATGAGGTTTCTGACGGCATTAATGCTGATACGGTTGAGTTTCTAACGCCATGTTTTTTAATACTAGCGCGCAACGACTCCCAGTCTAAATGTAAGGGTTCAGCGGTAACATTATCGATTTCTTTTTTGTAAGTATCGATAGGTAATATACCTTGAGATAAACGCGTTTCATTAAATTTAGGGCAAGCACCTCGTTCAATAGCTAACTGATTTGACGCTTTTAGCAAGTAGTATTGAATCGCTTCAAAAGTACGATGAGTTAAGTTATTGGCACTACCGTTTGAGTAGTAAACCCCATTTTTTGCTAAGTAATAAGCGTAGTTAATCACACCTATACCTAATGTACGACGCCCCATAGTAGCGGTATGTGCTGCCGGAACTGGGTAATCTTGATAATCTAATAAGCTATCTAAAGCACGTACGGCTAAGTCAGCTAGACCATCAAATTCGTCAAGGCTTTTAATAGCACCTAAGTTAAACGCTGATAATGTACATAGGGCAATTTCACCATTGGGATCATTAACATCTTCCATTGGCTTGGTTGGTAAGGCAATTTCTAGACATAAATTACTTTGACGAATCGGTGCCACAGTGGGGTCAAATGGAGAATGTGTATTACAGTGATCAACGTTTTGTAAATAAATACGACCTGTACTGGCGCGTTCTTGAGCAAATAAAGTGAACAGTTCTATCGCTTTAATACATTTTTTACGAATTGAATCATCAGCTTCGTATTGAACATAAAGCGCTTCAAATTTTTCTTGATCTTCAAAGAATGCATCGTATAAACCAGGTACATCACTTGGGCTAAACAAAGTAATAGATTGACCTTTGATCAAACGTTGGTACATTAATTTATTAAATTGTACGCCGTAATCTAGATGACGAACGCGGTTTTCTTCAACACCACGGTTATTTTTAAGTACGAGTAAACTTTCAACTTCTAAATGCCAAAGTGGATAGAACAGGGTCGCTGCACCACCACGAACACCACCTTGTGAACAACTTTTCACAGCGGTTTGAAAGTGCTTATAAAATGGAATACAACCGGTATGAAATGCTTCGCCATTGCGAATAGTGCTGCCTAATGCGCGAATACGACCAGCATTGATACCAATACCAGCACGTTGAGAAACATACTTAACAATGGAACTTGAGGTGGCATTGATTGAATCTAAACTATCGCCACACTCAATCAATACACATGATGAGAATTGACGAGTTGGGGTACGTACACCGGCCATAATAGGTGTTGGCAACGAAATTTTAAAGGTAGAGATAGCATCATAAAAACCTTTAACATAATCTAAGCGCGTTTCTTTCGGGTATTTAGCGAACAAACAAGCTGCGACTAAAATATAAAGAAATTGTGCACTTTCATAAATTTCACCGGTGACACGATTCTGTACTAGGTATTTACCTTCTAACTGCTTTACTGCTGCGTAACTGAAATTTAAATCACGGCCGTGGTCCATAAAGCTTTCTAACTGTTCAAATTCGTCAGCAGTGTAATCAATTAATAAATGCTGATCGTATTTACCTGCCTCTACTAGTTGTACGACATGTGGGTAAAGCTGAGGTGGCTCAAACTGACCGTATGCTTTTTTGCGCAAATGGAATATAGCTAAGCGCGCTGATAAATATTGATAATCAGGTGTTTCTTCTGAGATCAAATCAGCCGCTGCTTTAATAATAGTTTCATGAATATCAGACGTTTTAATACCATCATAGAACTGAATATGAGACTTCAGTTCAACTTGAGAGACCGAGACATTGTCTAGGTCTTCAGCAGCCCAAGCAATTACTTTATGGATTTTTTCTAAGTCTATGAGTTCTTTTGAACCATTGCGTTTTGTGACAAAAAGTTTGTTAGTCATGCAGTACCTGTAAATCTGTTTGTTGTTATAAATACCCAAAATAGATGGATATAATGTTAATTGCCTCAAGATGATATTTACACAGGGTAAATTGTATTTCATTCAAAATACCTTTGAATGAAAAATGCACTATATCTTGGGGTTTTTAAGAAACTAATCACAAGATAGTGCGGTTTGTGTGATATTGCAAGAATAAAAGTTGTCGAATATTGGTTGCTTTTTTGACAGTGAAAGTTCTGTTAGTAACAACTAACTTAGTAGCTCTTTTCAATTTTGATTTTTCTAAAACGCAACGGTTATTTTAATTTTTTTTTAGCCCTAAATTATTTTAAGTTATTTTTTAGAGTTTATATGACTAAAGAGAATATTAAAAATATAAACCTTAATATTCAATGGCTTATATTTTTGATTGATTCTTGGGCGCATTAATTGACGAATGATTATTTTATCAACGCTAATAGATGATATTTTGATGCTATTAATTAAAACGCTAGTGAATAAGGAGGAGGGGTTAGCCACGAAATCGTGCTGTTTTTAATATTTATACTCATTTGGTATTAGGCTAGATTTACTGTCAGTAAAACGAGTTAATCGCTTAATGTCATCAGCAAAGTAAAGCTGCTCTGAAACTAACAAAGTAGTGCAGCTTATCATTCAGTATCGGTCAATAATTCAGTATCAGTTAATAAAGCTGAGTAGGTCTAATGGTGTAGCGATGATATGATCTGCTTGCCAAGTTTGACAATTTTCGTTGCTAAGAATATATCCCCATTTAGCCACGAACGTAGTCATTTCGGCGCTATTACCGGCTTGGATATCACGTAGAGCATCGCCAACATAAAAACACTGCTTATTATCAACATTAATTTGCTGACAAGCGTGTAATATTGGCTCAGGATCAGGCTTTCGTTTAGTTAAGGTGTCACCCCCGACCATAACAGCACAGTTTGCCAACTCAGGGTAATAAGGTAAAAGCAGTTTTGTTAAGCCCTCAGGTTTATTGGTGATAATACCCCAAGGTATATTGTTGGTTTCTAATTTTTTCAGTAATTGAGCAACGCCCGGATACAGGCAGGTATGCTCAGCAATATTTTCTTGATAGTAATTGAGAAATTGTTGACGTAAAATTTCATAGTCATATTGTTTAATGGCTGAGCCAAAACCTAGGTTTAGTAATCCTAAAGCCCCGTCTGAAGCAATAGGGCGATAATCTTTTGCGGCGACAGTTGGCTTATTGTAATGGCTTAAAACATGATTTAATGCCGCGCCTAAATCATCAGCGGTATCTAACAGTGTGCCGTCTAAATCAAAAAGTACACTTGCAAGTTGCACAGTGGAATGATGGGGAGTTGACATAATATCGCTCTATTTCGTTATAATTATTTTTATCTGCGGGGTAGCGGCGAGAATAAAATTTTATTAACGCGTTAATTTGCACCCATGCTATTTTAAACGGCAGTTTCAGCGTTAAGCTAGCACAGTTAAACGCGTTGACAGCAAAGAATATAGTTGACATCAAGTGATGAGTTTAACTTATGATTTTCAGTCAACGGATTATAGTGAATACCGGCGGCATCGATGCATTTCAGCTCATACGACTCAGCCCATGCTATTAATGTTGATGGGCGAATAAAACTCTTGTGGTCATGAGTGCCATTAGGCACAAGCTTCAAAATCTTCTCTGCTGCGACTATCGCCAATAAATAGGCTTTTAATGACTTATTCAGGGTAGAGAAAAAAACAAAGCCACCGGGTTTAACCATTTGTGCACAGGCCTTTATAATAGATTCGGGATCAGGCACATGTTCGAGCATTTCCATGCAAGTAACCACATCGTAGTGTTGTGGCTGTTGTGCTTTTTCTTCGGCGGTTATTTTTTGATAGTCGACACTAACACCGGCTTCTAAAGCATGCAGCTTGGCAACATTTAAGGGCGCTTGTCCCATATCAATGCCAGTAACATCTGCACCAAGTTGTGCAAGGCTTTCTGCTAAAATACCACCACCACAACCGACATCAATTATTTTTTTTGCAGAAATATCGCCGACATGCTGGCAAATAAACTGTCGTCGCAAAGGATTAATTTGGTGTAGAGGCTTAAAATCACCATCAAGTTCCCACCATTGGCTAGCAACTTGTTCAAATTTAGCGATTTCGTCTGGATTAACGTTTAAAGGATTAGACATAACTACCATCGTTGTTGGTCTTTTAATATCGTCGATTCTAAAGCAATAATTACTGCAAGCCTAGTGTGAAAGTTGATTGACCTTAAATCGACAGCAAAAAAGGTGATTTTTTTATTTGTAATCTAATTGCTAGTAGCACATTGCTTTGTTTTTTCTCAATCAGGTCGTAGGTATATCGATGACAATGATGGTAAAATAAGTGCTTGAATATGAGATATGTTTAACACCCTAATAAGCGCTAATATTTTTAGGTATAGGCGCTTGAATTTAGCTGATAAATACCTCTAAAATCAAATCCATATTATTGTTGTGGTTAATATCGAGCATTTACTTGAAACTTTACCTTTTTAACGGCAAGATTAAGCCATACAAAGCGGTAGGGCATGACAAATATTTATGCTAGTATGCTGTGTTAATTATAAATATAATAATTTCGAAATTTTCTGAATTAGATTTACGTTAAGGGATACCATCAATTTATGACCGATTTGGCGAATAATATTGCTCCTGTCAATATTGAGGACGAGCTAAAAAGCTCCTATTTAGATTACGCGATGAGTGTAATCGTAGGTCGTGCATTACCAGATGTACGTGATGGCTTAAAGCCAGTGCATCGTCGCGTACTTTTTGCGATGAACGTGTTGGGTAACGACTTTAACAAGCCGTATAAAAAATCAGCACGTGTTGTTGGTGATGTTATCGGTAAGTATCATCCACATGGTGATACTGCTGTTTATGACACTATTGTTCGAATGGCGCAGTCATTTTCATTACGCTACATGCTTGTTGATGGCCAAGGTAACTTTGGTTCTGTTGATGGTGATTCAGCAGCGGCTATGCGTTATACCGAAATTAGAATGTCGAAAATCGCTCATTCTATTTTGGCTGATTTAGACAAGGAAACTGTTGATTACGTTGCCAACTACGATGGCACAGAAATGATACCAGCGGTAATGCCAACGCGCATTCCTAACCTACTGGTCAATGGTACCTCAGGTATCGCAGTAGGTATGGCAACTAATATTCCTCCTCATAACTTAACTGAAGTTATTAATGGTTGTTTAGCTGTTATAGAAAATGACGATATTAGCTTTGAAGAATTATTAGAATATATTCCCGGTCCAGACTTTCCAACAGCGGGTATTATCAGTGGTCGAGCGGGCATTCAAGAAGCTTATCTTACCGGCCGTGGTAAAATTAAAATTCGTGCTCGAGCTAGAATCGAAGTTGATGAAAAGTCGGGTAAAGAAACCATTGTTGTCTACGAATTACCTTACCAAGTTAACAAGGCCCGTTTGATTGAAAAAATGGCCGACTTGGTGAAAGAAAAACGTTTAGAAGGTATTTCTGCTTTACGTGATGAGTCTGATAAAGACGGCATGCGTATGGTAATAGAAGTGAAACGTGGTGAAGTGGGCGAAGTTATCTTAAATAACTTATATAAGCTTACTCAAATGCAAGTTTCATTTGGTTTAAATATGGTGGCATTGACCAACGGTCAACCTAAACTATTTAACCTGCGTGAAATGATTGATGCCTTTGTTTTACACCGTCGTGAAGTGGTAACACGCCGAACTATCTTTGAATTGCGCAAAGCACGAGAACGCGCACATTTATTGGAAGGTTTGTCGATTGCACTTTCTAACATCGACCCGATTATCGCATTAATTAAAAAATCACCAACACCAGGCGAAGCAAAAGAGCAATTATTAGCTTGTGGCTGGGACTTAGGTCTTGTGGCTGACATGTTAGCTGCTGCCGGTGATGACGCTGCACGTCCTGAGTGGGTTGAAGAAGAGTTTGGTATTCGTGATGGACAATATTTTTTAACGCCACCACAAGCACAGGCGATACTTGACTTACGTTTACATAAGTTAACGGGCTTAGAACACGAGAAAATTTTAAGTGAATATAAGGTATTATTGGATGTAATTGCTGAATTACTTTATATCTTGGCAACACCTTCTCGCTTAATGGAAGTTATTCGTGAAGAGCTTGAAGCGATTCGTGATGAATTTGGTGATGAACGTCGCACTGAAATTACGAATGCCTCACATGACTTATCTATGGAAGATTTGATCACCGAAGAAGATGTGGTGGTAACGCTTTCTCATGAAGGTTATGTTAAGTATCAAATATTAAGTGATTATCAAGCGCAACGTCGCGGCGGTAAAGGTAAAGCAGCAACGAAAATGAAAGAAGAAGACTTCATTGAACGTTTACTGATTGCCAACACACATGACACCATTTTATGTTTCTCTGACCGCGGTAAACTTTATTGGTTAAAAGTATACCAGTTGCCATTAGCAAGTCGTACCGCTCGTGGTCGTCCAATCGTTAATATTTTACCGCTTGATAAAGGTGAACGTATTACGGCTATTTTACCTGTACGCGAATACGAAGAAGATAAATACATCATTATGGCAACAGCGTCAGGTACGGTGAAGAAAACCGCTTTGACCGCTTATAAAAATCAACGTGCTAATGGTATTATTGCGCTGAATTTACGTGATGATGATACTCTCATTGGTGTTGCTATTACTGACGGAACTAACGACATTATGTTGTTTTCTGACGCTGGTAAAGTGGTTCGTTTTAATGAAAAAAGACGTGACAGTGAAACAGGCGAAATAAAAATTGATCCTGAAACAGGTCTAGAGCAATGGGCATTAAAACCTATTGGTCGTACAGGTACTGGTGTTCGTGGTATCAAGTTAGAGGGTGAACAAAAAGTCGTTTCTTTAATTGTACCTACCAATGATGGTCCAATCATGACCATTACTGAAAATGGCTACGGTAAGCGTACGGCATTAGATGAGTATCCTGCGAAGAGTCGTGCAACTAAAGGTGTTGTTTCAATTAAAGTCAGCGAACGCAACGGCCCTGTTGTTGGCGCGGTGCAAGTTGAAGAACAAGACGAAATCATGCTGATCACAGATAATGGTACCCTAGTGCGTACTCGTGTTAGTGAAGTTAGTGTTATTGGTCGTAATACTCAAGGTGTTCGTATCATTCGTACCATGGAAGGTGAGCATGTTGTTGCCTTACAACGTATTGATGAAATAGCAGAAGTTGAAGTATTTGAAGAAAACGAGGATGGCGAGCTAGTGCCAATTCAAGTCATAGAGGGTGAGCAAGTAAACGCGCCTGAAACTGATATTGATATAGAGAGCGAAAGTGAAGGCGATGAGCCAACACTCAATAATGACGATACGCCAGAGTAACTGTCGTTAATTTATAAAAAGGCGGTTATAACCGCCTTTTTTTATGCGTAAAATTTAGCCATTTAATTAGCTTGATAATGGTTATATCAAATTCTATTTTTGAATTGATGCTACGTACCAAACAGGTATGCTAGTAGCGGTTAAATTTCATGTGAATTTTTACAGTGGTTATCATACCAATTTGATTAATTAAGCCAGTTATCTATTCATTTTCATCATTAAAAATGAATAGATAACTAATTGGATAAAATACCCATGCCATTAAGTTATTGACCACTTGTGCTCGTTACAATAGCCCAAGGCTGTGTTGTTCATATAAAGGTGAGTACTTAGGTTTAGTTTGGAACAATAAACCTGTGCCTTGATTTGTTTTCCTGCGCACAACAAGATCACAAATTTGATGGAACTGGTATAATATCGTGAGATAATAGAATAACTTGCTATTGATGACCCAATGTCAGGCCAATACTAATTTAATAAGTTTAATAAATAAGGGTGTAGTGTTAAATGTCTAGTGTTTACAATTTTTGCGCAGGTCCTGCGATGTTACCTGTCGATGTAATGAATAAAGCGCAGAGTGAATTTTTAAATTTTGCCGATACCGGTAGCTCTGTGATGGAACTGAGCCATAGAAGTAAAGAGTTTCTTGTTGTTGCAGGACAAGCTGAAGCAAATTTGCGTAAGCTGATGGCTATTCCTGAAAATTATAAAGTGCTTTTTTGTCATGGTGGAGGTCGTGGTCAGTTTTCTGCTGTTGCCTTAAACTTGTTGGGTGAGACTAAAAAAGCAGATTATATCGTCAGTGGCTCTTGGTCTAAATTAGCGGCAGAAGAAGCCAGTCATTACGGTAATATTAATGTGTTCAATGCCATAGAACATATTGATGGCGTTCAACGTATTAAACCCAGTAGCGAATGGCCCATTAGCCCAGATGCCGCCTATGTGCATTATTGCCCCAATGAAACAGTAGACGGCATCGAGATTTTCGAGGTGCCAAATACCGGTAATATCCCCTTGGTTGCTGATATGTCGTCAACTATTTTGTCACGTGAATTTGACGTCAGCAAATTTGGCTTGATTTATGCCGGCGCGCAAAAAAATATTGGCCCGTCGGGTTTAACTATAGTTATCGTACGTGAAGATTTATTGGGTAAGGCGCATTTAGACACCCCATCAATTTTGAACTATGAAATACAGGCTAAAAATGGCTCAATGTATAACACACCACCCACTTATGCTTGGTATTTAGCGGGTCTTGTTTTTGACTGGTTATTAGCTAAAGGCGGCGTTAGTGCCATTGCTGAAATTAATCACCATAAAGCGCAGTTACTTTATCAATATATTGATCAAAGTAGTTTTTACAAAAACTCAATAGTGCCAGAAAATAGAAGTTTGATGAATATACCTTTTTGGTTAACGGATGACAGCTTATCTGCTGAATTTGTAAAACAAGCTGAAGCTCAGGGTTTAACTGCCCTGAAAGGCCACCGCATGGTTGGTGGAATGCGAGCGAGTATATATAACGCTATGCCAATAGAAGGCGTGCAAGCATTGATTAATTTTATGGACAGCTTTGCTCAACAGCATTAAGTGTCAACATGCAATAATATAATGAATATAGCAGCCTAGTGAAGCAATGGCCTAGGTTAAGCGGGAAGTTTCCGTAAAGGAAAGATTTAACTGGAATCATAATGTCAAACCTAGAAATTAAAAAAAATAGTACCTTAACAATAACGGCTAAACCTGGTCATAAAGTCAGCGGAGATATTTTAGTGCCGGGTGATAAGTCCTGTTCTCATCGCTCTATAATGTTTGGCGCGCTTGCTGAAGGTACCACGCATATTAGTGGTTTTTTACCGGGTCAAGATTGCTTGGCAACGATGAATACATTTAAAGCTATGGGCATTGAAATTGAAGGCCCAGATAGCGAACACAATGTTACCGTTCAGGGTAAAGGTTTACATGGTTTAACCAAACCAGATGGACTATTAGATATTGGTAACTCAGGCACATCCATTAGACTACTTTCAGGTATTTTAGCAGGCCAACGGTTTGAAACTCGTATGGCTGGCGATAATTCTTTAAACAAACGTCCAATGGGGCGAGTGATCACACCCTTACAACTTATGGGGGCTAATATTACCGCCGCTAGTGACGGCACGCCGCCAGTTGTGTGTAGTGGTTTAGCCGCAGATGAAAAACTTAATGCGATTGACTATTTATTACCCATGGCCAGTGCACAAGTAAAATCTTGTGTGTTATTGGCTGGTATGTACGCAGATGGCACAACATCTGTGACTGAGCCTGGCATTACGCGCGATCATACAGAACGCATGCTAACGGCATTTGGTTATCCGGTTAAGTCGATAGAAACTGAACAAGGTAAGAAAATATCCATTGAAGGTGGTCACAAGTTAACCGCCTGTGATATTCAAGTGCCGGGCGACATATCTTCCGCTACTTTCTTTATGGTCGCGGGCTTAATTGCCAAAGAAGGAAAAATAACTATTCGTAATGTTGGGATGAATCCCACACGCATAGGTGCCATTAATATTTTACAGCAAATGAATGGAGAAATACTTGTTACAAATGAACGGTTAGCGGGAGGTGAACCTGTTGCCGATCTTGTGGTATCATCTTCGCCGCTTAAAGGTATCGATATTGATGAACGTGATGTTCCACTTGCTATAGATGAATTTCCAGCAATATTTATTGCTGCGGCATGTGCAACGGGTATGACACGATTAAGAGGTGCTGAAGAATTACGTGTTAAAGAAAGTGACCGTATTCAAGCAATGGCAGATGGCTTAGTTGAGCTAGGTATTGATTGTACCGTTTACCCTGATGGTATCGATATTACTGGTGGCCAGCTAACTTCAGGTACGGTTGAAAGTCATGACGATCATCGTATTGCTATGTCATTTGCTATTAGCTCTCTAAGAGCTACAGGTGAAATAACAATTTTAGAGTGTGACAATGTGGCGACCTCGTTTCCAAATTTTGTTGCATTAGCAAACCAAGTAGGATTGACGTTAATCCCAAGTAACTAACACCTTATTGTGTTAGAAAAAAGTCAGCTAGGAAGAATTGAATGAACCAACAAATCCCTGTAATTACAATTGATGGACCAAGTGGTGCGGGTAAAGGTACCGTTGCGCGTATTCTCGCTGAGCAACTAGGTTGGCACTTATTAGATAGTGGCGCCATTTATCGTGTATTGGCCGTAGCAGCTCAGCACCATAATATTAGCGTAGAAGACGAGCAGTCCTTATTACCTGTAGCAGCGAATCTTGATGTACAGTTTCAAACCTGTAATGAAGGTGAAGGTAAAGTCATTTTGGAAGGCGAAGATGTATCTAACGCCATTCGTACCGAAGAAATAGGCGCTCTAGCATCGAAAGTTGCTGCGTTTCCTCGCGTACGTGAAGCTTTACTGCGACGCCAGCGTGCTTTTAAAGTTGGACCTGGTTTAGTTGCTGACGGCCGTGACATGGGCACTATAGTGTTTGTTGATGCGCCAGTTAAAGTTTTTTTGACTGCCAGCGCTGAAGAAAGGGCGCAAAGAAGATTTAATCAGTTGAAAGAAAAGGGCTTTGATGTTAAAATAACGCGCCTTTTGGATGACATACGTCTGAGAGACGAGCGAGATCAAAACCGCAAGGTGGCGCCGCTTGTTGCTGCAGAAGGTGCGTTAATTATTGATTCTACTGAACTTTCTATTGAAGAGGTGGTTAGTAAAATCCTCTCATTTAGCAATGAAAGATTAATGCAAACTGAACATTAACCTATCGCCTACTGTAAGGATGCACTGGGCAACTATTTAATTACCCCATGAAACAATGACGTTGACTGGATTAATAACTGAGTTTATATACAAGTTATGACTGAAAATTTTGCACAACTATTTGAAGAAAGCTTAAAAACGATCGAAACACGTCCTGGTTCTATTATCAAAGGGACTGTAGTCGCCATCACAAAAGACAACGTTTTAGTTGACGCTGGCTTAAAATCTGAATCTGTTATTTCAATCGACCAATTCAAAAGCCTTACAGGCGAAGTAGAAGTCTCTGTTGGTGATGAAGTTGATGTATCGCTTAAAGCTACAGATGATGGTTTCGGTGAGACTATTCTTTCTCGTGATGACGCTAAACGTCATGAAGCATGGCAAGTGCTTGAAAAAGCATATGAAGAAAAAGAAACTATTATCGGTGTTATCAACGGTAAAGTTAAAGGTGGTTTCACAGTTGAAGTTAGCAATATCCGTGCTTTCTTACCTGGTTCACTAGTAGACGTACGTCCTATTCGTGACACTACTCATCTTGAAGGTAAAGATTTAGAATTTAAAGTTATTAAGCTTGATCAAAAGCGTAATAACGTAGTTGTATCTCGTCGTGCTGTTATCGAATCAGAAAGCAGTGTTGAACGTGATGAACTATTAGCTTCTCTTGCTGAAGGCATTGAAGTTAAAGGTATTGTTAAGAATCTTACTGACTACGGTGCATTCGTAGACCTAGGCGGCATTGACGGCCTACTTCACATCACAGATATGGCTTGGAAACGTGTTAAGCACCCAAGTGAAATCGTAAATGTTGGTGATGAAATTCAAGTTAAAGTATTGAAATTCGATCGTGAGCGTACTCGTGTATCTCTAGGTATGAAGCAGTTAGGCGAAGATCCATGGGTTGCTATCGCTAAGCGTTACCCTGAAGGCGCTAAGCTTACAGGTCGCGTAACTAACTTAACTGACTACGGTTGTTTTGTTGAGATTCAAGAAGGCGTTGAAGGTCTAGTTCACGTTTCTGAAATGGATTGGACTAACAAAAACATCCACCCATCTAAAGTTGTTAACTTAGGTGATACAGTTGAAGTTATGGTGCTTGAAATTGACGAAGAACGTCGTCGTATTTCTCTTGGCCTTAAACAATGTATCCCGAACCCTTGGGAAGAGTTTGCTAAGAACTTCAACAAAGGCGACAAAGTATCAGGTAAGATCAAGTCAATTACTGACTTTGGTATCTTTATTGGTCTTGACGGCGGCATTGATGGTCTTGTTCACTTATCTGATATTTCATGGGCTGGCGGTGAAGAAGCTGTTCGTGAATACAAGAAAGGTGATGAGATTTCAGCGGTAGTATTACAGGTTGATCCAGAACGTGAACGCATCTCTTTAGGTGTTAAACAAACTGAAGATGACCCGTTTAATCAATATCTTGCAGATAACAAAAAAGGTGCTATTGTTACAGGTAAGGTTATTGAAGTAGACGCTAAAGGCGCTAAAATTGAATTAGCCGAAGGCGTTGAAGGTTACCTTCGTGTTGCTGATATTTCACGTGAACGTATCGAAGATGCGACTACTGAATTATCTGTAGATGACAGCGTTGAAACTAAGTTTGTTGGTGTTGATCGTAAGAACCGCACTATCAGCTTATCAATCAAAGCTAAAGATCAAGCAGACGAGCGTGAAGCTATGGATACATTGAACCAAGCACCAGAAGAAGAATCTGGTCTTAGTGCAATGGCTGAAGCGTTTAAAAACGCTAAGATATAATTCCTAGCTATACCAAGAGAAGAAGAACTACATTAAAGTAGTTCTTCTTTATTGTTTAAATCCGATGGCGCGAAGCTATAGTGAACACTGGAGGTCACATGACCAAGTCAGAACTCATTGAAAGATTAGCAGATAAATTAAATCATTTAGCTGCGAAAGATGTAGAACAAGCTATTAAAGAAATTCTTGAAATGATGGCGCACACTTTGTCAAAAGGTGAGCGTATTGAAATTAGAGGTTTTGGCAGCTTTTCGTTGCATTATCGCGCTCCTCGTGTGGGACGGAACCCAAAAACTGGCGAGTCTGTCGAGCTTGACGGAAAATATGTTCCACATTTTAAACCTGGTAAAGAATTACGTGAAAGAGTAAATCTTTCAATCGCGTAATTGCAGAATTTATGACTAAACGGCATGCTATCAGCATGCCTTTTTTTTGTGTTGTTTTGGACGAACTATTATGCGCCTTTATATTACTGTTATTCTTTTTCTTATCTTACTTGCCATTGCATTTGTTTTTGGTAGTCAAAATGATCAAGTACTGACCTTAAATTATTTGATTGCAAAAACTAATCTTTCAGTTGCTGCAGCGGTCAGTTTATTTACCTCAATAGGTTTTGTGTTAGGATTATTATTTGCTTTGTTTTGGAAGCTGCTTGGCATGATAAAGACCAGCAAAAATAATCAACTGAATACGGAGAAGAAGTCTTAGTATGCTAGGATTATTATTCTTATTGTTACCGGTTGCTATGGGCTATGGTTGGTTTATGGGACGCAATAGCGTTAAACAAAACGACCATTCAGCTACACAAGAACTTTCAATTAAATATTCTACTGGATTAAATTATTTATTTTCGAATCAACAAGATAAAGCGATTGATTATCTACTTGAAGCGTTAAAAGTTGAAGATGATACCGTAGAAGCTCACTTTGCCATGGCAAATTTATTTAGACGTCGCGGTGAGCTTGATAGAGCACTGAAAGTGCATGAGCATTTAGTGCGCCAAAAACACTTACCTAATAGTGCTAAACAGCAAGCGGTATTTGAATTAGCAAAAGACTTTCTTAGCGCCGGATTATATGATCGCGCTGAAGCGATGTTTCATAAGTTACTAAAATCAAAAATTTATGGTTTGAAATCGCTAAGCTCCTTAATGAAGATTTATCAATCAACAAAAGATTGGCAACAAGGTATTGCGCTTAAAAAAGCCATCGCAAAAACTCGTGACACAAAACTCTTACATACCTTAGCTAATTTCTATTGTGAACTTGCTACTTTGGCATTAGAAAAAGATGAATTTATTGAAGTCATTGAGCTATTAGATAATGCATTAAGTCATGATCCTAATTCATCTCGAGCAAATTGGTTGATGGCACAAATATATGAAAATCATCAGCAATATAATGAAGCCTGCCAATGTTATAAGGCTATTTATGAGCAAGATAAAGAATTTTTTCCCGATGTAATAGATAAAATGTTTATTTGTTATCAAGCACTTGATGCTGAAGAAGAGTTTTTCCAATTTATCAGAAAGGTTTATGAAGAAACGGGTGCCACATCAGCGCTTATCAAATATTTATCACATATAGAGCAAGTTAAGGGTGTTAATCAGGCGAAAAAATTTATCTTAACAGCATTAAATCGCCGACCTACTATCCGTGGTTTTAAGTATTTTGTGAAAATGCAAATGAATGACGGCGAGTCTGAAAATACCTCTGAAAATCTTGAAGTGATCCGTGAGCTTGTTTCAGCCTATCTGAATGTTAAGCACCGCTATAGTTGCAGAAGTTGTGGTTTTAATTCTAGCACCCATTATTGGTCATGTCCTTCATGCCATGATTGGGAGCAACTTAAACCTATACGGGGTTTAGATGGCGAGTAACGCCACACTCTAGTGCTCCAATTTTACAGTGTTAGCAGATCAAGCCTAAAATTTTTTGACTTGCTGATGCAAATGCCAAAACATAATTATATAACAATATTTACCTAGTAAGGAAAACAGCATGAGAGATGCAAAAGTCGTTGTGGCGTTAGATTTTGATAACAAAGATGAGGCATTATCTTTTGTAGATAAAATTCAGCCGAGTGATTGTCGATTAAAAGTAGGCAAAGAAATGTTTACTCATTTTGGCCCTGATTTTGTTAAAGAACTTGTTCAGCGTGATTTTGACGTGTTTCTTGATTTAAAATTTCATGATATCCCTAATACTGTTGCGAAAGCAGTTGTAGCCGCTGCTGATTTAGGGGTTTGGATGGTTAATGTACACGCTTCTGGTGGTCTTAAAATGATGGAAAAAGCCAAAGCGGCTTTATTGCCCTATGGAGATAAGGCACCTTTATTGATTGCGGTTACGGTTTTAACCAGTATGGGGCCAGAAGATCTTGCTGGAATAGGTATTACTAAGTCACCGGCTGAACATGTACTGGATCTAGCGTCGTTAACTAAAAAAGCCGGTTTAGACGGTGTTGTTTGTTCAGCAATGGAAGCCGAATCACTAAAGCAATTATTAGGTAAAGACTTTAAACTAGTCACACCAGGTATACGCCCAGCAGGGAGCAATGCCGATGATCAAAAACGTATTATGACACCTCAACAAGCAATAGATGTTGGCGTAGACTATTTAGTGATTGGTCGTCCGATCACTCAAGCTGAAAATCCACAGGCTGTATTACAAGAAATTAACCAATCAATTAGTTAGTTTTAACTATTAACTTGTATTTATCACCCTATCTATTTGACAAATAACGATAAGACTTCTAAACCTAATAAGGTGAATTATTATTTATGATAATTCATTTATATGGAAATTCATTTTATTAGAAGGAAGGTCTTATGAAAAAGCATATCTGTTATTCTCTTGTTATCTTATTTACGGTAATGTCATTGTCACTTCAAGCGGAAGGCATCAACGAAACGCCAGCCGTAATTTCATCTCAAGAAATACAAGTTATTGATATTAATAAAGCGGATATTGAAACTTTAGCTTTATTAAAAGGTGTGGGAGAAAAGCGAGCAAAAGCAATCATCGCTTATCGAGAGTTAAAGGGTGAATTTAAATCTCTTGATGATTTAAGCCATGTTAAAGGTATAGGTCAGCACACATTAGAGCTTAATAAAGGCAGGATTAAGTTGTAATTATTGATAATTATGCACGAGCAGTGAAATAATTAAGATTAGATAATATAGTGCTAAAGGTGACAGTAAAAAGCCAGTCTATTGACTGGCTTTTTACTGTCTAGCTTAATCTTTACAACAAGCTATCTAGGGTCAATTCCATCATATCTTTGAAAGTTGTTTCACGTTCATCAGCTGTGGTTTGCTCACCAGTTTTAATATGATCGCTCACGGTTAATACCGTCAGTGCTTTTTTACCATACTCAGCAGCAACACCGTATAAACCTGCAGCTTCCATTTCAACAGCTAAAATACCGTACTTTTCCATTAAGGCAAACATTTCTGGGTTCGGTGTGTAAAATAAATCAGAGGTAAAAATATTACCTACCCGAATTTTTTTACCAGTTTTTTCCGCTGTTTTTACCACGTTATGTAATAACTCAAAGTCAGCGGTAACGGCGAAATCACAACCATTTAAACGTGAACGATTAACATTTGAGTCTGTGCTTGCGGCCATACCAACAATGATGTCGCGTAGTTTTATATCATCACGAACTGCACCACAAGAGCCAATGCGAATAATACTTTCAACGCCATAGTCTTTATACAATTCTGTCGCGTAGATTGAAATAGATGGTATACCCATTCCTGAGCCCATCACTGAAACGGGTTTGCCTTTATAAGTACCCGTGTAGCCAAACATGTTGCGTACACGGGTGACACATTTTGCATCATCAAGAAAATTTTCTGCTATATATTTTGCGCGTAGTGGGTCGCCCGGCATAAGTACCGTTTTAGCGAAATCACCTGCGTTTGCTTCTATATGTGCTGTTGCCATGAGAGTTAACCTTTGTTAGTGGTGTTTCAATCACAGTAAGTTTTTAGCCATTGCTGATATATGGTATCAATTCAGCCGCTATCAAGGATGTTTTACTGATATGTCTTTTAAATATTTAAAGTGGAATTCTAACTGAAAAAGCGCTCGATGATCCAGTGATAACCGATGCCGCCTAAATAAATGCCGAAAATTCCGGCAATACCCGATAAAACAGGGGGTGCAGGTATGGGTAATTTCAGTAATGAAAATATCAAGCCCACAACAATACCTGTTATTGTCGCGATAATAACTTCGTACACGTGTTCTCCTAGTTGATTGTTAATTAATTATTTTAACTTAAGATCAACAATTACAACAATGAATTTGAGTTATTATTCAACACTTTTTGCTTTAACGCTGATTTCTCACTGTCTGATAAAAAGCTCGCTTTCAGCGAGTTTTCTTGCAGCTGTTTGATATCGTTATCATCAAAACCTAGGGTATTACGAGCAAGTTCATATTCATTTTTTAGCTCAATACCTTGTACCGCAGGGTCGTCAGTATTTAAACAAACCAATAATCCACGGGCTAAAAAGTCTTTAATGGGATGTTGACTTAAATCTTTAATGGTACCGGTTTGATAGTTTGAAGTTAAACAAGACTCAATGGCAATATCATGTTTTACCATATAATCCATAAGCTTCTCGTCGCGATGACACGCAACACCATGACCAATGCGCTTAGCATGCAATTGGTTTATTGCTTGCCAAATACTCTCAGGCCCGGCTGCTTCACCCGCATGGATAGTGGCATTTAATTGTGCTTTTTGTACTTGATTAAAATGATCAACAAACATTTCACCTGGAAAGTTGTATTCATCTCCGGCTAAATCAACCGCAATTAAATGTTGCTTATGAGTAAGCAGGGCGTCTAACTCTGCTTGGCACTTTTCTACACCAAAGGTGCGACTTAAAATGCCAATAAGGTTAATTTTTACGTCGTATACCTTACATGCTGCGTTAACGCCATCAATAACCGCTGCAACAACATCAGCAACCACAAGATTATTATTCATGGCCATGTAATAGGGTGAAAAACGCAATTCTGCATAATGAATACCCGCGTTAAAGGCATCTTCAACGTTTTCAAACGCTATGCGCTTACAGTCATCTAAGGTTTTAAGGACAGCAACGCCCCAATCAAGTTTACTGAGAAAAGCTAATAAATCGTTTTCACTGCCTTGTACTTGCACATGTGGAATAAAGGCTTCAAAGTCAGTTTCAGGCAAAACGATGTGATGTTGTTGTGCTAATGCCCAAATAGTTTTAGGGCGAATATTACCGTCTAAATGTCGGTGTAAATCAATTAATGGTAGCTGAGAATGCGTCATAGTTATTGGCAACCTAGATGAATGTGTTTGATGAAAAATACGACCAGAGTTTTCTACAATAAGCGTATTTATCTTGCTCTGATGTAAGATGATTTTATTATACCGTCTTTTTCGTATTTTATGTTGCTATTAGCGTGATAACACTGATAAATTAGCCAAGAGGCTAATCATCTAGGTGTCTAGACGTAAATATTGAGTAGCAATTATTCGCAGTATAAAGAGAAAAAATATGTTTGAGCAAACCGACGACGTTCGTATTAAAAATATCAAAGAACTTTTACCCCCTATCGCATTACTTGAGCGATTTCCTTCATCAGAACAAGCAACAAAGTCGGTTTTTTCTGGCAGAAAAGCCATAAGTGACATTTTTAATAACCAAGATGATCGTTTACTCGTGGTTATCGGACCATGTTCGATACATGATCCCAAAGCGGCCTTGGAATATGGTGAGCGCTTAGTTAAATTGCGTGAAAAATATCAAGACACGCTAGAAATTGTTATGCGCGTTTACTTTGAAAAGCCAAGAACTACTGTCGGCTGGAAAGGACTTATTAACGACCCTTATATGGACAATAGCTTCCAACTGAACGATGGTTTACGTATTGGCCGTAAGTTACTGCTTGATTTAAATAACTTGGGCTTACCTACCGCCGGTGAGTTTTTAGATATGATCACCCCACAATATATGGCTGATTTTATGTGTTGGGGTGCCATTGGCGCACGCACGACAGAAAGCCAAGTTCATCGTGAATTAGCGTCAGGTTTATCATGTCCAGTTGGCTTTAAAAATGGTACCGATGGTACGATTAAAGTTGCTATAGATGCTATTGGCGCTGCTAGTGCTTCACATCATTTCCTTTCGGTAACAAAATATGGCCATTCTGCCATTGTTGAAACGGCAGGTAATGAAGATTGTCATATCATTTTACGCGGTGGTAGAAGCACAAACTTTGATGCCGATAGTGTTAAATCGGTTACCGAACAACTTGATAAGTCAGGTTTAAACACCAATATCATGATTGATTTTAGTCATGCTAACAGCAGTAAAAAGTTTGAAAATCAAATGTTAGTTTGTCGTGACGTTTGCCAACAAATGAGTGCGGGTAATAAGCAAATTTTTGGTGTGATGGTAGAAAGTCACTTAGTTGAAGGCCGTCAAGACTTAGCGCTTGGTGAAACGGGCACGTATGGCCAAAGCATCACAGATGCATGTATCGGTTGGCAAGATACTGAAACTTTGCTCGCCGAACTTGATCAAGCCGTTATTCAGCGCCGCGCACTTTAGTCATGTTAATCAGCAATAGATAACAGAAAAATATAAACATAGGCTATTAATCACGCCAGTCAGTTAATTCCTGACTGGCGTTTTTCATTATAGCCAATTGATGACGTTGATTGCCCATCAGTGATAGTGAATTAACTGAGTTAATTAAAGCCAAAGAATTTAACATGCGGATGACATATAGCCTTGTCATCAGCATGTTTATCGTTAAACTATAAATGTTCAAGATCTAAAAATTCATAAGTATAAAGAGGGTAAACCATGGCTGATAACAACACAGCAGAAGAAACTATATTTTCAAAAATTATTCGCCAAGAAATTCCAGCACCGTTACTTTTTCAAGATGATCTTGTTTCGGCGTTTCGTGATATTACTCCGCAAGCTAAAAGTCATATTTTAATTGTGCCTAATAAGCTCATTCCAACAGTTAATGATATTGAAGCAGAAGACGAGCTAACTATTGGTCGTATGTTTACTGTTGCGAAGAAACTGGCACAAGCAGAGGGCATAGCAGAAGACGGTTATCGTTTGATCATGAATTGTAATCAACACGCTGGCCAAGAGGTTTATCACATTCATCTACATTTAGTGGGCGGAGAACCGCTAGGTAGAATGCTAAACCCTAAGTAAACTAATTGCTTAAATAAGTATGTTATTAGATAAGGTTGATTACTTATTGCCCATAGCTCAAGTTAAGATAAGGCAATATAAAGTTTTTTTATTTAGGTTTTACGCTGTACTTTTAAACAAATATTGTTAGTATGCATATCGAACCAAGGGGTGCCTGACAATTGTTTACAATTTTAATGGCTGAGATGCGAAGCGAACCCTTAGAACCTGAACCGGATAGTACCGGCGTAGGAATGGTTAAGCTAATCGCATTACCGTTATGTAACTTTATATTTTTTAGGCATTACTCGCTTGCTAACTATAATGCTACAGATTAATACCGAGTAGCTACCTCACTTCCCCATGCCGGATCCCATAACGTATTCCTAATCGAATTTATGAGATCATAATGACATTTATAAAATCACCCATTACTTTAGCTATTTTAACCAGCATTGTTGCTTCTACAACTTTTGCCGCTGACACTCCTATTAACACTGCAGAGCAAACAATAGAAGTGATTACCATAGACGGTGACTTCCGCTCTATGTCACTACAAAAAACCGCCAGTTCTTTATCTGTTATCGCTAGCGATGAAATTAGCGCGCGTAATGCACAGAACTTAGAAGAAATAATTGCTCGTACACCCAATGTTAATTTCTCTAGTGGCACACAACGCGCTAGGTATTATCAAATTCGTGGTATTGGTGAGCGTAGCCAATTCAAAGAACCGATTAACCCCTCTGTGGGTTTAGTGATCGACGGTATAGACTTTTCCAGTATTGGCAGCATAGCGTCAACTTTCGATGTTGAACAAGTTGAAGTTTATCGTGGTCCTCAAGGTACGCGCTTTGGTGCTAATGCTATGGCCGGCATGATCAATATCACTTCAAGTGCGCCTACCGATGTCTTTGAAGGTAAAGTAAGACTCTCTGCTGGAAATTATGACAGTTATAGCGCCGGTTTGGTTTTATCCGGTCCAGCCACTGAAAAGGTGAATTATCGTTTAGCGGTTGAACAGTACCGTAGTGATGGTTTTATCGATAATGACTTTTTAAATCGTGATGATACTAACAACCGTGATGAATTAACCATGCGTGGTAAGTTAGCTATTGCGATAAGCAAAGATTTAACTCTTGATATAACTACATTTATTGCTGATTTTGACAATGGCTATGATGCCTTTTCACTGGACAATACACGTCATACCTTATCAGACCAACCCGGTTTTGATCGCCAAGATACCAAAGCGTTAGCGACTAAATTTACCTATCAAGGCTTTAGCGATTTTACGCTCGAAACTATCATCAGCTATGCTGACTCAGCATTAGACTACGGCTATGATGAAGATTGGGCCTATGTGGGTATTCGTCCGGCTTGGGAATATAGCTCAGAAGATCATTATTTTCGTGATAAAACATCAGCAACATTTGAGCTAAGAGCGCTTTCAGAGCAAGGAAGTGAAATTTTCAATGGCAGTACCGCTTGGGTAACAGGCATATACTTCAAGCAAGAAAAAGAAGATTTATTACGTCAATATACCTATTTGTCTAGTGATTTTAGCTCGTCTTTTGATAGCGATAATATTGCAGCATTCATACAATTTGATAGCCAACTGACTCAACAGTTAAGTCTAACAACTGGTTTAAGGTTAGAGCGCAGAAACGCAGATTATACCGATTCAGAGCAACTTAGTTTTGATCCAAGCGATACCATGGTAGGTGGTAAAGTGGTGTTGTCGTATCAAGCGGATAAAAATAATTTATTCTATGGCTCAGTGAATCGTGGTTACAAGGCCGGTGGCGCCAACACTGAGGGCAGTTTACCCACTGAACTTCGTGAGTTCACGGCTGAGTATTTGTGGAATTACGAATTAGGCTATAAAGTCAGTTTATTGGATAATCAAGCCTATGTTCGTAGCGCCGTATTTTACATGGACAGGGATGATATGCAGGTGCGCACGTCATTTTTACAAGAACGTGAAGACGGCAGTACCGACTTTGTTTCATATTTAGGTAATGCGGCAACCGGCACCAATTTAGGCCTTGAACTAGAGGCAGGGTGGCAGATTAGCCCTGAACTTGAAATTTATGGCGCTGTTGGATTGTTAGATACCCAATACAATGGCTTCATTGATGCTGACGGCAATGATAAATCAGGTGACGAACAAGCACATGCCCCTAGCTACCAATTTAATCTTGGTTTGAATTATCAATTATCAGATCACTTACGGGTGAATATTTCTGTTGACGGTAAAGACGAATTTTTATTCTCTGATAGTCATAACGAGAAATCTGCAGCCATTGAAGTGGTTAATATGTCAATGAGTTATGCAAAAGATGACTGGCAAGTGAAGGTATGGGCGCGTAATTTGTTTGATGAAAGTTATGCTACGCGTGGTTTCTATTTTGGCAATGATCCAAGAGACGAATATAGCGCAAAAGCCTATTATCAATTAGCTGAGCCGGCGGTATTTGGTGCAACATTTGATTATAATTTCTAAGGAAATATAGGTCAATACTTGTGCTTAGCAACTTGCCTCTATCCGTTAGGTCTTGGCAAATAGTTTACATATCAATGAATGTTGTAGCATATTAGATAAAGTGTTTAATAGGCTACAACGTGGTACTGGTCAAATAAGAAGAAAGTTATTTATGAAAATATCAATTGAAATTAGTTTATACCCATTAGCGGAAGAAAAATTTAAAACAGAAATATGGGCGTTCATTAAACGTTTACGCTTAGTTCCAGGGCTCAAGGTAGTGACCAACGGTATGAGTACACAAGTATTTGGCGATTATGACTTAGCCACGGCGCATGTGATGGCAGAAATTAAACATGTACATCAAACGCTAAATGCTGCGGTATTTATTTGCAAGTTTATAGGTGGCGATCGCTCTGTTGTAGAAGCCGAAACATAATGGCGAATGCAATCAGTGCATCCAGTGAAATTGTTACTTACTTCACCACCTTGCCCTTATTAGAGTTGATCGCGGTTGTAGCATCATTACTGTATGTGGTGTTAGCGGCAAAAGGTAGTATTTGGTGCTGGCCTGCCGCCATATTAAGTACTGTGTTATATACGGTTATTTTTTATGATGTTTATCTTTGGATGGACAGCGTGCTGCAGTTATATTATTTATTGATGGCTGTGTATGGTTGGTTTTGCTGGCATAAAAATAAGCCCTCCAAGACCCATACTGATTCGAATAGGCTTTTGTATAGCCAATGGACCTTACAACGCCATAGCCGTATTATTGTGCTTTTAACGCTTGTGTCGTTAGTTTTAGGTTGGGTAATGGCGACTTATACCCCAGCACATTTTCCATATCTTGATAGTGCCACCACGGTTTTTGCGGTGTTTGCTACTTATTTAATTACCCAAAAGGTACTAGAGAATTGGTTATATTTTATTGTGATTGATCTAGTATCGATTTATCTCTATGTTGAAAAGGGCTTGATCCCAACAGCAGCACTCTTTGGCAGCTTCGTGATCTTAGCGGCTTATGGTTATTGGCAATGGCGCAAACAATATAAACTGCAATTTACCCAAGAGCACAATAACCTGTGCATCAATAATTCTGTTGCAGGATAGCTTGTTAGATAAAAAGTCGGACACAGGGCTAAAAGAGTGTCTGATAAAACCTAGAGTCGTGGTAACTTGTAGGAAGCATTTTGACATTTGATCAAGCAATAATAGACCCGCAGCAACAATCGCTAGCACTAAAATTAAGCCATCTACCTTGTTTTAATCTCAAGGTAGATAATATTAGTGTCATTAATGCGGGATTAAGCCAGCCTTGTTTTCAAGTTAATTATGACAATAAAACCTATTTTGCCAAGTATTTAATCGCGGACAGTATAGAGCCTTTAGCGAGCCAATTCGCGGCCAGAGCTGGCATTTCTCCTAAGCTAATATATGTTGGACGAAACTGGTTAATTACTGAGTTTATAGCAGGTCAGGGGCTAGATAATGGCAAGCAGAGTGAAGAAGAAAAGTTAGTCGTCACAATAGCGCTATTGGCGCGCTGTCATAACATTGCTCTGTCAGGTACTAGTAGTAAGAGCGAAAGTAGTCACAGCAATCCTCAAAACTTAACACAAAAAATATCACTAACCGATGATCAGCTATCAAAACAGTCTTACTTACCGAGTCTGGATATATCCGCCACTATTGAGCAATTATTACAAAATATAGTACTTAGCTCTACTCAACATCAGGCGCTAAAATCCTTAGTCAATGTCTTTCAACAAAACTTGGCCGAAACTCATAAAATAGTGCAGCACACTAGGCAAGTTTTTTGCCATGGTGACGCTAATTACAGCAATATTATAGCGCTGAAAAATGAGGCTAAAAACCCAGAAAATTTATATAAAATAATTGATTTTGAATGTGCATGTATCGCACCAATAGCGTATGACCTTGGCATGCTAATGGCCGTTAATAGTATTAATAGTAGTAAAGTTGAAATGATTACTTCGCTCTATCAGCAAGCATTAACGCGCTTAAATCAGCAACAAAAATTAACAAAAAATATCGACAATTTAACAGAGAGTACACAGAAAAACAGTAACATTTCGCCACTACTAGTTACGTGTTATTTTGATTTTTCAATTTTAATCAATAGTTTATGGTATTTATCTCAATATCAGGGCCGTCAGTTAATAAAGTACAAAATATTGTCAATAAAGCAATTAATGTTACTGGCAACTAGGCATCCACAGGTAAATAGGCTCTTAGATGAAATGAGATAAGACGTACAAATCTTAAGATTAGTGGTAGTGCTAGCATCGTGTGCTTAGCGCATAATTGCACTAACCCCACTTATTGGTGTCTTGTGTGAATTGGAAAGAGTTTGTAGAAAATAGAAATCGCTTATTTTGGTTGGTTCATACAGCTGGCTGGTGTGGTTTTGCCTTAGTACATTATTTAGGTTCATTACTGCACGATTTACGCGATATTTTTCTGATTATTATCTTATTGAATGCCTATGCCGGTTGGTTATTTACGGTTCCGCTAAGGTATATTTATCGTCGTGTTTGGAATTTCACACCGTTAAAAATCGCCATCGTGGTGATATTAACCTCTTATTGTACCGGCGTATTATGGCAAGTGGTAAAAAATATTAACTATTGGGAAATATACAAGCACGGCTATCGCCCTGATTTTTGGCTTTATTACACAAAAAACAGTCTATTATCCTTCTTCATTATTTTAAGTTGGAGTGCTTTATATTTTGGTACTAAATATTATCAAATGCTGCAAAAAGAAAAACAGAATGTATTACGTGCCAATGCGGTTGCCCATCAAGCACAGTTAAAAATGCTGCGTTATCAGCTTAACCCTCACTTTTTGTTTAATACCCTAAACGCGATATCAACGCTAATTTTGGTACAAGAAAACAAAACCGCCAATGGTATGGTCACTAAGTTAAGTGAGTTTTTACGTTACTCGCTGGACAAAGACCCTATGAAGCGAGTAACACTCGACAGTGAGTTGCAAGCCCTAAGACTTTATTTAGACATTGAAAAAGTACGTTTTGAAGAGCGCTTACAAGTCACATTTAATGTGGCTAGCGACTGCAACTTGGCCTTAGTGCCGAGCATGATATTACAACCTTTAGCTGAAAACTCAATAAAACATGCGGTAGCAGTACAAGAGCAAGGCGGCGCAATTAATGTGTCTGTGCATCGTTTTGGTAACGATTTACTGATTGAGTTGGCTGATAATGGCCCAGGGGCAGAAATCAAAAATGGTAACTTATTTCGTGAAAATGGTGTTGGTTTGGTCAATACCCGAGAACGATTGCAAGCTTTATATCAGAATGATTTTTCGTTAGTTGTTGCCAACAATATACCCACTGGTGTTAAAATCAGTATACGAATTCCTTATGAAGTTGGCGGTCGAATATGAGCAAACAGCTCAACACCATAATTGTTGATGATGAACCCCTCGCTAGAAAAGGCTTAGCGGTTCGTCTGCAAGAGCACAAAGACATCAACATTATTGCCCAATGTACTAACGGCAGAGAAGCATTAGAAGCCGTTAGAACCTATCAACCTGACTTAATATTTCTTGATATTCAAATGCCGGGCTTAAATGGTTTTGAAGTCGTTGAAGCAATTATTGCACAGGGTTTGCATTTACCTATGGTGGTATTTGTTACCGCTTTTGACCAATACGCTATGCAGGCTTTTGAAGTACATGCACAGGATTATCTACTTAAACCCGCTGACGAACAACGTCTTGCTCAAACCTTAGATAAAATACGCCAAAGTATCAGTAGTGAAGTTAATGCCCTTCATAAGTCAAAATTAGTGCGTTTAGTGAGTGACGTTACCGGTAACGATTGTGAAACAATTTTACAAGAGCTAGAAAATAACGAACCGGTCAGTGTGTCGAGTTATTCTGATGTATTAGCGATAAAAGATGCCGGTGAAGTTAGCCGAGTGCCGGTAAAAGATATTTTATGGATTGACGCTGCCGGCGATTATATGTGTGTTCATACTGACGATAACACGCATATTCTTCGTAAAACCATGAAACAACTTGAAGCAGTGTTAGACCCTCGACGATTTTTACGCAGCCACCGCTCTACCATAGTGAACAAAAGTTATATTGATAAGTTTTGCAGCCAGCTCAATGGTGAATACTATTTAGTGATGACAAACGGCAAAGAGTTAAAAGTTAGCCGCAGTTATAAAGAAAAGGTTAAAAAAGCCGTGGTTGCCTAGTGAGCCTTCATTTATTAATAAGTCAAGGCTAACGCGTTTGAGCTAATTGAGAGAATTGAGAGAATTAATATAAGCGTTATGGTGTTGCCTGACTCAAACAAAAGATATACTGCAGGTCTTAGTAATAAATAAAAGCACTTTAGGGATCAACCATATGTACATGATAGTTAAGCACACCCATCTGACTATAATTATGCTTACTTTTATCTTTTTCATGATTAATTTTATCTTAACAATGAAAGGCTCTGATAAAGTCAATAATAAGCTGCTGAAGATTGGGCCACATATTTTATATACGCTTTTTGTTTGCACCTTTATTTACCTCGTTGCCGTTAATCCACTTAATTTGTATCCCTTTGTTAATGGTTGGGCATCATCAAAATTAGCTGGTTTTGTCATTTATGTACTTTCTATCACTTTGGCGCTTAAATGGGCAAAGTCTACTTTATGGCGTGTTGTGGGTTTCATTAGTGCCGTATTTTGGTTGGCCATGACTGCCAGACTAGGTTTTGCTGATCATCTTAAATCGAAAGCTATTAGTGAAGATGCTAGTGCTTATATCGAGTTAGGACAATCTATGTTAATAGCGATTTGTTAAGCGCTTTAACGGGACAAGCACCAAGCTAAATAATATAAGCCGCTGTGAATGTTTTATTTAAGATATAACAAGTAACAGTTGGCTTTTTCAGCGGCGATGCTAATTATCAACCAAAATCTACAGCTATATAATAGTCGTTACTTCTGGAATTTTCTAAATGCACAGTATTGATCTTTTTGTAAAAAATTGGGCCAGCAAAGAATCGATGACCCCAATCGATAACGCTGATATAGCAGAACTTGAACAACGATTAGCGGCTATTCTCCCTAACAGCTATAAATATTTACTATCAAATTATGGCTTGGTGCACACACCGAATGTGTTAAGCAGAATATGTGATTTAGGTGTCGATATATCTGAGGTACAAGATTTTTTAAGTCTTGAAGATGTCTATTCATTATCCAAATTATATGAAATGAGTGGCATGCCCAAAGGCCATGTTTTGTTTGCCTCTGACTGTAAGGGCAACATGTTTTGTTTCAAACTGAGTGATTGTGAACGCCAGCAGATAGATATACCCGTTTGGTTTTTTGACCACCAATTTCATACAGTGAAAAAAGTATCACCTAGCTTCAGTGAATGGCTAGAAGAATTCAATAAACTGTAAGGAAACTCATTTCTGCAATAATTTCATTAGGCGGGTTATTGATTTAAGCTTAATCACCACATTATTGGCATGACCATCCCAGTGAGACTAATTACCAATAGACACATGGCGATACTCAAGAAGCGAATTGTCTTTTATCTACCCGCGCTAATCCGTTTGAATATAAATGACCAGAGTCATTAAAAGGTGACACTATGGCCGGACTAGTAGGTTATCGTTACTTAGGGCTAGATAAGCTGTGCAATCGCGATGACATTAAAGGGGTCAAGGTCGACTTGCAAGCGAACTTGACTTAATTTCAAGGCGTATCAGCTTTGATATTACAAGCTTAACCACCCAGAAACTAATAAAAAGACACGAGCTTTACACCCGTGTCTTTAAATTATGCTGCTTTACTTTCTGTAGCGTTAAGCTGTTAGCTTAATTGCTTGATTAAACGTGTGGCTACTTCGCTTGAACTTGCTGGGTTTTGACCACTGATAATACCGCTATCTTCAACAACGAATGATGCCCAGTCGTCGCCTTTTTGGTAGTTGGCGCCTTGCTTAACTAGCTCGTCTTCTAGTAAAAAAGGTACAATGTCGGTTAATTGTACTGCGTCTTCTTCACTGTTAGTAAAACCTGTTATTTTTTTACCTTGTACGATTGCAGCGCCATTTTTATCTTTAACATTAAGCAATACTGACGTTGAATGACAAACTACAGCTACTGGCTTATTTTGCTCGATAAATGCTGAGATCAAGGCAATTGATTTTTGGTTGGTGGTTAAATCCCACATTGGACCGTGACCACCAGGATAAAAAACAGCGGCGTAATCGTTCGCATCAATCAGCTCTAACTTGGTTGTTGTTGCCAATACTGCTTGGTTTTCTTTGTCTTGCTCAAAACGACGAGTGGCATCAGTTTGAAAGTCAGCTTCGGCACTTTTTGGGTCTAACGGCGGCTGTCCACCTAAGGGTGAGGCTAATGTGACACTGAAGCCTGCGTCAATTAATTGATAATAAGGTGAAGCAAACTCTTCTAACCAGAAACCAGTTTTTTCACCTGTGTTACCTAGCTTGTCATGTGAAGTTATTACCATTAATACGTTAGTTGTATTTGTTACAGTCATTTAAATTTTCCTATGCTAGTTAATAAGGTGCTTATTGTTGAAAGTAGTTAATTTCAAAGTAAACTTTCTGTGAGTGCCTATTGATGCATCTCATTCATGCGTCAAGTATATGCTTAACTGCTTTTAATACAATGCAGATAAATTTGACAACATTGTTTTAATTATTGATACAATGTATTAAGTGTAAGTTGTAGCAAGCCGATTAATTAAGTGACCAGTTAAGTGGTCAGCTTCAAATCTCAGCTTCAAATCTCAACTTCAAACCTCAACATAGTAAACTTTATGCTGGTGCGCAATGACATAGGTAAGTATTACTTGATAATATTATCCTGCATTGTGCTATTGGCTTATATCCATAGAAGTATCAATAGGGTGGCTTGATTTGCCCCGTTATCTTTATTAACTATTGGTCAATTATTTTATCCATTGGCTACAGTAAAAATATTTGTTGAGTAAAATTTTTAATAAGAGTGACTACTAATAAGGGGACTAAGTGGATATTTCTTTTGAGCAATTAAAAAGTATGGTGGTTTTTTCGCATGTGGTCGAGCAAGGCAGTTTTAGCGCGGCAGCAAAACATATTGGGCTTTCTAGGGCGGTAGTGAGCTACCATATTAAAAAACTTGAGACTCAGCTTGGTATTACGCTCTTGAATCGCTCAACGCGTTCTATTGCCTTAACACAAGCAGGTAACGATTATTATCAACGATGTCATATTATTGCTCAGCAGGCTAGCGCTGCTAATCAACAAATTGAAAACGTTAAAAATGAACCTGAGGGCCGACTTAAGATCACCTGCCCGGTAAGTGTTGGCCTGCATACTATTGTGCCGGCATTAGATAAATTTCGTCATATTTACCCGAAAATTGAACTCGACATCATGCTGACAGATGAAGTGGTTAATATTGTCAAAGAAGGGATTGATTTGGCTATTAGAGGAGCGCCTTTAGCCGATTCTGGCTTGCAAGCACGAAAGCTTGCTGTGTTAGCAACCTGCCTCTGTGGCTCACCAGACTACTTTGAGCAATATGGTCGCCCCGAAAAGCCAAGTGAATTAAGCCAACATAATTGGGTTGTTTATAAACTGGCCAGTAATAAGTTAACACTAGAAAAGTCAGGTCGGTCATATACCGTTGATATAAAAGGCACAATAACCACCAATAATGCTACGGCAAGAACGGCTTTTGTTGAGGGTGGCCATGGTTTAGGGCGGATCCCAACCTATGATGCTTGGCCAAAAATTAAAGCAGGGCGTTTGCAAACGGTATTAGACGATTACCAGCTTAAAGCCATTGACGTTTATGGGGTATTTCCGCCTGGGGCTGCCACGTCAAAAAAATTGCGGCTTTTAATTGATTTTCTCGAACAGTTTTTTGATCAACAACAAGCAAGATTGCTCATCAAAAACCGTTAAGAAAAATCTGAAAGTTTACTCAAAAAACTTTTGTTCAGTAAATAGCTCCAGTAAATAGCTTCAGAAAATACGCTTAAATAATGCAAACTAAGCCAAATTTTAATGACTTAACAATACCAAATAAATACAAACAAAACGATAGCTTAACAAAGACGTTGCGCGGTTAAAGCTAAAATATTTTCCTGTGCTTGTATTAAACTTTCACTCACCCCTTGTTGGTGCATAATGGCTGTTTGTAAGGCCACCGTAGCCACAGTGTTATTTTGCTCTGCAATCATGACATTTGATTTTCCAGCTATGATGGCTTGTACAGCACCCACGCCTAATTTGGTTGCCAAAATTCGATCTTTGGCAACCGGTGAGCCACCCCGTTGAATATGGCCAAGAATACAGGCAGTGCAATCGATATGTGCTATGGCTTGTAGCTGTTGAGCTAACACAGAGGCACCCCCTCGCCATACATTTTCAGCAATGACAATAATATAGCTGGCATGTCTATTGGCTTGAGCGAGTTTTATTTCTTGCGCTAATGTGAGTAGTTTTTCTTGCTCACCCTTTGTTTGATTATTATGGGCAAAATTTTCAAATGAAATAACTTGTTCAGCGGCACAAGCAATACCAACATTAAAAGTAATATGACCACTATGACGGCCCATTAATTCAACAATAAAAATGCGTTCAAATGCTTCTGCCGTATCGCGAATTTTATCTATTGCTTCTATAGCGGTATTGATAGCGGTTGAAAAACCTATAGTAAAATCGCTACCGTCAATATCGTTATCAATGGTGGCAGGAATACCAATAACTTGACCAGACCACTCTTGCTGCAAGGCGATTGAGCCAGCAAATGAGCCATCACCACCAATAACAATTAAGGCGTCAATTTTTTCTTTTAACAGAGTGCTTGCTGCTTGCGTTATACCTAAGGGTGTTTTCATCGCGGGGCAGCGCGCGCTTTTTAAAATAGTACCGCCTTTTTGAATAATATTTGCGACGTCTTTAACGCTAAGTGGCACTGACATATCGTCAATCAAGCCGTTAAAACCGGCATAAAAACCCATCACTGCTATTTGGTAATGCTGTGCGGCAATCACAATAGCTCTAATAGCAGCATTCATACCTGGTGCGTCACCACCGCTGGTTAAAATAGCGATTCTCTTAACCGTTTTGATCTTATTTGTGTTACCAGTCGGCATAGCTTTCTTCTCGATTTATATGTCCGAGGAATGCATTTCAAATTAGCAGTGATTTACCTTAAGGTAAAATAGTTTTTCATTAAGGCGCGCATAGTTTACTGTAGGTCAATAACTGGGCTTAATTCAATTGCTATAAGTTGTACGAGAAATATTAAATGAAGAAAATAAAACTAATACTAATTTGGCTATCAATGGCTGTGTTTTTATCCGGCTGTAGTTTCCGTTTTGTCTATAACCATTTAGATTGGTGGACTCATTGGTATCTTGATGACTATGTCACGCTAACTGAGCAACAACAGCAACGCTTTGATGATGAGTTTGAACAACTGCATTTATGGCATCGCACCACACAATTACCCGCTTATGTGCAGCAGCTTAAAGCCCTTAAAATGGCGATTAACGATCAAATAAATGAGCAGGACATCGCGGCTAACTTTGTACAATTTACTGAGCATTGGCAAAACTTTTTAATTGCTACAGAGCCTAAGTTACAGCCTTTGGTTGTTAGTTTGTCAACCGAACAAACACAGCAATTGTTACAAGCACTACAAGAGGCTCATCAAGAGAGGCTTGATGATGATGAGGCTTTGTCTGAGCAGGACTGGCTAGAAGAACGCACGGACCAGCAAAAGGAGCAACTTAAAGACTGGTTTGGTAAGTTAAGCCCTGAGCAAAAATCGCAAGTAACATTGCTAGGCAAAGGCTATCAGCGCTCATTTGAACCGCGTATGCTTTACCGACAACGTTGGACCCAGCAGTTTGCTGACTTATTAAATGGCAACTTACCAGACCATGAATTTAAATTGGAGTTTTATCGTTTATTTGTTGACGGTCGTCGTTTACGAGATGAAAAATTTAATGCCATGACCAACAGTAACAATCAGGTGTTCACTAACATTTTTCTTTATATGGTGACAACGGCAACTAATAAGCAGCGTAAACGCATCAACAAAAAAATTGATAAAATACTTGGCGATTTAGCGTATCTAATTAATGATGATTAATGTATTCGGTACTTAAACACTGAATACAAATAGCGCGATAAAAAAACAAAAAAATAGGTAGCTTTTAGCTACCTATTTTTAGTTAATTATTTTTGGTTAACTACCGTGCACCACGGTAAGTCAGGTTAACCGTTATAAAACAATATTAAGCAAAGTGACTTTTAGTTAAGGTTAGCACTTTTAAGGTGTTAGTTGCCCCAACAGTTTCCATTACATCGCCGTGCGTTAAGATCACTTTATCGCCCACAACCAGTTCAGAACCTTTAACCACGGTAGACAATACATCTTCTGCCATTTTTTCAGCATTGTCAGCATCTGTAGAGTCAAACGCAACTGGATAAACACCACGGTAAATCGCTGTTTTAGTTAAGGTTTTAGCATGACGAGATAACGAATAAATCGGTAAACCAGAAGAAATTCGTGACATGATTTTTGTGGTATGACCCGATTCAGTTAATGCGATGATGGCTTTAACACCGACTAAATGATTAGCCGCGTACATAGCTGACATAGCAATGGTTTCAGACACTTCAGTAAAGGCTGTTTCTACGCGATGCTTTGAGGTAGTTACCGATCTTTCTTTCTCTGCGCCGATACAAACACTCGCCATTGCTTTTACCGTTTCAATCGGGTATTTACCTGCAGCGGTTTCAGCAGAAAGCATCACTGCATCTGTACCATCAAGCACGGCATTAGCAACATCCATCACTTCAGCACGTGTAGGCATAGGTTGCTCAATCATGGTTTCCATCATTTGCGTTGCCGTGATAACTACGCGGTTTAACTGGCGGCTACGGAGAATAATATGTTTTTGTTTACCCACTAAGGCCGCATCACCAATTTCAACACCTAAATCACCACGGGCAACCATAACAACATCAGACGCTAGAATGATTCCGTCTAACACTTTGTCATCATTTACCGCTTCAGCACGTTCAATTTTTGACACTAAACGAGCGTCACAACCGGCTTCTTGTGCCAATAAACGCGCTTCGCGCATATCAGCGGCGTCACGTGGAAAAGATACCGCAAGAAAATCAACGTTAATTTTAGCTGCTAGCTTAATATCTTCTTTGTCTTTATCAGTAAGAGCAGGAGCAGTAAGACCACCGCCTTGACGATTAATACCTTTGTTGTTTGATAATGGACCACCAACAGTAACTTCAGTGAAAACTGAATCTCCTTTGGTTTCAAGCACGCGGAGTTGTACACGGCCATCGTCGAGTAACAAAATATCACCTGGCACTACATCTTGAGGAAGTTTTTTGTAATCAATACCCACTTTCTCTTGGCAACCTTCGCCTTTGGCTAATGAGGCGTCTAATTCGAATTTTTCACCAATAACTAATTGTATAGGGCCATTTTTAAATGTTGAAACTCGAATTTTAGGTCCCTGTAAGTCGCCTAATATACCGACATAAATGCCTAGCTCTTTCGATAATTCACGTACTGTATTTGCGCGGTCGATATGATCTTGTGCAACACCGTGAGAGAAATTCAATCTAACAACGTTTACACCTGCAGCAAGTACTTCTTTTAATACGGCTCTATCATCAGTTGCTGGACCTAAGGTCGCGACAATTTTGGTTCTTCTAGGCATGGTAATCCTTAAATTTATATAATATTTTGTGTATTTATCAAGGGTTGGCTATGCATCAATAGCCACTAATTAGTCTTTACGTTCAAAGCGTGAGCTACGTAAACTGTCTTTAACTTTCTTCAAGTTGTCTCTAAATTTTGTCCCGCGACGCAGGGTAAAACCGGTCGCCAAACAATCAATTAAGGTTAGCTGGGCAATACGTGATGCCATTGGCATATATAAGTCGGTATCTTCAGCAACCTCAACTGATAGTACAATATTACATTCTTTGGCTAATGGTGAGCCTGCTGTTGTTATTCCTATGACAGTGGCATCATTTTCACGTGCTAAACTTGCCACATCAACCAAAGACTTAGTTCTGCCGGTATGTGATATCACGACGACAACATCACCTTGGCAACTATTTATAGCACTCATACGTTGCATTAATATGTCATCAAAATAGACGACAGGCACATTAAAGCGAAAAAACTTATTTTGTGCGTCGTGTGCGACAACCGCAGAAGCACCTAAGCCAAAAAAAGAAATTTTATTGGCTTGAGTTAATAGGTCAACAGAGCGATTTATGGTGGAACTGTCTAAACTTTTACGCGCTAACTCTAGGTTCGCCATGGTTGATTCAAAAATTTTTGAAGTATATTCTTCAGCCGAATCATTTTCATCAACATGGCGATTGACGTAAGGTGTGCCATTAGCCAAACTTTGTGCTAAATGCAGTTTAAAGTCAGGATAGCCTTTAGTGTCGAGTCGTCGACAAAAGCGATTTACCGTGGGCTCACTTATATTAGCTTGTTTCGCCAAGGCAGCAATACTGGCATGTATAACCGTTTCAGGTGATGATAATATAACGTCTGCCACTTTACGTTCAGATTTACTGAAAGTCTCTAACTCGTTGGCGATTTTTTCTAATATATTCATTACGTTTAAGCCTTCGCGTGTTACTTAACTGGTTAATTACCGAGCAAATAAAGGGTAACTGTAATTTATTTTCTGCCTTAACAACAGAAAATATGAAAATTTATTTCATATTTTCGACTAATATAAAACAAAAGTACTGAATTTTGCAAACATTTAATCCATTTTCATACTAAAGTCGTCTTGAAGTGGTTATTTTTAAATGAAATGGAAAGAATGTAATAATATTACAAAAAAGAGCTTTACTGACGAGGCTATAGCAGATAAATTAGCCTCATATGTAGTTTAGTTACAGTAAAATAAATAATTGAGAATACACACTATGAAAAACATAGATTGCCCTTTAGCAAGCGAGATTGTTATTTTTGGTGCGTTGGGAGACTTATCTCGTCGCAAACTTTTACCTTCTTTATATCAGTTAGAACTTGCCGGCCTGTTGAGTGATAACACCCGCATTATTGCTGTTGCTCGAAATGAACTAACACTTGAGCAATTTACTAAACAAATAGATGAAAGCTTAAATGAGTTTATACCTGAAGCATTAGATGTTGCAGCCTTGACCAAGTTTTTAGCTAGGCTTGTTTATCAACAGCTTGATTTTAAAGACCTTAAATCATACAAGCAATTAGCCGAAAGCTTATCACCCGCATCGGGTGCGAGAGTTTATTATTATTCTACACCACCCGCTATTTATGGTGATATTAGTCAAGGTTTAAAAACGGCTAAGTTAATCAACGATGCAGACAGAGTCGTGATGGAAAAACCTATTGGTCATTGTTTAGAATCGTCTAAAGTGATTAATGATCAGGTTTCTCGTTACTTTAATGAAAATCAAATTTACCGTATTGACCACTATTTAGGTAAAGAAACGGTATTAAATTTATTAGTGCTGCGTTTTGCCAATAGCCTTTTTACTAATAATTGGGATAGAAACAGTATTGACCATGTCCAAATTACCGTTGCCGAGAGTGTTGGTATCGAAGGGCGTTGGGGTTTTTATGATGAAGCAGGGCAAATGCGAGATATGGTGCAAAACCATTTGTTGCAAGTACTGTCGTTAGTTGCCATGGAGCCACCAGCTGAATTAAGTGCTGACTGTGTCCGTGATGAAAAGCTAAAAGTGATCAAAGCGCTTAAACCTATTACTCGACAAAATGTTAAAGATAAAACCGTGCGTGGACAATATGCGGATGGTTATTTAAATGGTGTCGCTGTCCCTGGGTATTTGAACGAAGAGGGTGCAAAAGCCAATAGTAAAACAGAAACTTTTGTTGCCATTAAAGCAGAGATAGACAACTGGCGTTGGGCTGGCGTACCTTTTTACTTGCGAACAGGTAAACGTATGCCGCAAAAACACAGTGAGATCGTGGTCCATTTTAAACAACAAGCTCATAATATTTTCAGTGAGAGTTATGCCGATTTACCGTCAAATAAATTGACCATTCGTTTGCAACCGGACGAAGGTGTTGAACTTGAAATGATGAATAAAATTCCGGGTATCGCGTCGCAAATGCAAATTCACGAAAACAAACTTGATTTAAGTTTTTCTAAAGCTTACGACAACCAACGTGTTGTTGATGCTTATGAACGCTTATTGCTTGAAGTTATTAAAGGTGATCAATCTTTATTTGTTCGTCGTGATGAAGTTGAAGCAGCGTGGCAATGGGCTGATAGTATTATCGAAGCATGGCAAGCAACCAATGAAGCACCTAAACCTTATGCAGCTGGTTCATGGGGACCCGTTTCATCAATTTCTTTAATCGCACGCGATGATCGCCAGTGGGTAGAATAATGTATCAAATTAATGAATTCGAACAACGTGAATTATTAGACGAAGCACTAGCAGATAAAGTTGCCGCGTTATTAACGGCGGCGTTGGACAGTAAAGGCAAAGCGAGTATCGCGGTCTCGGGTGGCTCAACACCAAAAGGTTTTTTTCAAGCCTTATCAAAGAAAAAGCTAGCGTGGGAAGCTATAACTATTACCTTAGCGGATGAACGCTGGGTTGATATTGACTCAAGTGATAGTAATACTAAATTAGTGCATGAATACCTCATGCAAAATGAAGCAGTAAAAGCTAAGTTTTTCTATTTAAAACAAGGTGAAATCCTTAGCGATGAAACCTTAACTGATTTAAACCTAGCAGCAAACCAGCAGTTATTGCCATTAGATGTACTTATTTTAGGTATGGGTGAAGATGGTCATACTGCCTCGTTATTTCCTTGTAGTGATGAAATAACGCAATGCTTGGCCAAGGATAGCCAAGCATTATTGAAAGTAACACCAAAAACGGCGCCACATCAGCGAATTAGTTTTAGTTTTGCTGCCTTAGCACAAAGCAAAAATACTTTTTTACACATTAGCGGTATCAGTAAAAAACAAGTATTGGCTAAAGCTATTGCCGGACAAGTATGTAAAGAAATGCCGATCAGGGCTTTTTTACAAGCACCAAACATTAATACACAAGTTTATTGGGCCAAGTAATTATGAATAAAACAGTTATGAATAAAAATATTGTACAGATCACACAACGTATTATTGATCGAAGTAAAGCAAGCCGAGCGGCTTACCTTGAAAAGATAGCGGGTGAAAAATCAACTACTGTACATCGCGCTAGTTTATCTTGTGGTAACTTAGCTCATGGTTTTGCTGCTTGTGGTAGCGATGACAAAACGACATTACGTGGTGTTAATCATTCAGACGTTGCTATTATATCTGCTTATAACGATATGCTTTCAGCGCATCAACCGTACGAAAACTACCCAGCCATTATTAAAGCCGCTGTTAAAGAAACCGGTGGCGTAGCCCAATTTGCCGGTGGTGTACCTGCGATGTGTGACGGTGTTACACAAGGTCAACCAGGTATGGATTTAAGCTTGATGAGCCGAGACGTTATTGCTATGTCGACTGCTGTTGCACTGTCGCATAATATGTTTGATGGCGCACTGATGATGGGTATTTGCGATAAAATAGTACCTGGATTAATGATTGCCAGTATGACTTTTGGTCATTTACCTACCGTTTTTGTACCCGCTGGCCCAATGCCTTCTGGTTTGCCTAATAAAGACAAAGCCCGTGTTCGTCAGCAATATGCTCAAGGTGAAGTGGGTAAAGAAGAGTTATTAGAAGCAGAATCTGCGTCTTATCACACCGCCGGTACTTGTACATTTTTTGGTACGGCAAACTCTAACCAATTAGTGGTTGAAGTGATGGGTTTACATCTACCTGGCGCTTCTTTTATTGCCCCTAATACGCAATTACGTGAAGAATTGACCAAAGCTGCAGCGCGCCAAGTTACGCGTTTAACTCAGCAATCTGGTAATTATATGCCGATAGGTAAAATGGTTGATGAGCGTTCAATTGTTAATGCTATTGTTGCCTTGTTAGCCACCGGTGGTTCAACGAACTTAACTATGCATATCATCGCCTTTGCCAAAGCGGCCGGTATTATTATTAATTTCCAAGACTTTAATGATTTATCTGACGCTGTACCGCTATTAACGCGTATTTATCCCAATGGTCATGCTGACATTAATCAGTTTCAAGAAGCGGGTGGCATGGCATTGTTATTCAAAGAGCTTATTGATGCTGGTTTGGTACATGAAGACGTTGAGACCATCTGCGGTCGCGGCTTAACTCGTTATACCCAACGACCTGTATTGGAAGATGGCAAATTAGTTTGGATCGACGGCGCAACTAGTTCAGGCGATGACGAAATTATTGCTACCGCTGCAAAACCTTTTAGTAGCCATGGTGGCTTAAAAGTTATGAAAGGTAATTTAGGTATTTCAGTGTTGAAAACGTCATCACTGCGCGAAGGTAGCTTTGTGATTAAAGCACCTGCAGTTGTTTTTGAAGATCAACACGAACTTGATATTGCCTTTGATGCTGGCGAGTTAGAAAAAGACTTTATTGCTGTTGTTCGCTTTCAGGGGCCAAAAGCCCGTGGTATGCCTGAACTACATAAATTAACGCCACCATTAGGGGTTTTACAAGATAAAGGCTTTAAAGTTGCTTTAGTTACCGACGGTAGAATGTCTGGCGCTTCAGGTAAAGTGCCGGCTGCTATTCATTTATGTCCAGAGGCGTTAGATGGTGGCTTAATTTCAAAAATTAAAACCGGTGATATGATCTTACTCGATGGCGAAAGTGGCGAGTTAACTTTGTTAGTTGATGATGCTGAACTAGCAAAACGTAAAAATGCTATTTTTGAAGTTAATGGTCATCATCAAGGTATGGGGCGTGAATTATTTGGCTTTATGCGTCGTAACTTAAGCTCAGCTGAAACCGGTGCATGTTCACTGTTTGATGATGATTTTCAAGGCGAGCGATAACCATGTCCGATAGTGAGATAAATATTATTGCTGATATTGGTGGCACCAATATGCGCGTGGCGTTAGTCGACGCGCAAGGTAATATTGCTAACATCACCATTTATGCTTGTGCCGATTACACGAGTTTGGCCGAGGTATTAACCAACTATATTACACAGCAGCAATTAGTGGGTAAGAACGTTAATGCTTGTTTAGCTATCGCTTGCCCAGTAGATAAAGATCTTATTGTGATGACTAATCTACCTTGGCAGTTTTCACAAACACAACTCAAAGCAGAGTTACAGTTTAACGAATTGGTGCTAATTAACGACTTTACTGCTATAGCTCATGCTATTCCACATTTAGGTGCTGCGCAAAAGGTGCAAATAGGTGCTGGTGATGTTGTAGCAAACAAGCCCATTTCTATTTGTGGTGCTGGTACGGGTTTAGGCGTAGCTAATTTAATCGCCATCGATTCTGGTTGGCATAGTTTAAGCGGTGAGGGTGGTCATGTAGACTTTGCCCCCGTGGATCAACAAGAAGTTGCCATTTTACAATTTCTTTCAAAAAAATATGCCCGTGTTTCCTACGAGCAAGTATTGTCAGGACTAGGTATTGAACAAATATACCAAGCCTTGAGTTTCGAAAAAAATGGCGAGATAACAAAATTATTAGCAAAAGAAATCACTGAAAAAGCGCTGGCAGGCAGTTGTTCATTGGCCGTGGAAACCTTAGCGCAATTTTGTCGAATTTTAGGAAGTTTCGCCGGTAACCTAGCGTTAACGCTTGGTAGTTATGGCGGTGTTTATATTGCAGGTGGTGTTGTTCCTCGCTTTATCGAATTTTTTGCTAGCAGTGAATTTAGACAAAGATTTGAACAGAAAGGGCGTTTATCGAGTTTTAATCAACCTATTCCAACATTTGTTGTCACTGAAGAACAACCTGGTTTGCTTGGTGCATCAGCATATCTTAACCAATTTATGTCAGAAAAAGCTAATGACATCATCCAAAAAAATAACACGAAAAGGCATTAAGAGTAATTATGACATTATCAAATAATTGGCAAATACAGCCAAAAGATCTATTTGCTATGGGTCCGATAGTTCCGGTTTTAGTGATAAAAGATGTTAAAAATGCACTACCTATTGCAGAAGCATTGTTAGCAGCGGGCATAAAAGTGCTAGAAGTTACCTTGCGTACACCTGCGGCATTAGAAGTGATCAGCATCATAGCTAAAAATTTACCCGAGGCCATTGTTGGTGCGGGCACTGTAACTAATCGAGATTTATTACAAAAGTCTTACGAAGCTGGCGCAAAGTTTGCCATTAGCCCAGGACTAACAAAAGATTTATTAAAAGCAGGTAAAGAAGGTAATATCGCCTTAATTCCGGGGATTTCTTCTATTTCTGAATTAATGGATGGCATTGATTGTGGTTATGATCATCTTAAGTTCTTCCCTGCGGAAGCATCGGGTGGTGTCAAGGCGTTGCAGTCAATTGGTGGACCATTTCCTGACATTAAATTTTGTCCAACCGGTGGTATTAACTTAAATAATGTTCGAGACTACTTAGCCTTACCCAATGTTTCATGTTGTGGTGGTTCTTGGTTAGTGTCTGATGAAATTATTAAACAAGGTAATTGGCAAGAAATTACGCGTTTAGCAAAGCAAGTACTAGCGCATGTAAAATAATAGCCATTGGTTGCTAACTAAGGACTGATAAAAATTAATTTATCAGTAAAAACCAGGCATTGCCTGGTTTTTTTTGCTTAAAATATAAAACAAAAATAATAACAATAACGGGTTTCACTGCGGTAGTTTATTTGTAACTGATAAAACTACAGATCGTTTTTGTTGTTTTATTACATATTTAAAGACAATAATCGCACTACTTAACATTACACTCGCTAGTGCCCAGTGATGAATAGTGATGAATATTGCAAGTAAATGAGGTTAATCAAGAAGTATTGTCTTTGCAATGAAGTGAGTTTTTGTAACTTTTAAGTCAGGATCTTAGGAGGGGAGACAGCCAATAAAAAAGCCAGAATTCATCTGGCTTTTTTAGTCGTTTATTAGCGGACAAACAAAGGCTTATTGTGTTGAAACATAGGTCGCTAAATCTAAAATTTTGTTGGAATAACCAATTTCATTATCATACCAAGAAACTACTTTCACAAAAGTATCTGTTAACGCTATACCGGCAGTAGCATCAAATACTGAGGTACATCTTTCGCCAATAAAGTCGTTAGATACTACCGCATCTTCGGTGTAGCCTAAAATGCCTTTTAGCTCACCTTGTGATGCTGCTTTCATTGCGCTACAAATTTCTTGATAACTGGCTGGCTTTTCTAAGTTGACAGTTAAATCAACCACAGAAACATTAGGCGTTGGTACGCGAAATGCCATACCCGTTAATTTACCATTTAATGCAGGGATAACCTTGCCAACGGCTTTAGCGGCACCTGTTGATGATGGAATAATGTTTTGTCCAGCACCACGACCACCGCGCCAGTCTTTAGCTGACGGGCTATCAACTGTTTTTTGTGTTGCTGTGGTGGCATGCACTGTGGTCATTAAACCATCTTTGATACCCCAGTTATCATTTAACACTTTTGCGATAGGCGCTAAACAGTTTGTGGTACAAGACGCATTAGAAACAATGTCTTGTCCGGCATATTCAAGATGGTTAACACCCATAACAAACATTGGCGTATCGTCTTTTGACGGTGCAGAAAGTACCACTTTTTTAGCGCCGGCTACAATGTGCTTACGCGCTGATTCATCCGTTAAAAACAAGCCAGTTGATTCAACAACAACGTCAACCTCAGCTTCATTCCATTTTAGGTTTAGTGGGTCGCGTTCAGCGGTAACACGAACATTTTTGCCATTAACGACTAAGTGGCCATCAACAACATCAACAGTGCCGTTAAACCGGCCATGAGTAGAGTCATACTTAAGCATATAAGCGATGTAATCAACGTCAATTAAATCATTAATAGCGACTACTTCAACATCTGCTCTGGCAAATGCTTCTCTAAACACGAATCGACCGATACGACCAAAGCCGTTGATCCCTACTCTAATTGTCATAATAAAACCCTAAAATCAAACTTTAAAAATTAATGTAGTAAAATTACACCATTTTATAAAAATTACAAGTTATAACTCGACATAAAGCAATAAATATTGATTTAAACCTTGTTTTATTGCGTATTGTTACTAAAATGTCGGCTATTAAACATAGCCTAGCTAAAAATATTTATTTATTGGCTTTTCCATAAGGTTATTATTTTTCTATGATGATGGCATAATGCCTCTATCTATAATTTTTTTGGACTTTTTATGATACAGAACAACAGTGCATGCGATATCGGCTTTATTGGTTTAGGTGTTATGGGCAAGAATTTAGTGCTTAATTTAGCTGATAACGGCTTTAGTATCGCCGCCTTCGATCTTGATATCAGTAAAGTTGAAGATGCCATTACTCAAGACAAGGCTGAAAGTGGTTTATCAACAGCACGTGTTATTGGTTGTTCGTCTTATACTGAATTACTTTCTCGCTTAAAACCACCACACCTTATCGTACTATCAGTGCCAGCAGGCGCACCGGTTGATCAAGTGTGTGAAAGCTTGATTGGTGCCGGTATTCAACCTGATGATATTGTTATTGATACAGGTAATAGCTTATGGGTTGATACCGTTGCACGCGAGAAAAAATACAAAAATAATTTTATTTTATTTTCTTCAGCTGTTTCAGGTGGCGAAGTGGGGGCGCGTTTTGGTCCGGCACTAATGCCTAGTGGTTCACCCTATGCATGGGCAAGAATAAAACCTATTTGGCAAGCTATTGCTGCAAAGGTTGATGCAAAAACGGGTAAACCCATTGAACGCACTAAACCAGGTGAAGTTGTTACTGAAGGTGAACCCTGTGCTGCCTATATTGGTCCAGCGGGTGCTGGGCATTATGTGAAAATGGTGCATAACGGCATTGAGTACGCTGATATGCAAATTATATGTGAAGCATATCAAATGCTGCGTGACGGCTTAGCATTAAGCAGCGATGAAATTGCTGATATTTTTGAAATGTGGAATGGCGGCCGATTAGAAAGTTATTTAATGGAAATATCGGTCGAGGTTTTACGTCATCGAGTTGGTGAAGAAAAAACACCGTTAGTTGACTTGATCTTAGACAAAGCGGGTCAAAAAGGTACCGGACTTTGGACTGCGGTAAGTAGTTTAGAACTAGGTACACCTGCGCCCACTATTGCTCAAGCGGTTTTTGCTCGCTCTATTTCATCTTTTAAAGATTTACGTGTGAAAGCTTCAGGCATATTATCAGGTCCAGAAGTCGTGATACTTGCTGGTGAAGAAAAACAGGCGTTTATTGAACAGTTACATGATGCTATATATAGCGCAAAAATATGTGCTTATGCACAAGGTTTTCAATTAATGAAACTCGCTGAGCAAGAGCATAATTGGCAGCTTAACTTTGCTAGTATTGCCAAGATTTGGCGTGCGGGCTGTATTATTCGTGCGGCATTTTTACAGTCAATCACGCAAGCATTTGAGCGAAACCCTGACCTAGATAATCTACTTTTAGATGATTTCTTTGCTGAGCAATTAAGTCTACATCAATTGAACTGGCGAAAGTCGGTGTCTAATTCTGCCTTGATGGGGATCCCAACCGGGGCTATTTCATCTGCATTGTCATATTATGACTCTATACGTTGTGCTGTGCTGCCGGCGAATTTATTACAAGCACAGCGTGACTTCTTTGGCGCTCATACTTTTGAGCGTATCGATAAAGCCACCGGCAAAAAGTATCACGTTAATTGGTCAAGTGAATCACGTAATATGCAGGAAATTAATTAAGTATAGCTGTATATCAACCCGAGTAGGCTTTGGCGCTACTTGGGTAATCGTTAATTTGGCTAGCGCTTTATTCAAAAGACTGGCTTGCCAGTAATCGCCCAATTAGGTACGTGGCGCCTTAAACTCACCTTCAATAATGTTGTTTAAGGTTTTTTTCGCTACTCGGTCTAAAAATTCAGTGTTTAAGTTATTGCCTTTAAAGTAACTGACGAAAGTCTCATGGCTGATATTGCTATCTTTTGGACTATATAAATATAATATTTTTAACCAGATATAAGCTTGCTTATGCTCTTTTTTATGGGAAAAAATACTGGCAAGAGACTGAAATATCTCGGTATCTATAGCTGCATCGCTTGGGTAAAGTTCTAGTGCATGATAGAGCAAGTTCAAGGTTTTGGTGATATCATGTTTCGCGTAATAGCTCGCTAAGTTGATTTGTCGGTTGGGCTTTTCTAATAACTCACTGCCTTCTAAGGCAATAAATTTATTTAGTGAGTGCTCATTTAAGTAGCGCGACCAATGAAAGAATAACAGGTCAGGGTGTTCAGAATTTTGCGTAGCAAGTGCTAGTGCTTTAATTTTAACCCGCGCCTTAACCACATTATCAATACGTATGGTTTTCTTAACCTTTAGCTTAATATGCTCAATTTTAGACGCATGCAGCATGCATTTTTCATAGCCTTCGTAGGCAATTAACTGCTGATATTTGTTGCTATCGTTAGCATCATTTTTGTCTGCTAAATTAGCAAAGCCCACCTCGACACGCTCTCGTTTACACCAAGTGTCTTCTTGAAATTCTTGACAAATTTTTGTATTTTGTTCACATAACTCAGCAAAATTAGGTCTGTTTTCACAGGCCATTAATGTGAAAAAAAATGTGCAAAAAAGCAAAATAAGCACTAATTTATTAAATTTCATCTTTTTCTCTATTTATCCCAGAAAAATATTTGTAACTGGTGGCGAAATAATTCATGTTGGATTACAATATGCGCCGCATTCAGTAATTAGTTATTGCTAATTACCTCTTTACATTAATAATAACCCATCACTCAATTGACTGACATAAAAAGGTTTACGCAATGACTTCTCTTCTTGAAGAACAATATCTAGCTAGTTGGCAGGAACGTCAAACATTCGCTGAAAACATGCAGCCGATTATCGGACAATTATTTAGAAATGACGGTATCGAAATTTCAATTTACGGTCGCACACTAGTCAATGCTTCTGCCATCGACATCATTAAAGCACATAAATCAGTGGCTTTACACGAAGAAAATAAATTGCGTTTACGTGAAAGTTCTCCTTTTATTCAAGTTTTAGCTAGTATGTCATTAGCACCTGCGCGTATCGACGTAGGTAAATTAGCTTACCGTTATTTATTTAAAGGTGAAGCGAATGGTTTGTCAATTGAACAATTTTTAGAAAAAGAATTAGCCACCATCACTAAAGATACCGACGTACAAGAATCTAAAGACGTGGTACTTTACGGTTTTGGTCGTATTGGTCGTTTGTTAGCGCGTTTATTAATTGAACGTGCCGGACCCAACGCTAAGCTTAAGTTACGCGCCATTGTCATTCGCCCTGGTAAAGAAGATGATTTAGAAAAACGTGCGAGCTTACTGCGTCGTGATTCAGTGCACGGTGCCTTTAACGGTAGTATTACCATTGATAAAGAAAATAACGTTATTAAAGCGAACGGTGCTTTTATTCAAATTATTTATGCTAAATCACCCTCAGAAATTGATTACACCGCTTATGGTATCAACAACGCTTTAGTGGTTGATAATACGGGGATTTGGAGTGATGAAGAGGGCTTAGGACAGCATTTACAATCAAAAGGTGTTGCTAAAGTTTTACTCACCGCACCGGCTAAAGGCGATATTAAAAACATCGTATACGGCGTAAACGAAGATATGATTTTAGCAGAAGACACCATGATTTCTGCAGCAAGTTGTACTACCAACGCGATCACGCCGGTACTTAAAGCACTCAATGATGAGTTTGGTATTCGCAATGGCCACGTTGAGACGGTACATTCATATACTAATGATCAAAACTTAATTGATAATTACCATCCTGCGCCGCGTCGTGGCCGTAGTGCACCATTAAATATGGTGATCAGTACCACGGGTGCCGCTAAAGCGGTAGCAAAAGCATTACCTGAATTAAAAGGTTTGTTAACGGGTAATGCGATTCGCGTTCCTACGCCAAACGTTTCAATGGCTATTATGAACTTGAACTTGAAAAAAGAGACAACTAAAGCAGAATTAAACGACTATTTACGTAAAATCTCTTTAAACTCTAAATTGCAAAATCAAGTGGATTACACCGCTTCTACTGAAATTGTATCGACTGATTTAGTCGGTTCACGTTTCGCTGGTGTTGTTGATTCACAAGCAACGATTGTTGATGGTGATCGCGCTGTACTCTACGTATGGTACGACAATGAGTTTGGTTATAGCTGTCAGGTAGTGCGTGTAATGTTAGCAATGTCAGGTATTGATGTACCCACATTACCCTTTACATAACTAGCGATAGCTAAAAAAATGTAAAGTTAGTTTATTCGAATAAGCGTTTACCTTGTAGGTAAGCGCTTTTTTTTGCCAATTAATATGAAAAATCTCTTCGGTTTAATACCGGTTTAATAACCGTTTAATTAAGTATTTTACTTTTTCATGAGGAAGTGTGACTAAATACCAGGCATAAAATTTGATAAAGAGTTACGCGGCTATAAATTTATCACCTTGTAGTTTTTAATTTTAAACATTAAAACCAAGCAGATAATTAATTATCTCAGCGATTTAAGCTCATTGGCGAGATAAGACCAGTTAAATACACCTAGCCGGTTTGGGCAAACCTGCATACTTAGTGGCTTGTTTAGCAGGCCCTTCTTTAAACAAGCGATATAAATAACGACTGCTGGCCTTTTCTTCGCCAAACTCTGCTTTCATCGCTTTGGTTAGAGCGCGAATAGCAGGTGACGTATTGTAAGTTAGGTAAAACTGCCTAACAAAGCGAATAACTTCCCAATGGGCTTCTAGCAGCTCAATATCATCATTTTTTGCGAGTAACATGGCAACATCTTCGTTCCACTGCGTAAAATCGAGCAAATAGCCTTGTTTATCGGTGGCTAAGCTTTTGTTGTTATATATTATTGTCATGACCAGGTAATTGAATTGTCGTGTTTAAAAAGTAGCGCTACTACTTCGGCTAAGGTGATGGGTATAAATAATTTATTATTAGGGCATTGTGCGCGGGCGTCGGCGTGTTGGCTTATAAAGTAAAGCGTTATGTCTTGCTGCTCGGTTAGCGTTCTAAGCAATAGTGCATGACTGAAATTATAACAACCGTCATCGATTAATAATATACTGTCTTGTGGCAAAATCATGTCAAGGCATTGTGTTAATGCACTGCTATTAAAGCCTGAGTTTCTAATAAGGTGTAGCATCGCCATGTTAAAACCTGTAAATCACGTTGTGCTGGTGTAAGCGTTGACTAAACACTTCGTTTGATAATACTTGTATATTGTTAATATGAAAATGTGCGCTTAAGTTGCGCTCGGTTAATGACTGTTGGCAAACATAAATATTTTCAATATCGTAAAATTCAAGTGCTGAAAATGTTTTAAGGTAGTCTTTAATCTCAATGGCTGAGGCATTTTGATCCCCGATCACCTGAAACACCCCATCACCTAAAAAGAACAGCGACGTGGCTTGCTCGTACGAGCCAAATATCAATGCGGCGTCTAGTGCTTCTTTACCGGCGGCATTCGAAAAAGGCGCCTGGGTATTTATAATGGCGATAGTTTTATCACGTGGTTGATTTTCTGACATTATAATTGCACCACACGTTCGGCTTTACTGGTTAACTCCACTAATTCACCTAAACCCGACACTGTAAATGCTGAGTCTATATTTGAGCTTTCATGGTTATTTAACTCGTCACTTAAACCACGTTTTTCTGCGGCAGTAATACATAAATATAACGGCACATTGTATTCGCTATTAAGTTGTTGCCATTGTGCTAGTGTTTGAAATTCATCACTGGGTATTGATAAATATTTAGCGGCATTTAACACGCCGTCTTGATAGAAAAATACCCCTACGATGCTTACACCACTATCAAGCGCCGCTCTGACAAGATTAATTGCCGTTGTTGTTAAATTACTGCTGGGCGGGGTAGTCACCACTAAAGCCAATCTATTTTGCATATTATGCTTTTCGCCTTAATTAACGTTATTTAAACACAGCTAATAAAAAAGCCTCAATATAGAGGCTTTATAATTTATACATAGAGTATAAACAATTATTAATCATAGTTAATGATTTTTAACTGCTAATTAGTCATCGTTACCTAAAACCCCTAATAGGCTTAATAAGTGTACGAAGATATTATAAATATTCAAGTATAGCGAAACAGTTGCACGAATGTAGTTTGTTTCACCACCGTGAATAATGCGGCTTGTATCATATAAGATCAAACCAGACATGATCATAATAATTGCAGCACTAATAGCTAACGACAGCGCAGGAATTTGGAAAAATATATTTGCTACCATGGCAATAACCGCAACGATTAAACCAACCATTAAAAAGCCACCCATAAATGAGAAGTCTTTTTTGCTGGTTAACGCATAGCCAGAAAGTGCAAAGAAAATTAATGCTGTACCGCCTAATGCTTGCATAATTAATGAAGCGCCGTTAGGCATTGCCGCATAATAGTTAAGCATTGGGCCTAATGAGGCACCCATTAAGCCGGTGAAAGCAAAAATCCAAAAAATACCACTCGCTTTATCAGCGTTTTTATTAACAACAAATAATAAACCAAACGAAACTAAGGTCATTATTAGGGCTGCCATATGAGACAAGCCCATTGCCATAGAAATAGCAGCAGTTACGGCACTAAACGCCAAAGTCATCGAAAGTAACATATAGGTATTTCTTAATACCTTGTTAATTTCAACCGCTGAACTTCGACTAGCATTTACACTAGTATTTGATTGCATAATATTTCCTCTAAGTATGCCAATTCTATTTTTTAGATATGGGCTATTGTTAAATAGTTCAAGGGTAAATCAAATATTTAACCTTCACATCATCACTTGGGTGATAATCAATTATAAACCACATTGACATATTATGGCACGGTGTATTTTGAAATACTATCTTTAACCTTGTTGAAATTTTGCAATAATTTGTGAGCGTTTGTAACAGTCATCGCTATGATCGTTAACCATGCCACAAGCCTGCATATGCGCATAACAAATGGTTGAACCAACAAACTTAAAGCCCCGCTTTTTCAAATCTTTGCTCCAAGCATCAGACTCTTTAGAGGTAGCAGGGTAATCGTTTAATGCAGCCCAATGATTGACAATAGTTTTATGGCCAACAAAGCCCCACATATAGTGGCTAAAGCTGCCAAACTCTTTTTGAATATCGATAAATATTTTAGCATTATTAATCACCGCATTAATTTTCCCTCTGTGGCGAATAATAGCGCGGTTAACTACTAGCTCTTCAACTTTAGCATCAGTAAATAGGGCAACAAGGTTAACGTCAAAGTTAGCGAAGGCGGCACGGTAACCATCGCGACGCTTTAAAATCGTATACCAACTTAAACCTGCCTGTGCTGATTCAAGCATTAAATATTCAAATAATTGTTGATCATCGAAAACAGGAACACCCCATTCATTATCATGATAAGCAACATAATCGGGTTTTGTTGTATCTAACCACGGACATCGACAAAGGTTTTCTTCACTCATAAGTTTTCCTTAAACATGAAAATTTACTGAATTTGCTTAAATAAATGACAAATCGTTGATTTTTTTAGCAAACAAACTGTTTTATAGAATAAATGCTTTACAAGACAATTTCGAGCCTTTACTATGCGTTTCGTTCTCAAGCAGTAATGCTTCTGAACACTGGAGAGATGGCTGAGTGGTCGAAAGCACTGGTCTTGAAAACCAGCAAGGGTTTATAGCCCTTCTAGGGTTCAAATCCCTATCTCTCCGCCACACTATAAAAAACCGCTAATCGAAAGATTGGCGGTTTTTTTTCGTCTAAAATTTAGAGATCTACGACAAGGTAAGGTTTATAGCGCTAATCTCGAGTAGTGTTCAACTCCCAATCTCCAGTTATAAAGTAGGTTGGTCCATGGCTAGTGCATTATATTTAACACTGACTGTCGTCAAAGCTTACAGCCAGTGTTTAATTGAGATGACTTAAAAGTGCGCAGAGCGCAGGTAACTAATTTTCAGATATAAAATTGGCCTTTCAGTTTAAAGTCGTCGTTCACTGTAAGTAAGTTAGTGAATTAGCCAAAGGAGTGTATTTTAGACCTTCGTTATTAAATCTTGTGCATTGAAATAATCTGTTCGGCTATTTCATTCATCGTAGAGCCAATTACATCTGGTTTTAGAAATAAGGGATTATAAGGTGCCCCCGTCCTGTCTATATAAGCCGCTTTTAAACCTGCACTTAATGCTCCATGCGTATCCCAGTCATGAGCTGCCACTAAACGTAATGTATCAGCTGTTGTTTCTAATTGTTTGCTTGCAAATGCATAAGCGTTTGCTGAAGGTTTAAAGGTACCTGCTGCTTCTACGGAGATTAACTCGTCAAAATAGCTTGTTAAGCCAGCATTAAGTATTTGAGTGGTAAGTAGGGCTTGAGATGAATTAGATAAAGCAACAAGGCGAAATCCAGCTTTACGTAATTTAGTTAATGCAGCTTGTATATCTGCATGTGGTGCCAGGTTTGCAAAAGTAGCGAGTATGTCATTGCCTTCTTTTTCAGATAAAAGAAGTTTTTGTTTTGCGGCTAAAGCATCGAGCGCTATCTTAGCCAGACTAGCAAAATCTGTTTTTACCCCAGTGACTAAACAAACGGTTGACGAGTGCAGTAGCATCGAAAACCAGGTGGCGGTATAACTCTCATCGCCAAATACAGCGTTAAATTTAGGCTTTAAGCTAGCTAAATTTAGTACTGTTTCATTAATATCAAAAAGTATTGTTTGCTCACGCATGTGCTAGTCCTTTTTAAATGGATAATGGCTAAAAAAATCTTCAATCATAGCATCAAGTTTATTTTTATCATCATCGATTTTAGCAAAGGTACGCAGGCCTGCTATTTGAATTTGTATACGGTTTGAGAGATCGTTTGAATTTTTGTCTTTATCTATTTCCCCCATTGCCTGAGACTCTTCAATGAGATTGACGAATTGATTCGCTATTTCGCCCAAATAGGCCTTGGTTGTATCAATAAGGTTTTGGTTATCTTCTGTCAGCTCGCCAATGGTTTTCGCTAACATACACATTGCATTTGGAGCATCATTTTTGGTGTCAATTACCTGAATTTTAACAAAGGCTTTTAACGCCTCAATAGGTGAGGAATGTTTACTACGGCATAGTGTTAGATGAGCAAGTGCCATATCGGTATAGTGTCTTAATGCCTCTGTAAATAAACCATCTTTACTGCCAAAAGCGGCATAGATACTGCCCGGGCGCATATCTATTTCGTCTTGTAAACTACGCATGGAAGTTGCGTGAAAACCTTTTTTCCAATAAAGATTGGTTGCTTTATCAATCACCTTTTGGCGATCAAACTTAGCTGTTTTACTCATGCATAAGCCCATAAAAACATAACTGAACGATAGTTCAATTATGCGTGTAATCTCCCCTTGAGTAAAGCACGATATTTATTAACTGATGGTTTAATTAAAATTTAAAAATAATGATTTAAGTGCTAGATCACCCAGTTTGAACGATTGTTCAATACAGCTTGTTGAACAGTCGTTCAATAAGCTGTATAGTCATTTTATAAACAATAGAGTTATTTTATAAACATCCTAATGTCACCTAAGTTAAAAGTATTAAGGAAACAATATGAACAACCAATATCAACCACCTAAAGTATGGACCCATGACGCAGAAAGTGGTGGCAAATGGGCGAGTATCAACCGTCCTGTTTCTGGAGCAACACATACAAAAGCATTACCCGTTGGCAGTCATGAGCTACAACTATATTCCATGGGTACGCCTAATGGTCAAAAAATAACGATTATGTTAGAAGAGTTATTAATGCTAGGCAAAGATGCACAATATGATGCTCACATGATCCGAATTGGTGAGGGTGATCAATTTTCATCTGGCTTTGTCGATATAAACCCTAACTCTAAAATACCAGCACTCATTGATATGGCAAACGAAGATAACGCGCCTATTTTTGAGTCCGCATCCATATTATTCTATCTTGCTGAAAAATTCGGCGTATTACTCCCCAAAGCCGGGAATAAGCGTACACAAGTCATGAATTGGCTATTTTGGTTGCATGGTTCGGCGCCATATTTAGGGGGTGGTTTTGGTCATTTTTATAGTTATGCCCCAGAAAAATTTGAGTACCCCATTAATCGCTTTACCATGGAAACTAAGCGCCAATTGTCTGTATTAGACAACCAACTGAAAAATAATGAATTTATTGCGGGTGATGAGTTAAGTATTGCTGATATTGCGATTTGGCCTTGGTATGGCAACTTAGTTTTAGGCAACCTTTACGACGCAAAAGAGTTTCTTAACGTAGATGAGTACCAACACCTCAACCGCTGGGCAAAATCTATGTTAGCTCGTCCATCATTTCAGCGTGGTCGTATCGTTAATAAGAATTGGGGTCATGAGTGGGAGCAGCTTGAAAATCGTCATAGTGCAGAAGATATTGATAAGGTATTGGCATTAAATCCTAACGAGAATGACAATTTAGAGGTTAAATAATGACTAAAAAAATTAAACTAGACATCATTTCTGACGTGGTTTGTCCGTGGTGCATTATTGGCTATAAGCATTTAGAAGCAGCAATCGTTGAATTAAACCTGCAAGAGCAAGTTGAAATTGAGTGGCAACCCTTTGAGCTTAACCCAGACATGCCTGCTGAAGGAGAAGAACTGCGAGCACATGTGGCAAGAAAATATGGTTCATCAAAAGCCGATAGTGATAAGGCAAGAGACAATATCGCACAAGCGGGCGCTGAATACGGCTTCAAGTTTAATTATTTTGATGACATGAAAATCGTCAACACATTAGATGCGCATGTGCTACTTGATTATGCACACCAAATCGGCGTGCAAACAGAGCTTAAAATGCGTCTGTTTTCTGCATTTTTTACTGAACATAAAGATGTCTCGAAGCGAGATGTGCTAATTAAAGAAGCAGAATCAGTGGGTATTACCGCCGAACAGTCGCAAATGGCACTCTCTAATGATGAACTTATAAGTCGAGTCAAGACACTTGAAGCGCAATGGAAAAAAATGGGCGTGAGCGGTGTACCAACGGTTATTTTTAATCGTACAAGTGCTCTCACGGGTGCTCAACCTCAAGAAACATTTAAGCAAGTCTTACAAGAGCTATTAGATCAAGAAGAAAACAGCAACACTGCATAGTTTGTTTATTACAGGTGGTGCGGTTCACTCTTTTTCAAGAGTAAAACTGCACCAAACGCCTAAAATGCCAATACTTTTGGTTAAATATCTCATGAACTGAACATTTCTGCCCATAAGTTCTTAGCTCCTGCTGCCATTTTATTAAAAATAACATCTCTGAATGCAACAGCGCGTGACGAGATTATTTTTATATCAGTGAACGCCATATAGACGTTACCACTGGGGGGCATTGAATATTGGGCAATACAGCATTTAACTTTCCGGTTGGTATTAATGGTATTAATGGTATTAATGGAATTAATGCTGCTTTGGGCATTAAACAAATTCCTGCGCCACTAATTTCTTAGAGATTTGGATTGATATTTTATATAAGCAAAAGCCGGTATTATTTTATTACTTTGGTAAGGCTTTAGCTGTATTACAAAAGCCCACCAATAATATTTCACCTTACGACATGTGCCTTGACCTAGCTTTGCTAACGATTGTACAAAAGATATAATTGTATAATCGTTTGCTCTTGAACGAGTTAAGTCATTTTGTTGAAATGGCATTTATCATTTGAATATTACTTCCCATTATCGTTGCTTCAGTTGGTTTTACCTCAATTCACCAGATTACTTGAACTTAAATATATTCAAGTGTTAGATATCCCTGATGAATATCAGTATATGGATGAAGCGTTAATCGATATTTTGGAACAGTCTGTTAGTGCATATCTAGGAATAGTTAGATATTGATTTACTTTAAGTTAATGATATTAGTATGTATTTTATAACAAGTGTGTTTAGATAGTTACTGATGGCGTTTATTATAGAATTAACGGGCTATTAAAGGACAAAACTAGCTATTAGTTACCAATATGGAAGTAAGTATTAAATGGATTTATCAATTTACCTCAACATGATGATCAGTGCCGCTTGGTATTTAATACCGATCTTCATATTTGCTATCGTCATAAAATCTGCATGGTTCAAAGGATTTTTTAAAGGTATGGTTGGTGAGTGGCAAGTTAACTTACTCATTAAGTTTTTCTTGAACAAAAATGATTACCACCTCATTAAAAACGTAACATTACCGACTGATGATGGAACTACCCAGATAGATCACATCATCGTATCAAAATACGGCATCTTCGTAGTTGAAACCAAAAATATGAAAGGTTGGATCTTTGGTGGTGAAAACCAAAAGCAATGGACCCAACAAATCTTTAAGCACAAATCAAAATTTCAAAACCCACTTCACCAAAACTATAAGCATGTCAAAACGTTAGAATCTTGTTTGAGAATAAAGAGTGATACTCTATTTTCAGTCATTATCTTTATTGGTGACAGCACGTTTAAAACTCAAATGCCTGAGAATGTTAGGTTTGCACGAGGCGGAATTGAATATATTAAAAGTAAAACTGACGCCATTTTCAATGGCGATGAAGTAGCGAATATTATTGAACAAGTTGAAAGTGGTAGGTTTGAACGAGGCTTTAAAACAAACCGACAACACATTAAGCACGTGCGAGATATTGTAGAAGATAAAGCTGACATTAAATCTTGCACAAAATGCGGTTCTGACATGGTAATGCGTAAGGCCACTAAAGGCAAAAGCGCAGGTAATGAATTTTGGGGGTGTAGTGCCTTTCCCAATTGTCGAAATATATTAAATAAGGCTCCTTAAATGTCTAAAAGAATTGAAAACCCAGACGATTACTTTTCTGCTGGACCGTTGCAAATGGCACGGTATGGTAAAAATACAGTTATGGAGTCAAACTGGGAAAAAGGTCAATTTGAAGAGTTCCAACAAAAATTACAGGATGAATTCCCAATAATAATTGATGAGATTGATGTTTTAATTACATCCATTGTTTCGCTAGTTATTACTTTACCAGCAGAACAACTGTTGTTGAGAGCACGTACTCTAGTGACAGCTAGTTGTTTAGGCAAGAAAAGTGAGGCCGAGTATGGTACTGACGATTCAATAGCTTTTCGGATGGTTGACTATATTCAGAGTATCATAGCTTCTGCCAAACCAGCAGCGAGCCAAAAAAAAGAAGTTTCTGAAGAAGACTGGCAACAATTATATGGCTTAGTAGAAAAATTATTCAATAAACTCAATCTAGAGTATCAAATATGTAGTACTGCAAAACGAAGAGAAATTGATCCCAATTTAGATTTGGAAGTTGAAGAATTCTATTATAAAGCTCAAATGTATTGGTGCAATGTACGAGGACACCGTTACCTTGTCCATGAAGAGATTTCGTTAAGAGAGTTATTGTCACCACATTCAGACATATTAGATGAAATTTATGGAATAAAAGCCGACCAGTTGATAGTAGAAATATCCAAAATCATTAATTCTATGACGTTTGGTCTAGGTGAAGCTATTATCCAAATGGATAAATTCAGACATGCAACATTAGACAAACTAGATGAATCATTCATCAGAGAACACCCTACACTGGATATGCCTCAATTGATGGCGAAAGTAATTAAGGATAACGATTGGCAAAATTGGCAAGAAAAAGTTTTTGGTCAATGCCTTGGCTTTGATCTTTACGATTTACATAAAACAACTAATTTACCTTCAAAGTTGCTAAACGAGCTATGTTGGGAGGTAGGACAAGATTCCGACTTTCTTGCTGATGGTGAATTCAGTGGCTGGCCATTACGTATTTGGCCGATCTTCAAAAGACCTTTCATAAAAATAAATAGTACATATTATTGTTTCGATCTACAAAGTTTATTAGATCATTTATACAGAGTATTACAGAGAGCAATTTGTTCTCAAAAACCAGAATACAAGCCGACTTGGAATAAAAAACAAAAAGAAGTTTCAGAGCAATTACCGTTTACTTATTTTAAAAAGCTCCTACCAACAGCAGATGTATATCATTCTGTCTATTACAAGTGGCACACAGGAAAACAAGGGGGGAAACAGTGGTGTGAAGCAGACGGACTTGTTATATTTGATGGCCATCTATTTATATTAGAAATTAAGGCAGGTGCATTTACCTATACATCCCCAGCTACTGATTTTCCTGCTTATGTTAAATCTCTACAAAATTTAATTTTAAAACCTGCCTTGCAGGGAAGTCGATTTGTTGAATATTTAAATAGCCAAAAATCGGTTGAGGTATTCGATGAAAATCATAAGAAGATTAGCGAACTTTCTGCTAATGATTATAGTGGCATTACTATTTGTCCAATTACTTTAGATAGCTTTACAGAACTCGCATCACAATCACAACACCTAAAGCCGCTAGATATTGATGTTGGAGAACTACCTGTTTGGGCAATATCGATAGATGATTTAAGAGTTTATGCTGATATTTTTATAAACCCTTTAATATTTATGCATTTCATTAAGCAAAGAATGAGGTCTTTTGCTTCAAAAATAATTCAAACGGATGATGAATTAGATCACGTTGGCCTTTACTTGAAGCACAATTCATACGTTCAACATGCAAAAAACTTGCAGGGAAATTCTGAAGCTGCGATAAGTTTCAACGGGTATAGAACCGATGTGGATATATTCTTTTCAGATAAATTAGAAAATCCTTCAATAGAGTCTCCCTTAAAGCAGGATATGCCCCAACTTTTCTTTGAGATTATTGAGTTAATTACTATAAGTGCTAAGCCACAACGAACTAAAATAGTAAGCGATTTACTTGACTTAAGTGGTGATTGGAGAAGCAGTTTAACCGAAGGTGTTAAAAAAGCGCTAACAAAACAAATTAGTTCTAAGCAATTGCAGCCACTATCAACATATGGTGAATCAAGAATCACAGTATGCTGTTGGCATGCTCTTTATGTTGACCATGATCCTAAGCTTGCCCTAGATCATACAAAAGCTTCAATGTTGGTTACACAAGATGAGAATCGAATACTTCTTGAATTATTTTATGATGAGCATGGCAAGCTACACGATGTTGATTGGTCATATATTATTATCGATGAAAAGGAACCAGATATAGAGCGACTTCAAGTACTAGCTGAGAAGCTTAAAACTAAGCGATTAGCCGCATCTGGAAAAATAGGGCGAAACCAACAGTGCCCTTGTGGAAGTGGTAAGAAATACAAGCAATGTTGCAGGGAATAACTATCCTATGGGGCACAACACTTTTTGTGCTTTTTTCCACTGCCGCAGGAGCATTTGTCATTTCGTCCCATTTTAAACTTAACCTTTTTTTTAATTTGGCCTAAATCGCTCTGCTTTGGCTTAGATTCCAAAATATCCTCTAGCTCTTGTGAGTATTGCCACTCACTTTCAACATAATGAGCACGCCTTACTTTCTGAGATACGGGTGATATCAATACACCAAACCAAGAGCTTGCTTTTTGTTCATATTTTTTCTTTATCATATGATTTTCTAAACGCAAACTAGCAACTTCTAAATTGTCATTATTTGCATGAAAGGTGATGCCAGTATCTTTCATACCAATAGAAAAATCACTCGTAGTGTTTTGAAGTGCTTTGTATGCAATGTAATCAATAGAATCAGAAAGGTGATTGAGATGCTTTTCACTCATTTTTAAAAGTATTAGACCTAACTCGACAGCAACTCTATTGTCAGCACAGTTCATAGAGTTAATTAGCTTCCCAATTGAAGTCCCTACTAAATTAGTTAATATTCCTTCTGGTGTTCTAAGTCCGTCAGCATATTGTGTGCGACTTAATACTGCAATTTCTAAATTAACTGAAACATCGTCATGCAACATCAACATAGATAAGTCATCTTGCAGCCACAAGTTATATTTTAAGTGAAAAGAAAAAATAGTTAACTCATGACCTGCGGTTACAAGCCCGAAAGTTTTGCAACGACGATCTATATAGCTAATTAGGTATAGTGGTGATGTGAGAAACTCAGTCAATATGTCGAGAGTAAAAACATCCATGATGAATGGTGGATTGATTATTTCATGTTTTTGGGTGACTAACTTATTTGCAGTTTGATAAAGAAGTGAAGGGAAGTGCTCAGAAAGCAATATTACTGGATAAATCTCAGAAATATTTCTCTCCAAATTAATTTCTTTGCCATCACAGTTCTTTACAATTGTGCGGGGATTTAAAATAGCTTCGCTACATAAAAATGCTTGGTCATATGCGCTTTGTATAGCTTTTGAAAAGTCGGAATCTAATGTTTCTTTATCACCTTTACGTGCTTTAATAGTCAATGCTTTTGATTTGGCCTGCAAAATAATAGCCTTTGAACCAAAAAGGATTAATACATCTATTTCACAAATCCGTTTGGAATATGTTTTGTACAAATCTAGATTAATAAATACATTTTCTTTGCCAAAAATCACAGCAAGACGTTCATATGCAAACTCCTCTGTAAATAGTCCTCTATTTTTTGTTGCTGTAGGAAGGTAAGACTTATCTGCTAAAAACCAGAAAGTGGGGTTTTCATAAAACGCTTGCGACAAACTAGCACTTTGAAAAAGAGTGTATTGATCTTCAATTTTTAGAATTGGTAATTCATTTACTCTATTAAAATCTGAAGTTTCATTGAATTCATTATTCGTATCATTTATACCGAAAGAAAATGTGTTTAAAAATGCGATGACATTGTCTACTTCTACTTTACTTCGTAAGCTAACTTGTTCGGCTGTGAAAGATTGTGGCTTTAAGTAGGAGGTTGTAGTCAATTTCCCTTCGTTAGATAGCTCTTCAATAGAGTTGAAATTATTAATTATTATATATTGAAGAGAGTCGATAATTTTTTTTGCATCACAGATAGAGAACCCTTTATTCGCCTCTATCCATGCTGAGTCATACTGATACTTCTTTACACCAAGATCTAAAAATTGGTGCGGATATGCTGACTCTGAACCATAGAATATCGATTCTTTGATAGAATTTTTAGCTAAGAGTATTTTATTAAAATCAGGGATACCATGATTTTTAAAGGCTAGGCCATCATAGCTTAGCATTGAATCATGTAAATCTTGCATCAGCAGGTCAACTGAGTTGATCATATCAATGAATTTTACTTCTTCTGGAACATCGCATTTAATTATTGTTTTCAACATTAGACCTTGTAGTGTTGAAATCTCTGTTCTTAACAATTTATTATTAGAATACCAATGCCCAAAATCTGGGGTATCAAGCTCCCCTTGGCTAAAAATCAAACAATCTCTTGCTGTGATATAAGACAATATGTGAATAAACCCATTCGATGAACATAACCTAATTAAATCAGAAAATACTTCAGACTCATTTTTCCTTTGCTTCATATTAATTTCCTTATTAAGTTTATAATGCGAATTTTTATTTTATAGTGCCAAATAAAACTGGGGTCAGGGTCAACTTAAGTCTAGTCTTTAGCATTTGATTAATTTAGAAGCTAAAAATTTAACGACTTAGTGTTGAGTTATTAGGCTAACTAATGCCACATTGCTGACCTAATGTAGAAACAAAAACGCAGCATTTAAGGACTGCTTTGTGGCAAAAGTGAATATAGAAGGTCAATCCATATTAGACTAATCATTATTTTCATTCTGTTTTTTGTCATTGAATTTATTTGAGCTCATTGGCTTTTCGGTATTTACCTTGATAGTCAAAAAGTCTGTTTTTAATACGCCAGTAGTACTTTTGTTTTCTGGCAATGACAAAATCTGGGCACGGCAATATGTTAGCTAACTTTAAGGCTTGTTCAAGAGTAGTCACTTCAAAGGTCTCCGTTGAACCCAGTTGAACACTGATTTTAGCGCTAAGGCGTTTAGAAAATATATCATTGAACGCTTTAACCTGATGCGGCTTAGTGAAGTTAAAAGATTCATTGAGTTCAGCGCCTTCCTCATCATGGTAAATGATTTTTAACTTATCAGCTCCCTTATCACTGACCTTGCCATTAACTCTGGTTAAATTAAGACCTGCGCAGCGAATAATTTTTGAATCTTTAAGTTGCAGTGCCTTTTTTAACATATCATCGGGGTCAACTAAGACCTCAAGGCACTGTAAACAGTTACGAGCAGCTATGTCATTTTCACCACCGCAGTGAGGGCATTCTTTAAATACAAAGCGATAGTCACATTGGCTCTGGCTTTCTACTAGGTATGCTTGTTCTTCACTGCCAGCATCAACGAGACCTTTGCATCGTCGCCCGTAGTGTTCCACTAAATAACCATCATCATCACAAATGCCCCAAAATATATTGGGAAATTCACAACTTGGGCAAACAACTTGAACCGGCTGACTTTTACTATTCGGCTTTTTCTCACCGACTTCGGGATGATAGAGGTCAAAATCATTGCCCGTATAGTCAATCACCAAGCAATCTTTTTTGTTATCACTCAAACGCAGACCACGACCGATGATTTGCTGATAGAGACTAACTGATTGTGTTGGACGTAATATCGCAATCATATCGACATGGGGCGCATCAAAGCCAGTGGTTAATACTGAAACATTAACTAAGTATTTAATTTCTTTACGTTTGAATGCCTTAATTAACTGATCGCGCTCAGTGTTGTCGGTAGCCCCGGTAATTAATGCACTCAATTTGGCGGGTAAATAACTAAAGACTTCCTTTGCATGCTCAACGGTCGCGGCAAACATCATAATACCTTGACGTTTATGGCCTAACTCGATGACCTGTTCAATAATGCCTTGAGTCACCCGGGGATTTTTGTTTAGTAGATGATTAATATCTGTAGGACTATATTCACCAGAGGCGTTTGCTCGCAGGCTACTAAAATCATAGTGTTCTATGGTGGCATCGACTAAATTGGGTTCGGTTAAATACTGGCGTTTAATTAAGTAACTAAGTGGTAGTTCATAAATACAGTGCTCAAAAGGTCGCTTTTCTTCACTTCGCATAAAACCACGATAATGCTTTTTATAAATCCAGCCCATGCCTAAACGATAAGGGGTTGCGGTTAAGCCCAATAATTTTACCTCGGGATTAACTTGCATCAATTTTTCAATGATTTGTTGATACTGATTACTGTTGGACAGCTTGTTTGCTGTTTCTTGTGATTGCTCTTGGGGTTCACCTTTAGGTTTACTTTTAGCTTCGTCTTTAGCCAGGTCAGCGCTGGCCAAATTAACTCTATGGCATTCGTCAATAATAATTAAGGAGTAGGGCTCACTAAAGTCATCTAGATTGCGGGCTGCGGATTGTATGCTGGCGAACGTGACTTGGTACTGAGTTTCTTTTAGTTTTAATCCCGCAGAATAAATACCGGCGGTAACACCATAGCTTTCATATTTTTGATGATTTTGCTCGACCAATTCTTTAACGTGAGTGAGTACGAGTATTTTTCGCTTTGCCAAGCGAGCAAGCTCGGCAATGACCAGACTTTTACCTGAGCCTGTAGGTAAAACAATCACCGCAGACTCGTTGGTTTTTCGAAAGTGTTTGAGCACCGCAGAAACGGCTTCTTGTTGATAATCTCTAAGTTGAAAAACTGCCACGCAGTGCTACTGCCTTATAGGGAACGGATAGCCGCTATAATAGCAAAAGAGTAGATAATTCTAAAATTTAAAGCCAACTTTAAGCCTTTATTATTTTGCGCAGGCTAATCTAGAGAGTAGGGTTTAAAAAGAGAGTAATATGCTGCATATAACTGGGCATATCACTGAGGCAATTGAGCCTTAATAAGATTTCTCTACAAAAAAGTCATACAACAAAATAATACAAAGTAGTTGGTAGGCAGTTACACAATGTTTTTTACAATATACCCTCAATAATTAGGACGTTTTTCATAAAAATCAAACAGGCTATTTATCTGTTTGATTTCTTATCTATAGTGACCATGAGTTTACTTTAGTGGTAATTTTATTGAATAAAACCAGAGCGCATACTTGTCCCATTCTGTCCGCCAAATTATAAAAAATCGTTTCTTTTTTAATCAAAGTAGGGTGATATTTTCATTATGTTTATAAATTAGGTGATAACTTTAATAACTCTCCTTGAGGGCTATCAGTTAGAATATAAATATAGCCGTCAGGGCCGGTTCTAATATCGCGGATCCTTTGTTTTCGCTCAGCTAACATGGTTTCTTGCTCTACCACTTTATTGTCTTCTAACTTTAAGCGTCTGACACTTTTTCCCGCTAGAGCAGCAACAAATAAATCACCTTGCCATTGGGGGAAAATATTACCTTGATATTCTGTCATGCCAGCCGGTGCCATAGAAGGCACCCAATAGGTAATGGGTTGCTCCATTCCTTTTGCTTCAGTAAAAGGAGATATTAAGGCACCTGAATAATCTACGCCATAAGTAATGGCTGGCCAGCCATAATTAAGACCTGATTTAATTAAATTTAATTCATCACCCCCTTTAGGCCCATGTTCATGCAGCCAAACTTTTTTAGTTTTGCTGACTAATATTGCTTGCGGGTTACGATGGCCATAGCTGTATATTTCAGGTTTTGCATTTTTTTGACCGACAAATGGATTGTCTTTAGGAATAGTTCCATCGGTGTTAATTCTTAGCACTTTTCCTAACATGCTATTAAGGGCTTGTGCTTCTTCACGAAAATTAAAACCATCACCCGCGGTTATCAGTAGTGTGCCATCAGGAAGAAAGGCCATTCTAGCGCCATGATGATGAGGAGTATTTCTACTAGAGCCCGTAAATATTACTTTAGATTGTTGTAGTGACATGTTTTGTAATGTGGCGCTGATCACTTGTACAAAGTTGTTGCTTGCTGTGCCACCACTGTAAGATATATAAAGTTTTTTGTTTGTCGCAAAGTTAGGATCTAAAACAATATCGAATAGTCCCGCTGGGCCCTCGACATAAATATCAGGCAAGCCAGAGATTTTTTGCTCAAGCAACTTACCATCTCTGATGACTCTTAGGCTTCCTCCGCGCTCTGTCACTAACATATCATTGTTAGGTAAGAAGGCAATTGACCAAGGAAACTTCAAGTTTTCAACGACAGTTGATACTTTATATGCTTGAGTTTGGGTTTCTGCATAAATAATAGTGCTAGCAAGAAGTAAACATAAACTGATGCTAAGTTTTTTAAAGATATGATGATTATTTATCATTTTGATTACCTTGAGTTATTAGCTGAATTTTTGTGCGCGATGTTAGGAGGGCGAAAAGCCATGCAGAAAATATACAACAGCAAGTGGTTAAAAATAGCCCTAGTGGAGTGCGTGTAGAAGCAATTATTGTTAAGCCCATAATATATTGAATAAGATACATCGTCAGAGGAAAGGTAGTACACCCAGAGGCAATATACCAAGCCATTCTATTGCCACCGATAAATTGGTGGGCATATTTAGCCAAAATAAAACCAATCAAAAAACCAATTGAAATCAATAAATACAACACTGGAGCTAGTCCGAGTATGTCTTTAATCGTGGCATCTAAACGAACCGCCCAAGGTATGCTAAGCCCAAATGATTGCACGTCGGCTAATACTATTTGTGTCGACACAATACAAACAAGCAGGGTGGCCGTTAAGCTAGTACAAATAAAGAGTACGATGGTTTTTAACATAAATTGACCTTTGTTGAGTTCAGTAAATAGGTACACAATATTAAGTAACCTGTTAAATATACATTTTTTATCAGCTTATTATCATATTCTTATAAAAAATTTTAGAATGATGAGGTTAAGTTACCTAGATATTATTTTAAGGGCACTTTTGTTGTATAAAATAAGTAAAGCAGCCAGCTATGATTGAACCCCAATGATAGAACAATTAAAATGGTCAAAACGTAAATAGTATTGATTGTTAAAAATTCAATGCCGCTAAAGTCTTACTCTGAATACATAAAAATACCAACGGGTTGTTCTACACGCTAGTTATACAACTCAGTGGTGTTATAGGAAAATTATATGCTTGGATGGATTATTTTACTGTTTAGCCTAATCACTTGTTTTAATGCTAAATCTTCTACCAATTTAACCTCATTAAATAATAACGGTATTGCACTGTGGGAAGCTAAAGTATTCTCTGGCAAATCTATTTACACTATAAACCAGCATCAAGGACGCTTGGCACTGCAAGCCCTCAGTCAGAGTTCTGCGTCTGGATTGGTGTTGAAAAATAAAATTGATCTTACTATAACGCCTTACATAAACTGGAGTTGGTTAGTAGAAAAAACCTTACATGGGTTAAACGAACGTAGTAAAAGTGGGGATGACTTCGTCGCTAGAATTTACGTGGTCATCGATGGTGGTTTTATGGTTTGGAAGACTAAATCATTAAACTATGTGTGGTCGAGTAATCAAGATAAAGGTTTGGTTTGGGATAATCCCTTTGCGGGTTCAAGTGTCAAAATGATGTCTATCCAAGGGAAGGAATCTCAAACCGGTAAGTGGTACGAAGAAAAGCGTAATGTATACCAAGATTTGATTGATACATTTGGTGATCAAGGTAGTGAAAAAGCAAACCTAAAAGCTTATAACTACATAGACATTATAGCTCTTATGACAGACACCGATAATAGTGGCAAAAAAGCAGAGTCTTATTATGGTGATATCGTCTTTAGCACTAAGTAATTATAGGCTAATAATTACTTTAAAAATAATTAGTTAACCCTTATTTTACTATGCAGTTTTATGCAGTATTTTTTGTCCACTTAAGTTAACCTCATGTTTTTTATTGATATAAGGAAATACGAGCAGAGCTATACGAACTTAGCTGCAGTAAAGCACCTTTAAACGTCATTGCTGGTGTAAACCTTTTAACCGCTCTAAGAGTATATTAGATTGAGGTTATCAAAAATATAGCTATGTAGATTTCAAGCTATGAAATTTTTGTGACCAACAATTGTTTCCCTTATTGCCGTAGTGGAAACAAGCGTAATATAAACGGTCTACCAAAGGAGAATAAGATGAGTAAAATAGTAGATGAAGTAAAATCCGCCAATGCTGATTATGTCGCTACATTTGGAGATAAAGGTGATTTGGCAATGCCTCCTGGTAGGCAGTTTGCCATTTTGACCTGTATGGATGCACGCTTGGATCCAGCTAAATATGCAGGTCTTGCTGAAGGTGATGCACATGTCATTCGTAACGCAGGCGGCAGAGCAAGCGATGATGCTATTCGTTCATTAGTGATTTCTTATAAATTACTAGGCACAAAAGAATGGTTTGTTATCCATCATACTGATTGCGGCATGGAAACATTCTCAACTGAAATAATGGCAGATTTACTCTCGAGTAGCCTTAAAACCTCAAGCGTTGATGCTTCTGGTTGGCATGACAGTAAAGCCGGTGGCGGTACAACTGATGGCAAGTACATTAATTGGCTCACCATCAGTGATCAAGACAAAAGTGTTTTGGAAGACGTTCAAAGGATCAGAAGTAATTCAATGGTGTCCAGCGACATTCCCATTTATGGTTATATTTATGACTGTAAAACGGGCAACCTTAATGAGGTTCTTGAAGCCACAGAAGCTGGAAAGGCAAGTTAAAATAATTAATATCAATCTTATTGATTTTATTGCTATTTTACCAGATTAAAACAACCGACTATGGCGTTATTTATTTAATAAGTAACGCTGCATAGATGCAGTTTATTAGACAATTTAAGAGCCTATTACCCTGAGCAACGCGTTATTAAAATAAATGCCTTACATTCATTTGGTTGTTTTCCTGCGTATAAAGTAGGCCAGATAATTAATGAAACTGGTATAACAAAACGCTGTACTTTAACAGTACAGAAAAAACAGTACAGAAAATTTATCCCCACATGCACAACAACTAAATGTGTTATTAACTACACAGGAGAATTAATGAAGTATTTTGCATACGGTTCAAATATGTCGATTTTAAGACTTCAAGAGCGGGTACCAAGTGCCAAAAGGCTTGAAACAGTAACGCTTAAAAACCACCAATTACGCTTTAACATGAGTGGCACTGATGGCTCTGGAAAGTGTGATTCTTTTCAAACAAATAATACCGAAGACACAGTCATTGGCGCTCTGTTTGAAATAAACAGAGCTGAAAAAACAATTTTAGATCGCGCTGAAAGCTTAGGGCATGGATACGATGAAAAAATAGTTTTTGTACAAAATGACTTAGGTGAAGTCTTTGATGCCTTAATATACTGTGCAATTAATATAGACGATGCATTAAAACCTTATTCTTGGTACCTCAATCACGTCATTATCGGAGCAAAGGAAACCAAACTGCCGGCTGACTACCTTGCTGTAATTGAGTCTATTGTGTGTTTGGAAGACCCTGATAAAACGCGAGACGCAGAGCAACGTGCAATGTACAGTTAACAAAAGATTAAACAAGGGCCTGTAGTAGTTTGCTTAGCGAACTATTACTCAGGCTTTTTTTGTTATAAGGCATGTGAGCTTGTACTAGTTAAATCACTTTAAGATTGCTCTAAAATTAATGTTATTTGAATATTACAGCGAGATTAAGGCGAGTTGTTGCCTAATGATTTTTTAAAACCTAGTTTATGGTATAAATTCAACACTAAAATTTAAGTGTTAGCTGATATATTTTGCAACAAGTTAGCTAATTTGAGCATAATTAATATAAGACCAGACCCCACCACTCTTTGGTAAAATCAAACCTGCCTACTGTTATAAAACCACAAGTGATTGTTTTATAGTCTAATAATATTAGATTAAATAAACTATTTTTCTTTCAAAAAATAGTTTTAGTCTGTATCATCTCGTTGCTTTTTTTGTAAGCCCTAATGAATAACAAGGAAGAAAAAATGAAGAATAAAGCTTTAGCCGTATTAACCGCGTCAATTTTTTTAGTGACTGGTTGTGCAAGCATCACTAGTTCTGAAGAACAATCCATCAATGTTACAACAAGCAATAATAAACCTGCTGAAGTAACTGTTGATGACAAAACTATTACCGCTCCAGGTATGGTTGTAGTCTTGCGTGACGGTAAAGATAAAGCTGTTAAAACTACAGCAGAAGGTTGTGACAATACAACGCTTGTAAAGAAAAGTATTACACCTATGTTTTGGGGTAACATTGTAATTGGTGGTTTGCTTGGTTCAACCACTGACGGTGCAACCGGTAAAATGTGGGACTATGAAGAATCAGTAGAAATAAGCTGTGCTGAATAGTTAAATTGATCTTAAAAAGAATAAGCTGGCTATTGCCAGCTTTATATATTTTCCTTAGCGCTAGTGCTAATGGAATGAACTTTCAAGCTGCAGTAAGTAAAGCAGCAGAACTTAGACTTTATGAAAATCCAAAGTGGTTATCCCTTCTTCACATAAAAAACGATTCCCCTCAAATTAAAGACTCTGATTTTATTTTGAGTGCTGGGAGGTTTTCACCAAAAAATGAACTTGATGAAACATTATCGCTTTTTTTTGATGATTATTCTGACGCAAAATGTAGATTTCCAGCTCGATATTTTTTTTTAAATTATTATATTAAATTCGATACTGTCGGACATAAAAACCAAGCAGAATGCGAGGAATTACAGAAATATAAAAACTATGTTCCTTTTGATGACATTAATTTAATTTATGCTTCGGAAGTGGTTTCTTCCGCTTCAAGTATGATGGGGCACTCATTTTTGAATGCTAAGGGAAAGAACCTAAACCAAACGTCTGTTTCCCATTCCATATCGTTTTTTACCGAACTAGACAGCTTTAATCCGGCTGCTTTGATTTATGACGGGCTTGTATCAGGTATGGACGGATTTTTCATCGTCAGACCTTTTGAAAAAGACTTGAATCATTATTCAAAAGTTGAAGGTCGAAACGTTTGGTCTTACACGCTTGATATTAACGACTTCGATCGAACATTAATTAAATTACACATATGGGAGCTTAAGAATATTGAAATTGAATATTTATTTCAGTCCTATAATTGTGCAACGTTAACGCTTTATATTTTGTCACTGGCCAATCCAAATCTGATAAACGAAGATATTCTTTTTGTCAGCCCATTAGACGTAGTTAAAGCAGCAGAAAAATATGGCATGATAAAAAATATTGGCGTTGAATTGTCTGATGACTGGGCGTTAAAAATGTTAGAGCAAGAGATTCAACCTGAATTAGGTGGTAAAATTGAGTCTCTCGTATTTGAAGACCAAGAATTTTCATTTGAAAAACTTGAACCAAAATCAAAGCGTATTGCAGTAGAATATCTATCTTACCTGATAAAAAATAAAGTGATAAAATCAAATCTAACCGCTAAGCGACTTTCAAAGCTATCAGACATTGTTGATTTTAATATAGATAAATCGCTTGATTTTGACTTGTCACAATTCAAAAATCCAATTAATACAAAGCAAGACTCTATATTAGCATCCTCTCTTGTCTTCGACTCTGAAAATACCGCGATAGACTTGTCATTCCTGCCAGCGTCACATTATTTGTATGGCGACAATAGGCAATATTTCTCCGAATCAGAGCTGGTCATTGGTGAGTTTACAGTCCGCTTAACAGAAAAAAGTAACCATCTAAAGGTACAATCTCTCACGTTTTACTCTTTTAGAACTTTGACTCCTAGCTCTAAAATTGTGCCTAAATATTCAGGCAGTTTTTATATGGGATATCGACAAATACTCGATCGAAAGCTTAATGAAAATGGCTTTTTTGATCTATCGGGTGGCATGGGGAAAAGTACCAAAGTTCACAAAGATATATTGCTTTTTAGTAACCTAGAAGTTGGATTAGCAGTGAACACTTCTGATGGGTTTTTTTATGCTAAGCCATCAGTGGGTGCAATAATCAATGTTATTGCCGATGGAAAAATTGTAGTGGAATACCAGTTAAGTGCCGGTCAATATGACACAAAACACATTACCCAAGCGTTATCGACAAAATATGCCTGGTTTGGCATAAAAAATTGGACATTCCACTTAGCCCATAAAATATATAAATCTTCTTTTACAAAAAAAAATGAATTTCAATTGGCTGTGAGTATGCATTTCTAAGTATTCATTTTTAAGTAATGATCCCAATTAACTTTCTCATCTAGCCAGTCAACATATCTACACAGATAAGTTATAGAAACGAAAGACTTGACCGTGTTATTACTTCTCGTCACCTTCTCATCGCTATAGGCTAATAAGCGGCTACTTTAACGAGTCGCGATTTTTTTTCCTATTATTTGTAAAATACAGCCTTAAGCTTGGCCAAGCTAAAGAGTCTAGTAGCGTTTAACCTGCTTAATAGCTGAAATGTTTTAAGTTAGGTAGCGGTTATCGATAATAAAATGATTATTTAATACTAAATAACTGGCCAATTTTAGTGATAGTTAGCGTAGAAGTTGCTGTTCCTATCTCTTTTCTAAACTATTTAAGTCATGTTAACGCTGTCATGGTTAACATAATTAATCAAAGCGCTTTTATGCAAGGGCTGGCAAAAATTTTAGTTATGGTTAGATCGGCAATTTTTAATTAAAGCAATTGTGCAAAAATAAGAGTAAATTTGTTGGGTGCCATTTCTGTTTAATGAGCAATGCATTAAAACGTTGAAGAGAATTAATAATGATAATAATAAAAAAAAACGTAAGTCCTACTTTAGCCCAGAATAACAAAATTCATAAAAGCGTACTGCACTATCTATTAATAATATTAACGTTATCAATAGCAGTAGGGTGTTCGTCTTCAAGCAATAACTTAGTTGAAAAAGCAGTTATTAGTAAAAATTCAGTCAATAGTGAACAACCGATCAAAGGTCCTTATGAAATAGCTGCTGAGCAAAATTCACCCAGTGTAGTCAGCTATCAGGCACCTGAAGATTCATTGCGCTTTATCAATGAGCCTATTTTTAAATTTAACGATACAGTTTATCGTTACGTATTAAGCCCATTAGCGAAAGGCTATGAAAACCTTGTGCCTAAGCCTGTTGACACCAGCATACGGAACTTTTTTTATAATTTACGTGAGCCACTTTATGCAGTTAATCACTTATTACAAGGTGAATTTTCAACGTCGGGGAAAAGTATTACTCGCGTGCTGATAAATACCACCTTAGGCTTGCTTGGCTTATTTGATCCCGCTAATAGTTTGATGGAATTTGAGCGCAATAAAACCACTTTTGGTGATACCCTTGCCACTTATGGGGTTGGGCATGGCGCTTATCTTGTTTTACCTTTACTCGGTCCGTCTGATTTTCGTGACACGGCGTCATTAACTTTTAACTACTTTGCACATCCTCTTAATTATATTAATGACGACACACTGGCCCAGCAGTTATTGTTTGTTGATGGCATACAAGCGCAAACCGCTATTTTAGCTAAATATCCTGATGTTTTGGCCAAGGTTGAAAACCCTTATGAGTTTGTGCGTAATTTATATATGCAAAACTTACAGCGTGACGGTCAAGAACGTCGAAACGAAATTTTTAAAACTGAACAGCAAAAACAGTCAACAACTATACCGGTGAATACTATTAACCCAGTGGTAGAAGAATGATGTTTAAACCAAAATCGACTATTTGGGCTTATGTTATTTGTTTTGCTTTTACGTTATTGACCGCCGCATTGGCTTGGGAGGCAAAGCATTTTGAAATAGATGCATCGGCTGACACTTTATTGGTTGATAATAATAAGCATTACATTCTAACCCAGCTTTCTGAACAACGTTATGGCTCTGAAGAGTTTATATTAATTGCCTTCAAACCACATAAGGGTCAGTTATTTTCAGCAGATATTCTTAATTCCATTGCGACTATTGGTCGTGAAATAGAAGCAATTTCTCGCGTTAAACAGGTAAAAAGTATTGTTAATGTGCCTATTTTTTCTTCGGCGAAAACATTTTCTGCTGAAGTTGAGAATTTAACGTGGGAAAAGCAAAAGTTTGATGAGAACACCTTATCGCTAAGTCTAAAAAAACACCCATTATATGAAGGCTTACTGGTTAACGAAGACCAAACTGCGCTGTCGTTACAGGTGGTTTTTAAGTCAGAGCAAAAAATAGCGCAAGTTAATCATGATATTATTGCTATAAAACGTCATTTATTAACCAGAGACCTAACAAAACAAGAGCTTAATACTCTTGAAACATTAAAACAGCAACAACAAGCCTTCAATAAAAAATTTGAACAAACCCGTAGTGATGAAATTGAAAAAATTCGTGCTATTTTATTACCTTACAAAAAAGATGGCGACTTTTACCTCGGTGGTAATAACTTACTGTCTTATGAGTTAATTCAAATTATTGAGAATGACTTAGTACTTTTTGGTTCATTGATCATCTTGGTGGTTATTGTGCTGTTGTGGTTTTTGTTTAGACAATTAAGTTGGGTAATATTACCCATTGTTTGTTGTACAGCCAGTGTGGTGATGACCATAGGTTTATTAGCCGCACTTGATTTTAAAGTCACAGTTATTTCAGCTAACGTCTTTGCTCTGCAAATAATTTTGTCATTAGCCATGATCATTCATCTGATTGTTCATTATCAAGAACTCGTGACTGAAAACAGTGAGTGGTCACATAAAAAACTAGTATTTTCAACTATTAAACAAAAAATTAAACCTTGTTTCTATGCCGGATTAACCACAGCTATTGGTTTTGGCTCGTTGATATTTAGTGGTGTTCAGCCGGTGATTAGTTTCGGTTGGATGATGGTTGTTGCTATGTTAGTCAGCTTTATTGTGAGTTTAGTTTTTTTTCCCGCATTATTATTGGCAATATTTAATAAACAAGACTTTGTAAAACAGCACCACCAAATTGAGCGTGGCATGAGAGCAAGTGCCAATTTTGTTAATAACCAACCTAAAAAAATTGTTTTTATCTCGCTGCTAGTCACGGCTATTGGCCTGTGGGGTTGCTTAAAATTAACCGCTGAAAATAGTTTTTTAAATTACTTTAGTGAATCTACCGACGTTCGCAAAGAGTTAACGTTTATCGATCAACAATTTGGCGGTTCAACACCGTTTGACGTGTTATTTGATATTCCTGATGATCAAATTAAATCAGGTTTAGTTATTTCAGCCAGTACGGTGCAAACGGTCACTGCTATTCAAAATATGCTAGCAAAACAGCAAGCCATTGGTGCAATAACCTCGATTGCAGATTTTACTAAAATCGCCCAAGTGGTAAACGGTAAGCCGCTAACAGAATATGAACTTACCGCGCTTTATAAAAGTTTAGACCCTAAGTTACAACAAGCGTTATTTGGTGCTTATTTTTCAGAAAAAGATAAGCAAATACGTATTTCAATGCGCGTGCAAGACAGCACGGCAGGCTTAAATAGAGCTGATTTGTTGGCCGATATTCATCAGGAATTATTAGCCTTGGGCATAGACAAACAGCAGTATACGCTGACGGGGTTGTTTATCCTTTATCAAGATATATTATCGCGTTTACTTGATTCGCAAATACTGACCATACTGATTGTTTACGGCGCTATGGCAATAACACTGATGATTATTTTTTCATCGTTTAAAGTGGCGGTGATTGCCATTATACCTAATTTAATTACCACCTCAGTGATTATGGGCATATTAGGCATTTTTTCGATTCCATTAGATTTAATGACTATTACCATTGCTGCCGTTGCTATGGGCATTTCAATGGACGATACCATTCATTATATTCATCGATATTTAGCCGAAATAAAACTCGGGCAAGCCAGTAGTGAAGCTTGGGTTAAGCGTACTAATTTGTCAGTGGGTTATGCCTTAATATATACCACTACAGTGATTGTTCTTGGTTTTGGTACCTTGGTGTTTTCTGATTTTGTACCTAGTATGTTGTTCGGTTTATTAACCAGTATTGCGATGGTTATTGCCTTGGTGACTGACATAACAATACTACCGGTATTATTGAAAAAATATCTAGCTAAAAGCAAAGTTAAGCAAGCTGAACAAGCCCTAGCATAAGAACACTGTATTTTTAGCTCCGTGTTTTATTGCTTTGAGCGGGTAACAAAAGCTCTCAAAGCTCATTGATATCAATGAGCTTTATTTTTGCCTATTCATAACCCTGTTAAATTTTATTAAGGGTAGCTGTTACTAGGTTGTTAGCTTTAGTCGCTGTTTTACCCCAATAGGTTATTGGTGGCTAAATGACTATAAATTTGAGTGTATTGCTCATATTTAGTCCACTTTTATAAAGTTATTACTCACTTGAGCTGTTTTTCCTGCGAACAACAAGGTCACAAACTTAATGTAAATGATATAATCTCGCTGATAAAGTGTCATGCTATGACATTACTCAATTAAAAAATCCCCCTAGTTATCTGGAAAATATAAATCATGCGCGTCACCGTATCTCAGTTTGCCACCGCTTTAAATGTTCAAGAAAACCTAGCAAGCTGTGTTCGCATGATAAATCAGGCGGCGGTTTGTGAGCCATCGATAATTGTTTTGCCTGAATTTTGTAATACTCAGTCTTCATACGTCGACCATAACCAAGCTTGGCATCAAGCTTTAGCACTTAATGGTGATTTTTTACAACAGATAGCACAGCAAGCGAAAAAGCATCATTGTTATATTATGCTCAACGTAACACTTCGCCAAGACCTAACACGCGATCACCAAAATCCGGCGATTAAATCAAATATTAGTGTTACCTCCTGTTTGTTTTCACCGCTTGGAGAGCTAATTCATCAAGCCGATAAACAGGTACTGACAGGCCAAGAAAGTGATTTTTTTATTAGCACCAATAAAGTTTCTGGCGTTGTAACAAGCCCTTTTGGACAACTTGGACTGTTAGCCGGTAGCGATGGTATTAGCTTTGAACCATCGCGCGCGCTTGCCTTAGGCGGCGGGCAATTATTATGTAATTCGCAAAGTTCATTTGCATTAGATCAAAGCCAGTTACATGACTTTTCTCGAGCAGTTGAAAATAATCTATTTGTCGCCACAGCAAATAAAATTGGTTCGCTGTGGCAGCCAAAGCCATCACAACAATTTTTAAAAGAACACTTACATGGGCACTTACAAGGGCAAGAACAAGCATATGCTCCAGCAGAAAGTGACGATTTTTCAAGTCAAAGCTCAAGGGCTGAAAAGCACCTGATGGGCGTTGGCCATAGCCAAATAGTCTCTCCCAATGGCAAGGTGTTAGCAAAGTTAGATCACAATGAAGAAGGGTTTGTTTTTGCTGATATCGACTTAGCTGGGGTAGGGTTGAGCAACAAATTTCGTCCTGATGGTACCAAGCTTATAAAACAACGACGACCTGAACTTTATCAACAGCAAAAAATAGCCCAGCAACAAGCAACTGAAACTGATGCCACACTCAATTATACCGTGCCAGAAACGGCTAATGTCGCGATATTTGCCACCTATAAGTCTGACGAGCAAGCTATTGAAGACGTTTGTCATTACATTGAAAACAACCTTAGTGACATTATTCAACTACCCGAATTATTTTTTATCGCAGATAAAACAATCACTAATAACACTGAGCAACTGGCTCAAGTGGCCTGTTTGTGTACTGAGCTCATTAAACAAATCAGTGCGGTGTTAAGACCTTTTCAATATGTGTGCACGAGTTTAGTTATTGATGGAGCGCATCATGCTGTGCTAATAAGCGAAAAGGGGATATTTGCAACACAACAACAGTTACATTTTTGTCAAAGATATCAATGGACAGCATTAGGAAGTGAGCTGAAAATTATAGAGTTGCCGTTAGAGCAAGGCGTGATCAAGATTGCTATGCTAACGGGTGACGACGCGAATATACCTGAAATGATTAAGCTGGCGGCTTTAAACAATATTCAGGTATTACTTGTCCCGTTCGATATTCAAGAAGCAAGTGAGGTTGAATTTAGCTTGTTATCTTACGCCGCTGAACATAAAATTTGTATTGTTGCCGCCAGTCGTGAGAAAAGCTTTGCCGAAGCTGCTCCTGTCGATTCTTCTGCTGATGTTTCTGGTAAGAACCTTGATACAGCTAAGGGTAGCAGTTCAAACAAAAAAAAAGTAAAACAGAAAAAATCCACAGGATTAATTGCTAATGTCCCGGCAGAGTCAGCCTTATTAAATCCCTGGCAGTCAGATAAATTTAATGGCTATGTCAACCAACCCTTGGTTAAGTATCAGCATGGTAAAATCACCAAAGCTGTTATTTATCCATTGCTAAGATTAAAAAAATAAAATAATCAGTTTAGTTAGCGTATTATGAAGTCATTAATATGAGTAAAAACGAGTAATTATGCTTGCTCGTTATATCTTTAGCATGTCGTTAGAAAAATATTGGAGAACGTAAAATTGAATGAATTAACTAAGCAGTCAATAGGGTGTCCTTATTGTGGTGAAACAATTAAAGTGCTGATCGACTCATCCGACATGGAACAGCAATACATTGAAGATTGCCAAGTATGTTGTAAGCCAATAAACTTTTTGGTGACTAGCAGTATGGACGGTGATCTTAGCGTTCGTGTTTATAGTGAAGATGAAGCGTTTTAATTAAGACAGAAAAACCTAGATAGGTGTCACTAATCTAGGTTTTTAGCTATTGATAAATTTTTATATTAATAGCTTATTAAATTTACACTATATATGTCAGTGCTTGTTTGGTTTAAGTTCGGATTTAAGTTCGGATTTAAGTTCGGATATAAATTTGGCTTTAGGTTATGGTCTAATTTTTTGCTTTATTTACGCTATTATCCTCAATAAAAAATCATTTTTACATATTGCTCGCGTTTACAAAGTTTGTTAGCTAACACCTCGGTATTGCATATTGACTTCTAGCTTTACCAAAATATTAATAATTTGCTCGGAAATAGGGTAAAACCCTTCACGTTTATATTATAGTTTTGCTGCTTTTTTTGCAGGCAAGTGCACAAAATAGTACCTGCCGAGTATTACCGTTAAAATACCACCAAGTACCAATATTGATGACTCAATTAAGCGCAGGGAGATCAATTCACTGGTAAATGTAACACCACCCATAGCTGCAATTATTGGCACCAACAACTGAACAACCGCGGCTTGTGTGACTGACAGTGTGGTCAGTGCGATATACCAGACAAAATATCCGATGCCAGAGGCAATAGCGCCAGACAATACCGCGAGTAAAAATCCTGTCGAGGTGATGTATGCGTTATTAAAGCCAAAAATTATCAGGGCCAACACAAAAGGTAAAGTTCTAAGGAAGTTATGAGCGGTATCGCTAAGCGCATTTTTAGATTTTCGTCCTATCAAGGTATAGAAGGCCCAAGCCATACCTGACATGCTCATCAGCATGAAGCCCATCAATGACGGCGTGGTCAAACTAGGAATAACTAAATAGGCAAAGCCGCCAAAGGCAATACTTAAGCCTAACCATTCTGATATATGCAACTTATTACCTGAAATTACGCTGGTAATAATCATGGTTATTTGTACCGCACCAAATAAAATAAGTGCTCCGGTGCCGGTATCTAATGAAATATAACCATAGGAAAAACTTACCGCGTAAATAAATAACATACTGGCGGCTAGCCAACTTCCCTTCGACTTACTCTCTATTTTTGCTGGCTTTTCTGGTTTAGTTTTACTGGTTACCTTGATTAACGCTAACAATATAATAATACCTGACACCAGTCTTACAACAGTAAAGCTTGCGGCATCAATGGTGTTATCGCCCAAGGCTAACCGACATAGCACTGAGTTAGCAGCAAAGGCTAAAAGCGCGAAAACGGTACTAACAATCATTTTTACAGGCTTTGTATTCAAGGAAATACCTTTTCAGAAAGTAATGCCATATTACCGCTAGATAAAATATGGCAAGTTATACTAATTCGGATAAGTACTTTATCACTCTTGTTAGCTAAGATTAACCACTACTACAATTAATCACATTACATTAGTGATGCCTAATGTAGTGGTTAGGTAACTGATATCACCGCTAACAAAATTGACAGTATTAAATCTAGATAGTAGCTGTCTTGTTGATTTCGTTCTAACCTTTATTTGAACGTCTAAAACCTAAATACCCATTCAATAGAGATTAAAATGACTGATTTAGCCATAAAGTGTTTTTTTGATGAAATAACCAATACCGCAACTTACCTAGTAGCAGACAGTGTCGCAAAGCAATGTGTCATTATTGATTCGGTCTTAGGTTTTGATATGTCATCAGGCGCGACATCAACGGCGTTAGCGGATGAAATTATTGATTTTGTCACAGCAAAAAAATGGCAGTGCTTGTGGATTTTAGAAACACACGCCCATGCAGACCACTTAACAGCGGCGCCATACCTGCAAAAAAAATTAGCCGGTAAAATCGCCATTGGTAAACATATTGTTGATGTGCAAAAAATATTCAAGCCTATTTTCAATTTTGAAGCTGAATTTTGCACTGACGGACAACAGTTTGATCAACTTCTTCATGAAGGTGATGTACTTGAATTAGGCCGTTTCACCATTAAGGTATTACATACCCCTGGACACACACCAGCTTGTGTAAGTTACCTTATTGATAACAACGTTTTTGTTGGCGATACTTTATTTATGCCTGACTATGGCACCGCTCGGTGTGATTTCCCCGGTGGTGATGCTGAAACCTTATATCACTCCATTCAAAAAATATTTTCGCTGCCTGACAATACCTGTATTTTCATCGGACATGATTATAAAGCTGAGGGCAGAGAACAATATGTTTGGCAAAGCAGTGTCGCCGAGCAAAAGTTGAAAAATATTCATATTAATAGCCATGTTTCAGCGCAAGAATATGTCGCCTTTAGAAATAAAAGAGATATGACCTTGGCTATGCCAAAACTGATTTTACCCTCGGTGCAAATCAATATTCGAGCAGGGCACTTTCCGAAAGCCGCAGATAATGGTTTGCAGTATTTAACGCTACCTATAAATGCTTTTAAGTAATTAATCATGATCGAATTTATGCTTATTATTTTTGTTGCGATACTTATTGGCCTGAGCTTGGGCTTGCTAGGCTCAGGTGGTTCGATATTAACTGTGCCTGCGTTGACTTATATTGTTGGCCAAGATGAAAAAACCGCTATTGCAAGCTCACTCGCCATTGTGGGGATCATTGCGTTTTCTGGGGCAGTAAAATTCCAACAAAATAAAATGATACATTGGCCGGTTGTGTTGCAGTTTGGTTTGCCAAGTATGTTATTTAGCTATCTTGCAGCCGGGCTTTCTATTTACTTTTCAGGTAGTGAACAGCTAAGTCTGTTCGCGGTGATTATGCTGCTAGCAGCATTTTCAATGCTAAAAGGTAAGGCTAACGCTAACGCTCCTGACAAAACGCTTAGCGATAATGTTGTGCTTAAATTGGTTTTTATCGGTGCTATTGTTGGCAGTATTACTGGATTGGTTGGCGTAGGGGGCGGTTTTCTTATTGTTCCAGCATTACTTGCATTTACTCGAATGAATATGGTCTATGCCGTGGCAACGAGTCTAGCCATAATCACGCTGCAGTCGTTAACAGGTTTTATTAAATACTTTTCTATGTCAACACAGATCGATTTAAAATTAAACTGGCAAGTAATTGTTATTTTTGCTCTTATTGGTTCAGTTAGTAGTTTATTTGGTCAAAAAATAGCAACCAATGTACCCCAAGAAAAACTCAAGAAATTTTTTGCTATATTTTTATTAATCATGAGTGTGTCGATATTAATTCACTCAATCAGTGACTTTTTTTAATACTTGCTTTAATTCCATGTGCAAAAAATAAGATGATTTATGAAAAAAGTACAGGAAATTAATCTACATTTTATTTATAAACAGTAGACACTATAACAATGGAGAAGTATATGAAATCAATCAGTATTAATATGTTATTAACCAGCGTTTTAGTCATGTCACCATTACTTGTTAATGCCGATGAAACCCTGCCTATGCAAGATATTCAGCAAGCGCGCTCTTTAGTAAAGGCTTTTGGCAGCGATTTAAAATCTGTTTTAATCACCACTATGAAAACAGCCGGCCCTATCAAAGCACTAGAGGTGTGTAATACACAAGCCGGAGCTATTGCTGAAAAAAATTCTGCCTTGTCAGCATGGAATATCGCTCGAACTTCACTGAAAGTGCGTAATACCAGCAATGCACCTGATGTTTGGGAAGCAACTATTTTACGCCAGTTTGAAATACGCAAAGCGGCAGGAGAAGATATAAATACCATGGAACATTCTGAAGTAGTGCAAGTGGGTGAGAAAACTGTTTTGCGTTATATGAAGGCAATACCTACGGGTGGCTTATGCCTAGCATGCCATGGCAGCAAGTTAGCTGATGACGTAAGTAATAAAGTGAACGAGTTATATCCAAACGATCAAGCCACAGGTTTCAAGTTGGGTGATATTCGCGGCGCATTCACCTTACAGAAAATAAAGCTCTAGGGATTTTTACCACACTAGTTTGATAAACCAGTAGGATAAAAGTTGGGATAATTTTATTTTACTGGTTTTTAAGTTAATAATTTTAAGAAACGATAGGGTATAATTATTTATCATCTTTCTCTTAGAGTTAATATTATCCACCAAGCAGATAAAAAAGTAATAAATCAGCAATTCTCCTCTGAAGCTGTATCTATATCAGAAACAAATACCGAACTTAAAGTGGCTACTTTTAATTTGTTCAATTACCTTGAACCCCCTAATGCTTTTTATGATTTTGAGCGTATTTATAGCGCAGAGCAATGGCAAAAAAAGCAAAAATGGGTAGCTGATTATTTGGCTGAACATCAGCCAGATATTATTGGTTTTCAGGAGGTTTTTAGTACAGAGTCGCTAAAAGCATTAGTTGCTGGGCAGGGTTATGCTTATTTTTCCGTGGTTGATGAACCCCTGGTCATTGATGATTTTATTTACCAACGTCCTGTTGTCGCCATAGCTTCACGTTATCCTATTGTTGAAGTCAATGCGGTAAAACCAAACACTGAACTTGCCGAAGGTTTAGGTTTAGCTAATGATTTTTCTTTTAGTCGTAAAGTTATCAGAGCAACGATTGAAGTACCTCATATGGGTCATTGTGACTGTTATGTGGTGCACTTTAAATCTAAACGTTCAATGCTTGAAGTTGATGAGCAAGATAAAAAACGCTCAGCAGAAAAAACCATTATTGAGAGCTTAAAAGCACAAGTAGCGGGCGGTTGGGGTTCCACTATACAGCGTGGTAGCGAAGCAACCTTATTAATGATTGATATGATTGAACGACGAGAGGCGACTGCTCACCCTATGATATTAATGGGCGACTTTAATAATAGCTTAGCTGATGGCGTGTTAAGTCATTTACTCACGAACACCTTACGCTTTGTTTCTGCGATTGATCGTGATGCTTATCTTGCCAAATATTGTTTAAACGACGCTTGGGATTTATTCCAAGTAGCACAAACTAATGACAGCCATGAAACTAAGCCCGCTAGTCAAGCAGAAAAGGTAACGCGTACCCCGACTCATTACTTTGGTGCTGGTAGCTCGGTACTCGATTACCTTTTATTTTCCTGTGAATTTGATGCCGGTTATCACGACAGTCTTTATCAAGTCAGTGACTACCACACATATGACCGACATTTAATTAATCCCATTTTTGAACGTGATGGCGAAAGTACTGATCATGGTATTGTGTTAGTGACATTAACTTTAAGATCATAAGGCTCGATTTTAAGTCTTTTCTAGGTTGTACTTTAGTGGCTTAGGTTTTAATAGATAGCTGTCAGTAAAATAGCTATCAGCTATCAGCTATCTGCTATCAGTTAACAGAAAAAAATAGCTGACAGTTTTTGATTTTTGGTCTGTTTGTCTTTGCTTAGCGGTTGATGGAATAAATTCTTAGCTGCAAAGCATTGCCCAACTTGATGTTATCCCCGTAGTACTATGTCGGTTCAATGTCGGTTGGTTTTAGTTTGTTATATTCATCTTTTTTAACTGCCTTGTTATGGTATCGATAACACTAAAGGCATTAGTGCGATGTAATACGCTGTCGGAACTCCAAATATTTGTCACACCCATATCCTTTAGCCTTGTTAAGGCGTTATCAACAAAAAAGGCATGAGTGACTATGATTGAAATACTCATAGGGGCTTGTTGTTGTATTTGTTTAACGGCTTGTTCTAGGGTTTTTCCAGTGCTGGCAATATCATCGACTATAATCACGTCTCGGTTGCTTAAGCTTACGGCTTTAATGTTATGTTTGTCATGTGTGTTCAAGCTGACCGCAACATTTTTATCACCAAAACGCGCTTTTGTCGCAATAATATAAGGCCACTGATGTGGTTGAGCGATAGCTTTTACCCACTGCTCAGACTCTTCATCAGGGCCAATAAGAACAGGATGACTAAATTGTTGTTGTAAAAATTGTGACATAGCACTCGTGGCATGTAAAGCGCAGGCTTGAGTAATGGGAATGGCTTCATTTAGGTTATTGATACGGTGTAAATGTGGGTCGATAGTAATAACGCTATCAAAATATGCGGCAAGTAAGTTGCCAATAATTTTTTGACTAACAGCTTCTCCGGGATTAAAAGCAATATCTTGCCGCATATAGCATAAGTAGGGCGCTACTAAGGTGATGTGCTTAACACCTTGATTTCTGGCGGCGGCTGCTGTGATGATCAGTTCAGTCATCTTTGCATTGGGGTTATTTAATGTTCGGCAAATAATAATATGCTTTGGCAGTACTGTTGGCAAAGTTACCTTGGTTTCACCATCAGGAAATTGGTGTAACGCTACCTGCTTAAACGCCGCCGATAAACTTTTAGCTAGCTGCTGAGCAGGTGACAAATAATCATCAAAGCCTAGTATTAAGGTCATTGTTGCTCCTAAGGACTGATATTAAATAAAGTAGTTGTCGTCTGTTGAGGGCGGATTTTTCGCTATAACATAAGCATTGTTCTCATGGGCAAATTGTGTCGAAAATTCAAAGTCACTTTTAAAACTGGCATAGATAATAAAAAGTGTGTCACCTTTTTTGACTTTATCTGCTACTTTTTTAATCAGGTCAACACCGGCATTTTTCTCTATAGGGGCACCCGCCAAACTCGCAATATGGGCAATATTTAAGTTATTTATAGCGCTAACATAGCCACTTTTACTTGCGAGCATGGCATACTCTAATGGGGCTTTACTTTGTTTTTTGGGTTGTGCTCCTTGTGCAAGGATAATGGCTTGCATTTTTTCAAAGGCTCGGCCCGATTCCAAAATGTCTCGGGCAATATTGTAACCTTGTCCACCTCTTACATCGGGGTCAAACTCTAAAATCCTACCGGCTAAACGTAGCGATTTTTCACGTAAATCACTGGGTGCATTTTTATGATTACTTAACACTTGTTGGACATCTCTTGCCTCTAATGCAGGGCCTACACCATTGCCGATCGGTTGAGAGCCATCACTGATCACTACATCGATATGTAAACCAAAGAGATCGCCAATATATTCAAATAATTTTCTTAAGGCTAACGCCGCTTGGTTATTGTGAATTTTAGCGGATGGGCCTACAGGTATATCAATGAGCAGATGTGTTGAACCCGCGGCTATTTTTTTAGATAAAATAGAGGCAACCAATTGTCCGGTTGAGTCCATTGATAAAGGGCGTTCAACCGAAATTAAAATATCATCAACAGGTGCTAGCCTTGCTGTGCCACCCCAGGTCAACATGGCACGATGTTGATGTACTACCTTTTTCATTTGTTCAATAGAAAGCTCTACGTTAGCTAACACTTCCATGGTGTCGGCGGTACCCGCAGGTGAGGTAATGGCTCGGCTAGACGTTTTAGGCATTAACATACCGTGTGCCGCTACAATTGGCATCACTATCATAGTCGTACGATTACCAGGAATACCGCCTATACAATGTTTATCAACAACTATATTTTCACCCCAGTTTAAAACTTCGCCGGTATCAACCATGGCTTTTGTTAAAAACAAGACTTCTTGTCGTTCTAAGCCGTTATGGCTACAGGCGACTAAAAATGCGGCAATTTCCATTTTGGAGTAACGGTTTTCTAAAATATCTTGGCAAATAAGGTGAAACTCATCTTTTTTTAACGATTCACCGGCAATTTTACGATGTACGGCTTTAAGTGATATTGGGGGTTTAGCTGGCGCGATTCTTACGTCAACTCCCTGTTCTTTGCCTAATTGTTTAAAAGCTTGGATACTTAAACCCAGCTCATTAATATCAACAATAGTGCAGTCATCAACAATGTTTAATACCGCAAGCACCGGACCACCATTGCCCGTTATGTAAATTTCTATCTTCATTAACGCCTGAAAACCCTCGGTGCGATAGAGTGGGCAATCGCGATGCAAGTAGGCAACATTTTCTTTAAATGTATCAATGGCAACAGCTTTTAGTTTTAACATAAGGTGAAAAATCCTTCTCACTAAGATAATGGTTAGGGCCGAGCTTTACTGCGCACGTAACCCTCTTCATACTTTATTTAGTATTGTTTGTTAATCGGTTTTTGTAAGTTGGGTTTTACCTCATCATCTTGATTAAATATTTAATTTGGGCTATTAAAAAGGCTTAACCTGAAGGCATAAACTCTAACTTTTAAAAAACCATGGTGATCAACGAGTTGGCTCAGGTTAAAATATAGTGATTTAAAACTGTTTGGCTGTTTATGTGCTTTGGTGACTGGGCAGTGATAAATAGGACAGTGATAAAGCGGCAAAACTAGTTTTACAGCTTTATCACCCAGTATTTATTAACGCTTATAAAATGTAAAAGCTAGACTCATTTTAGGGCCCCGAACGCACTATTTTAATAAGGTTATTCATCAAATCGTACGGCGAGTACATCACATTTTGCGCCGTGTAAAAGGGCATTTGCGGTGGAGCCTAATAATAATCGTAAACCATGCACGCCATGGCTGCCGGTTATAATTAAATCAACTTTATGCTGCTCAGCAAAGGCTAATATTTCCTCACTCGTTTGTCCTACGGGTATATGCAAATTTTTCTCAGAAATATTAAGCCTTTTAACCAAAGGCTGTAGGGCCTCTTTGGCGCGGTCTTGAAATATTTTTGTTGTGCTAACACTGTCTGAAGCGTCAAGGTTAGGCACAACGCCATACACACCACCATAATAAATGTTAGCTATTGGCTCTACCACGTGAACAATACTCAGTTTAGCTTGAGTCAGCTGCTGCCATTTTTCGACCTTATCTTCAATATAACTTTTAGTTTCATTTAGCTCTGTTGCAAATAAAATGTGCTTATACATAAATTTATCCCTTGTTTAGATAATAATATTTTGCTTATAGCTGGCTTGCACGACATTAGCTTGGTATTGATGTTTTAATTTTTGTGCTAATACGCTCATGGCTTCTTCCTCGCCATGCACAAGTACTACTGGCGGTGTATTTTCAAATCCTTGATACCAGTCTAATAATCCTTTTTGGTCGGCATGAGCTGAAAAACCTCCAATAGTGTGAATTTGGGCATTAACTTGTACCTTTTCACCCCATAAATTAATATTTTCAGTACCGTCAACAAGTGACCGGCCTAAGGTGCCTCTGGCTTGAAAGCCAACAATAATCACGTGGGCATTTTTCCGCCAAATGTTATGTTTAAAATGGTGTTTAATTCGGCCTCCTGTGCACATACCACTACCGGCAATAATAATTGCTCCTGATTTTATTTGATTGATCATCATTGAGTATTCAGTTGTTTCTGACATGTGCAGGTTAGGTAAATCAAATATACCCTGATGATTCTCTTCAACATCTGTCGCTTTTTTATCATAAACTTCCCTGTGTTTGGCATAGACCTTGGTCGCTTTTATCCCCATAGGGCTATCGAGAAAAATTTGCCAGTCATCCAGTTGCCACGCGTCAAAGTGTTGTTTAAATTCATAGAGTAACTCTTGCGTTCTACCAACAGTAAAAGCTGGAATTAATATATTGCCTTTGCTGCTTTTAGCATGGGCAATAATATCGCCCATTTCTTGCCAAGTATCCGCCCAGCTGCGATGGAGTCGGTCTCCATAAGTACTTTCCATTATCACGAGATCAGCATATTTAACTTGAAAAGGATCGCGCAAAATAGGGGCGTTTTTATGGCCTAAATCACCACTAAAAACAACTTTTTTACTTTCGCCATTTTCAGTAAGGGTTAATTCAACAATAGCTGAACCAATAATGTGGCCTGCATCTCTGAGGGTGAGTTTAACGCCAGAACAAATTTCTAATTCTTTGTCATAACTAAGGCCTTGAAAATATTGTAGTGTTCTGGTCGCTTCTTCAGTGGTGTAAAGTGGCTCTATTAATGCTAAGCCTTTACGTTCACGTTTTTTGTTTTCCCAGCGTGCTTCTTTTTCATGGATATAACCAGAATCAACCAGCATAATTTCAGCTAGATCTGCGGTCGCACTATGGGTGTATATATTGCCATGATAACCTTCTTTTATTAGCATGGGTAAACGCCCTGTGTGATCAAGATGAGCGTGGCTAACAATCACGGCATCAAGTTGGGCAACATCAAACGGGAAGGGGTCATGGTTGTGTCGTTCATGACTTTTAGAGCCTTGCAACATGCCACATTCGAGTAATATGTTTTTATGATTAACTTGTATCAAATAGCACGAACCAGTAACTTCTCTGGTAGCACCAAAAAATTTAATATTCATTGAAAACTCCCGTAATAATTAATGTGGATAGTATTGATACTTGGTGTGTTTATAAGGCACTAGTTGATAATTGGGCTGTAAAAAAGATACTAAATCAATAAGTTCAGTGACGGTCATCACATCATTAAAGATCTTCATATTTGATTGACCATCTGCAGCTTTAGCTGCTGGTAAATATGGGCTAGAAAATTTATGCGAAGGGTTGATAACCGAAGTTACTAACTCTGCGTAAGTGACGATTTGGGTTTTATTACCACCAATAGTAATAGCAATTGTTGGATTTTTTTCAACATTTTCCTCTGCAATTTCAATATCATTAACATTGTTAAGTGTGTGGCAAGCTGAACAGTTAAACTTTAAAAATACTTTTTTTCCTGAGTCAATATTGCCTTTAGGCAGACTAAAGCCTCGTGGTGAATCAACGCCTTCACTACAACTCAGTAGTGTTAATGACATGATGATAAGTAAAGTAAGCAGGGTATATTTCATTATTATTCCTTAATTTTTTGGCCGATTTAACTAAACCACTCATTAATTCCATCCCTTATTTAATAAGTAATGGGAAAATAAGGGATACACTTTTGAACTGACTTTTTCTATTGCAAAGTATTAAGCCTAATTTCTTAGGGAGGCTGCTCAAGCAGTAAATATATGCTTCGATTACCTCACAATTTAATACCGTATTGTGAAAATACCACTCATAGTTTGTCCGATTAATATTGTCTGCAGAAACATAGGCTACAGAACACTTAATAATCTAATTGTATTTAGCTTGGCAGCTAGTTCCTCAGGTAGCACTAGTTTATAAGGCCCAATATTGATTAAGATCAATATTGGCTTAATTGGTAGGTAGTTAACCCTAATGTTCAGGAGGTACTGGCAAGAGCGAGTGCAAATAATGTAGATAAATAGATGAAAAATAAGAGTGTTAATTTTGGTGTTCACCCATGCCTTATTTGGTTTTTTTTCGATAGATTTTTGTTAGCTTATAGTTATAACTATAGTGATAGTATTTCCATGTGCTATGACAGAGATGCTCGATGTCGAGCCAGGTTTCAGGGTTAATTTCATTTGATGATTAAATATAGTCAAAGATAGTAAAACAAAAAAATCAGTCACATTTCAGCAAAAAACAGGTCAGAGTTATCGCCATAATATAGCTACTGTCGTGAGACTAAACATTAAATGTACTAGGTGTTTATTTTTACTTCAGAATAACAGCAATGAATGTCTTATTTTAATTTCACATAAAAACAAAGGCTTATTATTTTATTTTGGTAACGCGTAACAATAAATCTATTAAGCTATGCTTTACAGTGAACAGAAGTCATGCCACAGGCAATATTTTTGCACTAATAAATAACAGCAATGAGTAAATACTGTTGTTTAGCAGAATAACCGAATAAGTCAAAGCTCTGGCCAGTTTTTTAGTGGCTAAATTAGCATCAGTGTAGATGTTAGCTAATATTACTAAACCTGTTAGTACTTAGCGGTTTGTAAACATTTATATAGAATGTTTTTTCAGTGCAGAAAGTTTGTATCAACTATTGAATGAGGCATAAGATATTGCCGAAAACACCTCAGACAGATGAGGAAATTAAATTGGCTTTATTGTTATTTATCGCTGCAAGTCTACTCGTATAAATTATAGTTATAGGTTGGTGCGTGTAAAGTCTGTACGCCTTGAATGCATTTGGCAAAGTCCGTGCTAGCGCTTTTTTGGTCCGGATTGATTATTTCAATAGATATAAGGGATGAATATGGCTAAAAAAGCACGTAATAGTAAAAGTAGCACGGCTAAGGTTGTTATCGGTAAGCCCAACAAAGGCATTAATTTACTTGCTTCTTCCTTGGGTCTGTCTGGTGTCAGGACGAAAAATCGCCAGCACCGAGTTAAACCAGGAGCCTTACCTGGTATTGAACATATTGCCGATGCTTCTACTGCCCCTGCACCTGACAGCATTTGTATTAGTTATATCGATTATTGTGCTAATCAACTAGAAACTGGAAGTGTTACTGATCTTGACGAATTTCTTGCTAAGCCAATGCCCGACTGGGTAACTGTCAGATGGATTAACATCAGTCCACCGCACCCTTATGTTATTAATCAATTTCGGCAACATTTTGAGTTTCACACACTAGCGGCAGAAGACGTTATGCATATTCCTCAACGTCCTAGAGTAGAGCTCTTCGACGATCATCTATTTGTGGTATTGCGTATAATGCAACTGATTCAAGCCGCACCTAGCCACATCAATAACATTGCAACGAGTAATGAACTAGATTCTGAGCAAGTCAGTCTTTTTCTTTATGATAATGTCTTGATCACCTTTCAGGAAAAAAAGGGTGATGTCTGGCAACCTATCCGTGACCGATTACAAAAAGATAACGTGCGCATTCGTAAAAATGGCACAGATTATCTGCTCTATGCACTACTTGATGCCATTGTTGATCATTGTTTTCCGGTGCTAGAACAATATGGTGATGTGCTTGAAGAGCTTGAACAGGTCACCCTGAATAATCCCTCAGTGGAAGTTTTGCACAGCATCCATAGTGTTAAACAGCAGCTTGCCCTTTTGCGACGTATTGTTTGGCCGATGCGAGAAGTTGTTGATCAACTCTATCGTGAGGAGGATGGTCGCATCACTGATGCCACCAAGCCTTATTTGCGTGATGTCTATGAGCACACAATTCAAATTGTTGAAATTATAGAATCCTATCGTGAGATGGCGAGTGGGCTGACCGATTTATACATGTCTGCCGTGTCAAATCGTATGAATGAAATCATGAAGGTGTTAACTATTATGGCCTCAGTGTTTATTCCATTAACCTTTATCGTGGGTGTTTACGGGATGAATTTTGAGTATATGCCGGAATTAACTTGGCGCTGGGCTTATCCAGCAATATGGTGTGTTTTTATCTTGCTTACCATCGCGATGCTATTTTATTTTTGGCACAAAGGCTGGATTGGCAAAAATTAGCTTATACCAATTTCATTAATTAGGTGGTCTACTTTATACGCAGGAAAAATGGCCAAATATAAGGCATTTATTTTAATAACTAGTCGTTCTAATTATTAAATAAATAACGCAGTAGTGGGTTATTTTAACCAGTAAAAATGATCAGATAATTAGTGAGGTTGGTATTAGGTTAACGTCAATACCATTTATTAATAAAGCTTAAGCTATATAAAAAATTAAAATCTCGTTTCTTGCATAAAAATATCAGATGTAAGTAGATTCACCAGAAAAAGCGAGCAGATAAATTTAGTAGTGGTTAATCCGTAACATTATTTGGGCTTAAATAGCTAAAAATCATCACAGAGGGTTAAACAACGACACCTGCGCCAATCATAAGACAGGCCAATAAAATATGGCCTGTCTTTTATCTATCGCGAAATAGTCATAAGGCTAGTCAGAGGCGGCTAAATTACGTAGCACATAATGTAATATGCCCCCATGTTGGTAATAACTAAATTCGTTTGGTGTATCAATGCGAATATTCGCATCAAAAGAGTGTTTACTGCCATCTTGAGCTGTGAGCGACACTTTCACTGTTTTTTGTCCTGCACTCACGGCTGGAATATTGAATTGCTCTTCCCCCGTGAGCTTTAATGACTCGGCACTATCACCAGGCATAAACTGCAATGGTAAAATGCCCATGCCGACTAAGTTAGAGCGATGAATACGTTCATAACTTTGTGCGATAACCGCTTTAACACCCAATAAAGCTGGCCCTTTAGCGGCCCAATCACGAGAACTGCCCGTACCATATTCTTTGCCGGCGATTACAATCGAAGCAACTTTTTGTTGCTGGTATTGCATGGCAGCATCAAAAACACTCATTTTTTCACCCGATGGCATGAGTCGAGTCCAACAGCCTTCGGTGCCTGGCGCTAATAAATTACGTAAACGCACATTGGCAAAAGTACCGCGCATCATCACTTCATGATTGCCACGTCTAGAACCATAAGAATTAAAATCTTTAGGCGCTACTCCAGCACTTTGTAAATATGCGGCCGCTGGACTATCTAACGCAATTGAACCGGCAGGTGATATATGATCTGTGGTGACACTATCGCCCAACTTTAACAAGCATCGGGCATTTTCAATCGGGTTAATATCCGGTATTTTAGCGGTAATATTGTCAAAAAATGGGGGTAGTTTGACGTAAGTAGAATCTGGCCAATCATACTTTTGGCTTTCTACTATATCTAGTGCTTGCCAGTCTTTATTACCGCTATAAATATCCGCATAACGTGAGATAAACATTGAACTGTCAATCACTTTTTCTATCACTTGTTTAATTTCCTGACTATCTGGCCAGATGTCATGCAAATAAACCGGCTTACCTGAAGTATCATTACCCAAAGATTCAGTCGTAATGTCTATCTTCATATTACCGGCCAATGCATAAGCAACCACAAGCGGCGGCGAGGCTAAATAATTGGCCTGTACTTCGGGGTGAATGCGTCCTTCAAAGTTGCGATTGCCTGATAAAACAGAGGTAACAGACAAGTCACCTTGATGAATGGCTTCGCTAATTTCTCTGGGTAGGGGACCTGAATTACCAATACACGTAGTACAGCCATATCCCACTAGCTGAAAACCAAGGGCATCTAAGTCTTCATTTAAGCCTGATTTTAACAAATAGTCGGTGACCACTTGTGAACCGGGTGCAAAACTGGTTTTCACCCAAGGTTTAACATCTAATCCCTTTTGTCTGGCATTTCTAGCTAACAAACCTGCGGCAATTAATACCGATGGATTCGAGGTGTTAGTACAGCTGGTAATTGCCGCAATTACCACTGATCCATGTTTTAATGAAAAATTTTCATCACCATACTGACAAGGCACGCCTGAATCTTCATCACTGGCAGGTAGCATTACTGACGGTTGTCCGCCTTCGCTTTCAAAACCACTTTCACTTTGGTTGGAATCAACTTGTTTGATGCCATTTTGTAAAGCCAACCAGTCACGATAAGCAAGGCCGGCTTGGTCTAATGAAATTCTGTCCTGTGGGCGTTTGGGACCCGCAATAGAAGGCACCACTTCATCTAGTTTTAACGATAATTTGCTGTGATAAACCGCATGCTGTTGCGATTCAGTACCCCACATATCCATCACTTTTAAATAAGTTTTAATGCGGTCAATATGCTCGCTGTCACGCCCGGTTAATTGCAAATAGTCTGTTGTTTGATGATCAATAGGAAAAATACCACAAGTCGCGCCATACTCGGGCGCCATATTGGCAATAGTGGCTCTGTCGGCCAAGGTCAGTTCGTTCACGCCAGCACCAAAAAATTCGACAAACTTACCTACCACACCGGCAGCACGTAACTGTTCGGTCACAGTTAACACTAAATCAGTGGCTGTAGTACCTGCAGGTAACTTGCCCGTTAATTCAAAACCGACTATTTTTGGCAATAACATGGTGACGGGTTGTCCTAACATAGCCGCTTCAGCTTCTATGCCGCCAACTCCCCAACCCAATACACCTAAACCATTAATCATGGTGGTATGTGAATCGGTACCAACTAAGGTATCTGGATAAAGTAAATTATCTTCATCTGGTTTTTTGAATACCACTCTGGCTAAATATTCCAGATTAACCTGATGGACAATACCTCGCCCAGGGGGGACGACTTTAAAGTTATCAAAACTTTGCTGGCCCCAGCGCAAAAACTGATAACGTTCACGATTACGTTGAAATTCAATGGCGGTATTTTGTTGCATCGCATCGGCTTGGCCGAATACGTCTACCATTACTGAATGGTCAATCACCAGTTCTACCGGATTTAACGGATTAATTCTTTCTGCTTTGCCACCCATTTTTACGATAGCATCACGCATAGCCGCCAAATCAACCACAGCTGGTACGCCAGTAAAGTCTTGCAAAATAACACGGGAAGGTACAAAGGCAATTTCGGTATCCTGCCAGTTGTCTACATCCCATTTGGCTAAGGTTTCAATATCCGCTTGTTGGACAAAGTCACTATCGGCATGACGCAATAAATTTTCCAAGAGAATTTTAGCGGCAAAAGGTAAACGTGAAAGATCATACTTATCTGCCAAACCATCAAAACTGTGGTAGTTGCAAACTTCACCGTTAATTTCAAGTTGCTTTAAACATTGTATCGACTTGGTCATTAGTAGTTATCTCCATTTAAAAGCATTAGTTCGATTGGTATAACGCATCACATTAGATTAGTAAATCTACAGTAACAATACTAGACTAAAAATATAGTGGATAAGTCATAAAACAGGTTTGAATTTAACATATCAGCATGAGTAAAGGCAAAGGTAGGGGGGAGTTAGACTCTCAATGTTAACATTAATGGGTGATACCGGAGCCACCTTTGTTGCTTTGCCACAAATTCCGCCAAGAAACAAAACGTGGTATTCAAAAGGCAAATGGGTGCATTTTGCTAAGATTGCCTTTGAGAAATACTTTCTTTATAAAATACGTCACGGCTCAACATCGCCTGTTGACGAAAAATACCTATTAAAAGCCTTGGGTATTGTGCATTTGGTTGAAGCGAAAGCCAAAAAATATGATGAACAGTAATACCTAATTACGGTTGTTTTTGTGCTGTGATTTATCATCATTGATTATCTTGGATTGTGACTACTTTGAGTAAGGTAATTGAGTAAGGTAACAAATAGGAGAACTATCATGCTAAGTCGTGATACTTGAGCAGCCAAACATGGTTTATAATATAACCTCTACAAGAGAGGTTATATTATTTTTGTTGGATTTTAGCTCAGTAACGACAAGCTAATAGGGTAGTGATCAGAAGAGTGAATATGTGTATGTACGTGCGTATCGACAACCGTTAATCCGCGACAGTAGATATGGTCAAGGTGCTGAAATAAATGCTTTAGTCTTGGCTGACGCTTCATTTTTACTTCATTTAACGAAAATAACCTGGTGAGCTGATTAAAATATTTCAATCTTTTACTATTCCAGGTATTAAAATCTCCGGCCATTAATATCGGCCCGTCATGATGTTCAAGCGTGCTAAATACTTGATCTAAATGTGATTTGAATTTTTCGAAAGAAACAAAATTGATAATATGGGCATTGACCACCAATAATGACTGCTCAAGGCTATGTAATGGATATACGCTTGCCAATAACATTTTTTTTGTTTTAGAAATGGGTTCACTGTGCTCAGATACTGAATAATAATGTCTTTTTGCCGCAACAGTCGATCCGGTTTTAACACCGGTTTCTATGTTGGTTTTTATGTTTTTAAAACTACGCGCCATAATCCATTGATGTTGCAACGAGGCTTTAAAATGGCTGTCGAAGGGCGAGTTGATAATAGCCTCCTGCAAGAGAATTAAATCTTTTTCGCGCATTAGTGTTATAAAATCGTCTTGCCAGCCTTTTTTTTGGCATTTAAAAACATTCCACATCAATATCTCTATATTTGGTCCCAATACCTGCTTAGAGGCGCGGCCCATAATTTTCAGCGATTCCACTTTGCTATATCGACCTTTAATCATGAAAAAACCCTCTTTAATAAAATTTATGACCGTGAGGTTTTGGTTCTAGTTACAAATAAGGTGAAAACAAACGAAATAAGTTGTTGCGAATTTTTTTGTAGATTGGCAAGTTATTAAATTCGCTTGCAATAACGGGTGTAGTATTTTGCTTTTTTAAGGCAAAAAAGGCGGTCAGTTTTGCATTGAGATTCACATCATAGCACTCTAGGTTGATTTCAAAGTTGAGCTCGAGACTTCTGGCGTCCCAGTTGCTAGAGCCTATAAACGACCAAATGTCATCAATGATCACAATTTTACTGTGGTCAAAAGGTCTTTGGTTTTGGTATATCTTTATACCGTGTTTTATTATTCTTGAGAAATTTGCTGCCATTACCCAGTCTACAAAAGTAATGTCGCTGTGCTCAGGCACAATAATTTCGATTGACACGCCACGCAATGCCGCGGCGTGAAGAGAAGTCATTAATGTTTGGTCAGGGATAAAATAAGGTGTCATTATTTTTACACTCTTATTTGCGCAAACTAAGGCATTAATTAATGTCCACCTGACTCTGTTATGGTGTTCATCGGGCCCATCTTGTATGACTCGAGCAATAACAGAATGACTATTTTTTTGCTCAGCAGTGTTTGACTGCCAGTAGGGAAAATTAATGTGCTCGCCGGTGGCAAAAAACCAATCTTCGATGAATACTTGACTAATTTGGTCAATCACTGGACCGGTAACTTTAAAGTGAATATCATCAATGGGGTGTATTGCCGCTTTAATGATATTATTTTTACTGATGTTTATGCCCCCCATGTAGGCTACTTCACCATCTATACACAGTGTTTTGCGATGATTTCTTAAGTTAATAAAGCGAAAGCTGGTAAGGGAAATAGCGGGTAAGAAACGAGCCGTTTTTACCCCCATTTTTTTTAAGGCACGGTCGACTTTCTGCCAACTATAGCCAATACCAATTCCGTCCAGTAATACGTTTACTGTTACACCTCTTTGATGCGCTCGAGCTAAAGCGTTAACAAATTGGCGACCCAGTGAATCGTAAGCAAATATATAACTCGATAAAACAATATAATTCTTAGCGTCATCAATAGACTGGATCATGGTTGGGTAAGCTGTATCGCCATTAATCAGTGGCTCAACGCTGTTATTAGCCAGGTAATTAACGGGGTGAATAGTATGAGCCGCGATAATGGCTGAATGCCAATTTTTAGGTAACTGGTGAAATTTAATGGTTTTTTCTGTTGAGCAGAAGTCTTGCTTAAGTGTTGGTGGGTGTTTTTTTTGTGCTAAACGCTGGATACGATTTATGCCAAACAACCAATAAAATAGGCTGCCAATAACCGGCGAAAGTATGACAAGACCAATCCAAGCCAGTGATGTGCGTTCGTTTTCTTTGAACAGAAGTACATGTATCGATGTTATAAAAGATAAGCTAATATGGAAAATAACTATGATGGTTACCCAGTGGGTGCTGAGCCATTGAACCAATTCTTCAAATATTTGCATAAAGACCAACCCAAATAATACGCTGCTAAATCAGCTATTTAATTAATCGTGGAAAACCAAAGTGCTTAAAGATTATTATAACCAAGTGGCAAGCTATTTAATGGCAAATTTTGATGCTAATTTTATGCTCTTAACCATGTTTTTAACGACAGCCGCTGCCATTGTTTATTTCATCATAATAAGTTATGTCATTACACAAATGGATTCACGATACTTTGTCCGAAACAACTTAAGCCATGAAAACCTAGCTGATAAAAATATAGCTCATAAAAATAAACTTGGAAAAAATAGCTCTGCTGATGATACGAATGAAACTTCGCGCTTAACACCCATAAATCGCAGCGTAAGCTTGATGATCAACATAGTGAAGATTATGGTTGGGCTATTCTTGTTAATCTGTGGGCTGGTAATGTTAGTTTTACCGGGTCAAGGTCTACTCACCATGTTGATGGGGCTGAGCTTGATGCCGTTTCCAGGTAAAAACAAGCTTGAACAAACCATTATTGCACGTAAGTCGGTGAGGTATTCCTTAAATTGGATTCGAATGAAAGCCAATAAAAAGCCTTTTATTTTTTAGTAAACGCCAATAAATTCATTAATGGTTCAACTGTATTTTAACATAAGCCATCAGGATAAATATTAACAACGGCAAACTTGCTTGCGCGGTAGTGGCCTATCGGCAATTTTAATGATGTTGTTATTACTAAGGTATTGCCAAGGTTATTAGCCATTTTATGGCGTATGCAAGACATTTCAACAGCTTACTTAGTTTGATGAGTATAAAACAATAAACTTGTAAAACAGTGAGCTAACCTTCCCAATTAACTTAGTGCAGCTTTTATTGAGCTAACGCAAAGAACTATCGCAAATACTACCCTATAATAATTTTACTAAGTACTTAGTATTAACAGACAGCTGTCAGTAAGCCGTTGTCTGTATGGAAATTTGTTATCAGGAGATCAATATGATTCAACTATATTACAAGCGCGGGTATTTCGGTTTGCCTTATCAGCGGCTCTATGGTTGTTTTAATCACAAGTTTAACTCACCTGAGCATAGCGATAACATACCCCCTTTGGATATTAACCAGCCTAATAAAAATGCTGCAGCGTTTTATGAACAGTAAAAATAAAACCTCACAAAGTACTGATATAACCATGTCTGAGCAAAGGTCTGAGCAAAAGTCAGAGAATAAAAATGACCAAAACGCTGACCAGAGCTATGACCAAAAATGCGAGTCCAAAAAGCCAGTCACAGCAATTAAAAATACGGGTCGTGTGATAGCTGTGCGCGGCAGTGTGGTAGATATAGCATTTTCGGATCAACTTCCCCCCATACGTTCCTTATTGCATGCGGGCGAGAATAATCAAATTTCAATCGAAGTTTTTTCACAACTTGATACCCGTCGTGTGCGGGGTATTGCCCTAACACCTACCCAAGGTTTAGCTCGTGGCATGTTAGTAAAAGACACAGGTGCACCGTTACAGGCTTTAGTAGGTAAAGGTATTTTGTCTCGTATGTTTGATGTTTTTGGTAACGTGATTGATCGCGAAGCACCACCGAACGACGTGCAGTGGCGTTCAGTTCACAATGTGCCACCAAGCCTAGACAAACGCGCGACTAAAAGCGAAGTGTTTGAGACCGGTATCAAGGTCATTGATGTCTTAATGCCACTTGAGCGCGGGGGTAAAGCTGGCTTGTTTGGTGGTGCGGGTGTTGGCAAAACGGTATTGCTGACAGAAATGATTCACAACATGGTTGGACAACATGCGGGGGTCAGTATTTTTTGCGGTATTGGTGAACGCTGTAGAGAAGGTGAAGAACTCTACCGAGAGATGAAAGCGGCCGGCGTTTTAGACAATATGGTAATGGTGTTCGGCCAGATGAATGAGCCACCAGGAGCGCGTTTTCGGGTGGGTCATGCGGCGTTAACCATGGCGGAGTACTTTCGTGATGATGAACACCGTGATGTTCTGTTACTGATTGATAATATATTTCGCTTTATTCAGGCAGGTATGGAAGTGTCTGGTTTGATGGGGCATATGCCCGCTCGACTCGGTTATCAGCCGACCATGGGTACCGAGTTGTCACAACTAGAAGAGCGTATTGCCAATACTGGCAGTGGAGCGATCACCTCAATTCAAGCGGTATATGTCCCCGCAGATGATTTTACTGACCCTGCTGCAGTGCATACCTTTTCGCACTTATCTGCCTCAATTGTGTTATCGCGTAAACGTGCCAGTGAAGGGCTATATCCGGCTATCGATCCGTTACAATCTAATTCAAAAATGGCTACCCCTGGCATTATTGGTCAGCGACACTATGACTTAGCACAAAAAATACGCAGTACTTTGGCGCAATACGCAGATCTTAAAGATATTATTGCCATGCTTGGCATGGAACAGCTGTCACCCGAGGATCATAACGTGGTGGGGCGTGCTCGTCGTCTGGAACGTTTTCTTACTCAGCCTTTTTTTACTACAGAGCAGTTCACTAGTATGTCGGGTAAGTTGGTGAGTTTAAGTGATGCTTTAGATGGTTGCGAACGCATACTCCAAGATGAGTTTAAAGATACACCAGAAAATGCGCTGTATATGATTGGGGCGATTAGTGAGGCTAGTGAAAAAGTTAAACAACTAGCACCCGAGGAGCAAACTGCAGAGAATAAAAATAAGATGGCAAAGGAGGCGGCAGATGCAAGCAGCCCAGATGAAGCTTAAGGTTTTATTACCCTATAAGGTGTTTATTGAGCAAGCCCAAGTCATGCGTATTATTGCGGTGACAAACGAGGGTGCATTTGGCATTTTTCCGCACCGACTTGACTGTGTTATCGCACTATCTGCAGGAATATTAGTCTTTGAAACCCAAGGCGCTGATGAAGTATACATTGCCGTTGACGAAGGTATATTGGTTAAGACAGGTTTTGAGGTACTGATTTCAGTGCGTAATGCAATTGCTGGCACAGCACTGGCTGATTTACGTGAGGCCATAGAACAAAAATTTATAAAACTTGACGAACAAGAGCAAAAATTGCGCTCGGTACTGGTAAAAATTGAAAGTGGTTTTATACGTCGCCTAGTGACCTTTAAGCAGGAAAGGTAATTGTGATGCCTGATAAACCCAAACCCAAACCCAAACCCAAACTTAAAGCTGAGTTAAATGCAGCGCAATTGGCTGAGGTTAAGTTAGCTAACGCTAAGCACCGTGGCACTAGGTTTAGTCAACAGGTTGGTGATATGGCCGCACGAAAACTTAAAGCGCAGCGACATGTTAATCAAACCGTGTGGTCTGGCCTAGGCATGATGGGGCTAGTGGGTTGGTCGGTTGCGATACCAACAGTGCTTAGCGCCGCATTAGGCATTTGGTTAGATAAGCATTATCCAAGCGAAAACTCTTGGACATTAACCTTACTCATTATCGGTTTATGCCTTGGCTGTTTTACCGCTTGGCGCTGGGTCGATAAGGAATATAAAGAGATTCACCGAGACGAGGACGAAAATAATGATGATTGATAACCTAGAGGGATTATTTGCCTTGCTAGTTGGGGCAATGCTTGGCGTATTCTATTTTGCAGGGCTTTGGTGGACTGTGCGTCAGCTTGGCTCAAGTCAATATGTTGCGCTGTTATTTGTCTTTAGCCTGTTTTTTCGAACCAGTACGGTCATTGTTGGTTTTTATTTAATCCTTGGTGACAACTGGTTACGCTTGGTGGCTGGCTTAGTCGGTTTTATGGTGGTGCGCTTTTTGGCAACGCGATACTCTGACAACAGTACTGAAAAAAGTATTCACAAAAAACCTCAAAAAAACCTAAGAGAAAACAAGCCGTCAGAGCCAGTACAAAAGCAAACAGCCTATGGCCGTAATTTATGAACCTTAGCCCTGATCAAATCATTTTCTGGCAACTGGGGTTTATAAAACTCAACGCTACTATAGTTTCCACTTGGGCTGTGATCTTGGTCTTGGTACTGAGCTCGATGCTGATTACCCATAAGCTAAGCACCCATTTACATCGTTCTCGCTGGCAAAATCTGCTTGAAGTCGTGGTGATTAATATCAGTAAACAAATCGAAGACGTTGGCTTAAAGCACCCTCATCATTACTTAGCTTTTCTCGGTTCACTGTTCTTATTTATTGCCATTTCTGCCTTGGGTACTGTCTTTCCAGGTTTTGAACCCGCGACAGGTTCACTCTCGACCACAGCGGCGCTGGCGCTATGTGTTTTTATCGCGGTGCCACTATACGGTATTCAAGAACAAGGCCTAGCTAGCTACCTTGCTTCTTATACTAAGCCCACTTTTATCATGCTACCTTTTAACATTATCAGTGAAATATCTCGTACGCTCGCTCTGGCCGTACGTCTTTTTGGCAACATGATGAGCGGTGCCATGATCATCGGTATTCTTGTCAGTATTACGCCTTTTTTGTTTCCCATCGTGATGACCGTACTTGGCTTGCTCACGGGTATTGTGCAAGCTTATATTTTTTTTATTTTAGCCACTGTCTATATCGCTGCGGCTACTAGCACAATAAAACCTAAAGCCAATGGCAGTTAGACAATGCATAAACAACTAGGATTAACTTTGGAGAACTTATGGACAGCATGACTATAATTGCGGTGGTATCTATTATCACTGCTGGGATTACTATTGCTATTGGTGTTGTCGGCCCGTCGCTTGCTGAAGGTAAGGCAGTGGCGGTTGCGCTGTCTTCTCTGGCTCAGCAGCCCGACGCATCGGCAACTATCACCCGGACATTATTCGTTGGTTTGGCAATGATCGAATCTACTGCCATCTATTGTTTTGTGGTTTCGATGATTTTGTTGTTCGCCAATCCATTTTGGAATTATGTGCTTGCTGCTCAGGTGGTAGGGCCATAAATTATGCTTATTGATTGGTTTACCGTGCTTGCGCAAGTAATCAATTTTCTGATTCTCGCGTGGTTACTAAAGCGCTTTTTATATCGACCTATTCTCAATGCGATTGACGCTCGTGAAAAGCGCATTGCTAGTGCGCTTGCTGATGCGGACAAAAAAAGTGTTGAAGCCGAGCAGCAGCGTAATGAGTTTGTGCATAAAAATGCTGTGTTTGATGCCCAACAGACAACGCGCACCAATCAGCTTAGCGCTGAGGTAAAAACGGAGCGCGCGCGTTTGTTCGACGAGGTTAGACAACAATCAGATGACTTACGTGTAAAACTTCAGCTTGCACTTAAAAATGAGCAACTAAGTTTGCAAGATGCACTTAGCCAGCGCGCACGTGAAGAGGTGTTTAACATTGTTCGCAAGGTACTTAATGATTTAGCACAAGCAAGCTTAGAAGAACAAATAGTTTTAGTGTTTCTTCAACGTTTTAAAACAATCAGCGTTGAAGAAAAGGCAGCCTTTAAATTGGCATTTCAATCATTGATGCCAACCAATAAAACCCCATTGGTAGTGCGTACCGGCTTTACTTTAACTGAGGAACAGCGTGCGCAGATTGAAAGCACGATTAAACATACCCTTGGCTATGACGATAACGATGCAATAGCCTTTGCATTTGTCATCGATTCAACTGTCGTTAGTGGTATTGAAATCAGTGCGAATGGCCAAAAAGTAGCCTGGAGTATCAGTGATTACCTTACCTCCTTGGCTAAGGGAGTGGATCAAATATTACAAAGCTTAGTTCATGTTGAAAGCAAAGCGCAAAGTAATAGTGAAGGTGATAGTGAAGGCAATAACTTAGATAACAGCTTAGATAATAGCCAAATCAATCATAAAGCAAAGAGTCAAAACGAAACTACTGTTATTAATGATGCTAATGATGCAATACCCACCAATAAAACTGAAAAGGGCCGTAATGAAACCCGAGGCTGATTTTATCAAAGCAAGCTTGTTACAAACAACCTTTGATGATGTTTTTTCAAGCATGGCAAAAGCAAGGGCAGCTTTTACGCCACCATTTCAGGCCAAAGAAGTCGGTAATATTATCCGCATCACAACGGGCATTGCCATAGTTTCAGGTTTGCCTAACGTAGGTTTTGAAGAGTTACTTAGCTTTCCAGGCGGTATCTCTGGTATTGCCTTTAATGTTGATGAACATGAAATCGGTGTTGTGCTGCTCGGTGATTATTGGCATTTGCAGGTGGGTGATGAAGTTGAACGCAGAGGTAATGTGGTTGATGTACCTGTGGGCGATGCACTGATTGGGCGTATCATTAATCCGATTGGTGAACCGCTAGACGCTAAGGGAAAGTTACTGACTAGCATACGCCTTCCTGTTGAAAGACCATCTGCGCCTATTATGGATCGCGCACCGGTCAGCGTACCCTTGCAAACGGGTATCAAAGTTATTGATGCCCTTGTGCCTGTTGGGCGCGGTCAGCGAGAATTAATTTTGGGTGACCGCCAGACGGGTAAAACAGCGATTGCCCTTGATACTATTTTAAATCAGAAAGATCAGAACGTACTCTGCGTGTATTGTGCCATTGGCCAGCGTGCTTCAGGTGTGGCTAAAGTTATTGCAACGCTACGCGAAAAAGGTGCGTTAGCTTACACTATAGTGGTGGTTACTGAAGGTAATGAACCACCGGGACTTGCCTATATTGCCCCTTATTCGGCAACAAGCATCGCCGAGTATTTTATGCAAAAGGGCCGTGATGTTTTGATTGTTTATGACGATTTGACTCATCACGCGCGTGCCTATCGCGAACTGTCTTTATTATTACGGCGCCCGCCTGGTCGCGAGGCATTCCCGGGTGATATTTTTTATATTCACTCTCGCTTACTGGAACGCGCGACGCATTTGCGTGAAGAGCTTGGTGGTGGCTCCTTGACGGCATTGCCTATTATTGAAACCGAAGCGCAGGATATTTCCGCTTACATTCCAACTAATCTTATTTCTATTACCGATGGCCAAATTTATCTCTCACCATCGCTGTTTGAACTGGGGGTTTTGCCGGCGGTTGATGTAGGAAAATCTGTATCACGTGTTGGTGGTAAGGCACAAAACGCTGCCTACCGTGCGGTAACAGCTAACCTAAAACTGGCTTATGCACAATTTGAAGAGCTTGAAGCCTTTGCCCGCTTTGGCGCTAAACTCGATGACAGCACACTAAAAATTATCGAACATGGTCGGCGTATTCGTGCCTGCCTGAAACAGTCGGAATTCAGTCCTGTTTCTATGGTTGAACAAATTTCTGTTCTTCTCGCTTTGACCGCTAAGCTATTTGATGACATCCCACTAGCAGATATGACGTCTGCCGAACATCTAGTCCGCGTTTCAGCGGCTGAAATTCCTGTTGAGATAACAGAGCGATTACAAAGTGTTAAAACATTAAGTAAGGAAGATAGAGCGAGTATTATTGAGCTTGCGCGCGATGCATTGATCACACTTTTTCCGAGTGATAGGCCCAGTAACTCAAGCAGTGATTCGGCGAGTGACTTGCCTGATAATTCAGTTAATGACTTACCCAAGGATGAAAAGCTAAAGTAACATTGCTTAGCGCAGTTTTAATTAAGCAGGCTCTATTAGTGAATAACTATCTATTAGTGAATAACTATAAAGGATCAACGATGCAGAGCGAACGATAAGTGATTATTTATGAGTAATAAAACATGACCGACAGTGTTGCTAGTCTACGGCGAAAAATCACCAGTACAGAAGAACTTAAGTCTGTGGTAAGTACCATGAAGGCTATGGCATCTTCAAGTATTAGCCAATATGAGCATGCTGTGAGTTCACTTGATGATTACTATCGTACCGTGCAACTTGGGCTGATAGCTTGTTTTCAACGACACCACTCGCCTAATGTTATAAAAATCAGCAATCAACAAAAAAGGCTTGGTGTGGGCGTGATCGTGTTTGGCTCAGATCAGGGGCTAGTGGGTCAATTTAATGAAGTGATGGCAGAATTTGTTACTAGCACTTTGGCAACAATATCAGCGCATAAAACAGGGCATAAAATTGTTTGGGCTGTAGGCGAACGTATAAAGTCGCGTTTAGCTGATACCCATTGGGCTGAAAATGAAGTCACACTTAAAGACGACTTTATACTACCCAATTCAATTAATGCTATAACGGCATTGGTCGCTGACATATTGACTGAAATTGAAGCACAGCGTGAACTAGGAACAATAGATCAAGTTTATCTTTTTCATCATCGTCCTCAAGTTGACTCTATTTATAAGCCAGTGAGTCAACAGTTATTGCCCTTGAATGAAAGCTTACAAAAAAATTTCATTGATATTAAGTGGCCGACGAATAATCTACCTGAAGTGCTACCTGAACGAGATAAAACCCTAAGAGCATTGGTACGTGAATACCTTTTTGTTAGCTTGTTCAGAGCGTGCGCAGAGTCATTGGCAAGCGAAAATGCTAGTCGTCTTGCGGCGATGCAACGAGCAGAAAAAAATATCGAGGAACAACAGAATGATTTGAATCTAAGCTTTCATCGCCTACGCCAAAGCGATATAGATGAAGAGTTATTTGATGTGGTCTCTGGCTTTGAAGCCTTGAGTGATAGCGATTAAAATAATGAATTAAGCAAGTAAAAACCCATACCAAAATCACCAGTGCTAACAAAGTGAGATATCGACTATCCTTAACATAGTTAAAAAAAACTAAATACAGAGCAATAAATATAGAAGACTAAAAGTCTGTTGCTACGCTATCTTCTGTTGTGGGCATTAAAACTGTTATTTTAAATACTTAATTAGCGTGATGGATTATTAATTTCAATAGCTATAAAGCAAGCTATTATTCATTTAATGCTTACATGGCAAAGTGAATGTTTTGGGTTATTATTTTCTGGGTAACGAGGGCATCATGGCAATGCGTCGTCAAAATTAAGGAAGATTGAGTTTATATGGATTATGAACAAAATAATAAGACTGGGAGAATATCCTTGTCACCACAACAAAGCATTCTTTTTTATTCGATCATTACGGGTGTTTTGGCGGCTTGTTTAATTGCCTTCATGGTTGTTTCTATAGAATCTCAAGGCCGTGCACACATTAATCGTTTGTCGCAGAGTACGGCTAATGGCATAGCTTCGTTACTTAAAGACGACTTGAAAAACCGTATAATAACCCTGACAGAATTTGCCAAGTCATCTCGACTTACTTCAACTATAACAGATGACGACTGGCACACCATTAGCAAAAATTTGTATGATACGCGTGGTGGTTATCAAGTCATTGCTTGGATTGGTAACGACTACCATATTGGCAGAGTCAAATCATTTGAGGGTAACAAAACCAACCAAAACATCAACTTGGCGCTTAACCCTAAGACTTTATCTGCCGCATTTAAAGCACAACCAAAAGGTGAGTCTGTTATTACTATGCCATTGAGTTCAATTCGTGGCGGGGCGATCGGAATATACACGCCAATATTTGATAATAAGTCACTAAATGAACCATTGGCAGGCTTTATTAGTAGCTTACTTTTTTTCGACGTTTATATAGCTGCAATCCTGCCTTCGTATTTACTGATGGAACATGATTTTTCACTCTATATTGACGGCCAAGAAATATATTCAGACCAAACAACCCCCACAATAAATACTAGCCATTGGCACAGCCAAGCAAATTTTAAATTTCAGCAGCAAATTTGGCAAATTGACATAGTACCCACAGCCGAATTTTTAAGTCGCTCACATTATGGGATGATAGGCACTTTATTTTTGCTGGGTGTTTTGCTGAGTGTCTTTGTTACCTTGGCGGTATACACAGCGTTAACGGCAAGAAATAAAACTAAAATCATAATAGATGAACGCAACAAAGTAGGACATTTGTTGAAAAACCTACCTGGCATGGCATACCAAGCTTATGACAAACCTAACGGACCCATGATGCTAGTCAGTGAAGGTTGTGAGGTGTTAACGGGTTACGCTAAGCACGACTTTGAGTCTCATCGTGTTTTATGGCGCAGGGTTGTACACCCAGACGATTACCAGCGGGTATATGAAATAATTAGGCAAGCGGTCAGTGAGAAAAAATTTTACGAATTTGAATATCGCATAATATGTAAAAATAAGTCGGTTCGTATCGTATGGGAAAAAGGCGAAGCGGTTACCTCACTGTTAAACAATGAAACTATTCTCGAGGGTTATATCACAGATATTACCGATATTAAAAACACGGATAAAGCCCTTATACGCAGCCATAAATTTTCTGATGCTATTGTAAATTCAGTGGTTGAAGCTGTGATTACCATAGATCATAAAGGCGATATAAAAAGCTTTAATAACGCTGCGCAACGCATGTTTGGTTATACCTTTGATGAAGTGAAAAATACCAATGTAAAACGGTTGATGCCGAGCGCTTATGCAAATCACCATGATCAATATTTAACCGACTATATACGTACTAACCAAAGCAATATTATTGGCCTTGGACGAGAGCTAGACGCCAAGCGCAAGGATGGCAGTGTATTTCCTATTCATCTTTCAATAAATGATATTCAATGCCATGAAGACAGAATGTTTGTTGGTTTAATCAGAGATATTACTCAGCAAAGGGTCATTGAAGATCAAAGACGCATGCACATTGAACAAATGTCTCATGCCGATAGATTGAATTCATTGGGGGAAATAGCGGCTGGTATTGCGCACGAGGTCAATCAGCCGTTAACTGCTATTTCATTATTTTCTCAATCGGGTAAAAGTCTGTGTAATAGCGGTAAGTTCGAAAAATTGCCGGAAATATTCGAAAAGCTGAATCAACATTCACACCGAGCCGGTGCCGTGCTTGAGCGCATGCAAATCATGACAAAACAGGGGGCAAGGCAAAAAGAATTACTTGATTGCAATAAGTTAATTGACGAAGTAGCAAAATTAGCCGAACACGATGCTCGTATGCGTGATATCAATATTAAGATAAGCCACAGTAGTGAAAAATTAATTGTATTGGTTGATCTCGTACAAATACAGCAAGTCTTGTTAAATTTATTGCGCAATGGCATGGAAGCTATGCAGTCTATCGATTTTAAAAATGGCAGTGTTATTGAAGTAAGGACTCAGTTAACCGCTATTGAGAGCATTAAAATATCAGTTGTTGATAGCGGATGTGGTTTGTCTAGCAGTATGCTAGATAAGTTGTTTTCAGCATTTTCTTCAACAAAAAAGAATGGCATGGGTATCGGGCTTTCTATTTCAAAAAGTATTATTGAAGAGCACGGCGGCACCATTCATTATACTAAAAATATTCCTGTCGGCTCAGTATTTTACTTTATGCTACCCCTTGTTGAGAATGACTACTTAATTGAGGATAGTTCGCTGACCAATGCAAGTTATTTTCAATCTTGAGTTTGTTTATCCTCATCAAGAGCGGGCTCAATATGAACAGTGGTATCGACAATGTTAAACTGCGTTGCTAAAAGGCGTTCGATTTTATCTGCAAGTTCGTGTGAGGTAGCTAAAGAAAGGTTCAAGTCAACTTTAATGGTGATATCAGCAAAGTTAGCCTCGCCATCATTACGGGTACGTACCAATTTAACTGATTTTACTTCGGGGAGCTCGGTTACTGTGCGCGCAATTTTAGCTTGGTTTAACAGGCTTTTATCAACCAGTATTGGAATGGATTGTAAAAATAGCTTGTAAGCCAAAAACATAATAATAAAAGCAACAGCAATAGCAAAAACTGTATCAAGCCAATAGTATCCGCGTGCTGCTAATTGCCAGCCAATGATAACGGTAATAGAAGTCAGTACATCACTAAATGTGTGACTCGCATCTGCCTGTAATAAAGTCGAATTTAATTTTTTTGCCCAAAAAGACTCCCACAAAGTAAGGCCAGTATTAAGCCCTAAAACAATAAACATTACCCCTAAGCCAATCGAGCTATTTAACACGGGCTCACCAAAGCGGCTAGCGGCTTGAACAATAACCTCAATGGCAACAACACTGAGCAAAGTTGCTAGAAAAAATATCGCTAAAGGCACAAATTTTTTATGACCATATTGATGATCTTCATCAGGCGGTTGTTCAGATTGATTGATCGCAAACCAGGCAACAATATTATTTGCTATATCGGTTAATGAGTGGAGTGCATCAGCTAATATTGCTGCTGAGTAGGTAGAAAAGCCAACAGCTAATTTGATCATCATCAATAAGAAGTTAATAACCCCTTCAATAATTAATACTTTTTTAATGTTCAACGTTCACCAACTTTTAAGCTAGGTTAGATATCCATAAAGCTATCAAAAATTATTGATATTCGGTTTGTAGATAGATTGTATTTTAAAGATTAACTTAATTTTATCAATAGCTTAAACTTAAACTTAAACTTAAGTCCAGTAGTCTGCTATGAATAATTATTTAATTATTTTTATAAATAATACCAAAATATCATCCATCGATTTTTCAGCTGAAAAGTCTCAACTATTGGTAGATTAAAAACAGCTAAAGACTACAGAAGATTGCAAAACCGGTAAAAAGCCAAAGGCTAGCGTTTTAAAGCTAGTTGTTGAGTAAATTAATAACTAGCCTAAAAAGCCTATGGCACAGATTATTATGTTGGCAAAAAGCCTATGTAGTAATGCGCCAGTGATATGACTGTGTCTTGAGGGTCAATAAAATGGTGCATGCTGAACCGACATTATTAAAAAACAACGTACTGCTTCAGCGCTATAATATCTTTGTCTATTAGGGAAATATTTACCCGCCTAGTTCATGGTAATTTCATCTTTAGTCTGCTTTATGTATTTCCTTATAAAGCATATTGATCATCGCCATTATTTTAAAATGATGGGTTTTTATTTTATGATGTAATTCTTTTTGCTGTGTGTGTATCTTCCGCTCGTTTTTATGCATTGGGGCTGATTTTTTCTCCACGGTTTTACTCTCGCTACTGAAATTATCTTCAGTATTTCTCATGATTTTTTCGTGTTCATGAGCAACTTTAGCTTGAGCTTGAATAGCCTGACTATGCTCGATCAATATTGATGTTTGTTGCTGCATGGTTTCTTCTATGGCGACTAGTTTAGTCAGCGCTTTTTGGTGCTCTTTTGTCCAATACTTTATCTCATCTAGCCATAAAGCATGTTCAGAGTTCCATTGACTGTGCTCTTGGTGAGCCGCAAGGTGCTGCTCTGTTATGATAGTTTGTGCTTGTTCTCTAAGGCTCTTGGTAAACGCTACTAATTCTACTGTATTTGAATTAGCGATACTTTGTAACTTGTCCCAAATTGAACTATTTACAAAAGCCAGTTCCAACTTTATTTGTTCTTTATAGGCTTCACCTGCGCCTTCGAATGCTTCACCTAACATTCGAAAGTTATCTTTTAAGTCTTTGCTAGCTTCCTCAATTTTATCTTTGCTAATTTCCTTGGCATCTTTTAGCTTCTCTTCTGCGGCATGAAAAGCCTGCTGCAAAGTTTTACCTTCTGTGATCACAAAGTCTTCTATGGCATCAACCATTGCTTTATAACTGACTTGTAATTCTGTTTTTTGCTCATTTTTTTTCATGGTGAGTTACCTTTAAAAATTGACTATAAATTAATATGATAATTACTCAAACCCACGTCATATACTATTCGGTATTATACTTAATGAATTGTGGAAACTACTTAACGTGATTAATAGACTTAGCCAAAGGGCTATCACTTGTTTAGTTTCCGGCAGTCTACAAACAAAGGGGAGAGCTGATATATAAACCTTAGTATCAAGTTTGAAGTACAACAATTACAGCCGACTGTCGGTATAACAGATTAATAAAGTGCAAATAACGCTTGGTTATAATTGTCATGCGATGGCCAAGGGTTATTTTCTCGTTTGATTTTCTTATTATCTTTGGCTGATATCGGCAAAAATTATCGATTTACTTTGTGGCAATTGGTACAGCCACCAGAAACTTTGCCTGCAAAATAATAATTTGGCTCTTGAAGAGCGGCAGCGGCCCTTGCTTGGTCAATTGCAGCGACAAAGTCTTGCATGTGATCTTGCATAAACGGGTGATTTCCTCCTGCTTCTCCTGTAATTAATTTAGCGGCAGTCCTTCCCATGTTTTGTAATGCTTGTAGTACTTGCTGGCGCTGGTCCTTCGCACCATCTTGAGTGGGTTCATAACCCTTAATGAGTGCTTTATCGAGTAATAGCATTTGCTGCGATAATCTAGCCATGTCAGATCTAAGCTCAGCGGGTTCAGTGTATTTAAAACCCGGAGGGTAAGTTATCTTACGCATAGACTCTGCAAATTTACTGCTGCAACCCGCTATGGTTAAACTCACGACAACGACAATGCCCGCAGTCCAAAAAACGCTTGATTTATTCATAGTTATAAACTCCATTAACACTCAGTTGTTGACTAATTTTATAGAGTGATTTCAATTAAACTAATCAATTCGATTCAGTCTAGCTTTTAAAAGCTTATTTTCCTGTTCGAGCTTTTTCTTCTCTTTCATTAAATCTATGACTAAGCTAATGGCGACCCAGTCAATTAAAAGTTGTTGGTTCAATTTAATGGCTTTTTTGATCCAATGAGCACTCTCCAAATCAAAAATCCATTCTGAATCTTGACTGTCTGATATAGGTGCAGCAATGCCGTATTCAACCATTTCTATTATGATGCATTTTTCAATTCCGGCTATTTCACACAATTCATTGACTGAAATATGTAAGCTTATGTCTGTCATTTTGGCTAACTCCACTCTGTTCTGGGGTTATACTTTTCTACTTCAGCAAGTTGTTGCCATAACTGTTTTGTTTCATCGGTAGTTGATGGCGGAATTACAATTTTGATGACGGTAATCAGGTCACCCTGGCCGGACTTACTATTGAGTCCTTTGCCTTTTACTCGTAGTTTTTGACCACTCTGGCAGTTAGCGGGAATGTTGAGCTTAACTTTGCCATCAAGTGTCGGTATTTCAAGTTTAATACCTAGTGCAGCTTCCCAAGGCGTCAGGGGCACGTTTAATAATAAGTTTGAGCCTTGTACATCAAATAATGGGTGCGGCACCAATCTAATAATCAGATACAAATCCCCGTTTAACTTATGGTTGCTGCCAGGTGCGCCTTGGCCTTTTAACCTTATGCGCTCACTATCTTTAACCCCTTTAGGCACTTTCACATTAAGCGATTTCTTGATTTTAGTGAGTTGACCATTGATGGGTGCAGGGACATGATATTCAATGGGTTTAGTGACACCTGAGACACTTTCTTCTAAAAAAACCGGTAATTCCATTTCAAAATCTTGGCCTTTAAATAGATCCTCGCTATGCGCTTGTGAGTGTCTTCTAGACTTGGCTCGGTCAGAAAAAAAGGAATTAAAAAAGTCAGAAAAATCATCATTTTCGTTTGACTGATATTGCTTGTTACCGCTCGAAGATTGCCAGTCGGGTGGTACATTAAAACCCTCGGATGAACCTGAGCCATAGCGTCTCATTTTATCGTACTCAGCTCTTCTTCCCTCATTTTTTAATACTTCGTAGGCTTCAGCTACTTCTTTAAACTTTTCTTCTGCCCCGGGCTCAGGGTTCTTATCAGGATGATATTTTACGGCCAACTTACGATAGACTGTTTTGATTTCCTTTAGATCAGCATTTTCAGCCAAGCCTAGGATCTTGTAGTAATCTTTAAATTTCATTGATTGACCGTGCCCCAATTTTGTTGACTTTATATGGCTAGAAACACCACTTTACGCTTTTTTGAAGGCGATATTTTGATACAAATCAAGATAACGAATAGTTGTCAGTAGCAGATGTCGCTATTTTTTATGCTAAGGCAAAGTTATTGTGTATTGCTTCTTTAGAGAGAAAACTTGTGGCCTGCTCAGGTAGGCTAGATATCCATAAACCTATCAAAATTCATTGATATGCGTTTTTGTTTTTGCCATTGCATGTCAGCTAAGTTATTGAAAATGTCTTTGACCTTATGCTCGTCAACTTGCTCTGCTACTACTTGATATACTGCTATGAGTTCATCACTCATTTGCATGGATAATTCTAAAATATCATCCATCGATTGTGTTGATGGATGATTTTTGACTATTGGCAGTTTTAAAATTTCTTGATCATTGGCATATTGTAGCCAAGTATCTAAAACACCCGATGGCGTATTTTTTTCATAATTAGCTAATGATTCAGCTAATTTCTTTTCCTCACTGATCATATATTCCAATAATAACTGTGTTCTTGGCATATTTTCATCTTTGGCTAATTTTTGATAAAAAACAACTAATTTCTGATGGAATTCATTCGCATGTTTAAGTGCATCTCTGGCGCTTTCAAATCGCATAATCTTCTCTTTGGTTAAGCCTAGTTATGGTCTTTTTTATCATATAAGTGAGCTAATAAACTTTGATAGTGATCAAGTTTCTCACCGTTAGGCTTTATTTTGCTAAAAAAGGCAAGAATATAAAACGAATACAAAACATTTAAGATAAGCGACAATAGGTATGTGCTTTGACCTAGCTATGTCATGCTTTTTAAAGAACGTCTAAACATGGCAAGGCTGGCGATAAAAAATGCTGCACCAAGCGCAATAATAATAGTCAATTGTGGCCAGACTAAATTAATGCCTGCACCACGAAAAACGACGGCTTGAGAGAACTCCATATAGTGTCTTGAAGGTAATAACCAAGTTAAGGGTTGAATGATATCAGGTTGGCTTTCAATCGGTGTTAAGCCGCCCGAGAGCATCACCATAGGAATAATAACCATAAGCACCAAAAGTGCAAATTGCGCCATGGTTTGCGCAATAGTCCCTAAAAATATACCAATAGCAGCAGCGGCAAAAAGGTAGGCAGAAGTGCCTAATAATAACAAGAATTTTGAACCGGCAACGGGGATGTCGAGTATATTTTCTACCACCAGAAACATCGACAAAGTAAAAGCGATCAAAATAATTAAGCCATTGGCCCAAATTTTAGCCATCACTATCTGAAATGCATTCAAAGGCATCACCAATAAGTGTTCAATTGTGCCATGCTCGCGTTCACGCAACAGTGCTGCGCCGGTCAAAATAATGGTTAACATAGTGATTTGATTAAGCAGTGCATTAATAGCACTAAACCACATGCCGTTGCCGTTTGGATTGAAGGCTTGGCGCATAATAAGTTCTACTGGATAGGCGGTGCTTTGGTCTGAGCGCTTAAAAAAATAATTCACTTCTTGGCTAATAATACTCTGTATATAGCCATTACCTATACTGGCTTGTGTGACTGCCGTAGCGTCAATATCTATTTGCACTGTAGGTTGACGACCCTGACGCACATTTTGCTCAAACTTAGGCGGAATGGTAACCACAAACATAAATTTGTCTTGATCCATTGCTCGGTCTGTTTGAGCGGCCGAAATAAATATTGGCGTTTTAAAATAGGGTGGATAGAGCGCGTTAGCAATGGTGCCAGACAAGGCCGACTGGTCTTCATCAACAATCGCAATTGACGCATTATGTACCGATTCACTAATGGCTGTCGCCTCGGCATATATGGCCAAACTAAACGAGTAAACAATGAGCATCAACATGATGAAGTCGCTTAATAGGCTACGTAATTCTTTTGTGCCTAACCAATAGATATTGAGCCAAGTATTCAACAATTAGTGCTCCTGCTTTTTAAGTGAGGTAGCGGCTATAGCGATAAAGACAGGACCAAAAAGGGCCAGTAAAATAATGTCTTTCGCTAAATCACCAAACTCCAGGCCTTTAGTGAAAGCGGCAACACTTAAATGCATGTAATAAGTAGCAGGCCAAACTGTGCCAATAATATGTCCCGCACCCTCAAGTGTTGAAGTGGGTTGCACAATGCCTGAAAATTGTAAGGTGGGTAGCATACATAAGATCGCGGTAGCAAAAATTGAAGCCACTTGGGTTTGGGTGATTGAAGCCACCAGCAAGCCAAAACCTGTGGCTGCAAACACATAAAACAAGGCGCCGAGCATAAGACCAAAAAAGCTGCCTTGTAATGGCACTTGCAGTAAAAAAACCACCATAAAGGTTAAAATGAAAAAATTAAGCATGCCTATAACTATGTAAGGCAGTTGTTTACCTAGTAAGAACTCTAGTTTGTTGGTGGGTGTTACATAAAAGTTAGTAATGGTGCCCATTTCTTTCTCTCGAGAGATGCTAACGGCCATTAAAATAGCGGGAAACAATAGCAACAACATCGCGGGTGTTTTAGGCCCTATCGAAAAAACGGTCTTAAAAGTAGGATTGTATCTATAACGCGATGCTAAGTTAACCTTTGCCAAGGCACTGGCGTCAATACCTGCATTGTTGGCTAGCTCGGTAATATAATGCAAGTGCACGCCTGTGACATAACCGGCAATAGTGCCAGCGCGAATAGTGTTAGAGCCGTCAATCCAAGCAGATACGCTAGGCGACTCGCCATTTTTAAGCGCTCGGCCAAATCCGGCAGGGATCTCAAGTGCCAGCGTAATGTCATTGGATGTTAAACGTTGCTCTAACTCATCATTACTATGAACATCAGGGCGACTAACAAAATAACGTGAGCCCTGAAAATTGCTTAAATACTGACGACTTTCTGGGCTACGGTCATTGTCAAACGCGGCGTAATTTAAATTTTCTACATCGAGTGAAATACCATAAGCGATGACTATCAATAATATGGCACTGCCGACAAAGGCAAAGGCAAGGCGTATCGGATCGCGCAATACTTGCATAGTTTCAAGGTAACTGTAAGCCAATAGCCGATGAAAGCTAAATCGATTATGTTTGGCACGTTCTTTATTTGATGGCGGCAACTCTAGCTCTGGAGGTGAGGTTGGGATAGGCAATGAAGGTATATTTTCAATGGATTTTTTTTGTTTAATCGCTGCTTCTAAATAGGCAATAAATGCCTGCTCTAAAGTCTCCGCGCCTTTTTTCTCAATCAATTGCTCAGGGGTACCATAGATAAGTACTTCACCGGCATGCATCAATGAAATGCGATCACAGCGTAAGGCTTCGTTCATAAAATGGGTAGAGATGAAAATAGTCACCTTGTCGGTGCGCGACAGCTCAACTAATAAAGCCCAAAATTGGTCTCGGGCAACGGGATCAACACCTGACGTAGGTTCATCTAAAATGAGCATTTCTGGTTGATGAATAACCGCTACTGCAAGCGACAGACGTTGGCGCATACCCAGAGGTAAAGACGCGGCAGCTTCATCCATGTAGGTATGCAAACCAAAGCGTTTAGTGAGTGTGTTAATTCTCTGTGCTGCTTGAGCTGGGGCGAGGTGAAACAAACGCGCATGTAAAGTCAGATTTTGCGCTACGGTTAATTCGCCATACAATGAAAAAGTCTGTGACATAAAGCCAACGCGTTGACGTGTTTGTATATCGTTTGCATTGACCGCTTTACCAAATAAGTAGGCCTCACCACTGCTAACCGACAGCAAGCCTGTGAGCATTTTCATGGTTGTGGTTTTACCGCAACCATTTGAGCCTAAAAAACCAAAAATCTCTCCTGCTTGTATCTCAAAACTGACATCATTTACTGCGGTGAAATCGCCAAAACGTCGGGTTAAATTTTTAGCTATAATTGCAGGTGACGCGTTACTTTTTTTAAAGGGTGGGATGATCAATTTACTATGGTTAGCCCGTTTTTCTTGCGGTAATAAACGCACAAACGCGCTTTCTAGATCCATGGTATGGGTTTTAGCTTTTATTTCCTGTGGCGTACCGGTATCAAGAACACGTCCGGCATCCATGGCAATTAAATAGTCAAAACCTTCAGCTTCATCCATGTAGGCGGTAGAGACTAATATACTCATGGTCGGGCGTTGTGCCCTGATAGACGCAATAAGTTGCCAAAATTGTCGTCTTGAAAGGGGGTCGACACCCGTAGTTGGTTCATCTAATATCAGTAAGTCAGGATCATGAATAAGCGCGCAACACAGGCCAAGCTTTTGTTTCATGCCACCTGAGAGTTTTTTAACCGGACGTGATAAAAAAGCGTGTAATTGGGTGGCTTTTGTTAACTTGTCAATTCGCGCCTTGCGCTCATGAGCAGGCTGGTTAAATAATTTTGCAAAGAAGTCTAAATTCTCTTCTACACTCAGTTCTGCATATAAGTTTTTACCCAGACCTTGTGGCATATAAGCAATGCGAGGACCAATTAATTCTCGATGTTTCGCTAAGGCCATATCGCCATCTAAGACGGTTAATTGACCTTGTTGCAGTTTTCGTGCGCCAGAAATTAAGCCCATCAGCGTTGACTTACCCACACCATCAGGGCCTAGTAATCCGACCATCATGCCAGCAGAAATAGTTAACGTAATATCGTCAAGCGCTAGGGTATTATGATAATGATGAGTAACTTTTTGGATACGCGTTACCGTTTGCATTGTTTTACTCACTTAAGGTGTCCTCTACTGACTACTTTGTTCGGCAGGATTAATATCATCGGGCAATTTTTGTAAAAATACCGGCCAAGCAGAGGCTTGTTTCCCTTTAGTTGCTGACAAGCGAATATACGCAACCCCGCGCACGCCCGTTTTAACTTGCTCAATATGGTTTAATACCAAAGCTTGAGGTATGCGTAATTTGACTCGAAACATTAATTTATCGCGCTCGCTTTGTGTTTCAACTTGTTTGGGGGTGAATTGTGATTCAGGAGAAACAAAGCTTACTTGTGCTGGAATAGCGATATCGAGTATGTCTAGTTTCACCCTAGCTTGAGCGCCTATGGGGGTTAAATAGGCTTGTGCAGAGGGGAGAAAAACCTCCATATATATATCGCCAAGATTAATAATGGTTAATACTTTCCCGCCGCTGCCTAATACTTCGTTGGGTTGCGCTAATCGATAGAGTACTCGTCCCATTGCAGGAGATTTAAGCACGGCTTCGTCAATTTGTGTTTGCACACGTTTGACTTCGGCTTGAGCAACCAATACTGATTGTTCAAGTGTGTTTACATGGGCTTTAGCTGCATTATAAACCGCAATGGCAGTCGCTTTAATGGTTTGCTTTTGGTCAGCCAAACTTTGTGATATTGCGCCGGTTTTAACTAACGCAGCAACACGCTTGAATTCAAGCTCTGCCAAGGTTAATTCACTTTCTCGTTGCGCTATTAATACGGAACTTTCGACTACAGCAGCCCGTGTTTGCAGAACTTGTGCTTGTGTTTGTGCTAACTGTGCATCAAGTTCTGTGGTATCCATGTTAGCTAGCACTTGATCAAGGGTAACCAGGTCACCCTCCTGAACTAAAATATGTTTAACGCGGCCGGCGTACTTAGTCGTAATATCAATCTGATCGGCTTCTATTCTGCCGTTACCTGTTGCAATATCTGCAGGCAATAATGTTTGTTGGCTTTGCCACCATTGCCAAGAAAAAGCTGCGATCACAATAACGATAAGGCTAAACGCCATTAACCTAATGACAGGTTTTTTCATCATTCATTTCCATAAAAGGTCGTGTTTATGCTTGTTATATTGAATCGGTGGCAACTAGCATATATTGGGGGATTTTTTGATCTGCAACATTTGGCTTGTAATGCACGCTTTAAGTGTTGCGATCGAACAAACTGTACCTTGGTATTTGTTTTACCAATATTAGGGATGTCCGACATTTGAATGTGGCTTCCCCTTAGTGACTTTTCACCTTATCTCACTAGGTACCTAGGTGATCACTGTAGATGCAAGCACATTGTCTTAAATAAGAAATAATGCCCACATAACATAAGAAAAAAAATAATAAAAATCATCAGTATAGGTATTCCCCCTTGGTATAAGTACAAACCACAGTGCTTTAGAGGGAATCCCCAATGGTTAAGTCACAAAATTCTTCTATCATTACTTACAATCACCATAAACAATTAAGTTTGCATCAAGAGGATTTAGCATGACTGAAAAACTGACCAGCGATCATAAAAACGTGACTATTGGCGATCTTGAGATCACCATCCGGCCCATCACTCCTGAAGACAAGCACTTAGAAGCAGCCTTTGTAAAAAAGCTATCAATGCAAACAAAATATGAACGCTTTTTTGAAGGTTTAAAAGAATTATCGCCTTCCATGTTGAACGTGCTGAGTAATATCGACTATGTAGATACCATGGCTTATATCGCGACGATTAAAACTGGAGAAGGCGAAAAAGAAATTGGAATGTGTCGCTACGCGGCTGACAAAGTGCCGGGCGAAAGTGAAATGGCAATAACCGTTGCAGATGATTATCCCTATGAGGAGGTTGCGACTGTGTTACTGCATTCGTTATTTGAGCATGCAAAGGCCAATAATATAAAACGTCTTTTTTCAATTGAACTCAGCAGTAATTATCGTATAAAAAAATTAGCTGAACATCTGGGTATGTCCGCTAAAGTTCATCCAGAAGACGCGACTTTGATCCTGTATTCATTGCTGCTGAAGTAAGGCGTTTAGCGACCCATAAGTAATTTTTGGGTCGCTTTGGCGATAATAATCTCTTCGTTTGTGGGTATTACTAGCACCTTAACGCTTGAGTCATCTTGGCTAATAACGCTTTTATGCTGACGGTTTTTACTTGCATCTAAACTAATCCCAAGCCAAGTTAAGTGCTGACAAATTTGTCCGCGTATGGCCGCGGAATTTTCGCCAATACCGGCAGTAAAAACAATGGCATCAATGCCACATAAGGTGCTAACCAGAGCAGCAAGTTCGCGAGCAGCGCGATAACAAAACAAGTCAATGGCTTGTTTTGCCTGTGGGTCGTTACTTTGTTCTAGTACTTGCATGTTGCTGCTAATACCCGAAACCCCCAGTAGTCCAGACTCTTTATAGAGCATGTGTTCTACCTCTTCTACACTCATTTTATAATGGCGTAAAAGGTGGATAACAACACCGGCATCAAGGCTGCCGCAACGTTGGCCCATCATTAGACCATCGAGCGCTGTAAAGCCCATAGTTGTTGCTACGCTTTGTCTTTGCTTTAAGGCGCACATACTCGCGCCGTTGCCTAGATGAGCGACAATAACGCGTCCATTGGCAAGTGTGCCCAAATATTGTGGCAAACAGCTGGCAATATACTGATAAGAAAGACCATGAAATCCATAACGAATAATGCCTTTATCGCTATATTCGCGCGGTAGAGCAAACAGTTGTGCAAGCGCGGGTTGTGTCGAATGAAAACTGGTATCAAAACAAGCAACTTGGGGTAATTCAGGAGCCCAGTTAAAAAAGGCTTCAATAGCGGCAAGGTTATGCCCTTGATGCAGTGGCGCCAGTGGGATCAGTGTCTTTAAGTGTTTAACTACGCTAACTGTAAGTATTGTTGGCGTTAAAAAGTCGCGACCGCCATGTACCACACGATGACCAACAGCTTTAATTTTATAACCTTGGTTATGGTGATTAAGCCACTCAATCAGCCACTTTATTAGCGCTTCATGTGTCGTTTGATCATTAAATGCAGCAAGGTCGTTGTTGGTTAAATCATTGCCTTTAGCGTCTATGGCATAAAGTGTCGGACTTTGACCAATATTGACGACTTTACCACTGAGTAATGCCTGCGAACTAGGGGTGGCAAAGCTATAAAGCGCAAACTTGATGCTCGACGATCCTGCGTTAATAACCAGTACCGCATCGTTCATAAAATAGTCTTCTTAGTATAATCGACGTAGCGCTGAGCTAACACACAAGAGGCAAGTCGTGAAAGTGTTCCGTCGGCCCGACTGGTTAAAATTATGGGTACTGTAGCGCCAAGTACAATACCGGCAGATTCTGCACCCGCTAAATATATCAGCTGTTTAGCGATCATGTTGCCGGCTTCTAAGTCGGGTGCGACTAAAATGTCGGCGTCACCGGCAACCTCTGATACTAGCTCTTTAGCCGCCGCAGCAGATTTTGAAATAGCGTTGTCAAATGCCAAGGGTCCATCGATTATACCGCCCGTTATTTGCTTGCGGTCAGCCATTTTGCATAATCCAGCGGCGTCTAGGGTTGAAAGTATTTTTGAATTAACCGTTTCAACCGCAGATAAAATCGCTACTTTAGGAAGGGTTATGCCTAAAGTATGCAGTAAATCGATAGCGTTTTGTACAATGTCACGCTTGGCGTTTAGATCGGGAGCGATATTGATGGCGGCATCGGTAATAAATAGTGGTTTATGGTAAGTGGGCACGTCTAATGCAAATATATGACTCATTCTGCGTTCAGTACGTAACCCCTTGCTTTTATGTAATATAGCTTGCATTAATTCATCAGTATGCAATTTACCTTTCATGATGGCGTCAACATTATTTTTTCGCACTTCTTCAACGGCAATTTCCGCTGCACCATGACTGTGTGGTGCATCAATCAATTTTATGCCAGCCAAGCTGCAACCGGCTTGGCTGGCCACCGCAATAATTTTATCTTTAGGGCCGATCAAAATGGGCTCAATAACCCCTTGGCGTTTTGCCTCAATGGCTCCAAGCAAGGATATTTCATCGCAAGGGTGCACCACTGCCACTCTAATGGGGGCAATGTCTTTGGTTGATTCAAGTAATTTCTGATAATGCGCCCCGTGCTCATGTAAATGCACCTCAGGTAATATCACTCTGGGTCGGCGTACTTTCTCGCTCGGCGCTATAACCCTAGCTTCGCCTATGATAACGCATTCGCCGTCCTGATTTAGGCATTCACATTTAAGCAATACCTGTTTTTTGTCCGCAATTTTTTCTATCACTGTCACCCGTACTAATACCTTGTCACCAATACTAACCGGACGCCTAAAACTCAAAGATTGATTTAAATAAATGGTGCCTGGACCCGGTAATTGTGTCCCCAATAGGGCTGATATAAGCGCACCACCCCACATACCATGGGCGATTACTTTATGAAAAATATCCGCTTTTGCATATTCTAGGTCAACATGGGCAGGGTTAACATCGCCTGACATGACGGCAAACAATTCAATATCTTGCGGTTTAAGTACCCGAGTCAGTTCTGCTATGTCGCCGACAGCTATTTCATCAAAGGTCTTGTTTTCAATATATTCCATGACATTTCCTCGTTTAAGCCAACACGTGATAACCGGCATCAACAAAGGTAATATTGCCGGTAACACTTTTAGCCGCGTCACTGACAAGCCCGGTGGCTATGTTGCCTACGTCTTCGATAGTGACTAGTTGGCGCTTAGGTGCTCGCGCTCTTGCGTCATTGATCAGCTCATCAAAAAAAGCGATGCCAGAGGCTGCGCGTGTTTGTAATGGGCCCGGAGAAAGCGCATTAACTCGAATACCTGCTGGACCAAGTTCGGCGGCTAAATAACGTACCGACGATTCCAACGCTGCTTTTACTGGTCCCATAATATTATAATGTTCGACCACTTTTTCTGCGCCATAGTAACTAACCGTGAGTAAGCAGCCGCCATTTTTCATTAAAGGTTCTGCTTTACGGGCCATACGGATAAACGAATGGCAAGAAATATCCATTGCTTGAGAAAAGCCTATTCGAGAACAATCAGTGACCCGTCCATGTAAGTCGTCTTTTGGACAATAGGCAATTGAGTGTAAAATAAAATCTAACTCGCCCCACGTTGTAGCGATACGCTGAAAAACAGCATCAAGTTGACTGTCATCTTGTACATCCAGTGGTAACAATATTTCGGCGTTAACCTCAGTTGCCACGGGTTCAACATAGGCCTTACTTTTTTCATTAATATAGGTGATAGCAAGTTTTGCACCTGCTAGTGCAAATGCCTTAGCACAGCCCGCTGCGATAGATTGCTCATTGGCAATACCTACCACTAACCCTCGTTTTCCTTCGAGTATCTTCATCTTGCTTTTCCTCAAGCTTTTAGTTTTGAAATATATAAGTGCCAGGGGCATCACAAAGTACACTAAGTTTTTTGTTGGGCGCGCCCATGGTAGGCGGGGCAGTTAATTTACTGGAATGGTTATGCAGCCACTTTGTTAACTCTGGCCACCATGATCCTTCATGATGTGCTTGCTTAGCTTCCCAGCTGTTTGGGTCAGTATATTTAGCATCTTTTTTAGTGGTGGCTATTTGGTAACTTCTGCGTGGATGCCCAGGCTCGCTCACTATGCCGGCATTATGGCCACCGCTGGTTAACAAAAAGGTAACGTCAGTATCACTCAATAAATGAAATTTATAAACTGACTGCCAAGGGGCCACATGGTCTTTTTGCGTGCCAACAACAAATGCAGGAGCGCGGATATCAGAAATAGAAATGGGTTTATCATCTACAAGATAGCGACCTTCAGTCAGGTCATTATCTAAAAATAGCTTACGTAAGTAATGTGAATGCATTTTATACGGCATACGAGTGGTGTCGGAATTCCACGCCATTAAGTCGTTAACCGGCGTGCGGTTACCCATTAAATAATCATGTACCATGCGCGACCAAATTAAGTCATTTGAGCGCAGTAATTGAAAAGCGCCCGACATTTGCTTAGCGTCTAAATAGCCTTGTTCCCACATCATGTCTTCTAAAAAGCTAACCTGGCTTTCATTAATAAATAACATTAATTCACCGGCTTCTGAAAAATCGACTTGAGTGGCTAATAATGAAAGTGATTGAATTCTATCGTCACCGTCTCTAGACATAGCAGCCGCGGCTATTGAGAGTAATGTACCGCCTAAGCAATAACCAATACCATGGATTTTCGCTTTACCGGTAATTTTACCTATGGTGTCGATGGCATCCATAACGCCATACTTGCGATAATCAGCCATGCCTAAATCACGGTCGTCTTGGTCTGGGTTTTTCCATGAGACCATAAACACGGTAAACCCTTGCTCGGTTAAGTATTTTACTAGCGAGTTTTTAGCTGATAAATCAAGAATGTAGTATTTCATGATCCATGCTGGCACGATTAGAATGGGCTCTGGACGAACCTGCTCTGTTACAGGGGTATATTGAATTAATTCAATTAAGTGGTTGCGATAAACCACCTTTCCTGGCGTAACAGCCAGATTTTTACCAACCGCATATTCTTCCGTACCCACAGGTTTTTTATTACCAATATGGCGTTGCATGTCGTCCATCAGGTTTTGCATACCCCGGACTAAATTTTGACCACCTTCTTGTTTAGTTTGTTCCAGTAATTGCGGATTGGTCAGCAAGTAATTTGACGGTGAAAATATATCCAACATTTGCCGAGTGGCAAACTCAACCACATTCTCATGCTGTTGAGTGACACCGTTCACATCGGTTGTTGCATTTGACCACCACTGTTGGTTGAGTAAAAACGACTGGGATAAAAGATTAAATGGCCACGTTTGCCAAGTTGGGTCGCTAAAGCGTTTATCGAAGGGTAAAGGCTCTATGCAAGGCTGATTTTGACCTTTCTGTGTTGTGCACTCGCTAAGATAGCCTGCGAGTCGAGTAGACTTTCTAGTCGCTTTTTCCATAAGGTGAGCTTGTTTACCTGGTGATAAAGCTAAGTGAACAGCCCAATCAGCATAGGCGGCCATTAGTGCGCTTGGTGATAACCCTGATGTCAATTTAGACATAGCGGCATGTAGCGTTTTATCCATAGCATCATATTGCGAATTTTCTTTTTTCATTTTACATTCCTCACATGTGTAGTCACCGGCAATTACTGCTGCTTATTGGGGTAAGTGGCCTTGTATTAGCTTGTGTTAGCTTATGTTGGCTTGTTTAGCCCAATTGAATTAATGGTGTTTGTAGAACATGCACTAAGCCGTTTACTCGAACATGCTCAATAATTTAATAAGTACCCATAATTTATCAGTGAATAACTTCCCTTAACAATTGGTGATTGCCACACGCTTATGTGGATAACCACAATTGGCTCAGGGTTTAAAATTCAATATACTGATTTCATTTTCAAGTTCATTCAGAGCCTTATGAAGACCGAGCCACGCCTTATACAAGCATCTGTTTTTCTGCAAAATTTATCGCAGACGGTTGCTTTGTGGCTGGCTTTATTAACTGGGCTGGGTGTAATGGCCATTCAATATGCCACTTGGCTGAATGGCAGCGGGGAAGGGTATTCGCTTTTTGCGTTAAGCTTTGATCAAGGTAGTCAATTCAATAGTCATTTAACGGTTAGCTTATTACTGAGTGTATTGTCTGGGCTGTTGGTCTATCAAGCATTGATGAATAGAATTAGAACTCAGCAATTAAAAAACAAAGCCAAGTATTTAACAACCTTGTTTCAAAAATTACCGGGAACGACTTATCGCTTTATTATGGATGCAAATGATCTGCGTATTGAGGGGGTTTCGAGTGACATTTATCAACAACGCATTGCTGAAGATAGCGCTCGTTTGCAGACAGAAAAATTGGCGCATGTGGCTCGCTTAAATGCACTGGGAGAAATGGCGTCTGGCATTGCCCACGAAATTAATCAGCCACTTGCGGCAATCTCTTTATTTGCGCAAGCAGGAAAACGCTTGCTGGCTTGTGGTCAATACGAACGTGTACCCGAGGTGTTTGACAAATTAAGTCAACATGCGCAGCGTGCTGGTGTAATTATTGAGCGTATACAGTCAATGGCTAAGCCACATAATCGGGTGAAAAAATTGGTAGGCTGCTATGATTTAATCACTGAGGTTGCTCAACTTGCCCAAGCTGAAGCTCGCTTTTATGATATTAAAATAGAGCTAGTTATTGCAAGAAAACTGCCTATGGTTAAGATCGATGTATTGCAAATTCAACAAGTTATATTAAACTTGCTGCGCAATGGTATGCAGGCCATGAGTGCAATTAATTGTCGTAATGGTAATGAAATTTTCTTAAAAGCTAAGATGAATAACCGTAATGAATTAGAAATTGGGGTTGTTGACAGCGGCGATGGCATATCAGAGCAAGCTGGAAACAGTTTATTTAAAGCCTTTTCAACCACCAAAGAAACGGGCATAGGCATGGGGTTAGTGATCAGTCGAGCGATTATAGAGGCACATAACGGATTGATTAAATTTTTTAATAATAAAAATGGTGGTGCAACATTTTATTTCACTTTACCTACCACTAAGCGAGACAGCTAATATGCAAATAGCACAAATAGTGTATGTTGTTGACGACGATGAAGGGATTCGAGAAGGCTTAAGTCTGTTGTTAGAAACTACAGGGCAATTAGTTAAATCATACAGCAATGCGGCTGATTTTTTAGATGACTACGACAAGACAATGCGCGGTTGTCTTATTCTAGATATTCGCATGCCGCGTATGACCGGCTTAGACTTACAAAAACAACTGAACAACTTGGGCGCTGCGCTGCCCATCATTTTCATTACCGGTCATGGCGATATTCCTATGGCGGTTGAGGCTATGCGCCAAGGCGCACTTGACTTTATCCGCAAACCCTTCAGAGAGCAAGACCTACTCGACAGAATTAATCAAGCCCTTTTGATTGATGCTAGTAGGAGTAAGCAACAACATGATCGTAGCATTACACTAAGTAAACTGGCCTTACTTTCTGAACGCGAACGGCAAATTTTTGAGCGTGTGGCAAAAGGTGAAATGAACAAAGTTATTGCTCATGACCTTGGTATAAGTGAAAGGACAGTTGAAGTACACCGCTCACAAGTCATGAAAAAGCTTGAGGTCAAAACTTTAGCAGAACTTGTACGCTTTAAACTGCAAGAAGAAATATCGACATTAAGTTAACTTGTTATCGTGTTTTCATCAAGGTAACTACGTGAAGTAGAAGGAGTATATTTAAAAATATTGTGGTCGATTTTGCTTTGTCATGGCTCTATTGTTAATGGCGATTTTTTGAGGCCATCATTTATTTAAAGGCCCTAAGTTATTATTTCATCATTTTTTCTTAGCAGGGCATTAACATTTTTGTGCTGGATAAATTTATTGCTACCCGATGTTTTAGTTTTAGCACTTTATATCTATCTTTATAGAATAAACTTTACTACCTGTTTTAGTTTTTAGTTATAGGTAAACCAATAGGGAACGTTTATGTTTCAAGTATTTACAGATCTAGCCTCGTGGTTAGTTGTTGATATATTCGGTCTGTCAAAAGCAACAAAATTAGGCGACGCATTACATTTCTTCATTGAAGATACCACTAAGATATTTTTTTTGTTGCTTGTGATGATTTACGCTATTGCCTTGTTAAGAGCCTCAATGAATGTAGAGCGTGTTCGTGATTACTTAGCCGGTAAACATAAAGGTGTCGGTTATTTATTAGGCTCAAGTTTCGGCGCAATAACACCCTTTTGCTCTTGTTCAAGCATTCCGGTATTTTTAGGTTTTACTTCTGCGGGTATTCCTGTGGGCATAACTATGTCATTCCTCATTACATCACCGCTAATTAATGAAGTAGCCGTATTATTGTTACTGAGTTTATTAGGTTGGAAGTTTACTGTGCTTTACGTTGTTGTGGGTATGTCGGTAGGTATTTTAGGCGGCGTTTTTCTTGATGCCATCAAAGCGGAACGTTGGTTGCAATCTTTTGCTGCAAAAGCTTTAGCACAAGGCAAAAACGCTTCTACAGAGAAAGCCAAACGACCAGCAGCTTTATCCTTTAAAGAAAGACATACTTTTGCTAAACAAGAAATGTTAGAAATATTTTCTCGGGTATGGAAATGGGTCATCATAGGTGTGGGCTTAGGATCTGCTTTGCATGGTTTTGTGCCTGACGGTTGGATTCAAGCACATTTAGGTGATGGTCAGTGGTGGTCGGTTCCCGCTGCGGTATTACTTGGCATACCATTATATTCTAATGCCACTGGCGTTATTCCTGTTATGGAAGGTTTAATTAAGCAAGGGTTGCCTATTGGTACAACACTCGCCTTTTGTATGAGCACTGTTGCTGCAAGTTTTCCCGAGTTTATTTTATTAAAGCAAGTGATGCAGTGGCGCTTATTGGCCGTGCTTTTTATGCTATTACTTATCGCATTTACATTAATTGGTTGGATTTTTAATTTTTTAACACCATTTATTTAAGCGTTGAATTTTAACGCTTTATTTTAGTTTTACATTAAATAGGAAACGCTAATGAAAGAAATAAAAGTACTAGGTACGGGTTGTGCTAAGTGTATAAAAACAGTAGAAATAATTTCAAAAATAGCCAGTGAACTTAATATTAATATCCAAATAAATAAAGTGACTGATCCCGAAATAATTATGGCCTATGGCGTAATGAGTACACCGGCCATAATTATTGATGAAATAAACGTGCACAGTGGCTCTATTCCCCATCGTCAAGATATTGAATTATGGTTGAAAAAATAGTGCAGGTGACATTGCATAACTCAGTATTTGTTACGGTAAATAATACTGAGCTATGCGCTATCCGCTACGAACAAAGATGCTAAGTTTATACTCGACAGTTATATCTACCTAGACACCTGCCATTCAGCAGCTTTGGTATATAACTAACCTGTTTTAAAGTGAGTGTCAGCTGTGCACAAAACAATAAGCCACTTAACATTTTGATGTTTTTTATAAATTATCAAATGAATTATCAGCGGAATTAATTTTAACTTGTGAGTCAGATTAGTTGTCTGGCGGTTGTATGCTTTTCTAATCAAGAGCGAGTTTTTATTCTTAGTTATTGCAGTATGATTTTTAAGACTGGTTAGAATATTTTGCCTCTGTAGACATCAAACTAATTTATTATCTTAGCCAGTGTTAACTTTCACCCGCACACTGTTTATTTATACAGTATATCTTGGTAGAATCATTTTAATCCTTCTTTAGCCAACCTCAAGTTACCATGACAAAACAAAAAATCAGCTTTGAACAACGTTATGATGAAATAGGTCAAACCCTTAAAAGCTATTTTGCTACTTTAGATTTAGCACAAAAAACTTTTGTAAATTACTGCAAATTTAATGGTCGACTATTATTTATAGAAGAACAAAGGTTCAACGAAAAAGAGCAGGGGTTTTCAGAGCAATATAAAATAGTGACCGCCTTACAAAAAGTGCTCGCTTTAGAGTATAACGATGCACCCAGTTCTTTTGCGTTACCAGGTAGTACGGAAACTTTTCATGCGGTTATTGCATTGCCAACAGAATGTGAAGAAACCATTATGGATATTAATGAGACAAAACATCTTATTGGTGAGTTACTAGCTTCAACTGTTGACGCTAGAACAAAAGTTGACGGCAATTGGACACCGATGAATAAAGAATTATTGCGCGCTATTGGCAGACCTAGAGCCAATATTAAACAAGTTAAACGTCGTTTAAATGTGCATAAACAGCAATATAGCCGTATTTCATACAGTGGCACTTGGCAACGGCCAAACTATCGCAAAACATATGAAGATGTTAAAGCCTTGTTATCTCAATTCACCTCAGAGCAAGCTAAATATGACCGAGAGACTTTGGAAAAATATAAACATCTTAAAACCTTCGCCTTATATTACGACAAACATTACAGCTCGATGGACGGAAACTTTAAACTAAAAGAGCCGGTAATAATAAAGCATAAAGATGGCAGTGAATCAGAAAAAAGTATTCTGACACAAAAAATTTCATCTCCTATTTATTTATTGTGTGAGGGTGATGTGAAAGATGTAGATGTTGAGGTTCGCTATAAAATTAAAGAAAATAAAAATACCCGTAGCTCGTTTAAAGTAGTGATTGGAGAAAAACCTATTCTGAGATCAGTGCCGGTTTACTTATATCATGAGGAATAACTCATGAGTACTTCACAACTTACTCTGGTTATTAAAGAGCATATAACTCATTGTGACTATAAGGGTAGAACAAAATAATATATTTTAAACGTAACGCTGCACAAGTACCGTAGCCAACTAGCCATAAAAACAAATAGAATCAACACACAACACGCATTTTATAGTTTTAAATCAGTAAATGTAATCAAGGCAATTCGATTTTAAACCTAAGCCGAAAGAAAGGAGGTTAGTTCAACACGCATCTCTACTGAGTTTGTTGCAACGCCGGTTCACGCGAACTATCACTGAACAACAAAAAAATATGACGCTGTTTGGTTAGCCATGACTTTTTTAGTTAAGTGCGGTGGTTCAGCGAGCACCTACTCTTTTATCATATCTTTCGGCTTAGGTTTAAAAATACACTTTTTTATAATATCCATACTATTGTCAAGAGCTATAAGCCATGTGAAAGGAGTTATTTAAGTAAAGTTTCATCGATATACCTCTTGTAAAAGAGTGATACTGTAGTGAAATTACATCACGTACAGAAAGTAAATTTTTCGCTATGAGTCATCCTGTTGTGTAATCCTGCTTTGAACATCGAAATACTTATGTCGTGAATGAAACTTAGAAAGGGCACTTAGTGCCATATTTAGTGTGGCGTTCAGTTCAGTGGTTAGATGACTCGTTACCAAATCTTAAAACAATCATAGAGAAAACTTTCGATATCATCCTTGTAAGTGCTATTTAGATGCAGTTATCACCAGACGAACAAAGCAAAAGCCTTAAAACTATCATTAATCTATTAAATAAAAATGGTTACCTTGTTATCACGTTGTGCCATAGAAATTTTGAAGACGGTCGCACAGCATTTTAACTTAATGCAAAAAGAGCAATAGCTGAAGCAAAGCAGCATGGTTTATCACTGATATTATCTAATAAACATTAAGGTGACAAACTCAGCAGAGATGATGTTTCCTGGCATGCCTTATGTTTAAAAGCATGATTCCAAATATAGTTTGTTCAACATACACTACCTAAGTGTATGTTATAATGAGATATTATATTAGTAAATTAATACCTGATTAAAGCAACATCTGCAATGGAACCGTGATGCACAAAGGACAGTTAAAAAGCTGGAAAGATGATAAAGGATTTGGCTTCATTCAATCGAGTGACCTTACTCAAGATACGTTTATTCATATCTCTTCATTAAAAAACATGAGCAGGAAGCCTAAAATAGGTGATTTCATCTACTTCGAAGTAGAAAAACATAACGGTAAAGCCAAAGCGATTAACTGTCGTATTGAAGGTGTAGCAGCTAAAGCGATACAAAGGCATAAACCCCGTATTCATAGAAATACCTCAGCGCCTAAAAGTAAGCTTGTCTTAATACTTGTGGTCATAGGGATTGCTGCTTTTGCATTTCAACGATTAGGGTTAGCGCCTTCAAATAAGCCCGCACAGCAAACTCCAAGTAATTCCTTATTAGAAAGCGCTTTTTCTAATACCAACTCACAATTTTCGTGTGACGGCAGGCAGCATTGCAGCCAAATGACATCTCACGCAGAAGCCGTGTATACTGTCCAAACACAAAAATGGATGGTGATAGAGACGGCATTCCTTGTGAAAATGACTCACGATTTTAGTCTCATCATGGATAAGAAGGAACAACACCAAGATTACTTGGCTTTTCATCGAGAAAGTAGGTTTGAACAATAGTTAGTTACGGTATTTTGTAATATAAAAAATGGATGAAAAAATACGTCTAATTAAAGGTAATGAAAAGTTCAGTACAATAATGAGAAAATTAACGTAACTGAGAAGCATGAAAAGGTGTCATTTTCTGTTGCTTGGACGAGTGGGAATACAGAGGTTTTTGACGCAATATATGACTTATCAGTTGAAGCTTTAGATGAAACAATGCTGAATACTGGGTAGCGGTAAAATGGCATAACACGAAATCAATCAAAACAGCGTTTAGTGAAATAGGCTTATTTGGTAATCAAAACTCTGTTTGTAAACAGATAACACCGAAATGGAGCCATACCATTGAAAGATTAAAAACAGTTTTAAATTGAATCAAATTACATAATTAAACGTGACGCTACGTGAAAAGTAACGAGGTAAGCCTCACAATAAAACATTTCATGCACGTAGCGCACGCTCAGAAATAGTGGTAATTATTATTAGGAATACAAAAAAGTTAATTCAAATTGTATCCAGCGTTATATTTGTAAATCCGTTTTACTTAAAACACAAAATGTTAAAGCAGGCCACTAAACATAGCTGAAGATGTTTGCAAGCATTGACTGGAAGGATCCAATAATGTGTTTGGATTAACAGGTGATTACAGGGCAATAGGACTGCCCTCCATACACCCCACTATGTCCGATACTCTATAATATTGGACATAGTGAGATAGTTCATTTATAGTGGCTTCACACAGTATTTATCGATTATTTTGAGCCAGCTAATGTCTGCATTGAAAACTTGTCCCGAGCCATTATTTCCAACTTACCCTGAGTTATGTGAATTTACCTTTGAAGATTATCCAAGCGTTAAAACTTTATTAACACCTGATATTGCATTGGACTCTGCATTAGACTCTAAGTCTATTGCTGTGTCTGAGATAGAATCTGGACCTCAAGTATGGTGGTTAGAACATTGGCATTGGGGAAAAGATTTTTTAGCCTACACAGGTCGAAATAAATCTGCCCATACTTACGATCGTTTTCGCAATGAAATTGAAAAGTTTCTGCTATGGAGTTTCTTTATAAACAAAACCCCCATAGACAGATTAAGAAAAACTGACATCTTACAATATGCAGATTTTTGTTGGAAACCGCCCGTAACCTGGATTGGTACCAGTAACCAAGAACGCTTCAAATTAGCTAACGGCTATTTTGTCATTAATGAGCATTGGCAACCATTTAAGATTCAAGCAGCGAAAAGCCAAGTTATTAAAGATGTTGATAAGAAGAAATATCGTCCTTCTCAACAAACATTAACTTCTTCATTTACCGCTATTATCGTTTTCTACAACTATTTAATGGCTGAAGAACTTTGCTACGGCAACCCTGCACAAATTGCTAAAAAAGACTGCAAACATTTCATTAATGACGTACAAGTTAAAGAAGTTAAACGCTTAACTAATAGTCAGTGGCAATATTTGCTAGATACTGCCACTGATATGGCAGACGAAAACCAGTCTTATGAACGAAACTTATTCGTTATTGCCGCATTAAAAACCCTATTCCTAAGGGTATCAGAGCTTAGTGATCGTGAATTTTGGTCACCTATTATGGGACATTTTTGGCAAGATGAAGATGAAAACTGGTGGTTTAAGGTGTTTGGCAAAGGCCGTAAGCTTCGTGATACCACAGTACCACCCGACTTTATGAGTTTTCTAAGCCGGTATCGATTATCTCGCGGACTTTCTCAACTCCCTGCTAATGGTGAAAATACCGTTTTAGTTGAAAAAATTCGGGGGCAAGGAGGCATGAGTTCTCGTCATTTAAGGCGTATTGTGCAAGAAGTTTTTGACTTGGCTTATCAAAACATGAAACAGGTTGAAGGTGAAAACAGAGCCCTAAAACTTAAAGAAGCTTCTACCCACTGGTTGAGGCACACAGGTGCGAGTATGGAAATTGAAAGAGGCCGTGCCCTAAAAGATCTTTCAGAAGATCTTGGTCATGCTAGCATGGCAACCACAGATACCGTTTATGTCCAAACCGAAAACAAAAAACGTGCTGAAAGTGGCAAACGCCGAAAAGTTGATTAATTGCTTCATCTAAAATATCAAAACAACTTATAAAGAATAAACACCGGGGCAAACAGTGACAGTTGCCCTGCTGTCACAAAGATAAATTTGTTTAAAACGATTTTGCCATTGCTCGATTTCACTACTGATAAAGCTGTCTTGCCAAATTTTTTGGACATGATAAAAACTGTCTTTTCCAAGTAACATCAGATGCAATATTTTGGCTTCACTGCCATTTTTTTTCTTACAGTTTGTCTGCCATATCTCGCTTGGATATAGCTCATTAGGCAAAGATTCTATTGTTAGTGTTGTAAACTCTACACAGGTGTCATAACCAGGTTGGTCTATAACTTGGCGAAAGTAAGCTGTTTTTTTATCTTTTGGTGCAGTAACACTGATAACGTAAGCATCTTTAAAACCATGAATGGGATGTTGCCACATTCTAGTATGGTAATTTTCTTTATTTTCAATCGAAACATGCCAACCAGCTAAAAATCCAGAATAAGGTGTAATGAGGTTTTCACCTTTAAATACAGATGTTTTATGTTCAACAATATTTGTGCAGCCAACTAAAAAAATATAACTAAGGCTTAATAAAAAAATATTTTTGATAATTTTTATCTGCACGCTAAATTTACCCATTAGAAAATATTGAACATTATATTACTCGTTAATATAGGCTTTTTAGGGTTTTGTTTATATAGCGAATATATTGAAAAGCTTTTAATTAATCAAATTTTCACCCCAAAAATATATTACGCCTGGTTATTATTTCACTGGTCACAATCAATATAAAATTTTGATAAAAAAACTAGTATGTTATTAACTTTAAGCATAACGTATCAAACGTATAATTTATAAATATTGGAGCAGGCATGAGTGAAGAAAATTCATATATCCCACCCAAAGTATGGCAATGGAATACTAGCAATGGTGGTAATTGGGCAAGCATTAACCGCCCTATTTCTGGATCAACACACGATAAAGTATTAGAACAAGGTAAGCACCCTTTTCAGTTATATTCCCTTGCAACGCCCAATGGCGTTAAAGTCACCGTTATGTTTGAGGAGTTACTGGCCTTAGGTAAGGAAGCACAATACGATGCCTTTCTAATTGACATTAGCAAAGGAGATCAATTCGGTAGTGGCTTTGTAGAAATTAATCCAAACTCAAAAATACCTGCCTTGTTAGATAATAGTGATGAGCAATCAATTCGCTTATTTGAATCTGGTTCTATTTTATTTCACTTAGCTGAAAAGTTTAATGCCTTTTTACCCAGTGACAACAAACGTGCTGAATGTATGTCTTGGCTATTTTGGCAAATGGGTAGCGCGCCTTATCTTGGCGGTGGCTTTGGCCATTTTTATGCTTACGCCCCTGATAAAATAGAATATTGTATTGATAGATTTTCTATGGAAGTAAAACGTCAACTCGATGTACTCGACAAGCATCTTGAAAACAATCATTACTTATGTGGAGATGAATATACCATTGCCGACATTGCTATTTGGCCTTGGTATGGTGCACTTGCTTTAAATCGTTTATATGATGCCGCAGAATTCCTAGATTTATCGTCTTATAAACATCTAATGCGTTGGGCAGAAGAAATAAATCAGCGACCTGCAGTAAAACGTGGTGTTATGGTCAATAAAACCTGGGGAGAGCTATCAAGCCAGTTACATGAACGACATGATGCCAGCGACTTTTTAGAACGTACACAAGATAAACTAGCCAAAGAGTAGTGTAAAAGAAAAAGAGCGTATGATAAATGCGCTCTTTTATCATACCGTACCGACACTAATATAAATCTAAAGACTTACACCAGTTACTGGCATGAACAAATTCTTTGTGGATAAAGTTTGGGTCAAGTCGATATAACTCAGCTAATGGCTGAATATTTTCACCCTTACCGGTAATGTAGTTTGTGGTTAAATCTAACAGTTTTCCTAGTAACCCAGTGTGATTTACTAGCGCATCTTCAATCGGTTTAGCTAAGGGCATGGTTTTTAAAACTTCATTCATTGGCATGCTCAAAATCACCTCTATTGCACTTAATAAACCGGTAATAAAGGCAAAGTCGCTCACGGCAATGAATACACTTTCATTGGCAATTTTCGCCATTAATTTAGCGGTTATCAAAGATTGTTTTGAAACTTCACTGTATTTATTAGTTGTTAGTTTTGATAACGCAAGAATCGTAACAAACTCTTTAAGCTTGTCTTCACCTAAGTAAGCTGCAGCTTGTTTTAACGAGGTTATTTCTACCCGTGTGCCGGTTGCTACATTGTTAACTAATTTAAGTAACCCAACCGTTAAATTAACATCGTGACCCATTATTTCCGCTATACGGTTAAAGTTTAGGGGCTTATTAAAGGTTTCACTGATCAAATGCAGCATTTGCGATTTAATGGGTACTAACGTTTGCCCAGCAATAATTTCGGGCTCATGATAGAAAAATCCTTGGTAATAACTAAAGCCAATTTCCGCCAACGATTGTAACTGATAATTGGTTTCAACCTTTTCAGCAATTAACTTAATATCAAAAGCTTTGATTCTATCCAAAACTGGACGTATACGTTTAGCGTTAGTTTTTTCTATATCGATTTTTATCATCGCAAGATAGGGAAACAACACATCCCACTTTTCATCTAGGTCATATTCGGTTAAAGCGACTTTATAACCTTGGTCATGATAATACTTGACGATTGTTAACAGCCGATCATTGGCTGACTTATGCCCCACTAATTCAATGACAATACTGTCTTTGTTGAACATCAGCGGATAGTTATTGATCAGGCACTTTTCAGTAAAATTTATAAAGGCTAACTTACCTAAACTAACCGATTGAATGTCACTCTGAAAATGATTTTGTATGATCAATTTAGAACTGGCAATATCTTGATCTATTTCGGGGAATTTATTCTCTGGACTATCTCTAAATAAAAGTTCGTAACCAAGCGTTTGATTATTTTTGTCTAGTATGGCTTGACGAGCAATATAGCTTATTTGCATAGGCAGATTCTTTAAAGACGGATGGTTAATAAAACATAGCTTATTTTCCATCTTATTGAAAAGTTATTTAAAAAATAGCTAAGTTTTAATTTTTATCGGCTATGTAATAAGTGCATGCAAATAGACTATGGCTAAACGTCAAATAAAGTAACCTTAGCGTTTGCAATGTCTAAGCTAATTACATCACCGTAATGAAGGTGTTCAATGAATGGCGCAAGTAATTCAAGTTGATTTATTGGCTGCAAGTGCTCTATTTTAGTATCAAGTTGCGGTTGATAAATTAGCGCAGGATAAGAGGTAGAGTTGGCTAAAATATGACATCGACAAAACTTGAAGTTTTCTGCTGGCATATTTTCATGCCATTTTACTTGCTTAAAATAGTGATCATAAAAATTCAGAACAATGGCATGGCAGTTAAATTGAGCATTTATTGTGGCGAGATAATAGCCGTTAAGGTCCAAACCCTGTGCTTGAAAAAATGGTAACTGTGCGCCGATAGTGCCTCGAGGGAATCTAGGATCATTTGCACGACCTGACGCCACTTGATGCCCTTTTACCACGGTAAATTTAAATATCGCCATTTGTGCCTTTTTATTTAGCTTGAGCCGGGCTTGCTGAGCAAAGTAAAACTGACTAGCTTAACTAAGTTCTGTGCTTGCATCACTGGTAAGGCTATTTAACCGTTTACTTAACTATTTGCTCAGCTACTTGATAGCTACCGTCAATATTATCGACATCTTTTAGCCCTAATGCTCGAGTAATAATAGGTAATACATGTATGTTCTCAAACGCTGCAGTTTGCTTGTTTTTACTAAATGCAGGTCCCGTTGCGATAAAAATAGCCTCAAGGTCTTGAGATGACTTTGGATCGTAACCATGTGTTTCTGCTTTGATATTCGCCTTACCTTGACTAAAAACATAAGATGGTAAGGCTTCAATAATAACATTAGGTACTACCGCTGTTTTTCGATTTAAATGCCAATGGGCTGGAAAGTCAATATATTGGTAGACACGGTATTGGGCTTGTTTGTTCTCGGTTTGAGCATTGGCTTGGGCATGATTAAATAACTGAACACTTTGCTGTAATTTAATCTCGTTATCGCTATACAAATATAATTGTGTGGAGCCATTAATGGCTTTTACACCCTCGATAATATTTTCCTGCCATTTTATAACATGGTGTTTATTAACTTTAGTCATGCCATGATCTGAAACAATCACTATATTAACCTTGCCCCTAAATTCTTTATTAATTTGCTGGACAAAATCTCCAAGTAAAGCATCAAGTTTGCTTATAGCATCAATAAGTTGTGGCGAGTTTTCACCAAATTTATGACCCGCATCATCAACACTGGCAAAATAACCCGCGATAAAATTTGGTCGTTCGGATTCAGGTAAGCGTAACCATGTCAGTATTTGCTCAAGCCTTGTTTTATTCGGGGTGGAATGCTTATAAGGATAATAATAACTAGCCGTTTTATTATCTATGGCTGTCTCAGATTCTGGCCAGAAATAAACCGCCGATTTATTGCCCTGCATTTCATTGATATGCCAAAGTGGCTTGGCAGTTAACCAGCGGGCATCGTTTTTTCCATCACCAAATTTATAGTCTTTATCAATATCTCGATGATAAAAGCTATTATGCACAATGCCATGATTTATGGGATAACGACCGGTGATAATACTTAAGTGATTTGGAAAGGTTTTACTAGGATAAACCGGTAACAAAGCTTTGGCACTAGTGCCCTGCTGCATGAGTGACATTAACGTTTTAGGTTGGTATTGTGCTATGTAACCTTGAGCAAAACCATCGATAGATAATAGTACGAGCGGCGTTTTAGCCAAACTCACAGAGGAAAAAAAACAGCCCAAAAGTATTAATGCTTTTAGATTCATTCGACACAACCAGATTAAGTTCGCTTTAATTTTAGACTGTGTAAGATAAGGTAATAATAATTTTTTTACAAGCGAGTAGCTTAAGCTTTTGGTCTTTACGCTAGACGACTGAAAATTTCACTCTGCCTATTTCCTTGATATAACAACCAACACAGGTTAAGGCCGTATGTTAGTTGCTTTAACTGATAAAATAACGGCTATTCGAATAAGTCTAAAATATTGACCAAATCTTTTTTACCATGGGCTATTTCGTCAGGTGTTAAACCTGATAATTCATGTGGAAAAACTAACCATTCTGTTGATTCATGAACATAATAATCAGGCACTAAATCCACTTTGGAATTTGTGGGTTTATACCAAGGGCATGCGATTCTGATATCTTTTGGCATATTATTGCGGGTTAACTTTTTCATTTGAGCTATTAACGCTTCAATACTTCGACCAGAATCGAAAACATCATCAACAATTAACAGCCCGTCATCGGCATTGGCATTTTCAATAATATAATGTAAACCGTGCACTTTAATTTCTTTGCTTTGTTGGTTTATACCGTAATAAGAAGACGTGCGAACCGCTATATGGTCAGTTTCTACTTTTTTAAAGTCAAAATATTCTTGTACTGCAATGCCAATAGGTGCACCACCACGCCAAATTCCAACAATAAATTGTGGTCTGAAACCGTCTTCAAAAACTTTCGCAGCAACACGAAATGAATCTTCAAGCAACTCTTGTGCTGTTATAAATCGCTTTTCCATTGATGAGCTAACCTCATTAAATTAATTTTTTGTTGAGGGGCATTATAACGTGTTTTTTACTAGCCAGAGTAGCCCAGTCGACTTATTTATATATTTTGAGCCACAAAGCTGATTTTCAGAAAGATAACAGCAAAGGCGATAATAAAAACAAGGGTGCTTATTCAGATACCTGCATGATAAAAAACAAACGTAAAGGTGGTAAGCAAGATACTGTAAACTGGCTACTAAATTTCAATATCAACTAATCTAAATAAGCCTAGTAAATCACAAACTAAAAATACCTTGATAACAATAAAGCCAAAGTTATATGTAAAGTAAAGCACAGGTTATTATTTTAATATCAAGATTTACTCTTTTTGATTTAAAATAGTTAACTTCACTAAGTATTGCTTATCGAGTTGAGCGAGATGATTTTTTGCCATGGCTTTTTTGATGTAGCTTTTCGCCTTTCCTACCTCATCCAACATATAGTAAACTTTTGCTAAACCAAAATAAAATTCATGAATGTTGCTATTAAGTTTTATCGCCTTTTTATAGTGATTCATTGCCTCTTTATAAGCGCCTTGATAAAATTTTTCATTACCGAGTAACGCATAATAATAAGGATTATTTGCTCGCTTGCGCATAATATAGCTGTCTAGATGTTTCGCTTCTTCATACAACCCGTTGGCATGTAATAACATACTCAAATTAGCCATCGTGGTTAAATTATTATGGTTTAAACTTATCGCGTATCGGTAAGTGTCAATCGCACTTTGCTGATAACCATTAAAACGATATAAAATACCTAAGTTACCCCACGCTGAAGAAAAAAGAGGATCGACTTTGGTGGCTTTTTTTAAATAAGCATAAGCCGTAACATAATCACCATTAACCATGGCAGTAGCGGCTTTATTATTGTAAAACATTGCCAGCACGGTGTTTTTATTTATTTTATGTTTTTCAAAGGGCTGTTTATTTACAAAAGGGTCGAAATCAATTTCAATACTTGTGCGCTGAAAAAGCACCCTTTTATCAGGAGATTTTTCGTCCAAAACAGTGAGATTAATATGACCGGTAAGCATATTGACACGACCATTACGCACCCAGTATTCAGGCACGTCAACACGTTGAAATGCAACGCTTAGCTTCGCCTCTTGCGCTATTGCATAAGCCATAATAGTTAATGATAAACAATTAGCCGCTTGGTTTTTAAATGCTTGGGCAGCAATAACATTGGCACCAGACTCATAAGCTAAATTGATGTCTTCAGGACTAAAGAAATGCTGAAGTAGTTTGGTCGCTTTTTTGCGGGCATCACGCTCTAAACTAATACTTTTTGCCATGGTTTTCATCTCGGTACTTAAGGCAAATATTTCAGTATCAGTTTCTATTAAAATATCTTTATAGCCGATAAATTTATCATCTAAAAATTCACTAGCTTGGATATCGCCAAGATAATAGTTTTGTAATGTATTACCTGACTGGCAGCCAGTTAATAAGATAAATGTTATGCCTATAGCGCAGAATATTGGTGGTTTTTTCATCTATACTCCAAGACAATATCAACTTAGATATACTTTAAGCATATTACTTATTATGAAATTTAGCCGTTTTTTACCTTAGATTAATAAAAAATGACACTTCATTAATCGACATCATCACTATATTGAGTTGCCAATTCAAAGCCTTGCCTACAAATGGACGAGTAATTTTTTTTATTCCCTGCTATGCTTCGGCTTAATTAACTTGCTAAATTTTATTGGTTTTACATTTATGAAAAAAACACTGGCCGGATTTTTTACCGGAAGTGCTATTGCCGTTATCATAATCATAGCTACCACGAGCTATCAGTTATATAAGAACAAATATGCCACCATTGACGCTCAACTAAACGAAATATCAGGTATTGAGTTTGATAAACACAATAAACTGTGGGCAATTAATGATGGTGGCGACCAGGCAAAGTTATACCAGCTAAATAAAACAGGTGGTATTGATAGAGAAATCACTATTACTAACGCTAAAAATATTGACTGGGAGGACATGACTCAAGACGATTTTGGTCATTTCTTTTTAGGCGACTTTGGAAATAATGATAATCTGCGTAAGTGGTTAACGATATATAAAATTGAAAACCCCATCGATATAAAAGGTGAAACGACGCAGGCAGAAATTATTAAATTTAATTATCCTGAACATACCAGTTTTCCACCTAAAGCCGATGAAATGGTATTTGATGTTGAAGCTTTTGTTTTTTATAAAAAGTACCTTTATTTATTTACCAAAAACCGTACCGTACCTTTTAACGGTATAACTAGCTTATATAAAATTGGCGCTTATGCGGCTAATCATGATGCAGAAAAAATAAGTAATTTTAAAACCTGCACTATTGCCGAAAAACTCTGTTGGATAACGTCAGCTGCTTTAAGCCCGAGCAAGAAAAAACTGGTACTGCTAGACTCACAACGCATTTGGCTGTTTGAGAATTGGCAAGGTGATGATTTTTTCTCTGGAGATAGGTATCGCATTGATTTAGGTATTGTGACGCAAAAAGAAGCGATAACCTTTCTTAATGAAGAGGTTATTATCTTTACTGACGAAGAGTTTTTCGGTATTGGCAGGAACGCCTACGAAATAAACCTTAATGATGTCGAAAAACATAAATTTTAAGCTTTAATTGCTCAACTTTAAGCATTAAAAATTAGCGAGTTTTTCTATTTATGTGGTAATCCCGCCATGGTGCATGACACACGAGATGTATTACTTGAGCTAGGTTTTAAAAAACACTTAAGACGCGCTTCGGAACATTTTTAGTTTTAAAAACTATGACTAAAAAATATGGGTAGTTGCTCACTCAGCATAATTAAAACAGGGTCAAGATCTCACCTAGCAAACGAGTTCATTGGGTCAGTAATTGGCATAATCACCTGACAAAATGAAAATTTTTTATCGAATCATATGATTATTTTTAATATAAAACTAAATTTATCACTACCTACCACGATTAAAGCTAAATTTTTTCTGATAATTTTCTGGTTCAAAAGCCATCAACCAACTCATTTATAGCTCTTTTAATCGTCAACTTTATTAGTCAGTTTTATTAGTCAGTTTTATTAGTCAGTTTTTACATCTTATAATGATATTACCCTGTGCTAATTCAAGCCAAAACTCACTAGTAACAGTAAATATAAAATGTCATAAAAGGCCGGTACTACCAACTCAGCAGTAAAATCAATCATTATTGCTGAAATTATTTCACTACATTCTTGCACCCAATAACCCTATAAATAACCTTTTTTTTAAATATCAGATTTTATTAAAAACATAATGAAAAAACCCATGATAAAAGAATCATCTCAGTTGATAGACAATATTAAGGTAAGTGAATAATCACACCGTTAAAATATAGAGTTATTGGAGTTGTCTTTTTTCGATCGCAAGGAGTTACCAGGGTTGCTACTCGCTTGTTAATGGTAACCCTGAGGGTTATCTATGCATTTACAGATGGAGGTGTTGGGGTTATGCTTGGTAAAGATAAGATAAAGGACAAAGCTATGAAATATCCAGTCTTGGTTTTACGCAATAACGATGATAAAAATTACCTGCTTTCAGTTGTGGATTTACCGGGTTGTCAGGTAAAAGCAGCAACCATTGACGAGGGCTTTTTATTATTAAATGTCGCCATGATTTCACACTTAAACATATTGGTTGAATACGGTGAAAAAGTGCCACAGGCAAAAACTATTGAAGAGCATATGTTGTTATCTACTGCCGCCTCACCTATTTGGGCCATGCTTGATTTTGACATTGTCCCCTACATGGGGAAAAGCCATAAAATCAATGTAACCTTACCTGAACTATTAATAAAACAAATTGATGATCGGGTGGCTAAATCTTCAAATTACAAAACACGCTCTGGTTTTATTGCCATGGCATGTTTAACAGAGTTAGCTAATACTAAACACAATTAAACGACTTCAAACTAACGTTTGAGGTCGTTGTTCTGGCTGAGTTATATTGAGTATAAAAACCAATAATGGTTAAAATTCTCCTTATAAATCAAGTGACATGATACCACTTAATGAATTGAAAAGGCTAAAAAATTGACTATTGAAAATGCAAACTTACTACTACTAAGTAGCTCTCGTGTTGGTGATACAACCTACTTACAACATGCATTGGCCTTAATAAAGGCAAAGCTTATGGGTGTTAATGAATTATTATTTATTCCTTATGCCGGTGTGACAGTCAATTACGATGACTACACGGCAATGGTGCAAAATGCATTAACTGAGCTAGGCATTAAAGTAACCGGTATTCATCAGTATGCTGACCCCGTCAGCGCAATTAATGCCGCGCCAGCAATAGCGGTTGGTGGTGGCAATACTTTTAATTTATTGCATCAGTTATATCAAAACAAGTTAATTAAAGCCATTCAAAGCAAAGTAGCACAAGGCACGCCTTACATAGGCTGGAGTGCAGGTTCAAATATTGCGGGACTTTCTATTCGCACGACAAATGATATGCCTATTATTGAACCTGAAAGTTTCAATGCTCTGCAACTTGTTGATTTTCAGCTGAATCCACATTATACCGACTATAACCCTCCGGGTCATAATGGCGAAACTCGTGCACAACGTTTAGCCGAATTTATGGTGCTAAACACGACTACACCCATTGTTGCGATTGTCGAAGGAACCGCGTTAGATATTAAGCAAAATACCATTAAGTTAGTATCGGGCTTATCTGATACAAAAGGCTCAGCAACTGAAGCTAATGGGTTTTTATTTAAGGCAGGTAAAAAAACTGTTATCACCACTGAAGATAACTTAGATTATCTTTTATAAATTATAAACTAGATATAAGTGATGTATGTCATATATGTGATTTTCAAATAAAGCTTACTAAGTTGAAGCTAGCAGTGATTTTCGCTGTAGTGGCATAATTAATTTTGCCACTACAAAGCGGTCGCCACAGTGGTTATTTGTCGTAATATATTGTCTTTCTAAAGATTCTAAGCACTAAATTCTTAACAAACCAGCACTAGACTTATCGACAAAACCTTGAATCACTGTTGCCAATAGATTTTCATATCTATATAGGTAATCCAATACCCGTCATGTTCATTCTCATAATGCTCTAAGCAATGAAGCATACATTTGAATACGTTTTGTATGTGTTCACTTGGTAGGCTCAAGTAAATTTTAATGGTTATACTCTGATTATAAATTATTTTGCATTGGTTATATTTCTTAGCACTTGAAGCGGCTAACTTCAGGTGTTTGAGACAGCTAGGAACTTGAAAAATAAAGCTATAGAATGATATTTCTACCACTAAATCATCAAGTTCCTATGAATAAAGGAAGGTATACTAACGTTTATGTTTACCTAGCTCCTGTCTCCTCTGCACTATTTTCCATCATCATTATCATCGTATTCATGTGATTTATCTTCCTCTGCATTATGATTCATCATTTGCTCCATCATCATTTGCATCATGTTCATGTGGTTTTCCATCATGCCCATACGTTTTTCCATGCTCATTTCTTTACTCTTGTTCATTTGTGCCATGCCGCCTTTGTCTCCCATCATGTCACCTTTGCCGTTCATCATATGCATGTCTTTTGGCATCATCTCCATGTGCTGTTTCATCATTTCCATATGTTGCTCCATCAATTCTAGATGTTTATTTGGATCCGTTTCTTTTTTAATCTTTTCCATCAATGATTGCATCTCTTGCATATTTTGATGCATTTTCATCATTTGCTCATGACTCATCATTCCCATCATGCTGCCCATCATCTTACCTTCATCTTTCATTTCAGCTTTCATTTCAGCTTTATGATTATCAAAGGCAAATACCGGTGAAGCCAATACACTTGCTATAACTATTGCTTTAATTACTGTTTTCATGAGTTCGTCCTTTTTTCATTGTTGTAGTATTAAATTTTTTCATACCAAATTTAGAGTCTGCTTAAGGTTATTATTCAATTAACGATAGTGAACAATCTTAAAGCTTTACTACTTCATTCTTTCCTCACATTGTTATCTATTAATAGCAGTAGTTATTAATAGATAATCAAAGTCCTGAAACTTTGTGATAATTTACTATTTCTACGTCAAAGTTCGTTTATTGTTTTAAGTGGTGTTGCTTTTAACTGATATTGCGTTACTTCTCTTACAGCTGAATCACCATTAACTTATTTAATTTTTTTATTGGTTGTTAACAACCATAACCAAGTTTAAATTTCAGTATAGCGTTGCCAAAAACTTATGCTCACTTCTTTCCATTAGTATCAACATGAGTGTTTTAGCTTTGTATGCTATATGTTCTTGCCCAATTTATGGGGATATGAAGGTTCTCTTATTAACCCTTAAGTTTTCTTTATAGTTACGGTTGTCGACTGAAGCATAGAGCATGGGATATAGAATGAAAGTGCAATTTTTTTGATGCGTCAACAGTGACTATTTAGCAACTACAAGACAAATAAAAACAGATAGTTAACTTAGCTGAGGGAATAATATGTTAGCCACCAATATTGTTGATTGCTCAAATCTCATGGGTTTATGGATAGCAATAAGTAAAAAATTTGATGTTGGAATAATGTCATTGCTGAAATTTTATTTAATAGTTTAAAGCAGGAACGCCTTCATTGGCAAAACCATGAAACACGTTACCAAACACAGCAGGATGTGCTGAGTTAAACAATAATCTAGTACGACAGCCACTGACTTCATTCTTATCTGGGTTATCCTAGGTTATCAAAGTCCAAATAAATTTTAATGATTAATTAGAGTATTATAAATGATTGCTTAACTGAGGTAGTTGAATCAGTCAGACCATGCCAGCCTAGTAGGTTTGACAGCTACGTGGGGCAAAAAATAAGATGACAAAATGAATTTATTGATGACTAAATTTTAATCCAAGGTAAATTTTATGCTTATTAGCACGTACGGACAGTTTTTACTTTACAGATTGATTTTAAAATAAATTTTTAACTGCCGGCACTTATAACAGATAAAGTAAAATCATATTCAAAGGTCCCTTTGTATTAAAAAAATGCCCCTGTAACCGTTTTTGTTATAGGGGCAAAAAATATACTAGCGAATGCACTAAATAATTTTAATTTAGCTCACTATCCTTCCAGAACTTAGTTCCTTTAATCGTAGCTTGTAGTGCTAAACCATTTTCGGTGAAAGTGTATACGGTAACGTCACCATAATATATTTCACCTTCAACTGATGCACCCTTATTGCCTGCTTTTGCGGCCGCATCTGCATTACCACCAAAGGTCCAACCTTTATTAACAAAGTTGTTCATTGCTTCATTGGTATGAAAAACCATTACGATACGGTAGTCCTTAACACCAAGTCCTAAGCCAACGCCTCCTTCAGCCATATTCATATAAATATATTTACTTGTGTTCATATCTTTTACGACGCCATAGCCTGTACCTGCTGCGATCAGTATCAAATTCACATTGGCATTAGAAAATACCGCGTAACCTGGAGCCGCGTTTATTTGTGCGCGAGTGTCGGGTTTATTAGCAAAAAGCTGGGTTAAGACATTATCTTTCATGGTAAGTATCACTTGCTGCTTTTCCATTTTACTACCTGTCCCCATGGACGCGCACGCCACTAAGGTAAAGCAAAGAATTAGACAGGTTAAATTTTTAATCGATAACATTTTTTATCCTCTTCATTTCAAGTTTATATAACTTAACCTTATGCTATTTTAATAACATACAACGTTATGTTTAATATATGATTTCAATTAGTGTCCGTAAAATGCGCCACAGACTTAATATTAATAATATCACTATTTGGTTGATTGCTTAAATCCGTAATCGATGCAGGATCATAGACATCAAGATCAACTGCACTAGAAGAAAGAACCAAAGTGAATGCACCAAAGTGAAAGCACCTACAAGAATACATGCGGAAAAATTGATAAAATCAAATTAGATACCCTTGTAACGGCAGGAAAGTAGGAAAGTCAAAGATATGGTATGACTTACCTACTAGTTATCAAATTAGTATTAGAATAGTTATTTGCCAAATACTGCTTAATTCTTTATTTCAAGCAGGCAGAATGGAGCTTATTCAAATACCAAGTTATTTTATCGGCACCATAATATGAGCATATGGAGTATCTCCCCACATAACAAATGGTCCTCCTGATTGAGGATCTCGAGTTATTCCTTTTAGCATTTCTTTGGGAACAATGATCATTAAGTGGGGACCTGTTTCTGTATAATCATGAGCCTTCTTATGATCAGGATGATACGGCGTCGCATTACTCACTCCCGAACCAATATCACCTTTTAACATGTATGAAATGCCAATTCCTTTCGTCTTAAAATCAGCTTTAGAACCAACCGCACTCATCATTTCCATCCAAAGGGCATCATTACACATAGGTGCTTTATCTCCTGGCATAGTGTCAGGCATACAAGTCCAATCGTTAGTACCTTTTTGTAAAACTTGTCCGTCTGAATCAAGGATAGTCGCTTGTTGACTTATAGACGGCGGTGCAGCGGCCATGGCCCGATTGATTTTGGTTTCGCTTGACTCTGCTAATACCGCAAAATTAACAGACAACAAGGATATTATTATAAGTATTGTGTATTTCATCTAATATTTTCCTTTTTTATCATCTAAAGTTATAACTCAATAATTAAGTTACAAGCATTAAAGTATAGGTTAAAAAAAAATCGTCGTTAATAATACCTGTAATTTTGTGCCTTGCTTGGTCGGTTCTTGAATAACAAGAACCGACCACTTTGCGGTGTTGGTGGTTATAATGTGAGTTAATATAAAAAATTATCTACAATCAAAAACATCAATAAAAAATTAAATTTTCTTACTGGGTTAACCAATGTTTACTACTTATAAAAATGAATAGACAGACGTTAAATCAGTGAGGTTAATAACCTAATATCTATTCGCTGCGCTGCTTTAGTTATATCTAATTCAAAAGGTAACTCTGCCAATTTAGGTATGGGTAGTAGTGTAGTCAACTCACTAATATTTTCTGCTAAATAAGGCATACTTTCTGGACAGTTTGCTATCCAGCCCAAACAGTTTAGACCATCAGCTACAATTGACTGATAGGTTAACACCGCATGGTTTAAGCAGCCTAGTTTCATATTCACCACAAGTACAACATCTTGACAACTTGCTTGCACGAACGCTGATAAATATTGCCCTTGCCCTAGTGGTAACCGCCAGCCACCGGCGCCTTCACAAATTACAACATCAGCAGCCAAAGCGGTAATTTGTTCATAGCCACGTTGAATATCGGTTAAGCTTATGGCTTGTTGCAGCTGAGCTGCAGCTATATGTGGTGCAATAGCTTGTTCAAAAGCAATCGGGTTAACCTGAGAAATCATTTGTTGGCAATTAGACTGTTTTAGTAATAACAAAGCATCGTTATTAACTAACTGATGATTAATGCGCTCGCAACCCGCGGAAATAGGCTTATAGACCGCTACTTTTTTATTATTGGCCACTAAGGCATGTACAAGCGCTTGGGCTGCGTAGGTTTTACCAGCGTCTGTGTCGGTGGCGGTAACAAATAGCTTTAACATAATAGGTCACTCTTAAAATTCAATCATTGTTTTTATGATTGGCTGTTTATCAGGTTCTTAGGCTTAATAAGACACAAAGAACAGAGACAAGGCTTAATCTTTTAATTTAACCACTAGCCCAGATAAAACTTTATAAGTAGCAGGATATATACCATTGGGTTGCAAAAATTCTTGATAGTTTTGGGTCATTTTTTGCCATTTATCTTTACCCGCAAGTCCTTTGCCCTGCTTTTTAGGCAGATGATTAGCGCCAAGGCTTTTCAACTCATGGGCTAAATGTAAAACATTTTCATACGCTAAAACAATATCTTGCTGCTTAGCGTGCAATAGCTTTCGATCCGCGCCATCAAATAACGCTATAATTTCACTTTCTATTTTAAAATCAATTACGTGTTGATCATTGTCAACGTGCGCCCAAGCAGACTTTAATTCAAATAAAGTCCCGTCAATTAGCGTACTAAAAGCAAATGAACCACCAGGTTTTAACACCCGTATTATTTCATTTAATACTGGGTCTAGCGGATCACACCATTGGATCATTAGGTTTGAATAGACAAAATCAATGCTGTTATCTTGCAAGGGTATTTTATAAGCGTCTGCTTCAAGCCAATGAATACCCTTATTGCGATTATCTTTGGCAAAGTGCAGCATTTTTTTTGATACATCTAAACCAATAACTTGTCGGTAACGACTTGATAGCAGCTCAGTAAAAAAACCTGTACCTGCGCCCAAATCTAAGACGGTTATATCATGGCTATTAGGTAACCATGGCATTAAATGCTGGCCACAATAACGTTGTAAACGTGCTGAAACATCATAAGAAGTCGTGGCCGAGCCAAAAGATCTCGCTATTTTAAAACGGTTAGTCTTTTCAGACATTATGCTATAACCTCGTTAATACAATTAGCTAAGTAATTGATATCTTTAATTTCATGACTCGAGGTTACAGTTACGCGTAACCTAGAACTATTTTTTGGAACCGTCGGAGGACGAATAGCACTGAGCCAAATGCCCTTATCTCGAAGTTTTTGACAAACATCAAGTGTGGCCACTTCATCACCAATAACGATGGCGTGAATTGATGAGGCATTGTTAATAAGTTGAACTTTATGGCTTAATTTTGAGGCGAGTAATTGACTTAATTCAACAATTTTTTCTCGACGCCAATTTTCTGTTTGAATAATTTCAATACTCTTTTTTGTTGCCCAAGCTAAGGCCGGAGATATCGCGGTGGAATAAATATAATGCCGAGAAAAATTAACTAAATAATCAGCCAGTAATTCATCACAAGCCACAAAAGCGCCGCTAGTGGCAATACTTTTGCCAAAGGTGGCCATCACAATATCAGGGACTGCGATACTGCTACTACCTTGGCCTTTATCACCGACAACACCCATACTATGTGCGTCGTCTAGATATAATAAAGCTTTATGCTCTTGGGCAATTTTCGCTAAATGAGTTACGTCAGCCTGATCGCCGTCCATACTAAAAACCCCTTCTGAGACAATAACTTGGTTTAACTCTTTACCGTCATCATTAGCCTTAGCTTGGCCTTGTCTTAAAAAGCTTTGTAGTTGTTCAGTATCGTTATGTAAAAAGCGTTTTACTTTAGCGTCACTGGATAGCGCACCATCAATTAATGACGCGTGACTGAGTTTATCTAAATACAGCTCGCAGCTTTTATGACCCAAGGCGTGCATAAGCGCGTTATTAGCGGAAAAACCACTGGCAAACAACAAACATTTAGCTTTATTAAGCCAATCACAAATATCGTTTTCTAGTGCTTGATGGGCATAAGAGTAACCGGTAATTAAACTTGAGCCACTAGCACAAGTACCGAATCGCTCGGCGCCAGCTTGCAATGCTTGGTTAATTTTTGGATGATGATTTAAACCCAGATAGTCATTTGATGAAAAGTTTAAGTAACTTTTATGGTCAATGTTGACATAACGGCCATTTTGCTCAGCAACACACTGACGCACACGATAACGTGCGCGCTGTTTCTGCTCGGCAATAGTTGTGGTTAAGAAATCAAACGCCATAAATATTAATTAACCGCGTTATAAAATAGATCGCTATTTTTTTGATCAACCACAGCGGTAGTAATTTTTGCTTCGTCTGCTGCTGAACTGGCAATGGTTTCAGTATTAATACCTAAGCGGTTAAATAACATCATATCTTTATTGGCTTCAGGATTACCTGTGGTTAATAATTTACACCCGTAGAATATTGAATTCGCGCCCGCTAAAAAGCACAGGGCTTGCATTTGTTCATTCATCGCGTCGCGCCCTGCTGATAAACGCACATGGCTTTTTGGCATCATGATGCGTGCCACGGCAATACAGCGAACAAATTCAAAATGATCTAGGTCTGCAACATCAGATAACGGCGTGCCTTCAATTTTTACCAACATATTAATCGGCACACTTTCCGGTTGCGGTGAAAGGTTAGCTAATTGTGCCAATAATGACGCCCGGTCTTTACTTTCTTCGCCTAAACCTACTATGCCACCACTACAGACCTTCATGCCTGAACTTCGTACATTAGATAAAGTGTCTAACCTGTCTTGAAAAGTACGTGTAGTGATAATTTGATTATAATGCTCTGGTGATGTGTCTAAGTTATGGTTGTAGTAGTCCAAGCCGGCACCTTGTAACTCATCGGCTTGCTCAGCAGATAACATGCCGAGTGTCATACAGGTTTCAAGTCCCAGTGCTTTTACACCTTTAACCATTTCGACCACTGAAGGCATATCTCTTGCTTTTGGGTTACGCCAGCCAGCGCCCATACAAAAACGTGTTGAACCTTGATCTTTCGCCGCTTGCGCCGCTTCAAGCACTTTACTCACTTCCATCAAGCGCTCTTTATCAATGTCAGTTTTATAACGGGCACTTTGAGAGCAGTATTTACAATCTTCTGGGCATGCGCCGGTTTTAATCGACAACAAAGTACTCACTTGTACTTCATTGGGATTAAAGTTTTCGCGATGAATAACTTGCGCTTTAAACATCAAATCATTAAATGGCATGTCAAACAGTGCTTTAACTTGGTCTGCTTGCCAGTTATGGCGTACTTCACTACTACCTTGGTTGGTATTATTAACTTGGGTATTAACGGCGGTATTAACGTTGGTATTTGAGCTAGATTCACTCACCGCTGATGTTTGCTGTGTCATAGTTATTCACTCGTTTGTCAATTGCATCTATTAATATTAATCGGTAGTCTATGCATCAACTCAAATATGTCAACCAAGCTAACGAAGTAACATTTACATATGAACACTAAAAAAACAGAAAACCTTGAATTTGATAAAAACCACGTTTGGCATCCTTATACTTCTATGTCGAAACCATTACCTTCTTATCTGGTCGAATCTGCCGAAGGTGTTCATATTACCTTGGCCAGTGGTGAGAAACTTGTTGATGGTATGTCATCGTGGTGGTCTGTATTGCACGGTTATAATCACCCCGAATTAAACGAGGCCTTAATAAAACAGACTGAAAAATTTGCCCATGTGATGTTTGGTGGTTTAACCCACGAACCGGCGATTGAACTTGCGAAAACACTCATTGAGCTGACGCCTGAGGGCTTAAATAAAGTGTTTTTAAGTGACAGTGGTTCAGTGTCAGTAGAAGTGGCGTTAAAAATGTCGATACAGTATTGGCACAGTAAAAATAAGCCTGAAAAGCATAAAATACTCACCGTAAGAAATGGTTATCACGGTGATACGTTTGCCGCTATGTCGGTATGCGACCCCGTTAATGGCATGCACCAGTTATTTGAACCTGTGTTAATGAAGAATTTATTTGCTCCCGCACCAACAACTCGCTTTGATCAAGCATGGGATGCTACCGACGTTGAAGCGTTAACCGCCATGTTTGCACAACATCATGAGCAAATAGCGGCCTTTATTATCGAGCCAATAGTCCAAGGTGCGGGTGGCATGCGTTTATATCATCCGAATTATTTAAAAGCCTGCCGCAAACTTTGTAATCAATATAATGTTTTAATGATTGCTGATGAAATTGCCACAGGCCTAGGCCGAACTGGCAAGTTATTTGCCTGTGAATGGGCAGATATTAGTCCCGATATTATCTGTCTAGGTAAAACCCTCACCGGTGGCTACATGACACTGGCAGCCACCTTATGCACTGATGAAGTGGCCAATACTATTAGTCATGGTGAAGCGGGCTGCTTCATGCACGGACCTACCTTTATGGGTAACCCGCTAGCTTGTGCCCTTGCTAACGCCAACCTTAAAATATTGAAACGTAATCAGTGGCAACAACAAGTAACTGATATTGAGCAGGTTTTTAAGCAACAATTATTGCCTTTAAAAAATCATCACAGGGTTCAGGATATAAGAGTGTTAGGCGCTATAGGGGTAGTTCAAAGTACTGAGCATGTTGACATGGCCGAGATTCAAAAGCGCTTTGTTGAGTTGGGCGTATGGATACGTCCTTTTGGACAACTTATCTATATTATGCCGCCATTTATTAGCGATAAAACACAACTCAGTTTACTGATCAATGCCATTAGTATCGTATTAGATGAAGATAAGTGTTTTAAGCGCAACTAACCCCCTTGTTAGCGCTGCGCTATAAAATAAGGTTGGCGACTTAATAAAGTTGTACCAATATAAAACTGACCCAAGCGATGGTAATCACAAGTAACAATAAAATATTAAAATACTTACCATCGTTTTTACGCCGGCTACGGTAATTATCAATGATTAAACAAAAATAACTACTTAGGGCACTTAGCAATAAAACAATGTATAAATAGCCGGTCAGTGGTGTCTGCCAAATTTTTCTAATTTCAATATTATGGTAACGCAAAATGCCATAGTCGACATCAGGTGCCGCATAATAAGAAACAATGATAGCGCAAACAAACAAGCTCCAACCAAGGATAGCCAATACTCTTAACGCATAAGTCCATAAATCAGCAGCATTCCTGCGCTCTTTGCCCGATATTTCATACTTCATACCGCTTTTCATCCCTAATTTCACGTTATTTTTTTATAAAGACCCGATTTAAAAATTTTTACTTGTTAAACCTTACAAGCAAGGTAACATAGCACCCCTTAAAATTTGAGTACATTTTTGACAAAAAAGAGGTTTGTAAATGTCAGTCATTGCCATTACTGATATCTTGGCAGGAAAATATCCTGTTAATGAATCAATTACTATCCATGGTTGGATCCGCACACGTCGTGATTCAAAAGCAGGTATTTCATTTTTAGCGGTACATGATGGTTCATGTTTTGACGCTATTCAAGCAATTGCTCCGAGCAATTTGGATAATTATCAGACTGATATATTAAAACTTACTACAGGTGCTGCAGTAAAAGTTACCGGTATTTTAGTTGAATCTCCAGGTAAAGGTCAGTCGTTTGAGCTCCAAGCAGAACAAGTAGAAGTATTAGGACTTGTTGAAGACCCTGATACCTACCCAATGGCAGCAAAGCGCCATAGTATCGAGTTTTTACGCGAACAAGCACATTTACGTCCACGTACTAATATAGGTGGCGCAGTAGCACGTGTGCGCAATACCTTGGCACAAGCAGTACATCGTTTTTTACATAGCAAAGGTTACTTTTGGATCAGCACACCATTAATTACTGGTAGTGACTGTGAAGGCGCTGGTGAAATGTTCCGTGTTAGTACGCTTGATATGGAAAACTTACCGTTAAATGATGAAGGCAAAGTGGATTACAACCAAGACTTTTTTGGTAAAGAAACTTTCCTAACCGTTTCAGGTCAGCTAAATGTTGAAACTTATTGTTGTGCGCTGTCAAAAGTGTATACCTTTGGCCCAACATTCCGTGCTGAAAATTCAAATACGACTCGTCATTTAGCTGAATTTTGGATGATCGAGCCCGAAATTGCTTTCGCCGATCTTTCTGATGCCGCTGATCTTGCTGAAGAAATGTTGAAGTATGTTTTCCAAGCCGTGCTTGATGAACGCGCAGACGATATGGCTTTCTTTGAACAACGTGTCGATAAAACGGTTGTAGAGCGTTTAAACTCAGTGATCAACAACGACTTTGTGCGTTTAGATTACACTGACGCGATTACCATTTTGGAAAACTGTGGTAAGAAGTTTGAAAACAAAGTGGCTTGGGGCGTTGATTTAAACTCAGAGCACGAACGTTATTTAGCTGAAGAGCATTTTAATGGTCCGGTAGTGTTACAAAACTATCCGAAAGATATTAAGTCATTCTACATGCGTTTAAATGACGATGGCAAAACCGTTGCGGCTATGGATATTTTAGCACCAGGTATTGGCGAAATCATTGGTGGTAGCCAACGTGAAGAACGTTTAGATGTGTTAGACAAACGCTTAGCGGAAATGAATTTAGATCCAGCAGATTACAGCTGGTATCGTGATTTACGTCGTTACGGCACAGTGCCACATTCAGGCTTTGGTTTAGGCTTTGAGCGCTTGGTAGTTTATGCAACGGGCATGCAAAACGTGCGTGACGTGATCCCTTTCCCAAGAACGCCTAATAACGCGGCTTTCTAAGTTAGTATCATGCAAAACTAAAAAACCCTCAATTGAGGGTTTTTTTATTTACAGTTAACTTACCAACCATACCCACTAGATATAGACTTACTAGCTAAAAACATTTTGATGTACCTATACTAATCTTGTTATAACTTAATAACTTTCGAGATGAATGATGTCAGTCCTAGCAACCAATCATCATCAATCCATGATATATAATTCTTTGTCAGCTGAAGCTAAGCATAGGTTTATCCCAAAACCTAAGTCCTAGTTTATTTGCTTGTTATACGCACTTTGAACTATTCTTTGTCAAATAAGTGCCAAGGTATAAAAATACAAACTGTACTAAATATAAAGATATAAACAGCTTTAAATGAATAGATATCATCTATTCCGATAAAAACACCATCTTCATATAAGTTAAAATACAAATAAAACCCCATAGAAATAGAGGCTAGTAAGAAGAAAAACCTAAATTTAAAATCCTTTTTTAAGTAACCAATTATGAATTTAATACTCAAACTTCCTGCACATATAACGAGCTTGTAGAATAACTCGTTTATTATGAATTCCCCCTAAAAATCGGGGTACCAAAAGCATTACCTATATCGAATAAATTGTCTACAGCGTGATACAGGAACATAAAAATTTGTCCTGCTTGAATGGCTTATATGCCCTTTACAATACGCATTAGAGTGCGCATAATAAACACAATGATTACTTGGAGACATACTATGCAAGCATTATACGATATTGAAGCCCCTAAAAAAGCAACAAACCTTAGCTTAAATAGTGACTTACTAAAGAAAACAAGAGCACTTAACATTAATTTATCTGCAACTTTAGAGCAAGCACTAAAAGATAAATTGAAAAGTATTGAAGCTAAAAGATGGGTAAAAGAAAATAAAAACGCTATAAAAGCCTACAATGATTTTGTAGATGAAAATGGCTGTTTTGGTGACGAGTTTAGAGAGTTTTAATGGCACAATTTGAGGTATACATAAACCCAAGTAAAAAAAGCAGGGAAGCATATCCATATATAATTGATATCCAAAATGCATTAATTAGCGATCTCGCAACGAGAATTGTGATCCCTTTAGGGAAGCTTAATCATTTTAGAAATGAAAAGATGGATGGCTTAACTCCAGCGATAGAATATGAAAATGAACAATTCATTTTACTCACACCACAGATTTCATCAATGCCAGCAAATTTACTCAAAAACCCTGTTGGCTCAGTTGTATCATTAAGAGATGAGATTATTGCAGCGATCGACTTTGCTATTACGGGCATATAACGCCCACATTAACGGGCCAAGTGTTGCGTGTCACGTTGAATTGCTTATGTGAATTTAATCTCAAACCTCTCATCATAATTATGATGAGTTAAAGACTCTTTAATTTGATCTATTTCTTCTAGTTGAAGCTTTCGTAAGTTTATTTCGTGAGAGCTAAACCGAGCTTTTATTTTTATGGTTTTTTTCGTGAAATGTAACGCACTCGAGAGTATTCATATGCTCTTCAGCTATATCTAGGTCTTCAAGACTAACTTTTGTACCGCGCTCTTCTTCAGGCATAATAAATTCACAAAACAATGTCCTGTGCAAGAGAAGCGTCTTTATATAACCTTCTCCAATATCGAGAGCAAAGGAAATAATTAAGTCATTCTCCGTCTCTTCAACATCCATAAAACTAACGATATCCATCGACATCACTCCTACTGCTCGAATTATTCACATAACGAGCTTGTAGAATAACTCGTTTATTATGAATTTCCCCAAAAAATCGGGGTACCAAATGTATTACCTATATCGAATAAATCGTCTACAGCGCGATAAAAAAACACAAAAATTTAGTGATTTCGGCTGAATTAGTTATTCTACAGCCTCAACGCCCAGTTAAGAGGCAAAATTTAATTGGCTAAAATATCAAGCGGGACAAAAACAGCCAGCTTATTTTTATTTAACAGCATGTTATGTGTACTTAACGCGAAACCTGATATTTTTTTAGTGATGGTAGTTCACAATCAATTGTTGTTATATAAATATTGCGCTCAGTCCAAAACACCTCTAGATCATACAAGCAGAACGAATATTTACTGGCGTCTTCTACCCATTCATCATCAACTTTAACTGATACGGATGTGAATAATTCATTATCATTTTCCCACCAGACTAAAACCAAATAATCACAACCGGAACCATCATGAAAAATGACGAAAGCTGGAGTATTAATCCAGTTGATATTACGTGCTGCTTTAATTTCATTGAGTCGATATAAATATTTAGATTGGTCGACTAAACTATTACAGGCAGAAATAGTATAAATTTTAATACCAGTTTCATCTAACCAATCAATTTTACCCTCTATATTTCGAGATTTAAACATGCCTCTTCTCCTTTAATACTCGTTTAGTTGATGCAGGATTTTTTTTCAATGCCGCTAAAGGTCGGATGGGTCGTTGAACCAAGTTACCTAAGCAGTTTGGGCATATACTCTTTAATATTTTTTCAGCACACTTAACGCAAAATGTGCATTCAAATGTGCAAATAACAGCTTCATTCGATTCAGGTGGTAAATCAAAATCACAATACTCACAATTAGGCCTCAATTCTAACATTTAGAACTCCCTTCTATAGATACACATAACGAGCTTGTAGAATAACTCGTTTATTATGAATTACCCCTAAAAATCGGGGTAAAAAATGCATTACCTATATCGAGTAAATCGTCTACAGCGTGATACAGGAACAAAAGAATTTAGTGATTTTGGCTTAATTAGTTATTCTACAGCCAACTAAATTTTGTCCTGTTTTAACAGCTTATAAGCAAATTACACTACGAAATATGGTTCGTATTCAATAGCATTGCAACATTCCAGCCCAGTAAAATTCGAATGTAAATTAAGCCATTGCTCATTGTGCCGCATATAAGAGAGGTTAAACTTATCCTCCCCCGCATATACTAACCTCGCAAATTTTGTTTCAAAAATTGGTGAAATAGCATCTTCCCCACAGCTTTTATATTTAGCATAAAAATACAGTGAGCTTCCCCGCCATTTAATAAATATATCTACAAGTTTATTGAAACTTGGGTTATTTAGCTCTGGTTTTATGTGTTTAGGCTTTAAAGTGTTATCGATTAAATCACATGCAATTTTACTAACTTCATTTTTCATAGCATTTGTAATTTTTTCTTTAACTGTTTTAGATGTAGATATTTGCCAATTTTTCATTTTATTTTGCCAAGTTTAATTATTTACCAACGCCCACTTAATCGGACAAAAATAGTTGGTTAAAATGTGTAGAAAAGCGGAACCTAACCAACTGCTTTATTCCGTTTGAAGTTCTTGTTATGTTTTTCTAATTCCATAAATTGGTGTTGAGGAAAGTATTTTTTACATGAAACCCTAAGTTTATCAAACTTACCTTCTAAGCCTTTTTCACTCTCTTGAACGTTGTGTATTAAAACCTTAACCGAATCATAAGCTCCTTTGAATACATGGTAAGGTAATAATTCTTCATATTCATCCGTATTACTCTTGCGATCAAGTAATCCTTGTTTGTTCATATTTGGCTGTAATTCGTTAATGTAATGTTCGTGTCTAACTTTAAGAGATTCAATAGTTTGTATAAAACCATCTTGTTCTACTGATATTTCCATTAGGAGCATTGGATCATTAATTAAAATTAAGGCTATTTCATTTATATCAACAAAAACTTTCTCATTGAAGTTCTTTTCGGCTGGCATTTTGAAAGCTTGTTCATCAATATTATTATAACGATTCAACAAACGTTTTATGTTTCCAATTACATTTAGTTGGAGAGCAATATTGAGTAATGCTTTATTCAGGATTGCTACTTTTTCATCAACTAATATTTCATTTTCACGAGATAGCTTTTTATCTTCTAGTTTTGCATTAAATCTGAATGCCGCAAAAGCACCGCATAAAGTAGCTATTAATATCGTAAAAAATCGAGTGATATGATCAAAACTTGAAGGAATTAATTTTTGCTCTATAGCTAGACATGAAAAATACCAAAGGACTAATGCACCTATTCCTATGATTACACCTGTAACAACAGGGTCATAACGATAATTACTCATTGATTATCCGCAATCTCCATACTGAACGAAAAACATAACAAGCTTGTAGAATAACTCGTTTATTATGAATTCCCCCTAAAAATAGGGGTACCAAATGTATTACTTATATCGAGTAAATAGTCTACAGCGCGATACAGGATCACAAAAACTTAGTGATTTTGGCTGAATTAGTTATTCTACAGCCTCAACGCCTCGTTAAGAGGCAAATAATAGTTGGTTAAATAAGCGACGAAGGAGCATTTTTTGTCCTTGTTAAATTTGTTGTTAGGCACTGACTTCACCAACACTTTGGACTAACGACACATATTGTTCGTGATCATGTTGTTTTATTTTATCCAAAATAAATTTAGCAGCCGTATGCATTTCTGGAACCTCTATTGGTGTTGAGCCACGTTCAAATACACCTGCTAAATGAGAATACTCGTTATTAATTCTATCGCTGAGGATTGCAGGGACACTTTCTTCTCCGAAAAATGATTTCAAAGTTGTCGGGTTCATACCTTGATCAGGATATTTGTAATACAGATATATCTCAAAAAACTTTCTAGCGTTATTCCCAAAGTTATAGAATGTTGTGTAGTTATCATCGTTTATTGCAGTTATAGCTGCACACTTATGAATCTGATGGAATAAAAAATTAAACTCCGTTACATACTCTTTCAAATATTTAGGCATTAAAGAAATATCACTGGTTTGATCTGCTCTATTAATTATGAAATATTGTGATTTATTTTTATTTGATGCACCGGGAAGTCGTTTAAGGTATTTTAAAAAATCTAAATTATGCGTTGAAATGAACAATTGCTCAAAACGATTTCTCTCTTTAACCTCGCCTGCATCGTCATATTTTTCTGATGTGACAATTTCAGCATTAATCAGGCTGTAGACAAAGAAAATATGATTTGCATCCAGACTTGAAATAGGATCATCTATCCAAATAATAGGCTGATTACCTTTAGTCTCTATATCTTTAAGTTTCGCCATAAAGTAGCAGAAAGCGATTAAACTACACTCCCCTTCACTGAGATGGTAAGCTTTTTGATCATTACGAGTTACTTCAAATCGATACCCTGTACGAACAAGAGGAGATGTTTCCTCAATAGCTTTTAAAGAAAGTGATTGATGCCCAAAAAAATCATTTAGATATTCATTTACTTGATCCGCGCCCTTACTTTCATCTTTTAGTTGAGCTTTTAAACTACTTATCTTCTTTCTTTTGGCACTGACCTCTGCATTTTTAGCTATTTTCAATCTAAGAGCTGTCGTTTTATCTTCTTTGATTTTTTCTATTGCCTCGCATTCATCAACATAGGTTATATCGTTGATAAACGTAAATACTTCGTGTAATCGTAGAGCGTCACGTGCTTTAAACTGCTCGCTACTTAATGATGAGGTTGATTGATTTGCTTTATATCGGTATTCCTCGAATGAAGTCCTAATATTATTCAATTCAATCTCTACGGTAATAGGCTCTTCAAATAATACATCTTTAAATATATCTTCTATTCGGGATTTAACTTGAACTTCTATCATATCGATAGTTGCTAGGTAACTTGCGGTACGCGCAGAATAATTTTCTTTTAAAATATCTAAGTCTTCACGAAAATTAGAATAAAAGTCTGAATTATTAATTTTCAATAAATTTGGGAGTCCGTCTTTTTCTCTCTGTATTGAAGCTAATAAACTATTCAAAGCTGAACGAAGACTTTCAGATTCCTGATTGAAATGTTTATCTAATTTATCCCAAAGTTCTGGTGGCAAATCATTCCCACAAAATGCGCATTGTTCTCTTTTATCTTCATGCTGTTTTCGTCCTGACCGAACCCAAGCAGCAAGGACACTGTCATTCAGTAACTCTTGTATAGGGGCAGATGCTTGAATCTTTTTTTCTATTAATTCTTTAGCCTGTAAAAGTATTGAGGAGTACTTAAGATTAAAAGGAGGTGATTCTCTAACTTCTTCTTTAGGGACTTCCTTAAGAAGAGAAAGGTTTGTTAGTACACTTTCATCCGTAATAGGGGAATAAGAATCCTTAATAACTTTCTGAATATCAATTTTTATTTTGATCAGGTTGTAATTGGCATTCCCAAATACTTTGTTATGCTTTATTCCGCTACCTGCTTTGTTTGCTTTGTCACGTAACTTACTTTCTAAGGCAGATAATCTTCTGTTATAAGCATTTTCTGCTCTAGAGTTTTTTTCATTTGCCTCAAGAGATTTTCCAATAAGACCACTTTTATCCTCATCACTCCCAAGTTCAATTTCATTAGTTTTTATTTCTTCCTCAAGTCTAGCATTGTCGTCACCAAGGATTGCAAATGAATTAATAGTCTGTTCATCATCAGTGATAAATCGTAAGTTGTCTCTGACAAAATCTTCATTAAATACTCTAATTACATTGCTATGTGTCGTTAATGTATGTTGTGTAACATTGCTTCCATCAGCAAAGCTAAACTTAAATTCAGGGGTTACGTACTTATCCGAGAGCACACCTATTTCAGCCGATCTAATGATTCTTGAAAGCGTTGTTTTCCCAGAATAGTTTCTACCGTAAATAACATTAATATTTTTAAAATCAGCAATGTTATTACCTTCATCTCTTACTGAGTTCGACCATTGGAAATTTTTATAAACAGCAATATTTTTGATGTTGTCTATTTTTAATATTGGTGAAGACATCGAGTGGACACTCCTTGACTAGTTTAGGTGCCTAACGCCCAAATAACAGACCAAATAACAGACCAAATAACAGACCAAAAATTGGTGACCAAAATCAGTGAGGCAAGAGCAATGGCCACCAATCTTTAGTCCTTGTTGATTTGCTTGTTAGGCATTTTTAATAGCTTGTACTTTTGCTCAACACATCCAAATTCAATACTTTTAATTAGTAAGTCCGATGCTTTTTTATACCCAACAACTAATAACAAAGCACCAATAGCGGAAAATAGTACTAGGAAAAATGTGAGCATATTTTCTGAAATAGCATCTTTTATTGATTGCCCACTAGATTTCATTAAAAATCTTAATTCAAAATTAAATACAACAACATAAAGAGTCCAAGAAGCACCTACAAGCCACTTATAAAATAAGACTCTAGAGCATACTCTGTCATAAATTTTCTCTATATTTTCCTCTAATAATTCAACTTTATCTATTGAGTCGATGCCTTCTGCTTCAATAATTTGTGTTGTTTTTTTTACATGGGCACTACTTACCCCAAAATATGAATATGTACTTGGGACTGCAAAAATAACTAAGATCATAGGAAAATAAATACAAAAATTTATCATCAAGAATGAATATTCGTGATTAATTCCAAAGTTTTTTTTTGCCATTGTTACTGCAATCATTAATAAAAATGCGATAACAGCCCATAGCGAAGCAGGTTTTAAAAATTCACCTAACCCTAGCCATAAATATTTTAAAGGAAACACAATGTATCGAGTAAAAAGACTCCATAATTTATTATCACTTGGAAGATTTAAAATATAACCTTCTGTTTTTTCCAAAATATTTTGCGTGCTCTCAAACATGATACTAAACCTTAAATGCCTAACGCCCAAATAGTGGGCTAAAATGGAGCGAAGCGAACAGCCCACTGTTTTTAGTCCTGTTAATTTGCTTGTTATATTTTTAATTGCTCAAGACTGTTTTACTTTTGCGTTTAAACCATTTAACAAAACTTTTAAGCATATTATCAAAAGTATAAATGCACACTGAAAGCAGAATTAATATTGCAAATGAAAATTTATCAAATGAAAAAATTTTCTTTTGTTACATCTACACCAGAAAGCTCAAGCAACGCTATTGATAAATATATTGCGATTAATGTTTTTATAAATCTCCAATAAACATCCTCATTTTTCGACTCATCAATAATTAAGACACCTTAATTCGATAAAAATATAACGCTTTGCTAAGGGGCAAATAATGGTTGGCTATACTGTGCGAGGCACGAGCGCGGCCAACTGTTATTTGTCCCGCTTGAGCAACTTGTTAGCTGGTAAATTACACTTCCCTATAGCCATTTGTTGCATATAAGCACTCAGCATATAGATCTAATAGCTTTTTACGGTATGTAGATGAATCATCATAGAATTTTTCTCTGTTTGCAATATCCATTGCCATTTCAAGAGCTACAGATTCTTTTGATGCAACTTTTAGTTCGGATTGTTCTGACATATTTCCCTCCTAGGGAGTTATTTGAAAAGATAAGTTTTAACTTCAGGTTGTTTTGAATATGACCAATTTTGCTTACCAGCTAACAGCTTATTATTTTTTATATAGTTAAAAGTCAATTAATAACAACAACATAAACTTAAAATAAAATATAATGTAGACAATATGTAGTCAATGGGCTGTTATTTTACCTATGACTTTTTTCTTCTACTATCTTGCTTCTAATTTCATTTTGTCAAAATCTTTGCTGTAGATTAATGAACAATTATGAGTTGATGAAAACTGAGATATAATACCCTCACACACTTTTTTTGTTGAGCCAAACCATTCGATACGAGGAATATACGTTTTTGTCCTAAGTGTCGGACAGGAATTCATTTCAAAATATACCATAGGAATGATTTCATTTTCTGTGACCACCACAAAATCAGTTTTTGGAATTTTATCTTTAGGTATAGCTGTCATGAGTGTATTGGTTAACGTAATGAGGCCATCGAGTAATCCTCTCAAATTTCTAGCTTCAGTTCTCATTAAAAGCCTCGCAAGAAAATGATCGGTTAAAAGACACATTAAAACTTTTTGTTGCTTCATAGTCTTTGTATCAAAGTCGTTGAATATAAGCGGAGTATATTGGAAATCATTAGATATGTCGGGATGAGAAATACGTTGTCTCAATTCAAAATAAACAGTATTGATAACAGGAGGAATAGTTGGTCTTATTGTTTTCTTTATTTTTTTATCCGATCGTAAAACCAGCACTGAATCTGTAGCATCTAAAATAGGAGTTATAATTTTATTTAAATTATATTTTTTTCCCTTTGGAGATTGAGATGTCTTATCGCCAAGGTTTTTAAGATTAGAAACAGCCTCTCGTTGAGCATGTTTCATCCAGTTATACACTATGGCTTTGGCATGACTTTCATCACGCAAATTATCTGGACGACTAATTGAATGTTGATTCATCCGTTCTTCCCTGTTAGTACTGACGAACAACGCCCTGTTAATGCAATTTAATAAAAATAAAATCACATTAAAAACAATGCACTAGCACTATAACTCACTTTATATTTTTTTATGTAGCGCATGTGTAGCAATATGGGCGATCGTTAACTCCGCATTAAGCGGACTAAAATAGTGGTTCATAATATGTAGCGAAACCTAACCTAACCTAACCCACTGCTTTAGTTCCGTTTAAATACATTGTTATAACCGTTTATCACTTACGCCAGTCTTTTACATATAGAACATTATCATTATCCAAAGATATTACTTTTCTACTTTTTAATTTCAGCTCCGCATCTTTCCCATACTTTTCTATTTCATCTATTGCAATAAATGATTGCTTCCCAGTTGATTCGTAAAGTTCTATTAATTTTGCAACTGCATCATTCTGAATATTCTTAAATAAAACTGAATCATGTATTAGAAATGGTAATTTTGTTGTTTCTAAAAATGCCAAATCTAAAAGGATTAAATTAGAATAAGCTTTACCTGTACCAGTATCTTCAATCAATTCAAAAGAATAGCTATTTTGACCTAGATGTAGAGAAGGACATCTCCTTTCTTCGGTATATATTTTTGTAACATTCTTTCTGTTTTTATCGTTAATAACATTTTCAATTAGCGCTAAAATTCTGGTTTTTTCTGCTAGAAGTAATTCTTTTGCATCTTTTAGATCTGATTTAATTTGTACATCAGTTTCGAAATATTCAATTTCTTTACTCGCAGTGGCATGACCTTGGGATAGCTCATAAACTCGATCTATTACTAAACTTGGGTTATCGATATTAGATATTGTTGCTTCAATCTTTCTATCTATGACCTGAATTTCATCAACAACACTCTCCAATACAGCCGATAGTTCAGCCTCACTACTCCTTAACTCTTTTCTTAATATCAGTGTCAATTTAGAATGAAAAGATTCTACCTCTTCTAATTTATTAACATTCACATTAGGGAAGTATTTTAATAATGGAGATAAGTGCTTACTTTTCAGACCCTTGTTATTATTTAAATCATTTTTCACTCGTAGAAGACGAGTATCTAAACTTAGCTTTTCTGATAATAGCTTGTCTTTTTCAACTTTAAGCTCCATTACTTCTCTATTTGCAATCTCAGCAATATTGACAGCATATTTTTTCAAGTTATCTTTTATTTCTTCTATCTCATTATTTATAGAAGATACTGATGCTAGGTTGTTTTTATACTGAACTTTAGAGTTTTTTGAAATCAAACCATCTTTAAAAGCCTTACTAATAGTTTGCTTTTCTTCGTTCTTATTTTTTACATCTTCAGCTAGCAATTTAATCGAGTCAAATTTTTTATAAAGCTTAATTGTGTTAGTAATACAATCTGATGCACTTTGGCTTTTAAAACTATGTAGTGGGTGTTTTACATCTAGGTTCTCTTTTCCCCAAACACGAGAAAATAGAGAAACAATAGACCTAAATGATAAATCAACATCTTCAAGAGAATAGGAAGACTTTAGAAATGCCTTATAATCTTCAATGCTTAATGGCTCAATTTCATCGTAATCTTTAGTGCAAGAATATACTAAATCTGGTTTAAAGGTTCCCCTTCTAAAATAATAATCTTCACCATCAAATGTAAAAGAAAATTGATAATCTTGATCTCCCAACTCATAAACAGCATCTTTGTTATGCGTAAGAAAAGACTCTCCGCCAAACACAAAATCTAAAACCATTAAAAGAGTTGATTTACCAATTGAGTTAGTAGCAGCATTATCACCAAGAACTACATTTAAACCTGTATGAAAAGTTATAAGCTTTTCTCTAAACTTATTACAACGGATTTCATTTAACATATTTAATTTGTCCTTCACTTTCTTTTAATTCTATTTTTTCAAGTGCAAATAACACATCTAGTGCAAGCATAAATTCACTAATATCTTCGAATTTTGACAATCGTAATTTCATAAGCTCTGATAGTTTAATAAATTCAACATCATCAATAATTAGCCAACTAATTTTAGCCAGTATTGACTTGTCGAACTTTGTAAATTTGCTTGGAAAAGCCATTAAAAAACCTCGCAATTTTGAACGAAGAAAGAAGCTAATATCTCTGCTGCATCGTTAGTTTTAGGTTTTGTTTTCATGTGAATCCATAATACAATATTGTCAAATATTGCTTGCTGTTGAAGCCCCATTCTTTTTTGTTTCAAATAATACGTTTTTACCTGCAACGAAATCATCTCTGATAAATCGCCTTCGGCATTATCTAATTCAGATAGTTTGGTACTAATAAACATGAAGTATTCTCGGACATTATTTTTTATCTTTCTTTTTGTTGGTTGAGAAATAGTGTCATCTAATTTTTTATTTATTTCTTTTGGATCAAACTCAATCTCAGTATCATTTTCAAAATCTGGTGCTTTATAAATAGATTCAATTACTTCACCGATTTCCTTTTCAATCGCATATCGTTTCCATATAGCTTCTTGACCACTTCGATCAATTAAGCCTTTTTTTAGCTTTAGCAGTTCCCTATACTCATCAACTGTTCTAGGTTTATCGAACTTACCATGACATATTTCACAAAGAGGAATAACATTATCCTCATCGTTTACATCAGAGCTTAATCTCTCTTCACCTTTCAATAATAATATTTCATCAGGGGTAGGGTTTAATGGGTAGATATGGGCTATTTCATAGTTTTTGTAACTTCTCCCTCCCTTTTGATAAAAAAGAGGTTCTGCACAAAGTGGACAAACCCTATTCACTTGCGAGAGTAATGCCACGTTTTGCGCATCTGAATATTTTTTTCTTGGATTACTCATTTTAATTTAATTTCCATATACGAATATTTAATAGGTTATAACGGCCCATTAATAGGCTAAAATGTGAAGCGAAGCGGAACCGAGCAAACTGTTTCTAGACGTGTTTTAAAGACTTGTAGGCATTCTTTCCAAAACGTTCAATGTTTGTTTTATTTGTAACTGAGCTTCATGCAACCAACCACCATCACGACCAAGATAAACATCAAAATCTTTAAGCAATTTAATTAATTCGTCAAAGTTTTTTCTACCTAAAGCTACTTTATCAGAAGCATTATCAATTTGCTTCGTTGACAATGTACCTTTAGGAGGAATACCTACATCCAAAAAGTGATAACCATTTACCAACTCAATAGCTGCTAAAATTGCCACATCATGCAAATGTTGTTTGTCTGAAGGAACCCCAATTTTACTGCGGAAAATTGAAGCAATCCGAGGTTGCAAATACTCAATGTAAGCTACTTTGGGTCTAGAGTCATTTTGATGTGGTGGTGCACCACTACCATCATCATATGGAAAAGATCCAGAATATGAATTCATAGCTAATGTCATTGCCATTAAACATTCTTCATCTAAAAAAAGCTGGTGTGTGTATAACAAGTTTTCTAATTCTTTATAGCCCTTAAAAGGCACTGGCGCATACAATCCAACTTCGTGGTCATAGTCTTTCATCCATTCTTCATTCAATTGAGCGATTTTGGCAATCAATGCTGCAAATGCATCTCTTTGGTGATCAAAGAACAAGGATGTTCTAAGTTGGGATACTTGATGCTCGTGTTTTATACTTTCAACTTTCGAATTTAACTCAGTTTTATAACTTTCTAACTTTTCTGCGTACTCATGCTGTATAGATTGTTTAAGTCGTTCAGAAATCCATCCTTTAAACATCCAAATTAATGCCGCACCACTTGCCCCACCAGAAACGATACTTAAAAAATACTCCATGTGTTCTCCTTATGCCTAACGCTTTGCTAAGCGGCAATAAAATAGTTGGCTAAAATTAGCGAGGCACAAGCAAAAAGCCAACTGTTTTTTATCCGTTTAAGTAACTTAGGCATTTTTTTCAACCGTACCAAAAAGCTTTTGATTAGTTTCTCTATTGCGTTTTTCGGCAGCCTCAATTGCCTTTACCGCTTTTTCCTTTTGCTCGTTAAATACCTTTTCCGGTGACCACTCTGTTGATTCAGGCTTTGGCAATTTTGCAGAAGCTTGTAATTTACCTACAATTGAGCAAGCTATTACCCCTAACACGGAGTATTTCAATTTCCTCGTGTCAAAAAACTCTTCATAATCGGGTGGGCTTGCCGCATATTCAGCTTCAGCAGAAATGTGAGAGTTCGCATCATTTATTTTCTCTGGTAATGTCAAGATTTCGTAAAGCAATTCTTTTTCTAATGATTGCCATGATACATCTAAATCCATAGGCTCAAAATGAGGTGTTGCAATTCTAGTTTGTAAACAACCTCTGTCGTCATAATCGCCATCATCACAAACGACACTTAAGCATTTTGATATAAATCTTTCTAAAGAGGCTGATACAATTATTGCCAAGTAATAGCGCTCAGTTTTTTGTTTCTTGTTTGCGAAAAAATAATCTTTGATTATTGATAAAACAAAACCAAGGATACCACCTAGAATTATTGCCTGAAGCTTATCCATAATTTCCTAAATGCCTAACAATTTAATAGTGCGCAAATTACGGTTTTTTCTACCGAGCAATCGCGCACTTTAATATTTATAATACTTGTATCAAACTACTTAAGTTATTACTAGATATATATAAATACAATATTCATTTGTATGGTTCTAGATCAAAGTGTGCAAATCCCGCGCTTTCCTGAATATAAGAGAAACGTGTGTATTTTTATGTCAACTGGCGGTAGTTTAATGATAAGTACAGTTATTTACAGAACTCCAAGTAAAAGCATCTTTGCCATTCTGGCAGCGACTAAATAAAAGATAAAATGTGATTATTGGAGTATTTTCGATTGGCTTTAAAGCTTAATTTCTAGCTAAAGCCTCTTTTGCGGTGTACTTGAGTTGTTTATGTTCGCAGATTTACGGCTAAATGAGCCTTGAGTCAAATTTAGAGCGACTTTGTGCTTTAGCTTGATACGTATTAAGCTTTTTCTATTTTCCATTGGTAATGACGAGTCACAACCGCTTTACCTGCGAACCATAAGCCTTTCACTTTAAGTATTAGCTCACCATCGTAATAGCTTTGTAAACATTCGCCTGTTTGTTCATTAATATTCAAGTCGTAATGTAATTGCAGAGGTCTGTTTTTTTGTTTGGTGTGAATACCGCCCATCGCAAGTGTGTACCCTTGCCAATCACTGTTATCCGCAGCAAAACGCGCTTGCTCTAATATCGCATCTTTTTTATCTATAAACTTAGTGCGTAATCGTCTTAGTTCACGCCATACGGAAACACTGGCACCACCAATTTGTTGAAACTGACGAATACACCAACATGAAGCCCACGCATCAATGCGTTGCGCTACGAGTATCGAATCATTACCGAACTTATCTTCTCCTATTCCTTCACCATCAATATTTTTAACGATGTACTTGAGGATATAGCCTGTTGCCGAGCCTTTCGTTGGGTCAATCTTTTTAAAGTCGCAACGGTTTTCAGCTGCGCCTTTTTCATCACCATCAATCTCTAATGCGTAATGACGAATAATTGCTTGTAAGGTTTGTAGTTTCTCGCCTTCAATAAAAAACAACATATGCCAATGGGGGGTTCCGTCATGCTGCGGCTCAACCACGCGAAAACCATAAGGCGTAATATTTTGCCGTTTAAACTCTGCTCGCGCCTTTTGCCATTGATGGTTTAAATACTCGTTCGCCTCATCTGGCATTAGCCCTTGCCACTTTGGATTAGTGGCTCCTGATTTTGAAAAGGCACGGTGATATTTTGAAGGACACGTTATTGTAATAAATAGCGCTTCATGGCCTAAGTCTTTAGCAAGATTTTCAAAGCCTCTTGCACGACATATCAATTCGTCTTTTCGTATTTTGGGGTTTGATACGTTTAAGTCTGATATATCCTTTAAAGAATAGCGTTGACCTTGTTCGTTAATGATAAAGCTTGAGCTGAGTAGTTCGTCATTTCGTAATCGTTGCGCAATGCGGTTTTTAGTCGTTATGTTGCTCGCGTAAACTTGTCTTTTACTGTTAACAAAGTTTAATTGAATTGCCGCTTTTTCGTTTGCTTGGGTAATAAGTTTGCGAAACTTTCGTAACCACCAACGATTATCTGCATAACGCTTTAGGCAGCCTGAAATTTGTATGGTTTTGTTTAACTCAATTGGGTTTATTTTATATGACTCAACGTAACGAGATAAAAACGTGAGTACGGATTTTTGCTCTGTTAACGGAATTTCGCTATTGCTCGTTTTTTCGTTAACGGAATTTTCGCTTAGTACATGCGAACTGTTTCGCTCACTTTCACTATAATTTTGCTCAGTGTTTCCGTTAACGGAAATAGTCTCGTTTGGTATTTCGTTAACGGATTTACGATGGTGGATATGAATGAAAGCAATTTTCTTTGGGTCAATGACAATTTGTCGGCAGTAATTCGCGCAAGCTTTCGCTTTGACGTTAATATCATCATCAAAGCAAAAGAACATATGCGCCAATTTTTTAGGCAAAAAACTGGCGAGCTTTGCTGAGGTATCCAAAATATGCCTGTTACGGTCATAGTTTGTCGGTTTATTAAAAGCCGCCGTTAAAATGGTACCTTTAATGAGGTTAGAAAAAGGCGTTAGCTTATTCGTAATAAACTGAGCATCCGCTTTATCCACCTGTGCTAAGTAAGGGGCTAAAAAGGTATCTTTATCATTAATTGCTTTAACAATTAATTTTTCCTTGAAAATATCCATGTGCTTATTTAGATATCGCTAAAATAGACACGTAAAATTTACCCGCTTCGGTCAAAAAATAGTGTTCGTGTTTTACGCCAAAAGGAAAAACCAATTCACTTGTTACAAGATTTTCGTTAACCAGCTTGTTCAAGGTACGTGTATCAAACTTGAAAGGCTCACCATTACCGCTAACGTAAGTATTAAGGCCATTTACTTTTCGATAGGAATAACCAATTTCACGGCAAATCTCAAAATGTGTTTCAGTCCATGACAACCAAATTAAAAAACGCACCTGCTCTTTAGTTAATTTAGGCATGTTCAACCTCACTGGTTGAATAACTTAAATTATCTTCAATATATTGTTCAATATCTTGCATACGATATCGAATGGCTCTTGCACCAACTTTGATGAATGGGATTCTTGCACCTGCCCATCGGTCTCGTTCAAGGAAGGCTTCGCTAACACTTAATATGTCAGCCGTTTCTTTTGTATTTAATAGTTTTTTTAGCATGGTTCTTTACTCGTTGTTTTAAAAGACAAGTAAAGTTTTGATCATGCTTGAGTGTGTTTGAATGGCGCTAGGGGGTACAGGAATTCCTCTAGGGGGTAGAGGAATTTTTAACTATTGATTGGCATTTTCCATTTACCGTTTCTAAATGCGCCAATCCATTTAGCAAATTGAAGGTTTAATTCTTCCGCAACTGACAATAATAGAAGTGAATGTCTTTCATTAGTAAGCTCAGCATCAATGATTTCACCTGCTTTTTTATTAGAGTAACTTGTGTAGTTTTTCAAATAACGATTAATCACCTCAACTTTTAATGGCTCGATACGTTTAGCCTTTTCTTCACCTCCTGCACTCCCTAATTTTTTATGATTAATTTGAGTATCTGCAAGCACTTCTGCACGCGCAATCGTATCGGCAATTTCAGCCTGTTGGAAGAGGATGAAATTATTGCTACTTTGTTTTAGTGATTGTGATAAAGGGTCATTATCAAGCTCTTCTTCAATTTCATTTGGTACTTCAGCGCACTGCATTAAAGCCAATACGGCAAATACTTCAGCCCAAGATAAGCCTTCAATATTGAGTGTCGATAAATCAAAATAATGATGCAGAAAATATAAATCTCGTCCTTCACATGCGTAAACATCTCGATCACTTTCATCAAACCTTAATAATGCAAACAGTAATCTGTCACCCTGATATAACATCCATGTTATTGCTTTTGAGATCGTAATGACGTCCTCATTAGTTCTTGCGTTAAGGATATCTCGCGCAATATGACAGACACCATTTAATATGTCGCTTGGCGCAAAGGTTAATGGCAATAAGTTTTTTCGTTCAAAAACAGACTTATCAACTACTTTCCTTTCACTCTTGGTAAGTGACTGTATTACTTCTTGCGGTATTTTATCTTGATACATAATCGTTCAACTCTACTTTACAATGCACTTTAAAAAAATCAGTAATTCGTTGCATAGGCTCACGCAAGCGGTCGTGATTAGCAATGATATAACCTTCGGTTACATCTGAGCCACTCTTATGGTTAACAAGTCGTTTAATTGCATAAGATGATATGTCTAATGATTCAGCTACCGTGATAAAGGTACGTCTTAAATCATGAAAGCTAAACTTAATATCCGATGTTTCATTTAAGTATTTTAATGCTTTTTGAGCATAAGCTAAATAGCCTGTTTTTTTGGATGGAAAAACATATTCATTACTTTTATATTGAAGTCGATAATTAAGAATGGCAATAAGCACATCAGATAACGGTAATGTTAGCGGTACTTTATTTTTAGTATCGGGAATATGAATGGTACCTTCATCTAAGTCTACGTTGCTCCATGTTAGTGTTGCGGCCTCGTTTTTTCTAAGCCCCGTTAACAGCAAGAACACCATATAATCAGCAGCAACATGATGCGATTCTCTCCCTGTATTAAACTTCATTTCTTGAAGGGAACTGTACCAAGGTGCTAATTGTTTCGGCTTGATAATTGTTTGGCGTCTTGGCTCTTTTGCCCACGCTTTCATTTGCCCTAGTCGCTCTACAGGATTATGAGGAAATAAACTCAAACCATTATTGTCTTCATATTGATTCTTTGCGAACTTATAAATAGCACTCAAGACACGCATAGCTGTATTAGCATATGAAGGGCTATGACTTTGAAGTAATTTACCGTGTCGAGTTGATATCATATCTTTAGAAATATCCACAAGACGCTTTTGCTTCCAATCTTTTAATTCACCGTTCAGATACATTTCATACTGAACATAAGTATTATCTTTTAGGTAACACTTAATTTTTCGGTAGTCTTGCCATACCTGCCAAAGCGTCATCATTTCTGCTTGGGCTTGTTGTCTTTTGGCTATAGGGTCAATGCCTGTCGCAATTTCACCTAAGTATTTCAGAGCTTCTTTACGTGCCATTTCTACAGTGATTTCAGGATAGCGACCTAATGTAATACGTTTAAGCTTTCGGTTGATACGCTTTTCAAGAACAAAGGCTTTACTGCCACCTGTCGTTACACGAACAGCGAACCCTTTTAGCTCAGAATCACGATAGAAAACTTGTCCTTTTTCAGGAAGAACAAGTTTATCTACAAAAGACTTGGTTATTTTGCATGTAGACATTATGTAGTCAGGGTACGTAAAAGAATGATGGACTCATTAAAACTACAAAGGTGATAAAAGTCAATTGAAATAAGGGCTTGATGGCTTACTAAGGTTTATTCAAAAGCATTAAAACAACTAGAAATAAAACAGCTTATTATGTATACGTCTTAGTAACACACGTATCATAAGTAACATTAAATTAACATTAATATCCCATACTTTCAAAGCATTAGAAACTAGTAATGCTAAATCAGATGTATATTAAGGCGTGTTACTAAGACCTCTCAGTAATATAATCTGAACAAAAAAATAAATAAAATACATTAAATTCAGGCAGTTAAGTTGTTTTTATTAGTGTTTATTATAATAAATGGTGTGTTACTAAAACGTCTTAGTAACGCACCTCTAAAAATCATATTGACTCCCATATAAAAGGGCATTACAGCGTTTACGCTAGTAGTTAATTCATTAGAAAATATAGGGCAAGATTTTTAGCTGGAATGTTAGGAAGGCACATTCTAGACATTAGCTTTTAAAGAGACTTAACACTTTGGATTAGGTTTCGTATCGATAGCGCAGCGCTAAACGGACTAAAGTTGTTGGTTATAATAGGTAGCGAAGCAAAGCCAATTACAGCTTTAAATTCATTGCCTTTTTCAAAGTAATATATTTTTTGAGTGAAGCCGTTTCTTTCCATTTTTGACAGTGTTGGTAAATAAGGCTACAAACATGCTGAAGCCTTATTTTGTTAATGATTGAAGTGTATTGAAATATCTTTAATATCAAAGTTACCGTTAAATGATTTTGAATAGTTACCTAGGGGTTTAAAGATGAAAAACTTACTTTTTTCCGCGGGTAATCTTAAAATTTCAGTATAGATAGCATCTAAAAATAATTGCGGTTTACATTCAGGTTGTAGTTGTTGGTAAATGTTATTCACTAGGACTTTATCACCTGGCGTTTTGATTAACGCTAACAGTATATCTTCTAGCCACTTTGCGCCTATGGGTGTTTCAACTGCTTTTTCAACATTGTCTTGTGTCATATCAAGAGAAGAATTATTGTCCCTTTCTTTTTTAAACCGTTCACCTTCCTCTAAGTTAAGCGATTGTGCCAGATCGATTAAATCATTGCGGGTTAGTAAACTCGACTCATCAGGATAAACATCAATGTTCATTGCTTTAACTAAGTTGGTGATGTTTGGCGGCATGCTAATGTCTTCAACACTGATAAGATCACTAAAGTCATGATCGGTTTTTGTGTCAAAGTATTGTTTAAATTGCCTAACCAGTTTACCTCTACCTTCCAATTTTCTAAAGCCAATCAACAAGGCTTGCATCAGTGTCAGTGCGTTAATGAGTTCTTTAATCGCACTTTGTTTACCACCAAATAAGTCGTTATTGATAATGGAACGCAGTCGTAAATCTGTGATAGGCCTTTCCAGTAGTTCTGTTTCATCAATAATATTTAACGCTTGTCTAAGGGTTCTTGCTTCTGCAATGGCTTGTTCATTTTCTTTACGCTTTGCTGATATTGAATGCACATAACCAAATTGATTTTCAATACGGTTTCTTAATTCTTGTATGTTGTTGTTTATACCATCGAGTAATTGATAGATAGAGTCAATGACCAGTCTTTTATACATATCGCTGTCACTGTATGCGCCCAGGGTATTTGAGTGGTTTAGTTGATTTATATTAAATAAAATACTGCGCCAATAGCCGCCCACATCCAAATTAATAGCCAGTGTTCTTTCTGTTTTAAGCGCATTTTCTAAAAAATTTTGAAAAGCACTGCTGAGTCTTATACTGCCTGATGCGGTTTCAAAAGCCAGATTGTAATTGTGAAGTTCATCAAAACCTTTCAGTGCTTCTTCAGTAGGCGGAAGTACTCCCTCGGTTATAATGGTGTCAATGGTTGCCGCATGTTTTGCTAGCATACGAAACATTTTTTTCATGGCACCCGACATTATATCAAATCATCCTGTACTGGCTCATCTAAGTCAATGTCATCAAATTTCTCAGCTTGATAAGTCATAATAAATTCCATCAAGTTAATGTAGTAGGCAAGCTTACCCGTACAAAGATAGATATCTATCTTGGGTTCAATTTGCTTTAAAATTTCAGTTTTAACTAGGCTATTAATCAATTGTTTGGTTTTATCAAAAACACTGCCTTTTAACTGACCTTTTATCTGGATAATGATCCGGTCTAATGATTTTAACAGTGATTTATCGTTTTCAATTTTACTGACAATTTGAGCTAGGTGAATTTCATCTCCGGTATAGAGTGAACGTTCGTCATTACTCACGCGCATCATTAAACTTAGAAACTCGACGACTGGCCTTATTTCTTGCTGAGTTTGCTTAAATACCGCTCTTGACGATCGCCTTCTATCTGGGGTCATAGACTCGTAGGAGGCATAATAAAATTCGTGGTCAATATGAGATAATGTTTTACCAGTTTGATACAAGTAGGTCTGGACACGCTCTCTGTTGATATCTGAGTTTAGAAAGTCGTAACTTGTAGTGTATGTTATCGGACAAATGAATTTACCGGCTAAAAGTGACTCTACTGTGCTGGTGAACACTTCATCAAAAATCATGACGGGGTACCTACTGTACTGGTTTGTGCGGCACTTATTGCTTTAAGCAAAGGATCATCGTTAGCGGTGATTTGTTCAAACCTATTTTTCGGTTTATTAATAAAATAGCGCTTGTGATAAACCCCCATGAAGTTATTATCTGCATTAGGAATAGCGGTAAAAATGGTATCTTTTTCTTTATCAAACATCGCGAATAGTGAGTCGACATTTTCAACTGAGATTTCACCTAATTCATCAACGCCATATAAAATATCAACATCTTGTGTTCCTTTGATCATAGAGCCTAATGAAGTGGTAAACGCCAGCAGAATTAAGTAACTCATGCCATTAGAAGATATGTCTTTTAAATCATTACCTGAACGCGCGATTTTTCTTTCATTATTGACGACAGCTTCAAAAGAAATATCGTATAAATTAGAGTGCCTCTCTACCAGTTTGTTATGGGTAAATTTCGTCAAAACTTCTGACATAGCAACGCCATAACTTTCAGGAGGTAGGCTTTGTTGATTTTTTTTACTCCAAGCTTCATAGGTTTTTTTAAATGATTTTAAGGCTGAGAATACTTCGTGAGATTCGAGTAAAGGTGTCAGGTTAATTGATATTTTACCTAAGGCGCTAAAAACAGTTTTTTTCTCTAAGTAGCTATTAACTCTTAAACTAAAAGCATTAATATCAGATTCATAACGCTTGAGCTGATCATAAAAACCAGATAATTCCATACCCCGTAGTGCCGCATTCTCGATAATTAAATCACGTACTTCATTAATGACTAAAGGTAACTCTTTGACAATATAATCTGAAATAAGCCTGAGATTAGGGTCTATCTCCAAGGCATTACTTTTCATATCGATGGATTTTTTTATCGCACTATTCAAGTGGATATTCATTTGGGAGATAACTTGTTCGGCATAGCCTTTAATGCTTTTTAATGCCTTACGATGACTTTTTAATATGTTGTCTAATTCACCGCAAATTGTTTCAAATGAATGGGTTTGTGCCGTGTCAAAAGCTTGCTCAAATTCGCCTAATCGGTTGGTTAAGCGTAAGGCCATTTCGTGCTGTTGGCTAACCTTTGACAGCTTACCGGTAATCGCTTCACGATTGATGATAAAAGCGGCTTTACGGGCTTTAATCATGTCAGTAAGTTCAGTAAGTGATTGAGTCAGGTTTGTCACCCCTTGCGAAGCCTTAAACGATTTATCATTAAGGCTGTCAAGTTGGCTATAGCTGTTGCTCATAAATGCGTTATAACTGCTAATGATACCTGGAGCATTTTTTAATCGGCTAAGTTGTTTTTCTAACGTGACTATTTCATTATCAAGTTTGTTTAGTGATTCAGTATCAATATTTTTATCATTTAATTGATTTTTTTCATCCGCGGCTAAGCGGCTAATCGCTAAGCTATATTCAGTAGTGTTTTGGCTTGATTTTTCTTCTGTCTGTTTGATAAATTCTTCTAGCTCAACATTTTGCCCCATATGTTGTTCTTGTAAACTTCGAATACGGTCTAAGTGCTGTTGATTAATCTGACTTAGCTTCTCTTTATTTTCTCGACCCAGTTTACTCAGGGTATTGTTAAGCGCTTTAGCTTCAGTCTCTAAAACTAACTTAGCTTGTTCAATGGCATTTTTTTGTTCAATGTTCAGCTGATTGATATTGGCATTAATAGATTCAAGTAATTGCTGCTTTAACGCTATTTTAGCTTTAATCTTAATAAGGTCTTGTTGCAGCGCACTTTGTTCGTTGGCAATGGCTTTAACTTTGTCTGACAGTTTTTCTTTTGTCTCATTTAATTGCAGAATATGCTGGTCAATTTGTTCAATTTCGGCGCTAATAGTGTCACTTGTTTTCGCAAAATCATTATAAACACCAGCCCAATCTAGCGTTAAGCCTTTGAAGTCATTTTTTGAGCGGTCAGCGCTAAAATCAGGGTTAAGATCGGTTGACGCTAATACCGCTGGTGCAAGAAACTTACCTATACTTTCAGACCAGTCATCGACATTGTTCACCAAGAACTCATGCAGCGAATTTTTTTGCGGATTGAGTAAGCGCTCTAAGTCATTTTTTGCTGATACCTGAGTTTTTATTGTGTTGGCTGTATCGGCCATTTCGCTGAGTATTTTATCCGTTTGTATCGCACTATTTTGTGTTTGACGCTCAAAATCGATTGCTTGCCTTGAGTCTGCGTTAAGCGCTTCGTTTGCCCGTTGCAACTCCTGTTGTGCTAGATTAAGTTGTGCTCTTGCTTCCTTACTGACATCAACACTTTGTAATTTAAAATGACAATGGCTGAGTTTATTTTCATAATCGGCAGAAAGTTGCTGTAATTGATTTTCATTCTCTGAGATGGCGGTTTTTAGATCATATCCCGCTTCGCTCATTACCCTGTTTTGTTTTACTGTAATCTCGCTATATTCAGCATTGGCAACGCTAAGTTGGCTACTAAGCTGATCTTTTAAGTTATAAAACTGTGCTTGTCGTTTAGATTTAAGTTTGTCGAATTTCGCGGTAATATTTTGAGCTTCGTCAAGTAAATTTGCTTTTTCAACACTGGCATTGTCAAGTTGTGCTTGATAATGATCAATATTGGCATAGTCACTTTTTAAGCTGCCAACATCTTTTTCTTCCCAGGAAATTTTTTCAGCTTCAATGGTCTCTATTTGTCTTTTGGCGCCGTCAACGATGCGATTATTGTCACTAATTTGATCGGCTAAGCTGCTTTTTTCATCTGAAGTTTTTAAGTTTGCAGTCGAGTTTTCCGTATTTAATGCCGCAAGCTCAAGCGTTAGCGCTTTAACTGAATAATCGAATTGTTCAGTATAAGCTAACAAGTTGTGCTTATACTCAGCCAAGATGGCTTCAGAGTTTTCTGCCGTGTAAAGAGATTTGGATAATTTGGGTAATATGCTACTGGCTAAATCATCGTAAGTCCTAAGCGCGTTATAATCGGTTTTCCAGATAGATAGACTCGCTACGTCCATAGTAAACTCAAGTTCATTTTTACCACCATTGAGCATAATAGACGATAGCAGTTCTTTAATACGTTTAAAGTCCGTGTTGCGCTCTAATGCAGCACCAACCACGGTATTGAGCATTGATAAATTTTTGCCCGGTGCGGCAAGAGAAAACCTATGCTTTGCTTCGGTCAGATCCTTCTCACTAAATCCTGCTGTACCAAGAATAATTTTTTGATAATGTGATGGCGAAGATACTGCTTTAACAGGCACCTGCTTTAAACGGAAATGGCGATAGATGTTTGTACAGGGGATTAAATTTAGTGTGCCATCTGGCGAAGGCTCCGCCGTGTAATCGGCAAGTTCAAACGGCTTATCTACAAATAGGTAGTTTATACTTTCGTTCTTACTAAAACACACGGCTTGCTTAATGCCTGAGTGCGTTTGATATTCAAAAACAATATAACTGGTCAATCTAGGGAGGTAATAGTTTACAAAAGACTCTCTGATTTTACCCCGTACTTTAACGACATCGCCGGGGGCATCAGCAAAGAATATTCTGACCAGTTTTAAAAAGGTCGTTTTGCCCGCCGCATTGGTGCCACTGAGATTAGTATGGCCACTAACGTCAACCTCAACCCTTCTCCCCTTAAAGTAGCTATCAATCAAAATTATGCGTAATAGTTTGCTACTTGGTGCAACTTTCAAGGTCATTTATCTTCCTATTGACGGTATTATTTATGCTTTAATCTGCTGGTGATTAGTGTAATACGACTGGCTCATTGATACCATGGCACGAACAGAGAATATTGAGATTGGCTTTGCACTATGGTTCATAGCATAGTGAATAGCCGCGCTGTATTAGATGCTGTTTTAACCTTTTGGAGCAGTGGTCATTATCTGCTATATAAACTTAGCGCTTGGTTTATGAAAATTAAATTAGACAGTAAAACAACCTAAGAGCACAAGATACCTGAAACTATGATGTGAAGATGATAATAAACTAGCTACTTGATGCCACTATCGCAGGAGCGAAAGCTAGTGATATTTATATTATTGGATGAAAGTAGCTAAAGATGACATTAATGCCGGTGTTGTAAAAAGTAAGGTGTAAATTATCGAGGTATTAAGAGCCGTTGACACTTTATGGCTAGAAATAAAAATATTTAAAAATAGACAGCCTTATTGTATTCGCATAGCAATAAGACTGTTAATTAGACACTTGACTAGGAGCTTGCTCGATAACCATTAACGGCTGCGAAAACAACAAGCATAATTAAAAATAGCTAACGTAATCGTCGAAATCTCTAGCTTTTTTTACTGGTAATTCTTTCGACTTTTCGCCGATATAGAGAAAACCAACAATTTCCTCATGTAGCTCAATGTTTAAACGCTCTTTGACTAAAGGATGGTAACTCATTTCACCCGTGCGCCACACAGCACCTAGATCTAAAGTGGTGGCTGCCATCTGCATTGCATGCACTGTACACCCTGCCGCTATTAACTGTTCTTGTTTTGGCACTTTAACGTGTTGATGAAACTTAGTACTAATCACAATAATTAAAGGCGCACGAAAAGGCATTTTAGCTGCTTTTTCTACTTTAATTTCATCGCCGCCGTCACTGATAGCCGCTGATTTGAAGGCTTTACTGAGCTTTGTCAGGCCATCATCTTTAACAATAGTGAAGCGCCATGGTGTTAAACCTGCATGGTCAGGAACGCGCATGCCGGCCTTAAGAATATTACTAATGGCGTGCTCATCAGGACTATTTCCATGTAAATAAGGATTAGACTGACGAGTATGTAAAAATTCCAAAACGTTCATAAAACTGTAGATTCCTGTTGTTTCGTTCTTTAGGGTTTAATGACTAATAGGTTGTTCAATACGGCAACCAAGTTAAGTACCTTGTTAGTGCATTTAAACGCTATCTCCTTGTTATCTTATACATTAGCATTAATTTGTTATTAAAATAATACAAGTTAATACTTTATTCTAATTTATATACGAAATAGCTTATAAATCGGATCGGCGATATATGTACAGTAGAACGTAATCAGCCAAAATTTCTTTCAATTATCTAAAAAACAAAAATATTTACATTAACGACTACTTAAGCGAGACAATTTTCAGTAGCATATAGCTATCTAATACTAAAGCAAACTATAGACAGCGTTTTATGAAAGAAAAAAAAAGTACGATAGCAAGAATAACCTTAGGGCTATTTAGTTTGCTCAATACCTCACGAAAAATCATTATTAATTTAGTGTTTTTTACTCTGCTATTGATTTTTATTATTGCTATTACCCGCGATGAAAAAAATATTACAGTTGAACCAGGATCAGCGCTGATATTAAATATACGTGGTGATATTGTTGAGCAAAAACATGACATTGACCTAATGGACGCTTTTATTAGCGAAGCACTTGAACAACCTAATACCGCCGCTGAAGTGCTGTTAACTGATATATTATCTGTCATTAAACAAGCAACAACTGATGACCGTATTAGTATGATGGTGCTAGATCTAGAAAATATGCAAGGCTCTGGCATTACCAAACTAAGTGATATAGCCAAAGCCTTAACAGAATTTAAAAGTCAGGGTAAAAAAATAATCGCTATTGGTGAACAATACAGCCAAGACCAGTATTACTTGGCCAGTTATGCCGATGATATTTGGCTTAACCCCAAAGGTTGGATGTTATTAGACGGTTATGGACGTTATCAACTTTACTTTAAATCTGCTTTAGAAAAGCTTTCTATTAGCCAGCATATTTTTCGCGTTGGCACTTATAAGTCTGCGGTTGAACCTTATATTCGCGACAGTATGTCAGCTGCAGCTAAAGAAGCTAACCAATTGTGGTTAACCGATCTGTGGCAGCAATATAAAATTGATGTTGCCCAACAGCGCAACTTTGCAGTCAGTAATTTTGATGAAAACATTGATGTGTTAGTCACCAAGCTAAAAGCAGCTAATGGCAACATTGCCGAGTATGCTTTAGCCAACAATTGGGTTGATGCCTTAAAAACACGAGAACAGATGAAGCAAGATTTAATCAATGTGGTTGGCAGTAACGGCGATAAAGGTTATAAAAACATAGCATTTGATGATTATTTAACGCTGATCAACTCATACAGTTCAATGGAAAGTATCAGCACTAATAAGGTTGCCGTTATCGTAGCCAAAGGCACAATTTTAACAGGCAACCAAAAACCCGGTACCATTGGTGGCACAAGTACCGCCGCTTTATTACGCCAAGCCCGTGACAATGACAATGTTAAAGCCGTGGTACTTCGTGTTGACAGCCCAGGTGGTAGCGCATACGCTTCAGAAATAATTCGCCAAGAAGTCGAATTATTAAAAGCGTCCGGCAAACCTGTGGTGGCTTCAATGGGGACTTATGCCGCCTCAGGGGGTTATTGGATATCTGCCCCGGCTGATAAAATTTATGCATCACCTACGACTATTACTGGCTCAATTGGCATATTTGGTTTTTTTATGACCTTTGAAAAAACCTTAAGTAAATTAGGTGTTTATACCGATGGTGTTGGCACCACAGATATTGCTGGTTTTGGCATCACACGTGAGTTAACCCCAGGTATGGCTAATATTATACAATTAAATATCGAACGGGGTTATCGCGACTTTGTTGAGTTGGTGGCCAATAATAGAAATATGACAACAGCGCAAGTTGATGCTATCGCTCAAGGCCGCGTATGGTCGGGTTCAAAAGCGTTAGAACTGGGTTTAGTTGATGCCTTGGGCGATCTTGATAACGCTATTGAAGCAGCAGCCCAGCTGGCAAATTTAGAAGATTACGATAGGCTTTTAATTGAAAAAGAAAAAAGCCCCCGTGCGCTGTTCTTACAAAGTTTGCTTGGGCAAGCGTCAATATTTTTTGGCCCGCCAGCAGATAGTCATTACAGTGAAAATAAGCTCACTAGTCTTATTAACACATTGTCACTTGAACTTAAGCAACTAGCACAATTAAATGATCCGCAAGGTATTTATTCCTTTTGCCTTGCCTGTGAAGTTGAATAATTATTTAACTTAATCAAGCTATATAAGCCTCGAATTCTCGGGGCTTTTTTTATCGCTAGCTAGCCGTTTTACCTGCGTGCTTTGTGTTACAATCTCGAGCAATTTCATCACTTTGTTGGCACTATTACTTTATGCCAATTTCTATATTAAGACTTAAGCTATGAGAAAACGCATATATATCGCTTATACTGGTGGTACCATTGGTATGAAACCGAGCGAAAATGGTTACATTCCACAGAAGCAGCATTTAACCGACGCGATAATGAAAGCGCCTGATTTTCATCGTGAAGAAATGCCAGAATTTACCATTAATGAATATGACCCATTGATTGACTCATCAAATATGTCACCCTCAGATTGGCAACATATTGCTGATGATATCAAAAAAAATTATGATGAATATGACGGCTTTGTCGTATTGCATGGCACAGACACCATGGCTTACACAAGTTCTGCGCTTTCATTTATGTTGGAAAATTTAGGGAAACCTGTCATTGTTACGGGCTCGCAAATACCCTTTAGCCAATTACGTTCAGACGGACAAGAAAACCTACTAAATTCATTATATATTGCCGCTAACTTTCCTATTAATGAAGTAGGCCTATACTTTAATAATAGGCTTTTTCGAGGTAATCGCAGTATCAAAGCTTATGCCGATGGCTTTAATGCCTTTGATTCACCAAACTTACCCCCTTTGCTAGAAGCAGGGATTAACATTAAGTTAATTGAAGGGAAAATTTCCACGCCAGTATCTCAACCTTTAACATTAGCGCAAATTACGCCTCAACCTATTGGTGTTGTACATTTATATCCTGGTATATCAGTAGAGCTGATTAAAAATATCATTAAACAACCGGTAAAAGCGTTAATAATTCGTAGTTATGGTGTCGGTAATGCGCCACAAAATCAGGCGATGTTAGATTGTTTAAAGCAAGCCAATGACGATGGAATTGTTATTGTGAACTGCAGTCAATGCATTAAAGGCACAGTCAATATGAAAGGCTATGCAACCGGTAATGCCTTGAGTGAAATAGGCGTTATTAGTGGTCATGATATGACTTTAGAAGCGACATTAACTAAGTTGCATTACTTATTGAGTAAAGGGTACAGCCAAGAAAAAATTTGCCAATTATTGGAAGTGAGTTTACGCGGCGAATTAAGTTAATCACTGGCAGCGATTAACTCTCAAGGATAAAAAATAGGCTCTGTTATCGTTAATTTTTGTCGGGGCAATGCCAAGCGAAAAAGTAATATTAGGCTGCAAATGCTTTTTCGCCCTTCTATTCATCCCCTGCTTAACGCTTGATAGATTAAAGTGGCACTTCAGTCCAAAAAATTAAATGCAATTAAACTGTTATTAGCAAAAATACCAAACGCTATATTACTCCCTGTCAAAGCAATGTTAGCTAACATAGTCATTTTCTCTCTAAGCCTTTAAGGCGCAAACTTCATAACCTAATAACAGTATTGTGTGGCAAAAAATAAAAAATCAGCAATAAATTACTGATTTTTTGTAGTCGAACTATAAAACTATTTTATTGAAAAATAGGTTTTATTCTTTCTAGTAACCCAAGGTCTTGTTGAGTCAACTTTCCTAACATTAACCACTGAGAAAACTTAGCGGGTAAATCAATAGCTGTACCTGACGACATTTGCGCTTGCATTAAACTAACTTGCACTGTCATGCGCTGTTGTTGTAAATTACTTGGCGAAGGATTACCTGATAAAATTTCAAGCTCTAACGTCGCATCTTCTCTATTAAAATGTGTGGTGTTATTTGCTAATTCTTTTAACTTTTTCTGCCAAGAAGCTGTTAGCTGTAGATATTCTTTATGCTCAGTAAAACTTTCTTCATTACTGATACTTTCTTCAAGGGTCAAAAATAAATAACCCCATTGGCGTTTTTCATCAGCAAGTTTACAATCAACAATTCTCTGGGCAATGGTTTTTTCTTTAGCACTAATTTGTTTTTCAAGATTCAACATTTTTGGCTTTTGTTGCGCAACATCTTTATTTAACACTTGTAACGCTTGCTCAAACATTTGCAGATCATTTAATTGTGTTACTTGAGCAAATTTTTCTTCAAGTGTTTTTAAAGCACCTTCTAGTTCTGAGGTCCTAGCTGAGGTAGCTGATTTTTCCAAAACATTTTGTTCTGCACGTTTAGCAAAAATATCATCATTGATTTTTCTAAAATTTTGCCAAAGTTTATTTTCTACTTTGGGTCCGGCATAACCCGTGTTGCGCCATTGTGTTTGCAAGGCTTTAACTTGCGTAACTGCGGTCACAACATCTACTGTCGCCAATAATTTTTCAGCCTCAGTAATGAGTTGCTGCTTTAAGACTTTATTTTCTTGGTGAAAGGCTTTAATTGCAGATTTTATTGGCTGTAACGTGAGATTAAATTGGTTATTAATATTTTGATAAACATCTCGATCAACCTGGCCGGCACTTTGCCATTGTTTTATCAGTTGGTTTAATGCTACTTCTAAGGTTTTATAATCAACCGTCGAACTCTCATCGTTAGTGTTTTTATCACCAATTACTTGCTGGTGAAGTAATTTTGCCTGTTCGACAAATGATTCGCGAGTGATCAAGTGCTGCGCTCTTAACTTTTCTTGCTCGGCAAAAAATAAGCGACAAGGGGTGAACGCTGTTTCGCATAGTTGATTAAATTCATTATTTAAACTTTTTTCTGCATCATCATCGGCATGACCTAAACTATTCCAAATCTTACGATATTGCTTAACCTTCTCTGCCTGTTCGTTGGGATTATCAAGTGGCGTTTCAACAATCGCTTTAATGTCAGCTAATAGTTGTTGCTTACGTGGTGTGGCAATGTAGCGTTCCCAATCAGCTAACTCGGCAATTTTTTCACTGAGTGAATCATAATCTTTTTGAATACGGTGTTGTTGCTGTTCAGCTAAAGCATTAAATAATTGCTTAGCCTTTTTGAAAACACCAAATGCTGCATTGTACTTGCCAGCAGAGATTAATCGTCTAACATCGTGGAGTTTTTTCTGTGTTATAGAAAACGCTTGTTTTTGTGCTTGTTGCAAAGGTTTTAATGCTTGGCGCCAGTGCTGCTGAATTTCATTGGCCGCAATTTTAATTGAATCTGGTAAAGCACCTGAGGCGTTTTTCTCAGCATGTTTCCAATCGCTTAACCATGTTTGATAAACTGGTAGTCGTTCATCCATTTCTTCAGCTGTTGTTGGTAGGGCTAACTGTGATATTTTTGAAATTAAATGCGTTGCCTCACTGACTGATTTGGCAATTTCAGGTAATTGCTGTAACTTTTTTTGTTGTTGACAGATTTTAGCAATAAATTCGTTCTGTTCATTTTTAGCTAACACTGAAACAATAATTTCGCTGGTTAATTTGTCAAATAGCGTTTGATATTGTTGCTCTTCAATTTTATCATTTTCAAAAATACTGGTGGTTAACGTTTGATCAATAACCGCTAGTGTTTTATCAAAGTGCATACGCGCTTGCTGTTTTTTTTCATTAAGCTGACGAATAATTTCAGCTTGCACATGTTGCTCAGCTTTAGCGATAAACAATTTATCGAGTTGCGCTAAGATGGCTATTTTTTTATCTTTAAAAGTGGTTATTTCAGCGGCGTCAAAACAACTAAACTCACTAGCTAATACCTGCCATTCATTAGTTAACAGTTCACGTTTATTAAGATAGTCTTGGTACGCGTATTGATCTTTAAGTGCTTGGAGCTTAGCTAAGACTAAATTTACTTTTTTGCGTAATGCTATCGGTTGTTCAATAGCAAACTGCATTTGAGTGATTTTTTCAATCAACTGCTGTGTGATCTCAGCCTGCTGTGATTTTTTCTTTAGCTTTTCTAAAGTATCTAAGTCAGCGACTTTTTCAATGATGTATTGTTGAACCTGTACATTTTGCTTTTGAGTGAAGAGGTTAAGTAATAACTGAGGCTTTAATGCTAACTTATTGCTTTGCTCGTTCACTTGCGTTTTATTGGCGATTTTTTCAAATAACGCAATGATCAAATCAGCATCTTCAGTAGTTTTCAACCAGTTTTCATACAAGCCATATTGCTTGTGCTCAGCAATGTAACTGAGTTTTTCTTGCTGAGAAACTTTAATGGCATCTTGATCCATTAAAATAGCGGCTACTTTGTCGCTAGCATATTGCTTTACTTTCGCCATGGTATTTTCTTGGCTCTGAGTTAACCAAGATTGAAAGCTAGCAAGCTTTATCAAGCCTGCACGTCGAACATTTTCATTGTCGTCGTTTTTGACCAACGCTATGATAATGTCTCGTTGCGCGGGATCATCAACTGATAAACTACTATTAATCGCTTCAACACGCACTACACTGTCTTTATGTTGCCATTTCTTTTTTAAAAATTTAGAGAAAATCATAGATTTGAAAACCTAGCAATATCGTTGCTATCTAACGCTGACGGGAAATCTGCACGCAGTTCATGTTTTGTTTTAATGATCATCTCACCTTTAGGGCCAATAGACAGCGTTTGATCTGAGTTTAGATGCTTGGATTGATAAGCCATAGTAATTTGTACTGCGCTTAATTGCTGCTCTTTATCAACCTGAGTCCCTTCTGGCCATTTACCGGTTTCGGCGGCACACTTTAAACGCAAATACATTTCTTCTGACATATTGTCGACTAACTGAATTATATCCATGAATTTCTCTTTTAGGTAATGTTGATTATGATCGGTTACGCTTGATTAATATAAGTCTGACTCGGGTGATAAGATATAGAATAAAGCCTAAAACTGCACTGGCGATAGACACAACATATTGCCAAGTACCCGGTTGAGCATCTTGCGAATAAAGAAATAAGAAACCACCACAAAATAACAACATGGCGATAAAAGAATGATTCATCAATTGTTGCGATTTTGCCACGATACTTACACGCTTTAAACTCGCTATTTTATCTGCGTCCAACACGGTTAAATCTAACTGACAATGCTCGCACGTTTTTGCTTTATCGGAAATTTTCTTCTTACAATTTGGGCAATTTATAACAGCCATATTTACACCTCTTTTTCGATACTTTATTTTACCTAAAAAAAACGCCCTTGCGGGCGTTTTTTTACACTAAATAACATTTATTTTTTATTTTGTTCTTCTAAACGCTTTTCCCAGAAGTCAGCATTTTTAATTTCTAGGCTTTTTGGGTCAAAAGTGTAAGTTTTAACACCGGCTTTTTGCTGTCGTTCATAATCTCTTAAGGCTTTAATCGCCGGTTTAGCCATAAAGAAAATGGCAATAATACCGACAATATTCAACCAAGCCATTAAACCAACACCAATGTCGCCTAATCCCCAAGCAGCACTTGGTTTTGCCACTGTACCGTAAAATACAGCTGACATAAGTACCAATTTAAGGACAAATCTAAGTATCGGCATTTTGATGGTTTTATTGATGTAAGAAACGTTATTTTCTGCAATAAAGTAATAAGCCAGTACAGTCGTAAAGGCAAAGAAAAATAAAGCTATTGCAATAAACGGTTTACCAAATCCGGTTAATACGCTATCCACGGCAATTTGTGTAAAGGCAGGACCATTAATAACCACATCATTGGCTAAATTGTTAACAATAAAGCTTGTTGACCCTTCAGGCATAACATTATACGAGTTAGTGATTAAAATCATAAATGCCGTTGCAGAACAAACAAATAGTGTATCAATATAAACAGAGAACGCTTGAACTAAGCCTTGTTGGGCGGGATGATCAACTTCAGCCGCCGCAGCAGCATGAGGGCCAGTACCTTGACCGGCTTCATTGGAATAAACTCCACGTTTTACGCCCCAACCAATCGCCGCACCAAAGCCTGCCATAGGAGTGAATGCATCAGTGATAATCAACATAAAAATACTGGGTAGTTGATCAATATGCAAAGCAATAATTGAACAGGCAATTATAATGTACGCTAACGCCATAAAAGGGACGACAACTTGGGTAAAGTTGGCTATGCGTTTAACGCCACCAAAAATAATAAAACCGAGTAATAAAACAATAAATACCGCACTATAAACTTTCGTCAAAGGTAATTCACCCATGAAAGAGTTAACTGTGCCGCCACTACCAAAAACATTGACCATAGCATCGCCAATACCATTTGATTGCACAACCGGTAAAAGTACACCACAAGCTAGAATTGTTGCTAAAGCAAAGATCCACGCATACCATTTTTGACCTAACGCTTTTTCTATATAATACGCTGGACCACCACGGTATTGCCCATCTTCTTCTTCTTTGTATATTTGTGCATTGGTTGATTCAATATAAGCAGTCGCCGCACCTAAAAATGCTACCACCCACATCCAAAATACAGCACCGGGGCCACCAAAACCGATAGCCGCGGCAACACCGGCAATATTACCCGTACCCACACGACCCGATAACGAAACAGCAAGTGCTTGAAATGAGGAGATGCCTTTTTCTGAGCTTTTACCTGAAAGTAATAAACGGAACATTTCACGGAAATGACGTATTTGTACAAAACGCGTTAAAATAGAGAAGAAAACACCCGTTCCCAAACAAAGATAAATTAAATATGGGCTCCAAATATAGCCATTAATGTTATTAACAATTTCTTGCATCCTAGACTCCTGATAATTATTATTTTTTTAAAGTTATTTTGCGTTGTAATATATACCCGAACCACTTGCCTTTAGCCAGCTAAACTAGGAAAGCAAGATTACGCCGTATGTATGCCCTTAGCTTTTGTCTAACACACAAAACCTATGCAATACCAGATAAGGGCATAACCCTTATCCTCAAATCAAGCTTTAATCGGCTTACCTAGTTTACTGCTGAAGTTACACTTAAATGTGGCACAGTTATAACTCTATGTTATGACTAACAACTAACGTAAGTCATCCACCACGTGGTAAATGGCGGTTAAAAAGTCGCGACCAAATAAACTACTGCGCTCATCTGACCAACCGACACTGTAGTCGGGTAATAAATTGTTGTCTTTAAATGGCATTTCAACAGTGTAGGCTAAACATTTAAATTGTTCACCCACCCAATTCGCCGCCACCGTTAAGTTAGCTTGGCCAGGCTCGTCTTTATCGTAACCTTTGTCATCTTGAAACTCTGGTGTTATAGCTAAAAGCACATTTTTGAATTTGTCTTCAAGGCCTTTAATACGCGCGTTATATGAAGGAACACCTTCACTACCGGCAACAAAATTAAAAGGTAAAGCTTCATCACCATGAATATCTAAATGCATATCTACGCCTGTCGCAAGCATTTTTTCACGCACAAGATACACTTCAGGACTATTTTCCATCGTGGGTGTTTGCCATTCACGATTTAAGTTAACACCTTTAGCATTGGTACGCAGATGGCCACGAGCTGAGCCGTCAGGATTCATGTTGGGGACTAAATAAAATACCGCACTGTTTAACAATGACCGCGCAACCCCATCGTCTTCATCTAATAAGCGATCAATAAAGCCTTCCATAAACCATTCGGCCATAGATTCACCCGGATGCTGACGTGCAGTTAACCAAATAACTTTTTTACCTTCACCCTCTTCACCCACTTTTAGGACCGACATATCACGGCCATCGAGTGTTTGCCCCAATACCTGTAACTGACAATCAATATCTAATTGTGCACTGTGAATTAAGTCTTGATGACGTTCATAACTGTAAGGTGCAAAGTAGGCAAAATAAGTCGCGTCATATTCTGGTGTGAAAGTAATAGTAAGATTTTCACCATCAAATTCTGTTGGTACACGAAACCAATGTTGGCGGTCATAAGATGCAACCGCTTGATAATCTTTCCAACCGTCGACATAAGCCGACTTGCCTGCATTAGTTAAATGCATGACATGTTCAACATGTTCGGTATGATGAAGTTTGAAGTGAAACCATTGGTAGAATGCTGATTGATTATCTTTTTTAATGGCTAGTTGAATATTACTTGGGTCTTTTGCTGAGATAACATCGATATTACCCGAGTCAAAGTTTGCAGAAATTTGCATAAGGCCTTTTGCTCATGATTGTTTTGATGGCCTTAGTGTACACAAACCGGTAAAAGATCAGAAGACTAAAGACTCCTTAAATACAGACCAATTTCAGAAGAATAGCCTAGAGAGCGACCAATGATGGTATTTTCTCCATTTAACACATAATAACTTGGATAACCCTGCACTTGAAAATCAGCTTTTACTGACTCATTACCTAAAGCAACCGGAAAGGTTAATTGATGATTATTAGTAAATTTTTTAACTTCATCAAGATCAACAAAATCTAACGCGACAGCGATGACATCTATTTCAGGATTTTTTTGATAAACACTTTGCAAATTATCAATACTAAAATTACATACCGGACACCAAGGTGCAAAAAAATAAACAATGGTCTTTTTACCCTTAGCTTGTAGCCTTATATCATTATGCATCAGCGTCTTTAGTTGATGTTTAACAGGCACAACATCGGCACTAGTAGACAGCATGCTCGTTTCTCGTAACATCGAGATAGCATTAAAAATGAATAAAAAAACCAGTACCTGTATTAATAAACTACGCAACAAAAGAGTAACTTCCAAAAATTCACATCATAATAGTTAATACCGGTTTAGTTATTTTTTTGTTCATCTTAATCATTAAAATATGACTGACTGCAGGTAACACTTGAGATTTTCAGATCAAAAAACAGATTTACCACCTGATTTAGCGCCTGTATGATAACTTTTACCAAACAGAACGCTACGTTATGATCACCATAGTGCATTGTCGTTTATAGTTTTTATCGTTATTTATCTGCTGTTTTAAACTACTAGCCGATTAATACACTGATAATCATTTGCTAAGCGGTGGAACCAGAAAAATAATAACCTTTAGTCTGTAGTCTTTTCATCATGTAATTCAATGTTAAGTTCTAAGACATTTAAATTACCCTCTTTTTTATCAAGATTTATTGAAAAACTTTCATCTGATACTTTAATATATTTACGCAAAACGTTAAGAATATCCTCAGTGAGTTGCGGTAAGTAATCAGGCTGTTTATTTCGACTAGTTCGCTCGTGCGCAACAATAATCTGCAAGCGCTCTTTAGCTTTAAAAGCTGTGGTTACCTGTTTTTCTTTTTTCTGTAAAAAGTAATCTAATAGTGCCATGTTATCCTCCAAACATACGACTGAAAATGCCTTTTTTCTCGGCAACTAAAAATCTAAATTCAACCGTCTCACCTAATAAACGGTCTATAACATCCTGATACGCTTTCCCTGCATCACTTTCAATATCTAAAATTACTGGCTCGCCGGAATTCGATGCTTTAAGTACAGCTTGTGATTCTGGAATAACGCCTAACAAGGGTATTGAGAGAATATCTACAACGTCTTCAACACTGAGCATTTCACCTTCTTCCACGCGTTTAGGAGAGTAACGTGTCAATAATAAATGCTCTTTTATTGGTTCTAAACCAAGTTCTGCTCTGCGTGAGCGACTGGCTAACATACCTAAAATGCGGTCGGAATCACGTACCGATGAAACTTCAGGGTTGGTCGTTACTATAGCTTCATCCGCATAATAAAGCGCCATCATCGCGCCGGCTTCAATGCCTGCAGGCGAATCACAGATAATATAATCAAAAGTTTTTGCCAACTCTTCCAATACTTTACCAACGTTTTCTTTAGTTAATGCATCTTTGTCGCGCGTTTGTGAAGCCGGTAATATAGATAAGCTACTAACGCGTTTATCTTTAATAAGTGCTTGGTTTAAGGTCGCTTCACCGTTAATAACATTAACAAAATCATAAACAACGCGACGTTCACAGCCCATAATTAAGTCAAGATTTCGTAAACCAATATCAAAATCAATTAAAACAACTTTATGACCTTTTAATGCTAAACCAATACCAATGGCAGCACTTGATGTTGTTTTACCCACACCACCTTTGCCTGATGTAACTACTATTATGCGTGCCATAGAACGAATATCCTTTATAAGTTAGAAATTAAATAAGTTTTGATGACGTTAATTCACTGTCAGTCAAGTGTATAAATGCTGGTGAGCCCCAATGTTGCTGCATTGACTCACTGAGCCAATAGTTACCATTAATGGAGACCAATTCAGCTTCAAGATTTTGGCAATATATTTGCGCTTTATGATGACCTTTTGCGCCAGCAATTGCTCGACCACGTAACGAACCATAAACATGAATATTACCATCGGCAATCACTTCAGCACCGGCTGAAACTGAGCCAATAACCACTAAATTTTGATTTTTAGCATAAAGTTGCTGACCAGAGCGAACTTGGCCTCGGTGGACTTTGTCAGTGTATAGATGACATTCAGCACTAGCGGCTATTTTTGTCACACTTTCTTGTGCAATAGCCGTTTGTTTTGCGGTACTCACTTTTGTGGTATTAACAAAAGAAAAACCAAGTTCACGAATAAGTTTGCGTTGCTCTGTCGCTATATCACCAGTAAAACCAACAAAAGTAAAATTGAATTCTTCGATTAATGCTTTTATCGCTTGATATTCAATGCCGCCCACAAGTTTTTCGATATTGACCACAACAGGTACTAGGTAAAAAAAATCGGGAGCTTGAGCAACTTTCTTTATTAAATCAGCACGAATATCGGCTAATTTTGACGTTCTTAAATGTAAAACAGAAAGGGTAAAGCTTGACCCTTTAAATTCAATGCTTGCATCAGCCATAATGAAGGTGCTCCTAACTAAAAACTCAATGTATTTGGATGCAATTTATCTGATAAATGCAACTAAACATAATGCAACTTGACATAAAATAGCCAGTATTACTGTTATCTTACCAATAGATAGCAGTAATACTGGAAAATTAAAGTACTATAACGCACTTTTCAGTTTTAAAATCAAAGCCTCTTGCTCGTGTTGAGACAGCTTAATTTTATTATTTGCCATGAGTAGTGAATAACTTAAATTAACTGATGCCACCAATAAAGCACGCTCACTGCTCGCCGTACCTTTTTGTTTCTTAATGTCATCACACATAGCAGCAAGATTACTCGCTGCTTGCTTTAAATCCTCTACTTGTTCAGCCGGACAAAAAAACTGGTGTTGCTTGCCCATAATTTCAATGCTGATCTTTTTGGAGTCTTCAACCAACATTAACTAAGCTCTTCTACACTTTGTAACTTACCTAAAAGGCTGGTTAATACGCTATTTGTTTGCTTTTGTTTTTCTTCACCTTCAAGTGCTTCTAGTTGTAACATTTCGTTTTCATCGACTAGCACTGATTTTTGTAACTCTAATTCTGCCACTTGGCTTTTTAATAGGTTATTTTTTGCAATGATCTGTTCAATCAGTTGTTCGAGTTGAGGAAGAGTATTTTCTATCATAAGGCGCTCTGGTTAACTGTAGTAAATAAAGGCGGCAAACTTAATCTAAAGTGAGACAAAATGCTACTTTTTAGCGCAATTATTGGCTTAATTTGTGTAACAATTATCAACAGCGAAGGTGAACAGGCAATTGCGACTAAAAAACATACAGTTAGGCGTAAAATCAAGCAGTAATGATCATGATTCTTCCAACGCATTACTCTGCATGATATTAACTAGCGCAATCAATGGCAAAATTTTCTTAAGACTCAGTCTTTATTTTACGTCTTGGTGTGTGCTAAACGTTTTCTATTCAATTTGGCGGTAGAATAAATATTTGAACGCTTTTGGAAAAAAGACACTAACCACTCTTTTAATTGAATTTTATATAAAACCGCTAACCTTACGATTAACAGCTTTGCTATAATTGACCGCTAGATGCTGATTTTAAGGCGACTTAAAAATTTAAAGCGACATTAAACCTTATTCAAACAGTTAACTAATCTTATGTATAAAAGCTCGATAGACTTGTTCATTAAGTTTTTTATTGAATTAAATACATGTGATTAATTAAGTGTGCTACTTTTTCATTCAGAAAAATGGCTAAATACCATTAGTAAAGATCTTATAATCAATCAAATTTTCAAGCGAAACTCTATACAATATATTTTAAATAGGAGCACTTAGTGCCAACATCTTCATTTATATCAGCTAGTTCAAACAAAACAGTTTCCGCGCCAATAGCCAAAAAAATTCCACATGAAATGAACATTCACCATCATCAACGGGTGGATAATTATTATTGGATGCGTGATGACCAGCGCATTGACGAAGAGGTATTGGCGCACCTCAATGATGAAAATGCTTATGCTGATACTATGTTAACCGAGCAAAAACCTTTACAGGAATTACTTTTTCAAGAGCTTAAAGCCCGAGTGGTAAAAGACGATAATACCGTGCCAGCAAAAGACGGTAAGTATTGGTATCACAGCGAAATTAGTGGCGAGCAAGAGTTTTCAAATTTTTATCGAGCAACTAGCTTTGCTGGTGAAAACAAAACCCTGTTATTAGATGTTAATGAACGCGCCAAAGACCATGAGTTTTATGATTTAGGTGATGTTTCGATAAGTCCTAATGATCAATTAATGTCAATCTCTGAAGACACAGACAGCCGCCGTATTTACACCATTATCTTTAAAAACTTAAACCAAGCTGTCGACTCAGCCGATATTTATTTAACCGATATTATCGTCGAAACTGAAGGCGAAGTGGTTTGGGCTAACGACAATCAAACCATATTCTATGTCAAAAAAGATCTAGAAACCTTGTTAGGTACGCAAGTTTATCGTCACAAATTAGGCACGGCACAATCTGATGATGTGCTGGTTTATGAAGAAAAAGATCACAGCTTTTACATGAGTTTAGATAAGAGCAGAGATGACAGTCAAATTTATATTTGTTTACACGCCACTGAATCAACGCATTGTTTAGCGCTAAGTGCTGACGAGCCTGATGGCAAGTTTGTTGAGCTGTTTCCATATCAAGAACAACACGAATACCACGCTGATAAAATGGCCGAACACTTTTACATTGTCACTAACTACCAGGCGAAAAACTTTAGATTAATGAAGGTGGCGGTTGATCAAGTTAATGATATCAATAACTGGCAAGAAGTTATTCCACATAGAGAAAATGTGCTGTTAGAAGGCATTGAATTATTTCATCACTTTATTGTGGTTACCGAACGAGAAAATGGCCAAATTCGTTTTATAGTTCACACCACACAGGGTGAAAATGCAGGTCATCAATATCCCCTGTCGTTTGACGACCCCTGCTATTTTGCTTGCTTAGGTGATAACCCTGAGCCAGAAAGTACCACGGCAAGACTCTATTATTCAAGTTTAACAACCCCCGGCTCTTTATATGATTTTGACTTAGCCACTGGTGAGCGAAAGCTGATTAAACAGCAAAAAGTATTAGGCGACTTTAACAAAGAAGATTACCAATCAGAGCGCTTATTTATTAGTGCACGTGATGGCACACAAGTACCTGTATCACTTGTATATCGTAGCAGTAGCTTTAAAAAAGACGGCACTAACCCGCTGCTGCAATACGGTTATGGTGCATATGGCATTACGATAGATCCTAATTTTTCTAGTCAAACCTTAAGCTTACTCGACCGAGGTTTTGTTTACGTTATCGCCCATGTTCGTGGCTCAGAGATGTTAGGAAGAGCATGGTACGAAACCGGTAAAATGGCACATAAACAAAATACCTTTAATGACTTTATTGACGTTACCCAAGCATTGGTGGCACAAGGTTATGGCGCTAAAGATAAAATATTTGCCTCAGGCGGCAGCGCCGGCGGCTTATTAATGGGCGCTATAGCAAACCAAGCACCTGAGTTGTATTTAGGCATTGGCGCCCACGTACCCTTTTTAGACGTGTTAACGACTATGCTCGATGAAACCATACCGCTAACCACCAATGAATATGACGAATGGGGTAATCCAAACGAAGCACAAGCCTACCAGGATATTTTAGCTTATTCGCCTATTGATAATATCAGCGCGCAACACTACCCCAATATACTGGTAACCACCGGCTTACATGACTCACAAGTACAGTACTTTGAACCCATGAAGTGGGTAGCAAAACTGCGAGAGTTTAAAACAGATGATAACTTATTGCTCTTTAAAACAGATATGGACGCGGGCCATGGCGGTGCATCAGGACGTTTTAAGCGTTTAAAAGAAAGCGCCTTAGAGATGAGCTTTTTTATCTCATTACTACCAGAAGCTAGTAATGAGATTTAAGGAGAATAACGTTAACTAAGTGAAGTTACCTGATTAAAAATATCAGAGTAGAGTTAGCAAGGTAGAGTTAATAAAGTAAGTCGTTGACCTTGTTATTCATAAGTGGGATTTTCTCACTTGTGAATAACAATACCCCCTGCCCAATGCATGATCACAACTAGCACAAAACAAACGTTTTTTATCAAGCGAGTTCGACCCAACGACTACTGGCTGTCCACCGACAATATTTCAGTAGAAAAAGGCAATATAGCAAGTGAATCTGTCATCACTTCACTTAACATTTTACCTTAGCAGTTGCCTTTAATAAGCTTATTTAACTTCTTAACGCTAAATGTCAGATATTCAAACAGCAGGTAAGTTTTGAGCCAGCCATTGGGTAAATTGTGCTTTCGGTAAAGCCCCTGACATACGCGCGATTTCTTTACCATGATGAAATATCATTAAAGTAGGAATCGAACGAATATTATAACCGCCTGCGGTATTTTGATTATGTTCTGTATCTAACTTCACAAAACAAGCCTGAGCAAACATTTCACCGGCAACTTGTTCAAAGGTAGGGGCAAACTGTTTACATGGACCACACCATTCAGCCCAGAAGTCGACGACCACAGGTAAACCATTGTCTGTAACAAAACGGCTAAAGTTTTTATCGCTACCCACAACGGGTTTAGTGGAAAGCACCAATTTTCCACACTTGCCACAAACAGGTTTATTATTGAGCTTGTCTTTAGCTAAGCGATTTTTTGTACTGCAACTTGCGCAAACTATTTGAATAGGTGAATCAGACATAGTAGATCTCCGTAGAAGTCGTTTAAAACTTGTTTAGAATTTGTTTAGAAAAGATAAGCCATTATTAAAGTATTTATTAATATGGGTTTCTGTAGGTTTTAATTCAAGTGGACAAGGGCTATTAATCAGTAATTTACGCCAAAATGTTCTCAAAAATGTAAATCAAAGTAATACATGCAAATATCTCATAGATCAATGAAATTAAATCAATTTTATTCATATTACAAACCACGTATAAAACACACAGTACTCTTAACTCTAGGCAATACTACCGTTAATTCTTAGTTTGACCAGTAGATGCAAATCAAAAGAATCTGTGCGGCTACTGATAAAAAATATCAGAAAATAACCTTGTAAAACCCTGAAATAGAAATAAATAAATTTAGGTTTAATCACAATAAATTGGATGCCAGATCATGAAAAACAAAGACTTTACATTTACCATTAAGAGCATTTGTCTCGATGAAGATTATCAACCATCAGACAATACGCGTATCACGACCAACTTTGCTAATTTGGCCAGAGGAAACTATCGCCAAGCGAACTTACGCAACGCTTTAAAGATGATCGATAATAGTTTTAATGCCTTAGCGCATTGGGATAATCCCAAAGGAGATCGTTATTTTGTCGAACTTGAAATAGTTTCCGTTGATGTCGATATTGAAGGCAGTAGTAAAAGCTTCCCAGCGATTGAAGTATTGAAAACGAATATTGTCGATCGTAAAAATAACAAACGCATTGAAGGCATTATAGGAAATAATTTTTCATCTTATGTGCGAGATTATGATTTTAGCGTATTGCTACAAGCTCATAATAAGGGGCAGTCCAAATTTAGTATTCCAGATAACTTTGGCGAACTGCATGGCAAACTTTTTCAGTATTTTGTTAATTCAAAGGTTTATAAACAAAATTTTAGTAAAACACCCGTTATATGCCTTAGTGTTTCAGATAACAAAACCTATCGTAGAACTGAAAATCAGCATCCTGTATTGGGTGTGGAATATCAGCCAAATGAATCGTCTTTGACTGAGCAATATTTCAAAAAAATGGGCTTACAGGTACGTTATTTTATGCCGCCAAACAGTGTTGCACCTTTAGCTTTTTATTTTTTTGGTGATTTACTTAATGATTACACTAGCCTTGAGCTGATAAGTACCATCAGTACAATGGGCACCTTTCAAAAAATCTACCGACCTGAGATTTATAATGCCAATGCTGCTGCAGGAAAATCCTATCAACCCAATTTGAAGAATCAGGATCATTCATTAACTCAAATCGTTTATGACCGAGAAGAACGTAGCAAGTTAGGTAGCGAGCAAGGAAAGTTTGCTGAGGAGAACTTCATCAAACCATACCAAGCGGTACTTGAGCAATGGTCTGCTAACTATGTTCAATAGCTAGATTTTATAGTTACATTAAATAGTTACGTTTAAAGGTTATACGCAATAGCGACATTAAATAAACACTCTACATACGGCATCATTTTTATGAAAACACTTATTAACAAAGCACTTATTAGCAAAAAATTATTACCCACTTCAACGGCTGGCAGTTTACCTAAACCTTCTTGGTTGGCACAACCTGAGACACTTTGGTCGCCTTGGAAATTGCAAGGTGATGAATTAATAGAAGGCAAACAAGACGCTTTACGTTTGTCATTACAAGATCAACAACATGCAGGGATTGATATTGTTAGCGATGGCGAGCAAACACGACAACATTTTGTTACTACCTTTATTGAGCACCTCAACGGCGTTGATTTTGAGAAACGCGAGACCGTTAAAATTCGTGATCGCTATGATGCAAGTGTACCAACGGTTGTCGGCCCTGTTAGTCGTCAAAAGTCAGTGTTTGTTGAAGATGCCAAATTTCTACGTCAGCAAACCAAACAACCTATTAAATGGGCCCTGCCAGGCCCAATGACAATGATAGATACGCTTTATGATGATCATTATAAAAGTCGCGAAAAATTAGCTTGGGAATTCGCCAAAATTCTCAATCAAGAAGCCAAAGAATTAGAAGCAGCGGGTGTTGATATTATCCAATTTGATGAACCTGCATTTAATGTGTTTTTCGATGAGGTAAATGATTGGGGAATTGCCTGTTTAGAAAGAGCCATTAAAGGGCTTAAATGCGAAACGGCTGTCCATATTTGCTATGGTTACGGCATAAAAGCCAATACTGACTGGAAAAAAACCTTAGGTTCTGAGTGGCGACAATATGAAGAAGCATTTCCCAAGCTGCAAAAATCTTCTATCGATATTATCTCACTAGAATGTCATAACTCTCATGTGCCTATTGAACTACTTGAACTCATTCGCGGTAAAAAGGTGATGGTTGGCGCCATTGATGTGGCAAACCATATTATTGAAACACCAGAGGAAGTGGCCAATACCCTGCGAAAAGCGCTGAAGTATGTCGATGCCGACAAGCTTTACCCTTGTACTAACTGCGGCATGGCCCCCTTACCTCATCAAGTGGCAAGAGATAAACTAAATGCCTTAAGTGCCGGTGCAGAAATCGTTCGAAAAGAACTTTTGGCCTAATACTAACCAATACAATAATATGCTGTGGGGGGATTTTTTGATTTGATGATATTCAACAGCCATTATCGAACAAATTTTCCGATAATAAGTCGAATAATAAATCGAATAATACAGCGCCATGAATCACAGCGCTGTATTATTGCTTTGATAAGAGTAACTTTCTTTTTTTTGTAGTCATATCCTAATTGCACAACACAACCTATAAGAAAATTTGTGCCAACATACGTAAGCCAGTCAACAGTAATACCAAGGCAAAAATCTTTTTTAGTTTTGCAGCATCTAATTTGGCTGCCAACAATGCCCCTACAGGCGCAAATAATACCGTTAGTGGCACAATACAAATGAATCCAATCAGGTTAACTAAGCCAAATGTTCCCGCTGGTGCATCGGTTGGAGTGTTCCCCATGACTAACATTGTTAACGCACCTGGCAACGAAATGATTAATCCTATCGCAGCTGCGGTGCCAACAGCCTTATGGGCTGGATAGTTATAGAGCGTGAGTAACGGAACCGAAATAGTGCCTCCACCAATACCGACCATAGCACTGAAAAAGCCAATAGATGTACCCATAACCGTTTGCCCTGCTTTCGCAGGCAGTTGCTGAAATAAAGCGGACTTTCCAGTTCTGAGCAGCATGTTTAGCGCAGATAGGGTCGCTATTACGCCAAACAACAGAGTAAGCACATTGCCTTCAACGCGAGTTACTGACCAACTTCCCGCTAATACACCCATAAGAATAAATACAGCCCAACGTTTTAGCAGATCAAAATCTACATTACCTTTTTGGTGGTGAGAACGAATTGAGCTAATAGAGGTTGGCACTATGGTAGCCAATGACGTTGCTGTAGCAATCAGCATGGCAGATTCTGGCGATACGCCAAAGCTCTGGAACAAGAAAAATAGCACAGGCACGATGACGATACCGCCGCCTACGCCTAATAAGCCGGCTAAAATTCCTGCGAATACTCCGGTGGTAACCAAAGTTAAAATGGTAGGGATATTATTTGTTATAAATTCAATGATATTCATTAACTACTACTTCTATTTTTAATGATCGGCAAAAACTTAGCCCACGATCCTTGGCTAAGTTACCACCCCGATGTTAGCTATTTATGTCAAACAGTAGCAATACTATGTTCCTTAAGCTGGGTTCGGGTAAAAAAATACAAACTTTACGTATTGTTTCGCTGCTATATGACCAAGCTAATATTAAGTACTGCCTTCAACTCTAGTTATTAATTCTTTGACTACTTTAATGACTTAATTTCAATGATCATTTACCGATTTAGCTATCTAAAGTAATTGTACCAATACTTGTTCGATGAGTAAAAATGATATAACTTCATCATTCAATGAAAATAATTCATCATTAAAACAAAAGACAGGAGTTAACTTATGATAGAAAGGATTCATTTAGAAATACTAACGGCAATAAAAGAACATGGAACGCTAACAAAAGCGGCTGATTCATTACATTTATCTCAATCTGCATTAAGTCACAGTATTAAAAAATTAGAAGGCCAAGTGTCGACTCCAATATGGCAAAAAGATGGCCGAAACCTTCGTCTTACTGCTGCTGGTGAGCGTATTCAATCGCTTGCAAATAGAGTATTGCCTCAGTTTTTACATACAGAATTATTATTAAATCAGATTGCAAAAGGTGAAATGGGATCGCTTAGAATAGGCATGGAATGTCATCCTTGTTATCAGTGGTTACTCAGAGTCATAGAGCCTTATCTTGTGCAGTGGCCAGACATCGACATAGATGTGAAGCAGGAGTTCCAGTTTGGCGCTTTAGGTGCATTACTGAGTTATGAAATAGATGTGCTTATTACACCTGACCCGCTCTTTAAACCCAAAATAACCTACATCCCCGTTTTTGACTACGAGCATAGGCTTGTTGTTTCCACATCTCACAAACTAGCAAAGCAATATTTTGTATTACCCGAGCAATTAAGCGAAGAAGTGTTATTTAGTTATCCAGTTGAGCCAATGAGGCTCGATATATTTAGTCAATTTCTTAATCCAGCAAAGTGTTCAGTTAAAAAACATAAAATTATTGAAACAACTGAGATCATGTTACAGATGGTAGCCGCTGGTCGAGGTGTTTGTGCCTTGCCGGGCTGGTTAGTCGATGAATATTCAAAATCAATGCCAATCAAAAGTCTACGTTTTGGGAAGCAAGGTATTAGTAAACAAATATTTGTAGGTATCCGAAAGGACGAACAGCAAATAGACTACTTAAACGATTTTATTACTCAAGCTAAAAAAACAAAATAATCAATGAGTTCAGCCCAATAGAAACATCAACGCTAAAGGCTATTTCATCGCTGATAATAACTCAATACTGCCCTTTAGATTGCAAATCAACCTACTTTATGGCCAGTTATGAGTAATACCACTTTCATTAAATTTGTGATCTTGTTGTGCGCAGAGAAAATGCATCTGGGCAAGACGCTTGATTGAGCAATAGCTGGCTATTGTGATTGAGAGCACCGTAGCCTTGGTGTATTTTAACCA
>NZ_JACGVC010000048.1 GCF_014077005.1 Colwellia sp. MB3u-45 | reverse complement strand
ATGAAGATATTGTTAATGAATGTAGTCGAGCCTGGAATATTTTTGTTTCAGATGCATCTAGGGTGATAGATCTTTGCTCTAGAGATTGGATAAAAGTGGGAAGTTAATTAATCAAATTGGTATAAATTGACCACACAAACCAGTATCTCGTTGCAAAAAAGTTTATTTATTTTTCTTATTGAGGTTAATCCGGCTAGTTAACCTTAACCTTAACTTTATCTTGGGCTAATGCATGTTCAGCCAAAATCATATCTGCTGCTTTTGCCGCAATCATCATGGTTGGCGCATTGGTGTTGCCACTAATTAGCGTTGGCATAATTGACGCGTCAACGACTCGCAGTTGCTTAATGCCTCTGACCTTTAACTGTTCGTCAACTACCGACAACTCATCTTGGCCCATTTTACAGGTACCGACAGGGTGGTAAATAGTATTGCACTTCTCTTTTAGAAACTGGTGAATGTCTTGATCTGAAGTGCAATCTTCAGCTGGGAATATATGTTTAATATGTGTGAGAGATAAGGGTGCTGTCGATAATATTTTTCTAGCAATTTTCACACCTTTTACCATGGTATCAATATCATCTTGATGATCTAACATATTCATGTGAATACGTGGATGCTGAGAAATTTTATTGCTGTTAAGTGTCACTGTGCCACGGCTTTTTGGCCTAAGCAGGCATACATGCAAGGATATGCCGTAGGTAAAGAGCAGTTTAAGATTTCTGCCGTGATCGTCCATGGTGGCGGGCACAAAGTGCAGTTGTAAATCGGGTTGCTCCAAGGTTGGATCTGATTTGATAAAACCACCGGTTTCGGCAATAACCGTGGTCAACAGCCCGGTTCGTTTAGTGATGAATTTTAATGTTTCTTTTGCGCCCCACCAAATTGATGTCGGACGAAGCGCCATTACTTGGCTTACATTATGTTGCGCGACGTTGAGGACATCGACATGATCCTGCAAATTTTTACCAACGCCTTCGAGTGCTTGTACAAGCGCAATATCATGCTTTGCTAATTCTGCCTTAGGTCCGACACCAGAAAGCATTAAAATTTGTGGCGAGTTGATTGCACCGGCACTGAGGATAACTTCGTGGTTCGCCATGATCTGCTGAACTTTGCCGCGATGTTTATACCTAACACCTGTAGCAATACCATCATGAATGACTACTTTTTCGACTTGTGTTTGGGTAATAACCGTTAAATTTTTACGGTGTAAATTGGGCGTTAAAAAGGCTTTTGCGGCACTGTGTCTTAAGCCATTTTTTTGCGTGACTTGATAGTAGCCAATGCCTTCTTGTGACGCGCCATTAAAATCATGATTTTCAGGATAACCTGCCGCTATGGCTGATTGCATGAAGTTTTCATTAATAGCGGGTTTAGAGACTGAGTCTGCAACATTAAGTGCACCGTTAATACCATGAAAATCATCCGGCCCACGTTCTTGATGTTCAAGGGCTTTAAAGTAGGGGAGAACGTCATTAAAACTCCAACCTGGGTTACCTAAACTGTGCCAATGGTCATAATCATTTTGTTGTCCTCTAACATAGAGCATGGCGTTAATCGAACTACTGCCACCTAGGGTTTTGCCTCGTGGTGTAAAAATTTCTCGATTATTCAGGGTTTTTTCTTGCTGAGAGTTAAATTGCCAATTTAAGCTGCGATTTTGTAACAGGGCAATAATGCCAATGGGCAGATGGATCAACCAGTTCTTATCGGCTTTACCTGCCTCTAATAGGCAAACACTATGTTCGCCACTGGCTGATAATTTATCAGCTAATACGCAGCCAGCTGAGCCACCCCCAATTATTACAAAATCAAATGTCTTCACACGGGCACCTTAAAAGTTGCTTTTATTATTATTTTTAACACATCGGACCACTATGATACAAAATAATTATTTATTCAACTGTTTCGCTTAAGCGCTATTTTTATCTTTCATCATTAATCTAGATTTTTATGAAATGGTTATAACCCAGCAATGGACTTAAATTTACCATATGAGCACTCACACATTACTTGTCGTTTAACTGAGTTAAGTCAGTTGGTGAGCTATCATTATGAATTAGCATCTATTGGCTGTTGGTCACTATCGTCATTATATCAATCGTTATCATGGAGGCTATCAGAGAGATAATGTCATGAATAAAATCACTTTTAGCGCTTTCCGAGCCATTATTATCTGACCTCGTTTCATGTTGTTACGCTATCGTTTACCTAAGGGAGAAGCTGTATGTCATCTGACTCACAATCTCGACATCAAACACTGGGAGAAAATGTGGTATTTCATGTGCACGAAGTGACCAAAGTGTATCAGATGGGGGAGGTACAGGTGCGAGCTTTACGCGGTGTTAATATAGATCTGCATCGAGGAGAATTTACCGTATTGTTGGGGGCCTCGGGCAGTGGCAAATCAACCCTACTTAATATTCTGGGTGGTCTAGATACTCCAACAGAAGGCCATGTGTTTTACGGTGAGCGTGATCTGACACGAGCCACTGAAAGAGAGTTAACAGAGTATCGACGTTTTCATGTCGGTTTTGTTTTTCAGTTTTACAATTTAATTCCCAGCCTAACGGCACGTGAAAATGTTGCTGTAGTCACAGAAATTGCCAAGTCGCCGATGAAGCCAGAAGAGGCATTAAAACTAGTTGGTCTAGAGAATCGGCTTGATCATTTTCCTGCCCAGCTTTCCGGCGGTGAGCAACAGCGTGTTGCCATTGCACGTGCTATTGCCAAAAATCCGGATGTCTTGTTATGTGACGAGCCCACCGGCGCGTTAGATTCTAAAACCGGTATTGTCGTGCTGCAGGCCTTGCAACGAGTTAATCAGGCGTTAGGGACAACCACTGTGGTTATTACCCACAATGCCGGCATTGCTCAAATGGCTGATCGCGTTATCCATTTAACTGACGGCTTAATCAGTAAGGTCTATAAAAATGAAACTCGATTAAGACCTGATGAGTTGACGTGGTGATCTCGATATGAAAGCTATCGATATAAAATTATGGCGCGAACTTTGGGCTATGCGGATGCAAGCCCTAGCAATTATTATGGTAATTGTTGGTGGAGTGAGCATTTTTATTATGTCATTAAGTACACTCGATTCCTTGTTTGAAACCCGTGAAAATTATTACCGCAATCACCATTTCGCCGATGTGTTTGCTTCGCTAAAGCGTGCGCCCTTATCACTGGTAAAACGTATTCAGGAAATTCCCGGCGTTGATAAGGTTGAAACTCGGGTGCTGGCTTATGTGAATCTAGATGTAGAAGATTTTAAGGATCCGGTTAGTGGTCATCTACTGTCATTAAATGCCAATAGTGCTGGCCTTTTAAATCAGATTTATTTACGTAAAGGGCGTTTACTTGAGGCCGGTCGTGATAATGAAGTGTTACTCAGTGAAGAGTTCGCCCGTGCCCATGATTTACAACCCGGTGATAAATTAGCAGCAACGATAAATGGTCGGCGAAAAGTACTAAATGTAGTCGGGCATGTACTATCACCTGAATATATTTACCAGATTGCCCCTGGCGCTATGTTTCCAGATTATTATCGATACGGTGTTTTATGGATGGCACGTAAGCCACTGGCAAGTGCCTATGATATGGATGGGGCATTTAACGATGTCACGCTTACCCTGAGTAAAGAGGGTAATGAACAAGATGTAATAGACTGGCTTGATGAACTGTTAAAACCCTATGGTGGCATAGGCGCATACGCGCGCAAAGATCAGTTGTCTAATCGTTTTCTGACTGAGGAGCTTAAACAACAAAAAACCATAGCCACCATCTTTCCGATGATTTTTTTGGGCGTTGCAGCATTTCTTTTAAATGTCGTCGCGAGTCGCCTGATCAGTTTACAGCGTGAACAGATTGCCGGACTTAAAGCCTTCGGTTATAGCAACTTTGCTGTCGGCTTGCATTACACAAAACTGATATTAATGATTACCGCTATTGGCGTTATTGCAGGAATAGGTTTTGGTATCTGGATGGGCAAGGGAATGAGTAATATTTACATGACCTTCTATAGCCTACCATTTATGATTTATGTACTAAAAGCTGAGGTTATTATTGCTGCGGTGTTAATTAGTATGGGCGTTGCCATGGTTGGCACTTTGTATGCGGTATCTAGTGCGGCCAGTTTACCACCGGCACAGGCAATGCGCCCCGAGCCCCCGGCAATGTATCATACAACCCTGATTGAAAAACTGGGCTTACAGCGCTGGTTTTCACAACCAACGCGAATGATTTTTCGTCACATTGAGCGCCGGCCTTTAAAATCATTAATGACTATATTGGGGATTAGCATGGCCTGCGGCACTATGATGGTTGGCGGTTTTCAAGAGGGGGCTATTAAGCACATGGTTGAGGTGCAGTTTGGTATGAGTCAGCGCAGCGACCTAACAGCAATATTTACCGAGCCAACATCTCAGCGTTCACTTTATTCACTACAGAGTTTACGGGGTGTAGAGCATGTTGAAGGTTTTCGAGTGGTTACGGCAAAATTGCGTTTTGAACATCGCTCGTATAGAACTTCTGTGCAAGGAATAGCGCCTGATGGCAGCCTGATGCGCCTGCTTGATACGCGCCTGAAAGTGATTAATTTACCGCCAGAGGGCATCATACTCACCGATTACCTGGCAGAGATATTACATATTAAGGTCGGTGATATGCTGACCATAGAAGTGCTGGAAGGTGATCGTCCTGTGATGCAAGTACCCGTGGTTGGTCTGGCGAAAGAGTATTTGGGTTTAAATGGTTATATGCAGTTAAACTCACTAAATCGCCTGCTAAATGAAGGCCATGTTATTTCCGCTGCCTGGTTAAAAGTCGATAGGTTACATCAGGCTGATGTCTACGCAGAGCTTAAAGGTGCGCCACGCATAGCTGGCGTAGTTGAGCAGGAATCGGCGATTAAATCTTTTTATGAAACTATGGATGAAACGATTTTATTTTTTACCTATATCACCACTTTGCTGGGTGGAAGCATAGCATTTGGCGTGGTTTACAACAGTATGCGCATTGCACTATCTGAGCGAAACCGAGAACTGGCTAGTTTGCGCGTGTTGGGATTTCATCGCTCAGAGGTTGCTTATATTCTTCTGGGTGAAATGGCGGTATTAACACTTATCGCTATTCCGCTGGGAATGATGATTGGTTATGGTTTGTGTGCATTTCTTGCGTTTCAGTTTGATTCTGATTTATATCGTATTCCGCTGGTGCTTGGTTTGAAAGTTTATGCTTTTGCTGCCCTGGTGGTGATTGGCTCTTCTGTCATTTCTGCATTGATGATTTGGCGTAACCTGGCACACCTAGATATGGTGGCCGTACTTAAAACTAAGGAGTAAACAGATGCTTGCTCTGTTAAAAAAACATCCAGCGATATGCTTTATTGTTGCCTTAATCACCGGATTATTGATTTGGGGTTTCTGGCCACAGCCCATTATGGTTGAAGGCATAGCGGCAAGGTACGCACCAATGACGGTAAGCATTGAAGAGGAGGGCCGTACCCGGTTGATTGATCGTTACCTGATATCAGCGTCTGTTGATGGCGTAACCTGTCGTCAACAATTAAAGGTGGGTGATACGGTTAAGCAAGGACAGGTATTGTTAGGGATTACGCCATTACAATCACAGGTGCTAGATCCGCGTAGCCGTGCCCAAGCTCAGGCTCAAGTAGCCGCCGCAAAATCGGCTTTACATGCAGCGCAAGAACAGGCAAATGCAGCATCTGCGTCGGCACAATTAGCCAGTAATGAATTAACTCGGCTGCAATCATTAATGGCACAGGCTTTGATTTCACGTGAAGCCTTTGATAAGGCCCAAACGCAGGCACAAACGACGGCAGCGGCAAAACGTTCAGCCAATTTTAGTGTCGAAGTGGCTAAATATGAACTGGAAGCTGCGGCCACGGCTCTACAATATTCAGCTGCCGCTGACAGTGGAGAGCCGGTAGAGCGAGTAAATGTTCGATCGCCGATTGATGGAAAGATTCTTAAAGTTGTTCGTGAATGTGAAGGTCCAGTGCGTACTGGTGAGCCATTACTAGAAGTGGGCAACCCTTCAGCTCTGGAAATAGAGGTGGATGTACTTTCCGCCGATGCGGTGAAAATAAAACCCGGCATGAAGGTTTTGTTTGATCGCTGGGGCGGTGACAAACCTTTAGAGGGACAGGTTCGAATAGTTGAACCGGTTGGCTTTACCAAAGCGTCAGCACTTGGGGTTGAAGAACAACGCGTGCTGATTATTTCTGATTTTGTTTCTGAGGCTCAGCTTTGGAATCAACTGGGAGATGGATATCGAGTTGAGGCAAATTTTATTTTATGGCAGCAGGAAAATGTACTGCAAATACCGGCGAGCAGCTTATTTAGATATAAGGGTGGCTGGGCAGTGTTTGTTATTGAGCGTGATCTGGCGGTAAGACGGGAAGTTAAAGTCGGTCAGCGTAACGGTTTAATTGCCCAGATTCTTGAGGGCGTAAATGATGGTGAACTGGTTATCAATCATCCGAGTGATGAAGTGGACGACGGTAAGCGTGTAAAAGTACGCTCATTTGAATAACACAACGACTGTGTTTCCAGCCACAGTTTCAAGTCCCTGTAACCTTACTAAATAGCGGCCAAATAACGGCCAAAAAAAGCTAAACAAATGTTTAGCTTTTTCGAGCGATATTAAATCAAGTTAGCTTCACTTCACTTCACTTAACTTAACTTAATTTAGCCCAAGCACTTTTTTACCTTGTTTAAAGGTAATATCGACAGGAATTTTTGCGCTTTCTAAACTGGCTAAGTCTTCTGCTAAATGGCTGTTAATCACACCATTTTCTGCGACTAGTTTATCAACACCATCGTAATCACCGTTACCTTGCAAGGTTAGAATTAACTCTGACAAAGCATCAATAGCGGCGGTCATCTCTGCAACATTAACCTTGTATAACCCTTGTTCATTGCGAGTGAATGCACCTTGCTCTGCAAAGTAGTTAAAGCGCACTATATTGGCTTTACCGTGCGCTGAACTAGCACCAAAGCGCACTGAGCGAAATATGCCGGTTAAAAATGTCGTGTAGTAGTCTTCTAGCGTACCTTCACTGATAACATTTTTAGCCAGTAGTTGACGTATCATGTAAAGGCCTAGTACATCGGCTTTGCCTTCTTCTAAAGCTGAGGCATGTTCTTTTAATGACTGACGCACTGTACCTTTGTCATTAATGGTGTTTTTAATGCCTAAGCCGTGCGCCACTTCATGAAACATAGTGTTGGCAAAAAAGGCGGTAAAGGTGACATTTTTTCGTTGCTCTGGCACAATTAATGTTTCGGCAATAGGGGTCATAATGGCGTCAAACTTTGCCCGCATGGCATTTTTTAACTGCAAACGACGTGTGCCTTTTTCCAGTTGTACTTGTTCGTCATTGGGCAAGTTAATCGCTATCGTTTTACCGCCGGCATTTGAATGGCCGGCATAATAAATAACATCATAAGCGTTTAAGTCGGCATCAGAGCCAGGTATTTCCGCTTTATACTTTTCACTGACCGGCAAGCCACGTTGTAATTCAGGTAAAAAATCAGCGTATTTTGAAAGCTTTTCACTCCACGACATATCTTTGATCAATACGTAAGATTCAAAGGCGGCACGATAACCAAAAAGTTGATCTTCATAGGTTTCAATTGGACCTATAACAATATCAATGGGGTTGTTTTTCATGTCCATCCAAGCAAGGTCAGATGCCTGAAAATCATCATTACGTAATGCTGTGGCGCGTATATTAAGGTAATTAGCGAATTCTTTATTATCGGCAAAGGTCGCAGCTTTTTCTAAAATAACCGCAATGCGATTAATTTCGTCACTGTAGGCTTCTGAAAAGGCAATAGTGTTTAATTCACCATTTTCGTTTCTTATTACCAGCGAGTACAAACCATTTTTGTCATCAAAGGTGGCTTTTTCAAATTCGGCTTTGCTCATGTCGGCGGGATAGAACTGAGCGCCAGGGCTTTTTGCTGCGCTTTCAGTTAAAAAAGCTTTGTCACCATTTAATCGATCCCAAGGACCATAATTAATACGGGCAAACTCTCTGACTTTATCGTCATTTATTGAAGCTAAAAAGCTAGTTTTATCTTGGCCAAAAGCTTGTTGCCAAAATAGATCATCGATAATGTCTGAGGCTTCGATAAGTAAAGACAACATTTTTTTCTGGTTCGTGGATAGGTGCGATAAGTCAGCACTTAAGGTCACTGTTTTATAAATATCTAAACGGTCTTGATATTCAGGTAACAAGCTAACACTTGCAAGCGGTGTTACTGCTTTGTTGTCACCACAAGCGGTTAATGTGCCAGCAATGATCAGCATAGAAGCGATTTTTGAAAGTTTCATGTAAGGTTTCTCTTGGTAAATACCGCCTAGAGACTACCAAAATAGATGATAAGCGCAAGCGCAAACAACAACAAACTATTGCTTTAGTGGAATTACAGGCATAAAAAAACCGGCCAAGGCCGGTTTTTTAATTCTTTACAAAAAATTAAAGCGCTTTAATAGCAGCGTTTAAACGGCTCTTACTACGAGCGGCTTTATTTTTATGAATAAGACCTTTGCTTGCATAACGATCTAAAATCGGTGCAGCAGCAGCAAATTCTGTAGATGCTTTTTCTTTGTCACCGGCTGCGATAGCAGACATTACTTTCTTAAGTAAAGTACGCATCATTGAGCGACGGCTTGCATTGTGTTGGCGGCGCGTTTCAGATTGTAATGCGCGCTTCTTAGCAGACTTTGAGTTAGCCAAGGTGAACTCCTAAAATTGAATAAATATTGCCTAAATTTAAGGCGACGAAATATGCCTGTTTTTAACTGGTTTGTCAAATAATTTACTGTTTTAATTTGACCGTTCGGATAATTACCCGTTTGTATAAATAAAACCAATGGCGCATTCTAAAGTTTTTAGTTAAAAGTTGGAAGTGCTGTTCTCCTCTGATTTAACTAATTTTCGATATATTTGCTATTTATGTACTTTTTTGACAAAAAAAACACACTTTTAAGCCTTGAATAAGTGTGTTGCCCGATTATTCATAAAACATCTGCTTTAGGAGATTAAAGTCTTGTCTATCAATTTATAAAAGCCGCATAATAGAGAGATATTATCTATTATGCGAAATTTGGCTTGTTTTAATGATGAATTAATACTTATATTTGCTCATAATATCAGCGAATTAAATTAGTGTGAATAGGTTGAAAAATATTTTAAAAATAAACATAACATTGGGGCTAGCTGTTTGAGTAAAAAACTAATTAAGTCAGGACTTATTGTCAGCGCTATGACATTAATTTCACGTGTGCTTGGCTTAGTGCGAGACATTGTTATTGCCAATATTATGGGCGCGGGGGCCTCAGCAGACGTATTCTTCTTTGCCAATAAAATCCCTAATTTTTTGCGACGTCTGTTTGCAGAAGGTGCTTTTGCACAAGCCTTTGTGCCTGTGTTAAGTGAATATCACACCCTTGATGAGGAACATGCCACTAACGAAACACGCAAGTTAATTGGCCAAGTTTCAGGCACCCTGGGTGTTATTATTACCTTAGTCACCTTATTTGGCATGATAGCGTCGCCATTAATCGTGGCCTTGTTTGGCTTCGGTTGGTTTTTAGATTGGTTAAATGATGGTCCTGCGAGTGAAAAATTTGATCTGGCGAGTACACTATTAAAAATTACCTTTCCTTATTTGTGGTTTGTTAGTTTTACAGCACTATCAGGCGCGATATTAAATACTTATGGTCGCTTTGCTGTTTCAGCTTTTACGCCGGTGTTATTAAATGTTGGTATCATTGCTTGTGCTATTTACTTAGCACCTGTGATGGATAATCCCGCATTTGCCCTTGCTTGGGGTGTGTTTTTAGGTGGTTTTATTCAATTCGCTTTTCAGTTGCCCTTTTTATATCGCGCGGGTGCTCTGGTTAAACCAACATGGTCATGGCATTCGCCTGGCGTCACTAAAATACGAAAGTTGATTATTCCTGCACTCTTTGGCGTGTCAGTAACGCAAATAAATTTACTGCTTGATACCATTATCGCCAGTATGTTGATCACGGGTTCTATTAGTTGGTTATATTACGCTGACCGACTACTAGAATTTCCTCTGGGCTTATTTGGTATAGGTATTGCGACCGTAATATTACCCAGCTTGGCTAAATTACATACTAAGAAAGACACTCAAGAATTTAGTGATACTTTAGATTGGGGCATCAGAGTTGTTTCTCTATTTGGTTGGCCGGCTTTAGCTGGGCTGATGGTGCTAGCGCAGCCGATTATTATGGTGTTATTTATGCGAGGTGAATTCACCCAACATGAAGTTTTACAAGTGTCTTATGCTTTATTCGCTTACCTTTCGGGTTTACTCAGCTTTATGTTCATTAAAGTCTTAGCGCCGGGTTTTTATGCTCGCCAAGACACTAAAACACCGGTGAAAATTGCGATTAAAGCTATGGTGGCCAATATGGTATTTAATATGATGCTAGCACCATATTTTGGTTATGTTGGTTTAGCCATAGCAACGACTTTATCTGCAACCTTAAATGCACTGATGCTTTATCAGGGGCTAAAAGCGGCTAATGTTTTTCAGTTATCGGGTAAAACATGGTGGTTTATCAGCCGTCTTGTTAGCGCTGCAGGAATAATGGCTTTAGTTGTTTATCAAGTATCACCTGATTTTGATGTTTGGCTTACCTACAGCTTTACCAAGCAAGTGACCCAACTTTTGTTCTGTATTACCAGTGGCATAGTGAGTTATTTAATTTGTCTGCTTTTATTAGGTATTCGACTTTCAGATATCAAAATTAGACAAAAAACGCTTAATTAACACGATATTTCCCCTAAAATAACTCTTCATAAGGGCTGATTCTTATTGCTGACTCATATATAATTCATCGGCTTTTATTCTTTAATGATTTAGCTAGTAGTAAAGCACTATTGGCAGTAAGGTTTTTAATTAGATGCAATTAACACGTGGCATTCATAACATGCAGATTAACGTTGATAACAATCGTCAAGGTTGCGTGTTAACTATTGGCAATTTTGACGGCGTTCACTTAGGGCATAAGCAAGTGATTCTTGCTTTGGTTGAAAAAGCCAGAAAGCTAAACTGCGAAGCTGCCGTATTGGTCTTTGAACCCCAGCCTCAAGAGTTATTTTCGCCTGAAACAGCCCCCGCAAGATTGTGTCGATTACGTGACAAATATGTCCTATTAAAAAACTTAGGTATAGATAGATTAATTTGTATCAATTTTAATAGAAAATTTGCTAGTCTAACTGCCGAGACCTTTATCAAAGAGTTATTAGTTAAACGCTTAGCGATAAAACACTTGATTGTTGGTGATGATTTTCATTTTGGTAAAAATCGCCAAGGTAATTTTTCCATGCTTAAGGCTGCTGGCAAGCAGTTTGACTTCTCAGTCACTGATACCGCAAGCCATAAATTAGCAGGTTGTCGGGTAAGCAGCACAGCAATCAGGCAGTTATTAGAGAGAGATGATTTAGACGGCGCAAAAACCATGTTAGGGCGGCCCTATTCAATTATTGGCAAAGTTTTTCATGGTGATAAACGCGGCCGTGAAATAGGTTTTCCTACCGCCAATATAAGATTAAAACGTCGGGTTTCGCCTGTTTCAGGGGTTTACGCGGTGCAGGTTAAAAGCCCATTTGGTCACCATTACGGTGTCGCAAACATAGGTTCAAGACCAACAGTTGCTGGTATTAGGCAACAATTAGAAGTACATATATTTGATTTTGATAACAATTTATACGGCGCAATCATTGAGGTAGTTATGTTGAAAAAACTACGAAGTGAACATAAGTTTAACTCGTTAGTTGAGCTTACCGAACAAATTGCCACCGATACTGAACAGGCCCGCACTTTTGTGCAACATTTAGCTATTACTTAACGACATCGTAACGATAACTTATTGGTAAAAAATTAATAAATTAGCGATAAATTAAGCAAATAAAATATAACATCATACTAAGCAAAGCCTAGTGACTACGACAACGGATATTTATTTTAATGAGTGATTATAAGCAAACCCTAAATTTGCCCGCAACTTCTTTTGCTATGAAAGGCAATATGGCAAATCGTGAACCGAATATGCTAAAAGAATGGGCAGAGAAAGATCTATACGGTCAAATTCGTGCCGCTAAAAAAGGCAAAAAATCATTTATTTTGCATGACGGCCCTCCGTATGCCAATGGTGATATTCATCTAGGTCACTCTGTTAATAAAATTTTGAAAGACATTATTGTTAAATCAAAAACCTTATCAGATTTCAATGCGCCATACGTGCCGGGTTGGGACTGTCATGGTTTACCGATTGAACTAATGGTAGAGAAAAAGATTGGCAAACCAGGCCATAAAGTTTCTGCTAGTGTTTTTCGTGAAAAGTGTCGTGAATATGCCGGCAAGCAAATTAATGCCCAACGTGAAGATTTCAAACGCTTAGGCGTGTTTGCTGATTGGGATAAGCCTTATCGTACGATGGATTTTGATACCGAAGCTAATATTATTCGCTCATTGGGTAAAATTGCTGAAAATGGTCATTTACACCAAGGCTTTAAACCTGTGCATTGGTGCACAGATTGTGGCTCATCTTTAGCGGAAGCTGAAGTGGAATATCAAGATAAGCAATCACCCGCTATTGATGTGAAATTTACGCTTGTTGATCAAAGCATTGCTGATAAGTTTATTCAGCCAGAAGGTCATTCTGAAGCGCATGTAGGTGAAGGTTCAGTTTCAGTGGTTATTTGGACCACTACACCTTGGACATTACCCGCTAACCGTGCGGTGGCTGTGAATGCTGAAGTAGAATATAGCTTAGTACAGTGTGAAACAGCGCAAGGAAAAGAACGCTTCATCTTAGCCTCTGATTTAGTGGCTTCGTGTATGGAGCGCTTTGGTATTGATAAATACCAGATATTAGGTCTTTGTCAGGGCAGCGATTTAGACCTTGTCGAACTTAAACACCCATTTTATGATTTTACCGTGCCATTAATTTTAGGTGAACACGTGACGACCGATTCAGGTACGGGTTGTGTTCATACAGCGCCAGGTCATGGTGTAGAAGATTTTGTTGTCGGTAAGATATATGATTTAGAAGTGGCAAATCCAGTCGGCGCCAACGGTGTTTATTTAGAAGATACCCCACTTTTTGCCGGTCAGCATGTTTTTAAAGCCAATGCTAATGTTGTTGAAACCCTAAGAGAGCATGGCACATTAGTGCATTATCATGCGATAGATCATTCTTACCCGCATTGTTGGCGTCATAAAACACCATTGATTTTCCGTGCTACACCACAGTGGTTTATTAGCATGGACAAGAAAGGTTTACGTCAAGATTCATTAAAAGAAATTGAAAAAACACGCTGGATTCCTGATTGGGGCCAACGTCGTATTGAATCTATGGTTGAAGGTCGTCCTGATTGGTGTATATCACGTCAACGTACGTGGGGCGTGCCAATGGCATTATTTATTCATCAAGATACGGGTGCTTTGCATCCTCGCACGATTGAATTAATTGAAAGCGTAGCAAAACTTGTTGAAGAGAAAGGCATTCAAGCATGGTTTGATTTAGAGCCATCAGCGCTTATCGGCGATGATGCTCAAGTATACGTTAAAGTTCCTGATACCTTAGATGTTTGGTTTGATTCTGGTACAACACACTACTCTGTTATTAATGCCCGTGAGGAGTTTGACGGCATTGCTGACTTGTACTTAGAAGGTTCGGATCAACATCGTGGTTGGTTTATGTCTTCAATGATTTCTTCAGTCGCAATGAACGGTAAAGCACCTTATAAGCAAGTACTGACTCATGGCTTTGTGGTTGATGCTAAAGGTCATAAAATGTCTAAATCTTTAGGCAATGTTATCACGCCAAAAGAAATCACCAATACACTAGGTGCAGACATTTTACGCTTATGGACAGCGTCGGTAAATTACACCCAAGAGATCACTGCAGGCGATGAAATATTTAAACGCCAAGCTGATGCTTATCGCCGTATTCGAAATACCTCGCGCTTTTTATTATCAAACTTAAATGGCTTTGACCCCAAAACAGATTTAATTGCTTTTGATGATATGGTGGCACTTGATCGTTGGGCGGTAGATAAAGCGGCGCAGTTACAAGCAGATATTATTGCGGCTTATGATGAATATGAATTTCATTTGGTCGTGCACAAGTTAATGAACTTCTGCACAACAGAGCTGGGTGGCTTTTACTTAGATATTATTAAAGACCGCCAATACACTGCTAAAGAAGACAGTGTAGCTCGTCGTTCATGTCAAACAGCGATGTATTTAATCGCTGAAGCGATGACACGTTGGATGGCACCCATTTTATCTTTTACGGCACAAGAAATCTGGCAAGCATTGCCAACACCATCAGGTGAGACTCGTGAAGAGTTCGTTTTTACAGGTGTTTGGTTTGATGGTTTACCAAAAGCTTCAACAGCTAGTGTGTTAAATAATGATTACTGGAACGAGCTTTTATTAGTGCGCACAGAAGTCAATAAAGCGCTAGAAAATGCCCGTAAAGAAAAGCAAGTGGGTAAAGCGCTCGAAGCCGCGGTTACATTATATGCCACCAGTGAGCTGGCAGAAAAATTGCAGCAATTAGGCGAAGAACTACGTTTTGTATTAATTACCTCTAAAGCCGTGGTTGAAATTGTTGAGAGTGCGCCAGCAAATACTTTAGCCACTGAAGTTGAGGGTTTATGGTTAACTGTTGCTCCAGCACAAGGTGTTAAGTGTGATCGCTGTTGGCATGTCACAGAAGATATTGGTCAAGATGAAAAGCACCCAGACCTTTGTGGACGTTGTATTATTAACGTAGAAGGTGACGGTGAAGTTCGTCAATTCGCTTAAGTAGAAAATAGGCGAATGATATTGAAACTAAAACGTGTAGTACTTGTTTAAAGTCTGCACGTTTTCTCGTTATTAATAGAGTGAAGTATCGCGCTTCAAACGCGAGCAATATAAGAGAGTTTATTGTGCTATGAAAAAGTTATTTACCGAAACAGGCTTACGTTGGTTATGGTTAACCTTGGTTTTTTTAGTGGCCGATCAAGTGACAAAACAATTAATCGTCAGCAATATGGACTTGTATCAATCAATCGATATTTTGCCTTTTTTCAACTTCACTTATGTCCATAACCTTGGCGCGGCATTTAGCTTCCTTGCCGACCAAGGTGGTTGGCAACGTTGGTTTTTCACTGCGATTGCTGCCATTGCCAGTATTGTTTTTATTGTTTGGTTAGCAAAAACGCCTAAACAACAAGCACTATTATCAGTGGCATTTGCGTTAATGTTAAGTGGTGCAGTGGGCAATCTTATTGATCGTGTGCTATTTGGTTATGTTATCGACTTTCTCGACTTTTATGGCTTTGGCTATCATTTTCCTGCCTTTAATATTGCCGATTCAATGATCTTTATTGGTGCTGCACTGATGATTTTCGATTCATTTAAAAATGGTGAACCGAGCAAAAACACACAAAATATTAAGACTTAAAGAGATATTTATATGACAAATTTAGTAACGGCTTCTTCACAAATTATTGCACACATTACTATGAAGCTATCTGACGGCTCTGCAGCAGATAGTACTAAGGTTAACAAAAAGCCAGCAAAAATAATTATGGGTGATACCAGTATTTCACCAGCGTTCGAGGCGCAACTTACGGGCATGTCAGCTGGTGAGAGTAAAGAGTTTACCTTAGCCGCTATTGACGCATTTGGTGAGCCTTTACCTGAGAATATTCATTACATGGATATCAGTAAGTTTAATGAAGACGCTCCAGCAAAAGTAGGTAATATTATTACTTTTAGTCAACCAGGCGGCGAGTTACCTGGCATGATAAAAGATGTCTCAGGCAGTTCAGTCACTATCGATTTCAATCATCCGCTAGCCGGACAAGACGTTACTTTTGTTATTGACGTTGTTGAAGTTACCTAAATTACCTAAATTGATCAGTTAATCAGTTCAGCAATAATGAGAATGTTATGGAAATTATTTTAGCTAACCCTCGAGGTTTTTGTGCCGGTGTTGACCGGGCGATCAGTATCGTTGATAGAGCGCTCGATTTATTTGAAGCGCCTATTTATGTGCGTCATGAAGTGGTGCATAACAAGTTTGTGGTTAATGGCTTAAAAGAACGTGGCGCGGTATTTGTTGATGAGCTCAACGAAGTGCCTGACGACAGTACGGTAATATTTAGCGCTCATGGTGTGTCAAAAGCTGTGCGCAACGAAGCGAAAAATCGTGGCTTAAAAGTCTTCGATGCCACCTGTCCTTTGGTCACTAAAGTTCACATGGAAGTATCACGCACGAGTCGAAAAAATATTGAATGTATTCTTATCGGACATGCGGGTCACCCAGAGGTAGAAGGCACCATGGGGCAATATGAAAGCACTCAAGGTGGTATTTATTTAGTTGAATCTACTGAAGATGTGGCAACACTTGAAATAAAAAATCCAGAAAAACTCTATTATTGCAGCCAAACAACATTATCAGTTGATGACACCAGTGATGTTATCGATGCCCTAAGAAATAAGTTTCCTTTGATTCAAGGGCCGCGTAAAGATGACATTTGTTATGCGACACAAAATCGTCAAGACGCGGTGCGATCTATTGCAGAGCACGTGCAATTAATGCTGGTGGTTGGTGCTAAAAATAGCTCTAATTCTAATCGTCTGCGGGAGTTAGCAGAGAAAATAGGCACCAAATCCTATTTGATTGATACAGCAGATGACATTGATGTTTCGTGGTTAGAGGGTATTGAAAAAGTGGGAGTTACAGCTGGAGCCTCAGCACCTGCAATTTTGGTTAAGCAAGTTATAGAGGCGCTTAAATCTCTGGGTGGTAAAGAGGTGATTGAATACCCAGGCAGAGCGGAGAATACTGTATTTGCGGTACCGATAGAATTACGCTAGTCTTAGAATATATTTTACAGTGGTAATGTGTAGATAGTTTTAAATTAATTATCATTTAATTTTTCACTTACTTTTTCACTTACTCTGTCAGCTGATTTTTTAGTTACTTTTTTAATTTCAATGATTATTTATGATACTAAATTTTAATTTACGAGTAGTGTAGTGTTTAAAAACAAGGAAAAATACTCGTAATAATAATTTAAGGTATGAGTTAATGCAGTTCACCAATGTGATTTTTAACACATATGATGGTCTAATTAGTAGTGATTCCCCCGATCTCTACCTGCGTATTTCTTCGTATAAAATTATCTATTTCAATCGGTTAAATTTTTCAGCTATAGTAACAACATCTGTTGTTCGCTTATTCTTATTTAAAGGGAGATTAAATATTGAGTAACTCATTTTCCTATTCCTCATTTCAAAAGCCTTCTTTAAATAAAGGCCTGACATTTATTGAAGTGTTAGTCGCCGTTTTTATTTTAGTGACAGGTATTTTAGGTGCAGTAGCTATGCAAGCTTCGGCTAAAAAAGGTAGCTTCGATGCGATGCAACGCTCTGTTGCATCTGCGTTAGCGCAAGACATAGTCGAGCGTATGCGGAGTAATAATACCACTACATTAGCCGAGTATGCGGCTACCGATTACGGCGAAACACTTAATTCATTACCGGCCAATCGTTGTTATAAGCTTGATAGCCTCTGTACACCGGCAGAAATGGTTATTAATGATCAATATGAATGGGAAATGTCCCTTATGGGAGCTGATGTTGTTAATGACGGTAATAATCAAGCGGGCTTAACCGGTGTTAGGGGATGTATAAGTCAGGCATTGAATGCAGTAACTGTAGTGGTGAGCTGGGAAGGGCGCACCGAAATAGCTGACGCGGCAAAAGACAATTGCGGTACAGCTGGTAATAAAAGACGGCAAGTTATTGTTAAGGCATTTATAAATTAATATGAATAGTCAACGTGGTTATACCTTAATAGAAATATTTATCTCCTTGGCCGTCGGTTTAGCACTTTTTGCCGGCATCCTCAGCGTTTTTGTTGGCATGAAAACTACCACAAAAGAAACAGCAACTTATGGAGAGTTACAAGAGAATGGCCGTTTTGCTTTAAGTGTTCTTAGTGATGATTTGCTCAGACAAAACTTTTGGGGTGATTACAGTGGCACGTTAGACCGATCAATGTTAACTGCATCACCAGATGACGCCCCAGGTAACGAATGTGTTGGCGAAGGTTTAAATAATGGCACTTTTCCAAATGCTGTTGGGCATTTTAGAACGCTTTGGGGTAAAACAGTAACCAATAGTTCCCTAATGGGCTGTATTGATGATGCAAAAATAACGTCTGATATTATCCAAATAAAACGCGCTATTTCTCAACCTCTAACAGCAAGCACCAGCAATAATTACTATATTATTTCAAACATAAGTGAAGCAGAAATATTTACTGGTACCAATATACCAACGGTCTCAAATAGCCAAGTTTGGGAGTACCAGCATCATATTTATTATATTAGGGAAGAAGCCCAAGGCAATAATACTGTGCCCAGTTTAATGCAAAGGCGCTTAACAACCAATATGGCTTTCGACGCTATCATTGATGGCATTGAAATGATCCGCTTTATGTATGGTATTGACACTGACGCTCCAGGTAGTGCTGGGTATGGCATTGTTGATGCTTTTCTATCAGCAGATAATATGACCTCTACCCAATGGGATAACGGCAATAATAATAGAATTTTAGCCATACGTATTTATGTACTAGCGCGTAGCATTCTTCCTGATAACAAATATACTAATACTAATACTTATAATTTAGGTGATTTTCCTGTTACGTTTAATGACAATTATCGTCGATTATTATTTAACTCTACGGTAACTTTATACAATGCGGGAGTCGACTCATGGTAAAACAAAAAGTAAAGCAAAAAAATTATGCTGACAATTTGATAGCCAATAGACAATTATTTAATCGCCAAAAAGGTGTGGTATTGATTGTGGCTTTGGTATTTCTTGTTGCCTTAACCGCTGTTGCTGGTGCCTTGATGCAAAATTCCACATCAGATATGAAAATGTCAGGTGCTAGTGAAGAAAAAGTGGTTGCCACACAAGAAGCGATAAGTGCTAGCGATGAGGTGATGTTCAGGCAAATTAATGCTGACTCAGGAAATAATAAATTTGCTGCTGCTATCGTGCGATTTCAAGATGAGGATTTTGGTAATGTTACAGATAGTTTAAATATTACCAATACCGATAGTGATACCACCGCAAGTCTTAATGTTGCCAACAATGATCTTGAGCTAGAACCTGATTGTTCCCACTCCAAATCTGCCTCTTCAGTGCAAATATTTACTTGCAATGTCTTACGCGTGCAAGTAGTGCGAAAATATGGCCGAAAAAACACCAATGAAGTTGAAGTAAATACTGGGGTTGTTCAGCAACTTTTACGATGAATTTATCGGTGTTTAAGCTAAATACAGGAGTTAATAACGTGAAAAGATTTTTTGCCATAAGCCTATTAGTATTAACATCAACTCTATCATATAGTGAAGATATTGAGTTGTACGTTAACGAAACGGTTAAAGTCGCTGCATCAAAAATACAAGTGCTTATTATCCTTGATGATTCTGGTAGCATGAATACAGAAGAAACCGTTAAAATTAGATATAATTCAGCCGAGAACTACCCTGCAATCGCTAATACAACAAAATTCTCAAGCGAACATTTATATTATAACAAAGGTGATGAGATCCCTAAGCCAGATAATTCCTCAGAGCCAGATAAGCGACGCTTTTTAGCATCTTTAAATGGTTGTAGCAGTGCTAAATCATCATTAGCGAATAAAGGTTTTTATACCGCGCATATTCGACGGTATAAAAATAAAACCAAAGAATGGAAAAATCTTTCAAGCGAAAGTGGTCGTAATATCAGTGTAGTAGATTGTGAAGATGATGTTTTAAATAGTAATACAGGTAATGCCACTGATTTTGAGTCAGGCTTTCCGGTTAATTATTTAGGTAGTAAGAATAATCCTGTCTACTTTACCGATGACATAGACAGCTCAGATGTCGATTGGAGCGGTAAAGTAGTTACGCTGTATACTGAAAATTACTTACGCTGGTATTACGGTGATAATACTCAAGAAGAACAGCGAACCCGAATGGAGATGGCTAAAGAAAGTATTAATGATGTTATTACTTCTGCACCGTCGATCGATTTTGGTCTGCAAGTTTTTAATTATAATTTTGGCGATAGATCATCTAGTGGCAATGGCGGCCGCATTGTTGCTGGTATCAGGGAAATGACTGAAACTAATGAAACTACAATATTAAATCTGGTTAATAATCAAGTTTCCGCTCAGGGTAGCACGCCATTATGTGAAACTTTATATGAAGCCTCTCGCTACTTTTCTGGTGATAGTGTTAAGTATGGAAAGGATGATATCGATGTAGACTCTCAGGGATACAAAAAAAATAACCCCCCAAGAGATACCTCAATTGAATCATCGGGTAAATACGTTTCACCCTTTTCAGGTTGTAGCGACAAAGTCTATGTTATTTTGATCACTGATGGTGAACCACAATATGATCATCATGCTGATAGTAGTATTGAAAGTTTATCTACGGTAGAAGATGGTGAAACCATTAACTTCTCAGGTAGTAAATACAGTTACGAAAATTCGGCAGGCTACCAGCAGAACAATTATTTAGCAGGCTTAGCTGAGTGGATGAGTAGTCGTGACCTTAATACCGAGTTAACCGGTAAGCAAACAGCTGATATTTACACTATTGGTTTTAGTGAAGGTTCTGCTAATGCCGAACCTTTACTCAAGGAAACAGCAGCGCTTGGCGGTGGGAAATATTTTTATGCAACAGATAGTGCTCAATTAACCGCTGCTTTAGTTGGTGCTTTAGAAGATTTAGAACCTAGTAATGACAGCTTAACCTCAGCATCTGTTGCTGCCAACAATTTCGACCGTACAGAGACCTTAAACTCTGTTTATTATGCGATGTTTCAGCCTGAAAATGGACCACGTTGGCAAGGTAACCTTAAAAAATATAAAGTAGTTAGTAGCAATCAAATAGGTAAACATGGCAATTCAGCACTGGATCTTAATAGCGGTCAATTTTCTGAAGACGTTACAAGCTTTTGGTCAGCAGATAACGCTAAAGATGGTGCTGCTGTAACAAAAGGTGGCGTAGCTGAAATGTTACGTAATAAAACCAACCGGATAATTTATAGTGATATTGGTAGCAGTGACGCTTTAGCTTTGTTAACACAGACTTCAGCTGAAACATCATTTGGTGGCAGCGCTGAACTGGCAACGGCACTAGATGTAAATGAGAATGAGGTTGGCACTTATTTACGTTGGGCCAAGGGAGAGAATGTCGATAATATTGAATTACCTGATGGCTCTATACCCATCATGCGACCAGATGTTTTTGGTGATCCATTACACTCTAAGCCGTTAGTGGTTAATTATGGCGATAGCATTCGAATTCTTATCGGCACTAATGCCGGTGCACTTCATATGTTTGAGGATAAAGGTGATAGCGTAGATGAAAGCTGGGCCTTTATGCCAAAAGAGTTTTTTAAAAATATTAAGCCATTAAGAGAAAACTATTCAACAGCAGAGAAAGTTTATGGTGTCGATGGCAACATAACGTCATACGTAGAGGATAATAATGGTGACGGTGTTATAAATGGTACCGATAAAGTGTGGGTATTCTTTGGCTTACGACGTGGAGGAACTTCATATTACGCACTAGATATTAGTACCCCAAGTTCCCCAAGTAAACTTTGGCATATTGATGCCTCTACCACAGGATTTGGCCGGTTAGGGCAATCATGGTCTCAGCCAAAACTGGGTTATTCTAAGCTAAATATTTCAGGCTCTGGTAATAGTGCGGTTGCGGCACCCGTATTGTTTTTCGGTGGTGGTTATGATGTGGTAAACGATTCAAATACGACAGTAATTACTTATGCTAAGGGCAACGCTGTTTATATGATCGATGCTAAAACCGGCGTATTAAAATGGAGTATGGCTCCTGCTGGTGGTGATACGGTATTCCCTGGAATAGACAGTATTCCATCAAGTATTGCCATATTAGACAGTGATGGCGATGGTTTAACTGATCGATTATACACAGGTGACACGGGAGGCAATGTTTGGCGTGTTGATATGCCTAGCGCTAATCCCGCTGACAGTGAGGATCCATGGTCGGTCTTTAAGTTAGCAGAGCTAGGTGGAGTAACCAACACCACTGATGATTTACGCTTTTTTAATGAACCATCTATCGTTCGTACCTTTATCAGTGAAACAATTGAAACAAAAGTCACAGATCTTGATGGTGAAACAGCTATTTTTCATCATCAAGAAAAACCTTATGACGCGGTACTTATTGGTAGTGGTGACAGATCAAACCCATTAGGTACAGATACTAATGACAGATTCTTTATGATTAAAGATCAACATATTAAAACTAAGTCTTTTTATAATATAGTCGAGCCAAAAAAACCTGTGGCACAGTTGAAAAGTGATTTATATAATTATACCGATAATCCTTTTGATCAAACGCTAACACTTGCAAAGCGCAATGAATTAGCAAGAGATGTTAGCAAGAAATCGGGTTGGTTTATAAACCTAAACCTTGAAGACACGGGTGAAAAAAGTACGGCTGAAGCTATTGTTATCAACGGTGTAGTTTATTTTACGACTTTTATTCCACCTAATTTAGATCCTAACCTTGTCTACTGTGAACAACCTAATGGTACCGGATTATTATATGCAGTCGACCTTGCATTAGGTACTGCGGTTTATAATTGGAAGATAAATGATGATGTGCCACCGGATGATGTGCCACCCGACGACGCCGTCAGAAGTATCAAAATAAGTGAGCAGTTTTTAGGTGCGCCAACGTTAATTGTAGTACCTGACGCTAACGGCGACACTATTGGCAATATCATTGTTGGCAGAGAGGTAGTCATTACACCCTTTAAACTGCAGACCATGCGAACTTATTTGTACATTAAGGAAGGGGCATAATGTCAAAAATTAAAGCACTTAATGGCTTTACATTAATCGAGTTGTTAATCGCAGTTGCTATCGTTTCGATTCTAGCGGCTATAGCGATTCCGTCATATACTGACTTTGTTGCGCGCTCAAACCGCACAGAAGCTCAGCGAGAATTATTAAGAATAGCAAATATGCAAGAGCAATTTTATGTTGATACAAGAGCGTACACCGCTGATATGACAGCGTTAGGCCTAGGTAATGACCCCTTTATTACTGAAAATTCTTACTATAGTATTGATGCAACTCTGGCAAACGGAGGTTTTGTGTTAACGGCAAAAGCACTTGAACCGCAAAAATCAAATGACAGTAACTGTCAGGTGTTATCTGTTAGCAACACCGGACAAAAATTACCGGCCGATGTCTGTTGGGAGCAATAAAATGAAAAATATAATATTTGTGGTTACTTTACTACTATTGACTCATGTAATTTTCAATGTGGCTGCAGCTAATATAGTGGTAAAAAAGTACAAGGTTGACGTTAAATGCCATATCGAATTGGTTGGTGGTAAGCAGTTGATTTACTTTGCTAGCGTGAAAGAAAGTCAGGTCAATAAACTTATTGATACCCTAGCTAATCGCAAAGTTCCAACACCTTTTTCTAAAGAGAGGCAGCAAGTGTATCGGGCATTTGAGTGTGTGTTGTTAAAGGCTAAGTTTAACTCTGTCAAAGCGAATCAGCTATTTGACGCACAACCTCGTTAATAGTCTGTTCGCCTAAATAATATTGCTCAGTGAAAAGTGAAAGTGATTTTATTTTATAACTGTGCCCAGTAGTTGTTGGGCATATATTAACTACAAGAAACTTCAATACCCTTTCTATTTTCATCTTTACCGTCATTGTCGGCATCAGCAGTCGTATATACCCGACCTGACAGAGATATTTCTACACCACGCGATAAATTACTATTACTTTTAGGGCAATAACTAAAGTTGCTATTACCCCCAGAGACTAACCGGCCCGTTGGCGCAAAAATAATAAGACCTTGACTGAATGTTAACGTGTCACCGCTAGCAATTTTCCCTTTAACTTTAACCAACTCTTCATTTACGCTGTCATAAGTCTTATTGTTGACTAAGGTACTTGCACTATTGATAAAGACACTTAATTCATTTTGCCAGTTGTCGCTGCAAGTTGTGCCGTTTAACGGGCAAAGGGTGACATTTTTACCACTATTGATAGCACTGTTTCTTGCTGTTAATACCAAGCGATGAATTTCACTTATTTCACTATCAACTCTTAATTTTACTATAAACTGACCTAAACTGGGGCCAGCAATGGCTGTTAATATTCCAATAATAGCAATGCCAATAAGTAACTCAACAATAGTAAAGCCTTTGATTAATTTTTTATGTTGAGATTTTTTAATAGGTAACTTAGACACAAGGACAACTTTAGTGAAGATTAATGTTTTACTTATAACATTGTTGCTTAAGCTCAGCTAGGAAAGTTTGTTTAAATCATCGGCGCTAATCATAGCCTTGATAGCAGGGATATTCACTTTTCTCACCTACTTGATAAAGCGAGTGTTTTACTGTTCTATTATTTTAGCTTGAGAGCAGCTAATCGCTATGTCGTAAATTCCGTCTATTGTTAACTTGATAAGGTATACACAAGGATTAAATACCACTGAGCGGGTATTAAAATAATGCATATTACACCCATCATAATATAATAATCAACATTAAAAAAAGTAGACAAAAAAACAGTTAATTAAAAACATTTTATTTTAACTCCTGTGCGCCTGACATTCTTGCCGTTAGTTTTATTGGCTGCGCTAACATAGGCTCTACCTGAATTTCTTACAACAATACCTCGGTTTTTATCATTATGGTACTTAGGGCAATAACTAAATGTAGCGTTCTGTCCCCAGCCTAATAAATGCCCTGTTGGAGCATAGGTTAAGCCAATACGTGTTTTGCCATATTGTAGTTTATCTCCAGCTTTTATTGCGCCTTTTTGAGCGATCAGTTGTTCATCCAGTGCCGGCTCATATACTTTATTATTGTTAATGTCAGTAAATACACTCAGCTCTTGGTGCCATAAGTTTTTACATCTTCCTTGGCTATTTAACGGGCATAAAGTTACGCCAGTGTTATTGCTTAAGGCGCTATTTCGAGTAATTAAAATCAGACGATGCAGGGTAGATATTTCATTGTCTACGCGGGTGTAAACAATGAAGTTATTTAGGTTAGGAACACCAATGGAAAGCAAACTTAGCATTATAGCTAACCCAACCATAGTTTCGATAATCGTAAATCCATTATATTTTGACACTACAACCATTCCTTAGTTGAATAACCTTTTCAGTGCTAGGTATAGTCAAAAATATTGTAATTTACCAAACTAAATTAATTAACTTTCATATATTGTTGGAATTTCTGAGCGCTTATGCTGCGTTTTCATATAGATAGCAATTATTTTTTCTTCGACTAATTTATCTGTGTTCTTACCTTCTAAAAAATCATCTAATTGGTCGTAACTTAGTCCTAACGCATCTTCATCTGTTTTACTTGGCGCTAGCTCTTCTAAATCAGCGGTTGGCGCTTTATCGATTAACTGAGCAGGAGCACCTAAACTGCTGGCAAGCTGCTTCACTTGACGTTTAGATAAGCCAAATAAAGGTGCTAAATCGCAAGCCCCATCACCCCATTTTGTAAAAAAACCGGTAATGTTTTCTGCTGAGTGGTCTGTGCCTAGTACCAAAGCGCCTAATATGCCAGCAATATGATATTGCATTACCATGCGAGTACGAGCTTTGACATTACCTTTGGAAAAATCTACTTGTGCAGCATTGGCGGTTAAAAGATCAGCCGCTTGTAATGCCCGGATGGTTTCAGTATGTATACCCTCTGTGCCTGCAAAGATATTAGTGGTTAGACTATGATTAGGTTTTATAAACTCAAGTGCAAGCTGAGCGTCATCTTCATCTGCTTGTACATCAAAGGGAAGTCTTATCGCAATAAACTTATATGGCGGTTGATTTTCAGCGTTTTCGTTATTCAAAGCGTCAATAGCGAGTTGAGCTAAACGCCCGCAAGTAGAGGAATCAACGCCACCACTTATCCCTAAAACAAGAGATTTAAGCCCCGATTGTATTAATTTTTTTTTGATAAAATTAACTCGACGTTCAATTTCAAACGCAGCATCAATTTCAGGTAATACTTTCATTTCATTGATTATTGCCTGGGCGCTCATGATATTTCCTTCTGGAGTATGTGGCATGTTACTTTTAAGCTGACTTATGCCAGCAGGTAGCTTTAGTGTAACAAAGTCTATCTTCAATTAGAATTTTTGCACTATAGGTATAAGTTAATTCTGTGTACAATTACTTGATATTCAGTTGTGATGTAGATAATAATAATTATCAGTAAAATGCTGACGCGTAAATCAACCTATAGGCTGTAAAATGAAAAAGATAGAAGCGATAATTAAACCATTTAAAATGGATGATGTACGTGAAGCACTAGGCGAAATTGGTGTGACGGGAATGACAGTATCAGAAGTTAAAGGCTTTGGACGTCAAAAAGGGCATACAGAGCTTTATCGTGGCGCAGAATATATGGTGGATTTTTTGCCAAAAGTAAAATTGGAAATAGTCGTGAAGACAGAAGATGTTGATCGCTGTGTTAACACCATTTTAGAAACAGCACAAACAGGAAAAATTGGTGACGGTAAAATTTTTATAACGGCTGTTGAAAGGGTGATACGAATTCGTACGGGAGAAGAAGACGAAGAAGCTATCTAGCGTTAACCTGTTAAAAAAATACCAGCACTAAGCTGGTATTTTATGTTCAGGCCTTTCTCTCAAACATCCTGTCTTTCGAGACACTAGTAAATCCCTATACGCTCGATGAACGGTATGTCGTGATCACCTGAATGCGCAAGAACGACGATCTTCATAGAAACTAAAGCGTTACTTAGCAACTCGTGGATTGTTAGGATAATTTGCCGCTAAAACTTGTTTGGCATTAATCTGTAAATCATTCAAGCCTAACTTGCCATAACAGACAATCATAATTTCTAATGCTTCTTCTGTTTCTGGGCTAGGAGAAAAATATTCAACAATATATTTTCCTCGGTTAGCAGAAGAAACATAGGCTTCACGCTTTAAGTAATAGCGCGCAACCGATAACTCATATTTTGCTAGGCGTGATTTAATGGCAATCATACGTTGGCGAGAGTCTGCAGCATATTTACTGTTAGGATACTTCTCTAATACTATTTTTAAATCATTGAATGCAGCGTGCGCCGCCGTAGGATCACGGTCTGAACGGTCTATTCCTGCTAAATTTTGGAATAAATTTTCTTGGGTAGCAACATTGATTAATGCACGCATATAATAGACATAGTCTAAGTTTGAATGCGCTGGGTTTAATCGTAAAAATCTGTCGGTAAGTGCCAATCCTTGCGCAGCATCACCGCTTTTGTAATAAGCATAAATTAAATCTAATTGTACTTGATGAGAGATTGGCCCATAAGGAAATCGAGAATCTATCGCAGATAAAATTTGGATCGCTTTTTGATATAAGCCATTATCAAGCGATGCTCTAGCATCAGAGAATAATGCTTGAGCTGACTTATCTGGCACCTTCTTAATATCTCTTTCACTTGTTCCTGAACAGCCTGTTAATGCTAACACTAGCGCAAGGCACATTATTTTTATTGTCACTTTTTCCATAGACTTCAATATCACTACTTTGTTTTAGTTAAAATAAATATCCTCCTCACTATAATTACTTAATGTAATTGCTTTAGCAAAGAGGTAAAATAAGCTATAGCATTCTAACCTAGCAATCCTGCCTTGCACAGTGCTAATTAATAGAGAGTTTGATGGCTGAGATAATTCAACACCGGGATACGGTTCCCGAATCATGCTTAGGTAAACGTTTCGACCAGACTTTGGCTGTAATGTTCCCTGATTATTCACGTTCACGGTTAAAAGAATGGATTTTAGCCGGTCATATTACGGTTGACGGCCTAGTTGTCGATAGACCACGAGAAAAAATGTTTGGTGGTGAAGAAGTAGCCATTGATACACAAGTTGAGAGCGAAGTACGCTTTCAAGCACAAGATCTACCTTTAAACATAGTGTACGAAGACGATGATATTTTAGTCATCAACAAGCCTGCGGGCTTTGTCGTACATCCTGGCGCAGGTAACCCTGATGGCACAGTTTTAAATGCCTTACTACATCACTGCCCGCAGTTAGATGTTGTACCTCGTGCTGGTATTGTTCATCGTTTAGATAAAGATACTACGGGATTAATGGTGGTGGCAAAAACAATTGCTGCTCAAACTAATCTGGTTGAATCACTACAAGCGCGTGAAATTACCCGTGAATACGAAGCTATTGCCAGTGGTATTATGACCGCAGGTGGTTTGGTTGATCAGCCTATTGGTCGTCACGCTACAAAACGTACCCATATGGCGGTTACTTTTTCAGGTCGCCCTTCGGTAACACATTATCGTGTGATGGAAAAGTTCAGGTTACATACCCGTTTACGCTTGCGTTTAGAAACGGGTCGAACTCATCAAATTCGTGTTCATATGGCTCATATTACTCATGCACTGGCGGGTGATCCCGTATATGGCGGCCGTCCGCGTCCTCCAAAAAATGCCTCTGAAGAGTTACGAGAAATGTTACAACAATTTAAGCGCCAAGCCTTACACGCGGCAATGTTATCTTTATATCATCCGATAACAGGTGTGCAAATGACTTGGCATGCTGATGTACCTGAAGATATGGTGGCGTTAGCTGATATGTTGCGTAAAGATACCAAAATCCATCTTACTGATAGTGATTACTAACTTATCTAATAACTTACAATGTATTAAATGGCCAACAGAAGGTGTGTTGGCCTTTGCTACTACTCGCTTAATGCCTAGTAAAGATCAATTATCTAAACATTCAGCGCATTTATTATCAAATAGTACTCACACAGAAAAATTCCAAGCCGAGTTTGATGCTTTTAATCTAGGCGATCATGTGGGAGATTGTCCCAATACTGTGGCCCGAAATAGAAGCTTGTTACTTGATTACCTGCCAAGCATGACAAAAATTCAATGGTTAGAGCAAGTTCATGGTAATAATGTCGTTGTTGTTGACAAACATCAAAATACGCCTATTGTCGCTGATGCTGCGATAACACATAGTCAGCACATCGCTTTAGCCATAATGACCGCCGACTGTTTACCTATTTTGTTATCAAATAAAGATGGTAGCGAAATTGCGGCCATTCATGCAGGTTGGCGACCACTAGCCGCAAATATAATCGAACGTACCATTAGAAAAATGCATAGTGCGGCCGATGAGATTTTCGCATGGATGGGCCCTTGTGTTGGTCCTCAAGCTTTTGAAGTTGGCCCAGAGGTAAAACAGGCATTCTGTCAAATGTCAGTAAAATTTGAATCTGCTTTCAAACCTGTGCCATTTTTAAATAATGGCAGAACAGAGGTAAAGTTTCTGGCCAATTTGCAGTTAATCGCCGAGTTACAACTCTTGGCATTAGGGGTTACCAAGATCACTAAAATTGCAGACTGTACTTATAAGCATAGTGCTAAGTATTATTCTTATCGCAGAGACGGAAAAACCGGGCGTATGGCTAGCGTTATATCTATACATTCACTCTAGTAAAAATTATCCCTTATAAATAAGGTGATTATTTAAAAGTGTTCTGTTGATTTAGGTCAAAGTTTTAGCGACTCTTTTCTTGAAAACCCTCCTTGGTGTCCTTATAACATAGATAACTAAACTGTAAGCCCAGTAACATGGCACTAGGAGAACATTAATGCGTTTAGAAAAATTTACCCAGGCTTTTCAAGTAGCAATATCTGATGCACAATCCATCGCATTAGGTAAAGATCATCAATTTATCGAGCCAATACATCTAATGCTTGCGTTATTAAATCAAAACGCCAGCAGTATTATCCCTTTATTAAAAAGTGCCGGTATCAATGTGCGAACGTTAAGATCGCAAGTTGAAGTGGCTCTCGAAGAATTAGCACATGTGTCGGGCACAGGCGGTGAAGTGCAGCTATCGTCTGCCATGGGTAATATTTTAAACCTTTGTGATAAATTTGCCCAAAAGCATGGCGACAAATTTATCTCCTCAGAAATATTTATGCTAGCGGCGTTACAAGATAAAGGTAAGTTAGGTCAAATTCTTAAAGGCTTAGGGGCGAGTGAACAACGTATACAAGACGCGATAGTTCATATTCGTGGCGGTAAGAATGTTGATGATGCTAACGCCGAAGAAGTGCGTCAAGCATTGGATAAATACACTATTGATCTAACCGAACTAGCAGAGCAAGGAAAGTTAGATCCAGTTATTGGTCGCGATGATGAAATCAGGCGTACCATTCAGGTATTACAGCGCCGCACTAAAAATAATCCGGTATTAATTGGTCAGCCAGGCGTTGGTAAAACCGCGATTGTTGAAGGCCTAGCTCAACGCATTGTCGATCATGAAGTACCAGAAGGTATCCGAAATAAACGCGTATTGTCACTTGATATGGGCGCACTCGTTGCCGGCGCTAAATATCGTGGAGAATTTGAAGAACGTCTTAAAGCGGTACTCAGTGAATTAAGCCAGTTAGAAGGGCAAGTCATCTTATTTATTGATGAACTACACACTATGGTTGGCGCGGGTAAAGGTGACGGTGCTATGGACGCCGGTAATATGTTAAAGCCAGCGTTAGCACGCGGTGATTTGCATTGTGTTGGCGCTACTACATTAGATGAATATCGCCAATATATTGAAAAAGATGCGGCATTGGAACGTCGATTTCAGAAAATTATAGTAGATGAACCCAGTGTTGAAGATACCATTGCTATATTACGTGGTCTTAAAGAACGCTACGAACTCCATCATAATGTTGAAATAACAGATCCCGCTATTGTTGCCGCAGCAACCTTATCTCATCGCTATGTTAGCGATCGTCAATTACCCGACAAAGCTATCGATCTTATTGATGAAGCGGCTTCTAGTATTCGTATGCAAATGGATTCTAAGCCAGAGAACTTAGACCGATTAGAAAGGCGTTTAATCCAACTGAAATTGGAACAAAGGGCTTTATCAAAAGATTCTGATCCGGCCTCTAAAAAACGTTTGGACCTCATCTCGGATGAAATCGCCACTTGCCAAGTCAGTTATGACGAGTTGGATGAAGTCTGGAAAACCGAAAAAGCCGCACTACATGGTACACAAGCGATTAAAACTGATTTAGAGCATGCTCGTATTGAACTTGAAGCGGCTCGTCGCGTAGGCGATCTTAATACCATGGCCGAGTTACAATATAGTCGCATCCCTGATCTTGAAAAACAGCTAGATCTTGCTAGCCAAGCAGAAATGCAAGAAATGACCTTGCTGCGAAACAAAGTGACTGACGTAGAAATAGCTGACGTGTTAAGCCGAGCTACCGGAATTCCGGTTGCAAAAATGCTCGAAGGTGAATGTGACAAATTATTGCAAATGGAAGATAACCTGCACAAACGCGTTATTGGGCAATCAGAAGCGGTAGTTTCAGTATCAAATGCTATTCGTCGCTCAAGGGCAGGTTTGGCAGACCCAGATCAACCCATAGGCTCATTCCTATTTCTTGGCCCTACTGGTGTAGGTAAAACAGAATTAACTAAAGCTTTAGCCCACTTTCTTTTTGATAGTGAAGATTCATTGGTGCGAGTTGATATGTCAGAGTTTATGGAGAAACACTCTGTTGCACGTTTAGTGGGAGCGCCTCCAGGTTATGTCGGTTATGAGGAAGGTGGCTATTTAACTGAAGCGGTGAGACGTAAACCCTATTCTGTTATTTTACTTGATGAAATTGAAAAAGCGCATCCTGACGTTTTTAATATTTTACTACAAGTATTAGATGACGGACGCTTAACTGATGGGCAAGGGCGTACGGTCGACTTTAAAAATACGGTTATTATTATGACCTCCAACATTGGCTCAGATATTATTCAGGAATATGTTGATGACAGCCAATATCCGCAAATGAAAGCTCGGGTAATAGCAGAACTTGGTAATCACTTCAAGCCAGAGTTTATTAATCGGGTCGATGAAACCGTAGTGTTTCATCCTTTACTTGCTGAGCAAATTAAAAGTATCGCGAGTATTCAAATATCGGCCTTAACTAAGCGATTAGAAGAACGCGATATCACCATGACATTATCGGAAGCAGCATTATCTTTTGTTGCGGCGGCGGGCTTTGATCCAATTTTTGGTGCTAGACCTTTAAAACGCTCTATCCAGCAAGAAATTGAAAACCCTTTAGCACATAAATTATTGGCTAACGAATTTTCCGCTGGTGATCATATATTTGTCGAGCTTGTTGATAATAATTTGAATTTCACCGTTAAAGCTTAGTGGCGTTATCGTAAGCTAATATACCCTAGATGCAGGCTGACAATGTTTACTGATTTAATCAGTACAGTAAACTTCAGCCTGTTTTTTATTCATCGTTAACTGTTGCTGTTTTTCTAATGCCGTTAATATCTCTACACTACCTTGCCCATTTTTATATTGAATTGTATCAAAATTGGCTAATGTTGTTATATTTTCGCGAGCAGTTAAACACTTCTCATCATTAAGCTCATGGTTAACATTACTTTTCTCGCTACTATCACCCAAAGTATTATTTTGTAATTTTAAAGCTTCATCACTACTCGCTTCATCACTACTCGCTTCATCAGTAATGACGGAAGATTTTTTATTATTTGACATACTAATTTCGATATAGTCATCTCGGTCAGGCTGATGTTGACTAAAATGAACGACATTATGTTCGTCGAACCAACGATAAACCGTCATTTTTTCAGCTGCAAAGACATCAAAATACACTAATGTGACTAAACAGAATGACAAGATTTTAATGTGCATATTGATACCTATCCATAAGTTAATACTTAATTTCCTTATTATTAGCATAATGAGCTAAAACAATAGTCACTGGCGACTATTCTGTAATCACTATAATGTTTTATAACAACACCAAGACCAGTTTACAAATGTTTGCTAGTTTTATTAATCATTCATGGGTACTACAGCTACCGTTAATAATTAAACTTATGCTAGATTAGAGCTCTCTATTCATATTAACGTATTTCGGTTTTACTTATGCCAGACAAACATAATGACGATTCGCTACAAACTCGTGGCATTTATCTTTTACCCAACTTATTAACCACTGCAGGATTGTTTTCTGGCTTTTATGCCGTTATATCATCAATGAATGGGCATTTTATTAGTGCCGCGGTTGCTATCTTTATTGCGATGATTTTCGATGGTTTAGATGGCCGAGTTGCACGAATGACTAATACTCAAAGTGAGTTTGGCGCAGAATATGACAGTATGGCTGATATGTTGTCATTTGGCATAGCACCAGGAATAGTAGCATATAATTGGGCGCTTTCAAGTTTTGGCAAGTTTGGTTGGTTAGCCGCATTTGTTTATGTTGCTTGTGCCGCATTGCGTCTTTCACGCTTTAATACCCAAGTTGGCATCGCCGACAAACGCTATTTTCAAGGCTTAGCTAGCCCAGCCGCCGCAGGCGTTGTTGCTAGCCTTATTTGGGTTGGTAGCGAATATAAAGTTAACGGTCAAGACTATGGTTATTTTGTTGGAATTATTACCATCATACTTGGCCTGTTAATGGTGAGTAATTTTAGATACAACAGCTTTAAGGAAGTTGACTGGAAAGGTAAGGTAAATTTTGTTGTTGTACTATTAATAGTGCTCGCCTTTGTGGTTATTGCATCGAGTCCTGAAAATATCCTGCTTATTATATTTGCTTTCTATGCTTGTTCAGGACCATTTACCACTATCCGATCAGTAAAGAAATTGAAATTAGAGCATGTAGTGGGTGACGATCAAGATGCTGACTTTCACCGTCATAGTGAAAATAAAGCGACAGATGCCGAAAAAGTAGCAGAAGAAGAGACTAAATCAAAAAAAGAGCCTGAAAAATAAAGCTAATCACCTTATATAAAACATGCTTACACATTTATTACTCAGTCGCTTTATTACTTCTAAGTATAATCTAAGTATAAGAAGCGAAATATATAAGATAAAAGCAGCAGTATTTAGCGCTTATTTCATCTTGTTAGAACGAAAAAACAACGTCTTGCTTAATTAAAAGGCAAACAGTCATTTAATCGCAATTTAATTGATATTAGGTGTTGACGTGAAGCCAGAAATCTCTAGAATGCGCTCCAGTTCCAAGGGGTAACCCAAACGAACGGTTTTAATGAGTTATCTAATCTAGTCTAGGCTAATTAAGTTAACTTAACGTTTTAAAAATGAGTTTGAATCTTCTGAAAAGAAAGTTTAAAAAATCTAAATAAAACGTTGACATTAAAACTCAGGTGCGTAGAATGCGCATCTCGCTTCAGGCAAGGC
>NZ_JACGVC010000047.1 GCF_014077005.1 Colwellia sp. MB3u-45 | reverse complement strand
GCCCATTAGTTTCTTTTGCTATAAGAGATTTAAAATCAATGGATTCAAGTGTGATCATAACGACTGATATCAATGTATGAAAAATGAAACCAATTAGATCACAAATTTAATCAAAATGGTATTACTGCAACTTAAATGTCTTCGTCTAAATTGACCTTGTTCTGTTGTTTAAATCAAAAATACCCTCCAAAAAACACTGTCATAGTCATTACATTTTTGACATATAGCTAGCGTGAGTAGCTGCTATGAGTTTTATGTTATAAGTTCATCTCCCTATATTCTATTTTTGCATAAAAAAGCCGTTTATATTCTTTTTATTTCAACGTAAATCAGTTTATTATGACGTCATTGATTAGTAATAGGTGTATTGCCAGATGTCGCCAGAACCACAAAAATTAAACCAAACAATGCTAGATACCAACCAGTTGGCATCTTTTCAGCAAAGCATCAACAATCTTTCTCCACTTCAATTAGCGTGGGCTAGTGGCTATTTGGCCGCTAAAGCAGAAAATGTTACTAATGCTACAGTTCCCGCGGCCATTGCAAGTGCTGCTCCAACAACTTTAACTATTTTGTATGGCTCGCAAACGGGCAATGCTAAAGGTGTTGCTAAGAGTTTAGCGGCCCAAGCCAGTGCTCAAGGTTTGAATGTTGAATTAAAAAGTATGGGAGAGATTAAGCCTAAGGCCATTAAAAACATTACTCACTTACTGATAGTAGCAAGTACAAATGGTGAAGGTGAAGCACCAGACGATGCTATTGCATTACATGAATTTTTGTCTTCAAAGAAAGCGCCTAGACTTGAACATTTGAATTACAGTGTTTTGGCACTGGGTGATACCAGTTATGAGCTTTTCTGCCAAACAGGTAAAGATTTCGATCTGAATTTAGAAAAATTAGGCGCAAAAAGAATTGCACCTCGATTGGATTGTGATGTTGACTATGATGAGGCAGCTAATACTTGGTCAGCTACTGTTATTACTCAGGTTAAAACCCTGCTTAGTAGTGAGGCTAGCGCTAGCAATGTAGTGGCATTAGCCAGCGTGAACAGCACAGAAGAACTTTATACTAAGCAAAAGCCATATACTGCTGAACTATTGCTTAGCCAGAAAATTACCGGTCGTGATTCAGCTAAAGATGTACGACATGTTGAAATAGATTTAGGCAACTCAGGGTTAACTTATCAAGCCGGTGATGCCTTAGGTGTTTGGTTTGAGAACTCTGTTGCATTAGTAGATGAGCTTATTACGGAACTGGGGTTTGATGATCAAGAGAAAGTCTCTACAGGTGATGAAAGCATAGCACTTGGTGAAGCATTAAAGACCAAGTTTGAAATAACTCAAACCTCAATTCAGTTTGTTAATTTTTGGGCTGAAAAATCACAAGCGACTAATTTGCTTAATATTTTAGATGATAAGAGTGCGATGCGAGAGTATGCCGCTAATCATCAAGTCGTTGACGTAGTTAAATCTGCGCCATTACCGAATGAAGTTAAGTTAAATGCTCAAGAATTTATAGATGCGTTACGAAAAATAACGCCAAGACTTTATTCTATCGCGTCCTCTCAAAGCGAAGCGGAAGAAGAAGTGCATTTAACCGTTGGGCTTGTGCAGTATCAGACTGAAGAGGCTAACCGTCAGGGTGGTGCGTCTGGATTTTTAGCCAATGGTATTGAAGAAGGTGGTGCAGTTAAAGTGTTTGTTGAGCACAATGACAACTTTCGTTTACCAGCCAATAATGAAACACCCGTGATTATGATCGGTCCAGGTACTGGTGTTGCGCCATTTAGGGCCTTTATGCAAGAACGTGAAGCCACTGAAGCCACAGGCGATAATTGGTTGTTTTTTGGTGACCAAACGTTCACGCAAGACTTTCTTTATCAAGTTGAATGGCAAGGCTATCTTAAGTCAGGCTTGTTAACCAAAATAGATTTAGCCTTTTCTCGTGATCAAGCGGAAAAAATTTATGTGCAAGATAGATTATTAGAAAATGCTGATGAAGTTTTTTCATGGTTAGAGCGAGGTGCACATATTTACGTTTGTGGAGATATGAGCCGAATGGCAAAAGATGTTGAGGCGGCTTTATTAACTATTATTGCCAATAAAGGCCAATTATCAGCAGAACAGGCAAGTGATTATTTAAAAGATTTACGTAACGCTAAGCGTTACCAGAAGGATGTATACTAATGACTGATTTGACTAAAAAAGATCAAGCAAATGGCCCTTTAATTGTCGAAGGAAAACATGCCGATAATGAAAGGTTAAAAGCGGAAAGTAATTACTTACGTGGCACGATTGTCGATGATTTAAAAGATCATGTTACTGGTGGTTTTACCGCCGATAACTTTCAGTTGATCAGAACACACGGTATGTATCAGCAAGATGATCGTGATATTCGTAATGAGCGTGCTAAGCAAAAACTTGAACCACTACATAATGTTATGCTGCGTGCTCGTATGCCTGGTGGCATTATCACGCCAACACAATGGTTAGGTATTGATCAATTTGCTCGTGAAAAAACTAGTTACGGCAGTATTCGTATTACTACCCGTCAAACCTTTCAGTTTCACGGTGTGTTAAAGCCAAATATTAAGTTAATGCACCAAACACTGAACCATTATGGTATTGACTCTATTGCTACGGCAGGTGATGTAAACCGTAATGTGCTTTGTACGACGAATCCAGTTGAGTCAGAACTACACCAAGAAGCGTATGAATGGGCTAAAAAAATCAGTGAACATTTGTTACCTAAAACACGCGCTTATGCAGAAATTTGGCTAGATGGTGAGAAAATTGAAGGTGGGACAGAAACCGGTGAAGTAGAGCCGATTTTAGGTCCAAACTATTTACCACGTAAATTTAAAACTACGGTAGTTATTCCACCACATAACGATGTTGACGTACATGCTAATGATCTAAATTTTATTGCTATCGCTAAAGACGGCAAACTGATTGGTTTTAATGTTTTGGTCGGTGGTGGTTTAGCGATGACCCATGGCGATAAATCTACTTATCCACGTAAGGCGGATGATTTTGGTTATGTTGAGCTAGCTAAAACTTTAGATGTTGCTAGTGCAGTAGTTACTACTCAACGAGATTGGGGTAACCGTGTTAATCGTAAGAATGCGAAAACAAAATACACCTTAGATCGTGTCGGTGTTGAAGTCTTTAAGGCTGAAGTTGAGCAACGTGCCGGTATCACTTTTGCAGAAAGTCGTCCTTATGAATTCACCAGTCGAGGCGATCGTATTGGTTGGACTGAAGGCTTTGATGGTAAACATCATTTAGCCTTGTTTATTGAGAATGGACGTCTGCTTGATAAGCCAAATTTGCCATTAAAAACCGGTGTGGCTGAAATTGCGAAAATCCACAAAGGCGATTTTCGTATGACCGCCAACCAAAATTTAATTGTGGCGGGTGTGGCTAGTGAAGACAAAGCTGAAATTGAACGCTTAGCACGCGCACATGGCTTAATGGCTGATAGTGTTTCTGTACAGCGTAAAAGTTCAATGGCCTGCGTGGCTTTTCCTACTTGCCCGTTAGCAATGGCTGAAGCGGAAAGATATTTACCTGGTTTGGTCACTGATGTCGAAGCTATATTAGCGAAGCATAATGTCGCTGATGAAAGTATTATTTTACGAGTAACAGGCTGCCCGAATGGCTGTGGACGCGCCATGTTGGCCGAAATTGGGTTAGTCGGTAAAGGTCCTGGCAAATACAATATGCATTTAGGTGGTAATGTTGCCGGTACGCGTATACCTAAAATGTATAAAGAAAACCTTAATGAAGAAGATATTTTACAAGAGATTGACAGTTTAGTTGCCCGTTGGGTGAGCGAGCGTAACTCAGCCGAGGCTTTTGGTGATTTTGTGATTCGAGTCAGTATTGTTGATGAAGTTAAAGTTAGCAAGTGGGATTTTCATGACTAAGATTATTACAGCGAGTACACCTCCGCTGATCAGTAATAAATTTCCAGCGTCGTTACCAGAACCTTGGTTAAAGCAGTGGAACGAATTATTAGAAAAGCAGTCGGCAAGCCAACGCGTAGAATGGGCAATGGAAAATTTACCCGCGCAATTTGTTTTATCGTCGAGTTTCGGTATTCAATCTGCGGTAATGCTACATATGCTGACCAAAATTGAACCTAATATACCGGTATTAATAACCGATACTGGGCATTTGTTTCCTGAAACCTATCAGTTTATTGAGCAACTAACAGAGCGCTTAAAGTTAAACTTACAAGTGTTTAGTGCGAAAGAAAGTGCGGCATGGCAACAAGCTAAGTTTGGGCAAGAGTGGGATGGCGATGAAGACTCGTTGAAAGCTTATAATCGCCGTAACAAAGTTGAGCCATTAGAGCGAGGCTTAAGTGAGTTGCAAGCGGGTACTTGGTTTTCTGGTGTTCGTCGCCAACAATCTAGCCACCGTGAAGGTTTATCGGTAGTCAGTATTTTACGAGGGCGCTTTAAAGTACACCCGATTATTGATTGGAGCAATAAAGACGTGCATGAATACTTAACGGCAAATAATTTACCTTATCACCCGCTGTGGGAAGAAGGTTATGTTTCAGTGGGCGATGTACATAGTACGCGACCATTAACTGCCGGTATGGATGAGAGCGACACACGTTTCTCTGGTATGCAAAGAGAGTGTGGTTTACACACTGACGGTGATGGCATTTAAGGTCATTACTATAAAAAGAATGCGCGAGCCGCATTCTTTTTACTGTCTAATTTATTCATCTAACTAAGTTATCAATAGTAAAAATCTTATCCCTGTTATTCAGCCGTAAACTTCCTAGGTATCGATAGCAAAATTTTCCGCCAGTTGCGTTTTAATTAGCGTTAAATAATGCTCGTTTTCATCATCAGTAACTAAGTGGGCGAGTTCAGTGCCAATGGGAGTGAACTTATAAAAAGTGAGTATGCAATCAGCTTTTTTTGCGACAAAGCTAAGTTGTTTACCATGATAATTAAATTGAATTTTTTCTCCCTTGGCAAAGGAGTGGCTTTCTGTTTCTTGTTCAAACAGTAAGTGGTTATCGGCCAAAGTTAAGATGTCAGCGTAGCTTAATCCCACTTGGTTAAGGTCGAGCCGTTGTTGTCGCTGCTTATTAAACAAATTGAATAATTTCGGGATTTGATAAGCGCCGCTGATGACACGAATATTTTTTTTACGTGCATCAGTCATCGCGACACTGCAAGCTTTTGCCAGCAGCTTTGCTTCAGTAATACTCATGGTTCTAAATGCTTGTAAGGTTTTTAGTGAAAAAGAGCCAGGTTGAGATACTTCACCGGCTAAAATTTTCGCCCATAAGTCCTGCATATTTTTATTACTAATACTTTCAGCAAGTGTTAAAAAAGAGCTAAACCAGTCTTGATCTGCTCTGTCAGTAATTGTCTCATCCGAGCAATACTGAACAGCGCGTACAATGATAGCTTCCATATTTTGTTGTTTTCTTAATTGGTCAAGTTTCTTTCGTCGGTTGGCTCTTTCTTCCAAAGGGACTTGTTTGGTTTCTGGTGAAAATGCAGCGCTAAGTGAAAACTTTTTTGCCAGTACTAATAATTGTTTTTGTGAGGAAGCGTTGACGTTTGCATGTGCATTATTTTTAGGTGTGACGGTTTGTTCGTCATTTTCGACGATAGCGGGTTTACTTTGTTCTACAGGATGCTCAATTATTTTATTTTGATCAATCGAATTTGACATCAGTTGTATCCCTTAAAACTATCAAATGTTGGAAAAATGCTGGAAATTCCAACATAATATTGCCAAAAAATTATTATAGCGTAAATATAAATTTTACTCATGTCCTTATATTATTAACCTTTTTTTAACAAAGTGTAAAATGTTACCTTAAATTTATTCGCCTTTAAGTTTACGTCAGTATGTTTTTTGTACAGGAAAATGATTTGTGACTAACCGTACTTGAAAATGATATTATGATAAAAACGAAATGTTGAATAATTTCATTCCAACTTTTACTATGTACCTATTACATGAAGACAATTTTTAACGAAATTAATATTCAAAAAACTCTACTAGCATTTTTTTGTTAGTGCTTTGAGGATGATATGCAAGTTTTTGACAATACTAACGATGATTTTTTGTTTATCGACGATAGTGATGAAGATGAAATATTTGATTCAGCTATAAGAGATACTTGGAAAGTCTTAATTGTTGATGATGACCCTGAAATTCATTCAGTAACCAAGTTGGCCTTATCCGACTTGGTTGTTTTAGGTCGACATTTAGAATACCTGCATGCCTATTCAGGTCACGATGCTTGCAAACTTATTGCAGAGCATGAAGATATCGTTTTAGTTTTACTTGATGTGGTAATGGAAAGTGACGACGCGGGTCTTGTTGTCGTAAAGCACATACGCGAAGTATTAAAACGTGATGACATTCGTATTGTGTTACGCACCGGCCAGCCGGGCTATGCACCAGAAGAAAGTGTTATCAAAGATTACGATATTAATGACTACAAAACAAAAACTGAATTAACTCGTCGTAAATTAGTGACAACCGTTTATGCCGCTGTTCGCTCATATCAGCAAATTGACTCTGTAACTCAGTATAGAAAGGGTTTAGAAAAAATTATTGGCGCTGCTGCCAACTTGCTAGAACTGCGTACTATTCATGATTATGCTAGTGGCGTGTTAGCTGAGCTTATAAAGCTAGTGGATACTAGTAGTGCTATTTTTTGCGCTCGCGGACAAGGGATTGTAGAGGGGGCTGATGATTTAAGTTTGTATGTTATTGGCCAAACCGGTTTAGTTGAAGCGAAAGTAAATCAAAAATTAACGGCCTTGGAAAATCAAGATACCGCTAGTCAAATTAATAGTTGTTTTCAACACAAACAGCACTTTTTTGCTGTCGACTCTACCTCATTCTATTTCGCCAGTGGTGGCTTTAGAGCCGTAATTCATTTAGAGCTTACTCAAGCCTTAACAAGTATTGAAATACAGCATATCGAAGTTTTTCTCACCAATATCGCCACCGGTTATGAAAATGTTCACCTATTTCAAAAACTGCGTAATGCGGCTTACAAAGATTGGTTAACTGAACTGCCCAATAGATTAGACTTTGTCAATTTATTGGATGACTTCTGTCAAAGTGATGATGACAAGTTAGTCACTGCACTGGTTGATCTTAATCATTTTAGTGATATCAATGATGGCTTAGGTCAAGATATTGGTAACCAGCTTTTAATGGCAGTATCTAGACGTATTCAAGCATTAAGTGCACATAATCATGTGGCAAGAATTGGTGCTGATGTCTTTGGTATTATTGGTGCAAAAAAATGGGTTAATCCTGAAATATTAACCGCGCTGTTTAGTGAGCCCTTTACTGTTGGTGAACAAAATCTACTGATTAGCGCCTGTTTTGGTTTTTGTTCTAAAGGCTCAGCAGGATCGCGTGGTGTCAAAGTACTGAATCAAATTAATATTGCCCTTAATTTGGCCAAAAAATCTATGCATGAACCTTATGTTTATTATCATCAAGAAATGGAAGATAAAACACTTTGGCGTTTAAGTATGATTAGGCAATTACGCACTGATTTTTCCGAACACCGTTTAGAGCTTTGGTATCAACCACAGCTAAGTTTAATCACAGGCGAAATTATGGGTGCTGAAGCCTTGCTGCGTTGGAAAACAGCCGAAGGTAAGTTTATTTCACCCGCTATATTTATTCCATTGGCAGAGTATTCTGGTTTGATTATTGAGATTGGCAACTGGGTTGTCGATCAAGCATGTCAGCTGTTAAATAGACTGGCAGCGAGCAAATTTACCGAGGTCAGTATTTCGGTTAATGTCTCGATTCCTCAATTTAAACGCGATAATTTTGTCGATACGGTTATTGATATAGCGAAGTCGCATAAAGTTGATCCCAGTAAATTGGAACTAGAAATCACCGAAAATGTTTTAATGGATGAACCTCAGGTGATTATTGATGCGCTAGTGAGATTAAAAGCGCAGGGCATTAGTATTGCACTTGATGATTTTGGCACTGGTTTTTCATCATTAAGCTATTTACAAAAACTACCTTTGGACCGATTAAAAGTTGATCGCTCTTTTGTCAGTGCCATTGCCGAGCCGGGTGGTGCGATTATAGCCGCCACCATTATCAATTTAGGCAAGCAAATGAACTTAAAAGTCATTGCTGAGGGCATTGAAAACAGCGAACAAGAATCAGAATTAAGAACTTTGGGCTGTGATGAAGTGCAAGGTTTTTATTATGCTAAGCCAATGCCAGCTGACGAGTTCTTCACGTGTTTAGAGCGAATAAATCGATAGCGTATATTATTGGCAATACTGGATTTACAGCACTTGTTCTACAAGTGTTTTTTTTTGTGTAAATCTTTACATTTAGCCTTGGTGTTTAAAGCACAAAAAAGTTAATCATAAAGCCCAACAAGCCAAGCCTACACGATATACCCCCCCTAAAAAGTACTCACTATTCAAATAATTCCAAGTAGCACTGCAATAACCACTACGGTAATATGATTAAGGGAAAAGCAGGTCTTAGCACTTGCTGAAATGTATTATTTTTAAGCGTTGTAAGTTAGTTACTTGTAAAATATAGGATAAATCCAGTAAAGTTATCAGTGTTAGCTTAAGATTTTTCACTCCAAGCGAGTAATCAAGCGCAATAACGATAGATAAAAATTACAGCTGAGGTATGTATGGATATTAATAAAATAGCAGAGCAAAATTACGATTGGGTTGAACGTATGGGTTGGCATAATAAGACCACGTTGGAAGCATTAGCTTTAGTGGCCTCAGAGGTCGGGGAAGCGATAAATGAATGTCGTGGTGAAAAGCCGACTGACAATTTTAAAGAAGAGTTAGCTGATATTGTGCTGAGAGTTTTAGATATTGCACATTGGCAGGGTATAAATATGGAACAAGAGTTGCTAGCTAAAATGAAAAAAAATTAGCAAAGAGGCACCCGAGGTCGCATTAAATAAAGCGCTAAATAAAATTAATACACTTAATTAAAACGCTTGTTTAAAAATGTTTGCTTTCCCTTTCCTTTCAAGGCAAACTCAGTATCACTTTATTTCTTTTACTAGTTCATCATAAATAATTAGTAAGCTAAATATTTATACGCTCGGTAGTAGTCTATGATTACATATTACCAGTCAATCGACCCACAAAAAGTCAGGAGAGTAGGCATGTTATTCCAAGGCAAAAGCCTTTCTGCCCAGTTGTTAGACGACGGCATTGTTGAATTTAAATTCGATGCACAAGGCTCAGTTAACAAGTTTGATCAGGCAACGTTTAAAGAATATATCGCAGTTGTTGATGCGATTAATAATTGCAGTGAAGCAAAAGGGGTATTGATTACCTCAGGTAAGTCTTCTTTTATTGTTGGTGCTGATATCACCGAGTTTTTAGAAGTATTTAAAAAACCGGAAGATGAGTTACTACCTTGGGTAAAAAATGCCTCTGATATTTTTGATTCATTTGAAGATATTAATCTGCCTACTATTGCTGCTATTAACGGCTTCGCTTTAGGTGGCGGTTGTGAAATGACCTTGGCTTGTGATTATCGTATTGCAGATACCTCATGTTCAATCGGTTTACCAGAAGTGAGCTTAGGTTTAATACCTGGCTTTGGTGGTACCGTGCGTTTACCACGTGTTATTGGCGCTGATAATGCCATTGAATGGATGTCGACAGGCCGAGCTTTTAAAGCTGAGCAAGCGATGGCGGTAGGTTTGCTTGACGCTGTAGTTGCACCAGAACATTTGCGCGAAGCGGCACTGAAAATGCTAAATCAAGCGATTGCGGGTAAATTAGATTGGCGCGCTAAACGTCAACCTAAACTAGAAGCATTAAAGCTTTCTCCAGTAGAAACTATTATGACCTTCAATACCTGTAAAGGTATGATCGCGGCTAAAGCCGGTAAACATTATCCTGCACCTATGGTGATGGTTAAAACGATCGAAGCCGCAGCAGGTTTAGACCGTGCAGGCGCAATGGCATTAGAAAACGCAGGGTTTGCAAAATTAGCGAAAACTGATGCTGCTACTGCACAAATTGGCTTATTTATGGCTGATCAAGTGGTTAAAGGTAAAGCGAAAAAAGCCGGTAAACAAGCGACGAAGGCAGTCAATAAAGCGGCTGTTTTGGGTGCAGGTATTATGGGCGGTGGTATTGCATACCAGTCTGCTTATAAAGGCACGCCAATTATCATGAAAGATATTAATGACCAAGCACTTGATTTAGGTCTAACAACGGCTGCGGGTATTTTAACTAAGCAAGTTGAACGTGGCCGCATGAACGTTAAGAAAATGGCTGGCGTACTCAATAGCATCACACCGTCATTAAGTTATGACAGCCTTAAAGGTGTTGATATTGTTGTTGAAGCTGTAGTTGAAAACCCGAAAGTAAAAGCTATGGTGTTGGCTGAAGTTGAAAACCATGTTGATGAAGACACTATTGTGACTTCAAATACCTCAACTATTTCAATTGATTTATTAGCCGAAGGTCTTAAACGCAAAGATAAGTTTTGTGGCATGCATTTCTTCAACCCAGTAAATAAAATGCCATTAGTTGAAGTTATTCGTGGCAAAGCTACCTCTGATGAAACCGTTGCTGCTGTTGTTGCTTACGCAGCTAAAATGGGTAAATCACCTATCGTGGTAAACGACTGTCCTGGTTTTTACATTAACCGTGTTTTATTCCCATACTTTGCTGGCTTTAGCCAATTAGTGCTTGAAGGTGCTGATTTCGTTGCCGTTGATAAAGTCATGGAAAAACAATTTGGCTGGCCAATGGGCCCAGCATACCTTCTTGATGTGGTTGGTATTGATACCGCTGATCATTGTACGGGTGTTATGTCATCGGGTTTCCCAACTCGTATGTCAAAAATTGATAATGACCCAGTAAGTGCTTTATATAATAAAGACCGTCTTGGCCAGAAAAATGGCAAAGGCTTCTACGATTACGGTAAAGACAAGCGCGGTCGTCCAACCAAAGTGGCAGCACAAGTGGCTTATGACTTGTTTTCAGGCGTAGAGAAAAAAGACTTTACCCAGGAAGAAACTATTGCTCGTTTGATGATCCCTATGGTGAATGAAGTGGTGCGCTGTTTAGAAGAAGGTGTGGTTGATACTGCAGCTGAAGCTGATATGGGCTTAATTTACGGTTTAGGTTTTCCACCATTTAGAGGCGGTCCAATTCGTTATTTAGAAACGTTAGGCTTAGATAACTTTATTGCAATGGCAGATAAATATGCCCATTTAGGCGAAATTTACCAAGTTACTGATGGTATGCGTGAAATGGCAAGATCTGGTCAATCATATTTTACAACCGATGTTAAAACTAACAGCGTTAAAACAGCTTAGGCGAAGGAGAAAATCATGAAAGAAGTCGTTATTGTCGATTGCATCCGTACCCCAATGGGGCGCTCAAGAGCGGGTGTTTTTCGTAATGTTCGTGCTGAAACATTATCAGCACACTTAATGCAACAATTGTTAATTAGAAATCCAAATCTAGATCCTGCATTAATTGAAGATATTATTTGGGGTAACGTTAAGCAAACTAAAGAGCAAGGTTTCAATATTGCTCGTAATGCTCAATTGTTAACGGACATTCCAAAGTCTACCGGTGCTGTTACCGTGAACCGCTTATGTGGTTCATCAATGCAAGCGCTACATGATGCAACCACTAACATTATGGCCGGTCAAGGTGATGTGTTTTTAGTGGGTGGCGTTGAGCACATGGGTCACGTACCTATGATGTACGATGTTGATTTTGATCCCGCATTGAGCAAGCATATTTCTCGTGCGGCCGGCAACATGGGCTTAACGGCTGAATTGCTAGGTATGCAACACGGCATTACGCGTGCTGAGCAAGATGCCTTTGGCGCTCGCTCTCATCAGCTTGCTCATAAAGCCATGCTTGAAGGTCGTTGGGCTAATGAAATTGTACCCACTTTAGGTCATGACGCTATGGGCGCTTTAACGCTTATCGAACATGACGAAGTTATTCGTCCTGAAACAACGATTGAAAGCTTATCAGCATTGCGTCCGGTATTTGATCCAGTCAATGGCACAGTAACCGCGGGTACTTCTTCTGCACTTTCTGACGGCGCTTCTGCGATGTTAGTGATGTCAGCAGAAAGAGCTAAAGCTATGGGCTTAACACCTCGTGTTAAAATCCGTGGTATGGCTATCGCAGGTTGTGATCCATCTACAATGGGCTTTGGTCCAGTGCCAGCCACCAAGAAAGCATTGCAACGTGCGGGCTTAACATTAGCTGATATTGAACTAGCTGAGTTTAACGAAGCCTTTGCTGCACAAGCATTGTCATGTGTACGTTCATTAGGTTTAGAAGACAAAATGGATGACATGATTAACCTTAACGGTGGCGCAATCGCTTTAGGTCACCCACTAGGTTGTTCAGGTACGCGTATTTCAGGGACCTTAATTAACTTGATGGAAGCACAAGATGCTAACATTGGTTTAGCGACTATGTGTATTGGTTTAGGCCAAGGTATCGCTACAGTATTTGAAAGAGTGTAATTTTTACTTTTTATCGTTAGCTTTTGAGTTAACGCTCTAAGCTAACCTGATGAATAAAAGCCCAACATTTGTTGGGTTTTTTTGTGTTCAGACTTTTCTCAGATATTTTATTTTTCAGTGTCTTAGTGCCTATTCATGATGACTCCAGCATGACTAAGTAACGCTTAATTACTTTTTGCGTGCTGGGTTATTTTCTATGCGATATAGCACCACATCCAAATCACCTAATTGTGAGTCTGAATGAATATAAGTTTTGATATATTCCATACCCAGCTTTTTCATTATCGCAATTGAGCCAGAATTATCTTTTACAGCAATGGCACTAAAGCTTTTATTTTCTGGTTGCTTAGCTAGTAGCTGCTTAATATGAATCGTCGCTTCACTAGCATAACCTTTACCCCAAGTTGACTGTAAAAAACGCCAGCCTAATTCAATGTCATGCCAAATAGGCTGGTCGGAGAAAAAGTCCATTGGGCGTACTAAAATCCAGCCAATTTCGGCTTGAGTTGCTATCACGGTAACTTTCCATAAGCCCCAACCTTTTTCTACATTTTTATAGGCGTTATGGCGGGGGATAAATACCTCGCCAATATCTTTGCGAGTGGGCATATCACCACCATTGATATAACGCATAACTTCTGGGTTTTGATCGAGTTGGAATAAGAACTCACTGTCTGTTTTATCAATGAGCTGATAGCTAAGTCGAGCTGAATTATCAATGTTCATGTTTATACCATTTTTATAATTTTCAATAGCTTAATCATCATAATAAGTGATTAAATTTTTATTATTCTTACTGTTAACTAAGGCCATACCCTAGACATCAATTATTGACTGCCTTATGATTGCTATCAATATAATAACAATATGGTTTATTTAGTAAATTATGAATGCTAAAAAAGTAATCTTAAATTCTGCTGTGCTAATCGCCTTTTTCGGTCTAACAGCCTGCAGTAAAGACGCACCAATAGCGGCTAACACAGCCCCTGAAATTGAAAAAGTAGTGAGTATTGGCGATGAAAGTAAAATGTTAACTTATCCAATAACAAAAAAAGTAGCCGTTGTTGATGATTATTTTGGTACTAAAGTTACCGATGCTTATCGATGGTTAGAAGACGACATGAGCGATGAAACCGCGGATTGGGTAAAGGCACAAAATAAAACCACCTACGATTATTTAGCGAAAATCCCTTATCGCGAGAAAATTAAATCTCGTCTTGCGGCTTTGTTAGATTATGAAAAAGTTGGCATGCCGTTTCTTGAAGGTGACTATAGTTATTTTTATAAAAATGATGGCTTACAAAACCAAGCTGTTTTATATCGTCAAAAAGGCGATGCATCGGCTGAAGTATTTCTTGACCCTAATACGTTTAGTGAAGATGGTACCGTTTCGTTAGCCAATATTGAATTTAGTGAAGACGGTTCATTAGCGGTTTACTTAATTTCTGAAGGCGGTAGTGATTGGCGTAAAGCGCGTATTATAGCAACTGAAACTAATGCTGTACTTGAAGCCGAACTAGTTGATATAAAGTTTAGTGGCTTATCTTGGGTGGCTAATGAAGGCTTTTATTACTCAAGCTACGACAAACCTAAAGGCAGTGAGCTTTCAGCCAAAACGGATCAACATAAATTGTATTACCATAAGTTAGGTACTGCACAGTCGCAAGATAGCTTAGTTTTTGGTGGCAGCGAAGCACAAAAACACCGTTATGTTAGTGGTGAAGTCACTAAAGACGGACACTATTTAGTGGTATCAGCAGCGGTATCTACCTCGGGCAACAAGCTCTTTATTAAAGATTTAACCAGCACAGATTCGCCACTGGTTAGCGTGGTTGATAATACTGAGTCAGACACCTATATGGTCAGTAGTGAGGGTGAAAACTTGCTATTTGTCACCAATATGGCAGCACCTAATAACCGTGTGGTTAAAGTTAATGCACTGCAACCAAGTGCTGAGAATTGGGTTGATATTATTCCTGAAACTGAGCATGTTTTATCAGTGTCTACTGGCGGACATTACTTGTTTGCTAACTATATGAAGCATGCGGCGTCTTTTATTGAGCAGTATGATTTAACCGGTAAGAAAATTCGTGATATCGCCTTACCTGAAGTGGGCACGGCTGGTGGCTTTAGTGGTAAAGCGTCGCAAAGTCAGCTTTACTATTCATTTAGTAACCAGAAAACCCCATCAACCATTTTTAGCTTAGACCTTGCAACGGGTGAATCTGTTGTACATATGAAGTCGAAAGTAAAATTCAATAGCGATAACTTTGAATCAAAACAGGTTTTTTATAGCTCTAAAGACGGTACTAAAGTGCCGATGATCATTACCCATAAAAAAGGCTTAGTGCTTGATGGCAGTAACCCGACGATTTTATATGGTTACGGTGGTTTCAATATTAGTCTACAACCAGAATTTAGCTCAACTCGCGCTGCTTGGTTAGAGCTCGGCGGTGTATATGCCGTGGCTAATTTACGTGGTGGTGGCGAATATGGTAAACAATGGCATGATGCGGGTACGCAGTTGAAAAAACAGAATGTATTTGACGACTTTATTGCTGCAGCTGAATACCTGATTGAAGCGAAAGTGACTTCTTCAGATAAACTTGCGGTTATGGGTGGCTCAAACGGTGGTTTGTTAGTGGGTGCTGTGATGACACAACGTCCTGAGTTATTTAAAGTCGCATTACCCGCGGTAGGGGTACTTGATATGCTGCGCTACCATACCTTTACTTCAGGTGCTGGTTGGGCTTACGACTATGGTAAATCAAACGACAATGCACAAATGTTTAATTACCTGTTAGCTTATTCGCCATTACACAATGTTAAAGCCGGCACACATTACCCTGCGACATTAATAACAACGGGTGATCATGATGATCGCGTCGTGCCGGCGCATTCATTTAAGTTTGCTGCCGAGTTACAAGCAAAACAAGCGGGCGCTAACCCAACCTTAATTCGTATTGAAACGGATGCGGGTCATGGTGCCGGTACGCCGATTAGCAAAACCATTGAGCAATATGCCGATATTTATGGTTTCACATTATTTAATATGGGTGTGACGGATATTTAAGCGCTTGGCTATAATTCGTTGGTAATGAGCGATTGTAAAGTCAATCGCTAACAAAAAGCCCAGCAATTGCTGGGCTTTTTAATATCGTTTTAATATCGTTTTAAGTTATAGTTTTACAGGTATAACTTTACGCTTATAACTTTACATTTATAGTGCAGCTAACTACTTAGCAAAAGTATCTTGTAGTGGTGGCACAACTTGCTTTTTACGGCTCATCACACCCGGTAACCAAGTTTTACCGTCAACCAAAGTAATATCATAAGCTTTTTCAATAAGGCTGATATCATCACTTACCACTAACAACTCAGAGCCTTCTTGCATGATGTCAGTTAATAACAACATCACAGTATGACGATTACCTTCTTCTTTAACGGCTTGTAAATCAGCATATAAATCAGCTTTCATCTCGTCAAATAAAGCTAAGTCGATCACTTCTAATTGGCCAATACCCACAATATTATTCTTCATGTTGAAGTCTTTAAAATCACGTAAAACAAGTTCACGAACGGGCGTACCGGCGACTGATGACTTTACGGTGAACATTTCCATGCCCAAGCCTTTGTAATCTTCAATACCGGCAATTTCTGCCAAGGCTTCAACGCATTTTATATCAGCGGTTGTACAGGTTGGCGATTTAAATATCACTGTGTCTGACAATATTGCACACATCATGGCGCCAGCAATATTTTTAGGAATTTCAATACCGTGAAAATCGTACATCATTTTAATAATGGTATTGGTACAACCTACAGGGCGAACCCAAATCTCTAAAGGGGTAGAGGTGGTAATATCACCCAGCTTGTGATGGTCGATAATACCTAAAACTGTGCAGTCATCAATATCATCAGGGCCTTGAATTCGGTCTGAGTGATCAACAACATAAATGCCGTCAGTATCAGCGAAACTCAATTTAAGCTCAGGCTGTTCTAAGCCAAATTTATCTAAAATGAATAGTGTTTCTGGCGAAAGTTCACCCAAGCGTGCAGGCTGTACATCTTCACCAATATGGGTTTTTAAATATGAAAGGGCAATGGCTGAACAAATTGAATCTGAATCAGGAACTTTGTGTCCTACGGCATAAGCTGGCATAAATTGTGCTCTCCAAGCGCCGTTAAGCTAATAATGGCGCTACTGTATAAGTATTTTCTATAATATGTCGTATATTCTAGCAAAAATTCTAAGCATTAGCCTAGTCACTATTTATACTCTTTCATACGACTTTAGTCATTGAACTTGGTCATTCGTCGCCAGCAGTTGAATTTTTATGGCGGCGCTTTAAGTGCTGTTACCCAGGTTATTACTTTACCAACAACACAAAGTTTCTGCCTTGTTTACCTGTGCTGGCGAGGTCTATAACAGTGTTTAATAACCATAAATCACCCCGGTTAGCACAAATAAAAACACCTGAAATATTCAGGTGTTTTTATGCTTATATATACATTGTTATATCGAGTAACTTTTAAGCTTATTTGTAATAAGCTAAACAGGCTTCAACTTCATTTTTAGAACCCATGATCACTTCAACACGTTGATGAATATCTGTTGGCTCAATATCCATGATACGCCCTTGGCTAGTCATGGCTAAACCACCGGCTTGTTCAATTAAAAAGCTCATTGGGTTGGCTTCATACATTAAACGTAACTTGTAGGGTTTTTCTGGATTTCTATTATCAGCCGGATAGGTAAATATACCACCACGGGTGAGAACACGATGAATATCACCTACCATAGCGGCAATCCAACGCATATTGAAGTTTTTACCACGTGGGCCAGTATCACCGGCAAGTAAATCACTAATGTAGTTTTGCATAGGTTGTTGCCAGAAACGTTGGTTTGACATATTAATAGCAAACTCTTGCGTATCTTCTGGCACTTGTAAATTGCGCTCAACTAATAAATAACCGCCATGCGTGCGGTCTAAAACATAAAAGTGCGTACCGCTGCCTGTGGTCATCACTAAGGTGGTTGATGGACCATAAAGTACATAGCCCGCGCAAACTTGGTGATTACCTGATTGTTTAAACATATCAGGATTGCTAGCAGCCATGTCTGTTGGCGCTTGGTGAATGGAGAAAATAGTACCAATTAACGAGTTAATATCGATATTTGAGCTGCCATCTAAGGGATCAAATGAAACGATATATTTACCATCTTCGACACCCGCCACTGACGTGTCTTCTTCTTCAGAAGAAACGGCTTTGACAAAGCCTGATTCTAACAAAATATCTTTAAATAACTCGTTGGCAACAATATCGAGTTTCTTTTGCACTTCACCTTGAATATTTTCATCTAAGGTCGAGCCCATTGAGTCACTTAAGTGCCCTTGGCTAACTCGAAAGGAAATTTCTTTGGTGGCAGCTAAAATAGTTTCTATTAATGAAATTAAATCTAACGGTACATTGTCTTCACGTAAAGCGGGAGCTAGTCGTTGCATAGGGTTACCTAATTACTTTAGAGTCATACTCTTATGATAGAGCATATCGTATTTTATTTTCGATGTTATGATGTAGTATACCTATTACAATAAATAGTCGAACATATAAAGTGTCCTAAATATCCAATATCTACGTTACTTTTAATCACATACGCTAGCTATGGTTCAATCAAGCCTAGGCTATATCGATGTAGGTACTGATGTTTAGTCTGCAACAATAAACATGTGTTTTTGAATATTTATTGTTACTTGTTTATTACTTGTTACTGCTCACTGATTTAATTCAATGGGCATTATCAAGACATCAAAGGTTAATTCTGCACTGATTATAACAAAAATAAGCGTATTTTCAGCACTTCTAATGATTTTAATTTTAGCTAAACAAGTAATTTACTTAGCTTTACAGACTACAAGGATATGCAATGAGGTTTTTTATTAGGCTAATGGTGTTATTTTTTTACTGTGGCTTGTCAGCGCAAGTGCAGGCAAAAACAGAAAAAAGTTATACTGAATTTATTCAAGACAAACAGATCCATCAAGGTTATTTTTCTTTTTATCTTGATGATAAAACGGGCAAAGTGTTTTTAGAAGTAGAGAACTTTGAGCAAGAATTTTTATTTCAAAGTGGCTTGCCACAGGGGGTGGGTTCAAATGATATTGGTTTAGACCGTGGCCAATTGGGCGATACTCGGTTAGTGCGTTTTGAAAGAGTGGGTGATAAAGTGTTTCTGCGCCAACTCAACACTGATTATCGTGCTAATAGCGATAACCTCCTTGAACAGCAAGCGATAGATGAAGCCTTTGCTAGCTCGATTATCTGGGGCTTTAAGGTGAGTCATAGTTCAGCAGATAACCGTAAAACCTTAATTGATTACACGCCATTTTTACTCTCAGATATTCATAACTTGTCAGCACAATTAAAGCGTACTCAACAAGGCAGTTTTAAGATTGATGCCACGCGCAGTGGGGTTTATAAAAAGCGTACAAAAGCTTTTCCAAACAATACCGAATTAGAGGCTACTGTGACTTATAAAGGCACAGACGCTGGAGTGCACTTGCGCTCAGTAACGCCTGATGCCTCAGCGGTTACGGTTAACTTGCACCACTCGCTAATTAAGTTGCCTGATAATAGTTATCAAACACGAAAGTTTCATCCCTTTAGTGGCTTTTGGCAGCACGCCTATGCAGATTATGCCAGCGCCATTGATGAGCCATTGATTAAACGCAATATTCCTCGCCATCGTTTAGTTAAGAAAAACCCAGCCGCTAAAATAAGTGCAGCGGTAGAGCCGATTATTTATTACTTAGATGCCGGAGTCCCTGAGCCGATTAAAAGTGCCTTGCTAGATGGCGCGCGTTGGTGGGATCAAGCCTTTTCTGCTATTGGTTATAAAAATGCCTTTCAAGTTAAACTGCTGCCAAGTGACGCTGACCCCATGGATGTTCGTTACAACGTTATTCAATGGGTACATCGCGCGACACGCGGTTGGTCTTATGGCTCATCAGTGATTGACCCGCGTACCGGCGAAATTATTAAAGGCCATGTTACCTTAGGCTCTTTACGTGTTCGCCAAGATTATTTAATTGCCTTAGGCTTAACGTCACCGTTTAAAAATGCCAATACTGACACTGGTGCTATGAAAGCCATGGCTTTAGCGCGCATTCGTCAATTAGCGGCACATGAGGTTGGCCACACCTTAGGCATAGCACATAATTTTGCCGCCAGTGTCAATAATCGAGCGTCAGTGATGGATTATCCCCATCCGTTAATTACCATTGAAAATGGCCAGATAAGCTTAGCTAATGCTTATGCTGAAGATATCGGCGAATGGGACAAATATGTGGTTGCTTATGGTTATGCTGAGGTAGAAAAAGCGCAAGAAGCCCAGTTTTTGACTGAGTTAGTGTCAGCAACCCAGCAAAAGGGCCTGAAGTATGTTTCTGACCCCGATGCACGATCGCAATCAAGCGCTCATGCTACAGGGCATTTGTGGGATAATGGTCAAGATGCGGCTGTAGAGTTAAACCGGGTTTTAGCGGTTAGAGCACTAGCATTAGAAAACTTTGGTTTGAACAGTATACCGGTTGGTACGCCGATGTCTGAACTCGAAAAAATATTAGTGCCCATATACAACTTTCACCGCTTTCAGGTACAAGCCGCGGCAAAGTTAATTGCCGGTGTTGACTACGGCTATCAACTGCGCAGTGAACAATTTAGTAATCAGCAAACCAGGGTTGCAGGCAAATCTCAACAAGCAGCACTTGACGCCTTACTAGCAACGCTAACCGTAGAAACCTTAACACTGCCCGCTAAAATCACCGCCTTAATACCTCCTAAGGCCTATGGTTATAATCGCGATAGAGAAAGTTTTAATAGCCAAACAGGGGTAACTTTTGACCCCATCAGTGCAGCTGAGGCAAGTGCAAAACACACACTGTCGCTATTACTCAATGCCGAGCGACTAGCAAGACTACAGCAACAAGCCATGCTTGATAACGATATTCCGTCAGTGGCATTTTTACTCAATAAACTGGTCGAAGGCACAGTAAAATCAGCGCCAAAAACCTCAACAGCCATGTTAGTGCAACAAAGAGTAAATCAGCAATTAATTGAGCATTTAATTGTGCTTTGGCATGGCCAAAATGTTGTGCCAGAAGTCAGAGCTGAAGTGTATGTAACATTAACGGATTTAGCCCAATGGTTAACTGATAAGCGCAGCACACGAAAATACCCCGGCTTTCGAGCGCACTTTCAGTTATTAGCTCAGCAAATTAATTACAGCTTAGCGCATGATAAGTCATCGACACCGACATCCAAGATAACACTACCACCCGGTTCACCGATTGGTAGCTATTAAATACTATTAGCTTAACGGCCAAACTGCATTGGTAAGTAGAAAGAGTATAAATGAACCATGTTCAGTAGATAACTGAACATGTTTTATCATAAAAGACTGTTCACAAAAAGCTTATAAAAAGTTCATAAAAGGCAATAAAATGGCAGAAAATCCAGTAGGTAAAGTCGCATTATTAGGCGTACCATTTGATGACAACTCTTCCTTCGAGCGCGGCGCTGCCTTAGCGCCAAATAAGATTCGCGAAGTGTTAAATCATGGTTCATTAAATGGTGCTACAGAATTAGGCGTGAACTTGCGCGAGTCAAAGCAATGGCTTGATGCCGGTGATGTCGACATAAGCTCGTCAGATAACTTTATCGATAAAATTGAACAAGGTTGTGACCAGTTACTCGCACAACAGACCCGTTTATTAACTTTAGGGGGCGATCACAGTATTAGTTATCCGATTCTAAAAAGTTACCGAAAATTTTTTGATAAAATCACCATATTACACATTGATGCCCATTCTGACTTGTATGATTCTTTTAAAGGCAACCGCTACTCAAACGCTTGTCCTTTTGCCCGCGTGATGGAAGACGGTTTATGTGAGCGCTTAGTACAGGTAGGTATACGGACATTAAATTTGCATCAAAATGAACAAATAGAAAAGTTTAAGGTTGAGTCATTAGAAATGCGCCATTGGCCTTTGGCCCAGCCGTTAGTATTTCAGCACCCAGTTTATTTATCACTTGATATTGATGGTATTGACCCCGCCTTTGCACCGGGCGTTTCACACCGAGAGCCGGGTGGTTTAACAAGTCGTGAAGTGATCAACCTTATCCATCAAATTAATACACCGCTGGTGGGCGCTGATATTGTCGAGTTTAATCCCAATAAAGATATCGATAATATGACCGCTCAGTTGGCGGCAAAGCTAGTGAAAGAGGTTGCGGGTAAAATGCTCATGGGTCTTTAATTTGACCTGTTATACCAATCTCACTAATTATCTGATCATTTTTACTGGTTAAAATAACCAACTACTGCGTTATTTATTTAATAATCAGCACAACTAGTTATTAAAATAAATGCCTTATATTTGGCCATTTTTCCTGCGTATAAAGTAGCCCCCCTAATTAATGAAATTGGTATTAATTTACACTAGCAAGGAAAAACAAGCACAGTAGCAGGGTAAGAAAAAACGGCGCTAAACCGGAAGGTGTTTAGCGCCGCGGTGCAATTGTACTTAGGGTAAAGTGAACTGTGCACAAAAAAGTTGACCGTTTGGAAAGTATTAAACCTGATTATCAGCTCTGTGTCTTCAGTTTTGTTTGATTGATTTCTGCTTTTTCTGCGCTATTTGTCTGTTTTTCTGTACAACCAGCAGCTGTTAGCTGCTTTTTAGAGCGAATGAGTACCACAAGATTACCGGCCAAAATAAATAATAAGCCCACGAAGGTATAGGTGGTCCATGCAAATCCTTCAACTACAGTTGAAATGATCACCGCCACCGCTGGAAACATCACTGAAGCATAAGAAGCCTTATGTGCACCAATGCGGTTAAGTAATGTTAGGTAGCTAGCAAAGGCAATAACAGAGCCAAAAATGCTTAAATAAAGTAATGAACTGATATAAGAAAATGTATAGTCAAAGCTGAAATTTTTCCCCTGAGCCATAGCGATTATCGCCATGAAAATGGCACCGTAGGTCATGCCCCATGTCATTGCCGGTATTAGCGGCAGCTTTAGTTTTTGATTTCTCATTGACAGCATATTGCCAGTAGAGGCGACTAAAGTACCCAGAATGCAAAATCCTAAGCCTAATAGCGTTTCAGCGCCTAATTGCGTGTCACTTACTTGTGGCCAAAACAGTGTCACTATGCCGAGTAATCCTAAGCTACCCCCTAAGTAAACTTGTTTAGTGATATGAGTGCCGTACCAAATGCGAGCATTGAAGACATTAAAAAACATGATCATTGAAAAGGCAATGCAGGTTAATGCTGAGTTGATGTGTTGCTGTGCGCTATAGAGTAAATAATAGTTAAAGCTAAATAAAGTAACGCCAAAAAGAAAAAATTGAAGATGGTGGCGCAAGGAAAATCTTAACGGAAAATTTTTAAGTTTACAGTAGGTAAATAAAATAATAGCAGCCAAACCAAAGCGATAGACGATAGACGCTTCTGGAGCAACATGACCTAATTGGTAATTAATCGCTATCCAAGTAGAGCCCCATATCAACACGGTAATTAAGTATAAAAATGTGTTGTTCATTACAATCCTTTAGTATGTTTGCAAGTAAAGCACTCGCGATCAAAATTTAAATTACTCAGCGCCATACGGTTAGTGATGACTGAGGCAGTGTGTAGTTATCGACATTATTTTGTTTTTTGTGTTTATTGTTTTGTAGCTAAGTACTAAAAGCGCTAAGGCATTATTCAATACTTTCTTATTCATACGGTTTTATCCAATACGGTCTTACCTGATATGCCATGTTGAACGCCTTAGTTACCACTCTTATGCATTCCAACTTTAAACCTCATCGCTAACATGAACCGAGCTTATGCTAAGCAAAGGGTCTGTTAGTGATGGATAGACATTTTACCGATTTTTTGTTTTAATAACATATACAAAAAAATGAAAATGCAACCTATACAGTTATGCGATTAGTTGACAAATCATCCCCCTACTTTTTATATCAACAAGTAATCGACTTTGTTGAATTTCAGCAACAAAGTGGCGCAATACGCCCAGGTGATAAATTACCCAGTTTACGTAAACTCAGTCGACAGTTTGAGATCAGTGTACCTACTGTCAAGCAGGCATACCTTGAACTTGAGCGCCAAGGCAGTATTTCTGCTCGGCCACAATCGGGCTACTATTTAAAAGCTAAACAAGCACGTACTTTATTACCTATGCGGGCAATATGGGCGAGTTGTGAGCCGGCAGAAATATCATGCCGGAGTTTAATTGAGCAAGTTTATGACGCTGTGCATATGCCTGACTCAGTGGCATTAGGCATTTCTAATCCTGTTAATGCGCATCCGCCAGATAAAACCCTAGCAAGATTGATGCGCTCAGTGCTGAGTCGAGTATCTGAAAAAGCGGTGAGTTATGGGCCGATTAATGGCGATCCTAAACTACGTTTAAATTTAGCCTTTCGTTATCAAGAACAGGGTGTTTCGGTTAATCACGAAGACTTAATTATTACCAATGGCGCACAAGAAGCTTTGTCTATTGCCCTGCAATGTGTGGCTGAACGCGGTGATATTATCGCGGTTGAATCACCTTGCTACTTTGGGCTCATCGAACTTATTGAAAGTTTGGGGATGAAGGCTTTAGAGGTTTACACCTGCACTGAAGACGGTGTTTGTGTTGTCGAATTAGCCAAGGTTATAAAACAACATTCAGTGAAAGTTTGCTTGTTTTCAAGCGCCATTAGTAACCCGCTAGGGTCAATGATGACCGACAAGCAACGACAAGCTATGGTCAAGTTACTAGAAAAAAATGACATTGTCTTAATTGAGGATGAAGTCTACAGCGACTTGTATTTTACTGAGCACCGGCCGGTGTCAGCACAGTTATACTCAGAAAAAGGCTTAGTATTAACCTGTTCATCTTTTTCAAAAACAGCGGCTCCGGGTTATCGAGTCGGTTGGTTGTTACCCGGTAAGTTTGAAGAAAAAGCTAAGCGTATCAAAAGGGCTCAATCATGCTCTACGTCAATGTTGCAACAATGGACATTAAGTGATTACTTAATGAGTGGCGAGTATGACCGGCACTTGCAGGTACTGAGAAAAACCCTGCGTTATAATTGTGAGCGCATGCGGGCGTTAATCGCCGAGCATTTTCCTGAGCAAGTGTGTATTTCAAAACCCAAGGGTGGCAGCGTTTTATGGGTACGTTGTCGTTCACATGTTGATACCAGCCAGTTTTTTAAACAAGCGATTGCCCAAGGCGTAAATTTTGCACCCGGAGAAGTTTTTTCTCCCTCTGGAAAGTATAAAAACTATATGCGTATTAGCTATGGCGTACAATGGAGCGAAAAAATTGATCAAGCGATTCAAGTGCTAGGTCAGTTAGTGTATGACTACCCTGAATCTTAAAAACACAAGGAAATAAGCGCAGTGACAGCGTACCGCACAAAAATATCATTAAGATTAATATTACCCTTATTAGCCGCTATTATCGCGGTATCTCCTTTGGCTATTGATATGTATCTTCCTGGCATGCCTGAGCTTACTCAATATTTTTCAACAAAAATGCCCTTAGTGCAAAATAGCTTAAGTATTTATTTATTGGGTTATGCAGTTGGCTTGTTAGTGTTTGGTCCCATGGCGGATAAGCATGCTCGTCGCACATTAGTCATGATAGGTTTATTGGGTTTTTTATTAACCACAGTGGCATTAACCTTTGCACAAAATATTGAACAATTTATAGCCTTACGCTTCTTTCAAGCGTTTATGAGTACAGCAGCCACAGTAGTTGTGCCCGGTATTATTCGACAGCTTTATGGCAAAGACACCGCGAAAGGACTGTCTTATGTCAGTATGATCATGATGTTGGCGCCCATGATAGCCCCCAGTATTGGCAGCGTATTACTGCTGCACAGTTGGCAAATGATTTTTTATGTCTTGGCGGGTTATGCTTTTATTGTTTTTGTGTGCAGTTTTTATTATTTACCCGATGTTAAAACGATCAAATCGACAATCACCTATAGTGCCGTGGAGCGTTATAAAATTGTTTTTAGTAACCGTGCCGCTCGTTTTGATTTATTGACCGTTATGATGGCATCACTGGCCTTCTTCAGTTATATCACCGCCATTTCATTTGTTTATTTGACCGTATTTAAAGTTTCTGAATTTGAGTTTAGTTTGTTATTTGCGTTGAATATTTTGGCTTTAATGACCGCGCACTTTATCAACACACGGCTGGTGGGTAAGTTTGGATCTAGAAAAATGTTACGTTTTGGTGTTGTCCTCGCCTTTGTGGCGGTAACAAGTTTATTGCTGGCCAGTATATTTTCTTTATCGCTATATTATTATGTTGTGGCTATTTTGCCGTTAATGGGGAGTTTATCGATGATTTCGGTGAATGCTGACGCCTTAATTTTACAAGAATTTGCTGAACACGCTGGTACAGCCACAGCGGTAAATGGTACTTTGCGTTTTGGTATTGGCGCCCTAGCGGGTCCTATTTTAGCGATATTTTATAATGGCAGTACCTTACCCTTTGCCCTTTTAATGGCGGGGGCAGTTTATCTCGTGGTGATCTGTCAATTAATTCAAAGTAAGCTCAATGTAGCTTCGGAGGAAATGTGAAAAATATAGCGGTAATGTTATCAGGTTGTGGGGTCTACGACGGCTCTGAAATTCATGAGGCAGTGTTGACTCTGCTGGCGATTGAACAAGCGGGCGCTAAATATCGCTGCTTTGCGCCAAATATTAATCAACATCATGTGATTAATCATTTAACCGGTGAAGTGATGGCGAAAGAGCAACGTAATGTACTGGTAGAGTCTGCGCGTATTGCTCGTGGTGATGTTGAAGACTTAACAGAATTTTATATCGATGAGTTTGATGCCTTGATCGTACCCGGTGGTTTTGGCGCGGCAAAAAATTTATCTGACTTTGCTATTAACGCTGAAGCCTTTAAAGTGAATGAACAAGTGATGGCCGTATGCCAAGCATTTGTAAAGGCCAATAAGCCAGCAGGTTATATGTGTATAGCGCCGGTGATGATCCCACTCATTTATGGTGAAAATGCTCAAGCAACCATAGGTCATGATGTTGGCATTGCAAAAGCCTTAATCGATGTAGGCTTAGCGCACCAAGATTGTGCGGTTGATGATATCGTTGTCGATGCTGGTCGTAAGCTAGTGTCTACACCGGCTTATATGTTGGCAACAACGTTAACTGAAGCGGCTAGTGGTATTAATAAACTGGTGGCACAAGTGATCAAGATGATGGATTAACTCCTATTGAAAACCGAGTGTTTGCATTGAAAGCCTAAGCAGAATGAGGGTTTTATCTTTAGTGGCTAATCTTCATTTGATGGGATTTTATGCGCTTCAGCCGTTTTTAATGCGACTTGTTCTTTTAATGCGACTTGTTGTAAACGCCATTTTTTTCGTTCAGCGTAGTAATAATCCCATACACAAGGGTTACATGCACCACCGCCACAGCAGTCATCGTCAGCAGGGGGGCAAGGCTTTGCGAGTAATTCAGTCATAACGGTTACCGCTTTTTGCTATCAATAAAAAATCATTATAAATAAAAAAAGCTCTGCATGCAGAGCTTTTTTAGACCAAGCGATAAATGTAGCGCTAAGTATTATCCATTATGTCATTTGCTATTATTCTAATGCAGCCAGTTTCTTTTCAAGATAGTGAATATTAGCACCACCATCAATAAAACCTTGGTCACTTAGAATGTCTTGGTGCAAGGCAATATTGGTTTTAATGCCATCAATAATTAATTCACCTAATGCGTTACGCATACGCGCCATAGCAACCTCACGACTATCACCCCAAGTGATCAACTTACCGATCATTGAGTCATAGTTCGGAGGCACAGAGTAATCCGAATAAATATGAGAATCCCAACGTACACCTAAGCCACCTGGAGGATGAAAACGAGTGATTTTTCCTGGTGATGGCACGAAGGTACGTGGATCTTCCGCGTTAATTCGACATTCAATTGAATGGCCTGATATTTTAATATCGTCTTGCGTATAAGAGAGTGGTTGACCTGCAGCAACACGAAGCTGCTCTTTGATCAAATCAACACCCGTGACCATTTCAGTTACTGGATGCTCAACTTGAATACGGGTATTCATCTCAATGAAATAGAATTCGCCGTCTTCGTATAAGAATTCAAAGGTACCCGCACCACGATAGTTTATTTCGATACAGGCATTACAGCAGCGTTGGCCAATTTTTGCTCGCAGTTCAGCTGAAATACCTGGCGCAGGTGCCTCTTCAACCACTTTTTGATGACGACGTTGCATTGAACAGTCACGCTCACCTAAATGAATGGCAGCACCTTGGCCATCAGCCATGATTTGAATTTCAACATGACGTGGGTTTTCTAGGAATTTCTCCATGTAAACTACGTCATTATTGAAGGTCGCTCGTGCTTCTGATTTAGTCAGTTGAATAAACTCAATTAAATCTTCTTCACGGCGAACAACACGCATACCGCGACCACCACCACCACCAGAGGCTTTGATGATAACCGGATAGCCAATACGTCTACCGTGCGCTAAATTTGCTTCAACATCTGCAGTCAATGGACCATCAGAGCCAGGTACACAAGGTACGCCAGCCGCTTTCATGGCTTTAATGGCTGAAACTTTATCGCCCATTAAACGGATACTTTCCGCCTTAGGTCCAATAAAGGCAAAACCTGATTTTTCTACTTGTTCAGCAAAATCAGCATTTTCAGCAAGGAAACCATAGCCAGGGTGAATCGCTACAGCGTCAGTAACCTCTGCGGCCGTAATAATGGCTGGAATATTTAAATAACTATCCATTGCCGCCGGTTTGCCAATACAAATGGTTTCGTCGGCTAACAATACGTGTTTAAGACTTTTATCGGCCGTTGAGTGCACAGCAACCGTTTTAATACCCAGCTCTTTACAAGCGCGTAATATTCTTAAGGCAATTTCGCCGCGATTGGCGATAACAACTTTATCTAACATGAAAATCCCCTTAAAGGTTGGGCTTATTCAATGATGAATAGCGGTTGATCAAATTCAATAGCGTCTTCGTTTACCGCTAAAATTTGTTTGATGACACCTGATTTATCAGCTTCAATTTGGTTCATCATTTTCATCGCTTCAAGGATACATAGTGTATCGCCAGAATTAACATGCTGGCCAACAACAGCAAATGCAGGTGCATCAGGCGAACCTGCTGAATAGAAAGTACCGACCATTGGAGAGCGCACAATATGTCCGGTTATTACTGGAGCCGCCGCTTCCGCTGCAACAGCCGGAGCAGGAGCAGGTGCTGCAAGTGGTGCTTGAGCTGGCGCTGCATGCATCATAGGAGCTGCTTGCATAATGGTGGCACCACGGCTAATGCGCACTGATTCTTCGCCTTCAGAAATTTCTAATTCGTTGATACCTGACTCTTCAACCAATTCAATTAATTTTTTAATTTTACGAATATCCATTTGAATACCTTTTTATATCATTTTTAAATTTATGAGTGTAAAACTTAAATGAATATCATCATTTAAGTGCTTATTTATTAAGTGCTTATTTTTTGTTTTTTTCTAACCAATCTGTTGCCGCAGCCAAAGCATATTCATAGCCATTAGCGCCTAAACCGCTAATAACGCCGATAGCAATATCTGATAAGTAGGAATGTTGTCTGAACGGCTCACGCGCATGTACGTTTGATAAATGGACTTCAATAAAGGGTATACTAACCGATAATAAGGCATCTCTAAGTGCAACGCTGGTATGCGTAAAGGCCGCTGGATTTATAATAATAAAGTCTATTTTTTCGAAACTGGCATGAATTTCGTCAAGCAAAATATGTTCAGCATTTGACTGTTTATGACTTAGCTGCACATTAGCCTTAATGGCAATGTCAGCTAAATTGGCCATAATATCAGTTAACGATAACGAACCATAAATAGTAGGCTCACGTTTGCCCAACATATTTAAGTTAGGACCATTTAGGACTAAAATGTTAAACTTTGTAGTCATCTTCGGTAAAAACACCCTGATTATTAAGTAATAGTAACATCATGTCATATTTAACTATGTGATTAAATTAAATTTGGCTTAAATGGCAAATTAATCTCATTAGCCGATTATTATAGTGTTTTCGCAGAATATAGCAGCAAAATACTGGTCTTATCACTTGGGGTGGCTATTAAATGATTGATTTTAGGTCAGTTATCATAAAACCAGCACACTAAATAGGGTGCTGGTTTTAATTAATCTATTGATTTATTGAGTTTTTTTTAAAACTAATCCAGCCGTTAGCTGTTATTTTGTGCTCTGTTGTTCAATACCCGGATGAAATTATTAACGTCTTATTTTTTAAAATGGCTGCCGTAATTTTGTTTTTTAGTTCATAAGCAGCAGCCATTAATATGATTTTAAATATAACGGCAGATACAAGGTCGTTATTTGTTAACCCGCTGCGGGCTATTCTCCTACGTGGCAGGTTTATGGGCAAAATGGTATGGCTAGAGTGACTTACGTTTAGGTGAGCAGAAATTCGTATTACGACAATAAAAAATATTATGACAATAAAAAAGCGCCTTGGAGCGCTTTTTTATCATCATATTGACCCGTTAAGGGGTGAATGTTTTATCGACATGTGCTGAAAATTCATCAGCTTCCATAAAGCCGGTAACTCTGCGTTGTGATAATTCATTACCGGTTAAATCAAAGAATAAAATTGACGGTAAACCAAAAATTTCAAACTTAGACATTAACTCAACACTGTCTTTGGAACCTGTGTCGGTTAAATCTATTTGTAGTAATACTGTGTCTGCAAGCGCTTTTTGCACCTTGGCTTCAAAGAAAGTGTACTCTTCAAATTCTTTACATGCGACACACCAGTCAGCATAAAGATCAACCATTACGGTTTTTCCTTGTGCATTAGCGGTTGCAATCGCTTGATTCATTTCTGTTAAATTCTTCACATGCTCAAAACCACGGAGTTCGGTTTGTGCTGAGACCAAAACATTGTTGGTGACGGGATAAACCAGTTGGTAGGCTTTATTGGCGCCGATAAAGAAAACTAAAAAGATTAAGATACTACGTAAACCAAAACCAAAGGTTTTAGCCGAGGCTTGATTGACAGTATAAAAGTAACCAGCAGTGGCTAAAATAAGCAGCACCCAAAGTATATCTATCACTATCAGTGGTAAGAAGCGCTCAAGCAAAAATATTGGCACGGCTAGCAGCAATAAGCCAAAAATATTCTTAATTACGTTCATCCAGTTGCCCGCTTTAGGTAGTAACTTACCACCCGAGCTGCCCAATACTAGTAAGGGCAAACCCATACCTAAACTGAGCGCATAAAGTGCTGACGCGCCGAGTAATATGTCACCTGATTGGGAGATATATAACAGTGCACCAGTTAAGGGGGCCGTAGTGCAAGGAGAGGCAACTAAACCGGAAATGGCGCCCATTACTAGCACACCAAAATAAGAGCCACCTTTTTGATTACTACTTAGCTGGTTTAGCTTGTTTTGCCAACTACTAGGTAGGGCTAAATTAAAGGTACCAAACATAGAAAGTGCTAAGAAAATAAATAATAAACTTAAGGCAATAAGTACGACAGGGTGTTGAAACATGGCTTGAAATTGTGCACCGGCAATCGCTACCACAATCCCGAGTAAAGTATAAGTAACCGCCATCCCTTGTACATAAGCAAAAGATAAGGCAAAGGCTCTTTTAGTTGATAATTTCTCACCTTGACCGACAATAATACCCGTTAAAATTGGGTACATAGGGAAAACACAAGGTGTAAAAGACAAGAGTAAGCCACCAACAAAAAATGCCGCTAGTGTTAACCAGACACTGTCACTTTTTAGCATGTCAGCTAATTGATGCTGCTCGCTGCTATTGGCATTATTACGTTGAATTTGGTTACTTTGACTATTGGAATTGCTTGTAGAGCTAGCTGATTGGGTATTAATTTCATCTTCGCTATTAGACCCCAGTGCAGACAAAATGTTTTTAGCGTCGTTGGCAGGCGCGGCTATTTGTTTAACCTCATTTACCTCAATCGTTTGCTTGGTCGGGGGATAACATAAGCCTTTTTTGGCGCAGCCTTGATAGCGAATAGTGACATTGGCATTACTTTGGGCTTGTGTAATGTCGATGGTAAAATCGAGTTGGCCAGTAAAAATTTGTTGAACACCAAAAAACTCATCTTCATAGCGCTCACCTTGAGGTAAGTTGACGGGCACAATAGTGGCGTTTTCACTGGTAAATTTAAACTGGTGACGATACAAATAATAACCATCAGCAATATTAAAACTGACTTTTAATTGATTTTTTTGTTGGTGGAAGTCAAAAATGAAAGCGTCATCAACTTTTAAAAACTCATTGTCATTACTAAAGAGTGATGCAGGCGTGTTAAAAATTGACTCTTGGGCATTTGCTAAGGGTGTTGTAGCAAAACATAAGCTGGTAAGTATTAACCAAAAAACAGTAACAATTTTTTTCATAACCGATATTTTAAAAACTCGTTGATCCAGTTTAAATATTGATGATCACCTTGCTGGATGTTCAAGGCGATAACTTCAGGAGTATGGTATGGGTGCAATGGCTTGATTATCTCATTAAATCAATCAAAACCTGCTCACTTATTTTGGTAAATAGTGCCACCTCTGCTCCGCTATGTACACTTTATTGCCAGCGAAAAAGCGATATAATATTTGCTAAACACTTGGCCAATTGGCGAGATTTTTACCTATCAAGTGCTCAGTAATGCCTTACGCTATAGCCATGCATTAACATCATGGTATTTGTTATATTGAAGCTAAAAGTAAAGCTAAATTATTTGAAATAAAGCTGAAAGAAAGCTCATGTTTCTTAAATTAGTGAATAACAACCGTAGGGGCAGTTTACGCTAATCTTTTTCAATCAGTAAGTATCAAGCCTAGGTTTGTATCAGACTTAATGATATTGAGCATAGCTAAAAAGATAGCTCGCTTGAAAAAGACCTGTTAACCCCCATATTAGTTTCATTAAAGATTATTAGGCACTGCTATGTTTCGGCTTTTATTTGTACTTTTTATTATTATTCCGATTATTGAGATTTTTGTTTTGATTCAGGTTGGCGCTGTTTTAGGCGTTTGGCCAACCATTGGTATGGTAATATTCACCGCGTGGTTGGGGGCAAAATATGTCCGACAACAAGGGATTTCAACCTTAAATTCGGTACAAACAAAAATGGCTCAAGGGCAAATGCCGTCAGATGAAATTGTTACGGCTTTAATGCTATTAGTAGCGGGCGTATTGTTGGTAACCCCCGGGTTTGTGACTGATTTTTTGGGCTTGAGTTTATTGATCCCTGCGGTTCGTCATACCATTGCCGCTAGCGTTATGTCACATATCTCCAGTAATAACGCAAACCAGCAAGGTTTTCAGTTTCACAGTCACAGCCATGGCCAGAGCCAAAATCAAGATGATTTTTCCAAACAACCCGAAAGCCCGTTTCAAGAAAACCTTCAGCCACCACATGAAGGTCAAACTTTGGATGGTGAATTTGAGCGCAAAGATTAAAAAAAGATCAAGAGGGACTTGTGAAGTTTTATTTTATCCCCATCTTACTTCTACAAGCAAATAGCACCAAAATTTTAGTCCATTATTTTTATAAAATAAAACTTTTCTGGAGAACAAAATGAGTATTCGTCCATTACACGATCGTGTGATTATCAAACGTAAAGAAGTAGAATCAAAGTCTGCTGGCGGTATTGTATTAACGGGTAGTGCTGCTGAAAAGTCAACACGTGGTGAAGTCATTGCGGTAGGCAAAGGCAGAATGCTAGAAAATGGTGACGTGCGTGCCTTAGATGTAAAAATTGGCGACCAAGTTATCTTCAGTGAAGGCTACGGTACAAAAACTGAAAAAATTGATGGTGAAGAAGTGCTTATATTGTCAGAGACTGACATTTTAGCCATCGTCGAATAATTATTAATTTTTACCTATTATATTGTACTGATTAAGTTTGGTACAAATACAGTTTACAAGGAATCATGAAAATGGCAGCAAAAGACATATTATTTGGTAACGACGCACGCGCAAAAATGCTTAAAGGCGTTAACGTACTTGCAGATGCAGTAAAAGTTACTTTAGGCCCTAAAGGTCGTAACGTAGTTTTAGACAAATCATTCGGCGGCCCAACGATCACTAAAGATGGTGTATCGGTAGCGAAAGAAATCGAATTAGAAGATAAATTCGAAAACATGGGCGCACAAATGGTCAAAGAAGTTGCTTCTAAAGCCAATGACGAAGCAGGTGACGGTACAACTACAGCTACTGTTTTAGCACAAGCGATTGTAAACGAAGGTTTAAAATCAATTGCAGCGGGCATGAACCCAATGGATCTTAAACGTGGTATCGACAAAGCAGTTATTGCTGCAGTTGAAGCATTGAAAGGTTTATCGCAAGAATGTAGCGACAACAAAGCGATTGAGCAAGTAGGTACTATTTCTGCTAACTCTGACGAAACTGTTGGTAAAATCATTGCAACAGCAATGGACAAAGTTGGCACTGAAGGTGTTATTACCGTTGAAGAAGGTCAGGCGTTAACTGACGAACTAGACGTTGTTGAAGGTATGCAGTTTGACCGTGGTTACCTTTCTCCTTACTTTATCAATAACCAAGAAAGTGGCAGTGTTGAATTAGAAAACCCTTTCATTTTATTAGTTGATAAAAAAATATCTAATATCCGTGAATTATTAGGCACACTTGAAGGTGTTGCTAAATCGGGTAAGCCATTACTTATTATTGCTGAAGATGTTGAAGGCGAAGCACTGGCTACATTAGTGGTTAACAACATGCGTGGTATCGTAAAAGTGGCTGCTGTTAAAGCACCAGGTTTTGGCGACCGTCGCAAAGCTATGTTACAAGACATCGCGACATTAACGAAAGCTACAGTGATTTCTGAAGAAATCGGCATGGAGCTTGAAAAAGCAACATTAGAAGATTTAGGTCAAGCTAAACGTGTGGTTATCTCTAAAGACAATACGACTATTATTGATGGTATTGGCGAAGATGCTGAAATTAAAGCACGTGTAGCGCAAATTCGCGGTCAAATTGAAGATTCTTCTTCTGACTACGATAAAGAAAAATTACAAGAACGTTTAGCTAAACTAGCTGGCGGTGTTGCGGTTATCAAAATTGGTGCAGCAACAGAAATGGAAATGAAAGAGAAAAAAGCCCGTGTTGAAGATGCATTACATGCAACACGTGCCGCGGTAGAAGAAGGCGTAGTTGCTGGTGGTGGTGTTGCCTTAGTTCGTGCAGCCGATGCTATTAAAGACTTAGAAGGTAGCAATGAAGACCAAACTCACGGTATCAACGTTGCTATCCGTGCAATGTCAGCTCCTTTACGTCAAATCGCTACTAACTCAGGTGACGAAGCCTCAGTAGTATTAAACCAAGTACGTACTGGCGGCACAGGTAACTACGGTTACAATGCGAGCAATAGTACTTACGGCGATATGTTAGAAATGGGTATTCTTGACCCAACTAAAGTAACGCGCAGTGCTTTACAGTTTGCAGCCTCAGTTGCTGGCTTAATGCTAACAACAGAAGCGATGATCACCGACGCACCTACTAAAGATGCTGGCGCCCCTGATATGGGCGGCATGGGTGGTATGGGCGGAATGGGCGGCATGATGTAATTATGCTTGTCTAAACTGTTAACTTCTTCGTTGCGTTATCGTTCGTTTAAGAAACACTAAACGTCACAATAAAGCGCCTTGAATTAAACAGTTTATCCTGCGCATAGATAGTCAAAATTATTTATAGCTCAAAATTGAAAAGCCCGAATAGAAATATTCGGGCTTTTTTTATTAACTTTGTTTCATCAAACTTGAACTATGCTCATATCATACACATAATGTGAAAAGGCAATAGTTGGAGTGTTAATTATGAATATTACTTTAGGTAAAGAGTTCGAACGAAGAATTAATGAAAAGGTGTCTGATGGTTTATATACCTCAGCAAGTGAAGTGATCCGTGATGGATTAAGGATGTTATTTGAGAAAGACGTTGCTAAAAACAAGCAACTTGAGATCTTACGAGAAGAAGTAGCAAAAGGTTTTGAACAGCTAGCTGCAGGTGAATCGTCAAATCACAATGTCATGGATATATTTGAACAAGCCTCCCTTGCAGTAGATAGTAAGTCTACCAATGTCGAACTATAGGTTATCTCCTTTAGCTGAAGAAGATTTATTTAAAATAATTTCTACGACAATTGAGTCATGGGGTAATGAGCAAGCAAAAGTATATGCTCAGACCATAGATGCTGCATTATTAAAACTTGCTCAATATCCTGATTTTGGTAGAGAAAGAAATGAAATTTATAATGGTGCTAGAAGCTTTCCTGTAGAAAAACATATTGTATTTTATCAAGTCAGTTATATCGGTATTGATGTTGCTCGTATTCTTCATCAACGTATGGATCTCTCAAAACATTTCTAATCGTATTTTGGTAACATTATAATCATGCCAAAAGCCATATTAATAAACTTGCCAAAATAGATGCCCGTCTTCAATTATTAAATGAAGAGCGGCTTGCTTTGCTTAATGATCGCCAAGCGTTAATAACGCAACATGAAGCTGAATTAGCCCAAAATTTTAATCTACACGCCTCTCCTGAATCTAAAGTTGACCTTTTTCTTTCATATTTTAAAGGCCGTAACGATGTTTACCCATTTAGATGGGAATCAAAAAATGGTAGAAGTGGCTATTCACCTGCTTGTTGGAATGAATGGAAGCCAAAGATTTGCAACAAACCAAAAATTAGTTGTACTGAATGTAAAAATCAGCACTTTAAAGTACCTGACCACCAAGCCGTTTATCAACATTTGAAAGGGTTTAAAACCATCGGCATCTATCCTCTATTAAGTGATAATTCAACATATTTACTTGCAGCTGATTTTGATAAAGAGGACTGGTTTGATGCTACATCTGCATTTGCAACGACTTGCGAATCATTAAATATTCCCTACCTATTAGAACGTTCAAGAAGTGGGAATGGTGGTCATATATGGATCTTGTTCTCGGAAGCTGTAGCTGCGAGTGATGCTCGGCGATTAGGCAATGGTTTACTTCGTAAAACAATGGAACTCTATCCGTTACTATCATTTGATTGCTTCGATAGGTTATTTCCCAATCAAGATATTATGCCAGAGGGTGGTTTTGGTAATCTCATTGCATTACCACTTCAGCTAGAGCCAAGAAAAAATAACAATAGTGTTTTCATTAACAAAGAAGGAATTCCTTATAATGATCAGTGGTCAATATTGGCAGCTACTCGAAAGCTAACTAAATCTCAGCTTCAATCAACGTTGAATCAGTTAAACTCTTATATTGAAAGAGTGCTAGATGACATCGCAAAGAATGAACCATGGAATAAACTTAACGATGATGACAGCATTAAGATCAATGATTGTCCTTCGATGGTCACATTAACGCTAGCTGATCAATTATATGTTCCAATCGCTAATTTACCTGGAAAACTGACCTCTAAACTAAAGCATTGTGCAGTATTTTCTAATCCAGAGTTCTACAAACGACAAGCCTTACGCTTATCAACGATTGGTACAAGTCGATATATTTGTTCCGCACATATAGAAAATGGTTATTTAATCTTACCTAGAGGTTGTTTAGCCGAAGTTACTCGCACCATATCAGGCCAAAAAATAGAGATTGAATATATTGATAAACGATTTGAAGGTAGCCAACTAGAAAAAATAAAGTTCACGGGAAAACTTAAATGCCAGCAGAAAAAATCTGTTGATGCTTTATTTGCACAAACAAATGGTGTTTTTGTTGCATCGACGGGTTTTGGTAAAACCGTTACAGGATTAGCTCTTATCGCAAAAAGGAAGGTGAATACCTTGATTTTGGTCCATAACCGCCAATTAGCGGAACAATGGCTTGAACGGATAAAAGTATTCCTAGCGAACGTGGAAGTAGGTTCATTATTAGGTGGTAAAGATAAGCTGACCTATGAAGTTGATGTAGCTACTTATCAAAGCCTAGTTAGCCGTACTGGAATAGACATTAAACCTTCAATTGAAAAATATGGGCAAATATTAATAGATGAATGCCACCACTTGCCTGCATCAAACTATGAGTGTTTGATAAAGTCAGTGCATGCTAAATATATTCACGGGTTTACCGCAACACCTAAACACCAAGATGGTTTAGAAAAATTAATGCACTTTCAAATCGGCTCTTTGGTTTATAAGGCCGCAACAACTACCAGTAGCTTTGAACAATATGTAAAGGTAGTTAAAACTAATACTTGTTTCCCTCCAGAATGGTTAATTCTTGAAACTAAACCACATATATCTCAAGTTTATAAACACTTAGTCTGTGACCAAGCTAGAAATGAAATGATTGTTAACAACATCAAGCAGTCCGTGAATAATGACAGATCAGTTATGGTGCTTACCGAAAGAAAAGAGCATATTGAATTACTTGCTAAAATGATGACTGATAAGGGTATAAAGGTTGTTGAACTGCATGGCGGTATTTCAACAAAGCAAAGGCAGGAACGAATAGCTTTATTATCTAACAAGGCAGAGGGAGATGAAGCTTTAGTCATATTAGCTACAGGAAAATATGTTGGTGAAGGTTTTGATCTACCGTATTTAGATACTTTATTCATAACATTACCGATAGCTTGGGAGGGGATCTTGGCGCAGTATGCGGGAAGAATTCAGCGAGAATGGAGTAATAAAACTGTTATTCAAGTTTACGATTTTATTGATGATTTCCCTACATTACAGCGGATGTGGAAGAAACGAGAAAAAGGTTATAAAGCGCTAGGATATCAATTCGATGAACAAAAAAACTTATTGATTTAGAGGGGAGAAGGATAAAAGGTGAGGGTAGGGGTATAATCAGAGGTATTTAGTTTGCTGTATTTTTTGAGTCCTTATCTGTGTGGTCCTAGCTCGTATGGGTGTCATGATGTAAGTTTTGCACCTTTTGTAAGCTCGTTATAAACGTGTTAATAAATAGGCTTGAATTAAGCACTCAAGTCAGTTGTTTTATAAGAAAAAACTGACTGATAAAAATAAATAGATTGCTCCTTCAATAGGGGGGGCAGACTAAAAATTATTTATACTGTAGGTAATATTAGCTACGTGCCTATGATATTGATGGGGTGTGATACAGGGTTATAAATCCGCTTAAAATGCTATAACACAATAATTAGCAATTAGATCGATACTTTTCTTAGCTTCTACGGTCTACTATTATACTGCAAACAATAAAGAGGATGAAATGATGAATAAATTTATGACAGGTTTACTAAGCCTTGTTGTCGTTTTAATATCAGCAGCAACAGCACAAGCGGCGCAAGTTGAAGTTAAGTGGACAAATCCTGACAAGTATTCTGATATTGATGCGGGCCAAGAACATCGTCAACATTTTAAAGACAGAACCTTTAAAGCCTTTGAAGAGCATTTTGCTAAAATGGCTGAAGCGCTACCAGAACAACAAAAATTAGTTTTTGATATAACGAACCTAGATTTAGCCGGCGATGTTAATTTTGGTGGTACGAAACGTATTCGCATTATAAAAGATATCTTTTTTCCACGTATAGAGTTCAGTTACCAGTTATTGAATGCCGATAATACTGTGGTTAAAAGCGCAGAGGTTTCATTAAAAGATATGGGGTTTTTAATGCATAGCAGTTTTAGATATCGTAATGAATCGTTAAGTTATGAAAAAGATATGCTTGATGATTGGTTTAGAAAGACCTTTGAAAATGACATGATTAAATAGCCTGATTTTTCTAATCAGAGCAGTGTAATCAAAGCAGTCTGATCAGCCTTTTTCATTAGCATTTTCAGTAATGATTGTGCCAGCTAAAATCTATTAGTTGTCAGCTTTAAGTGAAAAATCATCAGTAAAATATAAAATTTAAGGCATAAAAAAACGCAGTTAAACTGCGTTTTTTGGTTTTAACTTTTGGCTATTTAGCTTTGTTCAAGCTTAGCTAGTACCATAAATAACTGCTCTATTTTTTTTACAATATCGATCAGTGATTGCTGATCTGAGGTTTTTTGCCAATAAACCAAATCATTGGCTACTTCTTCAACATATGGCTGAAAAGTATTGGCTGAACATTTAAAGCCAGCGTCTGGGGTAAATATTGCCGCAAAGCCTGCTTGTCTGGCTTCACGTAATGTAGTTAATGTGGCGTCTGCCGCCAGTGACTTCTTTAAAATGATCGAAATATTATCGATTAATTGTTTGTGTACCGCTTCGCTCATAATAACTCATCATCGTTTCTTGTCTTCAATGGCGCTATTATGCCTAATTGATTGGCATTTTGTTAGCTTCTAAGATAATTTCTCTAACAAGTTTTGGCATTAAATTACGGTGAATATTTACATGACCAATGCTAGGTCAAATTGTTCTTAGGTTTTGTTCGCTGCTCCCACAATTTCTCTAACCAATTTTGGCATTAAATTACGGTGATATTTATATCATCAAGGTTAGGTTAAATTGATGGGTGTTTTGTTCGCTTCTCCCGCAATTTCTCTGACAAGTTTTGGCATTAAATAGCCGGGTAAAATCGCCATTAGCTGCAAAGTGATTTTTTTTGCCTCTGCTTCTGTAACATCAAAATGAGCGACGCCTTGTACTTTATCAAATAAATGTAAGTAGTAAGGCTGAATACCGACATCAAATAAGCCTTCACTCAGTGCTGCTAGCGTGTTGGCGTTGTCATTAATGCCTTTTAACAATACGCTTTGATTAAATAGTGGGATTCTGGCCGCAAGCAAAGGTTCAATAGCCTGTGAAACGTTAGCGTCGATTTCGTTGGCATGATTGACGTGAAAAACAATCACGGGTTTAAGTCTTGTTAAGCTTAAGGTTTTAACCAAAGCAGGCGTTATACGCTGTGGAATAACGATGGGTAAACGGGTGTGAATACGTAACCGTGTCACGTGGGGGATTTTTTCAATTTCGGTAATTAACCATTGCAAGTGCTCGTCACTGGCCATTAATGGATCGCCACCGCTAAAAATCACTTCGTTGATTTCTAAATGCTGTTCAATATAGCTAAGTGCTTGTTGCCATCTTACTTTATTTGGGCTGTTATCGGCATAAGGAAAGTGGCGGCGAAAACAGTAGCGACAGTTAATGGCACAGCCTGTTTTCACCATCATTAATACCCGATGTTTATATTTATGCAGCAATCCGGGGGCAACGGTGTCATGTTCTTCTAGTGGATCTTCGCTATAACCGTCAGTTATTGAGAACTCTAAATCTAATGGCATAACCTGTTTTAGAATAGGGTCGTTGATATCGCCTTTTTTAATGCGAGACAATAATGGTCGCGGCACTCGCACCGGAAATAGTTTACGTGCAGCAAAGTGCTGTTGATAGCTTTTTGGTGAAATTTCGACCAACTCTAACAAGGTTTTTGGGTCGGTAATAACATTTGCCAATTCTTTTTGCCAAGAAGTGTGCAATTTATCGCTGATTTGGGTTATTATTTGCGGCATTTCTATATTCAATTTTTAACCTTTGCGTGTACTGCGTGAACGAACGAGCATAATAATTATGGCTAATTTTAGCACTAACCAGTTCAAAGCTGGACTTAAATTAATGATTGATGGTGAACCTTGTAACATTATCGATAATGAAATTGTAAAGCCAGGTAAAGGGCAAGCATTCAACCGTATTAAAATTCGTAAGTTAATATCTGGCAAAATATTAGAAAAAACGTATAAATCAGGTGAAAGTGTTGAAGGCGCCGATGTGATGGATTCAGAGTTAGGTTATTTATATGCTGATGGTGAGTTTTGGCATTTTATGGATAATGTAACCTTTGAACAAGTGGCGGCCGATGAGAAAGCCGTGGGCGATGTCGCTAAGTGGTTAGCAGAAGGTGATATTTGTACCATTACATTTTGGAATGGTAACCCTATTTCAGTCGAGCCACCGAACTTCGTTGAATTACAAATTACTGAAACTGACCCTGGCCTAAAAGGTGACACCGCAGGCACTGGCGGTAAACCGGCAACACTGGCAACTGGCGCCGTGGTACGTGTACCATTATTTGTTCAAATAGGTGATGTGGTAAAAGTTGATACGCGCAATGGTGACTATGTGTCACGTGCGGGTAAATCTTAAGTTTTAGCTACTATGCCGAATGACAAAAGCCTGCATTTTGCGGGCTTTTTTTTTGCCGAGCAATTATACCCTTGCTTAAATTAATGCCATTTTTCTACCGTGGCAAGGCAAATGCCTTAACCACAATTTTTTACTCGTTCGCCATTATTACTTGGTAACTTACTCAGTGCGTTTTGGCGAAAGAACCATGCATTATAAGTTGAAAATGACCAATTTGCCCCCACGTTAAAGGCACGCAATTTTTTTAAGGTTCGCTATGCAATCAGCATTAAAAATATCAGGATTAAAGAAAACCTATAAAGGTGGTTTTCAAGCACTTAAAGGTATTGACCTGACGGTTAAACAAGGCGATTTTTTTGCTTTGCTTGGCCCCAATGGCGCCGGTAAATCGACCACTATCGGCATTATTATGTCATTAGTGAATAAAACGGCAGGTAAAGTTGTTGTTTTTGGGCATGATATTGATCAAGAACTTGAAACAGCGAAAAGCTTTATTGGTGTAGTACCGCAAGAGTTTAACTTCAATCAATTTGAGTCGTTAATGAAAATCTTGGTTAACCAAGCAGGTTACTACGGTGTAGAGCGTAAATTAGCGGTTCAGCGAGCTGAGAAATATTTAAAAAAATTAGACTTATGGGATAAACGTAATGACTCGGCCCGTATGCTTTCAGGTGGCATGAAGCGTCGGTTAATGATTGCTCGAGCATTAATGCATGAACCACAAATGCTGATACTTGACGAACCTACTGCCGGTGTAGATATTGAACTACGCCGCTCAATGTGGGAGTTTTTACGTGAGCTTAATCAGCAAGGCATTACCATTATTTTAACCACACATTATTTGGAAGAAGCTGAGATGCTTTGCCGAAATATTGCTATTATCGACTCAGGTATTATCGTTGAAAATACCGATATGAAATCTTTATTAGCTAAATTAGATGTAGAAACCTTTGTTTTTGATTTAAAGCCAAATAGTGTGCCAACAGCCTTGGCGGATTTTAGCTCTAGAGTGATTGATGATCACACCTTAGAAGTGGACGTTAAAAAAAGTCAAACCATTAATGCTGTGTTTATTGATCTCAATAAACAAGGTATTGAAGTATTAAGTATGCGAAATAAAAGTAATCGCCTAGAAGAGTTATTTGTTGGTCTAGTCGGTAGCGGTCAAGCAGCGAGCAAAAGCGCGGTTAAGGAATAAGTATTATGGCATCATCTAGAAATATCATTGCGCTTAAGAGTATTCTGCACAAAGAAATACACCGCTTTATGCGTATTTGGGTGCAAACCTTGGTTCCACCAGCGATTACCATTAGTTTATATTTTGTTATCTTTGGCTCGTTAATTGGCTCGCGCATTGGTGAAATGGGTGGCTTTGATTATATGTCATTTATTGTGCCCGGTTTGATTATGATGAGTGTTATTACCAACTCATATTCTAATGTCGCCTCGTCATTTTTCAGTGCCAAGTGGCAACGAAATGTCGAAGAAATGCTGGTGGCACCTGTACCTAATTGGGTGATTGTGGCTGGCTATGTGGGCGGCGGAATGGCACGAGGCATGTTAGTAGGCAGTATAGTGACGCTAGTATCTATGTTTTTTGTTGATATACAAATACATAACATTTGGGTGATTATTACCACAGTAGCACTTACCTCAGCTACCTTTGCTTTAGGGGGCTTAATTAACGCCATTTTTGCTGGTAGTTTTGACGATATATCTATTATCCCGACTTTTATATTAACGCCACTGACCTATTTGGGTGGGGTGTTTTATTCGATCAGTTTGTTACCTGATTTTTGGCAAGGTGTATCGCAAATCAATCCGATTGTGTATATGGTCAGTGCTTTTAGATATGGTTTTTTAGGTATTTCTGATGTGAGTTTGACCTTGTCATTTTCGGTATTAGGCGTGCTTATTGTGAGTTTGTACACTATTGCTATGGTGTTAATTACTAAAGGTATTGGTTTAAGAAGTTAAGCTTAACCACTAGCTAATAAATTGAAATTTATAGGTAAAAATTAATGAGCAATACAGAAATAACCGGTGACTCAAGAATGATTGAAACTAACCAACCCGACATACATGAAAAGTTGGTTGATATCATTCATAAGCATATTGAGCATCCATCACGAAAGCCAATACAGGCACACACTCAGCAAGCATTTGATGAAATTAACGCTATTGTGCTCGCATTTTCGGGCGAAGTTATTCTGGATTCTTGTTGTGGTGTTGGCCAAAGTACGCGCTTATTAGCCAAGCAAAATCCAGATGCCTTAGTCATAGGGGTAGATAAATCTGCCCATAGAATTAACCGTAATGTTGATGAAGTTCAGCATGATGACGGTCAAGGCAGAGTAGAGAATTATCATTTGATCCGCGCTGATTTAAATGACTTTTATCGCCTTGTTGTGACGGCCAACTGGCAAATAAGTCAGCATTATATTTTATATCCAAACCCTTGGCCAAAAGCTAAGCACGTGCAGAGACGCTGGCACGGTAGTGCTGTTTTTCCACAAATTATTGCTGTTGGGGAAGAAATTATTTTACGCAGTAACTGGCGACTTTATTTAGAAGAGTTTCAACTGGCCGCGAGTATATTTTCTTTGCAAGGCGATATATCAGCGATTAATGATGCTGAGCCGTTAACGCCATTTGAGGCCAAGTATCAAGCGAGTGGACAGCAATGCTGGCAATTGCGTATTTTTAAGTAACGACAGCGCTAAACTAAAAACAAAAAATTGGTTAAATTAACAAATATTTAGCCAATTTATAGCGTTTGAATATTCAGTGTTAAGCTGCTTTTTATTGTTTTTATTATATATTTCATTTAGTTATGTTTTTGGCCTGAATGTTGATATTACTTTAGTATATCAACTTGTAATTTAGGATGAATAACATGACAAACAATATTAAAAAAACCGTTTTTATGCTGGCATTAAGCAGCTTGGCAATTGTTGAACTGGCTTTGGTTTATATAGCAACTTTAGTGGGTTAAGTACTATTTTAGCTAAGTATTACCGCTAAAATCAGGTGAGTTAAATTGAGCTTTATTTGGTTTAATCTTAGGTTTAAAACTCAATTTTGATTGAAAAAACGAGACTTTTGCTTGATTTTTTATTACAGTGCCGCTCATATATAAATATCAACTTACTCAAGGTAAGTCGTTAATAGTGAATAAATATGACGGTGAATAAACGCGCGGCAAAAGCGTCTGAAGAGTCTTTACTGCGCATCTTTACCATTCCTGTCGCACCTGATTCTACATTAGGTCGAATAGAGAATGAGATGTCGCAAAACTTGGCAGGCTTTCTTGGCGCACATATAGCGGCAACAGAGCAAGCGTTGAGCGAAATTGAAAAAGATTTTGCTGATTCGCAGATCCCTGAAGAGCCGGCTTTTGTTTCTGATCACATGCAGCACTTGCTTGACAAGTTGGTGTCTCAGTCTGTGCATACCTCAAGTCCAAGTTTTATTGGCCATATGACCTCAGCACTGCCTTACTTTATTTTGCCATTGTCAAAGTTGATGGTGGGCTTAAATCAAAACTTAGTCAAAATAGAGACCTCTAAAGCCTTTACCCCGATGGAACGGCAAGTTCTGGGTATGATGCATCGTTTAGTTTATCAAGATGAAGCACCATTTTATCAACAGTGGATGCACAGCGCTAATCACTCCTTAGGCGCATTTTGCTCAGGTGGCACTGTCGCTAATTTAACGGCACTTTGGGTTGCGCGTAACAACTTACTAAAACCTGACGGCGACTTCAAAGGAGTAGCACGTGAGGGCTTATTTAAGGCGCTTAAACACTATCAGTATGATGGCTTAGCTATTTTAGTCTCGGCTCGTGGTCATTACTCACTGAAAAAATCAGCCGATGTACTTGGCATAGGCCAAGACAGCGTTATTGCTATTCCAACCGATGAAAATAATAAAATTGACTGCCAATTACTAGCGGCTAAATGTCAGCAATTAGCCAGTGAAAATATTCATGTACTCAGTATTGTTGGTGTCGCAGGGACAACGGAAACTGGTAATGTCGACCCGCTTGATAAAATGGCCGCTATTGCCCAACGTTATAGCGCACATTTTCATGTTGACGCCGCCTGGGGTGGAGCCACTTTATTATCGAATAAGTATCGCCCCTTATTAAAAGGCATTGAGTTAGCTGACTCGGTGACTATCGACGCACACAAGCAAATGTATGTGCCGATGGGCGCTGGGCTAGTGGTGTTTAAAAACCCAGCCTCAGTGGCCGCTATTGAACATCATGCGGAGTACATTTTACGTAAAGGTTCGAAAGATTTAGGTAGTCATACTTTGGAAGGCTCACGCCCAGGTATGGCAATGCTGGTATATTCTGCCCTGCACGTGATCAGTCGCCCTGGCTATGAAATGCTGATTAATCACAGTATTGAAAAAGCACATCATTTTGCTGAGCTAATAGCGCAGCACCCTGATTTTGAACTGATCACTAAACCTGAGTTATGCTTATTAACTTATCGCTATAATCCTGCCATTGTACAAAAATTGTTGGCGCATGCTGATGATGTTGAGCAGGAAAATATCAATGAATTACTCGATAAACTGACCAAGTTTATTCAAAAACGCCAACGTGAAAATGGTAAATCTTTTGTTTCTCGTACCCGTATTGAAGTGAAGAAATATCAAGGGCGTAAAACCTTAGTTTTTCGTGTTGTATTAGCCAATCCATTGACCTCAAAAGCTATTCTTCAAGATGTTTTAGCCGAGCAAACAACCTTGGCACAAGAAAGTGAAAGCTTTTTGCCTTTGTTACTGGCGATGACCTAAACATTTTTATCGGCAAATAAAAAAGCGACTACCCTAAGTCGTCGCTTTAATGTTTACTGCGTTATAAAGCTATACATTCATAAAGCTATACATTCATATAGCTATCCAGTCATAAAATAACTTAAGCTAATGTTACTCGTAGGTTATCGATTAACCGTGCTTTACCACAATGCGCGGCCGCGAGAATGACCAGTTCTTTATCGTCTTTGCTTGCGGGTTGTAAAGTGCGCGCGTGACAAATATGAATATAATCAGTTTTCATGCCAGCCATATTAATATTACTGGCCGCTTTTTGCGCTAAGCCAACAAAGTCATCGTTGCTTCGTATTGCTTGAGCAAGCCACTTAAGGTTTTGATTTAAAGCGGGCGCTATGTTTTTTTCTGCTTTGTTGAGATAATTATTACGTGAGCTTAACGCTAAGCCTGAGGCTTCTCGCACGGTTTCAACGGCTATTATCTCAATCGGCATAGATAAGTCTTCCACCATGGTTTGAATAACTTGCACTTGTTGATAGTCTTTTAAGCCAAAGCAGGCAATATCGGGTTGCACTAAATTAAACAACTTACAGACAACTGTTGTTACACCACGAAAATGTCCAGGGCGACTTTCACCACAATAGTGTTGAGAAACATTTGGTACTTCAACGTAACTTTGTTGGTCTAATCCCTTGGGGTAAATAATCGCAGGCGTTGGCGTAAATAATAAGTCGCAACCCGCGGTAAGTAATTTCTCTTGATCCGCCGCCATAGTGCGCGGGTAATTACCGATATCTTCAGTAGCGCCAAATTGCATTGGGTTAACAAAAATGCTGGCAACCACTTTATCGGCAAGCAATTTGGCTTTTTCTACTAAGGCAATATGCCCTTGATGTAAGTTGCCCATAGTGGGAACAAAAGCAATTTTAAGACCTTGTTGGCGCCAAAGATTAATTTCGCCACGTAAATTCGAAATTTGTTCAATTGTTTGCATGGTTATTCTACTTTCTACTCGGTGTGAATGTTGAAGGCTTAAGCTCTAATGACGATGGCTTTTATAGCCAACAGATTCATTAATTGCTCAGCTTCTAATGGTCGACATAATATACTGCGTATTTGTGTAACAGATATGTTGGCTAGGTGAATATGTGCTCAGGGCCTGGAAAGTTGCCTTTGCTGACTTCGTCAATATATAACTCTACTGCCTTTTTTATATCGCCAGTATCGATTAAAAAGTTACGTGAAAACTTAGGCATATAACTACATGATATGCCTAAGGCGTCATGCATCACTAGAATTTGTCCATCGGTATCTTTACCTGCCCCTATCCCTATGGTCGGTATCGATACGGCTTGGGTAATGGCTTTACCTAGGCTACTTGGAATGCACTCTAGCACTAATAATTGTGCACCGGCAGCCTCTAATGCTTTGGCGTTTTCAATCATCTCTAGGGCTTTGTCGCTTTCTCTACCTTGTACTTTAAAGCCACCAAAGACGTTAACCGACTGTGGTGTTAAGCCTAAATGGGCACAAACAGGGATACCGCGCTCAACTAAGCCTTTAATGCTGGCTTCTAACCACTGGCCACCTTCTATTTTTACCATGCTGGCACCGGCTTGCATTAGCTTAGCGGCGTTTATATAGGCTTGTTCGGTAGTTGCGTAACTCATAAAAGGCATGTCAGCGATAATAAGGCTGTTTTCCACACCACGTTTTACACAAAGTGTATGATAAGCCATATGGTCGATATCAACGGGTAGGGTATCGTCATGGCCTTGTAAAACCATGCCTAGTGAGTCACCGATCAATATTGCGTGAATACCTGCTTGATCGAATATTTTCGCGAAACTGGCATCATAGGCGGTAATAGTGGTAATTTTTTCACCTTGTTGTTTCATTTTCTGCAAGGTGGCGGTGGTTATTCTGGCCATAGTATTTCCGTTGGTTATGATGCAGCATTAATTTTTGCTACTTTTAGAGCTGTTATTCTAACTTAACTTACTGTGAATTTTTAGTCCATTTATATTAATCTGGTCAGCCAGTTCTTGAATATTATCACCATCAGGTAACATTAAGTTAGGTGCTATTTCTGCCAGCGGTAGTAGCACAAATTCTCGTTGTTTTAAGCCATAGTGCGGAATGGTTAAGCGTTCAGTACTTATCACTTGCTGGGCAAATAACAGTATGTCTAAATCTAGTACCCTAGCGCCCCAACGATTATCTTTGCGAACACGACCGGCAGTTTGCTCAATATGTTGTAGTTGATCAAGTAATGCAATGGCACTTAGGCTGGTTTCAATGGCGACCACAGCATTCATGTAATCAGGTTGATCTTGTGGTCCCATTGGGCGACTAAAGTATAATGAAGACACTTGGCTAACCTGACAGTCTTCTAACTGCGTTAGTTTATCTAACGCAGAAGATATTTGAGCTTGCGGATCAGCTAAATTACTGCCTAAACCAATATAGGCTAAAGTCATTAGGTTTCGCTACTAGCGCTTTCTACCCGAGGTTTTTTGCGCTTACGCGTGGTGCGTCGAGGGCCATTCTTACTAGGTACAATGCTTTTTATCATCACTTGTTGTGTGTCGGTATTAGCTTCTTGAAAGTCTCCCCACCACTTAGCTAGTTCTTGCAGAGAGCCTGGCTCGCTTTGACTAATGTTTGGCTGTTCAATTTCAGCGCGCAGTAATAAAAAGTCATAACCGGCTCTAAACTTAGGGTGTTCAAGTGCTTTAAATGCGCGTTTACCATCTCGGCGAACTAACTTCTCTTGTAAAATCCAAATGTCTTTCATTACGGCTTGAAAACGTTTGGGTATAGCAATACTGCGCTGTTGCTCTGACATTACTTCACTTAATGCGCCAAAAAATGCATCTTGTGGTGTTAGTTTGGCTTCACGATTTAATCTTTGTATCTGCTCTTGCATCGGATACCAAAGCATAGCCGCAAATAAAAATGCTGGGGTAACACGCTGGTCATTATTAACTCTATGATCCGTGTTTTTCATCGCCAAACTGATAAAATCAGCTAAATAAACTTGAGATTTTTGATTCAGTTGTTGATCAACGGCAGGGAAGAAGTATTGAAATAAACTGTAATCACGCAGCAGTTCAAAGTTTGCTAACGCTTTGCCAGACATAAACAGCTTTAAAAACTCTTCAAACAAACGCGCAGGCGGAATATTAGCCATCAGTGGGGCAAGCGTTTTTATCGGCGCTTCGGTGTCAGAATGAATTTCCATATCTAATTTTGTCGCAAAACGAATAGCACGTAACATTCTAACGGGGTCTTCACGATAGCGTGTTTCAGGGTCACCAATTAAGCGAATTTGTTTGGCGTAAACATCAGCGACACCATTGGCAAAGTCATAAACTTTAAAGTCTTTGGCTGAGTAATAAAGTGCATTAATGGTAAAGTCACGACGTTCGGCGTCTTCTTCAATACTGCCATAAATATTGTCACGCAATAACATGCCGTCTTCACTTTGCTTTGAGGTTTTTTGGCAATTTTTTTCTTCATCGTTATCATGATGGCCCCTAAAGGTGGCCACTTCAATAATTTCACGACCAAAAACAATATGGGCAAGACGAAAGCGACGACCAATAAGTCGACAATTACGAAATAATTCTTTAATTTGCTCAGGGGTTGCGTTGGTGGCAATATCAAAATCTTTAGGTTCAAAACCTAAGATAATATCGCGAACACCACCGCCCACTAAGTAAGCGTCATAGCCGCCTTTATTTAAGCGATATAATACCTTTAAGGCATTATGACTAATGTGTTTTCTAGATACAGGGTGCTGATCACGTGAAAGTATAATAGGCTGTTCAAATGATGGCTGCTTAGAATTTTTTTTTCGTGCTTTTCCGAGTACTTTTTTACACAAATTGATCACGCTTTTGATAATGGTGGACCCCAGTTTTATCGATAAATTTCCCGCGCAATGATATAACAGTGTAAACGAAAAGAGAATGGAAACAGTGTGAAAAGTCGACGTTAATTGTACTTATAAAACTATTTCTTGTGATTTTGGTACTTGAGAGATCGACCAGTGGGCGATTGCCCAAGTTAAAAGCTCAGTCACATTGGCTTGTTGTAATTGTTCAGGCGGCTGTTGACCCAAAAATTTTAAGGCGGCAAATAGTGAAGGTACTGGGTTTTTTTGATCAATTTCTGGGGCGTTATTTTGCTTACTGAGTTTAAAACCTTGCGGAGTTACCGCCAGTGGAAAATGACCAAACTTAGGGGCATTATGCTGTAAAATTTGATAAAAACTTAATTGCCTTGCTGTGGGTTCAAGTAAATCACAACCACGGATAACATGGGTAATACCTTGATAGATATCGTCAACAACAACCGCTAATTGATAGGCAAATAGGCCATCTTTTCTTAAGACAATAAAGTCTTCTTGAGCGAGTTTAGCATTGCAGGTTACTGAGTGTTGAATAAGGTCGTGATAGTGTGAGATACCTATAGTGTTAATCACACGAATAGCACTAGCATTTTTGGGCTGTGATAAGTGTCGACAATGGCCTTGGTAGATGCCACCCGTGGCTTTAATTTGGGCTCGGGTACAGCGGCAATAATAACTGAGTTTTTCTTGGGCTAATGCGGATAATACTTCACGATAAACTTCACTTTGTTGGCTTTGGTAAAGTACGTCTTCATCCCAGTGTAAACCATAGTTTTCCAGTGTGGTTAATATTTCAGCACTGGCGCCGGCCTTTTCCCTAGGTGGATCAATATCTTCAATTCTTACTAGCCATTGGCCGTGATTATGCTTGGCATCTAGATAACTTGCTAGCGCAGCAATTAATGAACCGAAATGTAATAAGCCGGAAGGCGAAGGGGCAAAGCGGCCCCGATAGTGACTGGCAGTATCGGGTCGCAAAGACTGGCTGATATCAAACAAGGTTGAGGGCTTTTAACCCGCGAGTTGACGTTCTTTGATTTCTTGTAATGTTTTACATTCAATGCAAAGATCAGCTGTTGGGCGGGCTTCTAAACGGCGAATGCCAATTTCAATGCCACAAGAGTCACAAAAACCAAAATCATCATCTTCAATAAGTTGTAAGGTTTTCTCAATTTTCTTGATTAGTTTACGTTCACGGTCGCGTGTACGTAATTCAAGACTGAACTCTTCTTCTTGAGCCGCACGGTCAACAGGATCAGGGAAATTTGCTGCTTCATCCTGCATATGCGATACGGTGCGATCAACTTCTTGGCGAAGTTGTACACGCCACGCATCTAGAATTTTTTTGAAATGTTCTAGTTGCGCGGCATTCATGTATTCTTCTTTAGGCTTTTCAACGTAAGGGTTGACACCTGCTAATGCTAAAATACCTAATGTTTTCTGTGCTGGCATGCTAATTCTCCTAGCCCTAAATCGATGAATACTGGTTACGTCATGTAACTTCATCGCTTGGTTGCAACGGCCAATTCATACAGGCCCAAAATATCCCACATATATTGTGCTAACTTATATAAAATTCAAGGCTTAATTGATAAATAATTAGGATAAAATATAAAGTTTTTTTTAAATATTACGGCTGTTTAAATTTTAACCAAGATGACAATAAAATTTGAGCAAGCTCTTTTAGCAAGTTTTTAACCCTCTCGTCAATCATTATTCTTGCTATTTTTTTGTTATCACTAAAATGTGACCGGTACTTTGTTCGCTAACGTAATAGTAAAATTATGTTTTTCTTTTTGAAAAGTCGCTTTGTAAGCTATGATTTCAACGCCTCGTTGGCTTGCTTCACGCAGCAGCTCTGCGTATTTAGCATCAATATGTGCTGCAGGCTTAACATCTTTTATGCCTGAATGTAGTACCGCAAATAAAAGAACGGCTCTGTGGCCGTTTTCTGCCATGACCATTAACTCGCGTAAATGTTTTTGCCCTCGCAAAGTCACTGCATCTGGAAAATAGCCCTGATCTTCTGCTAATAAAGTCACGCTTTTGACTTCGATGAAAGTCTCTTGGCCACTTTTATCGGTCAGGTGAAAATCAATCTTACTATTTTCGTCGCCATATTTAACTTCGCGCTTTAATGTTTTAAAACCCTGTAGTTCAGAAATGGTGCCATTTAAAATGGCTTGTTCTGCCAATTGATTCGCCCGCAATGTGTTAACACAAATAAAATGATCTTCTTGGGTCTGTGTTAACTCCCAACTAAAGGGGTATTTGCGTTTGGCGTTGTCTGAGGTGCTAAACCAAACAGTATCATTAGGCACCGCACAGCCACTCATCGCACCGGTATTGGCAACATGAATGGTGCAATCGCTACCATCTGCTAAGGTGATATCTGCCAAGAAACGTTTGTAGCGCTTAATTATAGTCGCTTTTGTTAAATTAATTTTCATTACATATTTTCATTAGATATTATAAGTCATCAGGCTTATTACATGTTACGTGATGAGCTGTTGAACTGCTAATTTCTCTCAACAGGCTTTACTGTCTTTATGACTTAGGGATAAAAAGTGACTTAGGAATAAAAAAATGATTTAGGGATAAAAACACTTTTAAGGCCATAGAACTGTGTTGCTGTACTTAATTTTTTCAGTAAGCAATTCAGTAAGCCATAGAATAGAAAATCTATATTGGTCTCTAGCGAATCAGCTGCAAAGGTTAATTGTTTAGCGGTATGTTGCCGGTATGGCGTAACGGGTATAGACTATTAGCTTAACATTAAATGCAAAGGCGATAACATGACCACAGCTAATTCTGCTTCAGTATCAATAACCTTGACCACTAGTAATAACGCACAAGGTTGGCAGCAAGATAAAACCCTACAAATTACCCATGATAATATTGCCATTTACTTACCTCAAGACGCAGCCCATCGCTTACGACAAATTCAAATGGCTGCGCGTAAAATAGAAAAATTAGATATTGAGCATGGATCGCTTCAGGGTGATGCCTGGGATGAAGCGAGTCAGTGGGCTTTTGCGCTTGGATTTAGTTGTGTTAACAAACTAGAGAATATCAGTTTTTGTGGTGAGCCAGCGTTAATTGAACGTTTGCATAATAAGCTCGCTGTTTATGCTTGGAGTCGCGACTTAACTAACCAAACACCGGCTGAACTTTACCCCTTAAAGTTGGCACAATTAACCTCAGACTATATTAAAAACCTTGCCCCTAATCATGTTTCTACTCGTCTGATTCAAGGTGAAGAACTCAAAGAGCAACAATGGATGGGTATCTACAATGTAGGTAAAGGTAGTGTTAATAAGCCATGCTTGCTCGAGCTTGATTTTAACCCAAGTGCTGATGAAAATGCGGCAGTTACTGCTTGTTTAGTGGGTAAAGGTATTACTTTTGACAGTGGTGGTTATAGTCTGAAAAGCAATGTTGGTATGTTTGATATGAAATGTGACATGGGCGGTGCAGCCGTTGTTGCCGGTGCGTTGGCATTGGCAATCAAACAAGGTTTGAACCAAAGGGTTAAGTTATACCTATGCTGTGCAGAAAATATGATCAGCAGTAATGCTTATAAACTTGGCGACATTATTACCTATAAAAATGGCGTTACTTGTGAAGTGGCTAACACCGATGCCGAAGGCCGTCTTGTGCTAGCTGATGGTTTAATGGCCGCTAGTGAAACGGGTGCGCCAATGATTATTGATGCGGCCACCTTAACCGGTGCTGCTGTGATGGCCACTGGCGGTGATTACTCTGCTTTATTCGCGCTTGATGATAACGTGGCGGCAAAAGCGCAAGCATCAGCAAAAACCACCGGTGAAGCATTATGGCAGTTTCCTTTAGAGTCTTGGCACCAAGATAAATGCCCATCAGCATTTGCTGATACAGCCAATAGCCGCACAGCAAAAGGTGGTGGGGCTGGTGGTGCGAGTAATGCCGCAGGATTTTTATCACGCTTTGTCGATAACGACGGTGCTGGTTGGTTACATTTTGATTTAGCTGGCGCTTATAATGGTGGTGAGTCTAGCTTATGGGCCGCAGGTGCAACAGGCCTTGGTATTGCTACGATTGCAGACTTGATCACTAAGCATTAATTTTTTAAAGGCCGGCTTTGGCCAGGCTAAGTGGCAGTTATTTGCTTTTACGAGTAGCGAGCAAAGCGCTTGTCACTAAGCAAACTGACATTTACTCAGCTTTTTATGGTCTTTTAAAACCTCAATTTAAAGCCTCAATTTAAGATATGAAAGCAGTGCTAGAAAAGATATTTTCTAGCACTTTTTTATATAGATTACGATGGCTTGAAGGGCCTGCTATTGATGAGGACTGTTAACTTTTTAATGCGCTTTAGTGTTGTTGTAAATACTGTTCTAACCAAGACTTTGCACTGTCTAGATCACTAAAGACATAAAAGGTAATGTTACAGGCTTGGTAAATACGTCCTAGCTGTAACTGCTGAATATCAGCAGTGCTACTGTCAATTAATACACTCGCATTGGCGATTAAGCCATGTTTTACGCGGTATTTGTTGACCTTGATTAAGGCATCTTCCGCTTCAGGTGAAAAAACACTATTGCCATAAAAAGCAATTAATAAGCCCCAAGGTTGGCCGGAAAACTGTTCACAAGCACCATACATATCCTTAATATATTTTTCGGTCACGTGCGCATTAAATGGGCCAAAAGCTTCTACTTGTAAAATGTTCGAGCGCGATGCTATTGAATATTTATCTTCAACTATTGTTTCCATTGTGCAAACTCCATTTCAACCAGAGGGGGAACAGTAGTAGCAGTATTTTACGTGCTTGCCAAGTAAGCATGTTTTCGAAAAATTGCCAATTTAAATCTCTTTAAAAATCAAGGCTAAAAATTTATTGTCCATGTTTGAACTGGTTCGTACCTAACACCAAGGGCGGTCGAGTATGAATGATATAAGCTAAAGCTAGTAATGCTCAGTTGTTGTTTAAATACGCTTTGTTGAAGGTGTTTACATAGTGCGGGTAATGGCGTTTTTGCTTTGCGATAAAGGCTTAGGTGCGGTTGGTAGCTCCTGTTTTCAAGCGCAATATTACTGCTCAGGCTTAACTCAACCACAGTGTGCTGTAAATATATTAACCAGTCAGGACAGCTTGCGGGCATCAGGTGTAATACCTGCGCCTTTTTAAAATAACCTAGCTGAGACAACAGGATAGATGAGGCCTTTTTTTGTTGTATAAGAGCTTTTAGGCGCTGTTGCATCAAACCATGCTGTTGGCTAATTAATTGCGCTACACTCGCTTGTTGTTGCGGGGCGATACAACCTAAAAAGGCCAAAGTAATATGAAAGTTTTGCCTGTCGATGGGTTTAAATGGCAAAGATAAATGTTGCTCGCGCCATTGGGCAATTTTTACTTTATCTGTGTCTATAATATCTAAGGCAATAAACATGCGTTTTTTCATCAATATTTCCATTTTAGCGACTTAAGAAAATGACAGTAAAGCTTCTACTCATCTCATTAACCTGGTGACTATGCTTGGATCTTCCCGCGATTCAACGGACATTAAGCATAAGTAGTGTAGAGTTTATTCGCTATATATTTTGTATGGCTACTATATTCAGGTTGCTGAAATAATAGTAGGAAGTCGCCGCTGCTCTTCATATTAATAAAGCCTATTTGCTTTTCTGTGATTTGATTGATTCGTTAAGTCTTCTCAGAACAGCCCTACATTCTTCTTTGTCTTTCATTGAGCCAGTATTGCAGACAGATTTTTGCGTATCCTTACCTATTTTAAAGTTACGCTGAACACCATGATGAACACATGACGATAAGAAAAAAACACAGGCCAAGAAACTGATAATTTTAATTTTTTCTTCCATAACGTTAATTAATATACCTTAAGCAAGGAGTCGAATTCAGCTAAACTTATATTCAATACGTGAAGAAGCGAAAGGAGAGATATTTAATTTTATAGAAATGTTCTACAATCCTAGAAAAGCGTCACTCTTATACCGATAGTATTTCAGCTACTAAATTTGAGAAAGCATATTTTTCTGAGTTAAAAACTGTCTAGTGAAATATGGGAAGTCCAAGTTTAGCCAAAGATAAATAGCATAATCAAAAGTAACAAGTTAACGCATAGCAGATGCGTTAACTTGTTGACTTCATCTAAGTGATAACCACTTGTCAGTCAATTACTGCGACGCTAATTGATACGTTTTATCATTTATATTTTTATACCTATAAAAAATCCAAACAACCAAAATATAAAAAGTAGAGTTCATAAAATTAACCTTCCAATTAATAAAATATTAGCCGACCTTTTACAAGAGTTAAAAAATAACCAGAGTGTGGTGCTGCAGGCAGAACCCGGGGCAGGTAAATCTACTGTTGTGCCGCTGGAGTTATTAAAAGCTGACTTTTTGAATGGTCAGCGAATTATTATGCTTGAGCCTAGACGAATGGCAGCAAGGTCAATTGCTCATTACTTAGCTAAGTGCTTGGGTGAAAAGGTTGGTGAGACTGTTGGTTATCAAGTAAAAAATGACAAAAAAATATCAGCTGCCACAAGGCTTGAAATCCTAACCGAAGGGGTATTAACAAGGCGACTTCAATCAAACCCTGAATTAGCAGGTGTTGGCCTTATAATATTTGATGAGTTTCATGAGCGGTCGATTAATACTGATTTGTCACTTATGTTATCTCTGGAAATTCAACAAGTCATTCGTGAAGACCTTCGCCTTTTAGTGATGTCTGCTACATTAGATACAAATTTAGTATCAAAGTACCTCGGTGACGCACCTGTGATGCTATGTAAAGGAAGAGCATATCCAGTTAGCGTTTTTCATCAAAAAACTGATAAAAAACAGTTGGCATCGAATGTCTGTAAAGCAATATTTAATGTCATTGAAGATGAGGGAGATATTATTGTATTCCTCCCTGGCGTTGCTGACATAAAAAGGTGTATTGCACATGCTGGCACAGTATTTTCAGAGCACAATAAACTTAAACTGGTGTCATTACATGGTTCATTACCATTGGAAGAGCAGGAAAAGGCGATTGCATTAGCACCACCAGGCGATAGGAAAATTATTTTCACAACCAATATCGCAGAAACCAGTTTAACTATCGAAGGTATTACCTGTGTCATTGACTCAGGTCTGGAAAAAAAACTTATTTTCAACCCGTCAAGTGGCATGTCAAAGCTGACGACAACTCATATATCAAAAGCGTCAGCCGAGCAACGCAAGGGGCGAGCAGGTAGGCTATCTGCAGGAAAATGTTTAAGGTTATGGAGTGAAGCCGAACATATATCGCTAAAAGACTACCAAGAAGAAGAAATTTTGAATGCAGATTTAGCTGATGCCGTGATAGAGCTAGCAAGCGCTGGACATGCGAATTATGAGGAAATAAATTGGTTAACACCTCCGCCAAAAGCTCATTATGACTCAACTCAAGATTTGCTGGTAACATTAGGTATGCTTGAGAAATCAGGAAAAATCACAAGGCTTGGAAAACAAGCAAGTACTTTGCCTATCCACCCAAGGCTAGCTAAGATGATGTTGGCAGCGAATGGTAACCAAGAGCGTGAAATTGCTTGTAATATTGCTGCTCTCTTGTCAGAACGAGATATATTGCAAGGGAGTGATAGTGCTGATTTTTTGATGAGATTACAGGTTCTTATTGAGAACGCGACGGGTTATGTTAATAAAGCCTATGTAAATAGAAATACGTTAAAAACGGTAGCTCAAGATGTTCGGACATTACAGTCATCTATAAAACATAAAAAAAGCAAAGTAGATATTTCAGATATTTCAGACATTGCAGCATATTTGTTGCTTCTAGCATTTCCGGAAAGGTTGGCTAAAAGACGTTCAGCTAATAGCAATAAATATCAATTAGCCAATGGTAAGGGGGTTTTTCTCGCAGAAGATGATCCTCTTATTAATCATGAGTATTTAGTGGTTAATGATTGCGATGCGCAAAAAAAAGAAGGTCGAGTTTTTAGTGCGATTACTTTTAATAAACATATTTTATCTGAAAAGTTTTCTCAGGAAATTTCAGAACAAATAGCCTATGAGTTAGCCGCAAACAATAGCCGTGTATACGCCAGGGTATTGAAAAAATATGGCAGTTTAATCATCGAAGAAACAAGAAGTAATGATGTGCCGACTGAATTCATATTAGACAGTATTAAATCCTTGATAAAGACAGATGCTAGAAACATATTAAGCTGGACTCAAGAGTGTGATGATTGGATGAAAAGGGTGATATGGCTTGGGGGTAAAGTGGAAGGCTTTCCAGTGTTATCAGAGACTTTAATCATGAACACTGCTGAAAACTGGTTATTACCGTATGTTTCCAATATTAAAAAAATATCGGATTTAAAACGAGTGAAAATATTACCCTTATTATCATCATTATTAACATATGAAGAATCAAAAGCTCTGGAGAAAGAAGCACCTATATTTTATATGACACCTAGCAATAAAAAGACTCCTATAATTTACGACAAAAATTCAGAGCCAACAGTGGCTGTCGTATTACAAGAATTGTTTGGTGAGCTTAAATCTCCAATGTTGGCAGGTAATAGCATTGCACTACGCTTTGAATTGTTATCACCAGCGCGAAGACCAATACAAATAACCAGTGATTTAGCCAATTTTTGGGGTGGCTCATATGTCGACGTTGCAAAAGACATGCGAGCTAAGTATCCCCGCCATAGATGGCCGGTTGATCCCTTTTCTGAACAAGCAGGTAGCTCTAGAAAAAAACGAATGACATAAGCATCTATATCAAATAATAATTGTTGAGATCTCAAGGTGCTAATGCGTTAGCGCTAGGTTAACTAAATAAGTCATGACTGTATTTTCACTAAGCGTTTTTAAGCCGCTTTATTATTGCGTGTCTACTTGAAATAGGCATTTTTATAACCATGTTAAGTAGAAGATTACCCTACTGGAAAGCCACTGTGAGCGACAACAGCCAAACCATTAATCAGCCTATCTCAAATAATAGCTCTGCAAAAAACAAGCCTAAAGCATTCAGCAGTCTGTTACCTATTTTCGCCTTTATAAAACCATATAAGCTAATGTTAGCCTTGGCCTTATTGGCTTTATTAGTCACTGCAGCGGTTAACTTGTCTTTAGGACAAGGGGTAAAGTTTGTTATTGATAACGGTTTTATTGCGGGTTCAGTTGAACAATTGCAATCAGCTATTTTAGCTTTAATCGGCTTAATTAGTTTACTTGCCGTTGGCACTTTTAGTCGCTTTTATTTAATGTCTTGGCTAGGTGAACGGGTCAGCGCTGATATGCGCAAAGCGGTGTTTAATCGCATTGTTACTTTGCATCCTAGCTATTTTGAAGAAAACCGCAGTGGTGAGCTAATGTCGCGCTTAACCACTGACACCGCCTTATTACAGTCTATTATTGGTTCGTCTTTTTCAATGGCACTGCGCAGTATATTATTACTTATTGGTGGCTTGGTGATGTTAATGGTCACTAATTTTAAATTAACCCTTTTTGTGGTTTTTTCAGTGCCCATTATTTTAATACCTATGATGATTTATGGTCGTAAAGTTAGGAAATTAGCAGAAAGTTCACAAGATGCTATTGCTGATGTCGGTACTTATGCCGGCGAAATTATTCAAAATATAAAAGTTGTGCAAAGTTATACCCATGAAGTAAAAGAACAAGATGCTTTTGCCCGTGAAGTAGAGAAGGCATTTTCTGTCGCCAAACAGCGGGTAAAGCAACGTTCATATTTGATCGCTATTGTTATTTTTCTTACCTTTGGGGCGATTAGCGCCATGTTGTGGGTGGGCGGTATGGACGTGCTAGAAGGGCAGATGAGTGCTGGCGAATTAGGTGCCTTTATTTTTTACGCCATCATTGTTGCTATGTCTGTCGCCACTATTGCTGAGGTATACGGTGAATTACAACGAGCAGCAGGTTCCGCGACTCGGCTGTTAGCATTACTTGAGGTTGAAAGTGATATTAAAGAGTTAGTTTCTCCACAAGTGATGAATAATCATGCTCAGTCGGTGATCAGCTTTAAAGAGGTTGACTTTTGTTATCCATCACGGCCAGACAGTGCGGCACTTCATCAGATTAATTTAGCCATACCGACGGGGAAAATTGTGGCATTAGTCGGGCCATCGGGTGCAGGTAAAACAACGTTATTTGAATTGCTACAACGTTTTTATGACCCTCAAAAAGGCAGTATTAGTTTTAATGATATCGACATCACTGAGTTAAAATTAACTGATTTGCGTCAAGCCATGGGTATGGTGCCGCAGCATCCGATACTGTTTAGCTCTGATGTCTGGCACAACATACGTTATGGTAAGCCACAAGCGAGTGATGAAGAGGTTATTAGCGCGGCGAAAAAAGCCCATGCCCATGAGTTTATTGAACAATTACCTCAAGGTTACGCGAGCTTCTTAGGTGAACAAGGGGTGCGATTATCGGGTGGGCAAAAACAGCGTATTGCTTTAGCCCGAGCGATTTTAAAAGACCCTGAGGTATTACTACTGGACGAAGCAACCAGCGCTTTAGATGCAGAAAGTGAATACCATGTACAAGCCGCATTAGATGAATTAATGACCAATAGAACAACATTAATTATCGCGCACCGATTAGCTACTGTGATTCATGCAGATTTAATCGTGGTGATGGACCAAGGAAAAATTGTTGATCAAGGCGATCATAAATCGTTGTTAAAAAGCTCGACTCTATATCAAAGGCTTTGTGAGTTACAGTTTGATAAAGCCAATGCTGAGGCTAATTAATCACGCTGTTCGACTCTTTTATCGCTGAATTTTTTCTAAGTGTACCAGCTAAATTAACACCCAAGTGCTAACGAATATCAGTTGCTATGCAGCCAATCGCCATGTTTTTATATTAAGGACATTAAGCCAATAACTCGCTATTGGCTTAATTTTATAATCAAGAAAATTTTACCCTCTGGCTGATGAGCAAAAAAATTAATCTCCCCCCACCTTTCGCTAAAAGCTAGGCAAGGCTTAAGTTCCTGCATTCAACAGTCGACTATTTTACGTTTTACGTTATACTGCCGCGCTCAAACCTAGTATTTAATTTTTAGTTTTTCATTTAGCGGAGTTCATCATGCACGATCTGTATTACAAAGGGCGTATCCATACCAGAGTAAACCATGTAAAAACAGGTTATAACACTAAGCGTGCTGTTAAGCTTGGCACAGAAAAACACCCGTTAACGCTAGTAGTGACGAGTGAGGAAAAGAAATTAGAGGTCGCCATATTAGTTGCCGATAATGAACTTTTTGCTAATATCACGGTAGATAGCACCGCTGATGAAGATATTATTGAACTGAGCGCGATACTGAACAAACCAAGCACCACTAGGTTTGATAAAACGCCCAATCGTAATGATCCTTGTTTATGTGGTAGTGGCAAAAAATATAAAAAGTGTTGCGGTTAACCAAACACTGTTTTTCTACCTACTGTAAAGCTAACGCTGCTCTAGTTTTTACGAGCAGCGCAGGCTAAGCCCATCTGTATTATCATCTTTATTAGCACAGGTTACTCGGCTAACTTTTTCTCAGTTAATACCTAAGCTTACAAAGACCATTTTTAGTCGAAAACGGCTAAATTTTATTGTGCTATGTTTTGCACTCATTCGTAGTATTTGCGTTATTTAAGCCTGCTATCACGGCCATGGCTTGTGCAAGCGTATTTTTATCTCCGTCTAGCCAATGTATTTTAGTGCCATTTCGTTCTAACCGTCGCAGCCAAGTGTCTTGTTTTTTAGAAAATTGATGAATAGCTGAGTTCAATTTTTGAAAACAGTCATTCTCGCTTAATTGCCCCTGTAAATGTTGGGCAATAAAACGATATTCTAAGCCGTAAAAATATAAGGTTTGCCAACTAACCCCTTGGGCATGTAACTGTGCTACTTCTTCAATCAGGCCTTGTGCCATGCGTTGCTTTAAACGCAAGGTTATACGTTGTCGAATAACCTCTCTGGGCCATTTTATGGCAAATATAAGTGGCTTGAGTGCGGGAAAGTCATTAATTTTATCTTGTGCTGCTAGCTCACCTTCAGCTATTTCAATGGCTCGTACCAGTCGTTCACGTTCGATAAGATCTGTGGTGTTATGCAGATTAGGTTTAAGCTGTATTAACTTTTGAATTAATTGCTCATGACTCAGGGTAGATAATGTTGACCTAAGGGCTTTATTTTCAGGTACGGAAATTAAGCGATAGCCTTTTAAGATTGAATCAACATAAAGCGCTGAACCGCCAGCTAAAATAGTCAGCTTATTTTTTAAGTTTATTTGCTGATGGGCATTAATAACATCTTGTTGAAAATCAAAAATATTATATTCGTAACCAGGGTCAACAATATCAATTAAGTGATGGTTAATTTCTTGGTATTCATCAAGGTCTTTACCGCTGCCAATATCTAAACCGCGATAAACTTGTCGAGAGTCGGCGGAAATTATTTCACCATTTAGCCTTCTTGCTAGCTCTACTGCCAGTTTGGTTTTCCCCGACGCTGTTGAACCAAGCACAACGAGCATGTTAAATGCAGACATAGTTAACCTTTAGCCATTGTTAGTGAGATAAAAGCAGAATTATATCGTTAATTTCGCCGTTATGCTTGTCAGTTAAGTACTATTTTAAAACGATAAAAATTATCGTTTGGGATCTCGTCTTAGCTAGATTATTATAAGGGCTTAATCGCATATCCTTGAGGCTTTTTAATAACCTATGACAGTCAAAAAAACTGCACAAACAGCGACCAAAAAATCAAAAAGTGACCAAGCTAATAGCGCAAAAAAACCAGAGGATATGCGCAATAACCGCTTAAGAAGTGTTATTCGTTGGTCATTTTGGCTGATAGTGAAAATAGCTGTTATCGCCATATTTGTACTATTTCTCTATAGCATTTATCTTGATGGTAAAGTGCGCGATAAGTTTGAAGGTCAGCGTTGGCAGGTGCCTGTTCAGGTTTATGGTACGATAGAAAGTTATCAGGTAGGTAGTGAGTTAACCCTGACTCACTTAAAGCAGTCATTAATCGCTAATCGTTATAAAAAAGTTTTTGATGTTAGACGCCCTGGCGAGTTTGCCTTATCAAAAACTCGCGCCATTATTTATCGTCGCGCTTTTGATTTTGGCGTTGGTATGGAAGTGGCAACAAAAATGACCATAGATCTGGCTAACGGTCATGTGCAAAATTTATACCTTAACGATAAAAAGGTTTCGCAACTGAGGTTAGAGCCACTTTTATTGGATAGAATTTTGCCTGAAAGCAAAGAAGACCGTGTTTTGGTGTCCTTGCAAGCGGTGCCAACAAAATTATTAGACACCTTATTGTTAATCGAGGATCGTGATTTTTATTTTCATCATGGCGTTTCACCCTTAGGTATTTTACGCGCACTGTACCAAAACCTTAAGGCAGGGCGAACGGTGCAAGGCGGCAGTACCTTAACGCAGCAACTGGTTAAAAACATGTTTTTAACGCGCGATAAAACCTTATGGCGCAAAGCTAATGAAGCTATTATGGCGCTGATATTAGAGTATCGCTATAGCAAAGATCAATTATTAGAAGCCTATATTAACGAAGTCTATTTAGGCCAGCATTATGCTAATGGCATTTATGGTTTTGGCCTCGCCGCAGAGTTTTACTTTGGCAAGTCAATTCAATCACTTAACTTAGAACAAATGGCGATGATTATTGGCCAAGTCAAAGGGCCTAGTTACTATGATCCTTGGCGTTTTCCAGCGCGCACTATCAAGCGTCGAGATCTAGTTTTAAGGCTAATGTATCAACAAGAAATTATTGCCCAACACGAGTTTGAGCGTGCAGTCGAGTCGCCGTTATCGATCAGAAAAAAACGTCGGGTAAAACAGCAAAAATTCCCCGCCTATCTGCAATTAGTCAAAGCCGAATTAGCGCGGCATTTATCCCAATATGAGCAGCAATCTGGCGTTAGAGTGTTTACCGGTTTTGCCATTAATCAACAACTGGCATTACAAGCCAGTATTGATCAAACCTTACCGAGTTTAGAGCAAGAGTCGGGCGCTGAACTACAAGTGGCGATGGTAGTGTCTGATTTTAAAACCGGTGCGGTTCGTGCACTAGTGGGTGGGAAAGAAGCGGGCTACGCAGGTTTTAATCGTGCGCTACATGCTAAGCGACCTATTGGTTCTTTAATTAAACCTGCGATATATATTGCGGCGTTAGAGCGTTATCAACGCTTTAATTTAGCCACTTTAATTACCGATAAAGCGATTACCTTGTCAACTGAAAACGGCCAGGCATGGCGGCCTAAAAATTACGATGGTCAGTATCGAGGCCAAGTGCATTTAATTGATGCCTTAGTATCAAGCCTTAATGTCCCCACGGTGAATTTAGGTATGGCGTTGGGTTTGGACAATGTTGCTCAAGCCATTCATCTGTTGGGTTATCAGGATGATATTGTTACTCGTCCGTCAATGCTGCTTGGGGCATTAAATATGTCACCAATGCAAATAAATCAACTCTATATACCTGTTGCTAATCATGGTGTTGGTGAAACGTCACATGCAATTGAGCGGATAGTCAGCGCCCGTGGTGAAACCTTATGGCAGTTTCAGGCTTTAGAGCAGGCGATTATCTCAACGCAAGCGGCTTATTTACTCAACTTTGCCTTAAATAAAGTGACAACGTCAGGCACCGCGAGTTCATTAACGTGGCGGCTTAAAGATAAAAAAATAGCGGGTAAAACAGGCACAACCAATGACCTAAGAGACAGTTGGTTTGTTGGCTATGACAATGAAATTTTAGTCACCACTTGGGTAGGTCGAGACGATAACAAGCCAACTAAATTAACCGGTAGTAGTGGTGCACTGGTATTATTTGCTGAGTTTATGCAGAAAACAGGCGCGGTTAGTCGTCAGTCTAAAGTACCAGCAAGTGTTGAATTAGTGCGCTTTGATAATAAAAGTGGTCGGGCGGTTAGCCAAACTTGTGAAAATTCGCAATTACTGCCTGCCGTCACCACTGGCCTGATTTATGACAAACAGTGCGAAGCAGATCCTAAAAATATTAAGCAGAAATCTTGGCTAGAAAAATTATTTGGCGCTTAGTTTTATAGTGAATTCAACTGCTAAGCTTTTAGCGGGTAATTTTCGCTATTTTGTTGTTTGAATAACCCCGTTTTCAGCACTATGGTTAATAGGTCGTGTATAAAAGTGGTTGTAAATTAACGCCACTTAAGCAACCAAGCTACAGTAGAAACAGAGCTAAAAAGTAGCAGGAAAGGAGTTAAAAGTAGCTAGGTAAAAGGAGCAGAATGAAACATAGATTAAGCTTTGGTTACTTCACATTGCTTACTGAAAATATTGTTGAAGTTATTATCGATGAAGGTATTGAATTGTCACTTGAAATGATTGAAGAGTGTGATGTTTTTTTTAAAGCGCATATCTTTGGTAACTTTGGCATGCTGATCAACAGAGTTAATGAATATAGTTATAATGATGAAACGCGATTATGCCTAGGGTTTTATGAGGGCTTAAAAGCCATTGCCTTTGTTTACTATTCAGCTAACAGCCAAGTTATTGTTGAAGAAATAAATTTATTACAGGTATACGAACAGTGGAATAGTTGTATTTTTTCTGGCTTAGATCTTGAAAGGCAACAGGCATTTCAATGGCTACAAGGTGAGTTGTTAATGGCTAATGACCAAGCTGCAAACATTGGCTAACCTTAATTTAGAATTTAGAATTTAGAATTAAGAATTAAGAATTAAGGGTGAATATTTTTCGTAAGCGATAAACAAAGAAAAACTTAACGTAAAAAGCAAACCATTCGGTTTGCTTTTTTATGTTCAGGAAGAACGGTATGTCACGATCACATGGATGTGAAAGAGTGACGATGTTCAGGAAGAACGGTATGTCACGATCACATGGATGTGAAAGAGTGACGATGTTTAGGAAAAACGATATGTCACGATCACATGAATGTGAAGGAGTGACGATGTTCAGGCTTCCCAGACATCCTTTTTTGCAATATATTAGTGTTTTAGACGTTCATTTAAGCGCTAATCTAGGTATTCAAATATTTTAAATACTCGGTTAACACCACCCGCATTGCGCGCAATATCTACCGCCATAGTCGCTTGTGCTTTAGTCACCAAGCCCATTAAAAACACTTCGCCATTTTCTGTTATCACTTTAATATTGGTGGCGTCTAGTTTCTCAGTACCAAATAAAGAAGCTTTTACTTTTGACGTTAGCCAAACATCACTAGTTTTTGTGATAAAAGATATGGTGTTGCTAATACGAATTTGGTTATGTAGTTGCTTAACACCATTCACCCCATTAATGGTTTTGATAGCTTGATCGCGCAAATAGCTATTTGGCGCTTGTCCAATAACTAGCACACTGCCATTAACACTCACCACTTGTAGGTTGGTGTTGTCACTTAACGCGTCTATTTGCGTGAGTTTTGCATACGCATCGAGTTCAATTTTTTGGTCGTCTATTTGATTACCCAAAGAACGATTATCAGTTGCCATACTCGCACCACCAACAACGCCAACAACCGCGACAGCAACACAGCCTTGCAGTAACACAGCAAGGGTGATTATGCTTACAATTGATTTTATCGACATACTAAGCCTCAGTTTGCGGAAATAATGTAGTATCTATGATGTCACATAAGCAATGAATAACCACTAAGTGGACTTCTTGAATTCGTGCTGTACGACTTGACGGCACTCGAATTTCAACATCATTTTCGCCTAGTAGGCCAGCAATATCACCACCGTCACCACCGGTTAAAGCAATGATTGGCATATCACGAGAAACGGCAATTTCGATCGCTTTGATCACGTTGCGAGAATTGCCACTGGTAGAAATAGCGAGCAATACATCACCATTGTTACCTAATGCACGCACTTGCTTAGAATAAATCTCATCAAAGTGATAGTCATTACCAATAGAGGTAATAGTTGAACTGTCGGTTGTCAGAGCAATGGCTGGCAAGGGTGGACGTTCAGTTTCATAACGATTTAATAGCTCGGCGGAGAAATGCTGGGCATCAGCGGCTGAGCCACCATTACCACAAGCTAATATTTTATTGCCGGCTAATAGACTTTGTACCATTGCCATGCCAGCTTGCTCAATTGGCCCTGCCAATAATTCGCTGGCGGCAATTTTTGTTTGTATGCTTTCAGTAAAATTACTTTTTATCCGTTCTAACATGGTGGACTTAGCTCCGTGGTTTCATTGCTTAAAAAGCATTAATTAAAAGGCATTTTTAAGCCAAGTAATTGCTGGGTTATTAATATCGCCTTGCATCGCAATAACATCGAATCGGCAAGGGGTATTATATTCATTTAATCCGGCCTGTTGCAGGTAAAATGCCGCACATTGTTTAATTTTTTGCTGTTTTTTAACAGAAACAGCGGCAATAGCGCCACCAAAGTGATTATTTTTGCGATATTTCACTTCCACAAACACCCAAACGTCATTTTCGGTCATGATTAAATCAATTTCACCACGACGATTTTGAAAATTACAGGTCTGTAATACTAGCCCCTGTTGGCTTAAATAGTGGGCGGCTAATTGCTCACTATTCTTACCTGTGGTTACTGTGTTGGTTTTATTGGTCCATAGCAATTTCTTGTACCTTGCTGCGACTGTATTTGCCCCAAATTAGGCTGCGCGTCAAAATATTATCAACGCCCAATTGTAATATACCGGTTTGACCATAATGGCGGACATAAGTTTTATTTTGCATAGTAGAAACTTTGTCTACTAACGCTAAACTGTCAAACCCCATGGCAAAAATGCTTTGCAAGCTGTCACTGCGATTAGGCCAAAGTTTTTTTGCTTGTGCGGCTAAGACTTGGTTTTGTTGTTTACTTTTTAACTGCCAAGGCATTTCAGTAAATATTAACCCAGATAAATCACGATTATCACTTTTGTCTATTTTTGAGCTGTGACTGCGCGAGCTAGCATAGACCGGAATTATATCAGCAAAAGGGCTGATATTAACGTCAATATAAGGCTTTAAAAGCTTGGTTTCTAGCGGCAAACCCACGACATAAATCATATCAATATCTCGACGGTTACGTAATTCACTTTGAATGGAATATTTTATATGGCGATTTAGGTCTTTTGTGCGTTGCTGGCTTAGATCAACGCCAAGGCTGGCCTTAAGTTGATTTTGCATTTTAGCATCACTATTAAAAAATACAATTTCTGGTGCCTTACCCGTGATATGTTGCCATTGTTGGCTGAAGGTCTGCGCGATGCGACGACTGGCACTGTCTTGATGGCTTAATATTATAGGGTATTGATAATGTTGACGACTGAGCGTAGTTGCCGCTTGTATCGCTTCATCTTCTGGTCGCATTGATAGCGCAACCTGATGAGGTAATAAGCTAGTTGCTGATGGTAAATTAAGTAATAACGTCGGTGTTGTTATCTCGGTTTGGGCTAAATAGAGGTTAACATTTTCCTTTAGTAGCGGGCCTATAACATAGTCGATTTTTAGTTCGGTCAGCTTGGCATTTAACGTGGTCATATCTAAGGTTGTTGAATCAATAAAGTGTAAGGTTTTAGCGCTATTAATATTGTAAGCGGCCAGTATACCTTGTTGTGCTACTTTGCCGGCGCGTTCTTGTTTACCTGAAAGCGGGATAATAATGGCAATGTTTTGATATTCGTTAGTTAATGTGGGTGGTTGTTGTCGTAACCTTGCGACAATATATTGCGCAGGGTGGCTGCTAAACTCTCGTTGCCATTGGCGTAAATAGCGTTTGAATCTTGCGTCGTCATCACCAAATTGATTGGCAAAAGAAAGCAGTTTGCTCCAACCTTCAAAGTTTGGCGGCGACATTTTAATTAGCTGTTGGTGCTGCCAAGGTGATAGCTGACAAAGTTGTTGCCAAATAATGTCAATATCGTACTCAGTTGCCGGTGAGCTTTCAGCAAAGGCTCTTAAGTTTGCATCTAGTGCGGCAATGGGCAGTTTTCTTTGTGTTTGCACTTTGGTTAATGTTTGAAAATAATCAAGGCGATGAGTCAGTTGCGCTTTTTCTTTAATATTATTTGCGTTTTCCAGTGCGAGATAAGCATCAGGTACTCTTGCCAAGGCTAATAAACTTTTAGCCTCAATGATAGCTAGGCGATATTGCTGTGTTGATGATGACACTAAGCCATTGAGTTGCTTAGCTAACCAAAGCGCTTTATGGGGTTTAGCTTCTGCTAGATATAACTCACTGGCGTTTAATAACGAGCTAAGGGCTTCATCCTGCTGGTTGGCTGATATTTGTGCTGTCGCTTGTGCAAGCTGTTGCTCAGTGGTTAAATCTGTTGCAAGCGCTGGCATAACTTCAGCTTGTTTTTCAGCTGACTCTGTTTGTTGACTTAGCTTAGTTGTTGAACAACTGGCCAAAATAGCCACTGTTGCCAACGCACAAAGAGCACTTTTATAAGATGAAAACCATTTAGTGAGTGTCAAAGTTAATAAATCCATACTTTTTAATAGTGCTTTATAATAAACTTCATCCTCTTCAGTCTCAACACAAGTATTTTATTATGTCGGATTCTCAAATTCAGCCCAGCACCTTATATATAGTTGCCACACCTATCGGCAATCTAGGTGATCTTAGTCAACGGGCGCGGGATATACTCGAACAGGTAGATATTATTGCCTGTGAAGATACTCGGCATACCCAACGTTTGTTATCCGCTTATGCGATTAAAAATAAAACGATGTCGATGCATGATCATAACGAGCGTCAACGCCAAGAACAAATTGCCGCCTTGTTAAAAGAAGGCAAAAGCGTTGCCTTAGTGTCAGACGCGGGCACACCGTTGATCAGTGACCCGGGATTTCATTTGGTACGCCATTGCCGTCAGCAAGGGCTTCAGGTATCGCCGATTCCAGGCGCTTGTGCCGCCATAGCGGCGCTGTCTGTTGCGGGCTTACCCACCGACAGATTTACCTTTGAAGGTTTTTTACCCTCAAAAACAGGTGCGCGACAATCGACATTAAATGAATTGGCCAATGAAACACGCACCATGGTGTTTTATGATGCGCCGCGCCGCGCCATTGATACCGTTGAAGATATTGTTAAAACCCTTGGCGGTGAACGCTATGTGGTGATGGCACGAGAATTAACCAAAACCTTTGAAACCATTCATTCAGACACGGCCGAAAATCTCTTAAGCTTTTTACAAGCAGATCCTAATCAGCTTAAAGGTGAAATGGTGCTCATTATCGAAGGGAAAAAAATTGATCCCAATGATATTCCTGCCCATGTGGTGGCAACACTGAAGTTACTACTGTCAGAAATGAAGCCAAAAAGAGCTTGTGCTATTGCGGCAGAAATTCATGGGGTGAAGAAAAACGCACTTTATGAATATGCTTTAGCCATGAAAGAGTAGCGGCTTAGGTGATGTCTATTGGCTTGATGGTGTAATGACTGTTTTTTTCACCGATATCTTTTACCGCTATAAAGCCCTCTCTGCTTTTAAGCCTTTGTAAGTAAGCTTGAGTTTGTGGCTGATAGTGTTTGGCTAGCCCGAGTAGTTCACCTAAATAAAGCGCATAACCGACACTAATGTCGGCAATGGTAAAGCGATTGTCGACCAAATAGTGATGGTTTTCTAAATGGATATTTAAGCGCTTTAAGCGTGCTAAATACCAAATGGCGTAATCTTTAACTACTTGTGGCTGTTGACGTTCAGGCTTTTCAAACTGGCTGTATCGCAAGACTAAGGTTTGTGGAAATGTCAGCGTAGCATCACTGCTAAAGAGCCAATTTAGGTAGGCACCGTATTCTGGGTGTGTTGCGGGTAAACTCAACTGAGTTTGCGAGTAACGCTCTACTAAGTATAACAACATAGCACTTGATTCGGTCAGCGTGGTAGCGCCATCTTTAAGAAAAGGTACTGTGCCTAAAGGATTAGTCTGTAAATAAGCTTTGTCTAAAAAACGCGGTGGGAATGGCAATGTGTGCAAGGTGTATTCAAACTGCATTTCTTTTAAAGCCCACAAAACACGAAGTGAGCGTGTATTGTGGCAATGCCAAAGTTCGATCATAAATAAAGCCTAAGTCATTTTTAGCTTACTATAACAGCAGATCTATACCCGCGATATTTAATTTAGACCTAAGTGAATATATCGGGTAGAATGCGCCCTGAGTTGACGAGACAATCGCTGCTTTATCGTTGTACCGCTTATTTTTAATAAGCGGTAAACAGATAGAGGGGAGGAAAGTCCGGGCTCCAATGAACAGGGTGCCAGGTAACGCCTGGGGGGCGCGAGCCCACGACAAGTGCAGCAGAGAGAAGACCGCCGATGGTTACTTTTTCGAAAGTTTCACAGGTAAGGCTGAAAGGGTGCGGTAAGAGCGCACCGGATTGCTGGTAACAGTAATTGCAGGGTAAACTCCACCCGGAGCAAGACCAAATAGGGTTTCATGACTATGTTAACGCAAGTTTTCATAGTATAAGCGTGGTTCGCGTGGAAACCGGGTAGGTTGCTTGAGCTATAGAGCGATTTATAGCCTAGACGAATGATTGTCACTCTTCCTTGGAAGAGATACAAAACCCGGCTTATGCGTCATCTCACCAATTTTAGACACCGCTTGATCTGTTGTTAATAGTTCAAGCGGTTTTCTAAAATCCTTTCATATCAAATAGTTACAGTCAAAAATTATACACGGCTAGTTACACACTACTGATTTATCTACTCAAAAACCTACTCTTAAATTTACCCTTCATATTTATCAGCAAAATACATTTAGACTCATTTTTTTGCCTGATAAACTTATCAGATATACATCAATTTCAATGTTTTAAAATCTTAAGTTTTTATCAACAACTAATTTATCAACAACTAATTAAGCACATTCAAGTCTGAATTCTGCTGTGAATTCTGCTGTGAATTCTGATGTGAAATTGGGTCTTGTTCTTTTTGTTATGGTGCCACCTAAGTTTGACGGGGTGCAAAATAACACCTCCAGTTAGGTGGCCAAATTAACTATGTCACTACATGTGCTTAATATAGGGTGTATTAATTATTTGCCTGTCTATGACTACTTTTCGAGGAAGGCTTGTTCGATGACATAATCACCTTGTTCTCTGGAGGTGGCCTTTTTAAAACCTTGTTTATTTAACATTGCCATCGTGTCATCGAGCATGGCCTGATTACCACAAAGCATAAATCTATCCGTACTTGGATCAATAGCCGGCAAGCCAATTTCTTGTGTTAAGGTATTATTCGCTAGCAAGTGAGTAATTCTTTGTTGATGAGCTTGAGAACGAAATTCCTCTCGAGTTACTGTGGGGTAATAAATCAGTTTTTCTTTGACCCAATCACCAAAAAATTCATTGTTCGGTAGTTCATCACAGATGGTGTGTTGATAAGCGAGCTCAGAAATATTACGCACACCATGAACCACTATAATTTTTTCATACTGTTCGTATAGGTGTGGATCTTTAATAATGCTCATAAAAGGCGCTAACCCGGTTCCGGTCGCCAGTAAGTATAGGTGCTTTCCTGGCTTAAGCCTGCCGGCTACCAAGGTTCCGGTAGGGCGGGTTGATAGAGTAAGTGGTTCACCAACTTGAATGTGTTGCAAACGAGAGGTGAGTGCCCCATTGGGAACTTTTATACTAAAAAATTCGAGTTCATCTTCATAATTGGCACTGGCAATACTGTAAGCCCGTAGTAATGGTTTGCCATCGACCTCAAGGCCTATCATAACGAACTGGCCGTTTTCAAAGGTGAATGTGGGCTGACGAGTGGTTTTAAAGCTAAACAGCGTATCATTCCAGTGATGAACACTCGTGACTGTTTCTGTAATGGTCTGTCTCATTTAATACTCTTGTAAACTAGGGTGGGGAAGTTATCCGTAGCTATATGATGTTAATATTAATTCTTGAACAGGGTTTGAACCAAGGTAGCTTGCAAATACAGCTCAGTCTTATCTGTTCACATCTTCGTTTTAGCAATGGCCTGAATTTTAGCGACGATAGCCTGCAGGCCGTTGCCACGAGTGGGGGTGATATGGCGCTCAAGGTCCAGTGCTTTGAAATAGCCATTAATGTCAAAATCCAGAATTTTCGCCATGGTTTTGTCATTAAAAACGGCTATCACTAAGGCCAGTAGGCCATTAACAATTACCGCGTCACTGTCTGCCTGAAACTGTAATTTACCGTCCCGCTCAGTGCTCACTAGCCAGACATTGCTTTGGCAACCTCTGACCAAATTCTCGTTAGTTTTCAGACTTTCATCAATAGGTGGAATACTTTTGCCTAAATCGATGATGTACTGATAGCGCTGCTCCCAGTCATCAAAAAAGGCCATATCCTCTATAATTTCTTGGCTGCTTGGTAGGTTCATCAGGGACTCTCAGGTTATCTAACTAGAAAAAAATACCGGCTTCGAGCTGAGCTTCTTCGCTCATCATCTCACGGGACCAGGGGGGATCAAATATCAGCTCTACCGCAACTTTTTTAACATTGGGTACCATGCTCACTCGGTATTCTACATCCCCTACCAACACAGGTCCCATACCACAGGCGGGGGCCGTCAGGGTCATATCGATATGCACGGTTTGTGTATCCTGATTGACAACAACTTTGTAAATCAGCCCCAGAGACAACAGGTCAATGGGAATTTCAGGATCATAGACAGTGGCCAGGGCTTGTAAAACATGATCCTTATGGATAAGACCATCGTTGAGAATAGGAAAATCCAGTTTTTGTGATTTGCGCCCTATAGCATCGGCATCAGTGCCATCAATACGCAGCATATTGCCGCGCCAGGTGACGGTGTAGTTGCCGCCAAGATCCTGGGTGATATTGACAAATTCGCCTTTCGGGATCACTTGTAAATCGCCATTAGGCACACCCCTTGCTTTGCATTCGCGCTCAGTAACGACTATTTTTTGTTGCATTTATTGAACCTCTTTATGACAAAGCATAGGTTTGTCATGACATTTAGCTGACGCTAAAGCTTTCACCACAACCACATTCATTGACGGCATTGGGATTATTAAACCTGACTACGCCGTTAACGCCTTCTTTTACATAGTCAATTTCAGTGTTTCTGACTAAATCCATCGTTTTGGCAGCGATGGTCAGGGTGAGCTTATCACTCGCCTCGATCCGTGTATCCCCATCTTCTGGTTCCTTGGCAACGTCCAGCACATAGGAGTAACCAGTGCAGCCGCTGACTTTACTAGACAGGCGCAATAGATGGCCGGGGTGCTCTGCTAACTTGCCTTCAAAATACTTTATCGCCGCTTTTGTCAGGGTGACGGCTTCGCCTTGACTTTTTTCCGGGGTAAACTTTTCTACATTCATCAAATAATCCTCAGGCCAGCATGTTCTGGACTTTTTTAAGGGCAATAAACAACGCGTCCACTTCTTCTAAAGTGTTATATACCGAGAATGAAGCTCTGGCTGTCCCCGGTAAATTCAAGCGGCGCATCAGTGGTTGGGCACAATGATCACCCGTACGAATGGCAATGCCCTGACGATCCAGAAGAAAGCCTATATCGGCGGGGTGGCAGCCTTGTAATATAAAACTCAACACGCCCATCTTATTGGCAGCATTGCCGATAATGGTTAAGCCCTCAAAGGCTTGGGCCTGTTCCAGGGCGCTGGCCATCAGTGCCTGCTCATGCGCTTGTACCGCGCTTAAGTTCAGACTAGTAAACCAGTCTATGGCGGCGGCTAAAGCTATGGCACCGGCAATATTGGGGGTGCCAGCCTCAAGACGGTTAGGTAATTCGCCCCAGGTGGCACTTTCGTAAGTGACGGTGGCAATCATTTCACCGCCGGTCTGCCATACAGGCCAGTCCTGAAGCACCTCTTCTTTACCCCAAAGCACACCTATGCCGGTAGGGCCAAACAGCTTGTGGCCGGAGAATACGTAAAAATCACAGCCGATATCGCTTACATTCACATTGCCATGGGCAATACTCTGTGCCCCGTCAATGAGCACTAACGCGCCTTGTTCTTTACTTAGGGCGGTGAGCTCTTTTACCGGATTAACTGTACCCAGGGCATTAGAGACATGGGGCAGGGCAACCATTTTCGTTTTCTGTGACAACAAGGCAGCAAAGGCTTCGGTATCCAGTGTGCCATCATCATGGATGGGCGCAATTTTCAGTGTTGCACCGCTACGCAAACAGGCCTGCTGCCAAGTGACAAGGTTAGCGTGATGCTCCATTTCAGTTACCAGCACTTCATCGACACTTTGCAGGCGTTGGGCCATACCATTGGCAATAATATTGATACCTTCGGTGGTGCCACTGGTCCAAATCACTTCCTTGCGATCATGGGCATGAATAAAGTTGGCTACCGTATCCCGAGCTTTTTCGTAGCGCCGGGTGGCCTCATCAGAAAGATGATGGGCACCGCGATGCACATTGGCATTACACTGAGTGTAAAAATCGGTTATCGCCTGGATCACCGCCTGAGGTTTTTGGGTGGTGGCGGCATTATCCAAATATACCAAGGGGTGACCCTCAATTTGCTGATGCAAAATAGGGAACTGGTTCCGGATTTCATTGATATTCAGTACACTGTTGCTGGTATTCATTTTACTTCCATTTCCACGAAGCGTGAATGCAATTGGGGCTTGAGCCACTGCGCCAGGTGCTGATTAGGCATCTGTTCCACCAACTCCTGAATAAAGCCGAAGTTGAGCATAACCAGCGCTTGGGATCGTGATATGCCGCGTGAAAGCAAGTAATACAAGGTTTCTTCCTCGGTCTCGGCAACGGTGGCACCGTGAGCACACAGCACGTCGTCGGCATAGATTTCCAACTCAGGCTTAGTATTTATTTGACCGCGACGGGACAATAACAGGTTACGGTTATGCAGCTCTGCTAGCGTCTTCTGGGCATTACGGTGAATATGAATACGGCCATTGAAAACGGCCTTGGCCTTGTCACCGACAATGCCTCGGGCATTTTCTTTTGTGGTGCCATTGGGCATCACATGTTCGATAGTACTATGCAGATCAAAGTTCTCTGCTTCGCCGAGCAAGTAAATGGCGTTAAATTTGGCCTTTGCATGCTCACCGTTGTGAATGATATCCACATCCATGCGTGACAATTCACTGCCATAAGCGATCAGCGTGCTGTTAAGCTGTGCTTTTTGCTGCAGGCTGAAATGATCGCCGCCGATATGTATGGCCTGATGGGTATGCATGGCCAGTCGGTAATGCTCAAGGTAAGCTTGTTCACCGATGTCATATTCGGCAAAACCTGTGCTAAGGCTGGCTTGTTCTCCTTGCCCGTGCTCAATGACTGTGGCACTGGCATGGCTGCCTAAGCGCACCAGCACACGATGATGAGATTCTTGTCCATCGCTGCTGATATTAACAATCCGAATCGGCTGTTCAATCTTGCTGTTGGCATCAATATCGATAATCAGACCATCTTCTGCTAAGGCATCGTTGACCAGACCAAAAAGATGACGCTGAGGTTTGATCTTGGCAAACAAGGCGTTGGCCGTGTTTTGTTGCTTATCTGATGCATCTAGCAAGCTACTGATATGCAGCCCTTGTGGTAAAGAGAGTAAGCTTATATCGCTTTGTAATTTGCCATTTACAAAAATCAAGTCTAGGCTGTTCAAGCCCTCAATATCTTCAATGATGGCTTTGCCCGCTGTGGTACTAGGGCTTAATTCAAGCTGTTCCAGTGGTGCCAATGAGGTATATTTCCAGCTTTCTACCCGGCGATTGGGCCATTTAGTGTTGCCCAGCGCTTCTAGGGCCTGAGCCCGAAGCGGGCTAAGCCAGTCATCAATGGCCTGACCACGGTCTATTACCTGCTTTAACCACTGGCTCATGCATTTGTCTCCTCGGCGTTATCCTGTCCTAGGAAAGCATAACCTTCTTTTTCCACGTCTGTGGCCAGTGAAGCATCGCCACTTTTGACGACTTTACCATTGGCCAAAATATGCACATAGTCAGGTTTAATATAATCGAGCAGGCGCTGATAATGGGTGATGATAATAAAGCTGCGTTTACCGTCGCGTTGGCTGTTCACGCCGTTAGCCACTACTTGTAGGGCATCGATATCCAAACCAGAGTCGGATTCATCCAGAATGCATAGACTGGGTTCAAGTAGGATCATCTGCATAATTTCGTTGCGTTTCTTTTCGCCGCCGGAAAATCCTTCGTTAACACCGCGTTTAAGAAAATCCAACGATAGCTGCACTTGTTTGCAGGCTTCCTTGGCTTTTTTCAGAAACTCTGTGGCAGTCAATGGCGTTTCACCACGTTGCTCACGTATGGCGTTCACCGATTCTTTCATAAAGGCCATATTGCTAACGCCAGGGATCTCTACTGGATACTGAAAAGCCAGAAACAGTCCCTTGCGGGCTCGTTCTTCTATCGCCATGTCGAGCAGGTCTTCGCCGTTAAATTCTACTTGGCCTTCACTCACCTCATAGCCTTCGCGACCGGATAGAATGAAACCTAAGGTGCTTTTACCTGCGCCGTTAGGGCCCATAATGGCATGAACTTCACCGGGTTTAATGTCTAGGTTGAGACCTTTGAGTATTTCTTTTTGTTCTACACTTGCGTGTAGGTTGTTAATTTTAAGCATGTATTTTTATCCTATTGAGCCTTCAAGACTGATCTCGAGTAATTTGCCCGCCTCTACGGCGAACTCCATGGGCAGTTCTTTGAATACTTCCTTACAGAAGCCATTAACGATCATAGATACGGCCTTTTCAGGATCAAGGCCACGTTGCTGGCATAAAAACATCTGATCATCGCTGACCTTGGAGGTGGTAGCCTCATGCTCCACTATGGCAGAGGGGTTGCGACTCTCGATATAAGGGAAAGTGTGAGCACCACAGCGATCACCAATGAGCAATGAATCACACTGGGTAAAATTACGCGCACCTTCCGCCTTAGCGCCCATACTGACCAGACCACGGTAGGTATTGTTGCTGTTACCGGCGCTGATACCCTTGGAAATAATAGTGGATTTGGTATTCTTGCCCAAATGGATCATCTTGGTGCCGGTATCGGCCTGCTGTCTACCTCTTGTCAGGGCAACAGAATAGAATTCACCTACACTGTTATCGCCTTTGAGGATACAACTGGGGTATTTCCAGGTGATTGCAGAGCCGGTTTCTACCTGAGTCCAAGAAACCTTGGCATTGGTGTGACATATAGCGCGTTTGGTGACAAAGTTATAGATCCCCCCTTTACCGTTCTCATCACCGGGATACCAGTTTTGTACGGTAGAGTACTTGATTTGAGCATCATCCATAACAACGAGTTCAACCACGGCAGCATGCAGCTGGTTTTCATCCCGTTGAGGCGCAGTGCAGCCTTCCAGGTAACTCACATGGCTACCCTCTTCGGCAACAATCAGTGTCCGTTCGAACTGGCCAGTATTTTCCTCATTGATACGAAAATAAGTGGACAGCTCCATAGGGCAACGCACGCCCTTGGGTATATAGACAAATGAACCATCGGTGAATACTGCACTGTTAAGGGCGGCGAAGTAATTATCTGAACGGGGAACTACCGATCCGAGATATTTTTTTACCAGTTCAGGATACTTATGCACGGCTTCGGAAATAGGACAGAAAATAACGCCTGCTTCTTCTAGCTTTGCACGGTAGGTGGTCACCACAGATACCGAATCAAAAACGGCGTCTACAGCAACCCCAGCTAGCATTTCTTGCTCATAAAGCGGAATGCCCAGCTTTTCATAGGTGCGCAACAGTTCAGGGTCTACTTCATCCAAGGACTGGGGTTTGTCCGCCATACTCTTAGGTGCAGAGTAATATGAGATGGCATTAAAATCTATTTTCGGGTAATGCACATGAGCCCAATCCGGCTCTTCCATGTCAAGCCAGTTGTTGTAGGCGCGAAGACGCCACTCTAACATCCATTCTGGTTCTTCTTTCATGGCGGAGATGCGGCGTATAACATCTTCGTCCAAGCCAGGTGGAAAGGTTTCAGATTCGATGTCAGAAACAAAACCTGCATCGTATTTGCGGGATAACGCCTGATCGAGTTGCTCACTCATACTTTAGTTTCTCCATAGCTATGTTGCCCTGATTTAAATAATTAGATACCAGAGTGGCTGTCTAAGTTTTTGTAAACCACGAATGTTGACGGCAACAGCATAATACTTGACTGATTTACTCAAGTATTAATCATATAGTACTTGACTAAATCACTCAAGTATTATGAGCAAAAAAATAATCGCTTTCAATTGACTTATTAAGTCTAAAGTCATGCTGATCAGCACGATACTGACTTGTTCACTGCTATTTTTTCTCTAAAATATTTCATCGGTGAAAAAGTTAACTCGGCTATGCTGCCAAATAAAATGTTTGAGAGGACAGCTAGCACAGGCATCAGCAAAGTTTTTTTGCTAATATTATCGTCGACCCTTGCTGTAAATTCCAGCGAGGCTGCATTAAACAAAACAAAGGTAGAAGCGTTACCATGCCCAACGAATCAACTTTACTATGACAGAAAAACGTAACGAGCGGAAAGTACCTTCCGGAAGAATTGCTCGCTTAGCTAAGCTGGGTGGTTTGGCCTCAGCGGTTGCTGGCAATATTGTTAAAGGCGCGACAAAACAAATGCTCAGTGGTCAGCGGCCATCATTAACTCAGTCTTTAATGAATATCGACAACGCGATATCGATCACCAAGCGTCTAGCACATATGCGTGGCGCGGCCATGAAATTGGGTCAACTACTCTCCATGGATGCAGGTGAATTACTGCCTGCTGAATGGGAGCCTATTCTTTCGCGACTGCGCCAAGAAGCTGACCCAATGCCTAAGGCGCAACTAATTAAAACCCTAGAAGCGTCTTGGTCAAAAGACTGGTATCAACAATTTAGTTATTTTTCATTTGCCCCCATCGCGTCGGCAAGCATTGGTCAGGTTCATAGAGCAACACTCAAAGATGGTCGTCAGCTGGCGATTAAAGTCCAATACCCCGGGGTAAGAGATAGCATTGACAGTGACATTGATAACGTCATGAGTTTACTAAAACTGAGCGGTGTATTACCTCAACATATCGATTTAACCAGCTTGCTCGCTGAAGCAAAAGCACAACTTAAAAACGAAGCTAATTATTTGCAGGAAGCCAAATTTCTTAAGGCTTATCGTGCCAATCTGCGCAACGATCCTCGCTTCATTGTACCCTTTGTCGTTGACGAGCTAACTGACCAAAACATACTTGCGATGGAATACATTGAAGGTTCTGCCATCACAGATATTAGTACCATGAGTGCTGACATTGTCGATCTAGTATGTAGCCAGTTAATGCACTTAACCTACCAAGAACTGTTCAGCCATAAACTCATGCAAAGTGACCCCAACTTTGCCAATTTTTTGTATCAGAGTGATACGCAAAAAATAGTGTTACTCGATTTTGGAGCCTGCCGGCAGATTGCTCAGCATACCTCAACGCATTATCTCGCTATGGCTGATGCTATGCAGCGCCAAGATACTAACGACATGCGTTCAGCCCTGTATTCGCTTGGTTTAATTGACCATAACATGAGTGCTGCGGCCATAGATACTGTGCTAAAAGCGTGTTTTGAAGCGAGTGATTGTTTGCAAAGTGATACTGGCTACAACTTAAAAAAACAACAGCTAATTAAACGAATTCAAGAAGTTAGTATGCCACTGATGACTGATAAAACAGCCGCAGCATCTCCTATATTTGAGGTTGCATTAGTCAATCGTAAAATTACTGGCATGATATTGCTAGCCAACAAGTTAGGCGCAACACTGGATTTTAAAAGCGCACTTGCTCCTTACTTAATGAAAAGCGCAAAGCAACTGAACGATGAAACATGACACCATTGATAAATGACTTTTACAGGTTTGAAATGATGATGTGAGCCATTGGTATTAGTAACACCATGACGTCAGAAGAGCTATTTAACAATAAAAAATCGACCTGTTAAGGTCTGTAGCACATTAACTATTCCGCCCTAAATATGTCGCCATATTTAGGCCTTAAAAGTGTCATAGCGCCATACTTAGTTTGACAATCATAGTTTGGTAATAAACACACTTAATCGAGTGTATAAAAAAGGCCAGAAACTTAAGCCACGGGCCTTCATTAAAAACGGTCAATATATGCTCGTGCAGGGCACTTACTTGTCATGAAATCTATACCCGATATTTCGCAATATTACTCATGACGATAATGCTATCATCAGCTAGTTAAATCTAAATCTATGCATTCAGATTTAACTAGCTGATTTGAATAAGCAGATTTAGATAAGCATGATAATCCAATTATTATAACTGGGCTAATGCTAGTTTTATGGCAGGGGATAATTGTGAACCATCACTATCGGCGTACTTTGTTATGTTTGCTTTCATTGAACGTGCCCAAAATTTCTTCACGTGATTAGCAACGATCATAGCCGTTTCTTCGTCAGTTTTTTTGTAATTATTATTAGTTTCAATTTGGTTGAGCATACTAATTAGATTATCAATTTGAGAACTACTCATCACTATTTTCCTATTTATTTATCGAATTTGGTATAGCAAGTATGTCTACCAGGACGAGCAAAGCCAATTAAATTGAGCTTAGCTTGATTTGCCAAGCTTATTGCTAAGCCAGTTGGCGCCGAAACCGCGACTAATGTGGCGATATTAGCACTGGTTGTTTTTTGTACCATCTCATAACTTGCTCTGCTTGAAATGACAACAAAGCCACTTTGGGTGTTGATTTTACGCAGCGCTAAGCTGCCAATTAACTTGTCTAAAGCATTGTGTCGACCGACATCTTCACACAAGAGGAGTATCTTGCCAGTATCGTCACACCAGGCTGCGCCATGAACCGCACCGGTTAACGCTTGTAATTTTTGATGCTCACTTAACTGTGATAGTGCATGCTGTATTACTGGTGAAGAGGGCAGTGCCTTTGGCGTTACACTCTTAATGGGCCGAATGGCGGTCTCCAGTGATTCACTACCACATAAACCACAGCCTGTGCGGCCAGTAAGGTTACGTCGGTGTGATTTTAAAGACATCATACGCTCAGAGCTAATCTCAAGACGTACTTCTATGCCTTTTTCACTGGCGACCAGCTCAATATCATACATTTCAGCCGCGTGATCAATAATGCCTTCAGACAAACTAAAGCCTAAGGAAAACTCATGTAAATTGGCCGGTGAGGCCATCATAACCGCGTGAGAAATGCCATTATAAACCATGGCAATGGGCACTTCCTCTGCGATACAGTCAAGTTTTTCTTGCTCACTACCTTGCTGCCAATAGTCAACAGGGAGTGTTAAATGGCTCGGTTGCAATTTTGCTTCATCTTCCAGCGTCAAACTTAACTTCCTATAGTGGCTTTTTGTTTTTTAGGTGAACGTTTAAAGTGCTCTTTTTGTTGTGCACTGAATTTTTTATAACGCGTCTGCCAAGCGGATGGTGAGGTGACTTTTTCCACCTGTACCGCGGTGACTTTATATTCAGGACAATTAGTTGCCCAATCCGAACTGTTAGTGGTAATAACGTTGGCGCCACTGATGGGGTGATGGAAGGTAGTGAATACCACGCCACTTTGCATACGTTCACTGACTTTTGCTTTCAGTACAGTATCACCCGCACGGCTGCTAATGCCTAACCAGTCACCATCATTAATACCTCTTTCTTCGGCATCGTTAGGATGTATTTCAAGTAAATCTTCTTGGTGCCAAGTATTGTTCGCGGTGCGTCGTGTCTGTGCCCCGACATTATATTGACTGAGTATTCGCCCAGTGGTTAATAATAACGGAAAGCGTTTGTTAGCGCGATCTTCACTAGCAAGATAGGGCGTAATCGCAAAACGACCTTTACCAATGGGAAAGCTTTCCACGTGCATGATAGGTGAACCATCAGGAAACTCTTCGTTACAAGGCCACTGAATACTACCCTGTTCGTCCAATTTTTTATAACTGACCATACTAAAAGTAGGCACTAATGAGGCTATCTCATCCATTATTTCAGAAGGATGTTGATAATTCATCGGGTAACCTAAAGCATTAGACAGCTTTTGGGTGACTTCCCAGTCGGCGAATTCAGCTAATGGCTTCATCACTTTACGCACCCGATTTATGCGTCTTTCTGCATTGGTAAAGGTACCATCTTTTTCTAGAAATGAAGAGCCGGGTAAAAATACGTGTGCATATAGCGCGGTTTCATTGAGAAAAATGTCTTGCACAATCAAACACTCTAATGATGACAATGCGGCTTGTACATGTTGGGTATTAGGATCTGATTGTAAAATGTCTTCTCCTTGCACATACATGGCTTTGAACGTGCCTTCAATGGCGGCATCAAACATGTTTGGAATACGAAAGCCCGGTTCGTTATCTAAGGTTACGCCCCAACTTTTTTCAAATTTAGCGCGCAACACATCATCACTGACATGCTGATAACCTGGCAGTTCTTGTGGGAATGAACCCATGTCACAAGAGCCTTGAACATTATTCTGTCCACGCAATGGATTAATACCTACGCCTTCACGGCCTATGTTACCTGTGGCTAATGCTAAGTTTGCTATGCCCATGACCATGGTTGAACCTTGGCTATGCTCGGTAACGCCTAAGCCATAATAAATAGCGCCATTTTTTGCCTTGGCAAAAGCACGAGCGGCAATGCGAACTTGTTCGGCATTAACCGTGGTAATACTTTCCATCGCTTCGGGTGAGTTGATCTCATCAAGAATAAATTCACGCCATGCGTTATATTCATCAGTACGCTGCTCAATGAAATTTTTGTCCTCTAAGCCTTCACTCATAACGACGTGCGCTATGGCATTGATCATAGCAACGTTAGTACCAGGTTTTAGCGGCAGGTGATGATTAGCACTTATGTGAGCGGTATTAAGTAAATCAATGGTTCTGGGATCAACGACAATTAACTCTGCGCCTTGGCGTAAGCGTTTACGCAACTGCGAGGCAAACACTGGGTGAGCGTCAGTAGGGTTAGCACCAATAACCATAACAACATCAGATTTCATCACTGAGTCGAAAGTTTGTGTACCCGCAGACTCACCAATGGTTGCTTTGAGTCCATAACCTGTCGGTGAATGACAAACACGAGCGCAGGTGTCAGTATTATTATTACCAAAAGCAGCGCGGATCAATTTTTGTACTAAATAGGTTTCTTCATTGGTACAGCGAGATGAAGTAATACCGCCAACACTTTCACGGCCATATTTAGCCTGAATGTTTTTAATTTTATTGGCGGCAAATTCTAAGGCTTCATCCCAACCGACGACTCGCCATTCTTCATCAATGCTGTCGCGCACCATAGGCTCAGTAACGCGGTCTTTATGAGTTGCATAACCAAAGGCAAAGCGGCCTTTGACACAAGAATGACCTTGGTTGGCTTTACCGCCCTTGTAGGGCACCATACGTATGACTTCTTCACCTTTCATTTCAGCTTTGAAAGAACAACCAACGCCACAATAGGCACAAGTTGTAATAATACTGTGTTCTGGTTGTCCTTTGTCAATTACTGATTTTTCCATCAGTGTTGCCGTTGGGCAAGCTTGTACACAGGCGCCACAAGAGACACAATCCGAGGAGGCAAAATCGTTTTCACTGGTGCCAGCGCTGACCTTTGAGGCAAAACCTCGACCTTCAATGGTTAAGGCAAAAGTACCTTGAACTTCTTCACAGGCTCTAACACAACGAGAGCAGGTGATACATTTACTGGGTTCGAAGGTAAAATAAGGGTTGGAGTCATCAATCTTGGCGTCAAGATGATTATCGCCATCAAAACCATAACGTACTTCACGTAAGCCAACGGCTCCGGCCATATCTTGTAATTCACAGTCGCCATTACTTGAACAGGTTAAGCAGTCAAGTGGGTGATCAGATATATAGAGTTCCATGATATTACGTCGTAATTTTGCAATATCATTATTCTCAGTAGACACCACCATGCCTTCTTTAACCGATGTCGTACATGAGGTTGGATAGCCTCTCATACCTTCAATTTGTACCGCACATAAACGACATGAACCAAAGGCTTCGATGTTATCAGTTGCACAAAGTTTAGGAATATTAATATCAGCTATTGCGGCAGCGCGCATTACTGAAGTACCGGCAGCAACCGTTATTTTTACCCCGTCAATTTCAAGACACACTGTTTGTGTTGAGGTGCTGGCAGGAGTGCCATAATCTTTATTAAAATCGATTGGTTTATTCGACGTCGTATTAGTGGCTGGATCATAATAATTAATCATGATTGCTCTCCTGTGTGGTTAAAAAAAAGTCTTGAGGAAAATCAGTAAAAGCACTGCGCACGGGTATAGGTGTCATACTGCCCATTGCGCACAAAGAACCGTCAATCATGGTGTCGCAAAGGTCATTAAGTAAAATCATATTATCAGCACGGCTTTCATCGTTTTTTATACGATCAATGACTTCTACACCACGTGTTGAACCAATTCTACAAGGCGTACATTTCCCGCAAGATTCAACCACACAAAATTCCATTGAAAACCGTGCTTGTTCTAGCATATCAACACTGTCATCAAACACCACAATGCCGCCATGACCTAGCACGGCAGAGGCTTTAGAAAATGCTTCATAATCAAGTGGAATATCGAGTTTATGGCTAGGTAAATAAGCGCCTAATGGGCCACCGACTTGAATGGCTTTTATTGGGCGGTTGCTGGCGGTGCCACCAGAAAAGTTATCAATAAGATCTTTTAAACTTGAGCCAAAAGGTAGTTCAATTAATCCACCTTGTTTAATATTACCGGCGAGTTGAAAAGGTAAGGTGCCTCGTGAACGATTTGTGCCATATTGTTGGTAGGCCTGACTGCCTTCACTCATAATAAACGGAATAGCCGCTAGAGACAGTACATTGTTAACAATAGTGGGTTTGCCAAATAATCCTTCTAAAGCCGGAAGTGGTGGCTTAAAACGCACCATGCCTCTTTTACCTTCTAGTGATTCTAAAAGTGCAGTTTCTTCACCACAAATATAAGCTTCTGCGCCTAATCTCACTTCTAAATTAAAGGTTTTACCACTACCACAAATGTTATTACCTAAATAACCGGCGGCACTAGCAATCTCAATAGCTTGTTGTAATATTTCATCGGCAATCGGATATTCTGAACGTAAATAAATATAGCCTTGGTCTGCACCAACCGCTAATCCGGCAATAATCATGCCCTCAATCAGCATAAAGGGATCACATTCCATGACTAATTTATCCGCAAAGGTGCCAGAATCGCCTTCGTCAGCATTACAGACAATATATTTTTTATCCGCAGTGGCATCTCTTACCGTTTGCCACTTTATGCCGGTAGGAAAAGCAGCGCCACCTCGGCCACGAAGACCAGAGTCTACAACAGCGGTGACAATTTCCTGAGTCGATAACGCGAGTGACTTTTGCAGGCCTTTAAAGCCATCTAAGGCAAGGTACTCATCAAGAGAAACCGGGTCAGTAATACCTGCACGGGCAAAGGTAAGGCGAGTTTGTTTTTTTAGATAGGGAATGTTTTCAGTTAGACCTAGCGCTAACGCATGAGATTGCGGTTTTTCATGGAGGATATTCTGGCTAATATCTTCCATAATACTTGCAACATCAGCCGATGCTACAGGGCCATATGCCATACGGCCTTGTGCTGTTTCTATTTCAACCATAGGCTCTAACCAAAATAAACCACGCGAGCCATTTCTGATTATTTTTAGGTCAATATCATGATCTGATAAATAGTGCGTAAATGCTTGAGCAACTTCATGTGCCCCTAAAGAAATGGCGGTACTTTCTCGTGGAATAAAAATTTTTGTTGTCATGGTCACTCTCACTTTAATTCGCGGTCTACATTAGAAAGAATTTCTTCAAACCTCTGATTAGAAATACGGCCATAAAGATCATCATTAATTCTAATGTTAGGGCCAGTTGCACAGTTACCGAGACAATAAACACTATCCAAGCTGAATTTTTTATCACTGGTCATTTGATGATAATCAATAGCTAAAAAATCTTTAGCGTGTGCTTCAAGTTCTCGACTTCCTCGAGATTGACATGCTTCTGCACGGCAAATTTGAATTTGATATTTACCAGGAGGAGAAGTGCGAAATTGATGATAAAAACTAATAACACCATGAATTTCTGCTGGTGTTTGTTTTAGTTTTGTCGCTATTCGCTCAATCGCTTGAGAAGATATATAGCCCATTTCTCTTTGAATGGCATGTAATATTGGTAACAGAGAGCCTTCTTTATTTTTCAAAGAATCAATGATGTTTTCCACATTTGATAAGGGGGAAGAAAATTCTATTTTCATACTAACTCCGAAGGCCTGTTATAAAATATACATATGAAGTGAATTGCATATTTGTTATTGTCTTATAGTTCTTTTTATAGCCTGACTATAGCACCATTGTTTTATTATAAGAATATGAATTTTTATTCATAAATGAGTGTTGTTTTAGGTGGCATTAACGCTGCGATTCGACCGCTAACTATAAAGTTTATTAGCTAATGGCATAAAGTATTATTGATAATTAGAACAGACAAAAATAAAAATAAAACTCAAAAATAATATACAGGTGAAGAAAATGACCAATAAAACACTATTGTCAAAGAGAATTCAAATTAAGCCCGCATGGTCATTTTACGATGAGCAGGGTGAGTATGTAGACCCTCGACTTTTTGTTTTGCTTAATGCGGTACACACATATGGCAAGTTGACGGTAGCGGCAACAAAACTAGGTATGTCGTATCGTCATGTTTGGAATGTACTAAAAAAATGGACTGACTTTTTTGGCTCTGATTTAGTCGAACTTAAAAAAGGTAAAGGCGCACTTTTAACGCCGTTAGGTGAAAAATTACTGTGGGCTGAACAAAGGGCACAGGCTAGATTTGAACCTCAGTTAGTCAGCATTGCATCAGAATTAAATTTAGAAATACAAAAACACTTAATGGTTAAAGAGCCTTTGCTAAAAATTGCTGCAAGCTATGGTTATGCGGTGGCTTTACTGCCTAATTTTACTAATAAATTTAAGCTAGACTTACAATATAAAAGCTATGAAGAGTCATTTGATGCTTTAAGCAAAGGTGAGTGTAATATTGCCGCATTTCACTTACCCACCGACATTGTTAGCCAGCGATTAATTGATATTTATAATAAATATTTTAAAGCTAATACTTATAAAGTCATTCGGTTTGTGACCCGTAAACAAGGCTTAATTGTTAAAAAAGACAACCCTAAAAATATTACAAAAATTTCAGATTTAATGCAGGATGAGGTTAAATTTATTAATCGGCAAAAACATTCAGGTACACGCTTATTAATAGATGAATTACTGGCAAGATCATCAGTAGACTCTAAAAAGGTGATTGGTTTTGATAAATTTGAATTTACACATTCTGCTATCGCTGCTTATGTAGCTTCAGGCATGGCCGATGTTGGCATTGGTATTGAAACCGCCGCTCGTCAATTTGGTCTGGATTTTATCCCATTAACCACTGAACACTACGTGTTGGTTTGTCATCACAAGACCCTTAAAGAACTCTCCGTACAGCGCTTAATTACCGAGATAAAAAGTGATAGATTTCATGAGGAGGTATCCAAATTAGCGGGCTATGAGTCTATTGCTTGTGGTGATATTGCGGATTTAGAAGATATGTTACCTTGGCAAGTTTAAGGATAAAAGCACCAGTTATCTTGATTGCCATAATAAATATAAAACCGCTTTAAACGAATTTAAAGCGGTTTGAATTGTAGCTTTACAAGTTGAAAATATTAACCCTTAGGGTGTGTATTTTCAACGTGATGTTTAGCCTCTACAGGGCGAATAGTTAAGTTGGCAAAGAAAGCAACAACTAACAAAGCAGCCATAGCATACATAGTAGTGTTATATAAGCTTGGTGTTGGGTCAATAGTACCCGCTGGCACTAATTCCATTAACTTACTTACCGTCACTGTTTTTGCTGCAACAAGTTCATTTAACTGACTAACGGCAGAGCCAAATTTAGCCTGAAATACCGCAGGATCTATTTTTGCTACTAAGTCAGTTATGGCGTCATTGACCGACATATTTCTAAGATACGTGATAGCAAATGGACCTAAAACACCAGCGGTTGCCCATGCGGTTAACAAGCGACCATGTATACCACCGACATGTAATGTACCAAATATATCGGCTAAATAAGCTGGAATAGTTGCAAAACCACCACCATACATAGTGAAGATAACCATGGTGGCACCGTAGAACATAACTAACCAAACCGTAGATGGATCTGCACTGACTTGAGATGCAGCATAAGGTATTGATAAGTAAAGTAGCGTTCCCAACACAAAGAAAAAGTGGTAAGTATTTTTTCTGCCAATAAAATCAGAAATTGATGCCCAGAAAAATCGACCACACATATTAAAGACCGAAATCATTAATACGTAAGTACCCGCAAAGGTCGCGGTAGCTACATCAGGTAAGGTCGAACCAAAAATATCAACCATCATGGTTTTAGCCACACCAATAACACCAATACCGGCTGTTACGTTAAAACAAAGTACAACCCATAACTTCCAAAATTGTGGTGTTTTTAGTGCTTGATCAATATGTACATCGTTATGTGAAATCATGCTTTTTGCAGATTCATCTTTCTCTGGAGGAGTCCAACCTTCAGGTGTCCACCCTTCAGCCGGCACACGATACGAGAACGAGGCAATAATCATCACAATAAAATAAACAATACCTAATGTCAGAAATGTTCCTGCAGCACCAGTATCACCAGTACCTACAATATAGACACCTGCATCACCAGGAAAAGCCATATTTGCCGCTTCACCAGCTGTTGCAACAATAACTTCTACTGTACCAGAAGCTGTTTCTGCAAAACGTTTGCCCGCTTCAGTTATTAGTTTTACAGCACCTTCTGTGCCTAAATATGTAGGAGCAACCGCATGGAATTTTAACAAAGCAGCAATAAGTGGAGCACCAATCATCGCACCGCCACCAAATCCCATAATGGCCATACCTGTAGCCATACCGCGTTTATCAGGGAACCAACGCAGTAAAGTAGACACAGGTGAAACATAGCCTAAACCCAGACCACAGCCCCCAAGCGCACCATAACCCAGGTAAACAAGCCACAATTGATGGGTTGATATACCAATACTACCTATGATAAAACCGCCACCCCAAAGAAATGCAGCAGCAACACCAACACAGCGAGGACCGACTTTTTCTAGCCATTTTCCAGCGACTGCGGCAGATAAGCCAAGAAAAACAATAGCAACAGAAAATATCCAAACCACGTTACTTAAAGACCAATCTCCAGATGAACTAGTCACTACGCCTAATTCTTTAATAAGCGCAGGGTTAAAAATACTCCATGCGTAAACAGAACCAATACATAAATGAATTGCAATAGATGCTGGTGGGACTAGCCAGCGATTAAACCCCGATTTAGCAATTATTTTATCTTTCATTAAGAAAGAAAAAAAGCCCCCACTTTTATTTGACATTATTTAATACCTTATAGCTACAGCTTGATATAAATATTTATACTCGTACAACTAGCACACTGATGAAGGGTAATTACAGAAGCTATTTATTTTCAAAAAATAATATTTGAGCATAAAATATATAATGTTTTACCGTTATTCTTTGTTCTAAATTATTCACAGTTAAGCTGAATCAAGTATAAAAAAAGAGAATAATTAAGGTGAATGTATGTTTTTATAAAAGCCTGATAGTTAAAACTAACCACAGTTTTTATATCTTTTTTTGACAATCAATTTAACTACCTTGTTTTTATTAACACAAGTATATGAATTAAATTACATATATTGGTTTTTTATTACTCGAAAACTATACCATTGGAGTATTAGCATTAAAATATGAATGAATATTCATATTAAGTGATTATTAGTTACTGCCTAAGGTAGACACTTTTAGTGGTTCACTTAGTGTTATCAATAGTCAGTTAACCCCAAGTGCTGTAACGGTTACCTTCATCTGTAAAGGCTAATTAGAGTGTTGTTTATCGTTAAATCATTGTTTTATTTTTTGTGCGCTGCACTTCTTAGGGTAGCAATTTTTAGCATCAGGTTTTTAGAACTAGATTGTCGACTAATGAATGGTGTGTTGTTGCTTGTCCCACAGACTTCCTTGCCAATGAGAGATGGTTCCAGCCGCTTGGCAGCTATCGCAATGCCACTCAATTAGGCTAAGGTTAATACAGCTTGCTTCAATGTCTCCCTCGCAATGCAGTTGCTCAGCGCGAGTGTTGCATTTCAAATTTACAGCAACTAAGTCAATATCAACTATTGGCGGCTCTGTATGCGTAGAAACCGATGATGCAATACGCTCAGAAACCGATGATACAATTTTACTGAGAAATTTGAACACTGTTTTTGCTTGTTCAGTCAGTACGAGTAATTTACCTTCGTCGTCCAGAAAATGTCTTAAATCTGTTTTTAATACCATAGGTTTTTTTCAATCAAAGAATGCTGATGCGCCTAAGATATAGTACTTGAAGCTTTTGGTACATTATTTCTCAGTTAATACTGCTCAGTTAATCCAGCTAAGTTAATATTATTAGGCTGACAGTTGGGTTAGATAAATACAACCGTTCGACTAATCAATACGATTAACCTTGAACATAAATTCGTCAAGCTAAGCGCATAGATTTTAAGCACTGAATCACTGTTTTATTGACCAACAAATAGTCAATGCTCATTCGGTTAATTAGACGCTATGCTACATTATTTCACCGATTACTTTCACAGGTTATTGTGGTCTTAGAACTGAAATTGTTGTCCGCCTCTATTCACCACATTTATTGATCACATTACAGCCTATTATCAGCAAAAGTTAACTTTCTTGTTGCACGCCGAGGGAATTTACCTAGGTAGCCTTGCCTTAATCATAAGTTATATCGGCTCAGGTGATAATATATAAAAACATCAATAGCAACGATCAGTTAACAAACAAATAACCTTTATCGAACTGCTTATGTGCTAATCTGCTGACTTCTGTGAAAGTGAAGTTAAAAGGAAGTTAAAATCATTTACATTGCAATGACTTTAAAGCTCTTTTTTTTCTCTTCCTAAATCTATTTAATCAATGACTTATAATTTACGTCTAGGGCTGTGGCTTTTCTCATTTAGGGATATTTTAGCATCTAGACTCAGCTTTTATTTATACCTAAAAGTGAGTGATTGTTAATGGTACTTAACTTTTGATTCAGCGTTACTAATAAAAATTTAATTTAATTTTGATTATGTTTCAGCGCAATTTTCTGAGTTAAAGACCAAGGTGGTCTAACATTCACTTTTGTATTTAAAAATGAAAATCCTCCATTGAAAAATAGCGGTTTACATAAAAAATATGAAATATTCTCGGCTAATAATGGAAAACGACTCTCTCATAATGAGACAGCAAAGTAGACTAACTCTGTGATCAAATTTCTGAAAAAATTCAGTAAATTAATTGTTGTGATGACATCAGCCATTGTCGGTGTCGGCTCTTCTTTTCGTAGTTTGTATGCCTTTTCAAAAACAGAAGCGGTAATTAACAGCATTGTTATGAACTTTACCTATATTAGTCAAACTAAGGTGTTTGAGTCAGTGTTATATAAAATGGAACTTGCCAAATGAATTCGCCTGTAAAATCAGTCAAGCTGTTGGCTAAAGAGTTACGCCATCGTGCAGAAGTGAAGCTAACAAAACAAACGGTTCCTAGTGACTCTGCAGCGCAAAAAATGCTACACGAATTGCAGGTGCATCAAATTGAACTGGAAATGCAGAACGAAGAGTTACATCAAGCGCAGAGAACACAAAAATTACATTACCGTTATACTGAGCTATTTGAATTTGCCCCTATTGGCTACTTTTCTTTTGATGTAAATGCCATCATTAATCAGGTCAATTTTCGAGGGGCTAGTTTACTGGGTATTGAGCGAGCTAACTTGGTCAATAAACAGTTTTTAAACTACGTAAACGCTCAATATCGAGATAGCTTGAAATCTTGCCTATTCAAAGCATTTGCCGGCAGTGGTATCCAATCTTGTGAGATTTTAGCGGAAGTTGGTACCAAAACATTGTGGCTGAATATTGAGGCAAATCTTGGTATTACAGGGACCGACTGTCTTGTTGCGGTAACGGACATTAGTGAAAGAAAAAAAATTGAACATGAGCAAAAGCTCGCTAATGAAGAGAAAGAAAAACTAGTCGACGAATTAGCCCTTGCCGCCAAGGTTTTCACTCACGCCCGCGAAGGCATTTTAATTACTGATACTAAAGGTATTATTATTGAAGTTAACGACGCCTTCACTGAGATCACCGGCTATAGTCGCGAAGACTCTCTTGGTCAAAATCCAAGCCTTTTACAATCAGGACGCCAATCAGCAGAATTTTATATCGCCATGTGGAAAACAATTTTTACCACAGGAGAGTGGTACGGAGAAATCTGGAATAAACGCAAAAATGGTGAAGTATATCCAGAAATTATGACCATTTGTGCCGTGCATAACGATGCTGGCGAGTTACAAAATTATTTAGCTATGTTTGGTGACATCAGTGTGATGAAAAGCAAGATAAAAAAACTTGAGCATATCACTCACTACGACTTACTGACCAACCTGCCCAATCGTGTTTTACTTGCCGACCGATTAACTCAAGCTATGTTGCAGTGCAAGCGCCGTCAGCAGTCACTTGCGGTGGTATTTCTAGATTTAGATGGTTTTAAACAGATCAATGACAGCTATGGACATGATTTAGGTGATGAACTGCTCATTGCTCTCTCAATTCGCATGAAAGGTGCATTACGTGAAGGTGATACTTTAGCTCGCTTTGGCGGCGATGAATTTGTCGCGGTATTAACCGATTTAAGTAAAGTTGAAGACTGTAAGACGACATTAGAGCGCTTATTACGGGCAGTGTCAGAGCCTGTTGCCTTAGGTGATGTGGTGTTAAATGTATCAGCCAGTATTGGCGCCACCCTTTATCCGCAAGACAATGCGGAGGCAGACTTGCTGATGCGTCATGCTGATCAAGCTATGCATGTGGCTAAAGAGTCGGGTAAAAATTGCTATCATTTATTTGATACGGCTGAAAATGTCGCCATTAAATTACAACTAGACAACCTAAAGACTATTCGTAGCGCATTAGACAACGAACAATTTGTCCTCCATTATCAGCCTAAAGTTAATATGAGGACAGGCTTGGTGACGGGTGTTGAGGCGCTGATTCGTTGGCAACATCCCGAGCGAGGCTTATTAAACCCCTTTGAGTTCTTGCCCTTGATTGAAAATCACCCTATGAGTATCGAAATGGGTGAATGGGTTATTGATACGGCATTGAGACAAATTAGCCAATGGCAAACCATAGGACTTATCTTACCCACAGGTATAAGTGTAAATATTGCTGCCATGCAATTACAGCAGCCTGATTTTACCAATAAACTCACTAGGCTACTAGCCGCCCATGCAGATGTTGAAGCACGCCATTTAGAACTAGAAGTGTTAGAAACAAGTGCCTTAGATGATGTGATTCGGGTCTCAACCACCATGAATGACTGTATGGCGTTAGGCGTAAATTTTTCTTTAGATGATTTTGGTACTGGCTATTCGTCTCTGACTTATCTTAGACGTTTACCTGCCAACCTGATTAAAATAGATCAAAGCTTTGTGCGAGATATGCTAGTGAATGTTGACGATTTGGCCATTGTTGAAGGCGTCATTGCTTTAGCTAAATCATTCAAGCGTGAAGTGATTGCAGAAGGCGTTGAAACGATTGAACACGGCACAGCGCTATTGCAACTGGGCTGTGAATTAGCACAAGGTTACGGCATTGCCAGACCTATGCCTGCGAGTGATATTCCCGCGTGGATTAGTTGTTGGAAGCCTGATATTAGTTGGCAAAGCTAAATAAAACGCCGTATGGCTTGAAACCCATCTAGGTTAGAATGAGACCAGATTGACTCTGGCCTCATTCTAACCTAGTTCAGGCCTAGTTCAGGCCTAGTTCAGATCTAACTCAGATCTAACTATCGCCTGATGTTGGCATAACGCTTGATCAAACACAGTTTTTTGTCACACAACTGAGACACTTTAAAGCGCGAGTATGGGGTAATAAAGTATTATTATTCCCGATACGAGCTACCCTTTTTATCGAGCATAGCTTTTTGCTGCTCAAAATGAGCGTAAGACTGGCCTCGAAACTCATCCCAACTTTCTGCTGTTTGTCGCGCTAGATCATGAGATAGAATATTCAGAGGCTGGCCGGTGGAATAAGCCAACACCATAGTCTTACAAGCTTTTTCCAGATAATACAGATCCTCAAAAGCTTCGGCGATCGTCGCGCCAGTAACCGTAATGCCGTGATTACCCATCATTAAAGCATTTTTACCGGCCAGGCTATCCACGATGCGTTTGCCTTCTGTATCACTGGTGGCAATACCGCCAAAACTTTCATCATAGGCGATGCGCTCAAAGAAGCGCGCGGTATTGTTATCAATGGGCAATATACGTGGATCTTTTAACGTTGAGAGTACAGTGGCATAGGTAGAATGTAGGTGCAGAATAACTCGGGCTGTTGGCAATAACGCATGCATATTGCCATGAATACTCCAAGCCGAAGCATCAGGCGCTTGGTCAGTCTGCATAATGCTATCGTCTTCACTATCCAGTAACTGTAGATTACTTGCCGTAACATTTGAAAAATGCATCCAGCGACGGTTCATCAGGAATTTTTTACCATCTGCAGAGACCGCAGCGCTTAAATGATTGGCCACTGACTCATGCATATCCATTTCATAAATAAGCCTGAAAGCAGCGGCCAAATCGACGCGTAATTCTTGTTCTGTTTGCATTTTTCTTATCCTCAATTTTCTTATCCTCAATAGATTTCGACTGATTAGGTCTCTAGTGATGGCTAAAGTGGCGCCGTTATTTCTGCTTCTGCTTTTGGATAGCTAGCACGTAAAACACGGTAAACACTGCGCAGATCGCCTCGGTCAACATAACAACCCCGTAAGTGCCTTGCGCCACTGCCCTTGATAAAGGAAGCTCGGCCGTGAGCGATGCGGTGGTTGTCGAACACCATACATTCGCCAGCATTTAGGCGAAAGGTCATCAAATATTGAGCGTCTTGTAGCATCTGTCCAAACTTACGAAAAGCGGGATAAAAAGTATCCATTTCACGCTGAGAAAAATCAAATACATCAGCTAAGTGCTGACTAAAATTAATACCGCTAACCTCACCATTATTAGGGTCGAGTTCGATTATTCGCTGCTTAGTGCGTACATCTTGATAGTGGGTGGTATAGCGATAAGGCACTTGGTATTCTGTCAGTATTTTGAAGTATTGTGGATAGCTTTGTTTTAAGGCGTTGGCCACGGTAGTTGCATCGACAAACAAGCTGTTGCCGCCTTCTGCATCATTAACCCTGCAGTGTAAGAACTGGATGCCTGGAGCCAGTTCTTCTGCAGGTAAATCAGTATGTAACTCAAGTGCTTTGCTGGTGTAAGCAAGGTTTTCAGGATTAGCTTTAGACTGGACATCAAAGGTGTAACCAGAAAAAGATGGCCGCACAGTGCCAAACAGTTCGCATAGGGTTTTCAGCCCTTCGTTTGAATTTGGCATATCTTGAATCAGGGCAACACCTTCATCTAACATGGCCTCCGCCCAATCGGCTACACTGGCGGGGTTAGCCATCACATCGTCATAGCTAAAACGCGCCATGTTTGGGTAGTGATCGCCGTACCAAGTTTTACGGGCACGAACGGCCAAATCACCATGGTTTTCTCCCTTGTGCCAACGTTCAAGCCAGTCTAGGTTGTAACGACTTTGATAGCCATCGCTCCAAATAACTTCCAGTGCGGCTGCATTTATCCAGGCGCTTGTTGCGTGTAAATCATCAGCTTCATCAAGAATATCAAAGGTGCGTTCCTGAGTGCTGCTATCCCATGAGGTGGCGCAATTATCGCGTAACCAGAAGTAATTGAAATAAACCATTTCTGCGTTCATCGGGAGTTCTATACCGGTTTTCAGTAATACAATATCAGACATTCAGCAGCGCTTATTTTTGTTTATTTTGAAATTTAAATTGTAGCATTTGGGCCATCTAATGTCGAAAATACCAGGGGGGGAATTGCCGTACTAAGTGCTTAATAAAGAATCATTGTTTTTTAAAAAAAATGATTAAAGCTGTTCGCTATTCATTATCGTTAGCCATGCCAGTAGCGGGTAAAATAAGAAGGTCTGCATAGGCCAAAATTAACCCGTAATGGTCACTGACAATTTTTGATAAAACAGCATTATGATGATGAGTGTAAGCTTGCGTTGAGTGAGATAGCTACAGGGTAAACTTAAGTTACACTTAATGGTGCCGATACTTGTTATATCAATTTCATTAATTAGGTGGTCTACTTTATACGCAGGAAAAATGGCCAAATATAAGACATTTATTTTAATAACGAGTTGTGCTAATTATTAAATAAATAACGCAGTAGTGGGTTATTTTAACCAGTAAAAATGATCAGATAATGAGTGAGATTGGTATCCTATATGCTTTGATAAACCGAGGTAAATTTTATGAGCTCAACAATTAAACCTAACGATAGCTATAGCCAAGAGGTTCGAACATTAGCAAACGACTCAGATAAAACCTTGAACAAGCCAAAGGGGCAGCAAATATCTGAGCTGGCTAATGATAAAAACATTGTTAAATCAGAAAGCTCTATTTATGCCAACCATAAAAAGCAGCTTAATGCCGCTATTATAGAATCTTCACTGAAGTTCAATACCACCATGGGCGATCAGCCGCTGTCATTGTTGTTAAAAACTGCATTACAGGGCATAAACGAAGCGCTTAAGGAAACCTGGGCTGATAATCGTGTTGAAAGTCGTGTTGAAGACAGTTATCAGTCGGGGGTTGATTTCAGCCCTGAAGCAACAGCGGAGCGTATTCTTGCTTTTAGTACTCAGTTTCTAGGTGCTTATCAAGAGCAGCATCCTGAAATGGCTGCAGAAGAATCGTTAACGGCTTTTGTTGATATTATCAGTGGCGGTATAGAGCAAGGTTTTGCTGAAGCCAAGGATATTTTAGGTGATTTAAAAGTATTGGCGGGCGATATTAGCCATAATATTGATAAAACTTATCAGTTGGTGCAAGCAGGGCTACAGTCTTTTGTTGAAGCTTTAAGTGCTAAAGAAGTCGATCAGCTTGAACCGTAACAAGGATAATAGTCGGTAATTTAGCCAGTGGTAACGGTGAACATTTACCATGAAGTACGGCTATATCGAGCCACTTTAAACAATTTACTTGGCTGAGGTGTCTATTGTGTTTATTTAAATAAGTAACTAAAACAAAATGTTAGTATTGATTTTTACTTTGTTCTAGTTAGGTGTAAAATTAATTTCATAGCCATATTTTATAGTGATGAGCGTTAGGCAGTAATTTATTCAGCGACTGTTATTTTTACCTATATCAGTAATTTTTAATTTATTTGTACTGATTTAACTCACTTTAGTGCAGAATCAATTGTAATGGCTTTATAAGCTATGTAATTTTATAAATCATTTTTGAAAAGGAGTACGTCAGTTGTCTAGGAAGAAATTTATCGAGTCTCATGGTGGTACAGCGAATAATTGGAGAACTGATTTTTCATTTGTAAACCATGCAGCTAAGTTTGTTATTTTTGGTGCTTGGGATACTCATACTCAAGAAGGTCGGAGCTTAATCCTTGATAAGGCTTGGGTGCAAAATAAAAAAGGTAGAAAGCAACCGGGTTATATTCAAGCGCTAGAGCATATAAGGTTAGTTGAGGAGGAGGGTTATCAACTAAAAACCTTTCCAATAATTGAAGATTTGGATTATGTAGATGCCACTGATAGCGGCAAAACTAGTAGCAAAGAGTTTATAAAAACCTTAACGGATATGACCCTCAACTTTACTGATGATAAATGGTATGCAGAAGGTGCTCACAAGCCTGAATATAGCGCAAAACCTATCGCAAAAGAGGCTGTAGATCTGTTAGAGATACTCAATTTAGCTATCGAAAAAACAGAAAAAGAAAACTTAATCTTGTGCCGCATTGGGCAAGGGCAGTTTAGAAAAAACGTTATCGATATTTGGGGTAATGGCGAAACATGTGCACTGACAGGTATAAATATTGCTGAAATGTTAGTCGCTTCTCATATTATTCCGTGGGCAAAATGTGAAGACAATAAGCAAAGGTTAGATGGCGTAAATGGCATTTTATTATGCGCGCATGTTGATAAGTTATTCGCTAAACATTTAATTACTTTTGAGAAACAAAGAATGCGCTATATTATCAAAATTGCCCATAGTCTTGATCTCGCTTTATTAAAAAGTATCAGTATTGAAAAGGGGTTAGAGCTGGCTATAGCTCGCATGCATCCTAGGTTACAATTGAGATTTGATGAATATATTCTTGAGCATAATAAAATTTTTGCCATGAATGACGTTAAATAACACCGCGATTTTTTTTATCCTTGTCTAGCTATTGTAGATACCGCTTGATTGGCTAAGCAGAGCAAGCGGTTTTCTAAATATCGAGCGATTAAAAATGTCAGTTAAACTGATAGCTAGTAACTGACAGCTATAATCAATAACTCATCACCAACATCTCATTTAGCAGTTAAAAAAAAACGGGCATCATCAGATGCCCGTTTTTAGTTAACACTTAATACCTAATAGTTAATACCTATTCGTTTGGTATTAACTATCTCTCATTAGCGATTAATCTTCTTCAACTAAAGTCATTAGTGACGTGTTGCCACCAGAGGCAGTTGTGTCAATGCTAATGGTTTTTTCTGTTAATAAACGCTGAATCAAGTGATCAAAATATTCAGAACTGATCACAGGTAATATGGCCCCTGAACGTTCAGCTAATTTTTCACTGATAAAGTGCTTACGATCACAATGACTGTCAACAACAATACCTGATAACGCAGGATGAGCCAGCATAGTCGTTAAGTGACATAACTTAGCCACTTGGAAAACATCTGCATCTTGGCCGGTAGCAATAAACTTATCTCTAAAGGCAATCGCTTCATCATAATACAAATCAGAGACCACAGTAATAACGGTATTACCCGTTGCCAATGCCGTTACAATAGAAAGTAACCAAAAATGAAAGCTCACATTTTTATCGGCAAAACAAATGATATTGCCGCGGTTTTCCAAATAAAGCACATTTGACTCACCCGTTGGCCCAGGTAAAAACGTTGGCTTTTTCAAACGCTTTTCAATACTAATTAATTGTGAACGAGCTGATTTTAAGGTGCGGTTTAAATCGTCAGCCAAATCTTCAACAATTTCAACATGGGCAATTTTTGCTAACAATTGACGTACAGAAGAAAGGCGGGTATTTAACTCAGTTAAGCGCCAGCCTTTTTCTGCTGCATTAGCCTTGTCCATAAACAATAGGGCTTCTTTTTCCGATTGTTCACCACCGTCTAAAGCTTCTACCTGCCATGGTAGTAATTTAAATTGCTCAGCATCGGGTGTTGCTTTTTCTATCACTAAACGCGTGAGGTAATTTGGCCCACCTGCTTTTGGTCCAGTACCTGAAAGGCCACGACCACCAAATGGTTGTACACCGACAATAGCGCCAATCATATTACGATTGATATAGACATTGCCAGCACGTGATAACTTGGCTAAATCAAAGGCACGGTGTTCAATACGGGTATGAATACCCATAGTTAAACCAAAACCTGTACCATTAATTTTATCTACAACCGCTTCTATGTCATTGCCTTTAAAGCGCACAACATGTACACAAGGACCAAATACTTCCTTCTCTAGCACGCTAATGTCTTTAATTTCATAAAGTCGTGGCGCAAAAAAGAAATGTTCGTTCTGCGCTACTCCATCTGTTACCTCACTGGCAATAGGGCATTGGTACAGCAGTTTGCCATGGGTTTTCATATAGTCGCTGTGAGCATTGAGGGCATCTAATGCTTTTTGATCTATCACTGGACCTATGTCTGTGCTTAACTTTTCTGGGTTACCCACATGTAATTCTGCTAATGCGCCTTTGAGCATAGTAATAACGTCATCAGCAATATCTTCTTGTAAAAATAACACGCGCAGCGCCGAACAGCGTTGACCTGCAGACTGAAATCCTGAAGAAATAACATCATCAACCACTTGCTCAGGTAGGGCGGTAGAGTCAACTATCATGCAGTTTTGGCCACCGGTTTCTGCGATAAAGGGGACTTGATCGCCACCTCGGTCAGCCAAGGTTTGTGAAATAATAGTGCCGGTTTCAGTAGAGCCAGTAAACATAACGGTTTGAATACGAGCATCAGGAACAATAACGCTGCCCACTTGACTGCCACGAGCAATAACCGCTTGTACAACGCCTTCAGGTAAGCCAACCGACTTCATTAATTCAATGGTGCGTAAGGCAATTAAACTGGTTTGTTCGGCAGGTTTTGCTAATACCGTATTACCTGTGGCAATAGCGGCAGCCACTTGACCTAAAAATATCGCTAATGGGAAGTTCCAAGGGCTGATACATAAGACAACCCCACGCGCTTCTAAGCGTTCATCAGCGGCAACTTCAACCGCTTGTTGTGCGTAATAACGACAAAAATCAACGGCTTCACGTACTTCATCAATACCGTCTTGGGCTATTTTACCGGCTTCTTTAATGCACAAGGCAATAAGCTCGTCGGTATGACGTTCAAGAATATCAGCCACGCGGCATAATAAATCAGCGCGTTCAGATACTGGCGTTTTTGACCATGTAGTAAATGCTGTTTCTGCCGTATCGATCATCTCAAGCATGGCGGCTTTGTCGTGCAGATGATGAAAGCCAATGATTTCACGATGGTTAGCTGGGTTCTTAACCGCAATTGCACCTTCGGGGATATCATTTTTATTAAGCAGGTGCTCAACAAACCAGTAATCTAACGAGGCTTTTAACGGCGTGATGACACTAATGTCGGTTAAATCTAAGCCTTTAGAATTATCACGGCCAAGACCTTTGGCGTCATGATATAAGGCAATAGGTCTAAGTATTTGGTTGTTATACTTATCTTTTAAGCGTTGAGTTCTTTCAACTGGGTCTTCAAGTAATGACTCGACCGGTTGCGACTCATCAACAATGGCATTGACAAAAGAAGAGTTAGCGCCATTTTCTAATAAGCGACGGACCAAATAAGCTAATAATTCTTCATGATGGCCAACCGGTGCGTAGATGCGACATTGAATGTTCTCAAGTGACACTATTTGGTCGTACAAAGAATCTCCCATGCCATGTAAGCATTGAAATTCAAAACCCTCTTTATCATCACCGGCAAGTTCAACAATCGTTGCTGCGGTGTAAGCGTTATGTGTGGCAAACTGTGGGTAGATAGAATCTCTGTATTCTAATAATTTATTGGCACAGGCATGGTAAGAAACATCGGTAGAAGACTTACGTGTGAAGACTGGAAAGTGGCTAAGCCCCTCTTTTTGAGTGTTCTTAATTTCTGTATCCCAATATGCACCTTTGACTAAGCGCACCATCATTTTTCGGTCAACACGTACGGTTAATTCTCGTAACCATTCAACAACAAAGATAGCGCGTTTTTGATAGGCTTGTAATGCCATACCAAAACCATCCCAACCGGCTAATTCACTGTCACTAAATACCGCTTCAATAACATCAAGCGATATATCTAAGCGTTCAGACTCTTCTGCATCAACGGTCAAGCCAATGTTATAACTTTTTGCTTGCAGGCAAAGCGCTTTTAGTTTTGGTACAATTTCAGCCATGACACGTGCTTGGTGGCTAAACTCATAACGGGGATGAATAGCCGAAAGTTTTACTGAAATACCTGGAACTCTGCGTGGGTCGTTTTTACCGGTAGCACGAGCCACTTTACCAATTGTTTCTATCGCATCTTGATAAGCTTTATAATAGCGGTTAGCGTCGTCCATTGTACGAGCGCCTTCACCTAGCATATCGTAAGAGTAAACATAACCTTGCTGTTCTTTTGTCGCAGCACGCTCAGTGGCCGCTTTGATCGTTTCGCCCATCACAAACTGCTTACCCATAATTTTCATGGCGTAGTTCATTGACTTACGAATAACAGGCTCACCTAAACGGCCAATGACTTTTTTCAATAAACCAAAGCTATCTTTTTTGCGTTTATCAGCATAATTAACCATAGTGCCGGTAATTAACAAGCCCCATGATGAAGCATTTACAAACAGTGACTCACTGCTGCCAAGATGACTGCTCCATTGTCCTTGAGAAATTTTGTCACGAATTAAAGCATCTTGAGTATGCTTATCTGGTACACGTAGTAAGGCTTCAGCCAAACACATTAATACTACACCTTCTTCGCTTGATAGAGAGTATTCCTTTAACAAAGCATCTATCGCGCCAGTACCCGCTTGGTCTTGGCGAATTTTTAACACCATTTTACGCGCTCTTTCCCAAGCACGACTTCGAGCACTAACATTAACTTCTGCTAGTGGCAAAATATGATCTACCGCTGTATTTTCATCAATACGATAAAATTCACGAATTTTCTGACGAATTGGGCAATCGGTGATAAATGAATCATTAAAAAGCATATATTTTTCCTCAAAATGACTAAGTAGTAGCGTGGTACTAGTTAGCGATAGTTACATTAATTTTAATCGTGCATTCTAATTAAAACTTAACCGTATGTGCTAGTTAAATTTTGGTTTAAAGCCATTTAAAGTAGCGCTAAAATAGCCTCTGACCATATAATATATTTCAGGTTAAAGGCTTAGAATGAAAAAGTGTGACACGGCTAGTGATAAAGTCACTGTTTTTACTGAATATTACCTTAATAATTCCATCAATATGGCTTAATATATTGGCTTAGCGCTAAATTCATTAATGTAGCGCTAAGTGAGCTAATTTATTACTGCAGTGGGTATAAGTAAATCGCATAAATATGCATGTTGTTATAATTTATTTGGGTATTTATTAGGGTCTTTGTTAGGTGAACCTTGGTGGTAAAATATCAACTGTGGTACAATCTTCGCATACTCTTTATAACCGTTAGTTTAGTTTGCTCGCTATTATATTTTATTCTCTAAAATAATTAATAAGTTAGGCTAAGCACAACACCACTTTATATACCATGAAAAATAATCAAACCATGCTGACATTATTGTGTAATGTTAATATTTACGCACCAACCCCCCTAGGCATTAAAAACGTTCTAATTGCAGGTAATAAAATTGCCGCTATTTACGAGCCTGGAAAAGGGCAAATCGATATTCCTAAGCAGTGGCACGTTAAGGTCATTAATTTTGACGGTGCGACCTTAACGCCTGGTTTTATTGATAGCCATGCCCATATTACCGGTGGCGGTGGCGAAGCAGGTTTTGCAACGCAAGTACCGCCTGTTGGCCTGACTGAATTCACCCATGCGGGTGTGACTACCGTGGTGGGCTTACTTGGCACTGATGATACTACTCGAAGCACCGAAAACTTATTAAGTCGAGTTTATGGCCTGCGTGAAGAAGGCTTGTCTGCTTACTGTTGGACCGGAGGATATCATTATCCTTTAACCACCATTACGGGCAGCGCTAAGTCAGATATCGTTTTTCTTGAGCCCGTGATCGGTATTGGTGAGTTTGCCATTAGTGATCATCGCTCTAGCCAACCCACATTTGAAGAAGTGATCCGCCTTGCCAGTGAAACCCATGTGGCGGGTTTAATCACAGGTAAAGCCGGCGTTATTCATTTTCATTTGGGTGATGGCGAAAAACGTTTAGCCTTAATTGAACAAGCGATTAGAGACACAGAGTTACCAGCGCGGGTATTTAATCCCACCCATGTTAATCGTAACAAAGCCTTGTTTGAAGATAGTTGTAAATTACTCACTCAAGGGTGTCATATTGATTTGACCGCATTTCCTGCCGGCACAGCGCAACCTGGTTGGGAAGCTTGTGACGCCATTGAAATGGCAGTGGAAAGACAATTACCCTTAGCACAAATTACCCTTAGCTCGGATGGCGGGGGTTGCTTGCCTTGTTTTGACACACAAGGTGAATTACAGCATATGGATTTTGGTCGAGCGAGTACGTTAGGAGAAACTTTGGTGGAAACATTAAATAAAGGTTTAGCACTTGAAACCGTACTCCCGATGTTAACGAGCAATGTCGCTACTATTTTACGCTTTAAAAGCAAAGGGCAAATTGCCGTTGGTTTTGACGCTGATTTATTGGTGATGAATGAAAAATATGAAATTACTGATGTAATGGCGCAAGGTGTATGGCACAAGCAAAATAATCAGACAATTATTAAAGGTACATTTGAATAGAGGTAGATATGTGTCCAGCTAAAACAACTGATGGTCAACAACGGGGATTTGTAATTCCTATCGGGGGGGCAGAAGAACGTGTAAAAGATCCGATAATTTTACAACGTTTTGTTGAGCTTTGTGGTGGCGAGAATGCTTATATTGTTATCATTCCAACCGCTTCACAACTCGAAGATACTGGGTCAAATTACGAAGAGGTTTTTAATGAATTAGGCGTGAAGAAAGCCGTTTCGTTACCGATTAATGATCGTGAACAGGCAAACAGCGATGAATACCTCGCTGAATTGGATAATGCCACCGGGATTTTTATCACCGGCGGTAATCAATTACGCTTGTCTACTATTTTAGGTGGTACGCCAGTAGCGCAAAGTATTCGTAAGCTTAATGCGGCGGGTGTGCATGTTGCAGGCACTTCTGCAGGCGCAGCGATTATGCCAGAGCATATGATAGCGGGCGGGCGGACAGGCGCTTTACCTAATGAAGAAGGGGTGACTTTTGCACCAGGCATGGGCTTAATTAATAAAGTGATTATTGACCAGCATTTTAGCCAAAGAAACCGTTTGGGACGTTTGTTATCGGCTATTTCATACAACCCTTTTGCTTCAGGCCTGGGTATTTGTGAAAATACGGCTGCCTTTATTGATCCTTCTGGGGTTTTAGAAGTGGTAGGTCATGGCAGCATCACGGTAGTTGACCCGTCAGACCTGTCGCACAGCTCAATGGCCGATGCTAATAGAGGCGAAGCTATTACCTTAATCGGTCTTAAGTTGCATGTGCTGGGTCCAGGTGCGACTTACTGCATCAATGAAAGAATAGCGACACCGGCAGTTTAAGCTAACTTTTTAAAAAGCCCTCCTGATTTTAGGCGGGCTTTTTTGTTTTATTACAACCACTTAAAGTCTTCCTCGATATCCCCATTCTCAGCAGAATAATATTTTATCGCAAGTAGTATGCTCATTATTCAAAGCGTGTTATCTTTTCTAGATCGCATTTTGCGTAGTCGATATAAATAAAAAATAATAAAAAATTCTCGTTAGAGTAATAAAAGGAAATCACGATGAAAATGCTATCTTCCAACGTTTATGTTGGCCCTAATGTTTATGCTCATTTTCCAGTGATTCGCCACATAGTCGATATAGGGGTTTTGGAACAATACCCTTCAGTTAAGTTAGGTAATGAATTTATCGATGGCTTAATCAATAACTTGCCCAGTTTAGATCAACACGGTTGCTCCTATGGTGAGCCCGGCGGATTTCTTAGACGTTTAAAAGAAGATGAAGGTACTTGGATTGCTCATATTTGGGAGCATGTTACGCTCGAACTCCAATGTATAGCAGGTACTGAAGTCACCTTTGGTAAAACTCGAAGTACAGGTAAAACTGGCGAATACAATATGGTTTTCCAGTATAAGCAACGAAATGTAGGCCTTGAAGCGGCTTTGTTAGCGCGGAAATTATTAATTTCATTAATGCCCGAAAATATTAAAGCCGAATTGAAAACCTCGATTGAAGACGATTTTGATTTTCAACAAGAAATGGCTGACTTTATTCGCTTTGCACAACGCAAAGAATTTGGTCCTAGTACGCAATCACTGGTTGATGCCGCAGAAAAACGTAATATTCCTTGGTTAAGATTAAACGAATATAGTTTGGTGCAATTTGGTCATGGTAAATATCAACAACGTATTCAAGCGACTATTACCAGTGAAACTAGGCACATTGCGGTCGAAATTTCTTGTGATAAAGAAGACACACATAATTTATTAAACGATCTTGGCTTACCTGTTCCTCAACAGCGTATGGCGTATTCAGATACCCAAGCGGTAAAAATGGCAAAACATATTGGCTATCCGGTGGTACTAAAACCGTTAAATGCTAATCATGGCCGTGGTGTATCTATTGATTTAACGACTGAAGAGCAAGTGATCACCGCTTTTGCCTTTGCTCGTGAACATGGTACCAGCCGAGCGGTTTTAGTTGAGTCGTTTTTAACCGGTTTAGATCACCGGATGTTGGTGGTTAATGGTGAATTAGTCGCGGTGGCCAAACGTGTACCGGGCCATGTCATGGGTGATGGCGTTAATAGTATTAGCCAGTTAGTTGATATTATTAATGAAGACCCACGTCGAGGTGTTGGCCATGAAAAAGTATTAACGCAATTAGAGATAGATACTCAAGCCATACGTTTACTAGGCGAGGCGGGCTTTACTGAACAAACAGTACTACCCCAAGGTGAAATATTTTACCTACGTTCAACCGCAAACTTATCGACCGGTGGAACAGCAATTGATATGACCGATGTGGTACATCCTGACAATAAAACCATGGCTGAACGTGCGGTACAAGCGGTTGGCTTAGATGTGGGTGGCGTTGATTTTTTAACCGCAGATATCACTCAATCTTATAAAGATATTGGTGGCGGTATTGTCGAAGTTAATGCCGCACCTGGTTTTAGAATGCACGTAGCGCCAAGTGAAGGTAAGCCTAGAGATGTTGCGGGCAAAGTTATTGATATGCTGTTTCCGCCAGCACTACCTACACGTATTCCTATTGCCGGTATTACGGGCACCAACGGCAAAACCACTACCTCTAGAATGCTCTCGCATATATTAAAAAGTGCTGGCCACGTTGTTGGCATGACGTCCACTGATGGTGTTTATGTTGATGGCCAATTATCGGTTAAAGGTGATATGACAGGTCCGGTCTCATCGCAAATTGTTTTACGTGATCCCTCGGTTGATATCGCGGTATTAGAAACGGCGCGAGGCGGTATTGTTCGCTCAGGTCTGGGTTACTTAGAATGTGACGTCGCTGCTTGTCTGAATGTGCAAGCCGATCATTTAGGGTTAAGAGGTATAGAAACGCTTGAGCAACTAGCTGAAATTAAACGTATTGTGGTTGAAGTTGCTACCGACAGTGTGGTACTCAATGCGGATGATCCGCTGTGTTTGAAAATGGCTGATCATACCAAAGCTAAACACCTATGCTATGTCACTATGAATACGGGCCATAGTTTAGTCCGCGAGCATATTCGTGCTGGCGGTCGAGCCGTAGTATTAGAGAAAGGGATTAACGGTGACATGATCACCATTTTTGATAATGGTACCCATATCCCGCTGCTGTGGACGCATTTAATTCCAGCGACCTTAGAAGGCAAAGCACTGCACAATGTACAAAATGCTATGTTTGCTGCTGCCCTAGCTTATTGCTTAGACAAACCATTAGAGGCCATTCAACAAGGCTTAAGAACCTTCACAACGACATTTTATCAAGCACCGGGTCGAATGAATGTGTTTGATGAGCACAATTTTAGAGTGATACTTGATTATGCTCACAATGCTGATGGTGTGCATTGTATGAGCGAGTTGGCCAGTAAATTAGAAGTTAAGGGTAAGCGTATTACTGTCTTGGCAGGACCCGGTGATCGTCGTGATGAAGACATCGTGAATATTGCTAAAGCGGCGGCTGGACATTTTGATCTTTATATTTGTAAAGCTGATGATAATCGCCGTGGCCGTGGTGAAGATGAAGTGCCTCAACTTTTAGCTGCCGCATTAAAAGCTCAAGGTATTGATGAAGCTAATATTTATTGTATTCCAGATGAAGTAGAAGCGATAAATAAAGGTCTAGAACTTGCCAGTAATGATGACTTATTAATGGTTTTTGGTGATGCGATAACACGCTGTTGGAAACAAATCATTCATTTCAATGGCGTTAATAAACCTGATCATGAAACAGAGCAAACGCCACGTCAAACCGTGGTGTCTATGTTAGAAACTAGCGAGCCTGATACTTTTGTCTTGGAAACCGGCATGAGAATTGTTTCTGATGAACGCGGTGTGCGTGTGGTATCTGAACACGATGAAGAAAGTGATTAAGCTTACTAAAAAAAATCAACATCAAAAAGCGTAGTAATATATGAATATAAAAAATATAACACTGAGCTTAGATGATAATCGTCGGCTGACAGGTAAAAATTTATTATCTGATCAGCCAGGCGCGATCATTGATGCTTTTGTCTCGGGTATTGACAAGCTTGTTGTAGTTAATGTTTGGTCTATTTACGTTAATCGGCTACTGAAGGCGGTTAATTGGTCAAATGAAAAAATATACTCGCGTATCTTCGAAGATGGCATCACGATTGCCATCAGTGCTCCCATCGATGCGCTGTATGCAGCCTGTGATTTAAATGAAATGGCCTGGCAGTTGACCTGCGAAGAGTTAGCCCATACTGAAAATGCAGAGCCAATGAGTGCCGCCATCGTGCGTTTAAAAGCCGCGATAGCAGAAGAAGTTAATCCAAAACTGCTAGTATTAATTAAACAAGCAAAAGCTAAAGGTATTGTTTATTTGGTTGATGATGATGAATTTTCATTGGGTTATGGCAGCACAGCACAATGTTGGCCCATATCAGCACTGCCTGAACTCGCCAGCATAAATTGGTCACAATACCACTCGATACCGCTTGCCTATGTGACCGGCACCAATGGTAAATCGACCAGTGTGCGCATTATGTCGCAAATTATTGAGCAAGCGGGAAAATGTTGTGGTGTTACCTCGACAGATTTTATTCGGGTTGGTGATAATATTATTGATCATGGTGATTATTCAGGTCCGGGCGGGGCAAGAATGTTATTGCGCCATCCTAATACCCAAACCGCTATTTTAGAGGTAGCGCGTGGTGGTATTTTACGTCGGGGTTTACCCATAGATAAGGTTGATGCCGCCTTAATCACCAATATTGCCGAAGATCATTTAGGGCAATATGGCATTAATACCGTTGCCGCACTTGCCCAAGCTAAAGCTGTGGTTGCCAAAGGCTTACAGCATAACGGCGAAAGTAAAGGTACTTTAGTACTGAATGCCGATGACGAGTATTTAGTGGCGTTAGCGCCTGAATTGTTGGTGAATAAGTGTTGGTTTTCTTTAGATGAAAACAACCCGACACTACAACAACATAAACAACAAGGTGGCGCGGTTTGTTTTGTTAAAGACCAGCAATTGGTTTATGCAGAGGCTAATGAAGAAACAAGCATTATCGGTGTTAACGATATTCCTATGACGCTAAACGGCGCGGCGCTGCACAATATTCAAAATGCGCTGGGCGCGATTGGCTTAGCTAAGAGCTTAGATATTGACAATAAAGCGATTACCAAAGCTTTGTCGAAATTTGCTAGCAACAGTGAAGACAATCCCGGTAGAGGCAACCAGTTTAGCGTTAATAACGCGCAAGTGATCATGGACTTTGCCCACAATGTTCATAGTATGCAGGCCATGGCAGTCACGACGGCGAATATCAAAGCTGAGCGTAAATTTTTAATGCTGAGTCATGCGGGTGACAGAACTGATAGTGAAATCATCAACATGACGAAAACCGCATTAAAAATGCAGCCTGACTTTATTATTGCTGTTGAGGTAGAGCCGTATTTACGCGGTAGGGCGTTAGGAGAAGTACCGCAATTAATTATTGATACCGCGCTGGCTCATGGTGTAAAAGAGCATAATATTTTTACTTTTAAGAGTCCCTTTGCTGGGGCGAAATATATTATAGAGCAGCTGCAAGCCGATGATTTATCGTTACTGATGGTGTTATCTGAGCGAGAAGAGATCACTGAATTGTTACTGGATAAATCTTAAATAATTGAGCTTTGGCTTTCAGTTATCTAGATAACTGAAAGCCTAGCTTATGTGTTATTTCAGCAACTTTATTTCAGTAGTGTGAGTAAGCGCTTGACTGTCCAGTAAGGCGTTAAGCGCTTTTACTCATGACTTTGATGTCCACCAATAAGCCATAATAAACCTATAGCTATGCTATACATGCAGTGTTTATTAAGCTTCAACTGTTTAACAGCTTTGTCTGTGCTCGATATGATAGGGGATTAAAACAGAATCTGTAGCTCGGTTAATGAAAAGTTCAGCGGCTTTGCTGCCTTTTTCTGCACTGTTTTGGTGTACAGTGGTTAACGGTGGATTCGACCGGCTTGTTTCGTCAATACCATCAAAACCCACCACGCTGATATCTTCTGGTATTTTAAGGCCCATGGCATTAATTTCTTTTAAAGCCGCTAAAGCGATTAAATCACTCATACAAAGCAGAACATTTGGCCGAGGAATAGAGGTTAGCGCTTCTCTAACGGCTATTAAGGCGATGTCATGACTGCTTTTTGGAATATTCCATATCCTATCATCTCTTAACGTAACACCGAGTTCATTGATAGCCTTCTTGTAACCATTTAAACGACGATGAGCAATTGAAGGCAGAAGATCAAAGTCAGGTAATTCATACACTCGACAGGTTAAGTTTGAATCGAGTAATCTTAAACCCAGAATCGCTACATTATCATCTGCTGACTTTATCGCCAGTTTTGCTATTTCATATGCTGCTTGTTCGTTATCAACGCCTACCGAGGCATTACGATCAATATCAAAATCTGCGGTAACCACTTTTTTAGTGGTGGCTCTTAACTGCTCAACCAACTTAGCGTTGCGCGGGCTGCCATAACAAATAAAGCCATCAACAAAGTCAGCAACCGCATTAATGTCGTCAGAAGCCCCAGAGAATAATAATAAATTAACCTGATTTTTTTCTAAAACGGATGAAACACCCTTAACAAAATTGCTGGCGACGGGATCAGAAATCATATACTCGACACTATCGGGTAATACCAAAGCGACAATATTAGAGTGACCTTTTCTTAACGATTGCGCCGCTTTATTAGGCCCTGAATAACCCAACTTTTTACATGATGCAAGGATGTCATCTCTGCGCTTTTTAGACAGTTGATCTGGACGACTAAAAGCATTAGAGACAGTGGCATTTGACACACCAAGTTCTTTGGCAATGCTTTTTAATGTCCATATTTTTTTTTCTGTCATGTTGACCCTATTTTATTATAGTGCATAAACATCGCGCAGATCTATTCAGTTTGTTGTCATTATTGTTGACATAGTATACTGGTATTTATCAATATATAACTTATTTTCACTCGCTATTTTGAAGGCTAATTCAAAAGGCTTTCTAAGAGAATAAAACGTTTTTTACCCTTGTCATTAAGCTCAATAGACGCTTTTCTCGCGGTTAAGTCGACTAATAAAGTCGCTTGGCTCTTATCATTAGTCCAAGCCATTTCTAATACAGATTGCTGACCTTCAATAGTAAATTCACCATTAAAAGCTTCACTGTTATTACGTAATTTTATCAATTCAATGATAGCTTGAGTGATAGGTTTTTCGAGTGATTTTTCAATGTGTTCACTATTAAGATAAGGGCGATTTATATCTCTACCTACATTGGTGGCAGATAACAAGCTCATATCATTTTTTTCAGCGAATAAACCGGCATAATAAACTTGCGGTGTGCCCGGTGCGAAAAACTGTATGGCTCTGGCTAATAAATAGTCATAATCATTGGCCGCTAACGCATCGTAGTAAGTACAATTAACTTGATATAAATCAACATTACTTGCCGCTGCACCTGTGGCTTTTTGGCTTTCGCCTGCGCTATTAAGATGAATTTTTTTAACTAAGTTATCTATCTCAGCGTTATCAAGCAGCCCTTTTTTGCCGTTCATCGGGCCAACATCAATAATGCCAATACCGTCGTGGGTGTCTAAAACCGTGATGCAATTTCTAGGCGAAATGTTCAGCCACTTAATTAATGCGCTAAAGTCTTGGCTAAAAATACTGTGTAAAATTAATGGCGGCAAGGCAAAATCGTAAACTTGATCAACACGTTTAGCTATTTCAATTTGGGTTTGATAATAAGAATGAATTTCTACTAAGGTATCAATACCTTGTGCGTTAGATTTTTTGGTTAGCTGATCAATAAACTCAAAGGTTTCTTCAAGCATAAAGCAGCTAGTACCGGCCTTTTTAATCGCATAACCAGCGGCATCAAGGCGAATAATATTAATATTATTTTCAGCAAAGGTTTTTAAAATCCGCGTTAAATAGGCTTGTCCAACATCTGAAGTGACATCGATATCAATTTGGTTATCGGTAAACGTGGTCCAAAAATCAGCCGATTGATTATTGGGTAATACATAATTGGTAAAACTGCTACCAGGTCTAGGACGATATATTTTCGCTTGTTGCTCTTCATTTAAGCCGGCGGGGAAAACTTTATCTTTCGTTAAGAAAAGCTCCCAAAACGGTGAATCACTGCCTTTATCTAGTACATCTAAAAATTCTTTAGATTGAGCAGACATATGATTTACGATAAGATCTGCCATTAATTCATGGCTTTCTCCTAATGTTTTCACGTTTCCCCAATCGCCAAGTCGGCTATCAACTTCAGTGTGGTCAATAGGGTCAAAACCCGCATCACTGCCATCTATTGGATAATAAAAGGGTAATAAGTGCACACCTGAAAATAAACCTGACAACTGATTATGCAGAATATTATCGAGTGCTTGGACACCAGAACCGGTTAGCCTATCAACATAGGTTATTAGCTGAACATTATTTTTCATAAATCTACCATTAAAGTACAAGTTGAATCTTAATCGATTAAGGTATATGTTTATATACAACACAGTTTTAATCAAGAATAATTTTGCTTTTTCTTTAAAATATTAAGTATCAGCAGATGTTTTAAGGTTAAATAATCAATAAATCACTTTAGTTATTAAGCAACTAAAGCCAATATATATAAATATAATAAGAGGGGAAAATAATGAATCCATCGAGTAGCTCAGCAGTAGATAAATCTTCAATCGAGGACGCATCGATAACCCGTATTAAGCTTTTAACCTATATGATGTTTTTTGTTTTTGCAATGACCTCAGATGCCGTTGGTGTCATCATTCCTCAGTTAATTGAAACCTACAATTTAAACTTAACACAAGCGAGTGCATTTCATTATATTCCCATGATTTTTATCGCATTTAGTGGTTTGTTTTTGGGTTATCTTGCTGATAAGTGGGGCAGAAAATTAACCATTGTTATTGGTTTAATGATTTTCTCTGTCGCCTGTTTTATGTTTTCTGTTGGCGAGTCTTTTTACTACTTCTTATTTTTGCTAGCGCTAATTGGTATTGCTATTGGTTTGTTTAAAACTGGCGCATTGGCACTGATTGGCGACATATCTTCGTCAGGTAAAGAACATACGGCGACAATGAATAAAGTAGAAGGCTTTTTTGGCATAGGCGCTATTGTAGGCCCTGCGATTGTCAGCTACTTATTAATTTCAGGTGTTTCTTGGAAGTATTTATACATAGCTGCGGGTGTTATTTGTATTTTGCTGTGTTTGGTTGCAATGAAAACAAAATACCCAGTGACTAAACAACATGCGGCAGAAAAAATTAATTTAAAAAGCTCGTTTAAATTAATGAAAGACCCTTATGCTTTAGGGTTTTCATTAGCCATTGCGCTTTATGTCGCTACTGAAGTGGCTATATACGTTTGGATGCCAACACTGCTTGCTGACTACACCGGTTCTCTTGTTTGGTTAGCGACTTATGCCTTAACTATTTTCTTTGTCTTACGGGCAAGTGGGCGATTTTTAGGGGTTTGGATGCTTAAGCACTTTAGCTGGCAAAAAGTGATGTTTTGGTTTTCATTAGCGGTATTTCTTTGCTATTTAGGTACTGCTTTAATGGGGGTTGACGTCGCCGTTGTATTATTACCCTTGTCAGGTTTATTTATGTCAGTGATTTACCCAACCTTAAACTCTAAAGGTATTAGTTGCTTTAAAAAGTCAAAGCATGGTGCGGTTGCGGGGGTGATCTTATTCTTCACGGCGGTATCAGCTGCTATATCTCCTTTACTTATGGGGATTGTGAGTGATCTGTTTGGCCATGTTTCTTATGGATTTTATTTGGCAACATGCTTCGCCGGCTTACTGTTTGTCGCGGCAATCTACAATCTAAAAGTGGATCCTACTCAACATATACAAAATTAATTAATTATATTTATCATGTAATTAATTCAATAAAACCTATTGTACAAAAAAAAGACTTGCTAATATTTATATTTTTAACAATAATCAACTTAATCGATTAAGTTGATTGTTTTAATAGTAAACAACTTCGATTAACTATAAAAATATTAATACAATAAATTAACAGAACACGGGGTGAGACAATGAAAAAAGCTATTCATAAGAAATTTATCGTAAGCGCATTAGCTATGGCTATATGCTCTAGCTTAAGCGCAGCAGAAACAAACGTGACAGAAGAAGTAAAAAAGAAAGGTATTGATTTTGAGCGAATCGTCGTTACTGGCTCTGTTGGTAAAGGCACAACGGTTATGGAATCAAGTGTCTCGGTAAGTAGCATCTCTGCAGATCAAATTGAAATAGCGTCACCACGAAGCAGTGCTGAAGCATTCAGAAACATCCCAGGTGTTCGTGCAGAAGCATCAGGCGGTGACGGTAACGCTAACCTTGCAGTACGTGGTCTTCCTGTAGCCGCGGGCGGTGCTAAATTCATGCAAATTCAAGAAGACGGTTTACCCATTCTACAATTTGGTGATATCGCTTTTGGTAACACAGATATTTTCTTACGCATAGATTCTACAATGGCAACTATTGATGCTATTCGTGGTGGCTCTGCATCAACATTGGCTACAAATGCTCCTGGCGGCATCATTAATATCGTTAGTAAAACGGGTGAAGCTGAAGGTGGTAGCGTAGCGACAACATTCGGTTTAGATCACGACTCTACTCGTACAGATTTTCAATTTGGCGGCGAGATTAACGACTCAACCTATTTCCATCTCGGTGGCTTCTACCGTCAAGGTGAAGGCGTACGTGATACTGGTTATACGGGTAACAAAGGTGGTCAAATTAAAGCGAACATCACTAAAGAATTTAGCGATGGTTACGTTAGACTTTATTTTAAACACTTAGATGATACAACTACAGCATATTTACCTATGCCTGTTCACGCTGACGGTTCTTCAGTTGAAGGTTTTGACGCCTCTACTGGCACTCCTCATACCCCTTACCATACTTCAATGATCACAACTGATGGCGCTGGTAATGGCCGTCTTGCTGACATGCGCAATGGCATGAGCCCTAAAGTGGATTCTTTTGGTTTTGAAGCCGCATTTGATTTAGGCAATGACTGGTCTGTTGAAAACAGAATGAGAATTTCTCGCACTAAAGGTAGCTTTACTGGCCCATTCCCTGAAAGTATTCAAGGAAGCCAAGGTTTAGCTGACAGTATAGCGGGTGCAGGTGCAACATTAACTTACGCAAATGGTCCACAAGCAGGTAATGCTTATACGGCTGATAACCTTATGCGTATTCACTCGTTTGATGTTGAAATGACTAATCTTGATTTTATGGTTAACGATTTCAAATTAACAAAAACGATTAACGACTCTACCTTTACTGTTGGTTTATATAACTCGTCTCAAACTATTCAACAATCATGGTTATGGAACTCTTACTTATATGAAGTAAAAGGCCAAGATGCCGCACTTGTTGATGTAACTGCCGCTGACGGTACAGAATTTTCTCAAAATGGTGTAATTGCTTATGGTGTACCTGCATGGGGCAACTGTTGTACACGTAATTACGATTTACAATATGAAGTTACAGCGCCTTATGCTGCGTTTAGCACAAGCTTTGATAACATAAATATTGACGGTAGTGTTCGTTTTGATAGTGGTTCTGCAACAGGCTCTTTCTCAGGTGCAGCTCAATCTGCAGTTGACATGAACGGTGACGGTACTATACATCAAATCGAAACCAGCGTTTCAAATGTTGATAACGCTTCAGCTAACAACGTAAATTACGATTGGAACTACGTGTCTTATTCACTAGGTGGTAACATCAAAATCAATGATGATGTAGCCGCATTTGCTCGTATCAGTAGAGGCGCTACAGCTAATGCTGACCGCTTAGCTTTTGGTAAAATAGATGCTGCTGGTGTTGCCAAAGATGAAGACATCTATGATGAAGTTGATCAGTTAGAACTTGGTGTTAAATTCCGTCAAGATGAAATATCTGTCTTTGCAACGGCTTTCTTTGCACAAACTCAAGAGCAAAACTTTGAAGCCACTAGCCAACAATTTTTTGACCGTGAATATGAGTCAAAAGGTATTGAAATAGAATCTACATACTACATTGGTGATTTTGATCTACGTGCTAACTTAACGTGGACTGATTCTGAAATAACTAAAGATGTCATTAATCCAGCTGTAGTTGGCAACACACCAAGAAGACAAGCTGATGTTGTTTACTCAATAACAGGTCGTTACAACTTTAACCAAGGTTCTGCGGGTATTAACTTAATTGGTACTACTGATTCATTTGCTCAAGATAACTTTGACCAAACTGACCCTAACGCACTTATATTAGACGGCTATGTTCAAACTAACGCCTTTGCTCAATACAACCTTTCAGATTCATTAAGTGTTTCTTTAAACATTAACAACTTATTTGAAACTGTTGGTATTACTGAAGCAGAAGATGCAACAGCGGCAACGGCTAAAACTATTATACGCGCAAGATCTATTCAAGGTCGTTCAGCAACTCTGACGCTTAAATACGATTTTTAATCTATAACTTTTTAAACTAATAGTACAAATAATAACAAGCCCATTTTATATGGGCTTTTTTATTCAAAGGTGATTTTATGCTTTCTTTACTCAGTTATGGCGAAGTGTTGGTTGATTTTTTACCAAGCTCAGCTCATAACCCAAGTTACACTCCGTTAGCGGGCGGTGCACCGGCAAATGTCGCTGTAGCCTATGCTAAATTAGGCGGAAATAGTTATTTTGCCGGCGGTATCAGTAGCGATGATTTTGGTACTATGTTAATGCAGCAATTACAAGATCAAGGGGTGAATACAAGTTACGTAAATACCGTAGAAAATGCCAATACAGCCATAGTGTTGGTGACCTTAGATGCGAGTGGCGAACGTGCTTTTAATTTCTACCGTAACGATACGGCAGATATGTATTATGAAAAGAGCCAGGTTGATAAAATAAACTGGCAAGATATTACTGTTTTTCATTATTGCTCAAATACCCTCACCAATGAACAAAACTATGATAATACGCTTTATGCCTTAAAGCGCGCTAAATCCAATAAGGTATTAATTAGCTTTGATGTTAATTTACGTCAGCAACTTTGGGCTGATTTAAGTTTACTACCTGCTCGCGTAGAAGCCTGTCTCAATGAAAGTGATATTGTAAAATTAAGTAAAGATGAAGCCAGCTATTTAGCCGCCATTAAAAATATTGATATACCAGACTATGTTAGCTACTTATTAACGCTAGGCGTTAAGCTGATCGTTATTACTGATGGCCCTAACGAGGTGCAAGTAACTTGTGCCAGCTACTCACTGATGATTGCTGTGCCTAAAATAACCGCGCTAGATACTACCGCTGCCGGTGACAGTTTTATTGCTAGCTTCTTATTTTCTCTCTCTCAAGATGCCGATTTTAATCAAACGTGTTTATTTAGTGTATTAGAAAACCAAACACTTGTGTCATTAGCGGTATTATTCGCCAGTAAATGTGGCGCCTTAACTTGCCAAAAAATGGGCGCATTTGCGGCCTTGCCGTCAATTAAAGCGCTAGCGCTTTAATTGTTTTTTTATCAAATATCCGAGAATAAATATGGAATCTAGAACTTCCCTTGCCAGTTGGAAAAAGCTAACGCTGCATGCACAACAGATGAAAAAGTCTCATATGAACGACTTTTTCAATGAAGACAAACAACGATTTGATAAATTTTCTCTGTTATTACCTTCTATGCTATTAGATTATTCTAAAAACTTGATCACAGAAGAAACTCGCTCGCTGTTAATTTCACTCGCAAAAGCATGCGATGTAGAGGCTTGGCGAGACAAAATGTTCAAAGGCGAGCGTATTAATGGTACAGAAGATAGAGCTGTTTTGCATACCGCCCTGCGTGATCAGCAACAAACGCCCATAATTCTTGATGGCGAAAACATCAATGAATGCGTTGCAAAATCGTTAGATAAAATGCAAGCCTTTACCGAACAAGTGCGTCAAGGAAGATGGAAAGGATATTCTGGCAAGCGTATTACTGACGTGGTTAATATTGGTGTGGGTGGCTCTAACTTAGGCCCTCAAACGGTTACTGAGGCATTAAAAAAATATAGTGATGACAGTATCAATGTTCACTATGTCTCTAACGTAGATGGCACCCAAATTGCTGATGTATTGAAGCCATTAAATCCAGAGAAAGTCCTGTTTATTGTTTCTAGCAAAACCTTTACCACCACAGAAACCATGATCAATGCTAAAACGGCGCTGAACTGGTTAACCTCTGCTTCATTTGATAAAAGTGCTGTTGCTCAGCATTTTGTCGCTGTGACCACCAATAAAGAAAATGCGATGAAATTTGGTGTTGAAGCAGATAATATATTCGAGATGTGGGATTGGGTTGGCGGTCGATTTTCATTATGGTCAGCCATAGGCTTGCCAATAGCTTTAGACTTAGGTTTCGATAAGTTTATTGAATTATTAGAAGGTGCCCATGAAATGGATCAGCACTTTTGTCAGACTGAACTTGAGCATAACGCGCCAGTGATTTTAGCTTTACTCAGCGTCTGGAATTGTACTTTTCTAGGTTCACAATCACAGGCTATTTTACCTTATGATCAATCCTTACATATGTTATCTGCGTATTTGCAACAAGCAGAAATGGAAAGTAATGGAAAATCAGTTAACTGGCATGGCGAAACCATTAGCTATTCAACTGTGCCGTCAATTTGGGGCGAATTAGGCATTAATGGCCAACATGCCTTTTATCAATATTTGCATCAAAGCAATAATGTCGTGCCGGCTGATTTTATTGGTTCAATTGAAAGTAATACCCCTATTGAGGGACATCATGAAACACTGATGGCGAACTTTTTTGCTCAAACTCAAGCATTAATGCAAGGAGTAGATGAACAACAAGTTAGAGATGACTTAAAAGCCAAAGGCAGGACAGATGAGTATATTAATAAAGTTGCGCCACATAAGGTACATAAAGGCAATCGCCCCTCTAACACTATATTAATGAACCGTATTTCACCCCGTTCGTTAGGCAGCTTAATCGCACTTTATGAACATAAAATATTTGTTCAAGGGATTCTCTTACAAATATGTTCGTTTGATCAGTGGGGAGTCGAATTAGGCAAAGGTTTAGCTAATAAAATTGAACATGATCTACACCGTGACAAAAACAATCCCGATCACGACAGCTCTACTTGGAATCTGATCAAACATTATCATAAGGTAAAATCAGCCACCGCTGAAACACCTGATAAGTCATAAAACTGTATCTTGAAGTCGGGTGAGTATTCCTGTTAACAACAGGAATACAGGCTTAATAACAATGCGGTTGTTGAAGGCTTGAGTTGGCTTTTGATCCGCTTGTTTGATAGTTAACTTACCGCCATTGCAGCGCTTAATTCAATGGCGGCAAGTTAAAGCCGGCGATAATCGAATTATTTTGATCTAAGCGCTAGCTTTATGCGTATAATTTTTTTTAACTAATTGAATTATATTCATGAAACGTACCTTATACTGGGTGAATAAAGATCTTCGTATCAATGACAACGCCGCGCTTAACTTAGCCAGTAAAAGTGATCGTCTGCTTTGTGTATATGTTGTTGATAAACAGTGCTTTGAAGTAAATAATTTTCAGTCAAAACCGTTAGGTGATATCAGGTGGCAATTTTTACAAGGCTGTTTAGATGATTTTAACGAGAGCTTATTAAAGCTTAGACAAGAGCTGTATATTGTTTATGGCGATACCTTATCGACCTTAACTCGGCTCTGTGAAAACTATCAAATTACTGATGTAATCACCACGAAATTACCCGGCACTTATGAAAATAGGCTTATTACTCAGCTTAATGAGCGCCTGCCTGAACTGACCATTAATCTGGTAGACCAATTTACTTTATTTACCGAAAACGCTTTGCCTTTTGAGCTAGAGCAATTACCGGTCAGTTATTCTAAATTTCGCAAAAAAATGGCTGAAGTCAGTATTTCCAAGCCAGAGCCAAGCGTGCAATCTCTGCCTAGCATGTTTGACACCCTACCGGCGCCAACTCTCTTTAAGCCTGAATGGCTACCTAGTGTAAGTGCTATAAAGGCCAAGCAGGGCTTTAAGTTTGAAGGGGGTGAACAACAAGGCTTAAAGCATCTTAGGCAATATTTTTCATCAAATTCCCCCGCCGAGTATAAGCAAGTCAGAAATAATTTAGACGGTTGGGAAAATAGCAGCAAGCTATCGCCGTGGTTAAATGCTGGCTGTATTTCTGTGCGCCAAGTGATGAATTACCTGACTGATTTTGAACAGCAGCAGGGCAAAAACAGTTCCACCGAATGCCTGTATTTAGAATTACTGTGGCGAGAGTACTATCAATGGGTACATGGTAAAATTGGCGCTAAAACCTACCAATTTAAAGGCATTGCTAAACATAAACCCCTAACAACATTCTATCCTGAACGCTTTAATAAATGGTGCTTAGGCAATACTCCTTATCCTTTGGTTAATGCCTTTATGCATGAGTTAAGACAAACCGGCTATTTAAGTAACCGAGGACGTCAAATTGTCGCCAGTTGCCTAGTGAATGAACTCAGTGTTGATTGGCGCTATGGTGCTGCCTGGTTTGAAGAGCAGTTAATTGATTATGACGCTGCGGTTAATTGGGGTAATTGGCAATACATCGCCGGTGTAGGTGTTGACCCTAGAGGTGGCAGACATTTTAATATTGAGAAGCAAACCACACTTTATGACCCTAATGGTGATTACCAAGCTAAATGGACGGATCAAAGTCAGCAAGCCACTCAAGCCAATCAAACACTAGACTCCGTAGATGCTTCAGATTGGCCGGTGCTACAGTAAGCTAGCATGGCAGCTAATACTGTGGCAGCTAATCTCGTGGCAACTAATAACCTGGTAACTAATAACCTGGCAGATAGTGCGGTCAATATTGTTTGGTTAAAGCGAGACCTGCGACTGAGCGATCATCAGCCGTTGAGCGCATCCATTCAGTCGGGTTTAACATTAGTGTATTACGTATTTGAGCCTTTATTAATCGCAGACCCTCATTACGACGAACGACATTGGCGTTTTATTTGGCAATCAATTGAAGATATTAACGCCCAGCTCAGCGCTTTTAATGCCCAGGTTTATGTTTATTTTGGTGATGCGCTTGCCGGCCTTAATGAAATTCAGCAGCGTTTTAACATTACCGGTTTATTTAGCCATGAAGAAGTCGGCTTGTTGTCTACTTTTGAGCGCGATAAAGCGGTTAACAAATGGTGTAAAGCACACAACATTGTTTGGCATGAAAGTGCTTCAGGCGCGGTAAGTCGCGGTAAAAAAAATAGACATAACTGGGACAAAGATTGGCGTAAGATCATGAAAGCTGAGTTATGTCAGCCAGCGCTATCTTGTAACACACTGGTAAGTAAACAATGTTTAGAGCAGTTACCTGAGTTTATTTTACCTGTATCCTGGTCAACACCTGACGAGTTCATGTTAAAAGGTGGTGAGCTTTGGGCGCAAAAAATGCTGCAGTCATTTTTGAATGGCCGAGGTAAAAACTATCATTTTGACATATCTAAACCGCAGGCAAGTCGTAAAAGTTGTTCACGGTTATCGCCTTATTTAGCTTGGGGCAATATAAGCTTAAGGCAGTTCTATCAAACCATTTTAACGAAAAGACCTCAAAGCGGTTGGAAAAGACCAATAGATGCACTGGCATCTCGCCTGCATTGGCATTGCCATTTTATACAAAAATTTGAAAGCGAACATCAAATGCAGTGGCGTCCGGTAAATAGAGCTTACAGTGATTTTAGCTATCCTGACCTTCATTGTGGTTTGAGTATTGAAACGCGATTAAATAAATGGAAGACGGCGCAAACAGGCTATCCGTTAGTTGATGCTTGCATGCTTTGTTTAATAAAAACCGGTTATATCAACTTTCGTATGCGCGCCATGTTAGTCAGCTTTCTATGCCATCATTTACTGCTAGATTGGCGTTTAGGCGTGAGGTATTTAGCGAAATTATTTCTCGATTTTGAACCAGGCATTCACTATCCACAATTTCAAATGCAGTCAGGGGTAACCGGCACTAATATCATTCGGGTTTATAATCCAGTGAAACAGTCATTGGAAAAAGATAAAGATGGCCTATTTATTAGAACATGGTTGCCACAATTATCAGAGTTGCCAAATGAAATTATTCATACCCCTTGGCAATTATCGCCTATGGAGCAGCAGCTTTATCAATGTCAATTAGACGAGACTTATCCTTTACCTATAGTGGATATCAATGAAACAGGGAAGATTGCCCGCGATTTACTCTGGGGTTTTAGAAAACGATTTGACAGTAAAAAAGAAGGTCAGCGCATTGTCGCAAAGCATGTTCGAACGGCTAAAAAACCGACGAAAGCCAGCAAGCCTAAACCCTTAGAAAAATTAATATGATCAACGATGCATAAAAAATTATTCTTAGCCCATAAAAATTGTCTGACCTGTAAAAAAGATTTTTTATGGCGCAAAAAATGGCAAGCCAATTGGGCGCATGTGTTGTATTGCTCAGAGCGATGTCGGCGTAATAAAAACACGATTAATAGTGCACTTGATAGCGCTCAATCGAGAGTCAAAAAAAGAGCTAAACTCAAATTAAACGTAAACTTAAACTAAACAAAGCGCTAAAGCTTGGCTCTAGCCAGCGTTCAAATAAAAGTAAGGTAAATTCATGACGGCAAAACATCTCAGGCTTATATTGGGTGATCAGCTCAACCCTATGCACACTTGGTTTGAACATATCGACGCTGATGTTGTTTATGTCATCGCTGAGCTTCACCAAGAGGCAAACTATACCAAGCACCATGTGCAAAAAATAAGTGCATTTTTTGCTGCCATGGCTAATTTTGCTCAAGACCTTGAAAGTAAAGGCCATCGGGTTTGTTACCTCACCTTAGATGACAGTGCAGCATATCAAGATCTTCCACAGCTGATAAAAGCATTAGTTGCACGTTATGCTTGTCAAAGCTTTACCTTTCAACGGCCTGACGAATACCGCTTACGGGCGCAATTAGCTGGCATGTCAGCGCAGTTAGCTTTACCTGTGGTTGAAGTCGACAGTGAACATTTTTTACTGCCCTTTGACGAATTACCTAATCATTTTAAAGCGGCAACGCACGTAAGAATGGAGAACTTTTATCGTTTTATGCGTAAGCGTTTTTCTATTTTGATGGCGGGCTTAAAGCCAGCAGGTGGTGCATGGAACTTTGACGCTAATAATCGTCAATCCTTTAAGCAAGCTGATCTCAAACTTATTCCCAAACCTTTGGTATTTGACAACTCAGCAGAGGAATATTTACAGCGTATAAAACAGCATAATATTAATACTATCGGGCATGAGTCGGCCAATGTGGCTTACCCCATTAATCGGCAACAATCCTTAGTGTTACTGGATTATTTTTGTCAACATCAGCTAGCTAATTTTGGCAATTTTCAGGATGCAATGACGGTAGCTTCGCCCTACGCTTGGAGTTTATATCACTCGCGGCTAAGCTTTTCACTTAACTGTAAAATGCTCAGCCCCATGGAGGTAATTGACACCGCGCTTATCGCTTACCAAGACTCTGAGGGTAAGATCACACTGGCGCAAATTGAAGGTTTTGTTAGGCAAATTCTAGGCTGGCGAGAATATGTTAGAGGTATGTATTGGGTGAATATGCCGAACTACGCAGAGCAGAATTTTTTAGGTGCTAAGCGCAACTTACCTGCTTTTTTCTGGAATGCGGACACTAAAATGCAGTGTTTAAAAAGCGCGATATCACAATCACTGGAGCATGCTTATGCCCACCATATTCAACGCTTAATGATCACAGGGAATTTTGCTTTGTTAGCCGGCATAGCACCTAGCCAAGTTGATGACTGGTATTTAGGCATCTACATAGACGCGATTGAATGGGTAGAGCTACCCAATACTCGCAGTATGGCGCTTTTTGCTGACGGTGGTTGGATAGCAACAAAACCTTATGCGGCAAGCGGCAACTATGTCAACAAAATGAGTGACTATTGTAAAAACTGTCATTATAAAGTGAAAGAAAAAGTCAGCTCAAATGCTTGCCCATTAAATAGTTTATATTGGAACTTTATCGACCAAAACTATGACAAGTTTGCCGCAAACCATCGCATGAGCTTCCCTATTCGTAACTGGGATAAAGTTGATCCAGCGCAAAAAATTGCCATCAGAGAAAAAGCGGCCGCGTTATTAAATGATTTAGACAAGTTATAGATATACTTAGTAGCGGTGTTTTTCAAGGCAGTTGTAGCGTAAATTAAACGCTTTATTGCACAACACCGTTTGACGATTTTTTGTAGGTCGGACTTTAGTCCGTCAACCGTTAAGCGGGCAATTAACGCAATGGAGCGCAATTTTCTTGTAGGCCGGACTTCAGTCCGTCAACCGTTAAGCAAGCGATTAACGTGATGGAACACAATTTTTTGTAGGTCGGACTTTAGTCCGTCAACCGTTAAACGGTCAATTAATGTCATGGGTTGACCAAATTTTGCAGCGAATATTATTCTGTTAAATAATTTCAATACCAAAAAAAGTTAAATTTCATTTAACCTGATGGACTAAAGTCCAACCTACATTTAAGCCCCATAGAAGCTGCGGGTAATCATATAGCGTTGGGCGATTTTTTTGTAGGTCGGACTTCAGTCCGTCAACCGTTAAACGGGCAATTAATGTCATGGGTTAACCAAATTTTGCAGCGAATATTATTCTGTTAAATAATTTCAATACCAAAAAAAGTTAAATTTCATTTAACCTGATGGACTAAAGTCCAACCTACATTTAAGCCCCATAGAAGCTGCGGGTAATTATATAGCGTTGGGCGATTTTTTTGTAGGTCGGACTTCAGTCCGTCAACCGTTAAGCGAGCGATTAACCTTTATTTTCACTCGGTACTTTTATTATTTTTCACCTATCACATTGATTTATTTTAATATTGAAAGCAATGGGTAACACTAAAGTGATAAATTATCTTAAGTTCATATGAGTGAATTTATATGAGTGAATGCAAAAACAGTCGTAACCAGTATCGCTTAGGCTTTATGCCAACGTAGAACAGGCAAAATAACTAACGGGGAATTGGTCTTTTCTTATCTGTTATCCGTATAGCTAGAAAACTTATTGACCAATGTTAGGATAGCTTTTATGGCATTTTTGATGGACGAAGAATCAAGAATTATAGAAATGGCCTGGGAAGACCGAACTCCCTTTGAAGCGATAGAGCATCAGTTCAACTTACGAGAGCCCGAAGTGATCAAATTTATGCGTAGTCACTTAAAGCCAAAAAGCTTTAGGTTATGGCGTAAAAGGGTCGGTGGTCGTGCGACAAAACACCTGCAACTTCGAAGTGACGATGTAACAAGAGGTTACTGCCCAACACAATACAAGCAGCGTTGATGCAAAAAAACTAAGGATTAACGTTGCTAGTATAGCGTAATGACGATTTTACTTTGGCTAGCTAAGTAAATCCTAGGTTACAATGATAGGTTATCTAGCGACCTAAAAATTTATTCATTAAGCCCTAAAGCCCTAGAACATTAAAACGCTAACCGTTGCTGATTTTTTGTTAAACTGCATTAAATTACCTGCATTTAAGCACCAAACACTCAATACTAAGGATCAGTAACGACTACGGAACAGTGGTTAAATAGTTTTTAAACAGTGTTGGTTTCTGCCATTTTCTTTTGCTTCATATAAATATTCGTCAGCTATTTTAACCAGTTTATCACTGGAGATTTTAGTACCTTTAGTTTTTAACGCCGCTCCGACAGAGACTGACGTTTTAAGAATTTTGCCATTATTATTCAAGTTTAAATTTGCCACACTCTCGACTATTTCTAAACACGTTTCTTCAAGTTTTGCTCTATTTACCCCATAGAGAATCACTGCAAATTCATCGCCACCTATGCGAAAGCCAATGTCTTCAGTACGACGACATTTGTTCTTTATGACGCGAGCTAGCTTTTTTAAAACCTCATCACCCATGCTATGTCCGCAAGAGTCGTTAACTATTTTAAAATAATCTGCATCAATAAAAATTAAACCTAGGGCCGCATTGTCACGCACGGCAATTGCATTTAATCTTACTATTTGTTCTTGAAATGATCTTCTGTTGTTGAGTTTTGTTAATCCGTCTGTGATCGACTCGTTGTAAAGACGATTGATTAATAGATAATTTTTATAGAGCGTTTTTTGGCCGGTTAGATTAACCATAAGACAAATACATGCAACAACAATAAGAATTATCAGCATGAATATTAAGTCGTTTAATGGGTGGTTTAAGTGAATATTTACCGTTGTAAATACGCAGAGAATAATCACAGTGGCTATGCCTGCAGGTTTGATCGGCAGCACCATAAGTAAGCAGCCAAACATTATAATGAGTACTAAACCAAGCTGAGGAAATGAAAAACCATTTATGTCAGAAATATAATAGATGAAGGTGTGATTTAAGCCCACAGCCAAGTAGATAAACAATATTAATAATATGTTTGAACGTATCGTTATCGGGGGCTTGAACCAATAAATGAAATTTAAATACAATAAGGGCAGTATTACGAAAAATAGTCTAGATGTTAGTGTTAATAGGTATATTTCACTGGGAAATTTAACTACATCCATAATCGAAAATGCTAGGTATAAGAGCAATCCAGCGATTAAAGCCCCACGCCTAACGTTTAAGCATTGCGACATCAAAAAATGGGAGAACTTCTCTCTATTATCAGTCTGCTTGTTATTACCCGGAACTGCTGTATTCATATAAAACTTTAATCCATATCTATATTGCATAGTTTTTTGTTTATTGCGAACCAATCGACTATGTAATAACTTCAAAGATTTTAAATAAAAATATTATAATTATACTTTTTTAAATCTTTTACAATTTGTAACACTTTTATTTTGAGAGTGCAATTTAATGGCATATTAAAACTATGCTTCTAAAATGGTCAAGTATTATCTACACAGTGTTAAGAGTTGCAAAGCCTTAATGAATGCTAATAATAATCAGTCAGGCTAGTAGTTAACTCATTATTAACAGCTTCGCCATTTTAGCAATCATTTATTTAACTATTCAGTAGACCTGCGTAGTTGTATTTAATTTTCCTTGCTGTCGTTTCTTCGCGGCTAAACCCGTTTGAAATAGTAACTTAACAATGCACTGGAATAAGGCAGATAAAAAATTATTGGCGTGAATTTAAATTTGTGGCCAAAACTAGTCGGCGATAAACCTCAATTAACTATATTACAAACATCATTAGTCAATGGCTGAAAAGTAATGCAAACTAGCAAACAACTCAAGCGAACTAGTTAATTGCTAGCTTATTTTCATTTCGCAGCATATTTTAGTCAACATAATCAGTCCATTAATTGGGCATATACTTCCTCTGGATAGATATTATGAATTTAGATAAATCAACAAAACGTATAGCAAAAAAAGTTAAGGCAGGTTTTCAGGGCTACCCTCAAATTACCTTGGCATATTTTGGCGAAGCTGAAGATTGTGCGACACAAGTAGTGGTTAGTTTTATGTTAGAAGCCGGTGCTGATGCTCAGGAAGAACGTTTTTCTAGCAAAGGTGACATCAGAAAAGACGAAACTATTCAAACGACTATAGTAAAAGTTATTGAACGGGCAGAGGCAAAAACGGTTATAGAAGTGGCGGGTGTGGCAAAAATTAAATAACAGCAGTTAATTATGCCAACTGTTCGCTAGGGTGATATTGCTAAAAGTACTACTCGTACTTAGTGCTCAGTAATCGGTTAGAGCTCATTTATAGCTAAATTATTGCTAAGTTAAAGCTAAGTTATAACAGCACAAGTTAGCCTAAATCAGCGCTGCAGGCAGCTTATAGACAAAACAATAAAACCCAGCACAAACACAACAACTATCTCACTATCATCAAAACAGTTTGTTGTGTGTAATGGCAAGAGTTTTAGCATTTTAGGTTAAACCTATCTGTTGCAAGTTAATGGCTGCGATAGCCGTTAAAGTAGTATTTTTTAGTGTTTAGGCTTTTACTTAAAAAATTCTTTGCCACAGGTCAATTTTTTATGGCGGCGTCGGTAGTGATTTAGCCAGCATTTATCGCTATAAATGCTGGCTAGGCTTTAGCATATCGAGCTTGAGCATGCGCTGCATAGTCTTTAACATCAATTTATCAAGATTACGCCAGATCAGGTTATTTAGTGAGATAATGATGATTATGTTATTATCTTGACTAATTGCCTTATTGAACATTTAATCATTATATTGCCATGACAAATCTTGCCCCTTGCTTTACGTTATTCTCCCAAGCTGTTGACTCTATAACGCTGCCAGAAAAGTTTACTTTCCCCTTTTATTACCAACCACAACCGTTAGCAGTTAAAGCCGTTGAGCAGTTACAGCAACAGCTTGAAATGCTGCCACAATGGCTGGAGAAAACAGTATTAAATGCGTCAGTTGAATCAAAAAAAACCAATGCTGGAAAAATGTTTGGTGTGTTGGTTGTGCAAAACAATCAGCAGGAGTTAGGCTTTTTAAGTGCTTATTCTGGGCAACTTGAGGACAATACGGCGGATATTAACTTTGTGCCTGCAGTGTCAAATATGCAACTGCAAGACGCTGCCTTTTTGGCAGAAAATCGCATTATCAATAATATTAATGCCGAAATTGAGCAGTTAGCGCATAGCGAGCCGCTGAGGGTTATTAATAACCAGCTTAGTGCGGCGACAGCAAGTTATCAGCAAGAGTTAATAGCGCAGCAAAGTTTAATGGTAGCGAGTCGTCTGCAAAGAAAACAACAACGCAGCGAAGCTATTGATCGACTCGCGGAGCACGACTTTGAAGAGTTAAAAACAAATTTAGCTGGGCAAAGCATTCAAGAAAAAAAGCAACTGCAAGCGCTAAAGCAATCTTGGCAAGACCAACTCGACTTATTGCAGCAAGCACTAGCGAGTATTACCAGTGAAATTAACAAGTTAAAAAAACTGAGAAAATCACGCTCGAAAAATTTACAGAAAAAACTTTTTGCTCAGTACCAATTTCTCAATGCTAAGGGCGAGGCTAAAGACTTAAATGCCATTTTTGCTGAGCTACCTGATCATACTCCACCGGCTGGCGCGGGTGATTGCGCTGCGCCTAAACTATTACAATATGCTTATCAACATAACTTAAAACCACTCGCTATGGCTGAGTTTTGGTGGGGCGCTGCGCCAAAATCGGCTATTAGACAACACAAAAATTATTATCCGTCTTGTTACAGTAAATGTCAGCCCATTTTGACCCATATGCTGCAAGGTTTACAAGTTGATGATAATCCGCTGCTGATCAACCCTGCACTGGGTAAAGATCTAGCCATTGTTTATCAAGACGCAGATATGTTGGTGGTTAATAAGCCGGCCGAATTTTTGTCAGTGCCAGGTAGAAACATTGAAGACTCGGTTTATTCACGTATTAAAAGTCAATTCCCACAGGCCTCTGGGCCAATTATTGTCCATCGTTTAGATATGTCGACCTCAGGTTTGTTAATTATTGCTCTTAATAAAGTAGCCCATAAAGCGCTGCAAAAACAGTTTATTGAACGCACCATAGAAAAACGCTATGTCGCTTTGGTTGATGGAAATATTGTCGCAGAAAGTGGCAGTATTGACTTACCACTGACCTTAGATTTTGATGATAAACCACGGCAAATGGTTTGTTATCAACACGGCAAACACGCGCTAACCACATGGCGAGTACTTGAACGAAAAAATAACACCACACGACTGCACTTGTTCCCTAAAACTGGGCGAACGCATCAACTTAGAGTGCATTGTGCTCATAAAATGGGCTTGAATATGCCAATCGTTGGCGATGACCATTATGGTTTAAAAGCAAATCGCTTACATTTACATGCCGAGTATTTGTCATTTTGTCATCCCATTAATGAGACTAAACTAGTATTTGAAGTCGCGGCTGATTTTTAGTGAAAAATTCTGCATAAACTTTGGGTTTGATCACTGACGAATAAAAGCTAATTAGCCTATAAATTAATAACAGCTAAGTGATGGGATTTGGCTCTATTAGTTTAAATCGTATGGTTGTTAACCGATTAAGTTGAATTGGCTTAAGCTAGAATTCAGCTTAATCGCTTGCCAATGAGACTATTAAATCGAAGATATCAGATCATATTTTGTATACTTAAAATAAAGCACAATGCCTGCGCCAAACCTTTTCAGAACTCTTGCCAAATTTTTATAAGACAAATTTCAGCACTGCTGCTAAAGCAGTATATGAAATAGCGATTAAAATTTAGTGCGAGCAAAAAATAACTAATTCACTTGCTATAAATTTTACCGCACTAGCTTTGGCTTGTGTATTGGCAAAGCCTGACCTACATTCATTTAAGTAGCGTATTTTAATGCTTAAGTATGTCCACGATGGAATTATATAATTAAGTAAATAACTAAGTATATAACTAAGAGGGAACTTAAAATGTTAAAAAAAATATTAGTGAAAAAATTTGGACTTGGCTTAGTATTATCGAGTCTCAGTTTGCTTTGTGCTCAAACTCAGGGCGCTATAATAACCAGTTTTGATACTGGCGTTGATGTTGAAGTCTCATCTACATTTTCTGTCAATGAATTTGAAACAGAATTTTTTGATAGTCAAGTTTTTGTAGACGGCAGTGCATCTGGAGGCGCAAGTGGTAGTGATGATTTTGGCCCAGTTATTCTTGATTCTGATGAGGTTGGTTTAGTCAGCGCTGCGGCTGATGGCCAAGTAAACGGTATGGGAGGGTTTGTTCAGAGTTCCTGGGAAACAGATGGATATTTATTTTTTGAGAATAATACCGGCTCAGATATTTCTGTCAATGTGCTTTTTGCTATCACTTGGTTTGCAGAAATTTTTACTGCTAGCAGTGACGAAGAAGCCTATGCTACCGCGGGTTTTTTTATTGAAGATAGTTTTGGCGACATGGTTTTTGAAGATTTTATTGAATTGGACAGTCTTATTAAAGGGACTGGAATCTTTAATGATAGCGATTATTTTCAAGTCAATTTCAATTTTGTTTTAGCTGATGGCGATTTCGAAGAATATTATTTTATCGCAGATAGTTTTGGCTTTGCTGAAAGTCCACAAGCCGTTCCTGAGCCTAAAGGTCTATTTTTAGCTGGCTTAGCGCTTTTATTTGCGTTTCGACAACGTAAACTTAATGGCATAGTATAAGTACATAAAAACCAATGCGTGGTACGCATCTCACTTTGTTGTTGATTGACCAAGTATTACCTATGTATTTATCTCAATTATGGTAATACTTAGTCATTACTGAGTAATGTTTATTAGACTTAAGGCACATCAAGATTCTGTTTATGTGGCAAGGGTGAATATACAATTAGGCTTAGTTTAAAGACTTTTCACCTACGTTATTGTCTGTTAAGAGGTGTCGGGTTATGTCTTGTATTTTTCATACTTAAGATAAAACACAAAACCTGAGCCACACTTTATCTAGAGTACTATACACGTTCCGCTCAAGGAGCAGTGTCAGAGCTAAGCTCCCTATGGGCAAGCCGATAAAGGGTCATCTAAGGCGTTATGAATTTCGACAATATTCCCACATAGATGTGGGTTATTAGAGTCACACCGGAGCAGTTGCGAGAACAACTATTCTCTTCAACCCATGCCTAGTAGCTAACCCTTTCTCAGTTTGCTGAAGTCTGCATCTTGAAGTTGAGCGGGTATATACCTGCTCCTTGATTTATTGCTTCTGCATACAACAAGATCACAAACTAAACGGAACGGGTATTACTTGATTTTTAGGGGCTTTAAAGTTTTTTACCTAGCCTTTTTTCAATTTGTTTCTTTTCCCAATCAGCACCAAAAAAGCTATATAGCTCAAAGACACTAATGCCGTGAGATATTAGCCCTACACCCCAGCCAAACGCCGCCCACCAAGCCCAATAATACCCAGGGCTAGTTAAAAAATTAACTAAAAATAAAGCGAGAATTATCACCGTATAATTAATCAGGTGACTGTAAAATCCTTTAATGTCTCTAACATGATCGATAATACGACTTTCTTCTGCACTATAGTTGTCTGAGCTATTCATATTTTCTTTCTCCAGCAATTCATCAAGTTCAATTTCAAAAACAGCAGCAAGAGATTTTAGTGATTCCAAGCCTGCTTTTTGGCCTCGTTCAATGCGTTGGATAGTTCTTATATTTAAGCCACTGAACTGGGCTAGTTGCTCTTGAGACCATGCTCGTTTAAGTCTTAACTGTCGAACCATCATTTACTTCTCCTTGTAACTGTTCTGATTGAATTATTCATTACTAGATAAATTTTTACTACGACTTTTACCCGACAATTTACTGACAGTACTTAAAATTCAATGAGTTATGTCTGCTGTGTCTTTTATGTTGTTGGTTGATTAGTTTATGAATAAATATTAATGTCCTTCAGTAGTTCCGCCGCATCGTCAAATTCATAAACTTCAATTTTTGCCCTAATGTCTTTTAGTGCTTGGTGATAGCTTTGCTGTTGGCTCATTGCTAGCAAGGTATGAATGCTATCAATAGCGGCAACATCACAATGTTCTACATCAATAATCAATTGCGCCATAAGTGTTTTGCAGGCTGACACATTGAACTTTATATCAGCAGGCTCTTGATGCTCTAGCGGTGCTAGCGCAAGTTCAATACGACTAAGTTCATCTTGGCACTGTGTTAACAGCAGTGGTTTTATATCACGCTGGACAGCGTTGTTTTCTAGCTGTTGGCATAGCGCGTAAAGTGCTGTTGCGCCAATATTGCCAGCGACACCTTTTAAGGTATGTGCCAGTAATTCTATTTGAGCAAAGTCATGGTTGTTTAATGCCACGGAAATGGGTGCCATAGCATTTGCATAGTTAGTTTTAAATTTAAGCAATAAGCGTAGATACAAGTCGTGATTATTTTGCGCTATCGCTAAACCTGCTTTTATGTCGATGCCGTTGAGTTCAGGAATAGCCATTTGCTGATTTTTATCAGCTAATGGCTGAGCTCTATCGTCTGTTGTCCTCGCTATTTTATCTAACGTATTGGCATTATTTGTATTATTTGTACTCTTGGGTCTCACCCACTTTGTCAATTTGACAAATAGTTCATCGGTATTGATGGGTTTGCCAATATGTTCATTCATGCCTGAGTCTAAGGCTTTTTGACGATCGCCCGCCATGACATTAGCGGTCATCGCTATAATAGGTAAATCGATAAATCGTGGGTCTTGACGTAATTCTCGTGTGGTGGTGTAGCCGTCTTTAATAGGCATTTGGCAGTCCATTAACACACAGTCAAAGTGTTGATGGTTAAGGCGGTCTATGGCTTCTTGGCCGTTATTGGAGACCACCACTTCAATACCATGATGCGTTAATAACTCAGTCGCTAATTCTTGATTTATTTCATTATCTTCTACCAGTAATATTCTTGCACCCTGAAGTGTATTTATGGCCAAGGGGACTTCACGCAGGGAAGCATTATATGGCTCACTACGCAGGTTTTCCTGAGCCAAAGCTAGCAATAAACTGTCGAGTAAATTAGACGAGGTTATGGGTTTACAAAGTGTGGAGTATTGCTCATTACCTTTAAGTGCAAGCTCCGACATTTTTTGCTTGTTAGGGAGAATATGTAATATCGGCAAACCTATGCTAGCAGCGAGTATTAAGCCTAAGTCGTTACAGTGTTGATTGTCACTGCAATTGATCAGGTCGAATATTATGACATCAAAAACCTTGTTTTTGTTTTTTAGCTCTGGCAGCGCTTCGGCGACAGAGTTGAAATTTTCGACGAGAAAGCCCGAAGACGTTAACATCCGCTGTAAAATAGTTTTATAGATTTTATTGTCGGTGATTAAAGCGATGGTTAAACCTTCAACTGAGGTTAAATTAGTTTTTTTAGCGTTTATATCTTCCGATGACTGGCTTTGGTAGCTAAGGGTAAAATGAAATTGACTGCCCTTATCTTCTTCGCTTTCTAACCATATTTCACCACCCAATAATTCAACAAGGCGCTTGCAAATCGCTAATCCTAAACCGGTTCCGCCATATTTTCGTGTTGTTGAGGCGTCTGCCTGACTGAAGGATTGAAATAATTTTTTTTGTTGCTGCGCACTCATCCCTATGCCAGTGTCACAAATAGAAAATTTTAAGGTAACGTTATCGTCACGCTTACTGAGACATGAAACGTGAATTTTTATTTGCCCTTGTTCAGTGAACTTAGCAGCATTACTGCCAAGGTTAGTTAATATTTGGCTCAGGCGCAGTGGGTCACCAATAAGGTTAATGGGGACGGTATTTTCAACATCAAAAATCAACTCAGTTTGTGTCTCGTTCAGCTTATCGACTAACATCATACTGAGGTTATCGAGAATATCATCTAAGCAAAACGGGATAGATTCAATGTCGAGTTTATTGGCTTCAATTTTTGAAAAGTCTAAAATATCATTAACGATACCTAGCAAGGATTCGGCCGCGAGATTGACCTTGGCAATATGATTTTTTTGTTCGGGTGTTAAATCGGTTTTCAATGCTAACGCCGACATACCAATAATAGCATTCATTGGTGTGCGTATTTCATGTGACATATTGGCTAAGAAATTTGATTTAGCTTTAACCGCTTCTTCTGCTAATGCTTTGGCATGAGCCAATGTTTGCTCGGCCATTTTTTGTTCACTGATATCAACAAAGGTACCTAATAAGCCGCCCGTGCAGCCATCAGCTTTAGCAAAGCTTTTTACCCAATACATGGTGGTATGTTCTAAGCCATCGGCGTAAACCAGCGGTATTTCTTTTCGCACCATGCCCATTGAGTCAATAACTGCCTTGTCTTCTGTTTGGTAGGCTTTTCGGTCTGCTAATGGCAAATAGGCGAGGTCTAGTACGGTTTTACCAATAATATCCGCTCTTTTAACATTAAAGGTTTGTTCATAGGCTTTGTTAACGTTAGTAAATTTCAAGTCAGGGTCTTTAACAAAAATCGGGTATGGAATGGTATCAGCCAGTGCTTGTTGGAAAAGCAGATGCTCAGCCAATGCCGCGTCACGGTTTTTGCGTTTGGTGATGTCTCGAATAATGGCAACAATAAAGCGATCATTATGAATATCGACGGCGCTAACGGTGACTTCTGCAGAGAATTCACTACCGTTTTTACGTCTACCGTTAAGCTCGATGAGCTTTTTCTCTAGGGTAGGTTCGTGCAATAAGTGGTGAAAAATATGTAAGCTTGTTTCTTCTGGTAATAATCGCTCAATTTTTTCGCCAATAAGCTCAGCTTTTTCGTAGCCAAACATGCTTAATACTTGCGAGTTAACAATGCTGTGCTCTCGATGTTTATCTAACATCAATATGGCATCAGGTGCTGACTCCATTAAGGCGGCAAATTGTGCTTTGGCGGCATTTTTTTGCGTCACATCGATTAACGTTAACCGCACTTCGGTTAATTTATTATCGTCATCATAAACCGGCAGGGCAGACATCATAGTGTCGATAGTTTTTTTGTCATTTATTTTGACTGGTACTTCACACTCTAAAAGCCGAGATTTAGTCTGAAATATTTGGTGCACGTAATGGGCTGGCGCAACAAAGCTTTGCCAATTTAAGGAGGAAAACGTGCCTCTTGGGCGTTTAAACATTTGTGCGAAGACAAAATTGTGTTTAATAAACTCGCCTTGAGCGTTTAAGGTCGCATAAGCCACTGGCGCATGTTCATATAACTGCCACATTGCACGTTCGCGTTGATGTAATTCAGCGGTACGTTGTGCAACAAGTTGCTCTAATTCTGCTTTCGAGTGGCGCATATATTTTGTTGAACGTTGGCCAACCGTGAGTGTAAATACGTTAGACGTTAAGGTTAATAGTAAGGTAATAACAGCAATTAACATCAATTCATTACGCAGTGAACTTACGCCCCCCATGGCTTCATCTGCATTAATTTCGGTTGCAATACCAAAGCCGTACTGATTGTTCCATAACCAAGCACCATAAACGGTGACACCGCGATAGTCGTTATACCCCAAGACATTACTGGCAATTTTATGATCTGTGATCAAGCTAATGTTGTCTGAACGGGCATTATTGATCAATTGGTTTGCCATAAAAGTAAAGGGTAATTGCTGGCTGTTAATCACGGCATCAGGGTTTTTCATGACATTAATCTGTGGGTCTTTAAGTGTGATCATTTGCTTATTTTTGCTGTGTTCTTGAAAATAGTTTAGTGATGATAATTCAGCATCAAAGCGACTTTTTGAGAGCATTTGGCCTAATCGACTGACTAAGTAGCTTTCGCCTGAGGCGCCAATGCGACCTTGCTGTATAATAGTAGAGATTTGGCCACTGACTTGAATGCTAATGGATAATGCCGCAATAACCTGATCTTTTTCATCGAGGATCGGCGTGATCATATACATATTGTATTGATCTATCGTGTTGGCCGAATGGCTAAGTGAGTGCTTAACACCAGAGTTTATTGAAGGCACAAAACGACTTTTTCCAGCAAAAACAGCAGTGATAATCTCGGGGTGTTGTTGGGCTATTAGGTTAGTTTTACCTAGGCGGTCATTGTCATCAGCGCTAATGTTGATGAAGTCTTGATTAATAACTGAAAAACCTTGGTTTTCAAGACTCGTTTGGCGCAAGTATTGGCGAATATTTTGCTGTGATTTTGTTTTGATGAGTGTGTCGTTTAACTGGGATTGCAACAGTAAGCTTTTAGTGAGATTAACTAATGTGTCATCTTTAGCTATTTGTTTTAATAGGTTTTCTTGCTCACTTAACCAATCATTGAGTCTATTTTTTGTTGCTTCAACGACAAATTCAAGATTTTTTTTGATATTGGCTTGGCTGATTTTTTCATTGTCTTGCAAGGATAAGTAAATAACACTAAAAATAATGGCGATATTTAATATCGATACGGTATGGACGATAAAGGGGAATTTTTTTGATGCCATAAAGGAGGCTAGGTGTTGTTCACTAACTAATCTTGGTAGCAGCAGTGTTGAAAAAATTAATAACAGTGAAATTATTACCATGACAATAATTAATGACGTACTGCTATTAATGGCAAGTTGTTTAGGCGCAAAGCTGCTTAAGGCGTCTTCTAGTAATAGATTGGTGGGGATGAAAGGCTTATCTATCATGCCCAGTTGATAATAAATCTCAGCTATTTTTTCCATGCGGGTGCGGGCGATTGAGCCAAGAGGAATAAATTTAGCTAAAATTATTTTACTAATTTCGTCAGCTTCAAAAGCTAAGTGGCGATAAGACTTGTTTTGGCTATTATATTTTTCTGCAATTAATTTAATGATTTCTGCTTTATGATTGAGCGCATATTGCCAACCTTTTATGGTTGCTTGACGCATTGCTTGTACACGTTGAGGGTTGTTTTTTACCTCTGACTCACTGGTGAAAAGATTGTCGCCATAAAAATCAATACCGTAGTCTCTTGGGCTAATGGTTAATATATCAATATTTGCTTGGTCAAATTCAAAGGGCTCATTAGTGTCATAAATTAAAATAGCATCGGTTTTACCGGTAATTAACGCTGAAAATCTGTCACTTTGTTCTTGCCAAGTAAAGGCTGACATATCTTGTTCTGCTTGCATAAGCATGGCAGTAATAGGGGCAAAATTTTTCAATCTTGTATCTATCATGATGCGCTTACCAATCAGATCAAATGGACGGGCAATGCGAGAAGATCTTAATGTGGCGATAGTCGCCGGTGAATGTTGAAATATTTGTGCGACAATAACAACAGGTTTGCCATTATTTTTCGCGACAATTAAACTTGAGTCATTGATGCCATAATCGGCCCTGCCGTCGATGACATAATCTTCAATGGGGCTTGAACCTTTGAATTCTCTTAACTCTACCTCTAAGCCCAATGCTCGATAAAAGCCTTGCTCTTTGGCTGCGTAATAGCCGGCATATTGAAATTGATGCAGCCAGTTGAGCTGAATAGAAACTTTATCAAGTTCTTGCCCTAAACCTTGGCCACTAAAAATGAAAGATAAAGTACAGACTATGGTGATTAAGCTGTTTTTAATGCTGAAAAAATTTAACATATTACGCGCGTTCGGCCCATTGTTTGATAATGTTGGCTAGTTGTTCAACCCCGTCAGTTAATGCTGCGGGTCCTGGCTGTAAAATATCGGTAGAGTTTATCTCATAGATGTCACCATTTTTTATCGCAGGTATTGCTTGCCAACCCGCTCTAGAGGTAACTTTTTCTTGATCAAATTTACGACCACACCAAGAGGCAATGTAGATATCAGGCTGTTTGGCAATAACATCACTGGGGTTTGCCACAATGCGGTTTTTGGCTAAGGACTGGCCGGAAAACTCTTGATAACAGTGTATACCACCGGCAATTTCTATTAGCTCACTTACCCAGCCAATGCCGGTGATAATAGGGTCAAACCATTCTTCAAAATAAACTTTTGGGCGCACAGGCAGCTTGGCAGCTTGTTGTTTAATTTTGCTTAAATTATGTTGTAAGTCGCTGACTAACTTATCGCCTTTTTCTGGTTTACCGATTAAGCCTGATAAGGTGCGTATCATCTGCAAAATTTCACTGACACTGCGATGATTAAAGCAATGCACTTGTATACCTTCTTTGATTAAATCGGCAACAATATCGGCTTGCATATCAGAAAAGGCCAGCACTAAATCTGGTTTTAGTGCGACTATTTTTTCTGTTCTTGCGGTGATGTAAGCACTTACTTTTGTTTTTTCTTTTCGCGCGCGTTCAGGGCGCATGGTATAAGCTGAAATGCCAATAATGCGATGATCTTCTTCCATCAGATAAAGTGCTTCGGTGGTTTCTTCTGTTAAGCAGATAATTCGTTCTGGCCATTTAGGTTCAGCAACTGGCATTATGTATTTTCCTTGTTGACTCGCTGTGGTCTTACTATCAGTCTTGTTACTAGTATTCGCCTTGCTATGAACTATGTATCGCCATGAGCTAGCTGTTATTAGGCTGAGTACTTTTTACTTTATCAAAAACAGAGACACAATGATTAATTTTTTAATTATCCTAGGGGCTATTATTGGCCAACTCGATGTTAACGCATCATAACTAAGTACTTAATGCGCTAAACTTGTTTGCTATATTTTTCGGCATTATGGGGTGAAAATTGGCTTGAATTGACGCTTTAACGATAAGTTGTTAGTTGTTGAGTTGAACGGCCATGGAGACAAAATAAAGCTAATCAGTTAACTTTTATGCTTAGGAACCCGGTTATATTGCGGTGATATTATTTTGAAAAAGTGAGGATATTTATATTCTTAACAGCCCAGTGAATAAAAAATAAACCTTGCTATTTCGCTCTAGCTGTCGATAATCGCGCCATTAATTAAATAATGTCATATTCAATTTTACTTTTTTATGTTTTGAAAGCGTAATAAAATAAAGCTGGGAATGTGGTGAAAGTCCACAACTGTACCCGCAACTGTAAACAGAGCGATATATTAACCACTAAATCTTTTGGCTAAAAGTGATTTGGGAAGGGATATATCTAGATGCTGTAAGTCAGGATACCAGGTGAATTATGATCATTAGTTACCACGTCGAGCGGGTTACTCGGGCATTGGATATTTTATCTATTTTCATTTATACCGCCTCAGTGGTGAAAATGAATTTGCTCGCTATATCGCTAAACCTTATCGACGTTAATCACATATATCGACCAACTGATGTTGGGTTTGATACTCGTTAGGCGTTGCAATGTTTGATATGAAAGCTGTTAGTCATCCACACTCAGAAAAAATTCAAACGCTTATCTATGGTAAAGTTAAACCATTAAATATCAGCACTTTGGGTAAACTCAAACACTTAACTAAGCATTTAACTAAGCACATGGCTAAAATTCAGCTGACGGTTAAGGTTTGTTATGTGCCTAATCATCTTCATCAGAAGTTACATTTCAACTCTGCCCATTTTACAGCTGTTGCTATTGCGGCCAGTAAAGTCACCAAGCAAATGAATAACCAAGTGCACCAAGCCATGGTTGATATTAATCAACATCGAGAAATACAACTTGAGCGATTAGCTGATGTCTGTCAGCAGCATTTAGCTAGGGATAAAATTTACGACATGATTAATCAAGGTGTCGATACGCCGAGTAATAAGCTGTCAACTCACTAAGACGAAAAAATTTAAACAAGCGACAGTAACTGAACACTTTAGTGACTGTTTTACATAGTAAGTTCGAGGGAAGAAAATGAAATTTTTTCACTGCCCCCGCAACGGTAATCATAGTGTTAAGCGTTTTATTTATATAAAGATATATTGATAGAAAGCGTGGCCATGTTAGTCCGAGCACTTTAACTTGCATAATTAAACTGCGCTTAAGCGCGGTAATAAAAATGGTGCGGAGGGCATCGTTAATGAGGTCATATGAACATTAAACAAAACAATTTTTTCAAAAAATCACTATTATCACTTGCCGTTATCAGTGCTATGTCGACAGCTTTTGTCGCTTCAGCAAGCACCGAAAGTAAGGCAAAAGATATTGAAGTATTAACCGTAACGGCAACCCGTACACACCTAAATATTGACGATGCGCTGACTAGCCAAGTGGTTATTACACGTGCAGATATCGAGCTAGCTAACCCAATTTCATTTTTAGATTTATTATCTACAGTACCCAGTATTGATATTGCCACTAATGGCGGTAGAGGGCAAAACGCCTCAATTTTTATGCGTGGCACCAACTCAGATCATACCTTAATACTGATTGATGGCGTGCGAGTGAGTTCCGCTACATCGGGCGGCACAAATTTAAATACCATTTCGCCAGAGATGATCGAGCGTATCGAAATCGTGCAAGGCCCACGTGCAGCATTGTGGGGCTCAGACGCTATTGGCGGTGTTATTCAAATATTTACTCGTCAGTTATCAGCGGGAGAGTTGTTTGCCGGTGCTAGTTTTGGTACTGACAATTATCAAAAGTATAAAGCTGGCGCAGGTATTAGCCATGGTGACGGCCAAACGACTATCACCGTCAGTAAAGAAGAAAGTGATGGTTATGATGTTCAAGAAGGCGTTGAAACTGATGATGACGGTTACGACTTTACCTCGGTAGCGATTAGAGGTCAGCAAAAAATCACGGAAGACTTTTCAGTAGAGTGGTTGTTATCAAGTGATAGCGGCGACAATGAATATGATGGTTATTATAATGGCTCTGATTTTAATAATCATACGTGGTTAGTGCGTGCTAATTATGCGACCAGTATTAAAGGTGTAAATAACAAGACCGTTTTTTCTGTTGGGCAAAGTCGTGACAGTATCGACAGCTTAAGTAATGGCCTTTCACAAGGGATTTTTGAAACCCGTCGCAATCAATACTCGATTGTTAATAACAGCCAACTTTCTGATGATCTGCAAGTTAATATTGGTGTTGATTATTATCAAGACGATGTTTCTAAAAGTAGCATAGTTTTTGACAAAGAAGAAAGAGACACCACAGGTGTTTTCGCCCATACCTTATATACTGAAAATACATGGACATTTGAAGCGACATTAAGACACGACAGTGTTGAAGATGTTAACTCAGAAAATACGTATAATTTTGGCGTCGGTCATAAAGTTGATGAAGATACTCGCGTGGTGCTTAATTATGGTACTGGCTTTAAAGTGCCGACTTATAATGATTTATTCTACCCAGGTTTTGGCACGCCAACACTTGATTCAGAGCTTTCTGAAACGGTAGAGTTGTTTTTCGAAACAAAAATTGCTGAAGTTAACACCAGTGTTAGCTTATACCGTTCAAAAATTGATGACCTAATTGGTCAAAAAGATGGTGTGGCAGCAAATTTTGCAAAAGTTGAAATTAATGGTGTTGAACTCTCAGCTAACTATGCCGGCTTTGGTGGTATGCACGACTTTAATCTTTCTTATACGGATGCCAAAGATCAATCGACAACAGATAATACTGGCCGCTTAAGCTATGAGCAGTTGATTCGTCGCGCGAAAGAAAAATTCAACTATAAATTTGTCACCACAGTGAATGCAGTAGACGTTTACGCAGAATATCAATTTGTTGGTGCAAGAGAAGATGCCGTATTCGGCATTGGTAAGGTTGATTTAGCGAGTTATCAATTAATTAATTTAGGGCTGAACTACGATGTATCTCACAATTTTAGCGTTTCTTCGCGTATTACTAATTTATTAGATAAAGCGTATCAAACGGCGAGTGGCTTCAACAGCCAAGAACGCGCACTTTATCTTGGTATTACTTATCACAACTAAGTTGTATTGACCTGTCGGGAGTTATTATTGCCTAGCGCTTTTGCAAGAGCGTTGAAAGAGTATTGAAATATAGCCCTGTAAATAAAAAAGGCACCCTCAATAACAGTAGGGTGCCTTTTTTTATCTAATCTGTCGAGAAAACCCCGTGATCCGAGCGAAGAAAAAGTCGCGGGGTAGTTCACATTATGTGTTGGATGTGGGCGCTGATAACACTATGTTAGTTAATAATGCTTCTTGTTGGCAAAACAAGCGATAAAGCTGTAATTGATTTTTTGCTCTGACTAAATTGTGGCTGGCGTAAGTGGTTTTAAAGTACCGATCGCCATTTAAAAAGTCAGTTAAAAATCGAATACTGAGCATAAACGGCATCAATTTAATGCCAAAGATTAAGCTTCTGCGTTCAATTTCGCTGAGCGAGCCATTAAAACCTTCAATGTAGGCGTTGGTTAACGCGGTTAATATCTCAAAATTAATGCTCATATTATCGAGTTCAGCACTATCTTCGGCAATTGACGGACAACAGCTGCGTACCATATCGCCAAAATCATGCATCACATAACCTGGCATACAGGTATCTAGATCAATCACGGCAACGGGTTGGTTGGTTGCTTTGCTAAAAAGTAGATTGTTAATTTTAGTGTCGTTATGGGTAACACGTAAGGGCAAGTTTTTAGTGATTTCAGCGATACTGTCGATAAAAGTTTGCTGAGATTGAATAAAGGCAATACTTGTCTGAGCGGCTGCTAATCGTGTATCTTCAGCGCTTGCTAGTGCTTGTTGAAATTGTTTTATTCGTATGGATAAATTATGAAAATGTGCAATGATTTCAGCTAATTCTTCACTGTTAAAATCACTGAGTGCGGCCGTAAATTGTGCAAAGGCGCGGGCCACTAAACTGGCTTGCTCGACACTAGTTATTGACTCTAAGGTATAACACTGCGGAATATAATGCAGGCTACGCCAATATTGCCCTTGTACTTTAACATGATTTTTATTATCTATGCTGCGCAGCTGATAAATCGGTGTTAAAGGGTAGCTTTTATTGTCAGACTTAATTTTTAAGTGTGCGCTAATCAGGTCGGCATTATCAGTTACTTGCCGCGGCGCATTAAAAACTTGTTGATTTATATGTTGTAAAACAAAGCTATTATCAAGCGTTTGCACTAAGTAAGTGTTATTGATCAGGCCATTGCCGAGCAAAGTGATTTTGCAATTTTCTATAGCATAACCAAATTGTGCTAATACCTGTGCGAGTAATTTATGAGGTAAGGCTGAAGTCATAGGATGTTTTTTTATTGACAATAAGGCGCTACAAATAGGCGAAATCTTATCACTATAAAGCGTTCGACATATTAAGCGTTCGACATATAAAACAGTCGAAATGTTAAGTTATCGACATATTAAGAGATAGTCGCCAAGATGAAAAGTCTTCATTTGCTATTAATGTTTAAGAAAAACGAGGCTAAGCTAGCGACAGATAATTTTTTGCATTGATAATATCTTTATATTTGCCATGCTTTACCTCCTGCAGTCCTCATTCTTTTCTCCCTGTGAGATGTTTCTTGTTTTTACAGGGAGGAAACAATGAGAAAAGAAGGAGAAAATATTTAATATATGGCAGGGCTGCGAGGGTGTTATGTTAAAGGCGAAAGCATTTTATATTAGCTGTGCTTTACCTCCTACAGTTCTCATTCTTTTCTCCCGGTGAGATGTTTTTTATTTTTACAGAAAGAAAACAAGCAGGTAACCAAGGCTAGTGTGCATGTTTGCGCGCTAAACGCTTTAAATTATCGATAGCTTGAGATGATTTTGTATAGGCGAGGACAATTTCTCTAGTTAGTTGTAAGCCAACTATCGGTCTAAACACCACGTCACTGCGCTTAATAATTTCACTATGTGCCGGTAAAAATGCACAACCTAAACCGGCATGGACCAAACCGAGGGCATAATCTATGGTGGTAATTTTTGCTCGCACATCAAGACTAATACCTGCCAGCGCTAAAGTGTCTTGTAAGTTATTCCAAGCACTGCAAGGTGTGCGTTGAATAAAAGGTAAGCCATCGAGCTGCTTTAACGTTACGGTATCCTTGAGTGCTAATACGTGATCGTAAGGCAATACCAGCAAGTAGTCTTCTTGCCACATATTGATATATGGTTCACTCTCATGGAGTTCGTCTTTTAAAATAATACGCGCATCAACTTTATCGGTATGAGGGACTAAGGTCAGCTCAACCAAAGGATTGGCTGAAGTAAAATCTTTTAATAGTAGGCTCATGCGCTCAACACCTAAACCTCGGGTTACGCCTAAGTTAAACGGCTGTTTATCAGTTTTTTCTGAAAACACACTTTTGATTGCCCCTGCTTGTCCTAACAGTTGCTTGGCTAACGGAAAAAGCTTTTCCCCTTGCTCTGACGGCGTTACACCACGGGCATGACGAATAAAAAGTTGCACACTAAGTTGTTGCTCTAATTGTGCTATTGCTGCCGATATTGACGGTTGGGCAATAAAGCAGGTTTTTGCCGCCGCACTAAAGCTTTTTAACTCATAGACGGCAATAAAATAATTCAGTGATTTTAAATCCATAATAATCTTGGTTACTTTAGTGTGGTTATCGTTATTGGTGACGTTATCAGAAAAGGTATAGGAAAAAACTATAGCAGATAAAGAAAAAGAATATTTTAACTTTGGCTGGTTTTTGCTTATTATTTTTGTACTTTGTTTTACATGCTTTTTTTTAGCGTTTGTTTGATAGCTTAAATCGTCTTACAAGACTAATTTTAAACTACAACAATAATAACTATCCCCGTGGAGATATGATGTCTGATCGCAATCAATTGGTGAATGAAAACTTTATCAATTTTGTTCGAGCACGAACTTTACCTGAATCAAGTTGTGCTTTAAGCCCTAATGATGTGGGACTAAGTTCAGCTGAAGTGATTGACCTATTTGAAACGCAAGTCATGAGTCGCCACCTTGATTTGCAGTCACGCGTGATGCAGAAAAAAGGTCAAAGTTTTTATACTATTGGTAGCTCTGGCCATGAGGGCAATGCCGCTTATGCCAAGGCATTTCGCCCGACAGACATGGCCTTTCTACATTATCGCAGTGCCGCGTTTGTTATACAGCGTAGTAAGCAAGTACCCGGACAAACCATTTTATACGACATGCTGTTGTCATTTGCGGCCTCAAAAGATGATCCTATTTCTGGTGGTCGTCATAAGGTGCTCGGGAGTAAAGCACTCGCTATTCCTCCACAAACTAGCACTATAGCGTCACATTTACCCAAAGCCATGGGCGCTGCTTTTAGTATTCCGTTAGCAGAGCGTTTAGCCCATCAAGGCGAAATTCCCAATGATGGCGTGATTATTTGTAATTTTGGTGATGCTTCATCGAACCATTCCACTACACAAGGGGCAATTAATAGCACAGCTTGGGCAGCCTATCAGTCGATTCCTATGCCGATTGTTTTTGTCTGTGAAGATAACGGCATTGGTATTTCAACCGCCACCCCAGAAGGTTGGATTGCGGCTAATTATGAAAACAGAGCCGGTTTAACTTATCTCTATTGTGACGGCCTGAATATTTTAGATACTTATCAAACCGCCAAAAAAGCGGAACGTATTGCTCGAGAATTGCGTAAGCCGGTGTTTTTACATATTCGCACCGTGCGTATACTGGGCCATGCGGGGTCTGATGCTGAGTTTGTTTACCGTGATATGGCGGATATTACCGCGACTGAATTTCAAGACCCGCTATTACACACGGCGCGTATTATTTTAGAAAACAATCTATTAAATCCAGAAGAGCTGATTGAAATTTACCTAGATGTTGAAAGTCGCATTGCGGTGATTGCTGAAAATGCCGCGAGCAAAGACAAGCTGACCAGCGCTGAGGCGATCATGGCGAGCATTGTCCCTCAGGTGCATAAAGCACCCAGTTCAATCGCGGTGAGCGAGGAAACCCGCAAAGAAATTTTTAAGCATGAGCAACATAATCTGCCGAAAAAACAGCATTTGGCAAAATTGATTAATTGGACCTTGATGGACTTGATGGCTGAGTACCCCAATATTGTGATGTGCGGTGAAGATATTGGCAAAAAAGGCGGTGTTTATAATGTTACCGCTAAACTATGCGAACGTTTTAGCAAGAACCGAGTGATCAATACCTTACTAGATGAACAAACCATTTTAGGTACCGCGATTGGTTTAGCGCATAACGGTTTTTTACCTATTCCTGAAATTCAATTTTTGGCTTATGTGCATAACGCGGAAGATCAAATTCGTGGTGAAGCAGCCACCTTGCCATTTTTCTCCAATGGCCAATTTACTAACCCTATGGTGATCCGCATTGCGGGTTTAGCTTACCAAAAAGGTTTTGGTGGTCATTTTCATAATGATAACTCTTTTGCTGTATTTCGCGATATTCCTGGCTTGATCATCGCTTGTCCGTCAAATGGCGCAGATGCGGTTGAAATGATGCGCGCCAGTGTGCGCTTAGCGCAAGAGCAGCAACGCATGGTGATATTTTTAGAGCCGATAGCCTTATACATGGCGAAAGACCTACATCAAGAAGGTGATGGCTTATGGACTTTTGAATACCAAACGCCAGCATTGGCAGACAAGCGCATTGATTTAGGCGTTAAGGTTGCAGGCTCAGGTAAGCAAGTGTGTATTTTAACTTATGGCAATGGCAATTATTTATCGCGCCAAGCACAAGCAAAACTAGCCAAGCAGGGTATTGAAGCGCGCGTGGTTGATTTACGTTGGTTAGCACCGCTAGATGAACAAGGTATTTTGGCGCAAGTAAATGCTTGTGAGCATGTGCTTATTGTCGATGAATGTCGTCAAACGGGCTCAATTAGCGAAGCCTTAGTGACCTTAATTCATGAACAAGCCAGCAAGATCGCTAAAATTAAACGTGTTACCGCCAGTGACAGCTTTATTCCTCTTGGCGCGGCGGCTTATGAAGTGTTGCCGTCGGTGGAAAATATTGTCGATGCTGCCAAGGAGATTTGCCAATGAGTTCGTCAGTTAACAATAGCGCTGAAACAAGCGTCAAAAAAAAGCATAACAGCAAGCAAAGAGCGGTAGTTATTTGTCCTGGCCGTGGTACCTACAATAAAGAAGAACTGGGTTATTTACAGCGTTTACATAGTGATAAAACTGAAATAATTTCATTGATTGATGATTTTCGTGAGCGCCAAGGACAAATAAAAGTCGCTGAACTTGACGGTATGGAAAATTACAGCATGCGTACACATACGGCGGGTGAAAATGCTTCTGCACTTATTTATGCTTGTGCGCTAGCAGACTTTCAAGCGATTAATAAAGACCAGTTTGATATTGTCGCGGTGACAGGAAACTCGATGGGTTGGTACATCGCGTTAGCGGTTGCCGGCGCTTTAAAGCCAGATAAAGCTATCGAGTTAATTAATACCATGGGCTCGATGATGACAAAAGGTCTTATTGGCGGGCAAATGATTTACCCGATCATTAACGATGATTGGCAAGTTGATCCGGCGCAAGAACAAAAAGTAATGCAATGGCTGGCACAGGCAAATCAACAAAGTGATTGTGAAGTTTATCTGTCAATTAAGCTCGGTGGTTACCTTGTTTTTGGCGGCAATAAAGCGGGTTTAAAAGCCTTAGAGCATTTACTACTTGTGATACAAGACCGCTACCCAATGCATTTGTTTAACCATGCAGCTTTTCATACGCCGCTGCTTGATGAGGTTTCAAAACGTGCGATGTCGTTAATGTCAGCTGAACTGTTTAATGCCCCTGAAATACCGTTAATCGATGGTTTAGGACAAGTGTGGCAACCTTATAGTTGTGATGCTGAGCAGTTATATCACTACACGCTTGCTACCCAAGTGGTTGAGCCTTATAACTTTTCAAAAGCGATAGAAGTGGCCATTAAAGAGTTTGCGCCAGATAAGCTGATTATTTTAGGCCCAGGTGCGACCTTAGGCGGTGCTGTAGCGCAAAGCTTGATCAGTCATCATTGGCTTAACTTAGAAAGTAAGGCTGACTTTATCGCTCAGCAAAAACAAGATCCCTTTATACTTGCTATGGGTTTAGCAGAACAACGTAAAAAGGTTGTAAAATAAGCCTTATCTCGACAGGTATTATTTCAAGCTAAGTAGCGTTTACAATTTTGGTGTAAAATAAAATAGCCGAAAAAATATTTATTTTATACAATAGACAAAAGCAATTTCCGTTTCGAGTTAATTAATGATCACAAGCCGTAAAAAAAATGAAGCAGAGTTAGTACTCGCGTTTAAAGCATTACTAAAAGAACAGTGCTATGGCTCACAAAGTCAACTTGCTGAGGCATTAGCCGAGCAAGGCTTTAAGAATATGTCGCAGGCGAAAATTTCACGCTTGTTATCTAAACTTGGCGCAGTGAAAATGCGAAATGCGAATGATCAAGTGGTTTATATTCTGCCAGATGAGTTAGCCGTACCCAAATCAAAGCAAGCTATTCAATCTGTGGTGATCAGTGTCAAACATAATAATATGCAGATTATTTTAAAAACAGGGATTGGTGGCGCACCATTAATTTCACGAATGTTAGATAGTCTAGGTGAATCAACCGGTATTTTAGGGACGTTAGCAGGTGACGACACTATATTTATTGCACCAACAGATATTAATCGTATTGATGAAATAACTAAAGACATCAGCTTGTTGTTAGGTGTTTCAACTCAATAGTTTTAAGCTGTCAGTTAACCGTTCTTTGTAGGTTCTTTGTAGGTTGGACTTTAGTCCAACATCTTGATTTAGCAATATATTTAGCATGATAATCCATCATGCTAACCGCCTATTCGACATTATAAATACGAGCTAAAAATAGTTTTAAGCTGTCAGTTCTAAGCTGTCAGTCAGCAGAAAATAGCGATAAGTGTAGTTGCCATTTTTTTGTAGGTTCGTTGCAGGTTCTTTGTAGGTTGGACTTTAGTCCAACATCTTGATTTAGCATTATATTCAGCATGATATTCCATCATGCTAACCGCCTATTCGACGACATAAATACGAGCAGAAGATAGTTTTAAGCTGTCAGTTCTGAGCTGTCAGTCAGCAGAAAATAGCGATAAGTGTAGTTGCCAGTTTTGTGCAGGTTCTTTGTAGGTTGGACTTTAGTCCATCATCTTGATTTAGCAATATATTCAGCATGACATCCCATCATGCTAACCGGCTATTCGACGGCATAAACGTGAATCCATAACAAGCACTGATGCATAGGTAATTCACGTTATACCGTTTCAAACACAAAGCGAGTTTGGCTATAAAAAGGCTGTTCTGGCCGCACTATGGTGTTGTTTATATTAGCGCCGTTAATACGGGTAGCTAAGTTTTGCGGTTCAAAACAAAAGGCTGAATGTTGTTGATAAACGCAGTGTTCTTTACCTGTTTGGCTGCCATCAATATAATTAGCTGTGTATAAAATCAAGCAAGGTTGAGCGCTATACATAGTTAATTGCCGGCCAGAGTTAGGTTCAAATGCTCTTGCTGCAAATATTTCACCACTGATAACATTATCATTGCTTAACCAATAATTGTCGTATCCTTTAGCGATAATCACTTGTTCGTCGTTTGAATTAATGTTTTTACCTAAAGCGGATAACTGACTGAAGTCGTGCGCGCTATTTAGCACGGCTCTAATTTCACCTGTTGGGTAAATATCTTCATTCATCGGTAAAAAATAATCAGCGTTTATTTGAATCTGATGCTGATAGATATCACCAGATTTATGCCCAGCGAGGTTGAAATAGCTATGCTGAGTTAGGTTAATTACGGTAGTTTTATCAGTGTTGGCAAAGTATTCTACGGCTAGTTCGTTGCGACAATTAAGGCTATATTTTACTGTGAACTCGACATTGCCTGGAAAACCGTTATCACCATCAGGACTGGTATGATGCAGTATTAAGCTGATTTTTTCAGCCGAAATTTCAGTGGTTGCCTGCCAGAGTTTTTTGTTTAGCGCCTTGTGACCACCATGAAGCTGATTGTCATTATTATTGATATCAAGCTGATAAGTTTTATCGTCAATAGACAAGAGTCCTTGATCTATCCTACCGGCATAACGGCCGATAATAGCACCTAAATAATACGGGTCATTTTCATAAGCTTTAATGTCGTCATAACCCAAGACAATATCGCTTGAAACAGCATTTTTATCTAAGGTTTCCAAAGCAACAATAATGCCGCCGTAATTACTGATTTTTACTCGAACACCGTGAGTATTTGATAAGGTAAAAAGTGTTGCGCTTTCGCCATTACTTAAAGTGCCAAAGGCGCGTTGAGTAATGCTTAGGCGGTTAATTTTGGGTTGGCTTGGCATGCTTTATACTACTATCAAAAATGATAAGAAGACTATAGCAAATATTTTTATGGCTTGACTAGCGCTGTAAAATAATCTCAAAAAATAAATATAAACAACAGTTAGTTATAAAATAACTGTTGTTTATTTGGCCAGAGACTTAATGGTTACGATTAGCAGCTATATGGGCTAATGAAATTAAGGCTTGTTTGTATGCTGACTCAGGCAGTATGGCAATCGCATTAATGGCTTTATCTGCTTCTTGCTCGGCTTTATCTTGGGTATAGACTAAAGCGCCCGTTTCTTTCATGGCGGCGAGTATATCGTCTAAATGCTCCATACCATCGCCATGCTTAATCGCGCTGCGGATCATACTTTTTTGTTGTTCATTGCCATGTGCCATAGCGTATAAAAGTGGCAGGGTAGGCTTACCTTCAGCGAGATCATCGCCAACATTTTTGCCCATGGCTTGTGCATCAGCGGTATAATCCATAATGTCGTCAACCAGCTGAAAGGCAGTGCCTAAATGTTTACCATAATTTAGCATGGCGGTTTCTGTTGCTTGATCTTGTTTGGCAATGACCGCAGCAAGTCGCGTGGCGGCTTCAAATAATTTAGCTGTTTTGCAGTAAATAACCTTCATGTAGCTATCTTCTGTGGTGTCGGGGTCATTACAATTCATTAATTGCAGCACTTCACCTTCAGCAATGATATTGGTTGCATCGGATAAAATATCCATGATGTTTAAGTTACGTAACTCACTCATCATTTGAAATGAGCGAGAATACAAAAAATCACCTACCAAGACACTAGCACTGTTACCAAACATAGCATTGGCGGTTTCACGGCCTCGGCGCATATTTGACTCATCTACAACGTCGTCATGTAGTAAGGTTGAGGTATGGATAAACTCAACTATTGCTGCAAGTTGTAAATGCTCATTGCCTTGATAGCCAATAGCTCTTGCCGCTAATACCGTGAGTAGGGGACGCATACGTTTACCACCACCATTAATAATATAAACGCCTAATTGATTAATCAGCGCCACATCAGAATGAAGTTTTGAAAAGATAAGATCGTTGACAGCTGTCATGTCTTGTTGAGCCAAAGCTTGGATATTTTTGATATTCATAGAACGTAACAAGTTACCTTAGATGTACTTTAGTGTTAGAATACTAGTAATTTCACGGGGTAATTTTACACGAATTTCATGACGATAGAAGTTTTCCGAGTGATAAGTTTTTAGTTTAGTAAAAATAATAATAAATCATTACTTTTATGCTTGCTCTGACTGATTTCTTCGCGTAGAATTCGCGCCCTATAATTTTAAATTTAAGCGTCGTCCCTAGATGATGACGCAGTACGGAGTAGCTATGTACGCGGTATTCCAAAGCGGTGGTAAACAGCATCGTGTAACTGAAGGCCAAACAGTTCGTTTAGAGAAGATTGAACTTGAAATTGGTGCTGCAGTAGAATTCGAAAACGTTTTAATGATCGCCGATGGCGAGAGCATCAATGTAGGCGCGCCTTACATTGCTGGTGGTAAAGTTGTTGCTGAGGTTGTAAACCAAGGTCGCGCTGACAAAGTTAAAATTGTTAAATTCAAACGTCGTAAGCATTCACGCAAAGAAGCGGGCCATCGTCAATGGTTCACTGAAGTGAAAATTACTGGCATTAACGGCTAACTAGGAGCGATTTACAATGGCACATAAGAAAGCTGCGGGTAGTACACGTAACGGTCGTGATTCAGAAGCAAAACGCCTAGGTGTTAAGCGTTTTGGCGGCGAAGCCGTTTTAGCGGGTAACATTATTGTTCGTCAACGTGGTACTCGTTTCCACGCTGGTAGCAACATGGGTATCGGTAAAGACCACACTCTATTTGCTTTATCTGATGGTAAAGTACAATTTGAAGTAAAAGGTCCTAAAAACCGCAAGTTTGTAAGTATTGTTGCTGAGTAGTAATACGCAAACTTATAAAGCCCTGCTTTTACGCAGGGTTTTTTTTTGCAGGTAATTTATAGTTATTCGTTACAAATTGTATAAAAAATGACATTTTTCAAAACTATTTGAAATAAATCATTTATAATATGTAGCAGAAAATAAAATTTTGGAGTGTTTTAAAACACCATGAAATTCGTAGATGAAGTAGAAATTCGCGTAGAGGCCGGAGACGGTGGCAATGGTTTAGCCAGTTTTCGTAAAGAAAAGTTTATTGAGTTCGGTGGACCAAACGGCGGCGACGGCGGTGATGGCGGCGATGTTTATTTAATTGCTGATGAAAGCTGGAATACACTAATCGATTACCGTTTTGAAAAATTTCATCGCGCGAAACGTGGTGAAAATGGCAGAAGCCGTGACTGCACCGGTAGAGGCTCAGAAGACTTGTACTTAAAAGTTCCTATAGGTACACGTGCTGCAGATATTGATACTGGTGAGCAATTAGGTGATTTAACTCATCATGAGCAAAAGCTATTGGTCGCCAAGGGCGGTTGGCATGGTTTGGGTAATACACGTTTTAAAAGTAGTACCAATCGTGCACCACGTCAGAAAACTGATGGTACCCCAGGCGAAATTCGCAACTTAAGACTTGAGTTGTTGTTGCTTGCTGATGTTGGTTTACTCGGTTTACCAAACGCAGGTAAGTCTACTTTAATTCGCAGTGTTTCGGCCGCGAAGCCAAAAGTAGCTGACTACCCGTTTACCACCCTAGTACCAAATTTAGGCGTTGTGCGCTTAGACCCTCAACGTAGCTTCGTTATTGCCGATATTCCAGGCTTAATTGAAGGTGCCGCTGACGGCGCAGGTTTAGGTACACAGTTTCTAAAACACTTAGAACGCTGTCGTATTTTATTGCATGTGGTTGATGTCATGCCAGTTGACTGTTCAGACCCATTAGAGAATGCAAAAACTATTATTGGCGAATTAGAAACACATTCTTCAGAGCTTGCTGGCAAACCACGCTGGTTAGTCTTCAACAAGTTAGACTTGTTACTTGAAGAAGAAGCAAAAGAAATTACTGATCGAGTTATTGAAGGCTTAGGCTGGACAGGTGAAGTTCGCAGTATTTCAGCGGTTAATCGCACCGGTACTGACGACTTGTGTCAAGGTGTCATGGGCTTTATTGAAGCCTTACCACCAGAAGAAGAAGCTGCACCTGTTGATGGTAAAACTGTTGAGTTTAAATGGGATAGCTATCATGAAGATACTATTGCAGAACTCGAAGATGATCTTGATGATGAAGATTGGGATGAAGACGATTACGACGTAGAAGTTGAATATCGTAAGTAATTCTTGATCTAAACTTAGCTGATCTAAGCTGAGTTCAGTTTACGCCTTAACCATAGGCTTAAACGTCAAAGGAAAATCTTAAAAGGTGGCTTGTTTTAGCTGATAAGTCACCAGTCTTACCCAATAAATTCCATATACCCCGTTAAAATTTATCCTGAGCAAATAGGGCAATTAGCCTGCTTTTTTAGGGTGAATTGCTGCCATGAATTATGTAAACCATCAAAAATATTTAATTGATTTGTGGCGACTGCATGGCCAGTTAAAAACTTAATGGCTTGCAATGCTTGCATACCACCAATAATAGCCAGTACTGGGCCTAATATGCCGATAGTTTGGCAATTATTTTCTGGCGGCTTTTTATGGGCAGGAAATAAACATTGATAACATGCACTGTCAGCTATGTTCGGATTAACAAACATATGTTGTCCGTCAAAGCCGGTTGCTGCGCCAATAATTAAAGGCTTTTTATGTTCGATACACTTTTGATTAATTAAATAACGGCTGTTGATGTTGTCAGTGCAGTCAAGCACTAAATCAACCAGTGGCAGATAGTAATCAGCCAGTTCTGCATCAAGCATTTCATCGAGCACTTCAATGTTGGTAGCGCTATTAAGCTGTTGCAACTTCTCTGCACTGGTATCGGCTTTATTTTGGCCAATATCTGTTTCGGTAAACAATATTTGCCGGTGCAGGTTGCTAAGTTCAATATTGTCGCCATCGGCTAAGTAAATATTACCGACACCGGCGGCATTTAAATAAAGACTAGCAGGGTTACCTAAACCACCGACACCGATAATTAATACACTGGCCTTCTTAAGGGCTTGTTGACCTTGTTCGCCAATGTTTTTTAACATGGTTTGACGACTAAAACGTAATTTTTCTTGGTTGCTAAGCATTGGCTGTTGGCTCCGTAAAATAATAACTATGTACGGCATTGGCTTTAAATTGAATATACACCTTTGACTCTGTGGTTAGCGCCATACGTTTTGCTGACCATAAACTTATTTGGGCGTAAAACTCTTGCTCGTTAGCTTTCAATGTCACTAACGCATTGGTTTTGTTGTATTGTATTACGCTAATACTTGCCGGCAGGTGATTTACAATCGAGCTGTGCTCGGGTTTGGTTTTACTGATGCTAATATCGCGCGCATAAATAATGCAAGGTAATTGCTGAGAAATTAAACGCTGACTATTGCTTTGTTCTAGTATGGGTAAATAGATATTATGGTTTTTGCTTGTGCTCTTTTTTGCCGGTAGTGTCAGTCGAGTTAGGCCATAATCAGGTAAATGTTCAGCGATAGTTAATGACAAACTGGTTTTAGGGCTAGTTTCACCGCGACTGTTTAGCTGGTGAATTGCTTGGTGAATAGGGGCTACTTGGGTTATTTTTCCTGCTGAAACTACCACCAATTGATCGGCGATATATTGTAACTCACTTAAACTGTGACTGACATAAAGCATAGGCAGCTGAAGCTGTTGTTGAATGGCTTTTAATATCGTCAACATTTGCGATTTAGTGCTTTTATCTAAGGCACTGAAAGGCTCGTCCAATAACAACAATTTAGGCTCGGCTAATAGCGCCCTAGCAATCGATACCCTTTGCTTTTCACCACCAGACAGCAGCGTGACATTTTGATGCTGTAGTTGGTTTAATTGCGTTAACGCCAGTACCTTTTCAATGGTCAGTTGTCGGTTGGTTTGGCGTTTTGCGCCATAAGCTAAGTTTTGGTAAACACTTAAGTGTGGAAATAAACGACTGTCTTGAAAAACTAGCCCAATTTGTCTTTTCTCCGCTTTAATAAAAGCTTTGTTGTCGCTATCTTGTAGCACTGTGCCATTTAATGAAACTTGGCCTTTTGCTCGCGGTTCAAGGCCGGCGATAACGCGTAGTAAACTTGATTTTCCTGAGCCAGAATCACCATAAATACCGGTAATCGCTGAAATGCTAATGTTTTGTTTAATGCTTATTTCAAGATGGCTAAACGCCAATTTAAACGCCAAGGCTAATGTTGAGGGGGCAGCACGTTTTGGCTGTGCAACGGCTAGCTGTTCGTCGCTTATATTGCGTATAGCGCTTGAATTATTTGAGTTGTCTATGCGGCTCATAGTTTCACAGTCCCTTGCTGCTTTTTATTGAAGTTATTACCCAATAAATAAACCAAAGACAAGAGTATTAATGAGGCAATTAATAATCCGGCCGAGAGCAGGTGGGCGTTAGCGTAATTAAAGGCTTCAACATGATCGAATAAAGCGATAGAGAGTACCCGCGTTTCACCAGGAATATTACCGCCAATCATCAGCACCACGCCAAATTCACCCACGGTATGCGCAAAACCTAATGCGGTTGCCGTAATAAAGCTGGCCTTAGTTAACGGCAGTACCACACTAAAGAAACGATCTATCGGACCAGCACCCAGCATAGCGGCGGCCTCAAGGTGGTGATCACCTAGCTGTTCAAAAGCTTTTTGTAAGGGTTGTACAACAAAGGGTAGTGAATAGAGTACTGAACCTATAACAATAGCGCTAAAACTAAAGGCGAGCTGGCTGCCCGTTGCACTTTGCCATAACTGCCCTGGTAAGGAGGTGGGTGAAAAGGCTAACAGTAAGTAAAAGCCTAATACGGTGGGCGGCAATACTAAGGGTAAAGCGACCACGGCCTCAAAAAAAACTTTGAATCGACTTTGCCACTTGGCTAAATACCACGCCATTGGCGTACCTATTATGAGCAAGATAACCGTAGTCACCGCCGCCATTTTCAAGGTGGTTATAAGCGCGAGTAAGTCGGCTGAAATATCAGTCATATTGTGTATTGACCTGGTTATTTTTTTCTATCAATGGTATGGATTTTATCGGTAAATAACCGAGTTGTACTAATTTCTCTTGGTTATCTTCCTGTAAAATAAAATCACTGATTTGCTGTGCTAATTTGACTTGTTGGCTAGATTTAATAATCACTAATTGCTGGGAAATGGGCTGGTAATATTCAGGCGGAATAATGATCCCTTGATATTTATTCATGGCTAATTGGCTGTACGCCACAATACCAAACGGCACAGCTTGACTGCGAACTTGTTGAAAGGTTTGGTTGATATTCATACCGGTGATTAAATTGTTTTGAACCTGCGGCCAGAGCGATAATTTTGTTAACGCCTGTTGAGCCGCCTTGCCATAGGGGGCGGTATCTGGATTGGCAATAGCTAACTTACCGGAATAATGATTAAGCTCACTTAAGCCAGATAATGCTCGAGTAGCTGACCACAAAGCAATTTGCCCGTAGGCATAAGTTTTGCGACTGTCGGCTATTATTAGCTTTTCTTGTTCAAGTAATTCAGGTCGCATTGAATCGGCAGATAAAAACAAATCAAAGGGTGCGCCGTGTTTTATTTGCAGATATAAGGTACCGGTCGCTGCGCTGATCATTTGAACGTTAATAGCGTCTTTGTTGGGTAGGTTAGCCAGCAATATTTTAAGGGCAGGCGCAAAGTTTGCGGCTACCGCGATACGTAAGGGCTTAGTCTGTTTTGGTTTGTCGAGTGCACAAGCATGGCTGGCTTGTAAGGCCAGCCAAATAATGCATAGCGGGAGTAACTTTTGTCTTAACTTTTGTATTAGTTTTGGCATTAGCTTCTGCATGAGTGCTATCGATATAGCTGATGCTATGTAAACTTTAGGTGCGGTACAAAGTTACAGGGGCGATGACTCGCATCCAGTTGCTCAACAATTAATTTGTCCCAAGCCGTTTTACAAGCATTGGTCGAGCCGGGTACAGATAGAATGACTGTGCTATTTGCCATGCCACCAAAGGCACGAGATTGAATGGTTGAAGTGCCAATCTCAGCCAAAGAAATCGTTCTAAATACTTCACCAAAACCTTCAATGTCTTTGTCAAATAAAGGTAATAACGCTTCCGGTGTATTGTCTCTTGCGGTAAAGCCCGTGCCGCCAGTGGTCAATATGACCTGTATAGCCTCGTCAGCGATCCATTGAGAAACTACAGCGCGTAGTTGGTAAACATCGTCTTTTGAAATTGCTTTAGCGGCTAAGGTATGGCCTGCTGCTTGTAATCGTTCAACGAGTGCCTGGCCCGAGGTGTCGTTGTGCTCTTCTCGGGTATCTGAAACAGTTAATACGGCGATATTTAATGGCACGAAGTCATCGCCACAATGAATAGAAGATTTGCTAGACATGAGATTTCCTTTGCAAAGATAATAAATGTTGCGCCTGTTGCCATTGCTCAGGCGTATTGGTGTTAAATAAACATTTGCTGTTTTTTGGTGTAACCACCTTATGCGGAATTTGTGCTAATAAACTGCGCACAGAAGGCCCGGTCAAATTTCGCTTACTGGCTGCTTTATCCGCACTGACGTGTTCATGACTAAAGCTTGTTTTTGACTTTAGTGGTGAATCAGGTCGTGACGAAGCTTGTGAATGCGGCTTGGTTAAAAGTTGTTGAAAAAACTGTTCAACAAAGGCATTAACCGGTAAATACAAGGGCAAGTAATTATCAGTAAAGTAGCATGCTTGGTTACTCAATTCGCCCACTTGCTTTAATCTTGCAAGTTCTACCGAGGTCATTAAAGGTAAATCTACCGGCAAAATTAATAGTGCTTGGGGTTTAAATTGTTTGATAATACTTTGAATGCCACCAAGGGGGCCGAGGTTGGCAACGAGATCGTCAATACCTTGTTCGCCACCACTCACCAGTACTTGTGAACTGCCGGCAGCTTTGAGTAAAGACATGCTATAACTGAGCATGTCTTGTTTTTCCCGTTGCAAGCTGGCTTTATCTTGTCCCATACGGGAAGATTTACCGCCAGCTAAAACCACACCTAAGCAGGGTTGAAATAACGTATTTGCCACCGCCATTAACCGCCCAACATAGCTAGGTTTTTCGTTGCGCCAGTCAGCTTCTCATGTAAAAAGTGCGTTTCCTTTTTATCAGTCAACATACTGGTGATAGCCGCTTTTAAAGGTTCAACATCATCAGTTTTCAAGTAGTCTTTCAACGACAAGCCTTGTTCAGTAAATAAACATAAATGTAACTTACCTATGGCACTAATTCGTAAGCGATTACAGGTATTACAAAAATCTTTAGAGTAAGGCATGATCAAGCCAATTTTACCGGCATAGTCAGGGTGATAAAACTCTTGTGCGGGTCCTGCCGCCTTGTCATTAATAACAGGTAACCAGCCATCTAAAATCAGATTTTGTTTTATGCGTGAGCCTTGAACGTGTTGAGCATCAAAAAATTCTTTATTATCACCCGTTTGCATTAATTCAATAAAGCGTAAGGTAATGGGGGTGTCTTTTAACCAGGCTAAATAACTGGCGATGTCGTAGCCATTATATTCACGCATTAATACGGTATTAACTTTAACATCTATATTGCCTGCCGCCACTGCCATATCAATACCTTTGAGGATATGTTTAAGCTTGTCGTGGCCAGTAATAGCATGGAATTGTCTTGGGTCTAAAGTATCAATACTGATATTTATGGCATCAATGCCGGCATCTATCCAAGCCGGTAAATGTTCAGGAAGTTTGTAACCATTGCTGGTGATAGCAACCTTTTTAATGCCAGGTGTTTGCTTACATCGGGCAATAATTTCAGGTAAGTCTTTACGTAAAGAGGGCTCACCACCGGTAATACGAATTTTTTCCGTACCCATAGCAGAAAACGCCGAAGCTAAGCGGGTTATTTCAGGCAGTGTAAGAAATTTTCTATCATTGTCACATTGATAGCCATTGGGCAAACAATAGTCGCAGCTAAAATTGCATACGTCAGTGATTGATAGGCGCAAGTAGTAAAACTTGCGACCGAAGTTGTCTGTTAACATGTCACCTTTCCAATGTCGGGAGGTAAACAAGTTTCCTTGTTAACCCTGGCAAACTCAAATTAAAACTCAAATTTGGTTTACGGCTAAAACAGCATGTTAGTTGCACAGCAACTAATTTAGCTAAGATAGCTCGGCGAAAAAAAATAATATCTATATCATCTATCTAAATATTTTATATTGTCTACTTGTAAGCATAGTATGATTGCAATCACTATAACAGAGAAAGACCTTTGTTATAGTAAATGATATTCAATAATATAATTATTATTTAAGAAGTAGATAACTCATACCATTTGATTTATCAACTTGGTATAAAGTCAAATGTTGCTTAATCGCGCTGTTTTAATGCGTTTAGTTAAAGCTAGAGAAATAAAACACAATATAAGTTGGAAGAGTTTATTATGGTTGATTGTTATTCTGCACCCGGATTAATGCCCTTTGAACAAGCATTAGAAACAATGCTAGCGGCTATTACCCCGATTACCGACCTTAAAAATATTAGCTTAGCTGCAAGCTTAGGTAGAGTTTTATCAACAGATATAACTAGCCCAATTAATGTGCCACCGCATAATAATTCCGCTATGGACGGTTATGCTTTCGCCCATGCGAGTTTGGCCAAGCAAGCGAGCTTGAGCTTAGCTGGTCGCTCTATGGCTGGGCAGCCTTTTGCAGGGGTTTGTGGTGCAGGTGAATGTATTCGTATTATGACGGGCGCTAAAATGCCGGCTGGCTGTGATAGCGTAGAAATGCAAGAAAATTGCCAAGTAGTAGGCCAGAGCGTTAAATTTTTAGGGCAGAGTAAATTGGCTGACAATGTACGCTACGCCGGTGAAGATATTAAGCAAGACCAACTGGTTTTTACTCAAGGTCGGCGTTTGTCTGCTATTGATATTGGTGTATTAGCTTCTCTTGGTATTAACGAATTAAGCGTATTTCGCCAGCTTAATGTCGCGTTAATTGCCACAGGTGATGAGCTAAAAGCATTAGGCGAGCCTTTAGGCAGTGGTGATATCTTTGAAAGTAACAGTTACGCGCTAGCGGCTATGCTAAAGAACTTAAACGTTAATGTCATTAATTTTGGCGTTATTGCTGATGATGAAGATGCGATAAGATCAGCGTTTATTCAAGCGGATGCCCAAGCTGACGCCGTGATTTCCTCTGGTGGTGTGTCAGTAGGTGAGGCAGATTATACTAAACTCGTGCTTGAACAAATTGGTGAAATTGCCTTTTGGAAAATAGCGATGAAACCCGGTAAACCCTTTGCCTTTGGTAAATTGCCGAACAGTGTGTTTTTTGGCTTACCAGGGAACCCGGTTTCTGCCATGGTAACCGCGGATCTTTTAGCCATGCCAGCGCTGATTAAATTACAAAATTGCCACTCAACACCGGCAATCACCTTAAAAGCAAAAACTATCACTGATTTAAAAAAGTCACCCGGGCGCATGGACTTTCAGCGCGGTGTTCTCTCTTATGACCACACAGGCGAGTTAATGGTCAATAGCACAGGCAGTCAAGGCTCCGGCATTTTAACCAGTATCTCGTCGGCCAATTGTTATATTGTTTTACCGGCTGAGCAAGGTCGAGTGCCAGCGGGAGAAGTAGTCAATGTTCGCTTGTTTGAGCGCTACTTTGCATCATAATTTAGACAAAGTAGCACTCAAAAAAACCTACAAGGGATAAAAGTGTCACAAACTATTTACTTTATTCCCGGTACTATGTGCGATGAGCATTTGTGGTTGCCTGTATGGCAGCGGCTACAAGAGCAATGTCATGAAGATCACCAATTAATTTCTTTGGCGATCCCAAATACCGGTTGTATGGACGAAGTGGTGAGTGCTCTGGCAGAAAAAATCGTTGCACATAAGGCGATATTAGTGGGTTTTTCATTAGGCGGTTATATTGCGAGTGCCATAGCGTTAAAGCTCGACAATAAACTTAAACACTTACTCATAGTCTCTAATTTTCCGAAAAATTTACCCATAGCCGAAATTAAGCAACGTAAACGTACTACTGATTTGATAAGCCAGCGCGGTTATTGTGGTATTCCAGATAAGCGTGTTGATGACTTATTACACCCAGAGATTAAGCAACTTAATCGACAAGGTTATCAAGATATAAAGCAAATCATCGTTGCTATGGACCGCACGTTGGGTGTTGATGTGTTATTGCATCAACTCAGAATTTCTATGCATAGGCCCAACTTATTGCCTGGTTTAGCTCGATTATCCTTACCTATTACCTTGCTGGTGGGCGATGCGGATAACTTAGTTGATCTTGCTTCATTAAAACAAGCGCTGCACGGCGCGAGTCATATTGTGTTAAAAGAAATACCCCATACTGGCCACATGTTACCATTAGAATCACCGCAAGCTTTTGCCACTATGCTAATGCATTTGTTGGCTAACTAATGCTACTTTTTGTCAGCTGCCCAGTGGTTAATAATTTAATTGTCTAAAGCTGTGTTTGCCTGAGCGAAAGCGTGTAAAATAGCGACAATTATTTTTTACCTTAGGACTTTACGTTGAGCGACAGCAAATTTTCATCACTTAGCTTGCAACCGGCACTTTTAGAAAACCTTTCATCAATGGGTTACCATGAGATGACAGAAATACAAGCGAAAAGCCTACCAGCTATTTTAGCGGGACAAGATGTTATTGCCCAAGGTAAAACCGGCTCTGGTAAAACAGCCGCATTTGGTCTTGGCCTTTTGAATAAACTACAAGTTAAAAAGTTTAGAATTCAAACCTTAGTCCTTTGTCCAACACGCGAATTAGCCGACCAAGTAGCGAAAGAAATTAGAAAGCTAGCAAGAGCTGTGCATAACATTAAAGTGCTAACTTTATGTGGTGGTACACCGTTTGGCCCGCAAGTGGGTTCATTGGAACATGGCGCACATATTATTGTTGGCACACCAGGGCGAATCGAAGATCATTTAGGCCGTGGCACCTTGTCATTAGAGCATGTTGACACCTTAGTGTTAGATGAAGCCGACCGTATGCTTGATATGGGTTTTCAAGCGGCTTTAGATAACATTGTGGCTAAAATGCCTCAGCAAAGACAAACCTTATTGTTCAGCGCTACCTTTGCACAACAGATTCAAAAAATCGCCAATAGCTATTTGCAAACACCAGCCGTGATCAAAGTAGAATCAAGCCATGAAAGTAGCACTATTTCACAGCACTTTTATCAGGTAGAAAATGATGAAGATCGCCTAATGGCGATTCGTTTACTGCTGTTAACTCATCAGCCTGAGTCGAGCGTCATATTTTGTAATACCAAAGTAGAAACCCAGAGTGTGGCTAATAAATTGGCGGCTTATGGGTTTGGTGTTGTCGCCTTACATGGTGATTTAGAGCAAAGAGACCGAGATCAAACCTTAGTACGTTTTTCCAACAAAAGTGCCTCAATACTGGTGGCGACTGACGTTGCTGCTCGTGGCTTAGATATTGAAGCACTTGATGCGGTATTTAATTATCATATTGCCCACGACAGTGAAGTTCATATTCACCGTATTGGCCGCACTGGTCGTGCAGGCAGCACGGGTTATGCTTTTTCTTTATTTAATAAAAAAGACAGCTATAAAATTGGCTTGTTAGAAGATTACTTAGAGCGCAGCATTGAAGGCGAAGAATTGCCCAGTAGTGATGCTTTAGAGCGCAGTATATTTACGCCAAAAATGACGACAATACAAATCGACGGCGGTAAAAAGCAAAAAGTGCGACCAGGTGATATCGTCGGTGCATTGACCGGTGAAAACGGCATAACCTTTGAGCAAGTGGGTAAAATCCAACTAGGCGCAAATTGGGCGTATGTCGCTGTAGATAAAATGGTGATTAAAAAAGCGTTAAATAAATTAACCCATGGTAAGTTAAAAGGCCGTACTTTTAGGGTTAAAGAATTAAAATAAGACTGTTCCCCTAGCATATCCAGGTGACTAACTAGGTACTCAGTGGCAAATTTGAGTACTTGGTTAGTCACCAAACTATCATTTCTAAAGCATAGCTCCTACTGTCATCACTTAAGTGTCATCACTCTTCACCTTGATTTTTCAATATCGGGCTTTACACCTGTTGACCTTGTGATAAATATTAACGCATAGTAAGGTCATATATCGAACGATAGCCATTATGAAAATAGTGCGGGTTAATAATAGCCTTTGGTAATTTAAAGTAATCAGGGTATGATGCTGTTAATATATACAGTTGTTGCTACTGTTGTGCTGGTATATGCATGATCTTACTGCATCATAGCAATGAGTCGAGTTTGGTAAATAGTTAAATAATAGTTAATTAAGGGATAATAATGGCAGTTGAAAGTCGATATGTCGTCATAAGAAAAGCTGTAGAGGTAGAAACATTCATGGATAAAAGAGCCGCAGATGAATACGACAAAATGCTTGATATTGCAGATGGTTTATCTGAAATTTTTGAACAAGCACCGGTCGAGCTTTCAGAAAGTATCCGTGAAGAACTGAGTGTTTATTTAGCGCAAAACCGTGAAGAGGTACTTGTTGCGTTACAGGCAAAAAAAGCTAAAGTCGTCAGTAAAAAATCCGCTGGCAGCAGTCAAAAAAAGACGAAAGACACAGTAGAGTTAGCTAATGACACTGTTGAAGCTGATAGCGTTAAAGCTACAACTGAGTCAGTAAAAAAACCTAAAGCAGCTGGCGTTAAAGCGAGTAGTAAAGCTAAATCTGACTCCGCTTAGCAACGCTTTCAATACCGGTAGGCGTGAAGTAACTTATGAATAACTTTACTCTTCTGAGCTAAAGTTTACTGAGTTATCATATGGGCATCATATGACTGTAATATGACCATAATATGACCATAATATGACAGTGTTGTTTATCGCAAGTTGACTAATAAAGACATCCACTTAACTTGATATAAGTTGATGTCTTAGGGTAGCGTTTTGGAATATCAGCTGATACGTAGTTCGCGCCGAAAGACTATTGCGTTACAAGTCAGTAACGCAAAAGTTATTGTTAGGGCGCCAAGGTTTGTTAAAACAACTTATGTTGAGCAGCTTATACAAGCTAAATTGCCGTGGTTGCAGCAAAAGGTGGCCGAGCAAAAAGAAAGTATAGTGCTGAGCCCTCATTTTACGCTGCAATTTTCTGATGAAACGCTAGGTAAGCATCCAAGCCTATATATTGATGGTTTGCCTCATAGCGTACTGATTGATTTTGGTCAGAAAAATGTTATGCACAATAAGTTAGCACAAAGTTTAACCGTAGTGCTTAACCCTCGCTATAAATCCCAGGCTCTAAACTCAGCTATTGTTAGCACAAAAATAAAATCGCAAATCGAATCTTGGTTTAAAGCCAGTGTTGAAGATTACATTGAGCATAATCTTGTGATTTTTTCACAACAAATGTCGTTGCATGCCTCGTCATTTAAAGTGAGAAAATACAAAGCACGTTGGGGAAGTTGTAATAGCCGCGGCGAATTGAGTTTTAATTATTTATTGAAAATGCTGCCTACTTGGGTGATTGACTACGTTATTATTCATGAATTGTCTCATTTGGAGCACATGAATCACTCGACAAAATTTTGGCAATTAGTGGCCGAGCATTATCCAGAATATCAAAGTGCCAAGCGTTGGGTGCAACAACACCAAGCCTATCTACAGTGGTCGTAGTCGTCGTTTAAATACCGCACTGTAGTGACCATACTGCTTCTCGACTGAGACAAATTTTCATTTTAAAGGCAAGCGGGACAATAGCATGATGTTAATTTTTTACTGTAGGATCCTGCTTTAGTTAGGTTGGCAAAAAATCAAATTATTGTTGAGGGCGTTTTACTGTTTTGCTGAGTAGGGAGAAAATACTTTAAGTGTAAATTACCGCGTGTTGTGCCATTTAAAAGTCAGTTTTTATGTCGCCCGCAAAAACAGTATTGGCACCTTGAAGACTTGATGAGTTGTCTAAGATGACCTTTATTAAGCCCAAAAATGTCAGTGTTAATCACAGCTGCTTAATTAAAAACAGAGCTGTTAGATGAATATTTTATAAAAATATTCAATCCACCTCACTTTTATACATATATTAGTTTTTTTTATTCATAAAAATCAGTTGACAGAAAAACCCATATCAGGCATTTTATAGCCTATGAATATTCTACTTAGCCGAATTATTATTATTATTACTACCACCCTCACCGGAATGGTGGTCATCGGCTGACGTGTAGAATTTGTCAATTTTATAAAGCCCGTGACCTATAAGGTTACGGGCTTTTTTTGTTTTAGGATTTAGGAGTAAAAATGCGTGTATTAAAATTTGGTGGTTCCTCTTTGGCTTCAGCTCAGCGCTTTATTGAAGTGGCAAATATCATCAAAAATAAAAGTAAGTCTTCTAGTCTTGCTATTGTTGTCTCTGCGCCTCAGGGCGTTACTAATCATCTGGTAGCGATGGCAGAGAATATTTCCAATGAAGAAAAGTTGCAAAGTGACTTACTGCATTTTAAACACGCAATTGAAAATATTATTAACGACTTATCGGCAACATTGCCCAGTTTTTGCCCGCTACATAGCGAGCAAGTACTAGCCACTTGGGAACACCAGTTAAGTCGATATTTGCATGGCGCCACATTACTGTCATTTTGTCCTGAACACATACGTGCGCGTATTATCAGTATTGGTGAGCGCTTAAGTGTAGCCTTGTTGCAATCGGTACTGTCAGTTGACGCCATTGAAGTGAGTATTATTGAACCCGAAAAGTTTTTACGCACTAATGATGTGGCTATGAATGCCGTGGCTGACTTGGTGTTATGTAAAGAAAAGTTTCAACATGTATATAACGAACTCAATACCATTGCGCTTATGCCTGGTTTTATTGGTGTTGACAGCCTGGGCAATATAACCACCTTAGGCCGCAATGGCTCAGACTATTCTGCAGCTGTATTAGCGGTTTGTAGTGACGCCGAGTATTGCGAAATTTGGACGGATGTTGACGGCGTTTATAATGCGGATCCTCGCTTAATCAAAGAAGCGCAATTATTAGATTATTTGTCTTACCAAGAAGCGATGGAGCTGTCTTATTTTGGCGCCAGTGTTTTACACCCTAAAACGATTGGACCGATTGCCCAGTATCATATCCCTTGTTTAATTAAAAATACCGGTAATCCTGACGCGCCAGGCACCTTAATTGCTAATGAAAATGATCAGCAAAAGCGGGTTAAAGCGATTTCAAACCTAGATGACTTAACCATGGTGAATGTTTCTGGCCCAGGTATGAAAGGCATGGTAGGTATGGCAAGTCGAGTTTTTGCTACTATGAGTCGTGAAAATGTTTCTTTAATTTTAATTAGTCAATCTTCAAGCGAATATTGTATTAGTTTTTGTATTTACTCGTCTGATGCCGTTAAAGCAGAGCGCAGTCTACAAGAAGAATTTGAATTGGAATTATTAAACGGTTTACTAGAGCCGTTATCATTAACCCCTGAAATGTCGATTGTATCGTTAGTTGGCGATGGTATGAATCATCAGCAAGGTGTGGCGGCAAAATTTTTCGCTTCATTGGCACAAGCCAGAGTCAATGTGGTGGCGATTGCGCAAGACTCGTCAGAGCGTAGTATTTCTGTCGTTATCGAAAGTAGAAAGTGCACTGATGCCATGAAAGTGAGTCATCAAAACTTTTTCTCACACAAAAAATCTATCGATGTATTTCTGGTTGGCTGTGGTGTGGTAGGTAGTGAGTTACTTGCTCAAATAGCGCGCCAACAGGCAAAACTGACCACAGACAATATCTCACTAAGAGTCTATGGTTTGGCTAATAGTAAAGGCATGGTATTTAACAGTGAAGGTATCGATGCGGCAAATTGGCAGGAAAACTTAAGGCAACAACCTGTGGCGGTTAATGTTGAAAACATTAAAGACTTTGTGCGTCAAAATCATTTAATTAACCCTGTATTAGTTGATTGTACATCTAATGAAGCACTCGCGTTGCAATATGTGGATTACTTAGAAGCAGGCTTTAATGTGGTAACGCCCAATAAGAAAGCCAACACAGACTCTTGGCAGTATTATCAAGCACTACGAACAGCAGCACAAAAAACCAACCGTCGATTTTTATATGAAACGACCGTTGGCGCAGGTTTACCTGTAATTGATACCTTACAAAATTTACTGAAAGCCGGTGATGAACTGGTGCGCTTTGAAGGGATATTATCAGGCTCTTTATCCTATATATTTGGTAAACTTGATGAGGGCATGACCTTATCTCAAGCAACTAATTTAGCCAAAGAACAAGGCTTTACTGAACCTGATCCACGCGATGACCTGAGCGGTATGGACGTAGCGCGTAAATTGCTTATTATGGCCAGAGAAGCCGGTATGGCGTTAGAACTAGACGACATTGAAATAGAGCCAGTGTTGGCTAACTCATTTGACGCTAGTGGCGACGTAGCCACCTTTATGAGTAATTTACCTACCTTAGATCAGGCCTTTGCTGAGCGAATTAAGCTCGCAAAAGCGGATGGCAAAGTGCTTAGGTACATGGGTAACATTGTTGAAGGGAAATGTCAGGTGACTATCGAGGCTGTCGGTAAAGAACATCCTTTATATAGTGTTAAAGATGGCGAAAACGCTTTAGCGATTCATAGCCGCTATTATCAGCCATTACCTTTCGTTTTACGGGGTTATGGTGCTGGCGCTGCGGTAACTGCTGCCGGTGTTTTTGGTGATTTATTAAGAACATTAGCATGGGAGCAACAACACTAATGAGCGTTTCAGTATTTGCACCTGCTTCAATTGGCAACGTTAATGTCGGTTTTGATGTTTTAGGTTTAGCGGTTAAACCCATTGATGGCACATTATTGGGTGATGTAGTGACGGTTAGCCCTAGTAATGACGGCGATCAATTAACGGTTACCGGTGATTTTGCACATAAGTTACCCAGTGATGTTAAGCTAAATATTGTTTGGCAGTGTTTACTCTTGTTTAATAAAGAATTATTTGCCAGTAAACAGGCGAGTGTTGAAGTAAAAATAAGCTTAGATAAACGTATGCCAGTGGGCAGCGGATTAGGCTCTAGCGCCTGTTCAGTGGTGGCAGCCATTGCCGGTTTAAATGCTTTTTATGAAAAGTACCATCAGTTTAGCTTTTCAAAGCAAGCGCTGTTAAAAATGATGGGAAAGATGGAAGCACAAATTAGTGGTAGTCTTCACTACGACAATGTTGCACCATGTTTTTTAGGGGGTATGCAGCTAATGGTGCCCGACCACGATATCATTGCCCGTAATTTACCGCCATTTCAAGATTGTTATTTTGTCATGGCATACCCAGGCATTGAAATATCAACCAAAGCAGCAAGAGAGATATTACCAAACACTTATTCTCGTGCTGACTTGATCAGTTTTGGGCAGAATTTCGCCACATTTGTTGATGCTTGTCATCGCGGTGATAAAGCGCAAGCCTTTGCGGTATTAACTGATGTGGTTGCTGAGCCTTATCGAAAATCAATTTTACCTGGCTACAGCGAAGCGGCAAGTTATTTAACACAACAGGGCTGTTTGGCGGTTGGCATTTCTGGCTCAGGCCCAACACTTTTTTGTGTCACAGACGATCTAGCAAAAGCAACAGAATTTGCTGCTTGGTTAAACGACAATTATTTACAAACATCAGCTAACGGCAGCAGTGAAGGATTTGTTCATGTTTGCCAAGCTGATACTCAAGGTGCAGTGAGTTTACCTTAAAGCGCAATGCTATCTGTTGCTTTAAACCTCGAGATTAAACCCTATATAGGAATTGAGTGTGAAATTTTATAATTTAAAAGAAAACGATGAAAGAGTCAGTTTCGCTGGCGCGGTAAAGCAAGGCTTAGGGCGTAATCAGGGCTTGTTTTTTCCAGAAGAAATTCCCCGCTTTGATGATATTGAAGCCTTACTTGCGCTGCCGATGGTTGAGCGTAGCGTTAAAGTACTTTACCCTTTTGTTAGTGAAGATTTAACCGAAGAGCAGTTAACTGAAATTGTTACTGACGCCTTTAATTTTCCAGCGCAAATACAGCCTATTAGTGAACGTAGAGCCATACTAGAATTATTTCATGGACCGACACTGGCGTTTAAAGATTTTGGTGCTCGCTTTATGGCCAAATGTTTACAAGCGTTTGGTGAGGGTAAAAAAGTCACTATTTTAACCGCAACCTCCGGTGATACTGGCGCTGCCGTGGCACATGCTTTTCACGGTATTGACAACATTGATGTCGTGATCTTATATCCGAAAGGAAAAATAAGTTTATTACAGGAAAAAATGTTTACGACCCTAGGCGGTAATATTCGCACTATTGCGGTAGAAGGCACGTTTGACGACTGTCAGACGCTTGTTAAACAGTCTTTTGATGATCAAGAGCTTAAAGAGGCTATTGGCTTAAATTCAGCTAACTCGATTAATATTAGTCGTTTGTTGGCACAAATTTGTTATTACTTTGAAGCGGTTGCACAACTTTATCGTCAAAAAGGCACTGATGCACTTAGCGATATTGTTTTTGCTATTCCCAGTGGTAATTTTGGTAACCTTACCGCCGGACTTTTTGCTAAAGCCTTAGGTTTACCTATTAAGCGTTTTATTGCCGCCACAAATGCCAATGATACCGTGCCTCGCTATTTAAAAACCGGCGAATGGACACCTAATGAAACAGTTGCAACCATTTCTAATGCCATGGATGTGAGTAACCCCAATAATTGGCCACGTATAGAACATATGTTAAAAGCGGGATTAGTTGAGCAAGATTGTGTCACTTCAGTATCAATTGATGAAGAGCAAACACAAATGGCGATGATCCAACTGGCTAAACTTGGCTACATCAGTGAACCTCATGCGGCGGTTGCTTATAGAGCGCTGCAATATAATGCCCTTGATACTGAATTTGGTGTATTTTTGGGGACCGCGCATCCAGCTAAATTTAAAGATATTGTTGAAAGTACCTTAGGACAACCGATAGGCTTGCCAAAAGAGCTTGCCGATTGTGCGAGTGAAACCATTCTATCAACCACAAGTTCAACTGACTTTGCTGAACTTAGAGCTTACTTACTCAATTAGTTACTGCGCTGGTTAGCGTAAGATCAGGCTAGTGTTAAATGGCAGTTTTTACTGCCTTTTATCTGCAGAAAGTATAGCAAGGCTGGGGTTAAGTAGTTGTGAGGCAAGTCGCTGTGAGGTAAGTAAATTTTTACGGTGAGTCATGGTAAATCGGTATTTAGCTTGCCAAGTTAGGCACTTAACATAGTGTGATATAGCGTAAACTGTAGCAGAAATAAAAAAGCCAAAGAAAATATTCTTTGGCTTTTTAGTTCTTCAAATCAGCAGTGATATTAGTTTAATAATCTTACTCTGATTGTTGCATCAATCTGTTTTAATTCTTTTAAGGCTAACTTGCCATTTTCAGCTTCAATATCAATAACTACATAGCCAATTTGGTCAGCGGTTTGTAAATACTGAGCGGCAATATTGATATTAAGTTTGGCAAACATTTGGTTGATTTGCGTTAACACCCCAGGTCTATTGTGGTGAATGTGTAATAAACGACTGGTGCCAAGATGGCCAGGTAAGGATACTTCAGGAAAATTAACGGCAGATAATGTTGAACCATTGTCTGAATATTTAGCCAGTTTACTGGCTACTTCAAGGCCAATATTTTCTTGCGCTTCTTTCGTACTGCCACCAATATGTGGCGTTAAAATCACGTTATCAAAGGCACGTAACGGGCTAAAAAACTCATCGTCATTACTTTTAGGTTCAACTGGGAATACGTCAATTGCTGCACCAGCCACTTTTTTACTGGTTAAGGCCTCGGCTAAGGCGTCAATATCAACAACAGTGCCGCGCGAAGCATTAATAAAGATAACACCCTGTTTCATGACCTCAAATTCTGCCGCACCCATCATATTTTTGGTTTGTGGCGTTTCAGGTACATGCAAACTAATAACATCCGCTTCTTTCAATAATGAAGTCATAGTCGGCGCTTGGCTGGCATTGCCTAAAGGCAGCTTAGTTTCAATATCGAAAAAGCGAACTTTCATCCCTAAAGTTTCGGCTAGTATGCCAAGTTGCATACCAATATGACCATAACCGATAATGCCTAAGGTTTTGCCTCTGGCTTCAACTGAACCCGTAGCTGATTTATTCCAAACACCACGATGTGCTTGGGCACTTTTTTCTGGAATACCACGTAATAATAATAATGTTTCGCCCAATACTAACTCAGCGACAGAGCGGGTATTTGAAAATGGCGCGTTAAATACTGGGATACCAAATGATTGTGCTGCGGCTTTGTCTACTTGATTGGTACCAATACAGAAGCAACCAATAGCAACCAGCTTTTTAGCGTGGCTTAAAACATTTTTATTTAAGTCAGTGCGAGAACGTATACCAACAAAATGCACGTCGGCAATTTTCTTAATTAGCTCTGCTTCTGAAAGTGAGGCTTTAATATATTCAATATTTGAATAGCCTTTATTTTTCAGCTCTTCAAGGGCGCTCTGGTGAACACCTTCTAGAAGTAGTATCTTAATCTTGTCTTTTGCTAATGAATTGTTGCTCATGATAGTTTATCTTCTCTCGATCAAACATTGATGTACTTAAATATATTTCAAATAAGCTTTTAGATGGCTAGATACCTAAAATACCATATAGGGTATAAACTCTAAAGTGTTATTTTATTATTTTTGTACCCTCTGCACTGCCGATAATTAAGACATTTGCTGGACGATTAGCAAACAAGCCATTAGTCACAACACCAGCAATAGCGTTAATGCTATTTTCTAATGCTTTAGGGTCCATTATTTTTAAGTTATGCACATCAAGAATAACATTGCCGTTGTCGGTAATAACCCCTTGGCGATAAACCGGATCACCACCTAATTTCACTAGCTCTCTGGCAACATAACTGCGCGCCATTGGGATCACTTCTACCGGCAATGGAAAACGACCTAGCATAGGTACTTGCTTAGTGTCATCGGCGATACAAATAAAGGTTTTTGCCACCGCAGCAACAATTTTTTCGCGGGTAAGGGCAGCCCCACCACCTTTGATCATATGCAGGTGAGGGCTAATTTCATCAGCGCCATCAACATAAACATCAATGCCGTCAACGTTGTTAAGATCAAACACTTCAATACCATATGATTTTAAACGCTCAGTTGAGCCTTCAGAGCTTGACACTACGCCAATAATTTTATCTTTAATGGTAGCAAGGGCGTCGATAAAATAATTTACCGTTGAGCCAGTACCGACACCAACAATGGTATCTGCTTTGATATAGTCTAGGGCTTTTATTGCTGCCGCTTTTTTCATGTCATCTTGAGTCATAATAGGCCTGTTTTAAATAAATAAATAAATAAATAAAAAAATTAGCGATCAGTTTTAAGCTGTCAGCTGTCAGTAAAATATAGTGATCAGTTAAAAGTAATAAGTATTCAGCAAGAGGTAGTTATAAAGCAAAAGAAGTTTTCGAGCTATATTTTAACTATGTCTTTGTAACTGACTGATAGCTGAGAGCTTAAAACTAACAGCTAGCTCTTAACTATCTATGGTCAGTATTATAACAAGCGTATTGAATTAATCAGATTTTATTTATGGCTATCAAACTTATATTGTCTTGTTGGCGTAATAATTTCAGGTAACGGAATATCCCACAATTGTGCGGGAATAGCGTCTATTAATTGGATGTCATGCGCTAAGCCTATTGGATAAGGCTTTGTTAACTTGCTTGGTGCAACGTTAAGCTCTTGATTCTGATGACGGTATTGTTGATACCATGATGCTAAGGTTCTATCGTAGAATCCCCCGCCCATGCCTAAACGATTACCTAATGGGTCAAACGCAACCAAGGGGGTAAAAATAATATCTATTTCGCCGATAGTTTTAATCAAACGCACGTCAAGTTTAGGTTCTAAAATGCCATAGTTATTTTTTTTCATGACACTGTTTTCATCATAATGGAGAAACAATAACTGCCCATGACTAAAAGGATGAATAACAGGTAAGTAGGTCTTTTTGTTGTTTTTCCAACACCATTTTATAAAGGGCATAGCATCAAGCTCACTGTCATTGGCTAAATAAAGCGCAATGTTTTTTGCCGCTAGCACATCGCTACGAGCGCTGAGTTGAATGAGTAAATCACCGGAGAACTCTTGCTGCTCTACCTCACTAAGGCTTTGGCGCTTAGTCCTAAGTGATTTTCTTATTTCATTTCGTGTAGACATCATCAATAGCGTTTTCTCCTTAGGTTTTAAAAGACAGCGCTGAGTTTGAAGTTTTGAGCTGTCAGATTTAAAAAATAGCTTTCAGTTTATTTGTCTGTTTGGCTTTATGCCACTAGGTTTTGTATTCACTTTAATGTTGTCGGACTAAAGTCCGACCTACAAAACAATCGCTTAAATCTATATTATCACCTTTAGGCTTTATTCAGGCCCGTTGTAGGTTGGACTTTAGTCCATCAGGTTTTAAGAGACAGCGCTCAGTTTTAAGTTTTTAGCTGTCAGGTTTAAAGAAAAATAGTTTTCAGTTTATTTGTCTGCTTGGTTTTATGCCACTAGGTTTTGTATTCGCTGTAAGGTTGACGGACTAAAGTCCGACCTACAAAGCAATCGCTTAAATCTATATTATCACCCGTATGTTCTATGTAGGCTTGATGTAGGTTGGACTTTAGTCCATCAGGTTTTAAAAGACAGCGCTCAGCTTTAAGTTTTGAGCTGTCAGATTTAAAGAAAATAGCTTTCAGTTTATTTGTCTGGTTGGTTTTATGCCACTAGGTTTTGTATTCTCTGTAAGCTTGACGGACTAAAGTCCGACCTACAAAACAATCACCTAAATTTACATTATCACCTGTAGGCTCGATGTAGTTTGGACTTTAGTTCATCAGGTTTTAAGCATTAACTATCTTAATCAGTCCCTTTGACAGACTGAAGTTCGGCCGACAGAACGTTTGCTCAACCATCAACCAAGAACTCTAATATTTTACTGAAAGCTGACAGTTATTTTCTTTTACTGATAGCTTAAACATTTCTTTTATTGACAGCTTAATAAATTTTCATAGACAAAAAAATAGCCAACATCTAGTTGGCTATTTTTACTGTTAATTATTCAAAATAATTATGCAGTAGATGTTGTGCTTTTACCTTTTACTGGCGATGAAGTGTCATCTTCTTCTGTTTCTAGCGCTTCCCAGAATCTAGATTTCAAGCCAATGAGTAAAATAATAATACCAATACCAATACTAAATAGACTGATTTGAATATATAAGGCTGGAATTTGTTCAACGTTGTTTGGATCGTAATTACCTGCAAGCAAACCAGAAATAATATTACCAATTGAATAGGTTAAAACAAATACACCCATCATTTGACCAGCAAATCTTCTCGGTGATAATTTACTTACCGCACTTAAGGCGATAGGACTTAAGCATAACTCACCCACTGTATGTAAAAAGTAAGTGGTAATTAGCCAACCGGGCGCAACTTGTAAGCCACTCGCTGCATATTGTGCGGCAAAAAACATCACGATAAAGCCACTTGCCATAATAATTAAGCCAACAGCACATTTAATGCCGTAGGCAGGTGTGACCATTCTTTGACCTAATTTAATCCAAAATGCGGCGAAAAAAGGTGATAGCAAAACAATAAACATAGCATTAGAGAACTGAAACCATGCTGTTGGAATTTCAAACGAACCTATCATACGGTCAGTGTAATCACGAGCGAATAAGTTTAATGATGAGCCGGCTTGTTCAAAGCCAGACCAGAAAAAAGCTGAGGCAATACAAATTAATAATAGTGCCCAAAGTTTTTTCTTTTCATTGCCAGTTAAGTCACTAAAAAAGTAAATAATGGCATAATAAATAACAAAAATTAAGGTAAATGCTATTGCGACATATTGTGCTGTGGCGATGGGGTCTATCACCACAATGCCTTCAAAGGTTAAAACAGTGACCACTGCAATGGCAACTAGCGAAGCCGCTATAATTATCCAGCTAGTGCGTTGACCTTTTGCTGATAAAGGTGCAACCGGTTTTGCGCCAACACCTTCTAATTTTGGAGTGGTAATTTTATATTGAATAAGGCCTGCTGCCATACCTATTGCGGCGGCACCAAAAGCATAATGCCAACCAAAATCTGAAGCTAAATAACCACAAACTAAATAGCCAATGAAAGAACCTAAGTTAATGCCCATGTAATAAATAGCATAACCACTATCACGGCGCTTATCATTTTCACTATATAATTGGCCAACCATAGCGCCAATATTAGGCTTTAATAAACCCGTACCTAAAATAACTAAGATTAAACCAATAAAGAAAGTTTTGTCATTTGGGATAGCTAAAACTATGTGGCCAAACATGATGATAATGCCGCCATACCAAACCGCTCTTTGCCCACCCAGTAATCTGTCTGCTATCCAACCGCCGGGCAAGCCCATAAAATAGACGGTACCCGTATATAAACCATAAATAGCGGTTGCCGATGCAATAGTTAATGCTAAGCCGCCTTCTTGTAAGGTTGCTGTCATAAAAAGAACAAGCAATGCGCGCATGCCGTAATAACTCATGCGTTCCCACATTTCTGTGACGAAAAGTGTTTTTAATCCGCCTGGATGGCCATAAAAAGCCTCTGAATTTGGGGTACTCATATAAAATCCTCGATAGGTAATACCAAACACGGTTTAAAATTATTATTGTTTCAACATGAATATATATCGGGTTGAACGTGCTCAGATAAATTAAAAGTTTTATTAATCAACCCGCTTTATACCTTTGGTAGCATCGAAAGGCAAGTAAGCGCGGTTAATCTTTATGTTAATGAATGTAAAGTTATATCAAACCAATTGATTTTGCTGCCGACACACTTTAATTAGGAGGTTAATTTCAAGGCACAATAGCATGTTTTTGTAGGTCAGACTTTAGTCCGTCAACTGTATAGCCGGCTATTAACGAAATGGGGTAACAAGCATTTGCAGTTGGCATTTTTTTCGTTCGCATTTATGCGAAAACAGTTAAATTTCATTTAACTTGATGGACTAAAGTCCAACCTACATCGAGCCCACGGGTGATAATGTAGGTTTAGGCGATTGTTTTGTAGGTCGGACTTTAGTCCATCAACTGTATAGGCAGCTATTAACGAAATGGGCCAACAAACATTTGCAGTTGGCATTTTTTGTCGTTCGCATTTATGCGAAAACAGTTAAATTTTATTTAACTTGATGGAATAAAGTCCAACCTACATCGAGTTTACGGGTGATAATCTAGGTTTAAGCGATGGTTTTGTAGGTCGGACTTTAGTCCGTCAGCCGTTTAGTAACACATAGCGTAATGATTAAGAACCAGACAAGTATAATGAAAGCTGTTTCACTTCAAACGGAGAGCTAATAACTTAAGGAGTTGTTTACTCAAAGCTGTTTTTATTTAACTGACAGTTATCGCTTTTGATTATTGTTATTTTAATCATTAATGCAAAATATAAACGGCTAAAAAAGTTACTGTAATCAAAGTACACTTACTGATAAACTCGATGCTGTTTAACTTTATATCTAAGTTATGTCCCCCGTATATAGGAAGAAATACGCGCCAATGATGCATTTTATTCGTCAACTGACAAGCCTTCTCGTCGTTTTTACATTCTCTTTTAGTGCTATCGCGGCGCAAATTAGCCAGCAGCAAATAGAGCAATTTAAAAACTTACCTAAATCTCAGCAGCAGGCATTAGCGCAAAACATGGGTGTTGATCTCGATGCGGTTATGGGGCAAATATCGGGTAGCAACCAACAAACACAATTATCATCTACACCCGTTGTGCCAAGATCTACAGTTGAAAATAATGTGGTAGGGCAAGCAGAGGTTATTGAGTTTGAAAGTGACACTGAATTATTTAAGCCACTAACAAGATTTGGTATCGACGTTTTTTCGAATGCGCCCAGCACCTTTACCCCTACTATGGACATTGCTATTCCTAATCACTATATATTGGGCGTTGGCGACCAATTGTCGATACAAATATATGGTAAAGAAAATGCCGAATACATACTGCCGATAACACGCGAGGGCAATATACTTATTCCGGATGTTGGACCGATAAAAGTGGTTGGCTTAGCGTTTGCTGAAATGAAAAAATTTCTAGCTGAAAGAATTCAACAACGCATCATAGGTGTAAACGTGGTGGTCAGTTTAGCTGAATTACGTTCTATGCGTATTTTTGTTTTAGGTGACGCCTACAAACCAGGCCCATACACCTTAAGTTCACTTTCAAGTGTTACGCACGCTATTTTTGCTGCCGGTGGGGTTAGCGATATTGGCTCATTACGTAATATTGAAGTAAAACGCGCGGGCAAAATAGTACAAACTGTTGATTTATATGACCTGCTCATAAACGGTGATTCTTCAAGCGACATTTTGTTGCAATCTGGCGATGTGGTTTTCATTCCAACTCAAAGTAAAAATGTGTCAATACGGGGTGAAGTTAGGCGTCCGGCTATATACGAGCTAAAGGCTGGTGATAACTTCAATCAAATTATTGAAATGGCAGGTGGTTTATTACCGTCTGCTTATCCGCAATCAACCATGGTAGAACGCTATAATCAACATAGCTTACTTAGCATCATGAATATTGACCTAACGGATAGCAAAGCGCGTAAACAATTACTAAAAAGCGGTGACTATATTCGGGTGTTAAAAAGCTCGGGTATGTATGACCAGTCAATTACCATTATTGGTGCCGTAACACGCCCAGGCAAATATCAATGGCAACAAGGTCTTAAAGTAGCTGATTTATTACCTAATTTAGACTCTCATATCTTGCCTTCTGCCGATTTAAGTTACGGCTTAATTGTGCGTCAAAAGGACCAAGCGAGAAATATTGAAGTATTACAATTTAATTTAGCCAAGGCGCTTAATAAATCAACACCTAACCCAGTTGATAACCTTGTCTTATTACCTAACGACAAACTATTGATATTTGCTAATGTTACTAAGCAGCTGGATGAAAAAATATCATTAGACCAATTGGCTTTTACCCAAGAGCAACTTTTTGCCAAAGAGCGGCAACAGGCTAAAACGTCACATAAAGAAAAATTGTTTTGGGAAAAATATGGCGACAGTTCATCACAATATGCAACAGACACTGATGTAACTGAAGAAGCAGGGCGTTTAGCCAATCAATCTTTAGTACAGATGACCAATAGTAGTTTAGACGACGAAGTCGATATTCGTGAAATGGGCTTGTTTTCTCGTAATCGTTTGTTAGCGCCAGTGCTAAGAAAGTTACGTCAACAAGGTGCTTCTGGCCAGCCTATTCAACTGATTGAAGTAGATGGCCAAGTTAAATTTCCTGGTGTTTATCCGCTAGCGAAAAATGCAAAAGTGAGTGATTTATTAGCCGCCGCTGGTGGCGTGAAAGAGTCGGCTTACTTAGCACGAGCAGAAGTTACTCGCAATAAACTTACTTTGAAAGGTGCGACAAAAATTTCTTTAGAGGTCGACCTAGGCTTAGCCTTAAAAAAAGATGAAGTTTTCGATATTGCTTTGCAAAGTAAAGATCGACTGAATGTACATAAAATTCCGGCCTGGAGTGAAAATCATGTGGTTGAATTACGAGGTGAGTTTGTCTTTCCTGGAAAATATACTATTAGTCGTGGTGAAACCTTAGCTGACTTAGTCAGTAAAGCCGGCGGTTTAACCCAATATGCTCACCCTGATGCGTCAGTATTTACTCGCATAAAGTTAAAAGAACTAGAAAAGAAAAATTTAATTAAGCTTGCTGGCGACTTACGTATTGAAATGGCCTCTAAGTCTTTGACCGAGCAAGGTGGCTCAGCATCTTACGACGATGGTCAAAAAATATTAGCCGATATTACCAAATTAGAGCCAGTAGGGCGTTTAGTGATTAATCTACCCAGTTTAATGGCTTCAAATAATAATGATGTGTTACTAGAAGGCGGAGACGTACTTTATGTACCGACTAAGACAAATTCAGTTAATGTTATTGGCCAAGTTCAGGTGGGATCATCACATTTATATAATAATACAATGTCGACTGAAGATTATATCGTGCAAAGTGGTGGTATTAAAAAACGTGCTGACGCCGAGCGTATTTACGTTATATCGGCCAGTGGTAGTATTAAAATGGTTGAAGAAAGTAACTGGTTTGCTGGCGCAGTAGATGGCGGATTAAAACCAGGCGACACCATTGTAGTGCCGTTAGATTCTGAATATATGAATGACCTAACATTATGGTCAACAGCCACACAAATTATTTATAATGCGGCTGTAGCTGTTGCAGCAATCAGCGGTATTTAACCTGATGGACTAAAGTCTAACCTACATCGAGCCCACGGGTGATCATGTAGGTTTAGGCAATTGTTTTGTAGGTCGGACTTTAGTCCGACAACCGCACAGCGAATACAAAACCTAATAGGATAAAAGCCAAACAAACAAGTAATCTGAAAGCTATTTTTCTTTAAATATGACAGCTCAAAACTTCAAACTGACAGCTGTCTCTTAAAACCTGATGATAAAAACATCAACCGACAAGTAAACTTTAAACAGAAGGTTTTATTCTACGGACAGCTAATAACTTATAACTTTTTTAATAACCGCGATTAAAGGTAAAGGACTCCCAAAATGACACGTGATTTAAATGATGTAAAAATAGCCGTAATAGGCTTAGGCTATGTTGGTTTACCACTGGCAGTAGAGTTTGGAAAGAAATATCAAACCTTAGGTTTCGATATCAATCAAGCACGTATTACTGAATTAAATAATGGCTCAGACAGTACCCTTGAGGTTAGTGATGAAGAATTAGCTGAAACAACCAAGCTAAGTTATTCGTGCCAACCCGATGACTTGAAAAACTCCAACGTTTATATCGTTACCGTACCAACGCCTATCGACCAGCATAAACAGCCCGACCTAACACCATTACTTAAAGCTAGCGAAATGTTAGGTAAAGTGATCAGTAAAAATGACATTATTATTTATGAGTCAACGGTTTATCCAGGTGCAACTGAAGAAGCTTGTATTCCCGTAGTCGAAAAAAAATCGGGTTTAGTGTTCAATAAAGACTTTTATGCGGGTTATTCACCTGAACGTATTAACCCCGGTGACAAAGAGCACAGAGTGACTAGTATTTTAAAAGTTACCTCTGGATCAACGCCTGAAATAGCGACAATTATTGATAACTTATATCGCTCTATTATCATTGCAGGCACCTATAAGGCGAGTTCAATCAAAGTTGCAGAAGCCGCAAAAGTTATTGAAAATACACAACGCGACGTTAACATTGCCTTAATTAACGAGCTGTCTATTATATTTAACAAACTCAATATCGACACCTTAGAAGTACTTGAAGCTGCGGGCACAAAATGGAATTTTCTGCCCTTTCGCCCCGGTTTAGTCGGTGGTCATTGTATTGGTGTTGATCCCTACTACTTAACACATAAAGCGCAATCAGTAGGTTACCACCCTGAAATGATACTCGCTGGTCGGCGTTTAAATGACGGTATGGGCGCTTATGTTGTCTCTCAGTTAGTCAAAAACATGCTACACAAACGTATTCAGGTAGAAGGTGCCAATGTGTTAATTATGGGCCTAACCTTTAAAGAAAACTGTCCTGATTTACGCAATACCAAAATTGTTGATATCGTCAGTGAGCTCAAAGAATACAACATGAATGTTGATATTACTGACCCCTGGTGTTCAAGCGAACAAGCCGAGCACGAATATAATTTAAGCCTGACAGAAAAACCCGAAGCTGGTCATTACGACGCTATTATTTTGGCGGTAGCACATAATCAATTTAAGAGCTTAGGTGTTGACGAAATTCGCAAACTAGGTAAACAACACCATGTACTTTATGACCTAAAATATATACTACCAAAAGAGTCAGTAGACATGCGTTTATAGCGTAGCGGTTAAATCAGCAATGCAGTCCGAAGGCTCAACCTACATCGAACACACGGGTGATAATATAGGTTGAGGTGATTGTTTTGTAGGTCGGACTTTAGTCCGACAACCGTACAGCGAATACAATAAAACTTAATATTTAAAATTAAATGGAAGTAATAATGTCAAAATATGAAGAAGTACAAAAGCAGCTTAAACAAGTGCCAAAAGTTTGGCTTGTTACTGGGGTTGCAGGTTTTATTGGCTCAAACCTTCTAGAAACATTATTACTATTGAATCAAGAAGTTATCGGTTTAGACAACTTTGCTACCGGTCACCAACGTAACTTAGACGAAGTAAAATCTGAGGTATCAGCACAGCAATGGCATAACTTTACTTTCATTAAAGGCGACATTAGAAATTTTGATGACTGTCAGCAAGCCTTAACTATTAACAATCTTAACGTTGACTATGTGTTACACCAAGCGGCGCTTGGCTCGGTGCCTCGCTCTATAGCTGATCCTATTTTAACCAACTCTGCCAACATTACAGGTTTTGTTAATATGTTAACCGCAGCAAAAGACGCTAAAGTAGCCACTTTTGTTTATGCCGCATCAAGTTCTACTTATGGCGATCACCCCGCGTTACCAAAAGTTGAAGCAAATATTGGTAAGCCACTATCACCTTATGCCGTGACTAAATATGTTAATGAACTTTATGCTGATGTATTTAATAAAACCTACGGCTTAAATGCCACAGGCCTGCGTTACTTCAATGTATTTGGTAAACGCCAAGACCCTGATGGAGCTTACGCTGCGGTCATTCCTAAGTGGACAGCAGCGATGATAGAAAACCAAGACTTGTTTGTTAATGGTGATGGTGAAACCAGTCGTGATTTTTGTTTTATAGAAAATGCCGTACAAGCGAATATATTAGCTGCCACAGCGAATGAGGAAGGCAAAAACCAAATATATAATGTTGCGCTAGGCGATAGAACAACACTTAATGAATTATTTTCAAGCTTAGCTTCTGCGTTAGCTGCTAATGATGTGAGTTATACCAAAGCTGCTATATATCAAGATTTTAGAATTGGAGACGTACGCCATTCTCAGGCTGATATATCAAAGGCTAAAGAACTTATCGGTTATCAACCAGAATACCGTATTCAGCAAGGCATAGACAAAGCAATGCCGTGGTATATCAAGTTCTTGACTAAGTAAACTTAAAGCTACTTCAGTCCGACAACCACAAAACGAACATATAACAAAAAAGGGCAAAAGCCCAACCAGCCAGTAAACTTAAAATAGTCAAATATTTTCGTTTAAATAAATAACACAAAAATTGACAAGCAATTTAAATAAAACCAATAAACCACTATTAAAAAATACAAATATCTTGTTATAATACGCTACAATTGGGCATTTAAAGTAAAGTTTCGAGCTAATCGCCCATAGGAATAATAATCAAATGAACGTAAATGTGAGTTATTGTGAAAAGTCATAAATTGCAAGGAAGTACTTCAAATGAAGTCGAAGCAATGAATTCAAACGAATATCATCAGCAACAACACCTTCCCGAAGACGACGAAATTGACCTGGCAGAGCTTTGGTATGCTATATGGTCAGGCAAACTATTAATTATTGCTATTAGTGGCTTGTTCGCCATCTCATCAATTATCTATGCGATTAATCAACCCAATATATACCAAGCCACAACGTTGCTAGCGCCAGCAAGTGAACAAGGTGGTGCAAGCGGGCTAGCGAAAATGGCTGGTCAGTTTGGTGGTTTAGCAAGCCTTGCCGGTATTAATCTTGGCGGTGGCGGCACCGATAAAACAGGCCTTGCGCTTGAAGTGTTAAAATCTCGAGTATTTCTAGAAAAATTCATTAATAAACACCAGTTGTTAGTGCCTTTAATAGCGGCTGAAAATTGGAATGCTCAAACAAATACACTGATATTTAATGACGACGTTTATAACGCAACAACTAAAACATGGTTACGAGAAGTCGAAGCGCCAAAACAGCCAGAACCTTCTTCATGGGAAGCTTATCAAGCGTTTAAAGATATTTTAGTGGTGGCAGTGGATAAAGAAACAGGCATGGTCACCCTAACTATAGAGCATTACTCACCAGAAATTGCCACACAGTGGTTATTATGGCTAGTAAGTGATATTAACGCCGCGATGCGCGATCAGGATAAAGCCGAAGCGCAACGTAGTATTGATTATTTATCGACTAAGCTGCAAGAAACTCAACTAGCAGACATGCAAACGGTGTTCTATCAGTTAATTGAGCAACAAACCAAAACCATCATGTTGGCTGAAGTATCACTAGAATATGTGTTAAAAACCATTGACCCTGCCAATGCACCAGAAGAAAAAGCAAAACCTAAACGAGCTTTAATTGTTGTGCTAGGTACTATGTTAGGTGGCATTTTATCGGTGTTAATAGTGTTAGTGCGTTACTTTTCTAATAAAGGTAATAATAAAGATGACATTAACCATTCAAATAGTGCTAAGCAAGTAGCCGAGCCAATATCAGGTTCGACTACTGCGGCTAAAGTTACAGCCGAAGTTACAAGTAAATAGGAGTATATATAATGATAATTGCTGCCTTAACTGCCTTCTGCTTTGCTTTCATTGCAATAAAAGTGTTCAAACCTATCGCCATTGATGTTGGCTTAGTAGACAAACCCAATGCACGTAAACACCATGACGGACAAGTGCCACTGATTGGCGGCATTTCAATATTTGCTGCAGTATTAGCGGCCAGCCTAATTTGGTTGCCTAATACCTTAGAATTACGTATGTACTTAGTTGCCTCTGCGATGATGGTGTTTATTGGCGCATTGGATGACAAATTCGATCTTAAAGTACGCATTCGAATTGTTGGGCAAGTTATTATTGCCAGTTTAATGATTTATGGCGTAGGTGGTTATATATCAAACTTAGGCAACTTATTTAGTTTTGGTGATATTGATCTGGGCCCTATAGGTATTGTATTTACTTATTTTGCCATTATTGTGGTGATTAATGCTTATAACATGGTTGATGGCATTGACGGTTTAATTGGCAGCTTAAGTTTAAATACCTTTACCGCCATTGCGATATTATTTTTAATAAGCGGCAATAAGAGTTACTTAAGCTATCCATTAATTTTAGCTACTGCAACCTTGCCTTATTTAATTTTCAATTTAGGTTTTTTCAAAAGTTATAGCAAAAAAATATTTATGGGCGATGCCGGTAGCATGTTTATTGGCTTAAGCGTTATATGGCTATTAACCATCGGCACGCAAGGCGAAAGCGCATCGTTTAGGCCAGTAACTGCATTATGGATATGTGCCATACCCTTAATGGATATGCTCGCCATAGTTATACGCAGATACCGTAAAGGTAAATCTCCTTTTAAGCCAGACCGAGATCATTTACACCACATATTACAACGCGCAGGTTTGTCTTCACGACAAACACTAGTGGTTATTTCAATAGCTTCAGCACTTATGTCAATATTAGGTGTGTTAGGTGAATATTTTCAAGTACCTGAAAGTATTGAGTTGGCGTTATTTGTGTTGATGTTTATTCTTTATAATAAGTATGCTCGGCATTTTAGTTGGAAGTACGATGAGTAATCAGATTCAAACTGATTATAAAATTAGTTTAATGAAATACGCACTAACACTTATTATTTTAAAAAATTAATTTTTGTGTGAATTTATGAAATTATCCCTAACAGATTTTAAAAAAATAGTTGAATCTACACCTTTAATATCGATTGACTTAGTTGTTCGAAACGATCAAGGAAGTGTATTACTAGGTAAACGAACAAATCGGCCAGCCCAAAACTTTTGGTTTGTTCCTGGTGGTAGAGTGTTAAAAGATGAACCCTTTGAATATGCATTTAAACGGCTTCTAAGAGAAGAGTTAGGGATCGGGGCTGCAAACGCAAATTTTATAGGATTGTATCAGCATTTCTATGAGGATAATTTTTCAGAAGACGACTTTTCAACTCATTATATCGTGCTTGCTTATGAAATAACGTTTAAAGGTGAGCTAGCTTCATTACCGCTTAAGCAGCATTCCAAATATACGTGGTTCACTAAAAAAGACCTTCTTGAGAATGAAAATATCCATAAACACAGCAAGTGGTATTTTCAAGAAAATAGAAATGCTGATTTATTTTTAAATAATAAATAGTTAAAAAAATGATTTTAAACGGAAATTTTATATGATCACACCTGTTATTATGGCCGGAGGCTCCGGCTCAAGGCTATGGCCATTAAGTCGTTCCTTATATCCTAAGCAGTTTCTCGCGTTAAATGGTGATGAAACAATGCTACAACAAACCATACAAAGGCTTTCAGGTTTATCTGTTACAAGACCTATTGTAATATGTAATGAAGAACATCGGTTTATCGTTGCTGAACAATTGCGGACTATAGCAAAATCTGGCGCAATTGTTTTAGAACCAGTTGGTCGAAATACCGCACCTGCAATAGCTTTAGCTTCGAAAATTGTCATAGACTCAGAAGATGATTTAATTCTGGTTTTAGCAGCAGACCACGTAATTCAAAATCAAGCCGCGTTTGTTGAGGCAGTTAAAAATGCGATCCCTCTAGCTGAAAATAATAAGTTGGTAACTTTTGGTATTGTGCCGACAGAGGCTCATACTGGCTACGGTTACATTAAACGTGGCCAAGTAGTTGATAATATTGGTTATTGTGTCGATTCATTTATTGAAAAGCCCTGTGCAGCTTTAGCAGAACAATACTTTGATGGTAAAGAGCACTATTGGAATAGTGGTATGTTTTTAATGAAAGCAAGCCGATATTTAGATGAGCTAAAGAAATTTAGGCCCGATATTTATCAAGCATGTGAAAAAGCATTGGCAAATACATCAAATGATGCTGACTTTATACGAATTGATGAAGTAGAGTTCGAAAAGTGTCCTGATGAATCAGTTGATTATGCCGTGATGGAAAAAACAGCAGATGCAGTTGTTGTACCATTAGATGCAGGCTGGAGTGATATTGGTTCTTGGTCTGCATTATGGGATGTAAATAACAAAGATGCCAACGGTAATACTGTTTTTGGTGACAGCATAAATCATGAAACAACTAACAGTTTAATTCAGGGTAACGAAAGGTTAATTGCAACGGTTGGCATCGATAACCTAGTTATTGTCGATACAAAAGATGCATTACTTGTGGCAAGTAAAGATAAAGTACAAGATGTAAAGAAAATTGTTGAACAATTAAAAGCAGAAGGTAGAGGCGAGTTTAAAAATCATCGTGAAGTTTATCGTCCTTGGGGTAAATATGACTCTATTGATAATGGCACTCGCTACCAAGTTAAACGGATAACGGTTAAACCTGGTGAAAAGCTATCGATTCAAATGCACCATCACAGAGCTGAACACTGGATAGTGGTAACAGGAACGGCAAAAGTAACAAATGGCGATAACACCTTCCTAGTAACAGAGAATGAATCTACTTACATACCTATTGGTGTGGTTCATGCACTGGAAAATCCCGGCCAATTACCTTTGGAAATAATAGAAGTTCAATCAGGTTCATATCTTGGCGAAGATGATATTGTACGTTTTGATGACCGTTATGGACGAGTGTAAGCGATATAATATGACTGAATTAACTTGTTTTAAAGCGTACGATATTCGTGGGAAATTAGGTGAAGAACTGAACGACGAGGTAGCTTATCGTATAGGTCGAGCTTTTGCACTTTACCTCAAACCTAAAAAAATTGTTGTAGGTGGCGATATTCGTTTAACCTCAGAAGCACTAAAATTAGCATTTTCTAATGGACTGCTTGATGAAGGTGTTAATGTTTTTGATATCGGTATGACGGGTACTGAAGAAATCTATTTTGCCACAAAAAACTTAGGCATGTGTGGTGGTGTTGAAGTAACTGCTAGTCATAACCCGATGAATTATAATGGCATGAAATTGGTTAGAGAAGACTCTAAGCCGATTAGTGGTGATACCGGCTTAAATGCAATTAAAGCCCTTGCTGAAAGTCAGCCATGGAAAGATAACCGCTCAACTAAGCAAGTAAGATCAAGAGGGCATTATCAACAAATTTCTAATTTAGATTCTTATGTTGAGCATTTGCTAACATATGTTTCACCACAAAATATTACCCCACTTAAATTAGTTGTTAATTCAGGCAATGGTGCAGCGGGTCATGTTGTTGATGCGTTAGAATTAGCCTTTAGTAAATTCAGTATTCCTATAGAGTTTATTAAAGTGCAACATGAAGCGGATGGTAATTTCCCTAATGGTATCCCTAACCCTTTACTGATAGAAAATAGAGAAGATACCGCTAAAGCAGTTCGCGAGCACGGCGCGAATATGGGTATAGCGTGGGATGGTGACTTTGATCGATGTTTTTTATTCGATGAAACAGGCGAGTTCATCGAAGGGTATTATATAGTAGGCTTATTAGCAGAAGCGTTTTTGAAAAAAGATTCCAACGAAAATGTAAAACAACAGAAAATAATTTATGATCCCCGTTTAATTTGGAACACAGAGCAAATTATTAAGCAGAATAATGGCGAAGCTATTATGTCAAAAACAGGGCATGCATTTATTAAAGAACGGATGCGCAAGGAAGATGCTGTTTATGGTGGAGAAATGAGTGCTCACCATTACTTTCGTGACTTCGCCTATTGTGATAGTGGCATGATCCCATGGTTGTTAGTTGCAGAGCTATTATCAGTCAAAAAACAAACATTATCAGCGATGGTTAAAAACTGTATTGCAGCTTTTCCGAGTTCAGGTGAGATAAATTTAAAACTAGAAAATCCGAAGTTAGCGATAGAGCGAGTTTTAAATCATTATAAAGAACAAGCTGTTGATATCGATTATACCGACGGTATAGGTCTATCATTTAAAACTGTAAATAAGAGAGGTAGTTTTGAATGGCGCTTTAATTTAAGAACGTCAAATACCGAACCGGTAGTTAGACTTAATGTTGAAGCGAAAGGGAATGTTGCTTTAATGCAAGAAAAAACCAAAGAATTATTAGAGTTGTTAAAAAAATAACATCTTTTACATCAGAATTAGGAATTAGATATGACACAATCAAAAGTAGCATTAATTACCGGTGTAACAGGCCAAGATGGCAGTTACCTCGCAGAGCTTTTATTAGAAAAAGGTTATGAGGTACACGGTATTAAGCGCCGTGCATCTTCACTTAATACTGAGCGTGTTGATCATATTTATCAAGATAATCATGAAAAAAATCAAAAGTTTTTTCTTCACTATGGTGATTTAACAGATTCTTCTAATTTAACGCGTATTATAAATGATGTGCAGCCAGATGAAGTATATAACTTAGGTGCGCAGTCTCATGTTGCGGTTTCGTTTGAATGCCCTGAGTATACGGCAGATGTTGATGCTATGGGTACACTTCGCCTTTTAGAAGCTATCCGCTTTTTAGGTTTAGAGAAAAAAACTAAGTTTTATCAAGCGTCAACTTCCGAGCTTTATGGCGAAGTTCAAGAAACACCACAAAAGGAAACAACGCCGTTTCATCCTCGCTCACCTTATGCTGTTGCTAAAATGTATGCGTATTGGATTGTAGTGAATTACCGTGAATCTTACGGTATGTATGCGTGTAATGGTATTTTGTTTAATCACGAATCGCCTCGCCGTGGTGAAACGTTTGTAACACGCAAAATTACCCGTGCCATTGCTAATATTTCACAAGGGTTAGAGAGTTGTTTATACCTTGGTAATATCGATGCGTTAAGAGATTGGGGTCATGCAAAAGATTACGTTCGTATGCAGTGGATGATGTTGCAACAAGATGTTGCAGATGATTTTGTTATTGCTACAGGTAAACAAATCAGTGTGCGTGAGTTTGTGAATTTATCAGCTAAAGAAGCGGGTATAGAACTAGAATTCAGTGGTAAAGGTATAGACGAAGTAGCTACCGTTAAAGCTATTACCGGTAATAACGCTCCTGCGCTCAAAGTAGGCGATGTAATAGTTAAAGTTGACCCACGTTACTTCCGTCCTGCTGAAGTTGAAACACTACTTGGAGATCCATCAAAAGCTAAGGCCAAACTTGGTTGGGTACCACAAATAACGGTAGAAGAAATGTGTGCTGAAATGGTATCTAGTGATTTAGATAAAGCTAAGCAGCATGCTATTTTAAAAAACCATGGCTACATTACTTCTGTTGCTGTTGAATAGGCTTAAATTTTATGAAAATTTTATTAACTGGTGCTAATGGAATGGTTGGCAGAAATATTCTTGAAATTGCAAAGCTGCATGATCATGATTTTTTATCACCAAGTAGCACAGAACTAAATCTCCTTGATGCAAATTCAGTTAGGCAGTACATAAATACATACAAACCCGATATGATAATTCATGCCGCAGGTATCGTCGGCGGTATTCAGGCTAATATGGCGCAACCCGTTAAATTTTTGGTTGATAATATGCAGATGGGACTTAATATTCTGACTGCGGCTAATGCTAGTGGCATAACTAAATTTTTAAATTTAAGTAGCTCTTGCATGTATCCTCGTGATGCGTTGAATCCATTGGCAGAAGATTTAATTTTAAAAGGTGAATTAGAGCCAACAAATGAAGGTTATGCGCTAGCAAAAGTGACTAGTACACGATTATGCGAGTACATTTGTAAAGAAAATTCTGATTTACTATATAAAACGATTATTCCGTGTAACTTGTATGGTCGTTTTGATAAATTTGATCCTAATCATTCTCATATGATCCCTGCAGTTATCAGAAAAATCGATGAAGCGAAGAAAAATAATCTAAAAGAAATAGATATTTGGGGTGATGGCGAGGCCCGACGTGAGTTTATGTATGCCGAAGATCTTGCCGACTTTATTTTCTATTCAATAAATAACTTTGAAAAAATGCCTCAAAATTTAAATGTTGGCCTAGGTACTGATTTTACTATAAATGAGTATTATCAAACCGTTTCAAATGTGGTTGGCTATAAAGGAAAATTTAAACACGATTTAACCAAACCTGTAGGTATGAAACAAAAGCTAATAGATGATAAAAAACTAAAAGAATTTGGCTGGAGTTATAAAACCGAGTTAGAAACTGGTATCCAAAAAACATATAAATTTTATTTAAGTGAGTATTGTAATGACTAATTATGCACTAGCAAGCAGCACATGGGACGAAAATGAGTACTCGGCGATTCAAAGAGTTATAGACTCAGATATGTTTACTATGGGAAAAGAAGTTGCGCAGTATGAAAAAGATTTTGCAGAATTTTTTGGCTCTAAATATGCGCTAATGGTTAACTCTGGCTCAACAGCAAATTTATTAATGATTGCGGCGTTATTTTTTACTAAAAACGAGTCGTTGAAACTAAAACGTGGGGATGAAGTAATTGTTCCTGCTGTTTCATGGTCGACTACTTATTTTCCGCTTCAGCAGTATGGTTTAAAAGTAAAGTTTGTAGATATTGATCGACAAACATTAAATATGGACTTAGATAAACTAGAAGCAGCAATCACTGATAAGACTAGAGCGATTTTATCGGTTAATTTGCTTGGCAACCCGAACGATTACATTCGTATGAATGAAATTATTGCAGAACGCAATATTTTTATTTTAGAAGATAACTGCGAATCTATGGGGGCAACCATCGATGGCAAGCAAGCAGGTACATTCGGTAAAATGGGAACGTATAGCTCATTCTTTTCTCACCATATTGCAACAATGGAGGGGGGGTGTGTTGTTACTGATGATGAAGAGCTTTACCATATTCTACTTTGCATACGAGCTCATGGCTGGACACGTAATTTACCTAAATTTAATAAAGTTAGCGGTGAAAAAAGTGATGATGCATTTGAGGAATCATTTAAATTTATGCTACCAGGCTATAATGTCCGTCCTTTAGAAATGAGTGGTGCAATAGGTATTGAACAACTTAAGAAACTGCCAAGTTTTATCGAAACACGCCGCCAAAATGCAAAGTTATTTCAAAGTTTGTTTTCAAACCACTCTTTCTTAAATATTCAACAAGAAACCGGCAATAGTAGTTGGTTCGGCTTCTCATTAATTATAAAAGAAAATGCACCATATAATAGAGCTGAACTTGTTAAGTTATTAACTAAAAATGGCATTGAATGTCGCCCAATTGTGACAGGTAACTTCCTTAAAAATACAGAGGTTCTTGAATACTTCGACTACGAAGTCTCAGGAACTTTAGAGGCCGCAGAATACCTTGATAAACATGGTTTATTTGTAGGTAATCATCAGAATGATATTGAAAAAGAAATAATTGCACTCTCCAAATTATTAATTGTATAACGTGAATATCAATATAAATAGAAATTTAGTCCTTAAGAAAAATATATCTTGGGGGCTGCTATTTAAAATATTGGGCATGCTTCTAAGTTACATATCAATCCCGATAGTGCTCAACTATTTAGGAGAGAAACATTATGGTGTTTGGATTACAATATTTTCAGTTATGTCTTGGGTATATACTTTCGATGTGGGTGTTGGTAATGGCTTGAAGATTCGTTTAACTGAGGCTATGTCGAATAATAATCTGATACTTGCAAAAGAATATATATCTGCAGCATACATCCTCATTATTGGTGCAACTATTTTTCTTTTAATAATAGGTGGATTTGGTATTTATACCGTTAATTTGACCCACACTTTAAATATTGTTTTTTTAGAAGAAAGTTATCTACAAAAAGTCATTTTAGTAGTCTTTTTTTTTACATTAAGTAACTTTGTTATTGGTTTGTATAAACAACTACTGTTTGCCGTCCATCAGTCTGCTTTAATTGGATTAACTAACGTATTATATCAAAGTATAGTAATATCCTTAATCATCTTAGCTGACTCTTATGGTAACTCTTCGTTGTTGCTAGTGGCTTTTATTTATGGATTTTCCAATTTACTTGTTGGAATTATTTTTACATTTATATTTTTTTATAGTAGAAAAGAACTAAGACCTCATGTTAAAAATTTTAAAGTTAATAACGTTAAGGCTATCGCGGGCCTTGGAATTGAGTTTTTTATAATACAACTGTGTGTGATTATTATCTTTTCAACAGATAACTTAATAATTACAAACTTATTGGGTCCTGAAGCAGTAACCTCATACAGCATCGTAGCGCAGTTATTTCAAGCTTTTATCGTCATGTGGTATTTAGTGTCAGCCCCTTTAACACCTCTTTATACAGATGCATTTATTAAAAATGATATTGTTTGGATTAAAAAAACCATCAAAAACCTTAACTATCTTTTTATTATCGTGACTTTTATTATTATTTTAGCCATCATTTTAGGAGAGTGGGTTACTCAATTTTGGCTAGCTCGTTCTTTAGAATACCCTCCATATTTATTCTTTTTTTTCGGTGTGTTTGTTTTAATTCGAATATACGGTGATCTATATATGAGCTTTTTAAATGCAATTGGTAAGTTAAAATGGCAGTTATATTTATCAATATTTGGAGCTGTTATCAATATACCCTTATCAATTTATTGTGTTAATAACCTGGGGATGGGTTCAAGTGGTGTTATTTTAGCAACTTGTGCGAGTTTGGCTTTATTATCTGTAATTATGCCTATTCAAGCACATATAGAATTAAATAAGAGAGTATCAAATGAAAATAGTTAATATAATAGGTGGAGTAGGAAATCAGTTATTTCAGTATGCTTTTTATTATTCTTTAAAAACTAAATTTAACGAAGTCATTAAACTAGATATTTTACGTTTTGATAGCTATGAGTTACATAATGGGTATGAGTTAGAAAAAGTATTCTCTATTAATGAAAATTATTGCACTCTGCAAGAAAAAAATTATATTTCGTCTGGTGATGCAGGGCTATTTAGAAAAATACAACGTAAATTAGGGCTAAGTAATAATCACGAATTGATTGAGCAAAAAAATGAAGAGTATAAATTTATTCCTCGGTTATTGGGTAATGTGCATGAGGCAACGTATTATCGAGGTTATTGGCAAAGCTATAAATATTTTGAACATTTAGAATCAGAAATAAAAAGTAAATTGATTTTCCCTCCTATTACAGAAAAGAAGAACTTATTATTAATAAATACAATGGAGAACCTAAATTCAGTATCCATTCATATAAGGAGGGGGGATTATATCAATCATCCTGAATTTGGTGGCATATGTGGGATTAAATACTACCGCAGTGCTATTGAAAAAATAGAAAATAACATTATAAGTCCATTTTACGTTATTTTTTCAAATGATATTGAATGGTGTAAAGAAAACTTAAAGCTAACTAACGCCGTTTATGTAGATTGGAATGAGAATGAAAAATCATTCCGTGATCTTCAGCTTATGAGTTTATGCAAGCATAATATTATTGCTAATAGTTCATTCAGTTGGTGGGGGGCTTGGTTGAATAATAACTCTAATAAGGTTGTTATTACTCCAGAACAATGGATGAAAAGCAAAGTGTGTAATGACTTAATACCTGACGATTGGCTTAAAGTTTCTATTGGGTAATAACTATGAAAGTAAGTGTTTTAATCCCTGTATATAATGCAGAAAAAACAATCGAATCATGTTTAACAAGTGTTTTAAATCAAACATTAAAAGATATTGAAATTGTTGTAGTAAATGATGGTTCTAGTGATGAAACTAGGTTCATTTTAGATGTAATAGCAAAAGCTAATCATCAAGTCAAAGTAATACACAATATAAATAAAGGTGTTTCTTCATCTCGTAATTGCTTAGTTGAAAATGCTTATGGTGAATATTTATTGTTTTTAGATGCTGATGATTGGATAGATAAAAGTACTTGCGAATTATTGTATCTGCATGCTTCAAACTATAATTTAGATATAGTTGTGAGTGATTATTATCGAGAGCGGTTGAATAAGCCAATTGAGTATTGTTCTGATTTGGAAGGCTACAGTGATGTTTTTTCACAAAATAAATATTTATTAGGTGTTTTTTCAGGTGATGGTATTGTTGCCGTTTGGAACAAGCTATTTAGGCGTTCTTTATTCGAAGAAGTTTTTTTTCCTTGCGAGCTGGATTTTGGTGAAGACTTAGCGACCCTGCCTCGTATTATTACCAAGTCAACAAGAGTTGGAAAATTAGATAAAGCGTTTGTTCATTATGTCGAATGTAATAGCAGCATTACTCATACGAAGCTTAGTTTAAAAGTGCATCAAATATTCGATGCTATAGATATTCTATTAGAATACTTTTCAGATTCTAGTAGAACATCGTTTTACAGAGATAAAATTATAAGATATAGAGCCACACATGTTTGCCATCTGATTTTTTTAACCCCATATTATCAAGATGATAATTATAACAAAGCGTTTTATAAGGTATTAGAATTATTAAAAGAATCTAAGTCTCTAGAATTATTCGGTTATAGTAAAATACAAAAAATATTGGTTTATTGGCTATATGCAATTCCTTTTGAATGGAATCTGAAGTTTACTATCAACTTGATTCAAAAAGTAAAAAAAATAGCTTTATTTAAGATGCAGCTATAGGAAAATAATTTCTAATACATTATCTTTGTCTGTACGTAGGAATCAAACTATATCTTTGAAATTAAAAGTTTAATAAATATTAATTACACAAGTAAACACCTTTAATTATATGCCATCAAATTTATAAAATATAAATCCTATCAATATTTTATTTAATGAGAAGTAAAATGGAAAAAAATATACTTATCCTGAGTCAAGAACAGCCCCCAACCGTTGGTGGTGCAGGTATAATTGCTAAGCAGTTATTTGATACTTTAACTGCTAGAGGATGGGACGTTTCTATCAATAGATCATATGCTAATCTCCCAAAAATGATAATGTTATTCCTTAGCTTTCTCAATGTATTCAAATCTAAAAAATATCATAAAGTGATTATAAATGATCTGTTTTATAAAAAAATATTTTGTTTATTTATTAAACTATACAAGCCAAAAAATACATTAATTTATTTACATGGTTCAGAACCTGAGTTTTTGCTAAGTTCAACATTCTATAAAGAACAGTTTATTAGATTGTGTTTGGCGTCTAAAAACGTCATTGCGGTATCTGATTATATGAAAGAAAAGTTTTTAACTAGTTTATTAGACCACCCTGATTATACTGATATCGAAGCAAGAATTATTGTGATTAAAAACGGAGTCGATACCAAAATATTTTACAATAATGCATTTCCTCCCAATGATTTGATTAATATAGCCACTTGTTGCCGTTTAGAATGGGGTAAAGGTTTCGAAGACATGACTTGTGTTTTTATGAAGCTAATAGAGAGAGATATAAACTGCCACTGGTACATAGCAGGAGAAGGTAAAGACTCTAAAAGCATTAAAGCCTATATATCAGAAAAAAACATTATTGATAATGTAACCTTTTTAGGTGCTTTATCACCAATTGAAGTTGCTAATTTATTTAACGTTTGTCACTTTATGTTATTATTATCAAATTTTAAAGAGTCATTAGGTTTGGCTTATATGGAAGCTAGCTGTTGTGGCTGTTATTCAATAGGTCGTAACTGCTATGGTGTAAAGGAAGCTATTGTTAATGGAGAGACCGGCGCATTGATTGATTCAATTGATGAAGCGTTAGATATTATAGTTTTACATAAACCGGATGTTAAAACTATATCCAGTATAGCCTTAAAAAAATATTCAAGTGACTCAATATACGAAAAATTAGAACTTCTATTTTAATCAATTAGTTTTAATATTATAGAACCACGAAGTAAGGCTCCTATTATTAAATACAAACCTTACTTATATAACAATATATGCCGTTATTATTATCGAATAACTTATGAGTTTAATTTTGAAAAATATAAGCCTAAAAGCTATTAGGATCCCAACAATAGCTTTTATTATTCCTATTCTTTTAATTTATTTTATGCCGATGAAAATTTTGGGTATGAATTTAAAAAATGAATTAGTTCTACCTTTATCATTATTGTTTTTTTTATTATGCTTCTTTTTTTTGAAATTCAGCTTTAAGAGTAATGCTGTAAAATACGTGATTTATGGACTGTTTTTTTCATTTGTTTTTTTATTCAAACTATTAAAAAACCAAGAAAAAATTCTTATTAAAGATATTATTGAATGCTTTAAACCATTGTATTTTTGTTTGTTTTTTATTGTTGGGAAGAAGGCTTCAGAGATTTATAGTTTAGAGAGTGTTGCTCGTTTTATAGTAATACTACTTTTATTTGGGGTTTTATTTTCATCTCTTGTCTACTTTCAATTTAGTTACCCTATTTTAGATCTTTATAAAGGGAGAACATCAGATGAAGGTAATTTATATCATTTTTTAAGGTTTAGTGGTTTTTTTGGGTATCCATCCATGTTTGGAATATACCTCATCTTAGGTATGATACTTACTGTATGTGTCGACTTTACTCAGTATAAAAAAGCTACATTGTTACTGTTATTTATTGGTTTTGCATTTACTATGAGTAAAACTGGTTTTGTGTTATTTGTGTTATTAGTCGGCTATTACTTAATCATGAAAGGTACGGTTAAAGATATAATATTGACTATTTCAATTTTTTTCATTGTTTTTCTGGTAATCACAATCTACTTTTTTGATGACTTTTTAGTCGTATTTAATGCCTTTAGTTCCATTGATGGTTTACTCTCTTCAACATTCTCTCATCGTTTTAGAGAAATTATTCTATCAATTAACATTCTAACATCAGAGAACTTTGACGGCTTTGGCCCATCAAATACCTACTTAAAAATAAATCACGGTCCAGTTGAAAATGTTCTCTTTTTTTATGTGTTTAAATTTGGTTATTTTGGCTTGATTTACTACATTAATTTAATTTCATTCACTACATATAAATTTTTTAAAGAGAGTGAAACGCCTATTAAGCTAGTTATACTATGGTGTTTATTAAGCTTATTAATCGGCTCTTTGGCTGAGTCCATCACTGAAGAATATAAAACGCTCTATTTCTTTCCACTTCTATTGGGATTTTTTTCAAATAAAAAGGGCAGACAGAAACGTCAGCTTACTATGTTACTTGGCAAGGTATGATTATGTTTTATATCTCTTAAGCACCTCCTATTAACTTTATACCTTTTAATTAGATTATTTATATTATGAAAAAAAATTATTTGTTTGTCATTGATCGTATCGAAAACGGGGGGGCTGAAAGGCAAATGTTAAAAGTTGCTAATTATATTTCTTCTGATATTAATATATTTATAACATCATTACATAAACCTTCAAATGAATTACTATCTTTAATCGAAAAGTATGATTTTCTTTATATCTCTATAGCTACATCAGATGGTAGTCTTTTCTATAAGCGAATGTTTGGTATACTAAGTTTAATTAAATCATTGAAAGAGATTTTAAGTTGTCATCAAATTGATAAATGTATTTCTTTCCTAGAATGGAGTAATGTTTTAACAATTATTGCTACAAGGAAGAAAGGGATACCGGTATGTATAAATGTCCGTAACCACCTATCTACTCAATATGGCTCACGTTCTCCTTTAATTCTTAAGTTAGCTAAAATAATAATTGGTAAATATTACCCTCTCGCAGATAAAGTTTTATGTAACTCCTATGGGATTAAAAATGATCTTGTTAAAGCTTTTAAGGTTCCTAATAATTTAGTAGATGTTATCCAAAACACTTACCCAATTGAAATAATAAAAAAAAATATAGGGGCCTACGAATTTAGAGAACGTAATGTAGACTCCAATTTATTCTGTGCTTGTGGACGTTTGTCTGACCAAAAAAGGTTTGAATCTCTTGTTTTAAGTTTTCAATATTATATAAAAAAGAGCCAAAGAAACGATACATTAATAATTATAGGTAGTGGAACTAATGAAAATAATATTAAACAATTAATTCAAGCCGGTGATGCTGATATTAAACTTTATTCCCATCAAGAAAACCCATTTCCAATTATTGCAGCTTGCGATAGTTTTATCTTACACTCAGATTTTGAGGGGTACCCGAATGTACTTGCCGAAGCTTTAATCTTGGGTAAAGATTGCATTAGTGTAGACTGTTTGACAGGGCCGAGAGAGGTTCTATCTGGTAATACATTAACAGATTATGAGAGTGCTATATCTGAGTTAAAGATGCTGAAGTATGGATTGCTATACCCTTACAAAAAAATAAATGAGGAAGTTGATTACGGGCTTGTGGGTGCCCTTATTAAATATTCGAATAACAAATTTATATTTAATAAAATTGATTATGATTTTTTATGTGAAAAAGGCGGAAGAAAAAAATGGCGGGAAATTTTATTAACTCAGCTTTAGAGTCTAAAATTTTTGATTCTAAAGACTTTGATTCTAAAGTTTTATCAAAAGAAAGCGATGTAGCTAGAATCGTTAGTTTTGTTAATCCTTTTTCTTATAGGTTAATTGCGAACAATGAACAATTAATTTACGAAATCGATTATTGGTTTGTTGATGGTACGGCACTTTGCCATTTAACTAATTTACGCAGGAAAAGTAAAATATCTCGAGCGAGTTTTGATTTATCATCAGTTGGAAAAAACTTTCTAAATTGTGCTTCAGAAAACGCGTACAAAGTTGCTTTTATAGGTGGCGCTGAAACTGAAATTGACTCAGCGTGTGAAAACTTAAAAATATTATTTCCAGATTTAAATATTGTTTATAAACATCATGGTTTTATTAAAGATAACTTTGATAGTATTTATACACAGATTAATAAATCTGATGCTTACTACGTTGTAGTTGGTATGGGTACACCTATGCAGGAAGAGTTTGCGATTGGTTGTAAAAAACACTGCCCTAAATTATCATTAATTCTCACCTGTGGCGGGTTTTTAACACAAACGGCTATTAAACCAGATTATTACCATCCTCTAATTAAGAAGCTGGGACTTAGGTGGTTGCAAAGAGCTTATTTACATAAACATGTAAGAAAACGATTAATAAATGATTATCCATCTTTTATAATCCGATATCTATTAAATCGATAACATTCGAGTAAACTTTAAGTTGGAAATGGAATGAAAATAGCAATAGCAGGTACGGGTTACGTAGGTTTATCAAATGCAATGTTGTTAGCTCAGCACAATGAAGTAATTGCTGTTGATATAGTTAAAGAAAAAGTCGATTTATTAAATAAAAAAAAATCGCCGATTGTCGATGTTGAAATTGAAGACTTCTTAGCTAATAAAACTATCGATTTTAAAGCAACGCTTGATAAGAACTTAGCCTATAGCGATGCTGATTTTGTTATCATTGCCACGCCAACTGATTATGACGTAGAAACCAATTACTTTAATACCTCGTCTGTTGAAGCGGTTATAAAAGATGTTTTGGCCGTAAACCCTAATGCTGTAATTATTATTAAGTCAACTGTTCCTGTTGGTTACACTGAAAATATTAAACAAGAACTTGGCTGTGAAAACATTATGTTTTCACCTGAGTTTTTACGTGAAGGTAAAGCATTACATGATAACCTTTATCCCTCTCGTATTATTGTCGGCGAACAAAGTGAACGCGCTAAGGTATTTGCTGATTTACTAGCCCAAGGCGCAATAAAAGAAAATATTGACATATTGTTTACCGATTCTACCGAAGCAGAAGCAGTTAAGTTATTTTCGAACACCTATCTAGCGATGCGCGTAGCTTACTTTAATGAGCTTGATAGTTACGCAGAAGCACATGGTTTAGATGCAAAGCACATAATTGAAGGTGTTGGCTTAGATCCTCGAATTGGCTCTCATTATAACAACCCGTCATTTGGTTACGGCGGTTACTGTTTACCTAAAGATACTAAACAATTACTAGCTAACTATAATGACGTGCCCAATAATATTATTCGCGCCATTGTTGATGCTAATACTACACGAAAAGATTTTATTGCAGACTCAATAATCAGTAAAAAACCCAAAGTTGTAGGTGTGTACCGCCTAATTATGAAAACAGGCTCCGATAACTTTAGAGCGTCTTCAATTCAAGGTATTATGAAGCGTATAAAGGCTAAAGGCATAGAGGTGGTGATTTATGAACCGGTATTAGAAGAAAAAGAATTTTTTAATTCTGCTGTTTATGACGACCTTGATGCTTTTAAAAAAATATCTGATGTGATTGTGTCAAACCGTATGGATATTGAATTGGCGGATGTAAAAGATAAAGTGTACACGCGTGATTTATTTGGCAGCGATTAAGTCGTTCTTCGGATGTTATATTTGTGGGAAATGTCTATTTTAAAATCAAATAGGCAATCAATAAAAGTTAAATTTAAAGGTTTTAAATGAAGTATTTAGTTACCGGCGCAGCCGGATTTATTGGTTTTCACGTAGCACAAAAATTATGTGCTCAAGGCCATGACGTTGTTGGTATTGATAACCTCAATGATTACTATGACGTTAATCTTAAGCTTGCGCGTTTAGCTGAGTTAGATAAGTTTACTGTTAACAACACTGCGAATGAAGAAGGGGTTTTTCGGTTTATAAAGTTAGAACTTACCAATCGAGAGGGTATAGTTGCATTATTTGCCGAAGAAAAATTTGATAGGGTTATTCATTTAGCAGCTCAAGCAGGTGTAAGGTATTCAATTGATAATCCTATGGCCTATGCTGATTCTAATTTAATTGGCCATTTAACTATTCTTGAAGGTTGTCGTAATAACAATATTGAACATTTAATATATGCCTCTTCTAGTTCGGTTTACGGCTTAAATAATAAAACACCTTTTTCTACTAGCGATTCGGTTGACCATCCTGTTTCACTTTATGCTGCTACTAAAAAATCTAATGAATTGATGGCGCATAGCTATTCTCATCTTTATGACATTCCTACAACAGGTTTACGATTTTTTACCGTATATGGCTCATGGGGTCGACCAGATATGGCGCCTTATATTTTTACTAAAAAGATTTTAGATGGCGAGACTATTGATATAAACAACAATGGTGACATGTGGCGTGATTTTACCCATGTAGACGACATTGTTGAAGGTGTTGTTCGCATTGCAGATGTGATACCTGAACGAGATATTACATGGAAAGTTGAAAGTGGCTCGCCAGCCTCTAGTTCAGCCCCTTACTCTATTTATAATATAGGCCATGGCTCTCCCATTAATTTGATGGGCTTTGTTAAAGCTATTGAAGATGAATTAGGTCTTGAGGCAAATAAAAACTTTCGAGAAATGCAAGCCGGTGATGTTTATCAAACTTTCGCTGAAGTAAATGACTTGTTTGATGCTACAGGTTATAAATCGCAAGTTAGCGTCAAAAAAGGTGTTGCTGAATTTGTAAAATGGTATAAAGAGTTTTACAAGAAGTAGCTGTTAAATTTATAACATAGCTAAAAAATGATATCTTTTGGTATCATTTTTATTATTTACCGAAAAACTATTATTTCATAGTGACAACGACGATAACTCGCTTTACAGTGATTTGTCTGTAAAGAAATTAAGGACAAAGATGCCAAATAAAATAAAAAAAGCAGTAATACCTGTAGCCGGTTTAGGCACACGGATGTTACCTGCAACAAAAGCCATTCCAAAAGAAATGCTACCCATTGTTGATAAACCACTTATTCAATACATAGTGAATGAATGTATTGCGGCGGGTATTAAAGAAATTGTGTTAGTAACGCACTCTTCTAAAAACGCCATTGAAAACCATTTTGATAAATCATTTGAGCTTGAAACTACTTTAGAAAAACGGGTTAAGCGCCAGTTACTTGATGAAATTCAAGCGATATGCCCGAAAGATGTCACCATTTTACATGTGCGCCAAGGTGAAGCAAAAGGCCTAGGTCATGCGGTATTAAAAGCTCGCCCTATTATCGGCAACGAGCCATTTGTTGTTGTGCTACCTGATGTTATTTTAGATGACGCTACGGCAGATTTAAAAACTGAAAATTTAGCGGCGATGTTAACGCGTTATAACGAAGTTGGTGGCTACAGCCAGATTATGGTTGAGCCTGTGCCTATGGAGCAAGTAAGTAGCTATGGTGTGGTTGATTGTGGTGGTGTTGAGCTTGCGCCTGGCGAGTCAAAAACTATGACGGCTATTGTTGAAAAACCAGCGATGGAAGACGCGCCGTCAAACTTAGCTGTGGTTGGCCGTTATGTGTTGTCTGAAAAAATTTGGGATTTGTTAAAAATTACGCCTCCAGGTGCGGGTGACGAAATTCAATTAACAGATGCTATTGCGATGTTAATGGAAAAAGAAACCGTTGAAGCCTTTCATATGACGGGTAAGTCTCATGATTGTGGCTCTAAGTTAGGTTATATGAAAGCCAATGTTGAATATGGTTTGCGTCATCCTGAATTGGCTGATGACTTTAGAAGTTATTTAACTGAGTTGATGCAAAAAACATAGATTTAAGTTATTAGCTGTTAGTTGGCAGTAAGCAGCAAGAAAAAACGTATAGCTGTTGGTTTATTTGTTGGCTGGTTTTCCTGTTTATTTATTTTTGTGGTTGTCGGACTAAAGTCCGACCTACAAAAGATAAGCTGCAAAATTTTTGGTGTTATCTGTAGGCTCTATGTAGGTTCTCTGTAGGTTGGACTTTAGTCCATCAGGTTTGATGGCTCTTTAGCCAATGGCTGGCATTAGTGCTTATTTTTTGGATTTTAACTATCACAGTAATTGCTTGCTGAGTGGTTGACGGACTAAAGTCCGAGCTACAAAAGATAAACTTAAAAATTTTATGGTGTTATCTGTAGGCTCTATGTAGGTTGAACTCTAGTCCATCGGGCGTATTAGCATTTTTCTTTATTAACACTCATTTATTAAAAGTATAGGTATATGGACGTAACTAATTTATCGCAGTTTACTGAACTGGCATTAACTCGTAATATTTTTTCATTATTTTCCGATCATGAGCGCAGTGAAAATTATACGATTTCGGCCGCGGGTTTGTTCTTAGATTATGCTAAGCAAAACATTGTTGATAGTGAGTTTACGCCACTATTTACCTTGGCTGAACAGGTTGATCTTGCGGGTAAAATATCAGCGCAGTTTTCGGGTGAAAAGATCAACACTACCGAACAACGCGCTGTTTTGCATACGGTATTACGTGCGCCTGACTCGGTTAAGCTTGATGTGTTAGGCGCGCAAGCCAATGAGGTTATTAGCACCGAAGCCAAAATGGCCGCCATTGTTGATGATGTGCACTCAGGTAAGGTGTGTTCGGTTACTGGTGAAAAGTTTACTGATATTCTTGCTATCGGCATTGGCGGCTCTTATTACGGTGTTAAGGTGGCCTTGTCGGCACTTGTGCCTTACCATCAGTCAGGTTTGAAAGCGCATGTGCTGGCTAATGTTGATGGCGATGCCGCGCAAGAAAAATTTGCTAAACTTAATGCCGCAACCACGCTCGTGGTGGTAATTTCTAAAACCTTTACTACGCAAGAAACCCTGCTTAATGCAGTTGTTGTTAAAGCTTGGATGCTTAATGCTTTGGCTGAACCTCATTATTCACCTGCAGAGGTTATTGCTCAACATTGGTATGCGGTTAGTAGTAATATTGAGGCGGCAACAGCGTTTGGACTTAATGCCGATAATATTTTGCCGATGTGGGATTGGGTTGGTGGCCGGTTTTCTTTATGGTCAGCGGTGGGGTTGCCACTGGCATTGATTATTGGTAATAGTCATTTCAACGCGTTAAAAGCCGGTGCTTATGCCATGGACGAGCATTTTAAAAGCGCACCGTTTGAGCAGAATATGCCGGTAATGATGGCTTTGCTCGGTATTTGGAATCGAAATGCTTTAGGTTACGCTAGTTTAGCTATTTTACCTTATAACCATGCGCTGAGAGCTTTACCGGGTTATTTGCAGCAAACCGATATGGAAAGTAATGGTAAGTCGGTTTCTATTACCGGTAAAACGCTTAATTATTTAACCGCTCCCGTGGTTTTTGGTCAGGAAGGTACGAATGGCCAACATGCCTTTATGCAATTAATGCATCAAAGTGCCGATATTATTCCAACGGATTTTATTCTCTCTCTTGCCCCAACTAGTAAACACTTGGCTAATCATGACGCTTTAGTGGCTAATTGTTTCGCTCAGAGTGAAGCCTTAATGCAAGGTAAAACCTTGGCCCAAGCGAAAGCAGAAATGTTGGATGCTGGCGCTAGTGAGGCTGAAGCGAGTAGGCTCGCTACTCATAAAACCATGAAAGGTAATACCCCAAGTAATACTATTTTAATGCAGCAGTTAGCTCCCCACTCCCTTGGCGCTTTATTAGCGCTGTATGAGCATAAAATATTTGTTCAAGGCGTAATTTGGCAGATAAACTCATACGACCAATGGGGTGTTGAATTAGGTAAGCAACTTGGCAAAGAAGTACTTAATGTGATGGCGCAGCCGATGAGCGATATTGACAGCGAAAAGCTTTCTGCCTCGTCGCTGGCATTAATTCGTCGTTATAAAAGTAACTTAACTACTGCTATTTGAAATAAATAATCGATTATTTTAAGCTGGTTTAAATCTACAATATTTGCGTGGCTAAGCGATGTAGGTACTTATGTTTAGTCTGGAACAATAAACATGTGCCTACAGGGCCGTTCCTAGCCACCTCGGTAATTGCTCCTGCATTACTCTAATGACTTACACTTATGTAAGAACATTGCTCCACGGCATTAGTAAATGCTTTTACGTCGATCTAGCTACTTATGTTTAGTCTGGAGCAATAACCATGTGCGCTGGATTATTGTTCCTCACTTACCATTAGGTAGTCACTTAGCCCTGTTACTTATTTCAGTTACTTAACTGAATTGGCGTAGGTTATATTTTTAGAATAAGAAGCTTAATCTTCCTTTCTCTTTATACTTTTTTGGTATAAACAAGCTTTTAGTTATATGGATAATGATTTGCTGCTGTGGCATGATGATAATCAATAATATCATGCCAACATTAGTGGTCAGCAATGCAATTAACCCATTTACAAAAGTTAGAAGCCGAATCTATTCATATCATGCGCGAAGTTGCCGCAGAATTTGATAATCCTGTGATGCTTTACTCGGTTGGTAAAGACTCCGCCGTGCTACTTCATCTTGCGCGAAAAGCCTTTGCTCCTGGAAAAATACCTTTTCCACTATTACATGTTGATACCAACTGGAAATTCAAAGAAATGATTGCCTTTCGCGATGAAATGGCGAAAGAACATGGCTTTGATTTACTCGTGCATAAAAATGCCGAAGGTATGGCGATGAATATTAGTCCGTTTGAGCATGGTAGTGCTAAGCATACCGATATAATGAAAACTCAAGGCTTAAAACAAGCCCTTGATAAATATGGTTTTGATGCCGCTTTTGGTGGCGCTCGACGTGACGAAGAAAAATCGCGTGCGAAAGAACGTGTGTATTCATTTCGTGATAAAAATCATCGTTGGGATCCTAAAAGCCAACGTCCTGAGTTGTGGAACATTTATAACGGCAAAGTGAATAAAGGCGAAAGCATTCGTGTTTTTCCATTATCAAATTGGACCGAGCTTGATATTTGGCAATACATCTATTTAGAAGGCATTAAAATTGTGCCACTTTATTTAGCCGAAAAACGCCCGGTAGTTGAACGTGATGGTACTCTAATCATGGTTGACGACGACCGTATGCCTATTGGTAAAGACGAAGTGGTGCAAATGAAAAGTGTGCGCTTTAGAACCTTAGGTTGTTATCCGTTAACCGGCGCTGTTGAGTCAACCGCAACCACCTTACCTGAAATTATTCAAGAAATGCTATTAACCAAAACCTCTGAGCGCCAAGGCCGTGTGATTGACCACGATTCGGCAGGCTCAATGGAGAAGAAAAAGATGGAAGGTTATTTTTAAAACTTCGTCATCTTATTTCAGTTTATTTTACGGTGTTAGCATTTTAATTAAATCGACAATTTGTCGAGTAGAGATTTCCAAGGAAAAAACATGAGTCATACAGAAGACTTACTTGAAACCGATATTGAAGCTTATTTGAAGCAGCATGAAAACAAAGAAATGGTGCGCTTTTTTACTTGTGGTAGCGTTGATGATGGCAAAAGCACATTAATTGGCCGGTTATTACACGATTCAAAAATGATCTTTGAAGATCAATTAGCGGCGATTAAAAACGACAGTAAAAAATCAGGCACTACCGGTGAAGCTATTGACCTAGCCTTGCTCGTTGACGGCTTGCAGTCAGAGCGAGAGCAGGGCATTACTATTGATGTTGCTTATCGCTATTTTGCTACTGACAAACGTAAGTTTATTATTGCCGATACTCCAGGCCATGAACAATACACCCGCAATATGGCTACGGGCGCTTCAACCTGTGATCTGGCCATTATTTTGATTGATGCTCGCCACGGCGTGCAAGTGCAAACTCGTCGTCATTCTTATATTTGTTCTTTGTTAGGCATTAAGCATGTTTTAGTGGCGGTTAACAAAATGGACCTGGTTGATTATAGCCAAGACCGATATCAAGAGATTAAAAAAGATTACCGTAAATTTGCCGATGACTTAGCTTTTGAAGATGTGCGTTTTGTGCCAATTTCAGCGCTTAATGGTGACAATGTTGTTGACGAAAGTACTAAGATGCCTTGGTATCCAGGTGCTACGTTAATGAAGTTATTAAATACTATTAAGGTAGATGATCAAAAACACTTTACCCAATTTCGTTTGCAAGTACAGTATGTTAACCGTCCTAATCTTGATTTTAGAGGTTTTGCTGGCACAGTGGGTTCAGGACATATTCGCGTTGGTGATGAAATTGTTGCCTTGCCATCAGGTAAGCAAAGTAAGATTAAATCAATTGTAACTTTTGAAGGCAACATTGATCGCGCCGATCACGGTATGGCGGTTACTTTGACCCTTGAAGATGAAATTGACATCAGTCGCGGCGAAATGATTGTTAAAAAGGGCAGTATTCCTACTTCGGCTAAAGAGCTAAGTGCGACTATTGTTTGGATGCATGAAGACGAACTAGAACCAGGCCGTGAATACTACATTAAGCACGGCAGTAAGCTCACCACAGGGCACGCAATAAAAATTGATCACCGCATTGATGTTAATACCTTGGAGAAATTTCCTGTTGACCAATTAGCGTTAAATGAAATTGGAGTTGCTCAACTTGAAGTAGCTGAAGCGTTACATTTTGATGCTTATGGTGATAATCCAGCGACGGGTGCTTTTATTATTATTGACCGATTGAGTAATGTTACTGTGGGTGCGGGTATGATTAACGGCGCACTTGAAGCGAAGCAAGATCATCAGTACTCAGCGTTTGAGCAAGAACTTAACACTTTAGTTCGCAAGCACTTCCCACATTGGGGCGCACGCGATTTATTGAAATAGAAATAGCAGGTTAGCTGTCAGTTTTAAGCTGTCAGCTTTCAGTTAAAATTTAGTTATAAGTTAAAAAATAAGTTTAAGGCATAGTGATCACTGTAGGTTGGTATTTATTTTTTAACTGAAAGGTCGGGCTTCAGTCCAACCGTTAAGAGCCTACGGGTGATAATGTAGCCTTGGGCGATTTTTTTGTAGGTCGGACTTTAGTCCGTCAACTGTATAGCGGGCTATTAACCTGATGGGCCAAAGTTATCTGCAACGGGCATTTTTTTGTCGTTCGCATGTATGCGAAGACGGTTAAATTTCATTTAACCTGATGGACTAAACTTCAACCTACAAGCGCCTACGGGTGATAATGTAGCGTTGGCGTTTTTTTGTGATTTTTGTAGGTCGGACTTTAGTCCGTCAACTGTATAGCGAGCCATTAACGTAATGGGCCACAAAACATCTGCAACGGGCATTATTTTGTCATTCGCATGTATGCGAAGACGGTTAGATTTCATTTAACCTGATGGACTAAAGTCCAACCTACATAGAGCCTACGGGTGATGATGTAGTGTTGGGCAATTTTTTATAATTTTACGATATTTACTTTTCGAACAGTAGTTAGAACTTGGATTAGGTTTACATTATGTTGTATACGCAGTGGCTACTGGTCGCAATATTTGCATTAACGCTGATTGGGCTGGTTTTTTTCCCAAACAAACCCGAGCGCGTTTTTGGTAGTACAACGTTACTGTGTTTAGCGGCGTCATTTGTTAGCACTGACGACATTCTCAGCAATGCGGTAAATCCTGGTTTAGTGACGTTATTATTATTGGTGTTATGTTCTTTTGCTTACGAACGCACCAGTATTTTAAGGCGTATATCAGCGTTAATGCTCAATGGTAAAGCGTCTACGGCAAGTTTTAGAACGCTTGTATTTACCGCTTTGAGTTCGGCATTGATCAGTAATACGGCGGTGGTCGCTACATTAATTTCGGTAGTGAAAAAAAATACTGTGGTCAATCCTGGTAAATTGCTCTTACCCTTGTCATTCGCCGCTATTCTTGGTGGCACTTTAACCTTAATTGGTACTTCAACTAACTTAATTGTTAATTCGCTATGGCTAGAACAAGGTCAACAAAGTTTAGGTTTTTTTGACTTTACGCTCGTGGGTGGTGCTGCACTGGTTGCTTGTTTATTGATTATATTACTGCGTCAACATACGTTAGCTGACACGCCAAACGAGCAGTTAGGTGATAAGGAATATCTGGTTGAAGCACAAGTAAAATCTAACTCCAAACTTATTGGAAAAAGCATTGAAGATAATGGCTTAAGAAATTTAGACACTTTATTTTTGGTCGAGTTAGTACGCTACGGGCGGCTTATTTCCCCGGTAACGCCAGATGAAGTAATAGAGCCAAATGACAGACTCATTTTTAGTGGTGACATCAGCAAAGTTTTAGTTTTGCAGCAATTTGATGGCTTAACTTTGTTTGCTGAGCAAAAGGGTTTGTTACGGGAAAACTTAACCGAAGTATTGATTAAACCTGATTCTGCTATTGTAGGTAAAACCTTAAAAACAGCAGGGTTTAGGGCAAGATTTGATGCCGCCGTTGTCGCTATTCGCCGAGAGGGCACGTCGCTTTCTGGCAAACTCGGTGATATAAAAGTGCAAGCGGGTGACTTTTTAGTCTTAGCGGTTGGCTCCGATTTTTGCGCGCGCACTAATTTAACGAAAAACTTTTTTATTCTTTCTGGTCATAAACCCGATGATATGCTGTCAGGCTGGCGTGACTCTTTAGCTATTTTTGGCTTTATTATTGCTATTGCGCTGACCATGGTGACTACGATAAGTTTGTTGTCGAGCCTAATGTTTTATCTAGCGTTATTGATTTTAACTGGTTGTTTAACGGTGAATGAAATTAAGCGCCGATTCCCGATTGAAATTTGGCTCATTGTGCTGGGTGCATTAACCTTAGCGCAAGCGTTTGAGCATAGCGGTGTCGCAGGCATTTTTGCTCATGAAATTGAGCAATTACTGGCAGGTGAAAGTGCCATAATCGCTATGGTGGTGATATTTTTCATTACCTTAATATTGACCGAAGTTATTACCAACAGCGCCGCGGCGGCTTTAGTGTTTCCGGTAGCTTATAATATTGCCATTGGCTTAGGTGTTAGCCCTTTACCCTTAGTGATGGCGGTAGCCTTTGGCGCTAGTGGCAGTTTTATTAGCCCTTATGGTTATCAAACCAATATTATGGTGTTTAATGCCGGCAATTATAAAATTACTGACTTTATTAAATTTGGTTGGCCGATAACACTGACTTATAGTGTAGTGGTGTTAATCTTGATACCGGTGGTTTTTCCGTTTTAAGATCAAAATAAAAGAGAAGCGTTTAGTTTAAAGCTGTCAGCTGTCAGTAAAAAAATAAAGATCAGAGATTAGTTGGGCGTTTGGTTGTGTTTTTACTGACAGCTTTGAACTGATAGCTTAAAGCTTTTTTAGCTTACAGCTATGTAAATAATTTAACTGGAATAATATGAAAACTGAAAATACCGTTTGGCACACTCAACAAGTAAGCAAAACACAACGCGCTGATATCAAAAAGCAAAAAGCTTGTTTGTTATGGTACACAGGGCTTAGTGGCTCAGGTAAATCAACCATTGCCAATGCGGTTGATGCTTTACTTTTTCAACGCCATTGTCATAGTTATTTACTTGATGGTGACAATGTTCGCCATGGCTTAAATGGTGACTTGGGCTTTAGTGATGAAGAGAGAGTTGAAAACATTCGCCGTATTAGTGAAGTGGCCAAACTGTTTGTAGATGCTGGTTTAATTGTCTCAACCGCGTTTATATCTCCTTTTGCCGCTGATCGTGCCATGGCAGCCAACAAGCTTGAGAACGGAGAATTTATTGAAGTATTTATTGATACTCCGATCGCTGTCTGCGAACAACGTGACCCAAAAGGCTTATATAAAAAAGCACGAGCAGGTGAGATTAAAGATTTTACCGGTATAGACTCTACTTACGAAGCGCCTGAAAACCCGGCCATTCATATCGACACGGCTAATAACAGTATTGAACAATGTGCGCAGCAAGTGGTTGATTATCTGATCAAGCAAGGCTTAATCACTGATTGATCCTACGGGTGACAATGTAACGTTGGGCAATTGTTGATGTAGGTCGGACTTTAGTCGGACAACCATTAGCAGGCGATTAACGCGATGGGCTAGCAAACACTTGCAGCGGGTATTATTTTTTCAATTGGCATTGATGCCGAATACGGTTAAATTTCATTTAACCGATGGACTAAAGTCCAACCTAAATCAAGCCTACGGGTGACAATGTAGATTTCGATGATTGTTTTGTAGGTCAGACTTCAGTCCGTCAACTATATAGCGAGCCATTAACGTAATGGACCAAAAAAAATCTGAAAAAGGTACTGTTTTGTCGTTCGCATTGATGCCAAAGACGGTTAAATTTCATTTAACTTGATGGACTAAAGTCCATCCTACAATAGCCCACATAAAACCTACGGGTGATAATGTAGCCTTGGGCGATTGTTTATGTAGGTCGGACTTTAGTCCGTCAACTCTCAGCAGGCGATTAACATGATTGATAGCCGGCGATTAACCCGATGGACTAAAATCCAAGCTAGATCAAACTTACAAGTAACTTATGCTAACTTTATCGGTAAACAATTTATATAGGAGATTTTTGCATGCATTATGATGTTTTTAATGGCGATGCTGATGGCATTATTGCCTTGTTACAACTGCGCTTGGCTCAACCGAAAGCCTCAACACTGATCACTGGCGTTAAACGCGACATTCAATTATTACAGCAAGTACCTGTAGACCAGGCAACTTCTGTTACCGTGCTTGATATTTCTATGGAAAAAAACATTGTCGCTTTAGAGGCCTTGCTTGCCAATAATGTTGAGGTGTTTTATGTAGATCATCATCGCACGGGTGAAATACCGACCTCTGCGCATTTAGATAAAATTATAGATATTGACGCCAATACTTGCACCTGTTTATTGGTCAATCAATATTTAACTGGCAAATATGCTTTATGGGCTATTGTTGGGGCTTTTGGCGATAATATGTTAACAGCGGCCGAGCAGTTAGCGCAGCAAGCTGGTTTGTCAGATAACGAAAAAACACAGCTGAAAAATTTAGGGATTTATATTAACTATAACGGCTACGGTCGCACGGTTGATGATTTACATATTGCCCCTGATGTTTTATTTACTACTTTATTGGGTTATCCAGACCCCTTTACCTTGATTAACGAAGCCAACTCTATTTTTGCCATTCTTGAGCAAGCCTACTTAAGCGATATGGCACAAGCTAAACAGGCGAGCGTATTGCATGATGATGCAGCTTTGCAGCTCATTGAGCTTGAAGATGCCGCTTGGTCGCGCAGAGTCAGTGGGGTTTATGGTAATGAATTAGCCAATCAGGAGCCTGATAAAGCGCATGCGGTGATCACCTTAAATATTGATGCGAGTTACACGGTAAGCCTTCGTGCCCCTATTAATAATAAAGTGGGCGCTGGTGAACTTTGTGCACAATTTGACACCGGTGGTGGTCGAGCGGCCGCGGCGGGCATCAATCAACTACCAAAAGAAAAACTTGGTAAATTCATTGCGTTGGTGTCAAAATATTATCAATAGTTTACTTTCGGGTATTCAAAAATAAATAGCATTAACCTTATAAGGATTTAAAGATGAGTTTGTTGATCACAGGCGGAACGGGTTTTATTGGTAGCCATACCGTTATTGAATTACTGGCGCTAGATAAAGACATTGTTATTGTTGATAATTTATCAAACTCTTCAACATTAGTGCTGGACCGTATTAAACAAATAACAGACAAGTCGGTAACCTTTATTCAAGCTGATATTTGTGATCGCCAAGCACTAAAGCAAGTATTTGAGCAACATGACATTGAAGCTGTAGTGCACTTTGCCGGTTTAAAAGCTGTGGGTGAGTCGAGTGTTTTGCCATTAAGTTATTATCATAATAATGTCTCTGGTTCGGTAACACTGTTGCAAGTTATGGCAGAGCATAACGTTAAAAACTTAGTGTTTAGTTCATCAGCAACTGTGTATGGTGAAAATAATCCCTCGCCACTTGATGAAACTATGCCAACGTCTGCGACCAATCCTTATGGTCAAACCAAACTGATGATCGAAAATATCCTCTTTGATCTCGCACGCAGTGATGAGCAATGGTCAATCGCCTGTTTACGTTATTTTAATCCGATTGGCGCACACGAATCGGGTCTTATTGGTGAAAACCCTAATGGTATTCCGAACAATTTATTGCCTTACGTGTCACAAGTGGCTGTTGGCCGATTAGCGCAATTACAAGTTTTTGGTGACGATTATCAGACCCCCGATGGCACAGGCGTTAGAGATTATATTCATGTAGTAGACTTGGCCCAAGGGCATGTTAAAGCGTTAGCGGCATTAAGTGACATTAAAGGCTGTGTACCGATTAATTTAGGCACAGGTAATGGTACCTCGGTGTTAGAGATTGTTAACACCTTTCAAGAGATTTCAGGACAAGATATCCCTTATAACATTGCGCCACGCCGAGCCGGTGATATTGGCACCGTTTACGCTGATGCAAGTGTTGCGAAAACCTTACTCGACTGGCATGCAAAACTTGATTTAGCTACTATGATTACAGATACTTGGCGCTGGCAGTCTAAAAACCCCAATGGTTTTGAATAGTTAATTTTTAATAGCTAAGCTACTGATTTTAATTCGACGTGAAGCTCTTAGCTAGAAGTGAAGCTGTTAGCTAGAAGTGAAGCTGTTAGCTAGAAGTGAAGCTCTTAGCTATCAGCTGTCAGCTTTCAGTAAAACCAAGTAGATATTAGTACGCTTGGCAGATGAATAACTGAGAGCTAATGGCTATTTTATTGACAGCTGTATTTAAGTTTGATGGACTAAAGTCAAGCTAGATATAGCCTATGGGTGATAATGCAACTTTAGGTCATGTTTTTAAAGCACAATAATTACTGTACTGAATTTATTATAAACAAGGACGATTTATGCATAAAGGAATAATTTTAGCCGGCGGCAGTGGCACACGACTTTACCCACTCACGAAAGTTGTTAGTAAGCAGCTGATGCCTGTTTACGATAAACCTATGGTTTATTATCCACTTGCGACACTAATGCAAGCAGGTATCCAAGAAATACTCATCATATCAACACCAGAAGAAACCCATCGTTTTGAAGAACTATTAGGTGATGGCTCAAATTTTGGTATTACCCTCTCTTATAAAATTCAACCTAGCCCAGATGGTTTAGCCCAAGCCTTTATATTAGCTGAAGATTTTCTTAATGGCTCTGCGGCGGCTTTAGTACTTGGTGACAATATGTTTTATGGCCACGATTTGGTCAAGTCACTTAAAAATGCTAATGCACAATTAAGTGGTGGTACTGTATTTGGCTACCATGTGTCGAATCCAAGATCATATGGTGTGGTGGAGTTTGACGCGAACGGAACGGCAATATCTGTTGAAGAAAAACCTCAAGTGGCTAAGTCAAATTATGCGGTACCTGGTTTGTACTTTTTTGATGCTCGCGTAGTGCAATTAGCTAAAAATGTTAAGCCTTCAGCGCGCGGTGAATTAGAGATTACTGATGTGATTGAGCAGTATTTGCAAGCGGGTGAATTGAAGGTCGAAATTATGGGCCGTGGCACGGCTTGGCTTGATACCGGTACGCATGACGACCTACTCGCTGCAGCACAGTTTATTGCTACTATTGATAAGCGCCAGGGTTTAAAGGTTAACTGCCCTGAAGAGGTTGCCTTTCGTAATGGTTGGTTAACTGAAGCAAAGCTGCGTGAAATTGCCCAGCCTTTACTTAAAAGTGGCTATGGCGAATATTTGATCAAGCTGATTGAAGAGCGGGTATTTTAAAGCGTTTTTCTCCTGCTGTTCTCCTTCATTTATCCCTGTGAGATATGCTTTTATTTTTGACAGGAAGGAAACAATGAGAAGGGAATGAGGTTTTTAACAAAAGAGCTTTTGGTTTTTATTTTATCTCCTTGTAGGGGCGACTTTAGTCGCTTTTTGGATTCATAATTAGGTTTTGCCACGGCGAATGAATTCGCCCCTACATAAGTTGATTTTGAAGTTTTGATGGGATTTTATGAATTATATTGATACTAAAATAGCCGACGTTAAAATTATTGAACCGAAAGTATTTGGTGATGAACGTGGTTTTTTTATGGAAACCTTCCGTGTTGATACGTTTAATGAGCATTGCTCTGAACATGCTTTCGTACAAGACAACCACAGTAAATCGAGCCATGGTATTTTGCGCGGCTTGCATTACCAACTGAAAAATACTCAAGGTAAGTTAGTACGTGTTACCTCAGGTGAGGTTTATGATGTTGCGGTTGATATGCGTAAATCGTCGGCTACTTTCGGTCAGCATGTCGCCGTGGTGCTTTCTGGTGAAAATAAGCGTCAACTATGGGTACCTGAAGGTTTTGCCCATGGTTTCTATGTTATGAGTGAGTCAGCAGAGTTTGTTTATAAATGCACAGATTATTATGCGCCAGAGCATGAAGTATCACTATTGTGGAATGATCCAGCGTTAAATATTCAGTGGCCGCTGGTTGATGGTAAAGCGCCTGTGTTAGCCGCAAAAGATGAAGTGGGGTTGTTGTTTAAAGATGCCCCCGCGTTTACTGCTTCGTTTACTTCTTTATATAGGTAACGTCAGATAAAACCATGAAAATAATTGTTATAGGCAAGTCGGGTCAATTAGCTTGGGAGTTAAGTCAGCTTTCATCTCCTGAGCATGAAATACTCTGTTTAGGGCGCAATGATATTGACTTGCAAAATATTGCAGCAATCACTCATAGTTTACAGCTGCATAAAGCTGCAGGTGTTATAAATGCTTCTGCCTATACCGGCGTAGATAAGGCTGAAAGTGATGTTGAAAATGCCTATGCCCTTAATGCCAAAGCGGTAGGTAATTTAGCGCAGGCGTGTAAAATTTTATCTGTGTCTTTTGTGCATATATCGACAGACTTTGTTTTTCATGGTGATAAAGGCGCGCCTTATTTACCTGAGGATGAAATACGGCCTTTAGGGATTTATGGCGCGAGTAAAGCCCAAGGTGAGCAGTTAATTACCCAGGTTTACCCAGAGCGAAGCACCATTATTCGCACGTCTTGGGTGTATTCAACACACGGTAATAACTTTGTAAAAACTATGCTGAACTTAATGAATACCAAGCCTGAACTTGGCATTATTAGTGACCAGATAGGGTCGCCTACTTACGCGAAGGGCTTGGCTGCAGCTTGTATTGCAAGCTTAACGCACAATATCACAGGTATTCATCACTATACCGATACGGGTGTTGCTAGTTGGTTTGATTTTGCTGTCGCTATTCAAAATATGGGCTATGAACTGGGTTTATTAACTAAAAAAATACCCATCAAACCGATAACCACTGCCCAATACCCAACGCCGGCCAAACGGCCACATTATAGTGTGTTAGATAAGAGCAGTTTAATGTTTGCCTTGCCTGAGCTTTCGTTTGTTCACTGGCAAGCACAGTTGGCCACTATGATGCATGCGTTAAAAGCAGAGCAGTCTTAATTTATTGTTTATTTATTATGTATTGCTGAGTGTTAAGCGCTTATATATCAAATTTTTTAGAGAGTTGTTATGAAAAAATTATTAGTTACAGGTGGTGCAGGTTTTATAGGGGCTAACTTCGTACACTACTGGATGGCAAAGTATCCAGCCGATAAAGTTGTTGTACTTGATGCACTAACGTATGCCGGCAATATGGCTAATTTAGATAGTGTAAAGGATGAAGGAAACTTCACTTTTGTGCATGGCAATATTTGCGACCAAGCGTTAGTTGAAGCACTACTGATTGAACAGGGTATTGATACCTTGGTGCATTTTGCGGCAGAATCTCATGTTGACCGCTCAATTACTGGCCCTGATGCTTTTATTGAAACCAATATTATGGGTACGTATAGCTTACTTAAAGCGGCGAAAAAAGTTTGGTTAGACGGCAAAAGTATTCTTGAAGGACATAGGTTTCATCATGTGTCTACAGACGAAGTGTACGGCACGCTTTTAGCGACCGATCCTGCTTTTACAGAAGATACTGCTTACGCCCCCAATTCGCCTTATTCTGCCAGCAAAGCGGCAAGTGATCATTTGGTACGTGCTTATCACCATACTTATGGTTTAAATGTTACCACGAGTAACTGTTCAAACAATTATGGGCCGTTTCATTTTCCTGAAAAGCTTATTCCTTTAGTGGTTACTAACATTTTGCATAATAAAGCTTTGCCAATATATGGTGATGGCCAACAAATTCGTGACTGGCTATACGTTGAAGACCACGCTTATGGCATTGATTTAGTCTTACAAAATGGTCGAGTGGGTGAAAACTATAATATTGGTGGCGATAATGAATGGGCAAATATTGATATTGTTAAAACCATTTCAAAACTGGTAGAACAAGAATTTATTAAAAATAAAGCTTTAGCAACACGTTTTCCGAATGCAAAAGCGGCCATTGAGCAAAATACTGAATCACTTATTACTTATGTCAAAGACCGGCCTGGCCATGACCGTCGTTACGCTATTGACGCGACTAAAACCAATAATGAGTTAGGCTATCAACCTAAAGAATCATTTGAAACCGGTATCGCTAAAACGGTTGCTTGGTATTTAGATAATGAATCCTGGTGGCAGAGTGTGATGGATGGCTCATACCAAAATTGGATAGCAGAGCAATACTCGTCAACTTAAGTCTATAAGCTTTGACGAGGCTATTTTATCTAAATACTATCTTAAATTTAACGCTGAAGAAGACGTGGATATTTATATGTCTTTAAAAATCTGATATTTTTGAATAGCCTTTTTGAATAACCAAACACTGTTTATTCTTGATTAGTATTTATGCCACAGGTAGTTAAATTGCATTTAACTCGATGGACTAAAGTCCAACCTACATAAAAAATACAGGTGATAATGCAACCTTGGGCGGTTGTTTTGTCGATCGGATTTCAGTCCGTCAGCTGTTAAGCAGTTGATTTACGTGATCGGCAATCAACCATTTACAGCTGAGTCTTGTTTTTTCAGTCGTCATTTGTGCCAAAGAGAGTTAACTGAAAGCTGATCGCTATTTTTACTGACAGCTATCTATGCCACGCCTTTAAATTTTTGTTAAGTGATGACTAATAATTGGCAAGTTTTTGTTCATCTGCCCAAGCGATTGCTTGATTATAGCTTTTAAGGACAGTGGCTTTGTTTAAGCCAAGCTTGGCCATGACTATGTTGGTTTTTGACCACTCGGCTCGTTCAATAAACTCTAACAGCATAATTAAGGCCGCCATATCACCTTTACGGGTTAATAACGTGTCTTTGATTTCTTGAGCTAGTGGCAACTTGGTGAGAATATTGGCTAAGTCTTCGTCAACAATGGCATCAATTAACGACAATAAACCGGTTAAAAAGGCAATTGAGCTATCTAGTGGTGATTTAATTTCACTGGCCATTAAATCACAAAATTTTGCTCGGATCATAGCCTCGTTAATAAGTTCAGATGGCTTATCAGGATTAATATTTGCTGCAAACATTAAACCCAGAAAACGTATTAATTCAGCTGAGCCTAATATAACAAGTGCTTGTTTAATCGTTGAAATATCAGTGCGACGTTTGAAAATTGCTGAGTTAGCATAACGCAGTAGTTTGTAGGACAAAGTAACATCGCGTTCAAAAACTGATGTAATACTGGCAAGGTCTAACTCTTTTTTTGAGGTTTCATAGAGGAGTTCTGCCATTGCTATTTGTGATGGCGATAGACTTTTGGTTTTTATCATCTCAGGCTTAGCGAAAAAGAAGCCTTGAAATAATTCAAAATCTAACGCTAATGCTTGGTTATATTCTTCGTAGGTTTCAACTTTTTCTGCCAGCAATTTAATGTGCGGAAAATCTTTAATGGCAGCTTTTACAATTTCTATGGTGTCTAATGTGGTGATTTGCCAGTCAATTTTAATGATGTGTATAAAAGGATAAAAGTGCTGCCATACAGATTGATGAATATAATCATCTAACGCGATAGTATAGCCTTTTTTATGTAAATCTTTGCATATCGATAATAACTTTTTACCTGGCTTTACGGTCTCTAAAATTTCAACAACCACTTCTTCTGGTGTTAATGTTTCTGGATAACCTTTAATGAGGGTTTCTAAAGTAAAATTAATAAAGGCAGGTTTATTGCCAGTAAATTCACTAATGCCAAGATTAAAGTTACTGGCTTCAATAATTTTTGTTGTCGCTTCGTCACCATCAATATCGGGGAAAACATTGATGATGCTATCGCGAAACAACAATTCGTAGGCAAATAGATTTTTATCTATATCTAATATTGGCTGCCTAGCTGCGTAAAAGTACATTCAAATTCCTAATTAATCCTATGTTATAAAAAATAATTTTAGTTTTTTTATTTAGTATTATTGTTTAGTTAACTTAATTTTCACATTAGCTGATTCATTTATAACACAAATAATTGTTAATACTTACGAAAAACATGGAATCAATTATTAACTAAGCCTATTATTGTTGTTCACGTTCAATTGAGTAGCAATGTGCTATATATTTGAACAGTTTTAATACCAAACAAATCAATGACCGTTAAGTGATAAAATAAATTGGTTCGATTGGTATAATGTTTTTCGGAGGTTAAATGGCTGTAGGAACGATGATTTCATTGGCACTATACTTTGTTGTTATGTTGGGAATAGGTATTTATGCCTATAGAAAATCAACTAGCGATGTATCTGGTTTTATGCTTGGGGGACGTAGTTTAGGACCTGGGGTAACAGCGCTTTCTGCCGGGGCCTCTGACATGAGCGGTTGGATGCTAATGGGTGTACCCGGGTTAATGTTCACAGTAGGCTTGAGCAGTGCTTGGATTTCTTTTGGTTTAGTCCTAGGTGCTTATTTAAATTACCTTATCGTAGCACCAAGATTAAGAACTTATACCGAGATGGCAAATGATTCGATTACTTTGCCCGATTTTTTCGAAAATCGCTTTGCTGATAGCTCACACGCACTTCGCATCACTTCTTCGATTGTTATTATTTTATTTTTTACCTTATATACTTCTTCAGGCATTGTTGCCGGTGGTAAATTATTTGAAAGTTCGTTTGGCCTAACCTATGAAGTAGGTTTATACATTACCGCGGGTGTTGTTGTACTTTATACACTTTTTGGTGGTTTTTTAGCCGTGAGTCTGACTGATTTTGTACAAGGCTGTATTATGTTTGTTGCCTTGGTGCTTGTGCCCATTGTCGCGATCTCTGATGTTGGAGGTACTGACGCTATGATGCAAGCTATTGAAAAGGTCGACCCTGCCTTCATAGACTTATTTAGTGGTGTCACTGTTATCACCATAATTTCTGCCATGGCATGGGGATTAGGTTATTTTGGTCAGCCTCATATTATTGTACGCTTTATGGCTATTCGTTCGGTAGAAGATGTACCGGCAGCCAGAAGAATTGGTATGAGTTGGATGATCGTTTCATTGTGTGGTGCTATGGCTACTGGTCTTGCCGGTGTGGCTTACGCGGCTAAAGTAGGCTTGGTAGTTGATGATGCGGAAACAATATTTATCTTATTAGGGCAGGTACTGTTTCACCCTCTTATCGCTGGCTTTATTCTTGCGGCGATTCTAGCGGCGATTATGAGCACCATTTCTTCGCAATTATTGGTGACATCAAGTTCATTAACGGGCGATATTTATCAAGCCTTTTTGAATAAGAACGCTAGTGAAAAGCAACTAGTCTTGGTTGGCCGAATATCAGTTGCCTTGGTAGCTATTGTCGCTATTTTTCTTGCTTACGATAGAGAAAGCTCAATATTAACTTTAGTCAGTAATGCCTGGGCCGGTTTCGGTGCTGCATTTGGACCCTTGGTTATTATGAGTTTGTATTGGAAGAAAATGAATCGACATGGTGCATTAGCCGGTATGTTGACCGGAGCTATTACCGTTTTAGTGTGGATATATGCGCCTATAACGCTAAATGGTCAGCATCTTAGTGACGTGATGTATGAAATTGTACCTGGCTTTATTATGGCAAGTATCGCTATTGTATTGGTTAGTCGCTTAACAACCAAAGAGCAACCAGAAATCGAAAAGTTATTTGATGAGGTTGTTGCTAAGCATAGTTAACTATAGCTAAAAACTAAAATAAGCTGATAGAGAGAGCTTTGAGTTTTAAGTTATTAGCTGTCAGCTGTCAGTAAAAAATTTAAGTAGTTTTAAGTAAGTTATAGAAGCCGTTAATTCATGTTAACGGCTTTTTTTTGTTATTTTTCTTTTTGAGTAATAGTTTTTTAAGCTGACGGCTTTAATCTCTATCTATTGTTAAATCGTGGAATTTAAACCCAAGCCATTAAGTTAGCTCTCACTTAGCGCTTGCCAGAGCTTTTAGAATAAATAGCATTTTGTATAGTGACTACCTATGCAAGAAAACTATGGGCGGTTATCGAAGCGCGAGGGAACGGCATAAGAGCGAGTTTAAAGGCGACTTAATATGCGGTATTTACTATTTGATAAGGAGCTAACAAGCTTGTTATTAGCCACTCATAGCGGCACAACACTAGTACGTTGATGTACAAAGGGTGAAGAACATTGGGGCAACGTATTAGGAGTGAACGAGCATAACTATTATCTTGATGAAGTTTGGGTAACCGCTCTAATTGGCCTCAGATGCAAGCTATCAATGTCTGCAGCAATCAACACATGGATGTAGGTATTCAGGTTCAGTCTGAAACGACGAACCTGTAATCTAAGTTTTTTTAAGTTGGCTAAGTGGTAAAGGATTTATTGGCATGAGTATCAGTTTGACGACTAAATTGACCAAGTAATATGATCACTCACTCGTTCTTGCCATTGCTTTATAGGCTCGTTCTTATCTCCTACTACAATGATATTTGAATGATTAAAGTTTAATGACCGACCTTGTAACTTATCATTAGCAAAATTAGCAACAAACTTAATGTCTTTGTCATCGGGTAAAATAAAAATATTGACCGGACTTGATTGACCTTGAAACACTAAATGCAGGCTGTTACTGCCATTAAAGCGACAATAATCAGCGAAGATTAAGTTACCCAAGGTACTATCAAAACTGCCCTTAAATGTCGCCATTTTCTCATTTAATGAGGCCAGTGTTACCCTTGGTTGATCATTGTTAGAGAAGTGCGATGCTTCATAATTAACATGCGCAATAGCATAGTCACCCAAGTTTTTATAGGTGTTAGAAAACATCATAAAGTTAACGGTTAAGCCCATCACCAGTGCAACAGATGCTGCCATCGACAAACGCACACGTGTTTTACGTTTTTGTTGCTGATGGCTAGCAAAAGTTTGGCGTAAAATTAACTTATTAGCTAAATCTTCAGGCACGGGGATATGCATGGCTTGAGCGATTTTATGTTCTAATGTGTCAAGTTCTTGCGAAAATTTTTGTTTTGCGGAATCACTTTTAATCGCGGCCTTGATAGCATCATCACGGTTATTTGGCTCTGCTAGCATACTGCGTCTAAATTTTAAGTCATCCATTGTGTAGACCTCTTAATTTTGGCTCGTCGTCTACGGCCTCTTTCAATTGATTGCGTGCACGAAATAATCGTGTCATCACGGTATTTTTATTGAGTGACAAGATGCCGGCAATTTCTTCACCACTGAAACCACCAATTACCTGTAAAACTAAGGGTTCACGATATTCTTCAGGCATTTTTGCTATTTTTTCCCGTAACCAGTAGTTTTCAATTTCCTGTTCGCTACTGGTGGCTTTGACATCGGAAATAGTGGCTTCTTCATATTCGCTCATGTCAAAACGCTTACGCTCAAAACGACGAGCGTTTTCTCTGCGCAAAATAGTGATTAACCATGACTTTGCCGCCTTTTCGTCTTTCAACGAGTCAAGCGCGCGCCATGCACGTAAAAATGTTTCTTGCACTAAGTCTTCGGCAATATGCTTATCGTGGCATAACCAGTAGCCATATCGATATAAATCTGCATGTAATGCTTTAACGAGTGCTTCGTATCTAACTTGTTTTGTCGCCATGTTGTAAAAGACCTGAGGCTTTGTCATTTTATTTCACACAAAAGCATTTATTTACATAGTCCCACTATAGCTCAAATAACTGCTTGAAATTTAATTGAATTAACTTTTTCTAGATGTAGCTGTTGTTAAAAAATTTTCAAGTCAAAAGTGATGTTTTTTAGTGGTAGGTTTTTAGTGTTAAGTTATTAGCGCTAGGTTTTTTGGCTCTACGGGGTTAATCGTTTGCTTAACGCTTAACGCTTAACGGACTGAAGTCCGATCGACAAAAAATTGGCCAAGATTGCATTCTCACTCGAAGTTTTTCTGTAGATTGGACTTTAGTCCATTAAGTTAAATAAAATTTAACTATCTTTGACACAAAAGCCGACCTTGAATAGCTCGGCTTTATTTATGTTGAACAGGTGATTTCAATAACGTTAATTTAGAGCAGCTTAATTGCTAGACGCTGCTAAGGATTAATGCTGATATCAACCACGGATGATTTGCTGAATTTGCTTTTATTCAATGCTTGAATGGCAAGGCTCAGCTTGTTGCCTGACCAAGCACTTGGATTTTTTCCATAATAGCTTTGTTGCAACTCAATAATAGCGTTAGACAGTGCGGGGTCGTTAAAATAATCGTGCAATGAGTCAAGTGTTGTTAGTACTTGGCTTTGATTATTGTCTAATGATTGTTGCTTTGATTGATAGCGTGCCCATGGCAGCAAACATGCTAAGGCTAATTCGCCATTATTTTTCTTACAGGCAGCTAAGATAGCAAGATGAGCATTATTGACCTTGGTGTTAGTTTCACTATTGGCTTGCTTAGGCTTAAAAGGGCGCTTTGCTGTTATATACCAAGCTAATAAGGTGAGTAACCATAAGGCTAGAAATAGCCATTGCAAGAAGCTGTTTTGCTGAATGATTACGCTTTCTACAACCCTGGGTGTTGTTGGGTTTTCAAGATTAATACGCGGTGGTTGCTGCTGCATAGTACTTGGTGCTATATCAGCGTTGGGTAATATGATGATTTTTTGCCCTGCTATTGTGGCTATTTCTGCTTTATTAGTGACGGTATTCCACCAAGGAATACTAATTTCGGGTAACTGATATTCACCGGCTTTACTGGCAACAATGGCAAAGTTAACCACTTTTTGGCTGACTAAACGTTCATTGTTTAGGCCAGTATGCAGTTTAGCTTGATCTGGGTACACTTTAAGTCCTTGCGGAACTTGCATGTTAATTTCAGGTAGTTGCTCCTCTGAAAGCCCGACTGCGGTGAGCGTAATGGTGCGAGTGATCGGCTCACCCACTTTAAATTTTCTTGGCGCGGGTTGAAACTCTTGCTGTAAAGCGAATAATTCGCTGGGCAACCATAGCCCGCTAACTTGTGCTGGAATAGCGTTAACCGTTAACGCTATATCGTCACCTACAACACTAACCGGTTTAGTATCGGCAAAACTTAAAAAGTTAGATCGCCTTGCCGAGGCTATGATGATCTCGCCAGAAAAAACCGGTGCTTTTAATATCATATCACCGCTTTTTTGTGGGCTAATGGCGTACACGCGTTCAATAACCCGATAACGTTTGCCTTTGATAATACTTTCTGATTCTTGGTCTTTGCCGATTTGTAAAATATTCGCGCTGACCAGGCTTGGCTCACTCAAACTGCCACGCTTTAATTCTGCAGCGAAGTGTAGCCTTACGGTTAGCGTGATTTGCTGTTGTACGTATAAGTCGGTGGCAGAGGCTTGTGTGGTGATAAACAGGTCTTGCTGGTTTGAAGTGGCTGATTCGTTTGCCGCTAGTGAATTAATGGTGATGATTTGGGTTTTGAAACCATTAATGTCAAACGCGGGTATCACTAGCTCACCTGAACTTCGAGGTATTAACACTGTATTCCATGTCGTGGTGCGTGTGGTGTCAAAATTGATCATGCTCGTTTGTGAGCTAACCGATGTTCTACCGACAATAAAGTCAGTTAATAGTGCTGATGTATCTAAGGCGTTTGCGTTAACATCATCATCGGCGGTAATGGTTAATATTATTGATTCATTAGCCATGGTCAGGCTTTTATCAACCGATGCGCTGACTTTTGTTAATGCGTAGCTATGACATGATAATAAAATAGCCAACAAAGAAATTATAACTTTTACCACTTTTTCTTAACTCCTACATTTCGACGATCTTGACTACGTTTTTGATACTCTAACTGCATTTTATTTCTCAGTAACATATAGGGGTCATCAGTGACTTTGTTGAGTAATTGTTGATGTTTTTGTTCGGTTTCTTTGGCCAATTGTTCAGCTAGCTCTTTAGCTGCTAGGCTTTGTGCATCGCTTGAATCTTCAGGGCTTTTCGCTTCTTGTGCATTTTTAGCTTGCTGTTGTTCTGATTGCTGTTGTTTATCGCGGTCATTTTCTTGCTGATCTTTTTGCTCTTGGCCTTCTTCAGCATCTTTTTGCGCAGAAGATTCATCTTGTTCGCCTGGCTCTTGTTCTTCTGAGTTCTGTGGACTTTGCTGCTGTTCGCTGTCTTTGCTGTCACTATTTTCGTTTTGGCTGTCTTGACTCTCACCGTCTTGGTTTTCACCCGGCTGATCATTGTCTTGCTGGTCGTTGTTTTGTTGATCATTTTGCTGTTGTTCGTCACCTGATTCTTGTTCTTGCTGTTCTTGTTGTTGCTTTAACTTTTCAAGCAAGGCTTTATTCGCTTTTGCATCGGCTAAGTTTGGATCACGCTGTAAGGCTTGTTCATAGGCCGCTATCGCGTCGTCAAATTTTTCTAATTTAGCTAAAGCATTACCTTGATTAAATAGCGCCTCTGCGGTGTTTTCTTGTTTAAATGCGGCTAAGGCTTGTTGGTAATCACCGGCTTTGTAGTAGGCACTACCTTGCCATAGTGGGTTTTTAAATTGTTCTGCTGCTTGCTGATATTGCTCACTGTTAAAGTACGCTTGACCTTGTTGATCTTTAGTTTTCCAAAGATCTTGCCAAATATCAGCCTGAGCCTGGTTATTGGGTATTAACATGAAAGCGAACGGCAGGGTTGCCAGTAGTGCGCCACGTCTAAAATAACTTAACACCATTGGCAGAATTAATAACAGCAGGTAGGGGCCAAACTCTTGCCATTGATCGCCGGTATTTTCACTGGCTTTGGTGTTGTCTGTGTCTATGTCAGTGCTGAGCGGTTTGAAGGTCAGTCGTTCAATATCTTTGTTGTTCTGGGTCAGGGTAGCGTAGTTGCCTCTACCGCGTTGAGCTAAGCCCTGCAATGCTTGTACTGTTAACTTAGGCACAATAATCGCGCCATTGTCATCTTTCATCAGTTCGCCATTACTGAGTTTAATGGGCGCGCCCGTTTTTGTACCAATGCCAAGAATATTAAGCCGATAAGGATGATCGCGTGACCATTGGGTTATATCTTGAATATCAATATTATCGATACCGTCAGTGAACCAATAAATATCGCCGTCTTTATGACCGGCATTGATTAACATTTCATTGGCCAGTGCCAATGCGGCAAATGGGTTGCTACCCAGTACCGGCATAAGTTCGGGGCTTAATGAGGGTAAAAGTAATTTTATATTATTGCTGTCATCGGTTAACGGACTAATGTTAAAAGCATCGCCCGCATAGGCAATCAGACCGATTTCACCATCTTTAATACTATCGAGTAAATCTATGGCTTTATAACGTGCGCGTGTCAGGCGATTAGGAGCAACGTCGGTGGCATACATTGAGTACGACATGTCCATGATCAGCACTGAGCCTTGTGCTACTTGATACACTGGCTGTGGTAGTTTTTGCCAACTCGGTCCTGCCATGGCTAAAATTGACAGTAAGCCGATTAAAAACGGTAACAGCAATGAGTTAGATTTTGCTTTAGCGTTACCTTGCACTAATACTTTTGCTAAATGTGCCGGTAACAGTTGCTGCCAGCCTGACTGCTTAACACGCAATTTTTTTAACATAAACAGCATTAAAAATAAGCCAATAATAGCTAATAGCCAGAGTGGGCGAATAAAATGAAAGTCAGCCATATTAATCCGTCACTCCAGTTGCTGCTTTTTTGCTGAGGAAAAATTGCCCATTGGAGATGCTCTTAGTTAACAGCGTGAGTAAGCTTATCAGTAACGCTAAGCCTAAAGGCCAGTGGAACAAAGCGGTTAAAGGTCGCATCTGTTGTTGTTCTTGTTCTACGGGTTCAAGAGCGTCCAATAGTTGATAAATTTCACTCATGTCTTCACTGGCGCGAGCGCGAAAATAATAACCACCGGTTTCATCAGCCAGACGTTGTAAAGACTCTTCATCAAGATCACTTGAAGGGTTGACGCGACGAGCGCCAAATAATGAGTTTTGCACCATAACATCAGCGCCAATACCAATAGTGTATATGGTGATTTTTTTTGCCACGGCTAATTCAAGCGCTTGGTCGGGGGTAATTTTACCCGCGGTATTTTGACCATCGGTGAGTAACAATAAAACCCTATTCGATTCTTTTTTTTCATCAAAGCGTTTAACCGCAAGTGCGATAGCGTCACCAATTGCGGTTTTTTTGCCGACTAAGCCCAACACGGTTTCATCAAGCATTTGTTGCACAGTTTTACGATCAAAGGTCATCGGCGTTTGCATATAGGCATCGTCACCGAATAAGATCAAACCTAACCTGTCACCGCTGCGTCGTGCGATAAATTCACCCAGTAATTGTTTTAACATATCAAGACGATTAACGCTGCGGCCATTAAGGCTCATATCTTCTACTTGCATACTGCCGGATAAATCAACCGCGATCATCATCTCGCGCCCTTCAGTGGGCACATTGACGGATTCACCTAGCCATTGTGGCTGAGTGCTCGCCAGAACCAGTAACAGCCAAATAAGGCTGAGTATGAGTATTGATGACTTTTTCTTTTCGGGGGCAAACTCTTGTGTCTGAATACCTTTAATGATGGTGGGCATTCTAAGTGGCGCGGCTTGTACTTGTTTTTTAGCCGGTAACCAATAGACAAGTAACGGCAGCGGTAGGGCGATTAAGGCCCAGAGGAAATCAAAATGTATCATGATTTTGCTCCATCATTTTCAATCACTACGTTAGCTGATTTATCTGCTGCTGGGCTGTTATGCAAGCCAGTGTTTGTGTTATTAATTGTTGCAGCCGCTAACCTAGCTAACTCTTTTTTGGGTGGTAAAGCATGGCTAAGCCATAATTTCGCTGCGCTTGAAAATTCAGCCGATATTATATTTGCTGTAGTACTTACCGCAGTACTTTGGTAAACAGAAACAAAGTGTTCGGCGCTAAGTTCAGTAAATTCTTGCTGATGCTTAGGGGGTAATGTGGCGATTAAAAAGCTTTTAAAAGCATTGCCAGTTAAGTGTGCGACTTGTGATCGTGGAAAGTATTGTAAAGCCGCCCATTTTAGTAGGGCTACCATAGCGCTGATGTCAGTCGCTGTTGATAATTGTTTGAGTGCCATTTTTTTCGCCTGACGTTTAATCATGGCTTGTCGCAGTTTTAATAGGCCATAAATGATTAAGGCTAAAACAATAACGGCTAAAAGCCACCAACCTGGTGCGATAAGATAACCGTGCACATTGGCCGGTAGATGAATATCACTTAATTGTGCTAGCGGATCCATGACGCTACTCCGCGATGTAATTGAGTTTCGAGTGCTTCACTGGCACAAAAGTGCAGTAAGCGCACGCCAGCTTTGGTTAGTTTTTCTTCTTTGGTGTTACTTAAACTCAGGGCTTGTTGATGATATTTTTCAGCCAGTGCAGGGTCACCGAGTATTAATTGTTGACGCTCATCACTATCATCACCATTAGTGATGCCAACGCTAATTTTCTGTTTACTCTCTGGCAGTTTTTGTTCGAGTGGATCGCTGAGCAAGCAAACGACTAATTCACAATGTCGCGTAATATGAGCTAAATGGCGCACCGCTTCATCCGTGAGATTAAAGGCATCGGTGATCAGATACACTAAGCTACCGGGTTTAGCGAGTTGGCGAAGGCGCGCACAGTTTTGTTCAAAGGCTAATATTGCTTGTTCACGGTCTAAGGGCTCGCTAGCAATAGTTAAAGAATCAGCGTGTTTCGTAACTAACGCATGCAAGTAATGCAAAACACCTTGTTGCCTGCTACGGGGTTTTAATTCTTGGTGACTGTGTTGGTTAAAGACAATACCGCCAATGCGATCGCCGCGTGACTTGGCATGCCAAGCCACTAAGGCTGCAACATGCGCTGCTTGCACTGATTTAAAAAGTAAACGGCTACCAAAAAGCATGCTGGTGCTTAAGTCGGTGGCAATAAGCACGGGGCGTTCCACTTCTTCATGAAATAATTTTGTGTGTGTTTTTCCTGTGCGAGCCGTTACCCGCCAGTCAATAGCGCGAATGTCGTCACCATTTTGATAATGGCGAACTTCATCAAACTCCATGCCTCGGCCTTTGCTGCGGGCGAGATAATTGCCTGACATTTTGCCACGTAAACTTTTCGAGGCGGCTAAATTAATCAGTGAGCTTTTAGCCTGATAACGAATTAACTCTTCAATGGTTAATTCGATGCCATTACTGACCAGTTCATTAAGCAACAATTGCGGGTTGTTTTGCTCGGTCGATTTTTTTTGATTAAACCACATAAAGGTAACTTGCGCTTAGGCAACCGCCACTAAGCTGAGTAAGTGATCAAGTAGTTGATTACTACTGATACCTTCTGCTTCAGCTTGATAAGTCATTATTATTCGGTGACGCAATACGTTGTGAAAAACCGCTTGAACATCTTCAGGGCTAACAAAGTCTCGGTTATTTAGCCAAGCTCTTGCTCGTGCACAGCGGTCAAGTGCGATAGTAGCGCGCGGGCTAGCACCGTAGGCAAGCCATTGTTTTAATTTGTCATCGTACTTTTCTGGATGACGAGTTGCCATGATCAAATCAACGATATAGTTTTCCACCGCTGGCGCCATATGAATTTGCATGGTTTCTTTGCGAGCAGAAAAAATATCAGCCTGAGTCATTTTTTCAATGGCTTTTGTTGCTACTTTTAATGCTTCACCGCGGTTAAGTTTTAAAATTTCTAACTCACTAGCGGCATCAGGATAATCGATTTCAACATGCATTAAAAAACGGTCAAGTTGCGCTTCAGGCAGTGGATAAGTGCCTTCTTGCTCAATCGGGTTTTGTGTTGCCATGACTAAAAATAATTCAGGTAAGGGATAAGTATTGCGGCCGACCGTAATTTGGCCTTCCGCCATCGCCTCCAATAAGGCAGACTGAACTTTTGCCGGCGCGCGGTTTATTTCATCGGCTAAGACTAGGTTACGAAATAATGGTCCGGGTTGAAAAACAAAGGTACCATCTTCAGGGCGATAGATATCTGTGCCGGTTAAATCTGCTGGTAATAAATCAGGGGTAAACTGAACGCGATGAAAGTCTGCTTCGATACCTTGCGCTAATGCGTTAACCGCACGAGTTTTTGCTAAACCCGGAGGACCTTCTACAATAAGATGTCCATCAGCTAAAAGCGCTATCAGTAAGTTTTCAACAAGGGCGTGCTGTCCAATAATTTGTGAAGATAAATGTTCTTTTAATGAGGAAAAGTGTTCAATAGCCATAGTTTATCGTTCTTATTGATTAAAAAAGTTTAAGTCAGCAGGTCTGACACATAAGTTGATATAAGGTTCAGCTTTTAAAAAAACAACCATCAGGACAAAATTGTAGGGTTTTTTCTTTAGCTTTTTAGTTACTTGGTGTGTTCTTGGTATCTTCTTAGTATAAGTTTGCTTATATTTTGAAGCTAATGATTGAATTATTTCTATAGTTGGTTAGAATTATCACAAATCCGAAGAGGTCTGACCTCTTGAGTGTTGCAACAAGATGGAATTAAAAATGACAAAATCAAAATTAATAACCGGCAGTGGAGAGCGCATAGCTATAGTCGCGGGCTTACGTACGCCGTTTGCAAAACAAGCGACGGCTTTTCATGGCGTTCCTGCTGTCGACTTAGGCAAAATTGTTGTCAATGAATTACTACAAAAGCATGACGTTGACCCAAAAATTATCGACCAGTTAGTGTTTGGGCAAGTGGTGCAAATGCCAGAAGCGCCCAATATTGCCCGTGAAATTGTGCTAGGTACTGGGATGAATGTTCATACGGATGCTTATAGTGTTTCTCGTGCTTGTGCGACTAGTTTTCAATCTGCGGTTAATGTTGCTGAGTCAATTATGGCGGGTTTTGTTGATGTCGGTATTGCCGGTGGTGCTGACTCTTCGTCTGTTGCGCCCATTGGTGTCTCGAAGAAATTTGCTCGCACTTTATTAGATTTAAGTAAAGCCCGCTCATTTGGAGCAAAAATGGCGCTTATTCGCCAGCTTAACTTTAAGGATATATTACCTGTACCTCCGGCTGTTGCCGAATATTCTTCTGGTTTGTCAATGGGGCATACCGCAGAACAAATGGCAAAAACACATGGTATTACCCGTGAAGCACAAGATGCATTAGCGCATCGCTCACATACCTTAGCCACGAAAAGCTGGCAAGAAGGTAAGCTAGCCGGTGAGGTGATGACCGCGCATAGCGAACCCTACAAGTCATTTATCGAGAGAGATAATTGTATTCGTGAAAACTCAGAGCTAGCCAGTTATGCAAAATTACGCCCCGTTTTTGATCGCAAACACGGTACGGTAACAGCGGCGACAAGTACGCCGCTAACCGATGGCGCTTCGGCCATTTTAATGATGCGTGAAGGTCGAGCTAAAGAACTCGGTTATAAACCTTTAGGCTACATTCGCAGTTACGGCTTTGCCGCGATTGATGTTTGGGAAGATATGCTAATGGGGCCAAGTTATGCTTCGCCAATCGCCTTACAGCGTGCCGGCATGAATTTAGCCGATGTAGATTTAATTGAAATGCATGAAGCCTTTGCGGCACAGGCGTTGGCCAACGTGAAAATGTTTGCCAGTAACAAGTTTGCTCAAACGCATTTAGGGCGTGATAAAGCCATTGGTGAAATCGATATGGACAAATTCAATGTCATGGGTGGTTCGTTAGCCTATGGTCATCCGTTTGCGGCAACAGGTACTCGATTGATTGTACAAACATTGAATGAATTAAACCGTCGTGGCGGCGGTGTTGGCTTAACCACAGCTTGTGCAGCTGGTGGTTTAGGCGCGGCTATGATTGTGGAGACAGATTAATGACTGATGTAACAAATAGTGAACAAGCAGAAAATAATAAAACCTTTAGTTTAGCTCGCCAAGAAAATGGTATAGCGCATTTGATCATGGACGTTAAAGGCGACTCTATGAACACTTTGAAAGCTGAATTTTCTGATGAAATAGCGGAAATATTAAAAGAGATACGCGAAGACAAGTCAATTACTGGCTTAGTATTAGCCAGTGGTAAAGCGGATTCGTTTGTCGCTGGTGCTGATGTGCATATGTTGGCCAATTGTACTTCTGCTGCACAAGCCACGGCTTTGTCACGTCAAGGGCAAATGATTTTTGATCAACTGGAAAACTTATCAATCCCGGTTGTTGCTGCAGTGCATGGCGCTTGTTTAGGTGGCGGATTAGAACTTGCTATGGCGTGTCATGCCATCGTTTGTAGTGACAGTTCAAAAACCGCCCTAGGCTTGCCTGAAGTGCAATTAGGTTTACTGCCAGGTGGTGGTGGCACACAACGATTACCCAAACGTGTTGGTATTCAAAAGTCATTAGATATGATGCTAACCGGTAAGCAATTACGTGCTAAGCAAGCATTAAAATCGGGCTTGGTAAATGATGTAGTGCCGCAGAGTATTTTGCTGAAAACTGCAGAGCAGCTGGCGCTTTCTGGCAAGGTAAAACCTAAAGCTCGCCAATTATCCATAATGGATAAGTTACTTGAAGGTAACAGCGTAGGCCGAAATGTTTTATTTTCTAAAGCGACAAAAATGGTATTAGGTCAAACTAAAGGTAACTACCCTTCGCCTTTAAAAATAATTGACTGTATTCGTGCCGGTGTTGAGCAAGCTGCTTCAAAAGGTTATCAAGTGGAAGCTGATCATTTTGGTCAATTAGTGATGAGTGATGTTTCTGTTCAGCTTAGACAACTATTTTTTGCGACCACAGATATGAAAAAAGAGCAGGGAGTTGAAGGTGTGGCGCCTAAAAAAATAACTAATACCGCAGTGCTTGGTGGCGGTTTGATGGGTGGAGGTATCGCTTTTGTCACAGCAACAAAAGCTAAATTACCTGTGCGGATAAAAGATATTTCAAATCAAGGTATCAGCCATGCCTTAAAATATGGTTATGATTTGTTAAACAAAAAAGTTAAACGCCGTTTTATGCGTCATAGCGAAATGCAAAGTCAATTAGCGCTAATAACTGGTACGACAGAATATACTGGTTTTGGCAATGTTGATCTTGTTGTTGAAGCGGTGTTTGAAGATTTAACCTTAAAACAAAAAATGCTGGCGGATATTGAAAGCCATTGTAAAGAAGGTACTATTTTCGCCAGTAACACTTCAAGCTTGCCAATAGGCCAAATAGCAGAGCACGCTTTACGACCTGAAAATGTTATTGGTCTACATTACTTTTCACCGGCTGACAAAATGCCGTTAGTGGAAATTATCGCCCACGATAAAACCTCTGATCAAACTATCTCGACTACCGTCGCATTTGCCAAGCAGCAAGGCAAAACACCGATTGTGGTAAAAGATAAAGCTGGTTTTTATGTTAACCGTATTTTAGCGCCTTATTTAAATGAAGCCGCGACGTTATTGCTTGAAGGTTGCTCTATTAAAGCGCTTGATAAAGCTATGGTTAAATTTGGTTTTCCCGTTGGACCTATGCAACTATTAGATGAAGTGGGTCTTGACGTTGGTGCTAAAATCGGTCCAATTCTACAAGCAGAATTAGGGGATAGGTTTGCTCCACCAACGGCATTCTCTAAATTAATTGATGATGGCCGTTTAGGTAAAAAAACTAAAAAAGGCTTTTATCAATATAATACTAAAAGTAAGAAAAAATTAGTCGATGAAAGTGTATACGCCTTGCTAGGGCTTAAGGTTAGTAATACCACGGTTACTGACGCACAAGCTGAGCGCTGTGTTTATATGATGCTTAATGAAGCAGCTCGTTGTTTAGATGAAGATATTATCCGCAATGCCCGTGACGGCGATATTGGCGCTATTTTTGGTATAGGCTTCCCGCCTTTCCTTGGTGGACCCTTCAAATATATGGATAAGATTGGCGCGGCAACTTTAGTGAGTAAATTAACCCAATGGCAAGCTGAATTTGGTGAGCGATTTACGCCTTGTGATGCCTTAGTGAAAATGGCAGAGCAAAATGAAAGCTTTTATAATTAGCCTATACTCTGGCTAACATTACCTTGTGCGGTATTTATTTACCGCTAAGGTAGTGATAATTAATTTACTAAGGGGCAATTTATTGCCTCTTTTTTTATTTTTTTTTGAAATAGGGGGCTATTAATTTGAGATAATAAGCTCACAATAAAATACATAGTTTTTGAATAATTACTCTAAACTTGTTAAAATAACTAGGCGTGTTGGTTTTTTTACTTTTCAAGTCTAATTTTTCAAAGTGAGTAGAGCATGATTTTGTTATTCAGCGGGGTATTAAGCGTTGTTTTTTCTTTGTTTTTTTATTGCCAGGCCATCAGTAGTGGCTTAGGTATAAAGCGATGGGCAATAGCCGGTTTAATGTTTGGTCCTTTTGTTTGGCCCATGTTCTGCATGAAAAAACGTGTAAAGATATACCAGCGTTTTGGTTTTGATTGCTTGTTATTTCCAGCATAATAAAAAATATAGCCTGTTTTAATGTCAGTAACTTTTAATTTATAAAGACGCTAACTTCCTTGTAGCGTAGTGTCTAATAATCTTTATAAAAATCAACAGGCTTTATAAGGTCTTAATTCCACCAAGTACTTGCAGGCATTTCTTTTATTTCGATGCTTGCCGCAATAGTGTTTTCAGTCTTCGCAGTCATAAATAATGATTTAATTAAATTAATCATAAAGCCTCCTATATGCGAACTTGGGTGCGTCTGGTGCCAATACGAACTTGCGTACGTCTTGTGCCAACTGCATCAACCGTCAATTCTTGAGTGTTGATGCGAACTTGCGTACGTCTTGTGCCAACTTCATCAACCGTCAATTTTTGAGTGTTGATGCGAACTTGAGTACGTCTTGTGCCAACTTCTTCAATTGTGAATGTGTCAACATTTGCAGCAGGAGTGGTAGACATTGCAAAAGATAAAATTAATGAACTAAGCATGGTATTCCTTATTGTTATTAAATTAAATTAAATTAAATTCAACAAGAATAAAGCGAAAATCGTGCCAATAATAAAAGTCTTAATTTACAAGGCTCTTAACACGTTTTTTACATAAAAATTACAGCGTCATAAAGTTGACGACTTTATTTAAATGGCATTTTTTCCAAATGAAGTAGATTTATTGGCAATTTGAAAAGAAAGCAAATACTTTTGGAAGTCACCTTTAGGTAGCGGTTTACTATAAAGGTAGCCTTGTAATTGCTCGCAACGTAAGCCAGACAAAAAGCTCAATTGCTGATTGGTTTCAACGCCTTCTGCGACCACTTGCATACCTAGGTTATGCGCGATAGTCACTATTGTTGCCACCATATTCCGTCCTTGCTCTGAGGTTTCTATATCATCAACAAAAGCTTTGTCTATTTTTAGCGTATTTAAGGGGAATTTTTTCAAATAGGCCAGTGAAGAATAACCCGTACCAAAATCGTCCAGTGATAAATGGATGCCCATCGCACGAATTTGTAACATAGTATCAATCGCTTTTTGTGGTGAGTCCATTACCGTGCCTTCAGTGATTTCTAGCTCAAGATATTTTGCCAGTAAGCCACTTTCTTTTAACGTATCAGCAATCATTGCCACCAAATTTGGTTGGGTAAACTGCACCGCCGAAAGGTTAACCGCCACACGTCCGTCAAAAAGTCCGGTATCGACCCACTTTTTAGTGGCAAAGCATGCTTTGCGCAAAACTATCTCACCAATATCTATAATTTGCCCTGTTTCTTCTGACACAGGGATAAAGACGACTGGGCTTATTATGCCTTTATTCGGTGTTTCAAAGCGAACTAAGGCCTCCATACCTGCTATTTTTCCTGTTGCAATCTCGATTTTTGGTTGATAAAAAACCGAAAATAAATCTTCTTTTAATCCGTGCCGAATTAAGCTTTCTATTTGCAGGCGTTTAACGGCGGTTTTATTCATTGAGTCGCTGAAAAATTGGTATTTATTACCACCCGTATTTTTCGCATGGTACATGGCCGTATCGGCATTTTTAAGGAGCTCTTGTGGACTCGCGCCATCTTCAGGATAAATTACGATGCCAATACTACTATAAAGCACAATTTCTTGGCTTTTAAGCCTAAGCGGTAGTGCAATAGCTTTTAAAACTTCTTTAGCGATGTGGGTGATGGTATGAAGATCATTGGTGTTCTCAACAATTAAACTAAATTCATCGCCACCTAAACGATAAACCGTATCTTGATTTCGGCCTAGAACTTTAATGCGTTCGGCCACTTTGCATAGCAAAACATCGCCAACTTCATGACCTAATGAGTCATTTACTTTTTTAAAGTTATCTAAATCAAACACCAGTAAGGCATGTGGGACTTTACTGCTCACTAATTTTTGTTGATTGACTTGAAAATAAGCACGATTCGGTAACCCAGTTAGGGTGTCGGTATTGGCAAGTTTTCTTAATTCTGCTTCTGTTTGCTTGCGCTTGGTTATATCAGAAAAAACGCCGACAAAGTGCGATATATTGCCACTGTCGTCACGAATTATATCGATATTAAAGTCAGTTGAATAAATCTCGCCATTGTCACGTTTACTTTTTATTTCACCGTGCCAATTACCTTTGGTCATTAAATGTTGTTTAACCTTTTGATTAAAGCTATCAGGATATTGATCAAAATTAAGTAAAGTCCCTTGCATTTGTAACTTATTTTTACCGGTTATATTTTGAAATGCTTGATTGATATCTACGACAGTAAATTGACGGTCATAAATAACAATCGCGTCTGAAATATTCTCGATACATTTTGCAAAAAGTTTTAAACGCTCATCGGCGCGTTTAATTTGACTAATATCTTTTAAGGTCCCTGTCATTCGGCTAGGTTTGTTTTTTTCGTCTCGTTCAACAATTTTTCCACGGTCGAGCACCCAGATCCATTTTTCGTCTTTATCTTTAACACGATAGGTCGCCTCAAAGTGTTCGCTATTGTCTTCCATATGCTGGTTTAAAGCTTCCCGTACTCGTGGGATATCGTGTTGGTGAATATTGGTTTGATCTGCTCCAACATTGCGCTTACCATCTTGCGGGAATTCTAAAACTCCCCATATATTTGAGCGAAATATTTTTCCACTTTTAATGTTCCAATCCCACATTTCATCACCGCTGCCCCAAAGAGATAGCTTCAGACGTTCTTCACTTATCTTTATTTGTAGGTGATAAAGACGCTTATGGCGTATCTGTTGCAATATGTAGGCGAAGATTAATAGCGCAATAAGGCTATAGAAAAATATGGCGCTAGTTGACAGCCACCATGGCGGCATTATGGTAATATTGAGCGTTTTTATTGCACTTTCTTGCTTGTTTTGTAAATCGTATGCTTGTACTTCAAAGGTATAGTCACCGGGGCTTAAATTGGTGTAGGTGGCACGTAGGTTATTTTTACCCGCATCAATCCAATGCTTTTCTAGCCCTGTAAGACGATATCGATACTTTAAATGGCCTAATAATTTAACATTAGGTGTTATGAACTCAATACTAAATGGAGATTGGCTATGTGTTAAGTTTAGTTCCTTCAAAATATTAGGTGATCTAGTCAGAGTAAAAGGTGCCCCTGCTCGATTAATCTCTACATTTGAAATACTGATTTCTTTATTGGCAACTAAAATGTCAGTAAGGTAAGGTGCTGATAATTTTTGCTCTATGGCAAGTAACTCTCTGGGGATAAATGAATGAAAACCATAGATCCCACCAAAATAGATTATGTCGTTACTTGTCAAAATAGCGCTATCACTCATGAATTCATTATTATCTAAAAGCAGGTCTTGATTGAATGACTTTACTATATTGTTTTTTGGGTCAACCGTATTTACTCCCCGATTGGTTGATACCCAAGCAATCTGTTGATTATCTATAATAATGTCGGCTATGAAGTTATTACTTAACTGCTTACTTTCGTTTATGATTGATATCGACTCAGACTTTTTATTAATAATTGCAATACCCTGTCCTCTGGTCCCAAGCCAAATCCAATCCTCTGATAAGCCAATACTTGTTATGCTACCCAATTGTAAATTTGAAGGAATACTTGTAATTGTGTTAGAAAAACTTTCTGTTGAAATACTGTAATATAATACTTGCTTATCTTCAGTAACTAGCCACAACTTGTCATTATTATCATATTTTATTGCAGTGAAATGTTTTTTATTTTCGCCTTGTATTTCTCGTAGGTTATTGTTTTTTAAGTTAAAAGATGATAGATTTTTTGTTTTATCAATAAACCACAATTGCTCATTTGCAAGTATTAAATCACTAAAATCATTATATGTTGACTTTTTTTGCCATGCTTTATGTTCAGTCAGTTTTTCTGTTATTGTTTGATAATAATATAAGTGTCCAGGTTCAGAAGGTGTACTTTGCTCTGTTTTTAACCAAAAATTATCTTTTTCATCAACAAGTAGATGAAAAATGGGTTGGTCATTTTTCATCTTAGCTTGATGAATTTTACCAAGTTTATCAATTTTATTGAGTTGGCCATCGTCGGTCGTAAACCAAACGGTCCCATCAGATGTTTCGGCAAAGGCATATACTGCTTGACCTGAATTATTATAATCAAATAAACCGTGGTGGATTTTTAATTGTAAAGAGCTGAAGGTATTAATACCACCACCATTGGTACCAATCCACATTTTGTCAGAGCTGTCTTTAAATACTTTCAAAATAAGGTCGAACGATAAAGAGTTTTCATGTGGTGTACTTTGATAGGCCGTAATTTCACCAGTAAGCAAGTTGATACTATTCAAACCGTTTGGTGTCCCCAGCCAGATAGTTGAATTATCAAGTTGTGCTATAGAACGAACTTTGTTTGAAAGAATTTTATTTGAACTGTCTAAATTGTTCGCATTGTATTGTTTAATGACTTTGTAATCTTTTGAAACGATATAAAGTCCATTATCGGTCGCTAACCAATATTGGTTATCAATAAGCTTTAGATCATAAAGAGCATTTGCTTTGAGCTTTAAATCCCATTTATTGTCCTCGCTTAAAGAAATAGCGAATGAGAGTGCACTATTGGCTAAATATATCCCTTTATCATAAGTGCCAAGCCAATAATTACCTTTGTTGTCTTGAAAGATGGTTTTAATTTCTCTTAAAGCCGAATCAAAACCTCGAATTCTTATTCGAGAGAAGTTTTTATTGTTTTGGTCGTATTTATGTAGACCCTCTTTGGTGGATACTAAAATATCATTTTGTTGGTCTTGATAAATGTCCCAAATTTCGTTGTCTTTGAGCGAGTTACTGTCGTTGGTTTTATGAAAGAAGTTGTCAAAACTGTCTAATGCTTCGTTGTAACGGCTTAATCCTTCGTTTGTTCCAACCCACATTATATTTTGCTTATCTATAAAAAGTTTGCGAATGAAGTTGCCAGCAATAGAGCTTTTATCGGTACTGTCGTGACGATAATAAACGAAGTTTTTGCCATCATAACGATTTAAACCGTCTTGTGTAGCTATCCATATAAAGCCATTGTTGTCTTGTATAATATCGTAAACATAGCTCTGTGATAAACCTTCGGCAATTGAGATGCGTTCAAATTTCAGTGGGGGGGTATTAATATTATTTTCTGACGCTAAAATTTTGCCATAAGGGTACAGGAGAGTCACTAGAGCCAAGACAGCAAACATGGCACGAAATTGAGAAATTAATTTTTTTTTGAAAAAAAGCAAAAGCACTAATACAACCCTTTTTAGTTAAACCTATACCTTAATGATTTAGCTTATTAGGTATGCCATATATTTTGATTATTTCTGGATGCTACGCCCTATTACAATGGATGTGAGGAACTAAGTCAATCTTTGCTGTTATTGTGTCGGCATTGTGTGGTGATATTCCGGTTATTAATATATTCACTTGTTTGTATCGGCTAACTTAATATTTTCTTTGACATTTTTTTAATAAAAATTCGATATTGTCATTAATGGTTACATTCTTGGTCATTTTATCTAACTGTGTTTTGTTTTCATAACTTAATAACGACAAGCGATCTTTTAGCTCTGCGCCATTAAAATATTGTTGGATAAATTCAGCTACATTATCTATTGAGATAGTTTTAATCATTGCAATGAGTTTTTGCTTTTGGTCAAAAGAGGCTTCTTTATTACAAATAGCGGCCCAGTAACGCTGACTTTTAATTCTCAAGTTCGTATCATTTTCTTGTAACTGACTTGCTAGGCCAAATTGTAAATGCTGCCAGTGCTCAGCAGGCAAGTTTATAATGTAATTATTTGTTCGAGCGATAAAGTCATTCATGGCCTCTGTTAAGGTTACTGAATCGGTGTGCGGCGATTGAATATAAAAAGCAATGCCTGGGTAGCAATTAATCGGTATAAAACCGACACCAACCAAATAGCCATATTGTTTTTCTGTGCGCATTTCTTGGAAGAAAATAGGCGACAATAATTGATTAGTTAACATGGTTAACGCGATTGTGCGCAAATCTTTATTTGGCATGGGGTAATAGAGTAAAGCGGCGTGATCATGCTCTGGTAACTCCATTGTTAGTGTTAATGGGCCTAGGCCCTGAAGATCTAGACATGGAATTTCAACTTGGTTATCTTGAGATAACTTGCCATCAAAAACTTGTTTAACCTTGGTCATAATATGGTCAGCAGATTGTCGGGACCAATTGCCATGAATGAGTAAATTGACCGCGGTGTTTTCAAAAATATGGGCTACAAAATTTGTAAACGTTTGAAACGATATCTTCTCTAGGGCATTAATTAAACTTTGGTTACTGGGGCTTTTGGGTTGCATTGTGGCGCTAAGGTTGGCAAATAGTTGTGAAATTGATTTGCTGTTTTCTGCATTTTGCCAGTGACTGAGCAGTTCTTGCTTAAATAATGCGAATTTATTCGGACAAAATTTTCCCTGCATTAAACTAGCTAACAATAGCGGCAATAGTTTTTCTTGTTTTGTACTAATACCTGATAATTTTAGCGTTAGGCCACTCTGATGAGAATATAGGTGATAGTGAATGCCCGCTAATTCGGCGTTGTAGTGCTCCTCAATAACAGCGTCGCTGTAAAGGTCAATAAATAAACGTGTCATTGCTATCGTGCTAGCACTTTCTATTACGGCTGGAGAGTCTATAGAGAGATAGATATAGCCTTTAGGGGTATTAAAACTAGTGTCATGTTTAAACCAAACATTTAAACCATTTTGCTGACAAATCTTTTTGGGCGGTGTCAGCGGGCCATTTTCTGTATTATCATTTTTGATCAGCTTAGGCCGGGACACTATATAAGGGTTTTTACTGGGTAAAAAAAGCGCGTTTATCTTGGGGGCATTTTGCCATTGTTCAATTTTCTCGGGTTTAATATCCTTGACCGAGTAGGGAACTTGATACCATTTACTGGTGTTGATATGGGGCTGTTGAGGAACATTTTTATCGATAGAAATAATGCGGATGTTAGTCGCAACCATTAAGCCAAGTAAGGTATTTAGTGTTGATTGATTTTGACCTTCCATAACGTAATCACCGAAAATATAATCTTGCTCTGGATAATGTTGCATATTGATCACAAGTTGGCTGACAGAGTTCAGAGGTGATAGTTTTTCTTGGTAAGAAAATGATAACTCAGCTAAGGCTTTTTTTTCTTGATAATACTGTTGATTAATTGGTGCTTGCTTAAGTAAATTTAGATATGAAAATACGATACTGACAATGGTAGTGATGTGCTGTGTACCTAATTCAGAAAGTGAGATACTAATATTGAAATCTTTAAAATTAGAGCCATTTATGCCTGAGCCAGCCGTTAAAGCCAGCGCCCATTGTTTACTTTTTAATAATGATAAAATGCTACCCGGACCTTCATGACCAATTAAGTAGGCCAGAATAGCTTCAGGCTTTTGACGATAAAATTGATCAATACTTGGCATGGCAAAGCTAATGATCAGTTGTTGATCGTTTTTAACTGGCTGCACTGTGATCAATTTTTGTTGATGCTGGGCCAAGTAAAGCGGCTCACTAATTTTTGTTTTAGCCATGCCATTAGTGTTGATTTTAGAGAAATGTTCATGGGCTAAATTTTCTAATTCGGTGAGCGTTTGTGGCCCTTCTAACACTAAGGTCATAAAATGTGCTTGATAATGCTTTTGAAAAAACTCACACAACTCATCGCGTAAATTGTAACCGACTTTATCGGCTAAGGTCTCACTGCTACCGACAGAAAACTTTGCGAAAGGGTGAGCTTGATTAATGGTTTCTTTGTGAACGTCGTAAAGCCGTCGAATATCGTCTTTAAGCTTGAGTTTGAATTCGGCGTCAATGTTCTTGCGTTCTTTGTTAACAAATTCTTCAGATAATAACGGCATAGTAAAAAACTCGCCAAAACGTGCTATTGCCGCGCTAAAATGTTGATAACCTATATCAAAGAAAAAACAGGTATGTTCTGTTGCTGTCCAAGCGTTATTACTACCACCATGTTGATTAATAAATTTCTGATATTCACTGCCATCAGGAAAGTTTTTGGTGCCAAGAAATAGCATGTGCTCAAGAAAATGAGCAAGTCCCTGTCGATGATTAGGATCATCAAAATGACCCACGTTAACGGCTAAAGCAGCGGCAGATTTATTTGATTCAGGGTTATGGATTAATAAAGCTCTTAAGCCATTGCCTAAGGTGATGGTTTGATAGTGTTTAGCGTCATTCGGGCTTTGTTTCACGGTTACTCCCGCACAATTTATGCTGTTGCTCGGCGTGGCTATGCTCTATTGATAATCTTTCTAAATTACCTTAAGGAATAAGGTGAGTCCATTTTATTCTTATTAGATGTTATAAAAAGCTAAACAATTCGTTTACTATAGCCAAAATTATTGAGAACTAGGGCTAAACCACTTGAATATATAAGATTCATCTTGTTTAGACCTACAATCAACAATATTGAAAATTGTGTTGAAATTAAGGTGTTTATGCAAATTTTTGTTATGCGTCACGGACAAGCTAAAATGATTGCGCCGTCTGATGCACTCAGACCGTTAACTGAAAACGGCGTCAAAGAAGCTAAAATTATGGGACAATGGTTATTAGAAAACAGTCTTTCATTTGATTGTGTTTTTGTTAGCCCATATTTACGCGCGCAACAAACGGCAGATGCCGTGATTAGCCAATTAGGCAATGTATGTAAAAGGCAAACCTTAAGTATTATTACACCAGAAGATAGTGCTAAAGATGTTCATGATTATCTTGATGCCGTTTGCGCTGTTGAGCAGTACCAGAAAATATTATTAGTGTCACATATGCCTTTGGTAAGTTATTTGGTCGCCGAATTGAGCAGTGATAACACTATGCCGATATTTCAAACGGGCTCGGTAGCGCAAATTGACTATGATACCGACAAAATGCATGGCGAGCTTATTCGCTTAATGTCACCTAATCAAGTCGTCAGTTAATGAAGCTTTCAGTTAATGAAGTTCGGCGCTAGGTTGCCATGATGTTTTTGAGATTATGGCTCGTTAAGTGTTTTGGTTAATCAATACTAAACTTGTCTTTTAATTCGACTAAAACCAGTATGGCGCCATTGCCACCCCATTCCAATGGCGCTTGATGAAAGGCCATCACATCAGGGTGTTGTACTAACCAGTGCGGCACTTTATTTTTCAATATGCGGCCACCTAAACCATGAACAATACAAACACATTGTGCATGCTCTTTTTCACAAGCGGCAAGCAATGCGGCAATTTCACGTTTTGACTGGTAAAGATCAAGGCCGTGTAAGTCTAAAATTAAGTCTGGGGCGTATTGACCACGGCGTAAATTTTTAGCTTCAAAACTATCAACGCCATCACGAACGTACTTTAGAGGACCATTAAGATTCAGCGCGGGTTCAAATTCATCAGAGAAATGAAACTCAGCCAAGGCTTTTTTATCTTTTTGTTTTGCTAAAGTCGTTTTCTGCTTGCTGCTTCTTTTTGCCGGGTGTATTCTGTCCTGCACCATAGGTTTTACCTTACCTATGGTATCTTTAAATAAATTTATTTCTTCCACATTAAGTGCGTCTTTAGATTTCATTTGCGAAGTTTAAAAACATCGACGAACAATAACAAGTGAAAGTATAATAATAAAAACAAGTGTTATGATAATAAAACCTGAGGAAAGCGTGGGAATAATAAATTTTGTAGAGGTAAGCGAACAGTTACATACCGTTAATGATTATGTGCGTTTTGGTGCGAGTCAGTTTAATCAGGCTGAGTTGTATTTTGGCCATGGTACAAACAATGCCTGGCATGAAGCGCTTATTTTGGTGATGCATCAACTGGCTTTACCGCAAGAAATATCCAATGATCTTATGCAATGTCGTTTGGTATCCCAAGAGCGAATAGCGATTTTACACTTGTTTGAGCGGCGAATGGTTGAAGGGCTACCTGCAGCATATCTAACTAATCAAGCAATGTTTTGTGGCTTGCCCTTTTATGTTGATGAGCGTGTGCTAGTGCCACGCTCACCCATAGGTGAGTTAATCGATAATAAATTTGCCGGTTTAATTGATCATGCGCCAAAGCAAATTTTAGATTTATGTACCGGTAGTGGTTGTATTGCTATTGCCTGTGCTGTTGCGTTTCCTGAAGCAGAAGTTGATGCAGCCGATCTTTCTATTGATGCACTCAATGTCGCACAAATCAATATTGAAGGTCATGGTTTATCAGCACAAGTTATGCCAATTGAATCTGACGTTTTTTCTGGGCTCGTAGGGCAAGGTTATGATTTAATAGTGACAAACCCGCCTTATGTTGATCAAGAGGATGTCGATGCATTGCCGCAAGAGTATTTACATGAGCCAGTAATGGGCTTAGGCAGTGGTTTTGATGGCTTAGATATCGTAAGACAAATTTTGGCGCAAGCCGCGAGTCATCTGCATGATAATGGCGTGTTGATTTGTGAAGTGGGCAATTCACAAATCCATTTAAGTGCTGCTTTCCCCAATGTGCCATTTCAGTGGTTGGCGTTTGAACGAGGTGGTCATGGCGTGTTTCGTTTAACTAAAGCACAACTAGAAAATCATCAGCAAGATTTTCAGACAATAAATAATTAATACCCAACAAGCTGCCTAGCGTAGTTTGTTGGGTACTCTGATACCAATTCATTAAGGCATTTGGTATATCATCATTTTTTACGGGTAAGATTCATTATGTCAGGTAATACTTTTGGTAAGTTATTTACAGTTACTTCATTTGGTGAAAGCCACGGGTTAGGCTTAGGGGCCATTATTGATGGTTGCCCTCCAGGCTTAGAGCTTAACGAAGCTGATTTACAGCACGACCTTGATCGACGCCGACCGGGTACATCGCGTTTTACCACCGCGCGCCGAGAAGCCGACGAAGTCAAAATAATGTCAGGTGTTTTTGAAGGTAAAACTACCGGCACACCTATTGGTTTATTAATTGAGAATACCGACCAACGTTCGCAAGATTACGGTGATATTGCCAAGACATTTCGTCCTGGACATGCGGATTATACTTACTGGCAAAAATATGGCATTCGTGACTATCGTGGTGGCGGTCGCTCTTCGGCGCGTGAAACTGCGATGCGTGTGGCAGCGGGTGCAGTAGCAAAAAAATATTTAAAACAGAAATTTGGTATTACTATTCAAGCTTGTGTCACCCAGATTGGTGACGTATGTGCTGAAAATATTGATTGGAATATTGTTGAAGAAAATCCGTTTTTCTTTCCTGATGCGAATAAACTTGAACAATTAGATGAATTATTACGTGGCATTATGCGTAAAAAAGACTCTATCGGCGCTAAATTGATGGTAGTAGCGAATAATGTGCCTGTGGGTTTAGGTGAACCTATTTTTGATCGTTTAGATGCGGATATTGCCCATGCCTTAATGGGCATTAATGCTGTGAAAGCGGTAGAAGTTGGCGACGGTTTTGCTGTTGTTAATCAAAAAGGCTCTGAGCACAGAGACGAGTTAACCCCTGAGGGTTTTGCGTCAAATCATGCGGGTGGTGTTTTAGGTGGCATATCTTCAGGCCAACCTATTGTTGCGTCGATTGCATTAAAGCCAACCTCTAGTATCGGTGTTAGTGGTAAAACCGTTGATCTTGCGGGTAAGTCTGCTGACATTGTGACTAAAGGCCGTCATGATCCTTGTGTCGGCATTCGCGCAGTACCGATTGCTGAAGCTATGTTAGCCTTGACCTTGATGGATCATTATTTGAGACATCGTGCACAAAATATGGATGTGATTTGTCAAACGCCAGATATTGAACGTTAAGCTTGCGGGTAAATCCCCAAGCGATGGTAGCCTAACCTAATGGCTTCAAAGCAATTCATACGTTTGTCGACAAATTATTTTTGGTATTTTGGTCTCTTAGGTTTAATCGTGCCTTTTTTAGCGGTATTCCTTGATGACAGAGGTTTTACTTCGCTAGAAATTGGTGAAATATTAGCGGTGATCACCGCAACAAAAATAGTAGCGCCGTCATTATGGGCGCAGCTTGCTGACAAGTCAGGTCAACAACTAACGATAGTGAAAGTAGGGGCATTGCTGTCGTTGTGTTGTTTTAGTTTGATTATTTGGACATTCAGTTACTGGCCATTAATGTTTAGTTTGGCCATGTTTAGCCTCTTTATTACCTCAATATTACCGCAAATTGAAGTGATGACCCTGAACTCTATTCGCAAAAGTGCGAAAATATATGCCCGTATTCGTTTATGGGGCAGTATCGGTTTTGTCATTGTTGCTATGCTCAGTGGTGAACTCATTGAGCGTTATTCTGCCGAAGCCTTTAGTTATATTGGTATGGTCATATTAGCAGGGCTTTTTATATCGACACTGCTCAACAAGCAACCTCGAATAGCTAAAAAAACCTCCCTTGATAATGTCTCTATTAAAGCCAAAGTGTTCAACCGTAACTTTTTGTTATTCTTTTTTGCCGGCTTAATGTTGCAAATGAGCTTTGGGCCTTATTATGTGTTTTTTGCTTTATACCTTAAAAATTTAGCTTACTCAGGCTTTTTAATTGGTATTTTTATCGCTATTGGTGTGGTTGCTGAAATTGGGGTTTTTGTTTTTGCCGCTATTTTCTTTAAGAGTTTTTCGCTAAAAACGTTAATTAGCATGAGCATATTATTGACGGCATTTCGCTGGTTTATTGTCGGACATTTTGCCAATAGCGATATGGCATTGGCATTCTCCCAACTGATCCACGCGCTAAGTTTTGGTTTATACCATAGTGCCAGTATTAGCTTTATTCAACAGCACTTTAACGCGAACCAACAAAGCCGAGGGCAGGCGATTTATATCGGTGGTGTTTATGGTGTTGGTGGTGCGATTGGTGCCTATGTAGCTGGCTTATTATGGCAAGAGGGTATTGGCGCCGTGATAACCTTTGATTTTGCGGCGATTACCGCCCTAATTGGCGGGATTTTAGCGCTATTTTTGCGTAATAAACCCATTGAGCGAAAAGTTAGCCTACCTTAGAATGATCGATTATTTATTTCAATGATTATAAGTTAACCGTTTTACTTTGCTGTAACGAAAAAGCTAGCCATTTTATCGGCTAGCTTTTTTGATTTTGCCTAGTTAAGGTTAATTAACTAGGCAGTATGTACTTAGGCGGTAGGTACTATTTTACTTCTTCACCAGCGGCTTGTTTATCAGCATGGTAGCTAGAACGTACAAGTGGACCACATGCGGCGTGATCAAAGCCCATTTTATCTGCTTCACGTTTAAACATAGCAAAGTCATCTGGGTGAACGTAACGCTCGACCGGTAAATGATGTTTACTCGGTTGTAAGTATTGACCAATAGTTAACATGGTAACGCCATGAGCACGTAAATCCCGCATCACTTGAAGAATTTCTTCGTTAGTTTCACCTAAGCCAACCATTAAACCAGATTTAGTCGGTACACTTGGGTTCGCCTCACCAAATTTTTTCAATAGATCTAATGACCATTGGTAGTTAGCGCCTGGGCGAGCTTTGGTATATAAACGCGGTGCGGTTTCTAGGTTGTGATTGAAAGTACCCGGTGGATGGGTATTTAAAATTTCTAAAGCACGATCCATACGGCCACGAAAATCAGGGACTAAAATTTCTACTTTAGTATGTGGTGAATGCTCGGCAATTTCGGTAATACAATCAACAAATTGTTGGGCGCCGCCATCACGAAGGTCATCGCGGTCAACAGAAGTGATCACTACGTATTTCAGCTTCATGTCTTTTAGCGTTAAGGCTAACTTGCGCGGCTCTTCTTTATTTACCGCCATTGGGCGGCCATGGCCAACATCACAAAATGGACAACGGCGGGTACAAATATCACCCAAAATCATAAAGGTTGCTGTACCGTTATTAAAACATTCTGATAAATTTGGGCATGACGCTTCTTCACAAACAGAATGTAAATTATGTTTACGTAGTGCTGCTTTTATACTATCAATACGCTCTGAACTTTTTGGCAGTTTAATGCGTAACCAATTAGGTTTTCTTAGCATGGTTTCGCGCTCAGAAGTCATAACCTTAATAGGAATATGCGCCATTTTTTCGGCATCGCGTAGTTTAGTGCCTGGAGTAATTTGTGATGATTTAGTGGTCATGTATTGTTTCCAATCCCGTTTGATAAGATAAATGCTGGGTGTTTAATAACTCACTTAGGTGTTTAACCAATGAGTCACCCGCTTGATCTACTGTGGCAGGGCCTTGTAAATCGATTGTTTGTATCATTTCTAAGCCTTGGTAACCGCAAGGGTTAATGCGTAGAAATGGTGATAAGTCCATATTAACATTTAATGCCAAACCATGAAATGAGCAGCCTTTACGTACTCTAAGACCTAAAGAGGCAATTTTTTTATCTTCAACATAAACACCGGGTGCGTCAGGCTTTGCTTTTGCCGTAATGCCAAAGTCTGCCATTGAGGCTACTATGCCATCTTCAATTAGCGTAACCAGTGTTCTTATGCCCATTTTTCTTCGACGTAGATTGATCATAAAGTAGATCACTTGTTGGCCAGGGCCGTGATAGGTGACTTGCCCGCCACGATCTACTTTTACCACTGGAATATCTCCAGGCATAAGTAGGTGTTCATCTTTACCTGCTTGTCCTTGAGTAAATATTGGCGGATGCTCTACCAGCCAAAGTTCATCAGCAGTACTTTCGTCTCGATTATCGGTGAAATTTTGCATGGCATGCCAAACATCGACGTAGTCGAGGTTATTCAGTTGCCGAATAATCAATGTGTTTTTCAAAATACATCTCTATAGGTTTTATTGCGGGTATTATAGCTAAATAATAATGTGAATACACCGGATAAGAAGTAGGGTCAAAGCACGTAACGTACTTGCTCAATGGCGTTCAAGGTCTTATATATTGTTTCAATATGTTCTTTACTGGTAACCGTAACAACCACTGAAATTGAATGATAATTTCCTTTCGAGCTTGGTTTTACCTTTGGCGCATAATCACCAGGCGTGTGTTTTTGCAACTCACCAACCACTAGGTCTGGTAATTCGTCACACGCGATACCCATGACTTTAAAGTTTAGTACGGTGGGGAAATCTAATAATTCATCAAATTTAGTATTCATTTTATTCTCTTAATCGGTAAAGAAACCCATATGCTGTAGGTGGTTTAATCATGACTAGCATATTCGAGTTAGTGGTAAATAAACCAATCCATGTGGTAATAATTTAAGCGGCTGAATGTGCCAATTGGTGATATTTTAACACTATTTGTTACGAATGTGACCAGTCGAGGCTAGTTATTGGATATAAATGAGGGGGAGATTAACTAATATCAATGTTTGGTGATGGTTTTATTTTCTAATACAGCTGAATTAAAGCAGAAAACTTAGCCTAGGCTAAGTTTTCTGTGCAGTTTGATATAACCAATAAAACAGTGATTAAAACTAGTTAATAAATTGCAGCTTTACATAGTCGATCAATTTATTAAACAGGCTACCTTCTTGAACTTCTTGTAGCGTTACTAATGGGTATTGGGCAATATCTTCACCGTCGAGTTGTAAAAACAATTTGCCTACTACTTCACCTTTTTGCAGTGGCGCTGTAAGTTGCTTGTCTAACTCAAAATTTGCTTGTAAGTTTTTACGTTGACCACGAGGAATGGTAATTGGGGTATTAACCATAATACCTAAGTCAACTTCTTTGCGATCGCCCATCCAAACTCTATCACTAACAAATTTTTCACCGGCTTTATAGGGGGTGTATGTTTCGTAAAAACGGAAACCATAGTTCAGTAGTTTTTTACTCTCTACTTTACGAGCGCGCTCGCTGTCTGTACCCATAACGACACTGACTAAGCGCATATCGCCTTTAGTAGCCGATGTGACTAAACTATAGCCTGCTTGTGAGGTATGGCCGGTTTTTAAACCGTCAACATTCATACTTTTATCCCACAATAAACTATTGCGGTTATATTGTTTAATGTTGTTATAAGTAAAAGACTTTTGGCGATACAACTTGTACTCATCGGGTACATCACGAATAAGGGCAATGGCCAGTGTTGCCATATCACGCGCTGTGGTTTTGTGTTCTTTGCTGTCTAAGCCATGACTGTTTTCAAAAAAGCTACTATACATGCCTAATTGTTCAGCGTGGGCATTCATTAATTGGGCAAATGCACCTTCACTACCGGCAATATGTTCAGCCATAGCAACACAGGCGTCATTTCCTGATGCAACGATAATACCTTGATTTAACAAGCTTACTGATACTTCTGTACCCACTTCAATAAACATTTTTGATGACTCAGGGAAGTTTTTTGCCCAAGCTTTTTCGCTAATTTTAACGGGGTCATCATTATTGATATTACCATTATCTAGCTCTTTACCTATGATGTAACTAGTCATCATTTTGGTCAAGCTTGCTGGCGCAAGTAAAATATCGGCATTACTTTCTGCAATAACCGTACCCGTGGCATAATCTATTAAAATGTGGCCTTTAGCACTTACTTCTGGAGCGGGTGGGATAATAGTTTGTGCATGAGAAAGGGAGCAAACACTTAATAATACAGAGCCTAAAACAGTTAATAACTTTATCGGTTTTTTAGGTACTCGAGTAACTTTGATTTGGGGCATAATTGTCCTACAGCGCTATCATTTAATGGAAATTATAAAAACATTTAATGGAAATTATAAAAATTTTGTGCAGTATAACATTTTTCTTTTTTAATACTAATCAGTGCTACCATCAATTTGTTACCTTTGATGAATTTTGCTAATTATTTGTCTACGTTCAGTCGTAGTAATATGACTTGTTCGTTAAACATATTCGCTAAAAAATAACGGTTAACCTTAGGGCTTAATATTTTACTCGTGCATAAAAGCTACTAGTGAATAAAGTTACTGGCGAATAAAAGCTTTAGGGTAACCATCTGCTTTAATGGCTAACAATAACCTAGATAATTCATCACTGCGCTCTATCGGACCAACAAGCACACGAAAAATTCCATTTATTTGTTCTAATAGGGTATTTATTTGATGCTGTTTAATTAATCCCTTGGCAAGTTTAGTCGCTTGAGTATGACTTCTACTAGCAAATACCTGAATATATTGTGCTATAGGTGTAACCTTTAATAGTGATGGTGTCACTGTTTCAAGCTCAATTTTTCTCGTGGCTATTGTTTCAGTTGCGACTGAAAGCCTTGTTTTTGGCAAAGGCTTGATTGTTTTTGCGTTATCTGTGGGGCGCTGATTGCGGGCCTGAAGTTTGGCTAAACCATTAAGCGTAAAATCAGTGATTGCTGTAATGGTTACATTGGCAGTACCTGTTTTTAGCATATCGAGCTTATAGGCGGCACTGTATGACAAATCAATAATACGGCTTTGATGAAAAGGGCCACGGTCATTAACTCGAACAATAACAGATAGCCCATTGCTATTATTAACAACCCTTAAATAGCTAGGTAAAGGTAAGTTCTTATGGGCGGCACTCATGGCATACATATCGTAAATTTCGCCATTCGAGGTTAAATGACCATGAAACTTTCGACCATACCAAGAGGCCGTTCCGGCTTGACTAAAATTTTCTGCACTGTTTAATACTTGATAGTTTTCACCGCGTACTTGATAGTGTTTATTACCACCAAGGCTAAAGGCTTCAGCTCGCGGCGTAGCATCATGAAGTTCGCTAGCGGTAGGTAAGCGGCTGGGTGTACTGTCATTTTTTTGTTGGTAGCGACCATAGTTAGCGCTACAAGCCGAGACAAGTATGATCAATACACATAGGTATATAGGGTGGTTGATGTTTAGTTTCGCCATAAATATCAGTAGACTCTATTATTATTTACGTCAATCGTTTATTCGGTGATTTTTTATACGCTATTATTCCATGCGCTATTATTTAATACGCCATTCTTTTTGCTAGATATTAAATCTTCTATGGGTGCTTATTGCCATAAGCATGCCAAATCCTGCCATTAATGTCACCATTGATGTGCCACCGTAACTAATTAAAGGTAGGGGTACACCCACCACAGGCAATAAACCAGAAACCATGCCGATATTAACAAATATATACACAAAAAATGTCAGTGTTAAGCTGCCAGCCAAAAGCTTAGTAAAGGCATGCTGAGCATTGACCGCAATCCATAAGCCGCGCATAACAATGGCCAGATATACTGTTAACAATAAGCCTACACCAATTAAGCCAAATTCTTCACTAAATACCGCAAAAATAAAGTCAGTATGGCGCTCAGGTAAAAACTCTAGTTGTGATTGGGTACCTTGTAACCAGCCTTTACCCTGTATACCACCGGAGCCGATGGCAATTTTAGATTGAATAATATGGTAGCCTGAGCCAAGTGGATCTTGTTCAGGATTTAAAAATGTTAGTACTCGTTGTTTTTGATAAGGTTTCATCAAAAACATCCATAAAACTGGCGCAAATGCAGACGCTAAACCAACACAGGCCCCGATAAGTTTCCAACTGGCACCCGCAAGAAATATTACAAAGATGCCTGAGCTTGCGATCAGTAAAGACGTGCCTAAGTCAGGTTGTTTAGCAATGAGCAGTGTGGGTATTAAGACTAAAATAAAAGCGATGATTATTTTAGATATTTTGATTGGTAAATCGTATTGACTAACATACCAAGCGATCATGATAGGCATGATAAGTTTCATAATTTCAGAGGGTTGAAACTTGGTAAAGCCAAGGTCTAACCAACGTTGAGCACCTTTGCCAACATGACCAAATAGTAGTACGGCACTTAATAGCATTAAGCCGATAATGAAGACAGGCACCGCCCATCTTCGATAAGACAAGGGTGGGATTTGCGCAACAATAAACATCACAAATAATGCTAAGCCAACACGCTTTGCATGTCTTATTAGCACGGCAGACTCTTGCCCACCTGCACTGTAGACAACAAATAATCCCAGTGTTAGTAAGATTAAAATTCCGATTAATAATGGCAGGTCAATATGTAAACTTTGCCATAAAGTGCGCTCTTGGTGTTGATCATGTCCGGTATTACGCACTAGGGATTACCTGCTGTATTTTTAATTTTTTGATGAAAATCCTTGCTATGATGTGGATGCTTGCGCGGGTCTTTACTGATAATTTCGCGATCACCAAAATACTGATCCATAATCTGGCGTGCAACCGGTCCGGCATTGGTACCACCACCACCTTCAGCAACATTCTCTATGGCAACCGCAATCACTATTTCAGGGTTTTCGTACGGAGCAAAGGCAATGAACATGGCATTGTCACGTTTACTTTCTTTAACTTGACTCGCATCGTATTCTTCACCTTGTTCGATGTTAGCGGTTTGTGCCGAACCCGTTTTACCTGCCGCGTCGTATTTACTGCCTTTAAATGCGGCATAACCGGTCGCGCCAAATTTTTGCACGGTATTATGTAAACCGTCTAAAACCAGATCCCAGCTATGTTGGTCTTTTAAGACGATAGGCTGTTTTTCATCAACAACATATTCAGTGACAATGGTTTGCGCTGTGCTAGCATCTTTGTCGTGAACAACCACTTCAGTGGTTGCTTTTAATAAGTGTGGCACCTTAATCTCACCCTTGTTGACTAGAATAGATAAGGCTTGTGATAATTGCAGTGGTGTGACTGACCAGTAACTTTGACCAATACCTACCGATAGGGTTTCACCCGTATACCAAGGTTTATTATAACGGGCTCTTTTCCATTCGATACTGGGCATAATTGCACGACTTTCTTCGTGTAGGTCAATACCAGTATATTCACCGAAGCCGAACTTTCTCATCATTTGACTAATACGGGTAATGCCTAATTTATAGGCTAAATCGTAGTAATAAACATTACAAGACTGCTCTAACGATTTAGATAAACCGACTTTGCCATGGCCCCATTTTTTCCAGTCACGTCGCTTAGTTTCTATCCCGGGCAGTTGATAAAATCCGGGATCATAAATTTCTGTTTCTGGCGTAATGACCCCCGCGTCTAAACCCGTAATAGCTAATAACGGTTTAATCGTTGAAGCGGGTGGGTAGCCTTGTAATGTTCTGTTAAGTAAGGGTTTGTTGCTTTCTGGGGCTAAAAGTCTTTTATATTTTTTGCTGCTAATACCATGCACAAACAAGTTGCCATCAAAACTTGGGTTTGAATACATAGCAAGCACGCCACCGTCTCTTGGGTCAATGGCGACAATCGCACCACGTTTACCCGAAAGCGCCCTTTTTGCGATCATTTGTAGCTCAATATCCAAGGTTAAGGTCAGGTCTTTACCGGGAATGGGTGGGGTAAAGTCTAAGGTACGAATGATCCGACCTTGGTTGTTAATTTCTACTTCTTGGTGGCCAATGGTGCCGTGTAAAATGTCTTGGTAATAGCGTTCTAATCCGCGTTTACCAATATTGCGCGTAGCGGCATAGTTTTCAGCTAAACCTTGCTGTTCTAGCGCGAGTGAGTCTCTACCATTAATACGCGCGACATAACCCAGTGAGTGGGTGGTTAACTCAGCAAAAGGGTAATAACGCTTTAAACGTGCATCAATAAAAAACCCCGGGAATTTATGCTGATTGACCGAAAACAAGGCGACCTGTTGCTCGCTTAAGCGTGAATAAAGCTCTATCGGTTTAAAACGACGTTTACTCTTCATTGCTTGCAGTAGTTTGTCTTGTTTTTCTTGGCTTATATCTAACAGTTGGCTAACTGCTGACAAGCGATTTTTAATGTTATTTACTTGCTCGGGGATCACTTCTAAGCTGTAAACGGGGGTATTGTCAGCCAGTAAAACACCGTTTCTATCGTAGATTAAGCCTCTATTGGGCGCGACAGGTAAGAGTTTAATACGGTTAGAGTTTGAGCGTGTTTGGTATTTTTGATATGAGCTAACTTGAAGATTATAAACATTACTAAATAACACTAATGAAAGTATGATGATACCCGCAAAGGTGATGAAGGTACGGCGGGCAAATAAATTGGCTTCAGCGCTATGATTTCTAATAACAACACGTTTTTTGGGTGCCATTATTTATTCTCTATGATAAGGGTGATTATTATTGATTGACCAAGCACGATAGAGGCTTTCAGCCACAACAATTCGCACCATAGGGTGTGGTAAGGTCAGTGGTGACAATGACCACTTTTGCTCAGATGCCTGAATGCAAGCAGGTGCTAACCCTTCAGGTCCACCAACTAAAAGCGCAACATCTCGGCTATCTATATGCCAACGTTCCAGTTGTTTGGCAAGATCAGGAGTGGTCCAAGGCTTGCCTTCTACTTCTAACGTAACAATGCGATTACCTTTTGGAATAGCCGCTAACATTAGCTCACCTTCTTTTTCAAGAATGCGGGCAATGTCTGCATTTTTACCGCGTTTCCCTGGTGAAATCTCCACTAGATGGAAACTCATATCACGAGGAAATCTACGGCAATATTCGCTAAACCCTTGGCTAACCCAAGCGGGCATTTTATTACCAACGGCATATAAGGTAATGCGCATTGTTGTTTAGACTACTGCCATAGTTGTTCTAGTTGATAACGCTCACGAGTTTCATCAGTCATCACATGTACAACAACATCACCTAAGTCGACTAAAGACCATTCACCAACATCATTTCCTTCAACACCTAAGGCTTCAATACCAGCTGCACGGCATTCAATAGTGAGTGATTGTGCAATGGAAATAACGTGGCGTTTTGAGTTACCAGAGCAAACTAACATGTAGTCAGTGAAACTCGATTTTGTAGCTACTTCTAATGTAACGATATCGCGGCCTTTCATATCTTCGATTTTTTCGGTAACAAAAGTAATTAGGTCTGAACTTTGCAAAGTGGGATCTCTATAATTAACAACAATAATCGGCGATAATAGCATTATTTTGTTTGTCAGTTAACCATCTAATGCAGTAAATAGCCGTTTTTTTGCACAACAATGGATTTATTTCACTTAACTTCTCCCCAAGTGATACAAAATGAGTGATTTGGCGGCAGTTATTGAAAAATAATGGCGTTATCGATAGAGCTTATGTTGCTCTATATAATCATATACGCATTCAGGTAGGTATTGACTGACGTTTGAGCCCGCTTTAATTTTGGCTCTTATTGTGGTCGAGGAAATATCCACAGGGCTACTTTCATGGATCAGTATTTGTCCCGTTTGCTGGCGCTGTAATTGCGCAAGACTATAAATTAAACGAGACTTTAGTGCTGGCTCAAGTGCTGCTTCCAACGCTAGGTGCGGGTAGCCTGGGCGAATATTAACCACTAAGTTACATAAGGTGAGAATGTCTTGCCAGCGGTGCCATTGGGTAAATGATAAGAGCGAGTCCATACCCATAATAAAATATAAAGCGGCATTAGGTTGCTCAGTTTTTATTTGTTGTAAGGTATCGACGGTATATGAAGGGCTGTAACGCTTGAGCTCGCGAGTATCAAGGGTAAATACTGGGCTTTTATCACAGACTAAAGCCACCATTTTAGTACGCTGCTTCGCATTGGCATGAGTGCCAGCTTTATGTGGCGGAATATGAGCAGGAATTAAATGTAATTGTTTTGCGCCTAACCATTGCACAGTTTCTTGGGCAGGTAAGATGTGACCGAGATGAATAGGGTCGAAGGTACCGCCAAGTAACGCGATAAGCGTTGGCGTTTTTTGGTTAGTTATACTCATAATCTAAACTGAAGTGTTGACTGATGTTATCGTGAAATAAGCTGATAAAAACATCACTGAGCAAAATAAAAGCATTAAAGTCGCTACTGGTTTTACTGAGTAAATCCACTTGCGCTAGCCTCGCTAATGCTTGCTCGGCATTGCTTAAGCTTATATTGTTTAACGCATGCTGATATAAGGGTTTTTTCTTCTCCCAAATACGGTATTGCTTAAAAATGTCGTTAATATGGCTGCCTTGTGCTATTTGTTCTAACATGGCATAAAGCTGACTAATTTCTTTGTGAACCACCCAAACTAATTGGCCAAATGCGCTACCGTCATGCTGCATATGATCTAAGATAGTTAAGCACTTTTTAAGATCGCCAATCAGCAAAGTGTCGATCAGTTGAAAAGGATTAAATCTCGCTTGTTTAATTAAAAGTTGCTCTGCTTCTTCAACACTCACGGGTTGCTGTGAGAATAATATCGACAGTTTTTGCAACTCTTGAGCTAATGCCGGTAAATTACCTTCAAATAATTCAGTCATTAAATTAATAACATCGTCAGGTAAGGTTAATTGCAACTGCCGGGCTTGATTGCTGAGCCATTGTTTTAATTGTTTACCTTCAATATCGTATAAAGGCACAAAGCAACCAGCAGCTTCTAACGCTTTGAACCACTTACGTTTTTGTGTGGCAGCGTCAATTTTAGGGCCATGAAAGATGAGTTGAATATCTTGATGTAACAGGGTGAGTAATTGCGCTATACCTTTCGCACCATTATCGCCAATTTTACCCGTGGTAAACTCTACTTCTATAATGCGTAATGATGAAAACAAACTCATTGACTGATATTCTTGGAATAGCTCATCCCAATTAAATTTATCGTCAATGCTAAAACGAATAACTTCATCAAAGCCTTGTTTTTTAGCACTATTTTTAATTTTTTCTAAGGCGTCATTTTTTTGCCATGGCTCATCACCAAAGACTAACCATATCGGCTTAAAGCCTTGTGTTAAGGTTTTCTCGAGGTGATTATGATAAATGCGCATGTGAAGTTACCTAGAGCTGAATACTAGCCATGTCACGTAAAATTTTATTGGCGGCTTCTTTACGCATTTCTCGTAACATTAACGACAATTCGCGACTTTTTGCTAGGGCAATATCAGGATCATCTTGATAGTCACGATTAAGCTCAAAGCGGAAATTTTGAATATCTTGTCCGGGGATTAAAATTTGATAGCGTACGGTATAAATAAGCTCGTATTCTGCTACTTGACCATTCGGGAAAACCGATAGCGTTCTTCGGTCTAAATTGTCTTGTAGTATGCGCATTTGCGGAATAGCTTTTTCACTTTGTCGCACTAAAGTCACATCGTTAATGCTTAAGTGCTGCTTAACTAAACGGGTGAGTTCACCATATTGATCAACCGAGCTAAATATAATGGTTTGTAGCTCAGGCGCTAATAAATAATTGCCGCGTAGTTGAAAGCCACAACCATTTAACATCATTAAGACAATGCTAAAGGATAAAAGTTTGCTTACTCGACGAATTATTAATGGCTGCATAAAGTGTTCACTTTTTATAGGTAAAATTCAATCAGTGCATAGCCGACAAGTTTTAGCTATGCACTTTTAAATCGCTGTTTTAATTAAGTTATCATTAACAGCTGTAACAATAGAAGCTACTAATTAGCAACAATATTCAATAGCTTACCCGGTACATAAATCACTTTACGTACGGTTTTACCGTCAAGAAATTTGCTAACATTGACATCATTAAAACCGATTTCTTCAACCGCTTCTTTTGTTGCCTCGGCTGACACAGTAATTTTAGCGCGCAATTTACCGTTAACTTGTACAATAATAAGCTTTTCATCTTCCACTAAAGCGGTGGGGTCAACCACTGGCCAGGCAGTATTTTCAACTGGCTTACCATCGCCAACCATGTTCCATAAATGATGACTTAAATGTGGCACAATAGGTGTTAGCATTAAGACTACCGCACGAATAGCTTCATGCATCACCACGCGATCTTCAGTGCTGGCAATATTCGCTTTACCTAGATGATTCATTAATTCCATGATCGCGGCAATAGCGGTATTAAAGGTGTTTCGACGACCAATATCATCACTGACTTTAGCAATGGTTTTATGCAATTCAAGGCGTAATGATTTTTGCGCCGAGTTAAGCGTTAAGTTGGCAATCTTGGGTGCTGCTTTTGACACTTCTGCAACTTGGGTAAAGTCATAAGTGAGTTTCCAAACCCGCTTTAAGAATCTATGTGCACCTTCCACGCCGGCATCACACCATTCTAATGTTTGCTCTGGTGGTGAGGTAAACATGATAAATAGTCGTACGGTATCAGCGCCATATAAATTAATAACTGCTTGTGGGTCAATACCGTTATTTTTCGATTTTGACATTTTGCTCATGCCAGCAGAAATAACCGGTTTGCCATCTAATTTACTGATAGCAGAGGTGACATTGCCTTTTTCATCACGTTCAACGTCAACGTCTGTCGGTGCAATCCAATCTTGTCCGCCATTGTCTGCTTCACGATAATAGGTATCAGCTAATACCATGCCTTGGCAGAGCAATTTCTTAAAAGGTTCGTTAGATTCTACTAAGCCAGCATCACGTAATAATTTATGGAAAAAACGGGCATAAAGTAAATGTAAAATGGCATGCTCAATACCGCCAATGTATTGATCTACCGGTAACCAATAATTAGCTTTGGCTGGATCTAACATTTGCGTATCGTCGTTCGGTGAACAATAACGTGCGTAATACCATGACGATTCCATAAAGGTGTCAAAAGTATCTGTTTCGCGAAATGCTTCTTCACCATTGAAGGTGGTTTTAGCCCATTCAGGGTTGTCTTTAATTGGCGAGGTTACGCCATTCATCACTACATCTTCGGGTAGTTCAACAGGTAATTGATCTGCCGGTACCGGCACAGACTCACCATTGGCTAAATGCAGCATTGGAATCGGTGTACCCCAATAACGTTGACGAGAAACACCCCAGTCACGTAAGCGATAGTTTACCGTTACTTTACCTTTGTTTTCAGCGATTAATTTTTCTGAAATAGCTTTAAAAGCCTCTTCAAAATTTAAACCGTCAAATTCACCAGAATTAACTAAAAAACTCTTGCCAGTAATTGCCGCTTTTGTAACGTCAGCGCTTTCATCACTGGCAATAACTTGTTTAATCTCTAGACCATACTTAGTGGCAAATTCCCAATCGCGTTGGTCGTGACCCGGTACAGACATAACAGCGCCTGAGCCATAGTCCATTAGTACGAAGTTTGCCGCCCAAACAGGTACTATTTCACCACTAATCGGGTGCAGTGCTTTTAAGCCGGTATCAACGCCTTTTTTCTCCATTGTCGCCATATCGGCTTCAGTAGATTTATTAGTTTTACAGCCTTGAATAAATGCCGCTAGTGCCGGATTCGTTTCAGCCGCAGCTAAGGCTAATGGATGCTGTGCAGCTAAGGCAACATAAGTCACCCCCATGATGGTATCTGGGCGCGTGGTGTAGATATCGAAGCTTTCAGTCGAGTCGGCCACTTGAAAAGTCATATCTACACCTTCAGAGCGACCAATCCAGTTACGTTGCATGGTTTTAACTTGTTCAGGCCAATCGGTTAATTGGTCTAAATCGTTAATTAATTCTTCAGCATAAGCTGTGATTTTAATGAACCATTGCGGTATTTCTTTACGCTCAACTAGCGCGCCAGAGCGCCAGCCACGACCATCTATTACTTGCTCGTTAGCTAATACGGTTTGATCAACAGGATCCCAATTTACCGTGGCATTTTTCTTATACACTAAGCCTTTTTCATAAAGCTGAGTGAAGAACCATTGCTCCCAACGGTAATAGTCTTTTTTACAAGTCGCTAATTCACGACTCCAGTCGTAACCAAAACCTAATGACTTTAATTGGTTACGCATGTAATCAATATTTTCATAAGTCCATTTGGCAGGCGCGGAGTTATTTTTAATCGCGGCATTTTCAGCCGGCAAACCAAAAGCGTCCCAACCCATAGGTTGCATCACATTTTTGCCTTGCATGCGTTGGTAACGAGAAATCACATCACCTAAACTGTAGTTACGCACGTGGCCCATATGGAGTCGACCACTTGGGTATGGAAACATCGCCAAGCAATAAAATTTTTCTTTTCCTGGTAACTCTTCAGCTTTGAAGGTGTCGTTATCAGTCCAAAATTTCTGAACTTCGGCTTCAATTGATTGGGGATTGTAGATGGATTCCATTAAGATTTCTCAAACACACTTAAATAAGAGCCTTAACCCGCTTTTTTGACAATTTTACCTTGATAAAATTTGTCATGTTAAGGCTAGGTTTTAGCGATAAAAATATTCTTGATAGGATACCTTATCTCTAGCCGTTGCGACAAGTTAAAGCAGGGCTATGCGGAAAATTTTTCTAGATAAGCGAAAAATATTGCGCATTAACAGCTAAATAGCTGATAAAAGCCACTTTAGTCGTTGTTATATGCTTTAATAAAGTGCTAATGGCTGAGGTTATCTACTCAATAAGTAGACTAATAAGTGATTTTTAAATGAGGGCAGCATGATGAAAAAAAAGCAATCTCAAATTCAAGAGCTTTATCAAAAGTTACAAACATGGTTGGAAGACACCAAGGATAACGAAATTCGCTCGGCTGTTGAATTACTCGAACAAGCCAAAACAATATTGATGGCTGCTGAGCAAATTCCTGAGCAGCAAGTTAAACAGTTTATCGCTAATCTTAAGTACGACTTGGGGGATTTTTATCAGCAATATCAAGCGGACATTAAGCATTCAATATATTTAGAGCTACTTAATGAAAACCTTTGGTCAAGCTTGGCGCAAATTACCGATAAGTCGCAAGTTGAATGGGCGGAGCTGATGGATGATTTTCAACATCAAGATGGCTACCATGTCGGTGATTATGTTGGTTTTGGTCAGTTAAAATGTAAAGCATGCCAAGATTGTGTTACTTATAGCCACCCAAATGTTGTTACGGATTGTATTACCTGTGGTGGTCAAGACTTTGATCGATTGAGTTTAACGCCGTAAAAACAACTTTTTTTGATGGTTTTTCTTTATATTATTTTGCTGTTCAGTGGCGTGTCGCTGTACACTGTGCTTATTGTAGCCGTATTTATTTCACCTGATATTAAAATCGCACTCCCGAGAGATCTTCTATGACAAATGTGTCAACAAATACACGTCTTAAACCTTGCCAGTTAACCGCAGACCTAACGGTTAAACAATTTGCTAATGCCACATCGACCTCAGAAATTGAACAAGTATTTATTGGCCATGAAAGAGCGAAAGAAGCACTAACTTTTGGCTTGTCGATGGATGCGCCAGGTTTTAATGTTTACGCCATGGGTGAGCATGGTACCGGGCGTCAAACCCTGATCAAGCAAATGTTAGCCTCAACAGCGAGTCAAGAACCCACACCTGATGAATGGTGTTATATCAACAATTTTGATGACCCAAATTCGCCATATAGCCTTTATGTTAGCCCAGGTGATGGTAAGCAATTACTTACTCGCATGAATACCTTTATTGATGAGTTAATGGATTTGTTTCCAGAGATTTTTGATAACCCTGGCTATCAACGTCAAAAAGCGGCGATTGATCGTGACTTTAATAAAAAATATGATCAAGCGATTACTGAGGTTGAAAAGGCGGCATTAAAAGATGATGTGGTGTTGCTCGAAGAAAATGGTGAAATTGGCTTTTCACCATTAGTTAAAGGTAAGCCACTTAATGATAAAGAGTTTGCTGAACTCAATGAACCAAAACGTGCTGATTTTTATATTTTGTTGGCCAAATTAGAAGATTTACTTTCTGAAAAATTAATTGAATTACCACAATGGAAACGTATTTCTTCTGACAAATTACGTAAGTTAAAACATGAAACGGCAGCACAAAGTATTCAACCTTTTTTGAAAGAATTAGAGACGGAATTCGCCAGTAATACTGGCGTGCAGAAATACTTAGCTAAAGTTAAAGCGCACGTTGTTGATGCTGTTTTAGAGTTACTGGTCGATGAAAGTAACGAGGCGCCTAATGACAAAGATATGCGTAAACTCATGGTGGAACGTTTTTTACCTAACTTACTGGTGACCCGAAAAGCCAATGAAGGTGCGCCGGTTATTTATGAACAGAATCCGACCTTTCAAAACCTGTTTGGTCATGTTGATTTTGGTAGTTTTCAAGGCAGCAGTTACACCAGTTACCGTTTAATAAGACCCGGTGCGCTGCATAAAGCCAATGGCGGTTATATATTACTTGAAGCGGATAAACTTTTGACCCAACCTTTAGTTTGGGCGCGTTTAAAGCTAGCGCTAAAGTCGCAGCAAATTACTATCGAAAATCCGCATTCAGAATATGCACAACCGGGTGCCTTTAGTTTGCAACCAGAAAAAATCCCGTTAAATGTTAAAGTGATTTTATTGGGCGATCCTGAAATTTACTATACCTTACAAGATTATGATCAAGAGTTTACTGAGTTATTTCGAGTTTTGGCAGACTTTGATCGTCACTTAGAAAAAAACCAAAGTAACTTAAATGACTACGCCAGTTTAATTCGTCAGCGTGCCCATCGTAACCATTATCCACAAGTGACAGATGAAGCGGTATTTGAGTTAGTTAAATATGCGCTCAGGCGCGCAGAACACCAGCAAAAAATATCAGCTAATATAGTGGAGGTTAATGACTTATTAGACGAAGCTTTTTATTTATGGCAGCGATCAGATGGCAAAAATGACCTGTGCGGTAAACATATCACCATGGCATTGGCGGCCAAACAACGACGTACCGGCCGCATGAGTGAAGCTTGGTTAGAGGAAATTAAAGAGCGTCAGTTACTTATTGATACCGAAGGTGGGCAAGTAGGTAAAATTAATGGTCTAACAGTATTAGAGATTGGTGATAGTGTTTTTGGTACGCCCGCTCGCATAACGGCGACCGTATATGCTGGTAGCCAAGGGGTGACAGATATTGAGCGTGAAGTTGATTTAGGTAAATCTATTCACTCAAAAGGTGTGTTGATTTTAACTGGTTATTTGGGCCACAAGTATGGGCAGAAATTTCCAGTGACTATTTCTGCTAATATTGCCATTGAGCAATCTTATGGCCATATTGATGGTGACAGTGCGTCAATGGCTGAGCTTTGTGTGTTAATTTCCGCTATCGCTAAGTTACCGATAAATCAAGGTATCGCGATAACAGGTTCGATGAATCAACATGGCGAAGTGCAATCTATTGGCGGCGTTAATGAGAAAATAGAAGGTTTTTATCGTCTCTGCAAGGACAAAGGCTTAACGGGCGAACAAGGTGTTATTATACCTAAAACCAATACTATTAATTTGATGTTGGCACCTGAGGTGATACAGGCAGTGGCCGATGGACAGTTTGCTATTTATGCAGTCGATAATATAGATCAAGCGATAGAGATTTTAATGGCGCAACCCGCTGGAGCAATCACGCGTACTGGCCGTTATCCAAGAAAATCAATCCATGGTATGGTGCTAGATAAACTGTCAGCGTTTTCAGAGCTCATTAATGGCGCTGAAGAATAAGCTTTAACGATAAGCTTAAAAGATAAGTTAGCTTGAATAATTAAGTAAAAAACCTCCTCTAACAATAAACACGGCAAGCGCCGTGTTTATTGCTTTTTACACCAGTTAAAATGTTTAAATGTTAGTATTCGCTTAAAAAACAAGCATTACTTAAATTCTTTTCTATACTGGCATTATCAACAATATTTTTCATCGTAATATTTTCCCAAGCACACTAGCTGAAGTGAGGGCCGAAATTAGAGCCGAAAATCGCTCAGAAATTGATGATGCAAAGTTTGACTATTTGTACTTAGTTATAGGTGCTATCTCAGTAGGATTTATGAAGAGAGCATGTTAGCGAAAACGGAATAACAACAATAAAAAGTAAATGCAGCGAGTTAACCTTATCAATCAGTAATGGTGAGCTCCTTATAAGGTCAGGTATTTAAGCTACCGAACAGACACTTTTTGTCTGTCCCATCTACTTAGTTGTTAATGTGGGATGAAATATGTGTGATGAATTTGAATGACACTGAAATCTAATCTAGCTAACTAACATTGACATTTTTAATGGCTTAATGCGATTGCCAAGCTGCTGATGAGTATCTTGGTGATGGATTTTAAGTAGGTATCATAAGTAGGTATCGATGAGTTTGCTGTCTGTCGATTTGTAGTTTAATGAATTGTTTGCCAATGATATTTGGCATTATCACGCATTAGGTTATCAATGGAGGCTTTGTGGAAACATCGGATCAAATGACACAAGTATGGCCCATTGCGGCTTACTTTATTATTTTGGCTGCCATGCTCGTTCTGATGATGCTGCTATCCCATTTTCTTGGCCCCAAAGGTAAACAGCGAGCGAAGAACACCCCTTATGAATCCGGCATTGTTTCTGTCTCTGACAATAAAACCCGCTTTACTAACCACTTCTTTTTATATGCCATTTTTTTTGTCATTTTTGATTTAGAAACCATTTATCTTTTTGCTTGGGTTATTGCTTTTGATGAGGTGGGTTGGCCAGGTTTTATCGAAGCCAGTATTTTTATTACGGTATTACTGGCGGCATTAATTTATTTAATTCGTATTGGCGCATTAGAGTTAACCCGACGCCATCAACCTTTTAGAGCAACACAACTGCAGCGTTTGCAACAAGTTGAAAACCAGCCCGTTGAGCAAAGCCTCTTTGATAAAACTCTTTTTGATCAAACTAAAGGACAGCAATAATGGAATGGTCACTGACGAAAGCAAAATTAGATGACGCCATGGGGGAGATGAAAGGGGTTTCTGAAGCAGAATTAAAGCGCACTGTTCTGTTTGCTAAGCTTGATGACATGGTGAATTGGGGGCGTAAAAATTCCATCTGGCCGTTTAATTTTGGTTTAAGTTGTTGTTATGTCGAAATGGCAACGAGCTTTACCTCGCGACATGACATTGCTCGCTTTGGCGCTGAAGTGATTCGTGCAACGCCAAGACAAGCTGATTTAATGGTGATTTCAGGTACTTGCTTTCGAAAAATGGCGCCGGTGATCCAACACCTTTATGAACAATTATTAGAACCTCGTTGGATTATCTCCATGGGATCTTGCGCTAATTCTGGCGGTATGTACGACATTTATAGTGTTGTGCAAGGGGTTGATAAGTTTATCCCGGTTGATGTCTATGTGCCGGGTTGTCCGCCAAGGCCAGAAGCTTTGCTTGAAGCCTTATTGCTGTTGCAAACCAAAATACAACATCAGCCACGACCGCTAAGCTGGGCGGTTGGCGAACAGCAAGTCAGCGAAATTGGTAAACCGTCATTGCGAGACATTAAGCACGAAGAGCGTATTCAAGTGACGAACCTTGATTCACCCGATCACACTTAAGCGGCTGTTGGTGTTTTTTAACACTTATTTTTAAAAACTGAGTGTTATTAAAACTAAGTTTTATTAAAGAAAAGTGTCATTAAACAATGTGTTAATAAAGTTAAAACCCAGTAAAAACAGACTAATAAGAAAAATGGCAAGCGTGAAGGGAAGCTGATGGCATCACAAGTAAATATGAAAGCGAGTAATGATTGGCAGATGCTACAAACTGTGCCTTTGCTTGATGAAATTATTACCCTTGCACCTAAGCTCAATTTACAGCCGGTTACTGCCGTTGAAAACATTGTTGACGATATTCCTTCTTATTGGTTAGAAAAAAACCAGTTAATGACATTGATGCAAGTATTAAAGCAAGAGTTAGATCAGCCGTTTGATATGTGTTTTGATCTTACCGCTATCGATGAAAGCGAACGAGAGCATCAATCATTGTTATCACAAGCTTTTACGGTCAGCTACCATTTACGCTCATATCAACGTAATCAAGACATTCGTATTAAAGTTGCGCTGAGCACAACAGATAAAAGTTTAGAAAGTGTTTGTAGTTTATGGCCAAATGCCAATTGGTACGAACGAGAAGTGTGGGATATGTTCGGTATTATTTTTAAAAACCATCCACACTTAAGCCGAATTTTAATGCCAGATACCTGGCAAGGACACCCGTTACTTAAAACTCATCCTGCACGTGCAACTGAAATGGACCCCTTCACGCTTCCTCCTTATCAACAAGATAAAGAACAAGCCGCGCTACAATTTAACCCTGAAGCTTGGGGCATGAAACGACAAAGTAAAGACAGCGATTTTATGTTCTTAAACCTTGGGCCCAATCACCCGAGTGTTCATGGTGCCTTTCGTATTGTGTTACAAATGGAAGGCGAAGAAATAGTCGATTGTGTGCCCGATATCGGTTATCACCACCGCGGTGCTGAAAAAATGGGCGAGCGACAATCTTGGCACAGTTATATTCCTTATACCGACCGCATTGATTATCTTGGCGGCGTAATGAATAACTTTCCCTATGTGATGGCGGTTGAAAAACTGGCGGGTATTACCGTGCCAGATCGCGCGAAAGTTATTCGTATTATGACCACAGAAATGTTTCGTATTCTTAGTCACTTACTATTTTATGGGACTTTCGCGCAAGATCTTGGCGCACTTTCACCTATATTTTATATGTTTATCGATCGTGAAAAACTCTTTGGTATTATTGAAGCCTTTACTGGCGCTCGCATGCATCCGAGTTGGTTCCGCATTGGCGGTGTTGCACAAGACTTGCCAATAGGTTGGGAGGGGTTAGTGCGCGATTACGTTAATTACCTGCCTAAGCGCCTTGATGAATATGAAAAAATGGTCATGCAAAATTCAATTTTAAAGCAACGTACTGTCGGCATTGGTGCTTATTCCACGCAAGAAGCTATTGACTGGGGCGTAACGGGTCCAGGATTAAGGGCAACCGGTTTTTCATGGGATCTACGCAAGCAGCGGCCTTACGGCGGTTATGATCAATTTGATTTTGAAGTACCGCTGGGCCACAAGGGTGATTGCTATGATCGTTGTCGGGTGCGTATAGAGGAAATGCGGCAGAGTATTCGCATTATTAAACAGTGCCTTAACAATATGCCTGAAGGGCCCTATAAAGCTGAACATCCGCAAACTACGCCACCATTAAAAGATCGGACCATGCGTGATATTGATACCTTAATACCGCATTTTCTCAATGTTTCATGGGGGCCTGTGATCCCCGCAGGTGAAGTGTCTATCAGCGTTGAAGCAACAAAAGGCATTATGGCCTATCACCTTATTAGTGATGGTAGCACCATGAGTTATCGCACCCGTATTCGCACGCCTAGTTTCCCTCACCTACAAATGTTGCCATTAATTAGCAAAGGACAAATGGTGGCTGATCTTATTGCGACACTGGGCAGTGTTGATTACGTGATGGCAGATGTTGACCGATAAATTTTTATGCTTGTTTAATAGCAGTAAATTCAATATTGAAAAATATAGTTAAGTGAGTAATACCAAGAATTTCAGCTTTTTTGACAACCAATACTCGTTAATAAAGAGATAGTGATGGAAACAATCAACACCACAATAATTGATTATCAGCATTATTTAACGGCAACTGAAATTGCTGTTATTGAGCATGAGGCCAGTATTATGGAAACGCGTGAAGCTGCTGGTATTGAAGCACTTAAAGTGGTGCAAGCACACCGTGGTTGGATCAGTGATGAAAGCTTATTTGCCATTAGTGACATGTTAGTCATGCCGATTGCGCAACTTGAAGGGGTCGCAACTTTTTATAATTTAATTTACCGACAGCCTGTTGGTCAATACGTTATCCACTTGTGTGACAGCATCGCTTGTCATTTAACTGGCGTTGACTCAGTGCTTGTCGCGATTAAACAACATTTAAATATCGAATACGGCCAAACCACAGCAGACGGTAAATTCACGCTACTTTCTAATGCGTGTTTAGGCAGTTGTGATAAAGCGCCCACGATGATGATTGGCACCGAACATTATCAGTATTTAAGTCCAGAAATCGCGGTTGATATTCTACAAAAACTTTTGGCTAAGGGAGAAGTTAATGGCTGAGTCGATATCTAACAACATCAAGCCGTTAACCCAATGGGTGAATCTACAGCAGCCGTTGTCATTTGATGCATATTGCCAAGCGGGTGGTTATCAAGGAGCAAAAGTAGCGCTAGAACATTCGCCAAACGACGTATTAGAGATCGTTAAAAACTCAGGTTTAAAAGGGCGCGGAGGTGCAGGCTTCCCTACGGGCATGAAATGGAGTTTTGTGCCTATGTTTACTGATGGTGATGAAGAGGCGCCGGATAATAAATATTTAGTCGCTAATGCCGATGAAATGGAGCCCGGGACATTTAAAGATAGGTTATTACTTGAAGGTGTGCCGCACCAGTTGGTTGAAGCTATGATTATCGCGGCTTACACCATAGGTGCGAACAAAGCTTATATTTTTCTGCGCGGTGAATATTACTTAGCGGCAAAGCGCTTACAAGATGCCATTGACCAAGCGTACCAAAATAATTGGCTTGGTGAAAAAATTCAAGGCAGCTCATATTCAATGGATTTATACATCCATTGTAGTGCTGGTCGCTATATTTGTGGCGAAGAAACCGCCTTGATAAATGCGCTAGAAGGTAAGCGTGCAATCCCTCGAGCTAAGCCGCCATTTCCACAAGTCAGTGGTTTATTTGGCAAACCTACCATAGTCAATAATGTTGAGACTTTATGTAATTTACCGCACATTTTAAAAAATGGCATTGCATGGTTTCAGGCTATTTCTCCTAACAGTGATGCTGGTAGTAAAATTTACAGTGCTTGTGGGCGGGTGAAAAATCCGGGCTTGTGGGAACTTCCTATGGGGCCAACCTTGGGGGAGGTGTTATATGACTATGCCGGTGGTATGCAAGATGGCTTGAAATTTAAAGGGCTACTACCGGGTGGTGCATCGACTGACTTTTTAGTGGCAGAGCATTTAGATACACCAATGGATTTTGACTCTATCGCTAAAGTGGGTAGTCGTTTAGGCACAGGTGGCTTGATTGTTTTAGATGATAAAAACTGTCCTGTGGCTATGGTATTAAATTTGATGCGCTTTTTTGCCCAAGAGTCTTGTGGTTGGTGCACGCCTTGTCGAGATGGCACGCCTTGGGCTGTTGAAGTACTAACACGTATTGAGCAAGGCCAAGGTAAAATACAAGATTTAGACACCTTAGCTAAACTCTGCGATTTTATGTGGATAGGTAAAACCCATTGCGCCTTGGCTCCGGGAGCAGTAGAGCCGCTAAGAAGCGCTTTAAAATATTTTCATGATGATTTTTTGCAGCATATTGAGCATGGCTGTTGTCATTATAATCCGTCAATGAGCGCTAAACGCACTAAAGTATCGCAAGCTCAAGTAACAAATATTAAAAAACATCAGTCAGTTAAATCACCTCAGTCACCTCAATCTCCAAAGGTAGGGCAATAACATGAGTGAAAAGAAAGTCACTATTTTCATTGATGACATGCCTTATCAGCTCAGCACTGAAGACAATTTGCTAGCTGGGGTGTTATCACAAAAATTAAACTTGCCTTATTTCTGTTGGCATCCAGCCATGGGCTCGGTTGGCGCTTGTCGTCAGTGCGCGGTTACGCAGTTTCAAGATCAAGCGGATCAACAGGGCCGCATTGTTATGGCTTGTATTACGCCAGTTACTGACGGTATGCGCATTAGTATCAAAAATAAAGCGGCCAGTGAGTTTCGCGAACAAGTTATTGCCGCGATGATGACTAATCATCCTCATGATTGTCCTGTTTGTGCTGAGGGGGGCGAGTGCCATTTACAAGATATGACGGTAATGACCGGCCACAGTGTACGAGAATATCAAGGCACAAAACGCACATTCACTAATCAATATTTAGGTGACTTGGTAGGTCACGAAATGAACCGTTGTATTACCTGTTATCGCTGTACACGTTTCTACAATGACTATGCGGGCGGTAAGGACTTTGGTGTTTATGGTTCGAAAAACCAAGTGTATTTTGGTCGCCAGTCTGATGGTGCTTTGGAAAGTGAATTTAGCGGTAACTTAGTCGAAGTTTGCCCAACCGGCGTGTTCACCAATAAAGTTTTTTCATCGCACTATACCCGAAAATGGGATTTGCAATCTGCCCCGTCGGTTTGTAGTCATTGCTCGGTGGGTTGTAACTTAAGTATTGGCGAACGCTATGGTTCGGTTCGTCGGGTGATGAATCGCTACAACATTGATATTAATGGCTATTTTATCTGTGATCGCGGTCGTTATGGTATCGGATTTGTTAATGGTGAACAGCGTATCAGACAAGCTAAAGGTATTGCGCAGCAGTCACCTGCAGCCTTAACTACATTAGATGTTGCTAAAGCTTTCTCGCATTTTAGAAAAAAACAATTTATCGGGATTGGCTCTGCTCGTACCTCATTAGAAGCGAATTTTTATTTAAAAAATATTGTTGGCGCTGAGCAATTTAGCCCCGGCTATAACGATGAAGAAATGAAAGTGGCGGCACAACATGCGCAATTACTGACCTCAAACAAAGCACCTAGCCTTGCTGAGATTGAAGACAGTGACTTTGTTTTTATTATTGCTGAAGATATTAGCCAAACTGCGCCAAGAATGGCGTTGTCGGTGCGTCAAGCATTGCGTAATGCCGCTAAGACTAAAGCCGAAAAAATAGGTATTGCATCATGGCAAGACAGCGCGGTGCGAACCATTGGCGGTAAGTTACTGTCACCGTTATTTTCCCTGCAAAGTACCAGTACTAAACTCGATGATGTTTGTCAGCAAGCATTACTTTTACCTGTAGAGCAAATATCAAAATGTTTAGCGACACTGGAAAAGCTTTTACAACTGGGCAATGCTCAAACGATTAACAATGACCAAGCTTTAGTACAAGCCGTTAAGCACTTAGCTGAGCAAGATAAGTTGAGCGTCACTGAACAAGGCTTTATTGCCTCAGTTTATAAAGCCTTGCGTAAAGCCACTAAGCCGTTATTTATTTCAGGTACCAGTGGTGTTTGTGCCAACGTACTGAGTAATATTGCCAATTTAATGTCGGCGTTTACAGCGCAAAATAAGCTGATAGCACCAAGGTTAATTATTGTGCCGCCGTGCAGTAATAGTGTTGGGTTATTATCGATTTTAGATGAAAAATCTTTGTCTATTGAGCAAGTATTAGCACAGCTTAATGACCCAGATAAAAGCTATCAAGGACTGATTTTACTCGAGCAAGAACTGGCAAATCTCTCAGCGGTTCAAATCACGCAGTTACGAAAATCAGCGCAAACCCTGATTGTGCTAGATCATTCAGCACACCGACTTTCAAGTATCGCCGATATTGTTTTACCTGTTGCGGCGGTTAGCGAAGGAGATGGTCATTATGTTAATTACCAAGGCCGAGCCCAACAGTTTTTTCAAGTGCATCCTCCTGTTTTGCCAATTCAAGAAAGCTGGCGTTGGTTAGATAATATTGCCGATATTGTCGGTACAAAAGTGACCAGTAAAGCCTCAGATGCAGGTGACCATGAGTCAAATTACTATACTCAAGTTGTGGCTAAAAAAACTCGCTATGAATCACTGACTCAGTTGCATCAATTTTTTCTTGATACTTATGCTCAATGGCCAAAGTTAATAACAAAAAAGGGAGATAAAACACAGCGTGATAAGAGCCAGCAAAAAGCTATTGCGAGAATGAGTCACCGAGCCAGTGGCCGAACAGCTCAAATGGCTAATATCACGGTACATGAAGCAAAAACCACCCAAAAAATTGATGATAGCTTTACTTTTTCAATGGAAGGTAAAGCTACTGGACAAAGTAGCGATATGCCCTTTACTTGGGCGCCAGGGTGGAATTCAAATCAAGCGATTGGCCAATTTCAAACAGAAATTAATGGTCAATTATTGAAGGCAAGCGCCGCGGTATTTATCCCACTATCAAGTGCATTAGCCAACAACCCTTGCTGGCGATTAACTAAGAGTATTAAAAATAGTACTTTTAAAAGTGAGGCTGCTGACAGTACGGTCGCTAAAAATAAAACGGCTAATCACTTAATTTATGTTCAACAAAAAAATGTTTATTTCAGTGAGTGGCAAGCATCGCTCACCGCTGAATTTCAAATGTTGCGACAAAGTAATCGAATCTATATTAATGCTAAGACAGCTCAGCAAGCCGAGGTTACAAAAGGCCAGTGGGGTAAAATTATTTTTTCAGCGACAAACGAAAAAATGCTATGGGTTAATCAAACAGTCATCAGTCAAATTTTTATTGTTAATGATTTGCCTGACACTTTAGTTTTTGGCAACTTCGCCCTCTGTCAGTCGCTGCACCATCAACTAGAAATGACAATATCCTTAGCGTGTGAGCAAGAAGTTACTGATTATCTTGCTCAATTTAATGATGCGTTAATAGCAGCGAAAAAAAGTAAAGAAAACATACTTGAGAGCTTGAAAATAAAGGATCAAACCATTCCTATTCGACTGTTCTCAGGAGGGTTGAATGATGGCTGACATGCTTTGGAAGTTATTTGAAATAACCACTATTATCGCCTTGCTTATCCCTATAGCCGCGATGTTGGTATGGGTTGAGCGCCGAATGATAGGTATATGGCAAGACCGTTGTGGTCCAAATCGCGTTGGGCCATTTGGTGTTTTACAATCATTGGCAGATTTATTGAAAATTCTGGGTAAAGAAGATTGGATCCCGCCTTTTAGTGATCGTTTAGTCTTTGTGCTAGCACCAGTGATTGGTGCTATGTGCGTCTTAATGAGTTTCGCCGTAGTCCCTTTCTCTCCAAGCATTGGCGTTTCTGATTTAAACATTGGTTTACTATTTTTTCTCGCTATGGCTTCGCTCGCTGTTTATAGCGTGGTGTTGGCGGGTTGGGCGTCAAACTCTAAGTATGCTTTGTTAGGCGGCATGAGAGCGGCGGCTCAAACTGTTAGCTATGAAGTGTTTATGGGCTTGTCTGTAATGGGCGTGGTGCTACTTACAGGTAGCTTTAATTTGCGTGAAATCGTGTTGGCACAAACCGATGGCTGGCTTATTCAATCACAATTTGTTGGATTTTTTATTTTCTTAGTGGCTGGTATTGCTGAAAGTCATCGACTGCCTTTTGATTTGCCAGAAGCTGAAACTGAACTCACCGCGGGTTTTCATACCGAATATTCTGGGCTGAAATTTGCCTTGTTTTTTCTCGGTGAGTATTTAAGCGTTACCTTAATATCAGCCATGTCAGTGGTACTGTTTTTTGGCGGTTGGTTAATGCCAGAGCCGCTTGCTTCATGGTTGCCTCCATTGCTGTGGTTTATTATTAAAATTATGTTTTTTGTGATGTTTTTTATTCTGCTTAGAACATCGCTGCCACGACCACGTTTTGACCAACTACTCAAGTTTGGCTGGGTCGTTATGTTGCCTTTAGCGTTATTAAACCTTTTGGTCACCGCGGTGTTGCGCTTAACGGGAGTGCTATAACTATGATTAATTATCGGCAAACTTATGCGGTTACTTTTAAGGCAAACGGGGGCGAAAATGTTTAGTCAACTTCGAACCATTTGGTTAGTGCTTAAACACACATTTACCAAAGCCGATACGGTCCAGTATCCAGAAGAAAAACCTTATTTAGCACCCAGATACCGAGGTCGCATTGTGCTGACCCGAGACCCTGATGGCGAAGAGCGCTGCGTTGCCTGTAACCTTTGTGCGGTGGCTTGTCCGGTTGATTGTATTGCCTTGCAACAAGTGGTTGATGACGATGGCCGTAAACGTGCTGATTTTTTTCGTATTAACTTTTCACGTTGTATTTTATGTGGTTTTTGTGAAGAAGCTTGTCCGACCTATGCCATTCAGTTAACCCCAGATGTGGAATTGGCAGAATACGATAGGCAAAACTTAGTTTATGAAAAACAGCACCTACTGATTAATGGTCCAGGTAAATATCCAGATTATAGTTTTTATCAACAATCAGGTATTGCGATTGCAGGTAAAGGCAAGGGACAAGCAGAGCAGGAAAGGCCACCCATTGATATTAAAGGATTAATGCCATGAATTGCGAACTCTTTATGTTATATAAAGCTAAAAATAGTGGCAAGGAGAGAGAAAATGTTAGCTAATTTAACCTCAATTGAAAGCTTATTTTATCTTGCTGGTTTGGTCGCTGTTATTGCTAGTTTAAAGGTGGTTACTGGCCATAATACCGTGCACGCTTTGTTGTATTTAGTGGTGTCGCTATTAGCTGTTGCGGTTTGCTTTTATTTAATGGGAGCACCCTTTGCTGCTGGCTTAGAAGTGATTGTTTATGCAGGTGCAATCTTAGTGTTGTTTGTTTTTGCTGTACTGATGTTTGGCTTAGGTAAAGATGAAACCACAAACGCACCTAAGCATAAAGGTTTAGCTAATATGCTGGGCGCGATGTTGTTGGCGTTTGCGCTGTTAGTAGAAATTATCGTTATTATTAATAATGCCGATATGCAACAAAACTTACAAGCTACGGTTATTAGTTCAAAAACGGTGGGAATTATGTTGTATGGCCCCTATTTACTTGCCGTTGAAATTGCTTCCTTTCTACTCTTATCCGGTTTACTCGCCGGTTATCACTATGCAAAACCTGATGTTACTGGCGGGCCATTATGACCACTATTCCCTTGTTTCATGTGCTTATTTTATCAAGTCTATTGTTTGCCATTGGCTTTGTTGGTGTGGTGGCAAGAAAAAACACACTATTTATGTTGATGAGTTTAGAAATTATGCTAAATGCTGTTGGCGTTGCCTTTATTGGTGCGGGCAGCGTTTGGCAACAAGCGGATGGGCAAGTGATGTTTATTTTAATTTTAACGCTTGCCGCTGCTGAGGTCGCCGTAGGGTTGGCGTTATTAATCCGTATGCAGAAGAAATATCACTCTTTAGATATTGATTTGTTAAATCAGATGAAGGGGTAATAACAGTGTTATTAGCGAGTTTACCTTTTTATCCCTTAGTGAGCTTCTTAGTGTTAATTGCCTTTGGCAAAAGACTGTCATGGCAGCTTGCGGCTATCATTGGTGTCAGTAGCATGGCACTGACGGTATTAGTTAGCGCGATATTATTGTTTGAATTATCCACTAGCCAAAACCAAGTGCTAAGCGTCAACCTCTGGCATTGGTTTGATTTAACTAATCAAATGGGGACGGGTGAAGTTAACGTGAGTTTTTACCTTGATGGCTTATCCGCTGTCATGATCAGTGTTGTTAGCGGTGTGGGTTTTCTTATTCATTTATTTGCTGCTATTTACATGAAAGCTGATGCGAATTTCTCACGTTTTATGGCGTATATGAACCTATTTATTGTCGCTATGTTGATATTGGTCTTAGCGGATAATTTAGTACTGCTCTATTTGGGCTGGGAAGGTGTGGGTTTATGTAGCTTTTTATTGATTGGCTTTTGGTATCAAGAAAAGAGCAATGTTTTAGCTGCACGTAAAGCTTTTATTGTTACCCGTATTGGTGATACCTCGATGGCGATAGGCTTGCTGTTAATGTTTAATACCTTTGGCGAATTAAATATAGCCGCGGTAACAACACTGGCTCAACAAGCCAATATGGTTACTGGCCCTAATTCTGTTTCTAGTGCAGAGCAAGCCAACAATATTTATTGGATTGCCTTATTATTGCTTGGCGGCGCTGTGGGTAAATCAGCGCAATTGCCACTGCAAACTTGGTTACCTGATGCTATGGCAGGGCCAACGCCGGTGAGCGCCCTAATACATGCCGCGACTATGGTCACGGCAGGGGTGTATTTAATTGCCCGTATGCATGGCATTTTTTTATTAGCACCTGAAGTCATGAATTATGTCGCTTGGTTGGGTGCACTGACCTTATTACTCGCCGGCGTTGCTGCACTCGCGCAAACTGATATTAAACGAGTTTTGGCCTATTCAACCATGAGCCAAATTGGTTATATGATGCTGGCGCTCGGAGCGGGTGCGTGGTCTGCTGGCGTTTTTCATTTAATGACCCATGCTTTTTTTAAAGCGCTGTTGTTCTTAACGGCAGGTGCGGTTATTTATGCGCTACATCATCAACAAAATCTTTTTAAAATGGGCGGTTTATGGAAGCAGCTACCCTTTGAAACGAGTTTATTTGTGGTGGGTTTAATTTGTTTGATGGCGCTACCTGGTACTTCTGGTTTTTTCTCTAAAGAAGCGATTATTGCCCAGCTTTGGTCGTCCAATACGGCAGGGCCGATGTTATGGTGGTGCGCCATTCTAGGGGCGTTATTAACCAGTATTTATAGTTGTCGATTATTTTTTCTCGCCTTTCTGGGTACGGCACGCTGCAGTGAAAATCCCCAGGCTGAAAAGAATGTATTACTGCGTAGTGCATTGATTATTTTAGCCTTGTTATCTTTATTTGGTGGGCTTATTCCGCTTGATCTTACCTTGGTGTTTTCAGCGGCTATTCAAAGACCTTTAGTACAGTTGATTGAGCCTACTTGGTTACATAGCCTTGCCATAATAACGCCATTTATCGGTATGCTGTTTTCTTGGTTTTATTTCAAAAACTATCGTCTTTCACCGCTTAAAGGTATTGAGCAACATATTGAGGCGAGTGAAGGTAAATTTGTGCTGTTCTGTCGTCAAGGTTTAGGTTTTGATGCGTTTTATAATGCGCTGTTAGTTAAGCCTTATCAGTGGCTTGCCCAAGTAAATCAACGCGATATTCTTGACCAAATCATTATGCTCAATGCTTGGTATGTTGGATTATGGCACGATAGTTTGATTCTAGTGCAAAATGGTAGTTTACGCTGGTATTTAGCTGCTTTTGGACTAGCGATAATCTTGCTGTTAGGAGTGAGTTTCTTATGACAGTAACTTTAATTATGCTGGCATTAGTTATTGCGGGTGCATTGGCCTGGCGAGCTGAAACATACTGGCAAGGTAGTGCTAAATGGCTAGCGCTAATTAGCTTAGCGTTATTAGCAACAGTTTTTGCGGTCTTTGTTATCGACTACGCTATTAACCACAATAATGACTTTGCGCAGTTACAGGTATTGAGCCGAGTAAATTGGATTCAAACCTTTAATATTCAATATAGTATAGCGCTTGATCAGTTGAGTATTGTATTAATAGCGCTGACCTGGCTGTTAGCGATTATTTGTGTGTTAGTTTCTTGGCATGAAATTAAGCACCATGTTGGTTTTTACTATTTTAATTTACTGTTAACTATTGCGGGCATTATTGGGGTTTTTGTTGCGGTTGATATGTTTCTTTTCTTCTTCTTTTGGGAAGTCATGTTACTGCCGATGACCGCTATTATTGCTATTTGGGGCCATGAAAAAAGACACTTTGCAGCGTTAAAATTTTTCATTTTTACCCAAGTAAGTAGTTTATTGATGCTAGTGGCTATTATTGCCACCGGCTATTTTCATTTATTACAAACGGGGCAGTTAAGTTTTTATTACCTAGATTGGTTGATGTTGGATATACCGCTGTCCATGAGTCAATATTTAATGTTAGGTTTTTTTATTGCTTTTGCGGTTAAGTTACCTTCTGTGCCGTTGCACAGTTGGCTACCTGACGCGCATACCCAAGCGCCAACCGCGGGCAGCGTATTACTTGCCGGCGTATTATTAAAAACGGGCGCTTATGGCTTAATACGTTTTGTTATTTCTTTGTTCCCACAAGCCAGTACGCAATTTGCCCCTATTGCCGCGACATTGGCGGTGGTAAGTATTTTGTATGGTGCGAAAATGGCCTTTGCCCAGCAAGATTTTAAACGTTTAGTGGCTTATAGCAGTATTAGCCATATGGGCTTTGTCATGTTGGCACTTTTTGCTTTTAATAGTGTGGCTTATCAAGGGGCTATTGTGACTATGGTGGCGCATGGTCTTAGTAGCGCTGCTTTATTCGCGCTCGCAGGCATGATTTACCAACGTATTAATAGTCGAGATTTGGCTGATATGGGCGGCTTTTGGCAAAGTGCACCTCGTATGGGGGGATTTGCTTTGGCCTTTGCCGGTGCTGCTTTTGGTTTACCGGGTTTAGCTAATTTTATTGGTGAATTTTTCAGTCTAGTGGGTGTGTTTCAAGTCTTGCCTGAATTTGCCGTTATTGCTGCATTGGGGCTTATTGGTTCAGCTATTTATGGCATGGTGCTGTTTCAATCAAGTTTTCAAGGTACGCCAAGACAAGACATTATTGATCTACAGCCTAGGGAGCTGATTATTTGTGGCTCATTATTATTGATGCTCTTAGCCATTGGTTTATATCCAAGGCTATTGCTTAAATTCTCATTTGGAGCCTAAGTGATGATGTCTATAACGAGTAACTCACCACCTTTACTAACCATGACGATGGCCGGCGCAATTTTGCCACAACTCATTATCGCTTTTGGCATCACCTTAGCGTTATTGCTGGTGGCTTGGAAAAGATCACAACGCACCATCGCGGTATTTTCCTCTTTGATACTTTTTACCGCCTTGATAGCCAATGTTAGCTTGCTAGCCATGCCAACAACCCAAGTAACGCAATTGTTAAAAGTTGATGGTTACAGCCGCTTTGCTTTTAGCTTGATACTGATTTCAGCCTTGGTGGCTTTACGTATGAGCCATAGTTTTCTTAAAGCGCATATAGAAGTGCATGATGAATACTATTTATTGTTATTGCTACTCGTACTTGGGGCGGGCGTTTTGGTTACTAGCGACCATTTTGCCAGTTTATTTTTAGGCTTTGAGCTGCTAAGCCTAAGTTTGGTCGGGCTAGTGGGTTATCATCGAGAGAGTCATTACAGTGTTGAAAGTGCTTTTAAATATCTGGTATTAAGCGCCACCGCATCGAGTTTTATGCTCTTGGGTATTGCCTTTATTTATAGCGTTACCGGCGATATGAGCTTTAACGCCACCACAGCTTCTGCGATATACCATCAGCAAGGTTTAGGCATGTTTTTTCAGCTAGGGCTGTTGTTATTCGTTTCTGGCATCGCCTTTAAATTATCAATTGCGCCGTTTCATTTCTGGACACCTGATGTTTATCAAGGAGCACCAACACCAATCACTATGTTGATGGCCACCATATCAAAAGTCGCTATGTTCGTTGTTTTGCTTAAGTGCATTATTGCTCAGCGCTATTGGTTACACGACAGCTTTCAATTATTTTTGATGTCATTTGCGGTGATTTCCATGTTGCTAGGTAATGTGATGGCACTTAAACAGCAACATTTAAAACGCTTATTGGCTTATTCATCGATTGCCCATATGGGCTACTTACTGATAGTGATCATTGTGAGTTCAGCGCAAAGTTTGGCGTTTACTTGGCAAAGTGCGTTATTTTATTTAGCGGCCTATACCCTGGCTAACCTATCAATTTTTATCGTTATTGCGTTAATTCAGCAGCAAAATACCCGCGCGGCTTTTCAAGAAGATATTTTATTAGCAGACTTACAAGGTTTGTTTTGGCGCGTACCGAGTTATGGTTTGTTGATGTTACTTGGCTTGCTGAGTTTAGCGGGCATTCCTTTAACCATGGGTTTTATTGGTAAATTCTATATCTTAAGTCAGGCAACTATTGCTCATGCTTGGTGGTTAATTGCCACGCTTATTGTCGCTAGTGGTATCAGTTTAGCTTACTATTTACCGATGATATTTAAAATTTTTGCCGATGCGCCATCTGATACGTTATCCGATACACAAAAAATTAACGGTAACGTTAAAGCGCTTAGAGGGCATATTATTGAGCAAGTATTAGTGTACAGCTTTATTGCCTTTGGCTTGGTCTTTGGCATTTTACCAGAAGTGATTAATCAACTTATCGCTTCCTAGCTATTGTGAGCAAGCTCGCTAATTGATGGTCATTTTTAGCAAATATATCGAATTTGTGTATCTATTATTGACGGCTCACAAGCCATAGAGATTAATGACCTTGATGATAATTTTTATATTGACCATAGTTCAGGCAATATTAGTTCAGGTAACCTTTTTTAAAAGGTCTATTAGACAGGGCATTTTTTGAAGATGGCTCAGGTGGCTTAAGGGTAAAAAAGTAGATGGCGAGATCACTATTGACGATGGCTTTGGTGATCTCGAGATAGAGTAAGCTAGCGGGTTAAAAATCCTGGCAAGTGGCTCAGGTGGTTTACGGGTTAAAAAGGCAAAATCCGGCTTTGAAATCGACAGTTAAGTAAGATTCGTTTAAATTATTGTAGAATGTTCAGCACAGCGTAAAGTAGCATTTTTAGGTTTTTATGCTTTTCTTATGCTTTTTTACGGTTTAATAGCGTTTAATGCACATTATAGCTTGTATAAATTAACAACATCCGTATAATGCGCGCCTCTGTAATCGTCAATCAAAAAAGTTTCCAAGTGAAACTTAGCGAATTATAGAAACTTAAAATGAGTGGGGTATATCCGCCCATAGACTTGCCCAGTTAACCTTTCAACGTTAACGTAAGAATGTGCCTTAAGTCTTCCTGGTGGTTTCCTCGTATATGTACGTAGGAATTTTGGCGCATAGCCAGTTTCTACCATGAGAAGACAAAAATTATATGACTGATCTTAACAACGCCTCTGTAGGCTTTGACGCCCTTGGTTTGCCTGAAAACTTAGTATCTGCTGTAAAAGCACTAGGTTTTGAATCATCTACTGCAATTCAAGCGCAAACAATTCCCCCTTTACTTGCTGGTAAAGACGTCCTTGGTGAAGCGCAAACAGGTACCGGTAAAACGGCTGCATTTGGTTTGCCTGCACTAGCAAAAATTGACGTAACGATTCGTAAACCACAATTAATGGTTTTAGCGCCAACGCGTGAGTTAGCGATTCAAGTAGCAGAAGCAATTGAAACATTTGCACAACACATGAAAGGTTTACGTGTTGCTACTTTATATGGTGGTCAATCGTACCAGCCACAATTTCAACAACTAGAACGTGGTGCACAAGTTGTTGTTGGTACTCCTGGTCGTTTGATGGATCACTTACGTCGTAAGAGCCTTAAACTAGATAACTTATCATTTTGTGTGCTTGATGAAGCTGATGAAATGTTAAACATGGGCTTTTTAGAAGACATTGAGTGGATCCTTGAGCACTTACCAAAAGAAACACAAATGGCATTGTTTTCTGCAACTATGCCAGCGCAAATTCGCAAAGTAGCGAATCGCTTTTTGAAAAATCCTGAGCATATTAAAATTGCGGCAGTGAAAAAAGAAAAAGCCAATATTACTCAATATGCATGGAAAGTTAGCGGCATTAACAAAATGACAGCTTTGGAGCGTATTGCTGAAACTGTTGAATACGATGCAATGCTAATTTTCGTACGTACTCGTAATGATACCATTGACGTTGCTGAAAAATTAGAACGTGCAGGTTATGCTTCTGTTGCCTTAAACGGTGACATGAACCAAGCACAGCGTGAACGTACTGTTGACCAACTTAAATCAGGTGCGTCATCAATTCTTGTAGCAACTGATGTTGTTGCTCGTGGTCTTGATATTCCTCGTCTTTCATTAGTTATTAACTATGATTTACCAGGTGACAACGAAGCTTATGTTCACCGTATTGGCCGTACTGGCCGTGCAGGACGAAGTGGTACAGCAATTTCATTTGTTCGTCCACGCGAAATGTATTCTTTACGTCATTATGAACGTTTAACTTCTGGTACGATTGCTATGTACGACTTACCAAATATTCAAGAAATTGGTAAGGCACGTATTGAGCGCACTTGTACTGAGTTAGCGAGTATTGTTGCTGATAAAGAGTTAACGGCAATGCGCGAAATTATTGAAACTATGGCGAGTGAGTCAGAACTTTCAATGACAGATTTAGCGGCAGCGTTACTTTATCACAAACAGTTAAAGCAGCCTCTACAGCCGAAAGAAGATCCAAAGCCTCGTCGTGATGCACGTGAAAGAAATGATCGTGACAGCAAAGGTGGTGAAAGTCGTGGTGCTCGTAATGACAGCCGTGGCGGTCGTAATGAAGCCCGTGGCGGTCGCAGTGAAGCCCGTGGTGATAGTCGCAATGAGAACCGTCCAGAGCGCGCTCCTCGTAAAGCGAAAGTTGCACGTTCAGATGTCGATTGGCAGACTTACCGTCTAGAAGTAGGTAAAGAACATGGTGCACGTCCTGGTGATATCGTTGGCGCTATTGCTAATGAAATTTCATTAGACAGCAGCTACATTGGCGCGATTAACTTACACGACAAACATAGTTTTGTGCAATTACCTAAAGGTATGCCTGACAAGTCATTCACGCAATTAAAGCGTGTTCGTGTTCGTCGTCAAGCATTAGAGATTACGGTTTCTGATACTCAGACACCAGCAGCATCGTCTGAGCGTCCACGTAAAGAGCAACACACTAGCAGCTAGTTCATTAGTATAAATAACATGCTTAAAGCGCTAATTCTTCACTAGAATTGGCGTTTTTTTTTGCCTGTAGCATTCAGTTCAAGCACAGGTTCTTTTAATAGCAGTTTCATTAATTATCGGGTCTATTTATAGACAGGTAAAATAAGACAGTAGTACGTTGTTTTAACCAGGTAAAATGATCAGAAAATTAGTGAAATTGGTATAACGAGTCTCTTAATTTATTGAAGATTTTTTGACGGTTAACTGAACGAATTGTCGAGCCTTAAACTTGCTGTAAATATATAGTTACATCTGTGGGTGTTGCTAGCTATAGCTTAGATCCTCATCACTAATAAATCATCTGTTTTGCACGTAAAAATAGATTTACGCCTCAAAAAATGTCAGTTTTTTCATTCACTTCCTCTGCGATGAATTCACGGTGATAATCGCCTCATTGCTACAATGAGAGAAACAACTATGACAGAATTAACAAAGACAGAATTAACAAACCCACTTAATTTACGTGGTATCGAATTTATTGAATATGCATCGCCAGATTCTGACTTTATGGAAAATGCGTTTTATGGTTTTGGCTTTTCAAAAACAAAAAAATTCACAGGCCGCGATATCGATTATTTTAATCAGAACGATATTCATTTTTTATTAAATCATGAACAAGCGGGTTTTTCTAAAGAGTTTGCTAAAAGCCACGGCCCAGCAATTTGTTCAATGGGTTGGCGAGTAGAAAATGCCGATTTTGCCTTTGAACAAGCGGTTGTTCGTGGTGCAAAGTCAGCGCAAGACGTTGATAATAAATTACCTTACCCCGCTATTTTTGGTATTGGTGATAGCTTAATTTACTTCATTGAGAAATTTGGCGCTAAAGGCTCAATATATGAAGATGATTTCGAAGATATTGCTGAACCTGTATTAGTAAAAGATAAAGGCTTTAAAGCCGTTGATCATTTAACTAATAACGTTTACCAAGGCACAATGGAGCATTGGGCTAATTTTTATAAAAACATCTTTGGTTTTACTGATATTCGCTACTTTGATATTAAAGGGGCAAAATCGGCGTTGGTTTCATACGCTTTACAATCGCCTTGTGGCACTTTCTGTATTCCTATTAATGAAGGGAAAGGTACCAGCAATAACCAAATAGACGAATATTTAAATGAGTATAATGGTCCAGGTGTACAACACTTAGCTTTTATTTCAGATGATTTATTGGGCTCTTTAGATCAATTAGATAAAAACATCATTGATACCTTAAATATCGTACCTGAATATTATGATGATGTGTTTGATCGTATTCCTTGGGTAAAAGAAGATCACCAGCGCATTCGTGATCATCAGGTATTAGTCGATAGCCAAAACGAAAATTCATACTTGTTACAGATATTCACTAAGAATATTTTTGGACCTATTTTTATTGAAATGATCCAACGTGTTGATGACCAAGGTTTTGGCGAAGGTAACTTCACCGCTTTATTTAAGTCAATCGAACTTAACCAGATAGAACGTGGCGTGCTTTAAGCTAATTTATAGCGCTATAATTTATCTAAAAAGCCAGCATTTGCTGGCTTTTTTATGTTCTGACATAAGCCAAGAACCAAAGTTTGTCTGGCTAGGGATATAAGTTCCCTATCCAACTCTAGTCGCTGCGTTTATGTAGGGACAGGCTAATAACCTAAGTACTGCATCCGTGTTGGCAATATCATGGCTATATAGCTGTTCTTAGCCATTGATGTCATACGATATTAGCCTCTCTTGATAATTGCTCCCGTATATACGCTAATAAGCTTCATTCATTGATGAAAGTGTAGGTTAATACGACAGAGTCATTATTTTCAGGACAGCAATAGACTAATCACCTAGCTATGGTGTCAATGCTAGTAAATCATATAACCTAAATTGTAGAGCCAGAGCCAGAGTCAGAGCTAGGTTATGTTATTTCAGGTAAAAAAAAAGCGCCAGAAGGCGCTTTTGATCGTCATGTCTAATGCAAGTATTTACTTACTTAGCGCATCACCTAAATGAGGTCGAATATCTTTTAAAATTTCTTTTGCTAAGCGTGGGCTACTTGCGACAATATTGCCTGAGTTACCGTGATTATGGCCACCAACAAAGTCAGTTACTAAACCACCCGCTTCAATGACCATTAATTCACCTGCGGCGCTATTCCAAGGTTTTAAACCAATTTCAAAGTAACCGTCAACACGGCCAGCAGCCACGTAAGCTAAATCTAGAGCGACACAGCCAGCATGACGCATATCAGATGTTTTACCAAAGAGTGTTTTAAACATTTGTAAATAAGCATCAGTGTGTTGCTTATGTTTAAACGGGAAGCCGGTCGCTAAAATAGAACCTTTAAGTTCTTTAGATTGTTTTACGCGAATACGGAAACCGTTTAGTTGAGCACCTTTACCACGACTTGCGGTAAATAACTCACCACGAATGGGATCGTAAATAACTGACTGGTCTAATTTGCCTTTCACTTTTAAAGCAATTGACACGGCAAAGTGTGGAATACCTTTAACAAAGTTAGCCGTTCCGTCAAGTGGGTCAATAATCCACTGATAGTCGTTGTCTTTACCTTCAATTAATCCACACTCTTCACCAATAATAGTGTGATTAGGGTAAGATTTTTGAATTGTTTCAACAATAGCTAGTTCAGCACTTATATCAACATTAGTAACGATATCGTTCGTACCCTTAGATTCAATTTCAATCTTATCTACTTGTTCAAAAGCGCGCAAAACTACTTTGCCCGCAGCACGCGCAGAGCGCACGGCAATATTTAGCATCGGATGCATTATCGACTACCCTATATGTTGTAAAATGTCATAAACAGCTATGTAAAAGAACGAGGTTAACCTTAAGCGCCATACGATGATGAACCCCTAAAATTAAGCGCGCGAATTATAGCAAAATAATTATTACTTTGCGACACTCTTATTTATCATTAATGAACTGATATCCGTTAGGTCAGATAAAGTCATAACGAATAAGGTAAAACTTACCCTATTTTCTTCGTCTTATAAGCAAAAGAGCTAGGCCATATTGATAAACACTATAAAACTAATATAAAAGCCGTGATTTTTTCTCAGTACAAGGATAATGTTCTGTGTTAACATTATCGGCAATTTTAGCCGTCTAGATAGGTAGTGTTGTTAGCTAATTACAGTCATGTTAACTAATTATTGCCCTCGAATTAAGTAAGTGTAGATAATGTCAGATTCTTTATTAAGTAAGGTTCGTATCGTTCTTGTTAATACCTCAGATTGTCGTAATATCGGCTCAGCCGCTCGCGCCATGAAAACAATGGGTTTAACTGACCTCATTTTAGTTGATCCTATTGAAATGCCCAATGGTCAAGCACAAGCTTTAGCGGCTGGTGCAACCGATGTCTTAAAAAATGCCAAAGTAGTGGCAACACTCGAAGAAGCCATTAAAGATTGTGGTTTAGTCGTTGGGACAAGTGCTCGGTCGCGCACGTTACCTTGGCCCATGCTAGAGCCTAGAGGTTGTGGCGAAAAACTGATCACAGAAGCAGAAGAATATCCTGTGGCATTAGTCTTTGGCCGTGAGAGTAGTGGCTTAACGAATGAAGAACTTCAGTTATGTAACTTTCATGTGCAAATTCCAGCAAATCCAGAATACAGCTCATTGAATTTGGCTATGGCAGTACAAACCTTAAGTTATGAAGTGCGTACAAGCTTCCTAATCCATCAACAACAAGCCTTTACTCTGAATGAAAATGAAGAATATCCGCTTGCTGAGGAAACAGAGCGCTTTTATCAACATTTTGAAAATTCACTAAAAGCAACGGGCTTTATTATGCCAAGTCACCCAGGTTTAGTGATGACTAAGCTGCGCCGTTTGTTTAACCGTGCACGACCCGATGTAAAGGAATTGAAAATGATGCGTGGTATTTTAGCCTCAGTTGAACGCACTGCAAAAGCATCTAATATTGAAAAAAACAAAGATTAATTATAGCGTTAGTTAGTCACTTAACTCAGTGACTAACTCTGATTACAGCATAGAGAATTAAGGAACGTGGTATGTTTAACCGCATGAAAGAAGACATCAATAGTGTATTTGACCGAGATCCTGCCGCACGTAATGTTTTTGAAATTTTAACCAATTATCCTGGCCTTCACGCCGTGTGGTTTCATCGTTTAAGTCATCGTTTGTGGAAATGTAATTGGAAATGGTTAGCGCGAACACTCTCAACATTTTCCCGTTGGTTAACGGGTATTGAGATCCACCCGGGTGCGACTATTGGTCGGCGATTTTTTATTGACCATGGTATGGGTGTGGTCATCGGTGGTACCGCTGAAATAGGTGACGATGTCACTTTATACCAAGGGGTTACCTTAGGCGGCACAAGTTGGAAAGAAGGCAAGCGCCATCCAACCTTAATGAATAATGTTGTTATTGGTGCCGGTGCTAAAATTTTAGGTCCAATTACCATTGGAAAGAACGGCAAGGTAGGTTCTAACTCCGTGGTGGTAAAAGATGTGCCTGAAAACGGCACAGCTGTTGGTATTCCCGCTCGCATTGTTAACGCTAAAAAGGATGATAGTGCCGCTGAAAAACGTGAGAAAGTAGCAAAGAAATATGGCTTTGATGCTTATGCGGTGGCTACTGACAATCCAGATCCCGTCGCTAAAGCGATAGGTCGTTTACTTGACCATATGCATTTAATGGAAAATAAAGTTTCTGATTTATGTCGAGAGGTTAATCAGCTTGGTGGTCATGTTTGTCAAGAAGCGCTGCCTGAATTAAGGGTCGGTGAATTTGACGAAGATGAGAAAGCGGCAGCAAAACGTCGAGAAAGCGTAACAGAATCTTTTGATCCAGCAATTTAGTCATTGTTTATTTGCAGCTAGAGATTATGCTTGCTGCAAGCGAACATTTAGCCTAGCTATTGATACTAAATTTCTACCCCAGCTTTACTTCATTTAGAGGTTATTAAACATTAGAGTGATGTAAACTTTAATGTTTCTTCCTTCGTATTGACTAAGTATTAAAGGCGAGTATAATACTTGAGTAAATCAGTCGGGTATTTAGTTGACTATATTGTAGGGACATGTAAATTCGTAGGGATATGTAAAATTGCCAACGAATTGATAGGGGTAATAAATGAAATTGACGTCTAAAGGCCGATATGCAGTAACAGCAATGCTTGATGTAGCTATTCATGCGGTAACAGGACCTGTTCCACTGGCTGATATTTCTGAGCGCCAAGGCATCTCACTATCATATCTAGAGCAACTTTTTTCACGGCTGAGAAAATACGGACTAGTCAATAGTGTTCGTGGGCCAGGTGGCGGTTACCGGTTAGGACAATGTTCAGCGCAAATTACCATTGCTGATGTTATCAACGCTGTTGACGAAAGTATCAATGCAACTAAATGTGGTGGTACAGGTAATTGTCAAGACGGTCAGCAATGCTTAACGCATTATTTATGGACCGATTTAAGCGACAGAATTGAAGATTTTTTAAAAGGCATTTCACTTGCCGAGCTCGTCGAGCAACGAAATGTAAAAATAGTGTCACAACGACAAGATAAAGCGACAGCGAAAGCTCGCAAATCCCCTTCGTTAGAGACCTTAATTACTACCCGCAATATTATGAATGACTGGCATTAATAGCTGGTTCAACTGGAGATTATTAATTAATGAAGCTTCCCATTTATTTTGATTATTCATCGACAACACCGGTAGACAAACGTGTTGCTGAAAAAATGATGCAATATATGACTACTGATGGTTTTTTTGGAAACCCAGCATCACGTTCACACAAATTCGGCTGGCAAGCTGAAGAAGCGGTTGATATCGCTCGTAATCAAATTGCTGATTTGATTAACGCCGACCCACGCGAAATTGTTATTACCTCAGGTGCAACAGAGTCTAATAACTTAGGTATTAAAGGTGCCGCTAAGTTTTACAGTAAAAAAGGTAAGCATATTATTACCTGTAAAACAGAACATAAAGCCGTACTAGATACTTGTCGTGAATTAGAACGTCAAGGCTTCGAAGTCACTTACCTTGATCCTGAAAGCAATGGTTTAATTGATTTAGACAAATTAAAAGATGCCATGCGTGAAGACACTGTTCTTGTTAGTATCATGCACCTTAATAACGAAATTGGTGTGATTCAAGATATTGCTGCTATTGGCGAAATGTGTCGCGAACGTAAAATTATTTTTCATGTTGATGCGGCGCAAAGTGCCGGTAAAATTGAAATTGATTTACAAGTTTTAAAAGTGGATTTAATGTCATTTTCTGCCCATAAAATTTATGGTCCAAAAGGCATAGGTGCACTTTATGTTAGTCGTAAACCTCGTGTGCGTCTTGAATCACAAATGCACGGTGGCGGCCATGAACGTGGTATGCGCTCAGGTACACTAGCCACTCACCAAATTGTGGGTATGGGTGAAGCATTTAGACTTGGAAAAGAAGAACTAGCACAAGACGCAATACACGTAACTAAAATGCGTGATCGTTTATGGGCTGGTTTAAACGACATGGAACAAGTTTTTGTTAACGGCGATTTTGACCAACGTTATCCAGGTAACTTAAATATCAGTTTCAACTTTGTTGAAGGTGAATCGCTTATCATGGCGTTAAAAGATTTAGCAGTATCTTCAGGTTCAGCCTGTACTTCTGCAAGTTTAGAACCATCGTACGTACTTCGAGCTTTAGGGCTAAATGATGAAATGGCGCACAGCTCAATTCGTTTTAGCTTTGGTCGTTTTACTACAGAAGAAGAAATAGATTATGCCATTGACCTGATTAAAAAGGCAATTGGCCATTTACGTGACATGTCACCGCTTTGGGAAATGTTCAAAGACGGTATCGATTTAGATTCAATAGAGTGGGCTGCTCACTAGAGCACCAGGAGAAATATTATGGCTTATAGCGAAAAAGTAATTGATCATTATGAAAATCCACGCAACGTTGGTTCTTTTGATAAGAATGATCCACTAGTTGCTACGGGTATGGTTGGCGCACCTGCATGTGGTGACGTAATGAAGTTACAACTTAAAATTTCAGCAGACGGCATTATTGAAGATGCGAAATTTAAAACTTACGGCTGTGGCTCCGCGATTGCCTCAAGCTCATTGGTAACAGAGTGGGTTAAAGGTAAGTCAATTGATGAAGCTGGCCAAATCAAAAACACGGCGATTGCTGAAGAACTTGCATTACCACCAGTGAAAATTCACTGTTCAATCTTAGCGGAAGACGCAATTAAAGCGGCAATCGAAGATTACCGTAGTAAGCATAAAGGTTAAGCTGGAGACACAATATGAGTGTAACGATGACACCTGCTGCATCTGACAGGATCAAATCGTTTATCGAAAACCGAGGCAAGGGCCTCGGTCTACGATTAGGTATTAAAACAACGGGTTGCTCTGGTTTAGCTTATGTACTTGAATTTGTAGATGATCTAAATGACGACGACTCAATGTTTTCCATTAATGATGTTAATATCATTATTGACGGTAAAAGCCTGGTTTATCTTGATGGTATCGAACTTGATTTTATTAAAGAAGGTTTGAACGAAGGCTTTAAATTCACCAACCCAAATGCCAAAGGCGAATGTGGTTGTGGTGAAAGTTTTAATGTTTAATGAGCGATTAATTTCACTGGAGTTGTTGTGAATTATTTTCAGTTATTTGGTTTAGAAATTCAGTTTACTATTGACTTGGATAAGCTTTCAACAATTTATCAAACATTACAAAAAAAAGTACATCCTGATCGTTTTGCTCATGGTTCAAACCAAGAGCAAATGCTAGCCGTTAAAAAATCAACCTTGATTAACGATGCCTACCAAACGCTAAAAAAACCACTAAAACGCGCGCAATATCTCTTAGAATTGCGCGGTATTAGCATGCCTAACGAGCAAGCTTCTTTTGGTGATGTAAGTTTTTTAATGCATCAAATGGAACTGCGAGAAATGCTAGACGAAGTTAAGCATGCTGATGATGTTGATGCAGCTGTGTTTGACGCCTCACAAGTGTTTGAAGCAGAATTCCAGCAACTCTTTAATCAGCTGCAAAGTCAATTGGCAGAAAACACGCCAGACTCTAATAGCTTAGCTTGCGATAACTTAAGAAAACTTAAGTTTTATCAAAAGCTTAATCTTGAGCTAGATAAGCTCGAAGAGTTATTGCTAGACGGCTGAGCATAAAAAATTAAGACGTTAACAACTACATTGATTTTTCTATGAAAAAACAATGTAGTTGTTAATACAAAATTCGTAAAACTATCACCTAACGAGCTTTTACAATGGCATTATTACAAATCGCTGAACCAGGGCAAAGTACAGTTCCTCACGCCCACCGCCTTGCGGCGGGTATTGATCTTGGTACGACAAACTCTTTAATTGCTAGCGTAAAAAGTGGCCTAGCGGAAACTATTGTTGATGATAATGGGGCTGATATTTTACCGTCAGTGGTCAGTTATCAAAGCAAGGGTATACTTGTCGGTCATGACGCAAAAGCGTTAGCCGTGAGTGACCCTGAAAATACTATCGTGTCAGCAAAGCGCCTAATTGGCCGCTCTAAAGCTGATATAACGACAAAATATGCCTCACTGCCGTATGTTTTTTCTGGTGATGAAAACCATCCCTCAATAGCAACTCGCACCGGCGAAGTTAATCCGGTACAAGTGTCGGCCGAAATACTTAAAACTTTAGTGAAACGAGCTGAATTATCGCTAGGCGGCGAACTAACCGGTGTGGTTATTACCGTGCCGGCTTATTTTGATGATGCACAACGCCATAGCACGAAAGACGCGGCAAAATTAGCTGGTGTCAATGTCTTACGTTTACTTAACGAACCGACAGCGGCCGCAGTTGCTTATGGTTTAGACACTGAACATCAAGGAAAACAAGAAGGCGTTGTTGCGGTTTATGATTTAGGCGGCGGCACCTTTGATATTTCCATATTACGCCTCAATAAAGGTGTATTTGAAGTGTTAGCTACCGGTGGTGATTCCGCGCTTGGTGGTGATGACTTTGATGGCATGCTGGTTGAACATCTGATCAATAAAGCGGGCTTAGTTCGCCCTTTGTCTGCTTCAATGGAACGACAATTAACCCAGCAAGCTTGTTTTGCTAAAGAGCAATTGTCAAACAGTGACAGTGTTGAAATATCACTAACACTTGCCAATGATGAAACTTGGACCAGCAGTTTTACCCGCGTTGAGTTTGAGCAGTTGATCGCGCCATTAGTAAAGAAAACACTGCGAGCATGTCGTCGAGCTGTTAAAGACGCAGAGCTAGAGATCAGTGATATTATTGAAGTGGTCATGGTTGGTGGTTCTACCCGTGTACCCTTAGTGCGTCAGGAGGTTGAAGATTTTTTCAAACGACAACCTTTAACCTCAATTGACCCTGATAAAGTCGTTGCTTTAGGTGCAGCCATTCAAGCTGATATTTTGGCGGGTAATAAGCCAGATAGCGATATTTTGCTACTTGATGTTATTCCTTTATCATTAGGTTTAGAAACCATGGGTGGGCTAGTTGAGAAGGTTATTTCGCGCAACACCACCATTCCAGTGGCTAAAGCGCAAGAATTCACCACCTTTAAAGATGGTCAAACGGCGATGGCTTTACATGTATTACAAGGCGAGCGTGAGTTAGTTGATGATTGTCGTTCATTAGCACGTTTTGAACTTCGTGGCATTCCGGCAATGACCGCTGGTGCTGCACATATTCGTGTCACCTTTAAAGTGGATGCAGACGGCCTGTTAGAAGTATCAGCGATGGAAAAATCAACCGGTGTTGAGTCGAGTATCACGGTTAAACCAAGTTTTGGTTTAGAAGCAGATGAAATCACTAACATGCTAAAAGACTCCATGGTAAATGCTGAGCAAGACATGCAAGTAAGGATGTTGAAAGAGCAGCAAGTTGAAGCGTCACAAGTGATTGAGTCGATTCAAGCGGCGCTTCTTGCGGATAGCGCTTTATTAAACGCAGCGGAAATCAGCAAAATAGATAGCGCTATTTCTGCGCTGAAACAAATAAGCCAAACAGGTAATGCCGATGAAGTTGAAGCGGCAATAGCGATATTAAATAATAGCACCGCCACATTTGCTGAACGTAGGATGGATTCATCTATAAGAACAGCATTATCTGGCCATTCAGTAGACGAGGTTTAGTCAAATGCCACAAATTATATTTTTACCCAACGCAGATCTTTGCCCAGAAGGCGCAGTAGTAGAAGCCGAAAAAGGCGAGAGCGTATTAGACGTAGCACTGAGAAACGATATTGGTGTTGAGCATGCATGTGAGAAAGTGTGCGCTTGTACCACGTGTCATATGATTATCCGTGAAGGTTTTGACTCTATCAAAGAGGGCGATGAACTCGAAGAAGATATGTTAGATAAAGCTTGGGGTTTAGAGCCTGAATCACGCCTTGGTTGCCAAGCATTAGTAGGCGACGAAGACTTAGTAGTAGAAATTCCTAAGTATACCGTTAATATGGTCTCTGAAACCCACTAGTTTTTCAGTCGGTAGCAGATAAAAAAGGGTAGTAACCGTGATGTTATTGCCCTTTTTTGATCAAGCCTATTGGCTGATTGAACTCACCTTTAGCAGGGACTTTAGTTAATTATTTTGACAATAGTGAGCAAGGATTACATTACTAACGCACTTGACATCGAGCACAGTAAGCTTTAATTATCGCTGATGGTTATGCTTTAAGTCATACTTAAATTGTGTAAATATCAGTGTGAAGGATGACACATACTCACCACCTACAAGATATATTATTAATGAAAATTTACTTTATTAGCGTATTAGCTATTCGCATTTATATGACATAGCTAAATAGACACGTGATTAAAAATTTGCTTTAATCAAGGTTCAAGTTTTTTGCGTTGAGAGCGCTTTATAACCCAAGGAACGGATACCTATATTTTAAATAACTTCTAGGCATCATAAATTTGTCAGTACTATCTAAATCACAAACGATAAAAAGTTTAATCATCACTAATCAGTTTGCTACTGATATTTTGTTATTAAACACCCCAAATGAAATTTGGCAGTATTTAGCCCAAAATATTGTTGAAAAGCTCGGTTTTGACGATGCCGTTATTTACACTTTAGATGCTGGGGGGGAAACCTTAAGTCGCATGTCGGGCTTTGAAAAGAAAACCTCCTTTAACCATGATAAAAGCAGTAATGTTGAAATAAAAAACACTTCGTCTAACTCGATAGTTATTCCTTTTAATGAAGGTGTTATTGGTAAGGTTGCGGCAACTAAGCAAGCACTATTAGTCAAAGATATTCGAAAATTTGAAGGCTATATTGTTGAAGATGAAACTACGTTATCAGAGTTAGCGGTTCCTATTTTATTTAAAGAGCAACTATTAGGTGTTATTGACTCCGAACATGCACGGGTTGATTTTTACACTGAATATCACCTGAGAACACTGACTGCATTAGCTTCTCTTACCGCAATGAAAATATCTCAAATCATCAAAGTTGATGGCCTGGAAGAGGTGATTGAAAATTTAGAATATGCCAATAAAATTCAAGATGCCCTATTTGAGATTGCTGAACTTACCTTTACCACTAGCACTATGGGTGATTTTTATCGGAGTTTACATCAATGTATTGGCCGTATTACTTTTGCAAAAAACTTTTTTGTTGCCTTACTTAAAGATGACGGAAAAACCATCGAATTTCCTTATGCGGTAGACGAACTTGACCAAGATATTGTTGACGAGTTAGATCAAGGAAAGATTTTCGATAAAGTAGCTATTGATCCACAACATTTAAGTATTACAGGCTATGCCCTGTTAAAAGATAAACCTTTTCTATTATATGAAAAAGATATTCAAAAAATGCTGGATAACAAAGAGCTCTATATTTTAGGCAGCATAGCAAAAGCTTGGTTAGGTGTGCCTTTTGGTCGCGGTGATAATAAAGGTATTGTCGTTGTACAAAGTTATAGCACTGACTTTTTATTCCAAGAAAAAGACAAACAACTATTATCTTTTGTCGCGAAACACATCCATAACGCCATTGAAAGAATGGCAGCTCAGCAGAAGTTGCAGTTTTTAGCATTACATGATCCTTTGACAGACTTACCTAATAGATCGCTTTTTAAAGATAGAATGCAACACGCGTTTTTACATTGTCAGAATAATCGCCAAGACAATTTAGCCATACTGTTTATCGATGTAGATAGATTTAAGCAAGTTAACGACACTTATGGTCACCATGTTGGTGATAAGTTACTTATTGCTATTGTAAAATCAATAACGACAACTTTAAGAAATACCGATACATTGGCTCGTTTAGGTGGCGATGAATTTGCCATACTGCTTGATGGTAAGATTGATTATGAGACCATTTGTCGGGTAACAGAAAGTATTATCGAGGCGACATCAGGGGCTTTCACTATCGATGGTTTGAATATTTCTAGTAGTGTCAGTATTGGCATCGCCACTTACAGTGATGCGAGTGAGAGTGCTGATCAATTATTGATTGATGCTGATCATGCTATGTACCAAGCCAAGCTCAAAGGCCGTAATCAGTATGTCTTTTTTGAAGCACTTGAAGAACAAAATAAATCAACCAATGTTAAAGTTGAGTACGATTTCGAACATGGAGTTAAAAATCTTGAGTTTATCGGCAATTATCAACCGCTAATTGATTTTGATACCGGTGATGTTATTGGTGCTGAAATTTTGGTACGTTGGCAGCATCCTAAATTAGGCCTGTTATTTCCAGATATTTTTATTCCTATTTTAGAAAGATCAGGGCAAATAGTGCAGCTTGATCTTTATATGCTGAAGTTGGCGGTGAACAACCTCAAGCTTTGGGCAGATTGGCTGCCAGAAAAATTTAAGCTCAATGTTAATGTCTCAACATCAGGTTTTGCGTCACAAGATTTTATTAATTATTTGCAAGAACAACACCTTGAGTCTGCTGGTGTTACTGAACGATTATGCGTAGAAATTACTGAAGCAAGTCTAATTCTAAATGCTGATGCCGTGAAAAAACATCTAGATATTTTGAAAAGTCTTAATATTTCAGTCGCCTTAGATGACTTTGGTACGGGTTTTTCGTCGCTGAGTTATTTACATCAATTTTCTTTAAATTATTTGAAAATAGATAAAAGCTTTGTTGATGACATCAATGAAGTGAGCAGTAAGGTCTTGATATTAGACGCTGTGGTTAATTTAGCTAAAGCATTGAAAATAAAAACGACTGCGGAAGGTATTGAAACTAAAGCGCAATATCAAAAGCTTAAAGAAATTGGCTGTGATTTAGGACAAGGCTATTATATTGCAAAACCGCTACTGGATACTGACTTTAAACGTTTTCTTTTAAACAGGGGGTATTAATACCAATCTCACTAATTATCTGATCATTTTTACTGGTTAAAATAACCAACTACTGCGTTATTTATTTAATAATTAGAACAACTAGTTATTAAAATAAATATCTTATATTTGGCCACTTTTCCTGCGTATAAAGTAGACCACCTAATTAATGAAATTGGTATAACTTTAAATGGCTTAATACCGATACAGCTAACTTAAGTTAATGCTAGGTAAGTATCTAGCTAGCTAGGCAATCAATATTTTTAAGCAACAGCCTTAAGCCACACCTTTAAGTAATAGCTTTAAGCAATATCGTTATGCCGTATTAAGTTTCACTACCTGTTTACCGGTAAAACCGCCGGCTAACTGTTTGTTTAGCGCGGCGGAAACATTCGCTGCGCTAAAGTTAACTAGGTTAACTTTAGGTACAATTAAATCACCTTTTTCTACACTATCAAGCAATAAATTACTCATAAAACTCATACGTTGCTGTGCACACAAACTATTAGCTAGCCAAGCACCAGCAAGCGATACAATGCTAATGTTAGGTGCCTTTCTAAACAGCAGTTCTTGCTCAAAGCTAGGTAATGATTTTAAACAGGCAATACGACCACAAAAACGCATTAATTCAATATTGCGCACCGTGACATCACCGCCAATGGAGTCAAGTACAGCATCAAAACCTTGCGGACCTAATTCACGGCGAATTTTCTCACAAAGTTTTCTATCCTGATAATCAAATACCGCATCAGCCCCTAACGATTTGACTAATTTATGATTATGTTTTGCTGCTGTGGTAAATACATCTACACCGCGTTGTTTAGCAAATTGAATAGCAATTTGACCAACGGCACCTGCGCCCGCTTCAATCAATAAAGTATCACCCTCAACAAGTTGTAATCGGTCGAGTGCAATTAACGCTGTCATACCCGCACAAGGCAGTGCAGCCGCTTGTTCGGGACTGACGCTTTCAGGTACAACAGAAACCGCATAGTTTGCTACTTTGGCGTACTCACTCAGTACACCTTGTGCGCCCATGCTGGCATGCCACATAACACGTGCGCCTATATTGGGATAAACTCCTTTTGGCGCTTTAACGACTATGCCTACCGCATCTAAACCCAGTATATGTGGATACTGCCAATGACAAAACCCTGTTTTGGCATATTCTGCATCTAAGGGATTCAGGCCAACATATTCTACTTTTATTAAGAGTTCGTTATCGTTGCATTTAGGCACACTAAGCTCAATATTCTCCAAGCGAATTTCTTCGTTAGCTTCGCGTAAAACAATAGCTTGCATTGTTTTTGAAATATCTTTTTGTGGTGAAAATTCAGTATCAAACATAGGTAAACTCAATCATTAAAAGCGGGTTAAAGCATCACTCCAGCAAGCATTAAAGCCATGATAGAAATTAACTTTTGCCAGCAATGACGCAATAACTGCGTCTACAGCATTCTCTTGAACTATTAAAGCATTCTGTCGAGCATCTAACAACGCCAAGTCAAGCCTTTGGCCTATTTGCTCTATAGCACCTGCAGGCAAAAAGCATTGATAATCTATGAATAACGCGCTTTAGCGCAGTGTTCTTAGCTACCTTGCTTTTTGCCTAATCGCCAGAATGTTCCAACGGCTACCTTAAGGTTTTAGCCAGCATAATACTGCGTTGATATTATTTTAATGTCGGCACTTTTTTCTCATTACTGCCTTTAGTCACTAAAATATAAAACACTGGCGTAAACAATAAGCCAAAGAAAGTAACGCCAACCATGCCAGAAAATACGGCATTACCCATGGCATGGCGCATTTCTGCCCCAGCACCCGTAGCTAATACTAAGGGTATTACGCCTGCAGTAAAAGCAATTGAGGTCATTAAAATTGGCCGAAGTCGCATACGACATGCGGCCATAATAGCGTCAAGATGAGACATGCCGTGTTGGTTTTGATCTTTGGCAAACTCCACCATTAAAATCGCATTTTTCGAGGCTAAGGCGACCAGCACTATTAAGGCAATTTGGGTGAAAATATTGTTGTCTGAACCGACATACCAAACCCCTAATAATGCTGAAAATATGGTCATGGGCACAATCAGAATAATAGCCAAAGGTAAGCGTAAGCTTTCATATTGTGCAGCAAGTACCATAAAAACTAACAATACGACTAAGGGGAATATATATATCATGGTATTGCCAGCAATAATTTGCTGGAAGGTCACATCGGTCCATTCATAAGCAATGCCTTGAGGTAGCGTATTGGCCAGTATCAGCTCAATGGCTTGCTGAGCCTGATCCGTGCTATAACCGGGCGCAGGACTGCCATTAAGCTCGGCACTTGGGTAACCATTGTAATGCATTACGCGATCAGGGCCTGTGGTCGGTGTAACCATTAATACTGAGCCTAGTGGCACCATATTACCTAAGTTGTTACGTACTTTTAGATTCAAGATTTGTTCAGGATCTTTGCGAAATTCAGCATCTGCTTGTGCTTTAACTTGATAAGTACGACCAAATAAATTGAAATCATTGACATAAACTGACCCTAAGTAAATCTGCAAGGCGTTGAATACTTCGTCTAATGCAATGCCTTGTATTAAGGCTTGTTCACGGTCAATATCAATATCCATTTGCGGTGTTTGAATACGAAAGCTTGAATACAAGCCAACGAGGGCAGGGTCTTGTTGTGCTTTTGTAATGACTTTTTGCAAGCTATTAAATAGCGCCTCAAAGCCTTTGTTATCTCGGTCTTCAATTTGCAATTTAAAGCCACCAGTTGTACCTAAGCCTTGAATAGGTGGTGGTGGAAATACAGCAACATAGGCCGCATCAATCACACTAAATCGTTGATTAAGTTGTCCGGCAATAGCCATAGCCGACAAGCTAACATCTTCACGTTTTTCAAAAGCGTCTAAGGTGACAAAAACAATCGCGCTATTAGGGCTGTTAGTAAAACCATTCACTGATAAACCAGGAAATGCTACCGTATGGGCAACGCCATCAATGGTATGGGCAATGGCTTCCATTTCTTGTACAACGTCTTGGGTACGATCAAGACTCGCCGCATCGGGTAACTGAGCGATAGCCACTAAATATTTTTTATCTTGCGCAGGAATAAACCCGCCAGGTACAGCATCAAATAAGGTCACTGTGCCACCTAATAAAGCGACATAAGCGACGAGCACAACTATGCTCATACGTATTAGCTTTTGCACTAATTTTTGGTAACCCTTTGCGCCACGGTCAAACAAGCGATTAAAAGGTTTAAACAACCAGCGGCCAAAAATAGCATTTAAAAAGCGTGTTAAGGCGTCGGGTTTACTGTCATGCGATTTCAATAATAGCGCAGCTAATGCTGGCGATAATGTCAGTGAGTTAAAGGCTGAAATCACAGTTGAAATAGTAATCGTTAAAGCAAATTGTTTATAAAACTGGCCCGATAAACCAGAGATAAAGGCCGTAGGAATAAATACCGCTAATAATACTAAGGCAATGGCAATAATAGGACCGGTAACCTCAGTCATGGCAACGCGGGTGGCTTCTAAAGGCGATAAACCTTTCTCGATATTACGTTCAACATTTTCTACCACCACGATGGCATCATCAACGACGATACCTATGGCTAATACCAGACCAAATAACGACAAGGTATTGATAGAAATTCCCAGCCATTGCATAACAGCAAAAGTACCAATTAATGATACCGGCACGGCAATTAATGGAATAATTGAGGCACGCCAAGTTTGTAAAAATACCACCACAACAATCACGACTAGGGCAATAGCTTCTAATAAGGTGGTAATCACCGCATCAATAGAGTCACGAACAAAAACGGTGGGGTCATAAACAATGTCATACTCAACCCCAGCAGGAAATTTCTCTGATAACCGTGCCATGGTTGCACGTACTTGGTCGGATAACTCAATGGCATTTGAACCCGGGCGTTGAAAAATAGGCATAGCCAGGGCAGGTTGGCCATCTAGGAGGGCTCTTAATGCATAATTATTTTGACCTAGCTCTAACCGAGCAACATCTTTAAGGCGGATCAACTGACCTTGCTCGCCCACTTTAATAATGACTTGGTCAAACTCTTCGATACTATTTAAGCGACCTTTAACATTGAGTAGAATTTGAAATTGGCTATCGTTAGATGCAGGTTGTGCACCTAAGCTACCGGCGGCCACTTGTTGGTTTTGCGAGCGTAATGCACTTATCACATCCATTGCGGTTAATTTACGGGCAGCTAATGCATCTGGATTTAACCACACTCGCATCGCATATTGACCACCACCAAATAATTTCACATCACCGACACCGGGTAAGCGAGCAATTTCGTCTTTAACATACAAATCAGCATAGTTAGATAAATAAGTTGTATCATGCGTTTTTTCGGGCGAATAAAGATGCACCACCATAGTCAGGTCCGGAGATGACTTTTCTGCCACTACGCCAAGGCGTTGTACTTCTTCTGGTAAACGTGGCAAAGCACTGTTAACACGGTTTTGTATTTGGACTTGTGCGCGATCTAAATCGGTACCCAAGGCAAAAGTAACGGTTAATGTCATACGACCATCACTAGTGGCTTGAGAAAACATATACAACATGTTTTCAGTACCATTTATTTCTTGCTCAAGCGGTGTTGCTACTGTTTGTGCAATAACGGTTGGGTTAGCACCAGGGTAATTAGCGGTGACCACAACGGTTGGAGGTACCACTTCAGGGTATTCACTGATCGGTAATTGAAATAATGAAATACCGCCACCGATCAAAATAATAAGTGACAAGACGGCCGCGAAGATAGGCCGTTGAATAAAAAAGTGAGAAAAATTCATCAAAAGCTCTTAATATTTAGCAATAAGGCTAACATCGCCCATTGCAGACAAAGTAAATGCGATATCGCTCGTATCAATGGCAACAGTTCTTGGCTTGATTGGCATACCAGGTCCAACACGGGCTGGGCCGTTAACTGCGATAATATCCCCTTTGCTCAAACCCGCGGTAATCGCACGTAACTTTCCGTAACGTTCACCAATTTCAACTAATTTGTACTCTAGAACGTTATTTTTATCTACCGTAAGCACAAAACGATTTTTCAAATCTGTACCTATGGCACGTTCAGGTATAATAATTTGCTTAGTGATGGCATTAGCTGCGAGCTTAATGCGGGCAAAAGATCCCGCACGTAGTTGATCGTTTACTTGCTTATGTTTACCTTCAAAGATGGCGCGCACTCTTAATGTACCCGTTGATGGATTAATGCGGTTATCAATAAAATTAATGTAACCCTCATGGCTAAAGTGTTTCTGTCCGAGTTTTTGCATTACAACTTGTTGTTTACTTGCTGCAGTGATATCAGCAAATGAACTATTCCAAGTGCGTTCATCAATATCAAAATAAGCATACATTTCATGATTAGATACGATTGACGTGAGGATACTTTGGCCGGCAAGTACGTTATTACCACGGGTGATATTCGCGCGTGAAATTACACCATTAATAGGTGATCGAATGGCAGTAAATTCTAAATCAAGTTCTGCGGAAGTGAGTTGTGCTTGCAATGCGGCTAGCTGTGCTTCACGTTGGTGTAAAATCGAGGTGCGAGACTCAGCTTGCTCTTCAGAGATAGCTTTTTGCGCTGTTAAGCGTATTGCACGTTTGGCTTCACTTTTCGCTTGACCTAATGCGGCCTTTGCACTGAGAATTTGTGCCTCCAAACTAGCAACAACGGCGGCAAAAGGGCGATCGTCAAGTTGAAATAATAAGTCGCCTTCTTTGACATCATCGCCTTCTTTAAAAGCGATGTGGTTAATAACACCTGAAACTCGTGGCATTAAAGCGACTTCTTGGGGAGATTCTAAACGGCTAGTATAAATATGCCAATTTTGTACAGGTTTAACCAACACCTCCGCAACATCAATAGCTTGCAAAGGTTGTGCTGCTTTTTTTTGCTCTGGCTCTTCTGCACAGCCGGTTATTGCTAAGCTGAGGGTGAGGATAGCGGCAATAAAAATATTTTTACTCATCATGATTCTCGTTTTGCTCAAAATAATACTCTAGGATAATGGCGTGCATGATACGTAACTAATGTGTGGACAAAAAGTATAGATTTTTAAATACATTAGTGCCAAAATTGCACCAATTGGTGTGGTACGGAATAAATAATGGATACAACAAGCCGGTTATTAATGTTGTTAGATGTGGTCGAACTTGGCTCATTTACCAGCGCAGCGCAAAGCAGGAACATTGACCGCTCGGTTATTTCAAAACAAATTAGCCGACTTGAAGATGATTTGGGTGTCAGGCTATTAAATAGAACAACCCGGTCTTTTTCACTGACTGCTGCGGGTGCTGAAATGATAAAAAAATCTCGGGAGCTGCGTGAGTTACTGGGACAAACCGTTAGGTTGGCGGAAAATTATCATCAAGAACCACGAGGGGTATTAAAAATCACCTCGCCAACCATCATCGCTAAGCGATACTTACAACCTGTGATCAATGATTTTCAAAAACGTTTTCCGCAAGTTGAAGTTGAGCTACGTTTAGACGATCGTGTGATGGATATTGTTGCCGAAGGTTTTGACTTGGCTTTTCGTATTGGCGAACCTAAAGACTCGACCTTGATTGCCCGAAAACTGGCCCGTAATCGCATGATTATTTTGGCGTCACCCGAATTTATCCAAACCTATGGCATGCCTAAAACTATCGATGAACTCGCATTATTGCCGGCGGCAAGCTATACCAGTAATTCGCTAAGAGTAACGAGTATTAGCACCATTGATCAACATGGCGATAGGTGTGAAAAAACTATAAAAAGTATCTTTCGAGCGAATGATGCCGAGGTATTGTTATTAAAAGCGCTGTCTGGCACTGCATTTGTGGTAGTGCCGGCGTTGACCCTTGGCAATGAAGTTGCTGATGGACAGTTAGTCCCCCTGCTGACAGATATACAATTGTCAGATTATAGCGCCATGTATGCGATATATCCTCATCGAGATCTGCCAGTAAGAACGCGACTATTCTTTGACGCAGTTCGAGAATATATTGGTAAAACCACACCTATTTGGGAAAGTAACATTCCAAATTTTGAGCACTTATATCAAGGGTGATTCAAAATAGTTTATATAAATCAAAAGGATTATTTTTATAGCTTAATCATTGCTGGGCGTGTGGCATATTAACTAACCCATAGTGATAAAGGCGGGTCGACGCTAATCACTTGCACGGGAGTCGTGATAACTTGATAGGCATTAAGCATTAACCCGCGAGCATTCGGTTGGTTGATGGCCGCTCTAAAAGCATGGATCGCTTTAGGCGGCAATGCATAATATTTCTTGGCAAAAGGTGGGGTATCATCAACCTCATGTTGTTTTCAGGTATGGTTAACGAATTGAGACTTTTCAACTTGATGAAGTGCTTCAAGTAGTCCTGAAAACCATCTACCATTTGGAGTATAAATAGCAAACATAACTCATGTTTGCTTGAAAAGTATCGAATTTATCTTGTTCATAACAAGGTGTTGTGAACAAGATCTGCTGTTGGATTAAAGCAATATCAATAGTGCTAACAAGGAAAGTCAGCAATCAGAGTTTCAAATATCACCTGTTTAAGTTGCTTATCAGCTAATTGATTAATATCCATAGATTTAGCAATCGATGAAGCAATTTCTTTTCTGTCATACTCACGTGGAATACAAAATTGGTACGCCTCTTCATTACTCAACATGGAAGATGTTGTTAACACGCGTGTTCGATAAGCTCGCTTTAAAAAATCGCTTTGTTCAGGAGCTGTGCGCTCAATCATTGCCTTGGGTTTTACCACACCATCATCGTTGAGTAATGACGAGTCAATAAAGCCATCTATATATAGCTTACAGGCATTTATTTCACTTTTGTCGTCACCTTGTTGGTAAGCTTTACAAGAACTGATAACGTCAGACTTAAAGTCAGCCTTTACTACTGTAGACATAGCCAATAGTCCAATTGCAGCCATATTAAGTATTAGAAGTTTTAAATTTTTCATTTTTTTGTCCTTTTGTTACGGTTAATTTGTTTGAAGATCGACTGATTAACCAAGCACCAGCAACGGCTGATATTAATGAACCAACTAACACGCCAACTTTTACTTGGGTTTGATAAGCCAAACCCTGCTCTTCAAAGGCGAGTGAGCCAATAAATAAACTCATAGTAAAGCCTACGCCACAAAGTAAACATACGCCGTATAATTGTGTCCAAGTGGCGTCTTTGGGCAAGCGACATAGTTTTAGTTTCACGGCAATAACACAAGCCGCGAATATACCTAATTGTTTACCGATGAATAATCCACCAATAATACCTATGGATATGGGGGTGAAAAGTTCATTAACTGAAACCCCGGTTAAGCCCACACCTGCATTGGCAAAGGCAAAAAGTGGTAGCACAAAAAACGCTATCCATGGATGCAAGCCATGTTCAATTTGATATGACATAGACTGTGACTTTTCACGGGCGATAGGAATAAACCAAGCGACGGCAAAACCGGCTAAAGTTGCATGTACACCTGATTTTAATACCGCAGCCCAAACGATAATTGACAGTAATATATAAGGCGCTTTGTTCTCTAATTTAAGTCGATTAAAAATAAAGAGTGTCACTAAACCTATACCCGCGATAATAAGCGAGTTAGTGGCTAGCTCTTGTGAGTAAAATATGGCGATAATAATAATTGCACCAATATCGTCAATAATAGCAACAGATAACAGAAACAGCTTTAAACTAGGGGGTAAGTATTTGCCAAATAAAATAAAAATGCCTAAGGCAAAAGCGATATCTGTTGCGGAAGGAATCGCCCAACCATTCATAGCAACCGCATCTTGATAATTAAAAGCCACATAAATTAATGCCGGGCAAATAATACCGGCAATAGCGGCCAAAAAGGGTAATACCACCTGGTCAGGACGTGACAACTGACCGTAAAATAATTCACGCTTAATCTCTAAACCAACAACAAAGAAAAATAACGCCATTAAACCATCGTTGACCCACAAGACTAAGGGTTTACTGATAGCAAAGGAGCCTAACGTAATGCTCACGGGGAACTCAAGGAAGTCATTGTAACTCTGACTAAAAAAACTGTTAGCCATTATCAATGCCAGTACTGCGGCTAATACTAAAATAATGCCAGAACTCGCATCAGTTTGGATAAATTGTTTCCAACGTAGAACAATAATGTTTTCTGCCATAAAATCTCCTTTGATCTAGCTCATACCAATATCACTAATTTTCTGCTCATTTCACCTGGTTAAAACCAGCCATTCCTGCGTTATTTATTTAATAATTATCGTTGCATGTATACAACTGATTAGACCATGCAGGAGCCTATTGTGCTGAACAACGCGTTATTAAAATCAATGCCTTGTATTTGGTCATTTTCCCTAGGTGTAAAATAGCCCCGCAAATTAATTAAACTTGTATGACACATTTATAGCTAATAATTCAACGCAATGAAAGTCGACTGTAGCTGTGTTTTTATCAACAAAAAGTTGCTAAGGTATAGTGCTAGAAGGCTAAACAGTGACAGGGAAATTAAAGAGGTTATATGGCTAAGCTTAATTATCATCACTTACAGTATTTTCATGCAATAGCAACACATGGCAGTATTGCTCAGGCGGCAAAGGTTATGCATATCACACCACAAACCCTGAGCGCTCAACTCAATTTATTAGAAGAACAATTAGGCTATAGCTTATTTGAACGTAAAGGTAAGCGTTTGGTCCTTAATGACATGGGGCGTATTTCTTTTCGTTATACCCAGGAGATATTTAGTTTAGGCGATGAACTGCTGCATTCATTAAAAAATCATTCAACTGATTTTTCTTTTCGTTTTTCCATTGGCGTCACTGATGTTATCGCGAAAGTTTTTTCATTTAATTTATTGAAATCTATCTATGACATAGACAATTCTATCAAGCTGGTGTGTAAGGAAACTAGCTTAGATGTTTTACTTGGAGAGCTTGCGATGAATAAATTGGACGCGGTATTAAGTGATACTCCACTGCCGACAGGTTCACCATTAAAAGCCTATAGTCACTTGATAGGTAAATGTGGCTTAAGTTTTTTTGCTGACAAAAAATTAGCGCAATCATTAACAGGCGACTTTCCAATGTCACTTGATGGTATGCCTTTTTTTACCGCTGGCGAAGGCTCAAACCAACATTTAAACGTCTTGTCTTGGTTTAATGAATTAGATATTTCCCCCAAGGTAATTGGCGAGTTTGATGATTCAGTGTTAACTAAATATTTTGGCCAGGCGGGATACGGTATTTTTTGTGCGCCCACTATGATTGAAAATCATGTTGTTGAGCAGTTTGATGTTGAAATTATTGGTAGAACTAACGATATTATCGAGCATTACTACTTAATATCCCCTGAACGGAAAGTAAAACATCCAGGGGTGCAACATTTATTAACCGAAGGCAAAAAATTATTTAAAAAGCCTATGTCGTAAAGCTTATGTTGTACAAATTTAAGTTATAAAAGTTAAGTTATTAAGGTTAAAGGATATTGTTAAGTGATGACGAGCAATAATAGATTTGTAAAGCTAACAGCCAACAAACCATCACTATTAGCAGTATAATTTAATGAATGCCATGTGCTTTTATTTATTTTAAAATACTATATAAACATCAACTTAAATCAGAGATTTTGCGTGAAATAAATTTTTCAGGGCAGTAAATTGGTGTAAGGTTTTGTTTAAAAACCGTTAAGCGTTAAATTAATATGATTAATTTAACGCTGTTCAGTGACTGGGTTTTTGTACCACGATGTTGGGCTAATAATGCTTATTTTTTGCTTATTTTTTGCTTTTTTTTCATCCATCACCTGATCAGCATCACTAAGCAGATGCTCAATATTAATATGCTTTTTTTGATCAAAAGATACAATGCCATGCGCAAAAGATATTTGGTAAGGTAGATCTAGGTGTTTACTGACAGAAATTAAATTATAAGCAAAACGTTTTATCACTTGTTTAGCTGTTTCAAGCTCTGTATCGCTCAGCAATACCACAAACTCATCACCGCCTATTCGGGCACAAACATCAGACACTCTAAAGCTGACTTTCAATTGTTCAGAAAATAGTTTTAATACTTGATCGCCAATCATATGGCCATAATTGTCATTGAGTAATGTAAAGTCATTAAGATCAAAATAAGCCAGATGACAGTCATTGTTTTGTCTAACAGCCTTATCAATAGAATGTTGACTTAAACGTTTGAAACCTATTCTATTCGTTATATTGGTTAGTTCATCCATAGTAGCCCCATGCCATGAAATAAACTCATCCGTTATTAAGGCACTCAACTCTGTTAACGAAGCAATTTCATCCTCGCTTAAGGTTCTTGTTTTTGTGTCTATAATACATAAGGTTCCTATGTTTTCACCGCTTGGTGAGGCAATGGGATGACCAGCGTAAAAACGTATATCAGGTAGGTCGACAACCAAAGGATTATCAAAAAAACGCACGTCTTGTAAGGCATCTTCAATAATAAATGTATTTTTTTGGTGAATTGCATGGCCACAAAAAGAAATATCTCTGGGCGTTTCTTTGGCGTCTAAGCCAATTGAAGATTTAAACCACTGGCGCTCTTTATCAACTAAAGTAACCAGTGCAATAGGCACATTAAATAGCTTTTTAGCTAGGCGAGTAACGCGATCAAATCGCTCATCAGGATCAGTATCTAATATGTTCAGAGCATCTAACGACGCTAATCGACATTTTTCATTTTTTGGTAGACTAGGTGCAAGCATTATTTATACGCAAATTGATGACCACTTAGTGAGTATAGTGCTATTTAATAGTGAAAGAAAAATGCTTTTACTTTTTATTGACTGAAATTAATAAAAAAGACTTTTTTGTAGTATTTCACTACAGCGATTTTGCTAATAATGGTTTGAGGTTGGTTGTTTATTGTGCAAATATGATAGGGCAAAAATAGTTTACGTATGATAAAAATAATAGAACTAAAAAGGAGTTTGTTTTGAATTATTCAATTAAAAATATAATAAAGCCTATGTCAATCATAGGATTATTTTCAATGTTATCAGCATGTGGGGGTGGTGACTACACCTATATTGGCACGCCAGAACCTGAAAAACCAGAGCCGATTACGCCGCCAGTTGTCGTTACACCTGTACCTTCATTTGATGGCGATGGCGTATTATCAGCAAATATTCGTTGGACAGATTATGGTGTACCGCACATTACCGCCGACAACTTAGAAAGTATGTCGTATGGCGTGGGTTATGCATTCGCTAAAGATAATATTTGTATGCTTGCCGATCAAATCCTAAAATATAACTCACAACGCGCAAAGTATTACGGCCCTGATATCGTGCCTAGTTCAGGTGACTCAGCGCATTTAATTAATGACTTTGGTTTTTTAACCTTAGGAATTAGAGCGCATGCAGCACAAAATATAAAGTCACTTTCAAGCAATAGCCAAGCTTTATTGTCAGGCTATGCACAAGGTTATAATAAATACTTAGCCGATACGGGTGTTGCTAATATTGATGGCTCATGTGCCAACATGCCTTGGGTACAGCCGATTAGTGATATTGATATGCTGACTTACACACTCGGTATTGCTTTGTTACCAGGAGCCGCAAATTTTCTTGGGCCAATGTTTTTAGCTGCTCCTCCAGGAGAAAATTTCGCACCTTACCCACAAAGTGCTGATGTTAATCAGTATAAAGTTAATTCAAATCCGGTTGTTACACTCCCTAAAAAGAACCCAAGTGATTTGGGGTCAAACGGTTGGGGCTTAGGTAAAGATAAAACTGAAAACGGTAAAGGCATGGTGTTAGCGAATCCACACTTTCCACATACGGGAAATTTACGCTTTTGGCAATTCCATATTACTATTCCTGAGCATTTGAATGTTATGGGGAGTTCGCTTACCGGCATGCCAGGAGTCGTAAACATTGGTTTTAATGAAAATGTGGCTTGGACCCATACTTTTTCATCAGCTGAGCACTTTGTGGTTTATCAGTTGACATTGAATCCAAACGATCCGGCACAAATGTCGCAAGTGATTGACGGAGCAAACCGTTTAATCACAGGTAAAGAAATCGCCATTGATGTGGCTGTGGGGCCGGGCCAAACGATTAAACTCGCGAAAATGACTTACTCAACCCATCATGGCCCTATGGTTGTTGTTCCGGGAAGTTTTGCATGGGGCCCTGGTGGTAGTGCCTTTGCCATAAAAGATGCTAACTTGGGTAATGTCGATATTATCGACCACTGGTTAGCGATGAATTTAGCGGGTAATATTGCTGAATTTAAACAAGCCTTTGTTGATTATGATGGGGTGATTTTTAACAATACTATGTCAGCAGATAGTGACGGCAATGTTTTCTATATTGATGACTCAACGGTGCCCAATTTAACTGCGACAGCCATTAATGAAATGACCACAAATCCATTGCTTGTTGGTGCTAAGCAAGCTGCGGGCTTTACTGTTTTACCGGGATTTTTATCCGCATTTGATTTTGACCGCGCTGTACCCTATGAAAATGCACCCCAATATTCTGGCACTGACTCTGTCCAAAATTCAAATGACAGCTATTGGCTTACCAATATTAATGCGCCTATAACAGGTGTTTCACCTTTATATGGTGCGGTAGATAATCAGCAGTCTCTACGTTCTCGCTTAGCACAGAAATTATTGGTAGATAGTGCCGGCAGTGATGGTTTATTTAATCCGGCAGAGGTCGAGCAAGCCTTATTAAGTAATCGCAGCTATTTAGCTGAAAATATTCTGACTGATCTTTTAAGCATTTGCCAAGCACAAGGCAGTACAGTAGTTAGCCTTGAAACACAGGACGTTGATATCAGTGACGGTTGTGCGGCATTAGCGCTTTGGGATGGTACTTTTAATAAAAATAGTAGTGCGGCACATTTATTTCGAGAGTTTGCCTTTTTATTTAATCAAAAACCGCAGTGGCAACAAAGTTTTTCTGCAGATAATGTGCTGACCACACCTAGTGGCTTAATAAATAATGCCACAACACTGGAACAGTTTGCCCAAGCTCAGCTTAATGTTGAATCAGCGGGGTTAGCATTATATGCTACATTGGGTTCAGTGCAGTTTGTTGAGCGTAGTTTAGCTGATGGCAGTGCCTCAGGTATCAAAATTCCTTGGGCAGGCTCTCACAATATAGAAGGAGGCTTTAATGTCTTTGATACCCGCACAGGTAATGACGGTTCATTGTTGCCTCGCCATGTTTATCCGGCACAAAATAGCGATTCTATACTAAGTGCTGAAGGTGGTGGTTATCATATTAATTATGGTAGCAGCTGGATGACAGTAGTGAACTTTACCGATGATGGCCCAGTTGCTAGAGGTTTATTGAGTTATTCTCAATCTCATGAATATGGCAGCGATCATAGCATAGACCAAACCTTGCTCTATTCACAACAACCACAATTGAGACCTTTGCGCTTTACCCAAGCAGATATTGAAGCTAATAAAGTCTCTGAAATGACGATTAGTTCTGCTCCAGAGTAACATTTAGCGCGTTGTAAAAAAAAGCCAGTAGTAACCTTAAAGGTTATGCTGGCTTTTTTTAGCGGTAATAGCATCAGTGAGTAAAGTTAGCTGGTGATTGAAGCAAGCTCTAAGGTTACTTGATCTAAGCCTAAATCTGATATCTTACGATTAATTTCAGATTGTTTGCTACTAATTAACGATATACCTTCAACAATCATGTCGTAGGCTTTCCATTCTTGCGACTTGGTGTCTTTGCGCATTTGAAAGGTAATATTTATATCTGGCTTACCCGTGTCGATAATTTTGACATCAACAGAAGCTGATCTCACATTCGCCCTCAGTTGACTTTCTGGTTCAAATAACACTTTCTGATTACTGTATTGCGTTAAAGCGTTGGCATAAGTGCGAACCAAATAAGCACGCATGGCAGTAATAAATTTTACTCTTTGCTCTGACGTTGTTTGTCGCAAATGTTTACCTAAAATTTTAAACGCAGCATATTGATAATCAATAGATGGCATTAATTCTTCTTCAACAATATCTCGCATTAGATCTGGAAATTTTTTCAAAGCATCTTGATTGTTCGCAATTTTAGTAAATAGGTTATTACCTGTTACAGCGATGACTTGATAAGGAGAAACTGATGGCGTAGCTTCAACTGCCATACTGTTTTGGACAAAACTAGTGAATAACACCAACAGCATTAAGAGCTTTTTCATGATGACCCTGTAAGATATAGTTAATTTTAATTGCAGCTATTATACATACCGACCGCGCGGTATGTAAATGCTTTTTAGGCTTAAGATAGAAGATAAAGTGTTAAGAAATGTTAACTCAGTGAGGCGTTAATTTAGCATTAACGTTTTAATTGGCCCATGTATCGGCAAAGCTCTTTGATGACTTTGTCAAACAGCTCTTTGTTTAATGAGCTTTTACTTAAACTGGAAGAGCCATGAAAGGTTGAGACAATAAAGTAAGCGATCTGGCTAAAATCAAGGCCTGGTTGTAACTGGCTGCTAACCCGCGATAGGTTAGTGGCAATTAATAAGTTTAACTGTTGTTGCATCGCCAGTATGCGAATACGAAAGCCTTCATCTACGCCTGACATTTCCTGACAGAGGTTGTTTAAAGGGCATCCACAGACTAGTTCATCACAACTCATCTCTTTAGACATTGAACTGAAAAAATCAGATAAGCCTTGAATGGGATCTTCAGCTTCTACGGGCGGTTGCCAAAGCGCAATAAAAGCGGGGGCATAAACTTCCTCAAATACCGCATAGCCAAGTTCCATTTTATTAGCAAAATGATGATATAACGCCCCTTTAGATATTTCACAGCGAGCTAAAATACAAGACAAGCTAGTGGCGTTGAAACCCTTTCGATGAATTTCATCAGCGCTAACTTCTAGTATTTTTTGGCGGGTTTGCTCTGGGTCTCTCATGGGCTTACCTTAAAATATCTTACAACATAATAGCCCTAGTTTAACCGACCGACAGGTCGGTTGCAAAGATAAAGTGTGAAAACCATGTATTGCAATGGTTGCTAGCCATATTGATAGAGTAAAAGCTAAAGCGTTTGCAGCTGAATTAACTTTCCAATTGGATCGTCCAAAGATGCTGGCGGCATAGTAAACCATTGTGGGCCATTTTGGGTTAGGTAAATACAGTCTTCAAGTCGTACACCAAATTCACCTTGAATATAAATACCTGGCTCATTAGAAAAACACATGCCTGGTTTTAAACGTTCAGTTTCGCCATGAACAAAGTTGACACTTTCATGTCCTTCCATGCCGATACCGTGCCCGGTTCTGTGCGACAATCCGGGCAATTTATAGCCAGGACCAAAACCTTTGCTTTGATAAAATTTACGCACAGCATCGTCAACTAAGCCCGCTTGTGTACCAATTTTTGCTTGTTCAAAGGCAATTTCTTGACCTTGTCTAACCGTTTGCCAAACCTCACGCTGGCGCTTACTTGCTTCACCAAAAACAAAAGTACGACTGATATCAGATTGATAACCATGAACATTGCAGCCGCAATCCATTAATACCACCGAACCTTCAGTTAGTATTTGCTTTTGTTTAGTGCCATGCGGGTAAGCACTGGCTTGATTAAATAGCGCCATATTCCATGCGCCTTTACCGCCTAATTGCCCTTGGGCTGTGTGCATTAATGATTTTACATCGCTTTGGCTCATGCCAATTTTTAGCTGAGCGAAAACATGAGCGTAGGCAAGTAAAGTCACTTCATTGGCTTTGTGCATTAACTCAAGCTCATGTTGGCTTTTATACATACGACAACCAAGCGTTACTGGCTCGGCACTGACATGCTGCATAGTAGAAAGTTGGGCCATAACGCCACTCATAACAAAATAACGCACTGAATTTTCAAAGGCGACTTTGCCTTTATTTAATCCTGAGTCTTTTAATATTTGTTTAATTAAAACGAATGGACTTTCATGCTCTTGCCAAACACGAATGTCATCACCAACCGCTAAACTCTCGCGTACGCTTGGCGCTTCAAAAAAAGGACAAACAACAGAAATTTTACCTTCACGTGGGATAATAACCGCCGTTACACGTTCACTGCGCCGCCATTGTATACCTGAGAAATAATCCATCGCGGCGCCGGGTTCAAGTATCAAGGCTGATATTTCAAGTTGTTGCATTAATTTTTGTGCTTTGGCTATACGCTCCAATCGCTCGACTGGATTAATGCCTGTTACCGTACCTGTAATCGATTTAAGTGCTGCTCTTTGGTCTTGCTTTTGGCCTTTGTTATCAGGCTGATTTAGGCTAGCGGCAAGGGCCGATGACGTCAGGGTTTGTCCAGCAATAGACAGGGTGGCAATACTTGCACCACTGGCTTTTAAAAAAGTTCTTTTACTGATGTTCATGTCTTGTTCCTGTCTATAACCCAGTATAAAAATGCTATCTAGGTTTGAAGGTTATATTAAAGGGTAAAATAATATTTATACTTTACGCTAGCGTTTATTTTCTCAATGAGCAAGCGCTTACTGATAAAAGCCATTGCGCAGTTTTGGTTTAATATTTGAGGTTATTCAGCCTTGAGGGTATCTGCAAATAATGATGATTTATTTTGGGGTTAACCTACAAACCGCCAGCGATGGAAAGCGCAGGCGGTACTTTTTTACTCTTGTACTCTGGTTCAATTGAGCTAGCTTAAGTTAATGGGAATTGACCAGAATAAAAGGGCATTGATTTGACATCTGCTATTTATCTGTAAGTCGCTTGATACAAAAGGCTATTAGGTAATTATGTGGCGCAGGTATAAAACAGGCTCATTTCTGTTATGGTGAGCTAACTAGCTTATTAAGTTTAGATAGTAGCTTTTTATTGTTATAAAATATAACCATTAGCATGAAATATTCATGTGATTTACAGACTAAAAATGACTAAGTACGCTGACATAATTTATGGCAAAACCGAATAAAAAAGGCCCAACAAAAACCATCGATATTTTTTGTGTGGGCTGTAATACCTTGTTATTTAAATACCGAAAGGGCGGCAAAGGAGCCTTAGTAAAAAGCTTTAAAGAACGGATCAGCCAAGATTATACCGTTGAACCTTGTCTTTGCCCAAAATGCTATAAACCTTTTGCCCGAGATACTTTGATCCGCGGTTTACCTGCTTATAAATTTATTGGTGGTAAAGTTTGGTTTAAATAACTCAGACATCAGGGTAACCACTAACACGCATTGTGCTGGTTATTATTGCGCGAAAGTTACAAAGGCAGCGAGTGTTTAAATAGGGAAGTGGCGAATTTTAAATACTTGTTATCACATCATTGATCTGAGGTATTTGAGATTTAGCTCAAGCATTGATGTCTTTAGCTATTGTTTAGCTATTGTTTAACTATTGTTTAGATGAACTTCGGTTCTATTTCTTCCCCGCGATTTCGCTTTATATACCGCATTATCCGCTTGAGTAAATAAATCGATAAATGATATTTGCTCATCACAAATGCTCACGCCAATACTTACGGTCAGCGAACTGTCGCCGACTTTAATTTCAGCGATTAACTTATGTAGTTTACTGCATAGTAATAAGGTATCACTTTTGTTGGTATCTGGTAACATGATCAAAAATTCTTCTCCGCCAAAACGGGAGATAAGATCTGTTTTTCGGCCAAATCCTTTTAATAACTGCCCGAGTTTTTTTAGTACTCGGTCACCTTCTAAATGGCCCATGGTGTCATTTATTTTTTTAAAATGATCGACATCTAGCATTAATAAACTTACTGAGTAATGAGATCTTGCTGCTTGTTCTAACATTAAGCTACTGCGAAATTTCATTTCTCTTCTATTTAATAACTCGGTTAACTCATCAGTTGAGGCCAGTAATTTCAATTCCTCAGCTTGTATCTCAAGTGTTTCTCTGGTTTTTATCAGCTCATCATAGAGTTCATTTCGTTTAGATGCATTGAATAAACTCCAATAAATACAACCATCAGCACTCAAACTAGCATTCACTGTGATAGGAATACGTTGTCCATCTGCATGAAATATAATGAGCTGCATTTCCTCACACATTTTTTCGTGTAAAAGTGTCGGAATTAAATAACTTTGAAAAAATATTCTTGAAGATTGAGTAAACAGAACATCCACACTTTTACCAATAAGATCATTAGGCTGCCACAATAGTTGCTTGGTAAAGTATGAATTGATATAGGTAATAACTCTTGCGGAATTAGTGACTAAAGCACCACATGGAAAGCTATCAAGAGAGTAATTTAATCCCCTGTTATTCTCAATGTTATTTTCCCCCACTTTAATTACTTCGCATATTCTATTATCGAATTCATAATAGCTTCAGGATGAGTCATGTGTAGGCAATGGCCATTAGCGGCTATCACTTTAAGGTGACTATCAGGCATTTCACGAGCCATGAACTCACCAACAGAGACTGCAGCGAGTGCGTCATTTTCACTTTGTAAAATTAATGATGGCGGTTTAATCGCTTTTAAAAGATAACGATAATCGGATAAAAATGTTACTTCAGCAAAATTTCTGGCAATAACAGGGTCGGTAGAACAAAAGCTGCCCGATAGCTCGCCAATAAGATCATCTGAATTAGCTGTACCCATCACTAATGGTGCCAAATAATGAGCCCAGCCGATATAGTTTTTATCCATAAGGTTTAATAATTCTTTTAGATCTTCTTTATCAAAACCACCAAAATATTCAGGAGGAAAATTTAAAAAACAGGGCGTAGGACAGATCATTATTAACTTAGAGAATAACTCAGGTCGTTGGATGCTAACAATGCCACCAATCATACAGCTGACTGAGTGTCCGATGAAAGTAGCATCAGATAGTTCTAAAGTGTCACAGATTTCTATAATATCGTCAGCATATCCTTCAAGTTTACTGTAACGTCTTTTACTGTATTGAGATATATCAGAAGCACCTGAGCCAACATAATCAAATAATACAATAGTGAAGTGCTTGGACAATTCTGGCGTTAAAAAGCGCCACATATTTTGATCGCAGCCAAATCCATGGGCAAGAAACAGGGTTTTACTGCCTTGGCCAATTAATTTAACATTATTTCTAATAAGTACATTATTTGTATCTAGCAAGCTAATTTAATCCTTATTTATGAGCTTAACATCCATTAGTGCTGATCGATTGCATCTTAGTCAATCTAATGTAATCGTTCGAGTTAAGCAAACCCTTTATCATTAATCAAATATTATAATAAAGTTGATGATGGAGATATTAATGGTGGTGATTACAGTGTGGCGAATTCATTGTTTCAAAAAATACAATTTTACGCTAATCAATAGCGAAAAAAAAATGCTAGCCTTGCTCAGCATTTATACATTATTTTACTTATGTCGGCTTTATGCAGGGCAGTGGCAAGATGGTGAGTGTTAGCTTGAATTAGTTGTACTAAGTGACACGCTAGTGACCAAAGGTGATAAACGGCTATGAGCTAACAGCAGTTGAAGTGAATAATTTAGTATCGAGAGAAGTAATACGAATTTGATTAAATAAGCACACTCAAATTAACCAACCCACTATATTAAATGGCCTAAGTAATTTGAGTGACTTAACGTTAAAGACTCTAAATCATAAATTATGAATTTCAGTTCTCTTCAGGTAGAACTTTAATCGCCATATAATAGCTAGCTTCTAGCTCATCATTGATACAGTTTAATAAGTAACTGTTCATGTCTGATGTAGTAATTTCATCTTCTACAGCGTCATTTTTACATTCTGCTAAAAGGCTGACGACATATTCTGAAGGGGCTGCCATTAATTCGGTTTCATCTTCTTGGCCAAATGCTGCAGTTGACGTTAATGCTAGTACAGCGAATGCTAAAATTAATTTTTTCATATTGAATCTCGTTGATGTTTCATTACATGTCCCAATAGTCACTTAAAGAATTAAGCTCTCTATCAAGAAATCTTTTTTCATTTAATGAATCTAATCTTTGTCTTATTTGATAATTTTGTTTTGCCGTTTTTCTAATTGCTTTTTTATTGGTTGAGCCAGAGTCAATTTCAAAACTAGCAATACCCGTATCAAAATTTGAATCATCATCAACATCTATATCAGTATCTGCATATGTATCAATGTTCATTTCTTTACCTTATAAAAAATCATATTTGTGTTTTCAAGCTGATAATGGGCCGTTAATTTAAAATTGGAAAGTGAATTATTTTGCGGTTATTAATCAAATTTTTTTATCAAATTAATTTAACGGTTAAAATCTTGATTAGCATTATTGAGATAAAAATTCCACGTAATGGTTAATAGGATGTATAAGCTTATAAGTTATTATAAAACAATGGGTTAATATTTTCACGGTAGTTTTTATGATCGTTTTTCTTGTTTAGTCAGAGGTGTGTTTAATCATGTTTTGTTTTAGTGGCAGCAGGTAAGGGGATTATGCAACGCTAATTTTTTTAAGTCTACACTGGTCGTTATCAAGTCGTTATCAGGTCGTTATCAAGTTTAACGGGCTATTAGCCCTAAAAATAAAGTGGAGGGTAGATAAGGGCAAGCTGTTGAAAAATTAATTTATCAGCCACGGGCTAACTCAATATTTACGGTCATAACTCTAGCTTAACCTTGGTCTGGTCAACTTCTTTATGGTGATAATTAAGCGGTGGATACGCGAAAATTATAGCGGAAATGAGATTTTTTAAAGGCTTTAGCCTTAAACTTAGCGTAAATTATTAAAGCTTTTTAGCTAATAACTCAAGTTTTTCTTCTAATTGCGTTAGCTTTTCAGTGATGGCGGTATTTTGAGTAATAATTTGAGCATTTTGCATTCTCAGCTCTCTGTTTTTAATGTTGGTATCGGCAAAACCAAATATTTTGTTGATAAACATCGCCCCCATAGCACCCAGTATACCTACGCCGAGTATAAACATAATAAAAACAGACGCTCGACCAATAAAAGTGATGGGGTAAACGTCACCAAAACCAATCGTGGTAGAAGACATCACCATTAGCCAAATAGCATCGCTATAGCTTTTTATGTTTGAGCCTTCAAGCCCATACTCAGCTTGATAGGTAATATAGCCCAAGGATAAGTTTAAGGTTAAAAATAAGAGGAAAGAGGCAATGCCAATAAAGCCGTAGTTGTAATTTTTTATGCCGAAGTCATCAACACGGTATAAATTAGTTTTCTCCATTGCTTTTTGAACGACTATCATTTTAATCTCTTACATTATCTATGGGCTTTTATGAAACAAGTTAATCGGGGTAAACTTAGCTCGGCTTTAGTCAATAAGGCTATTATTGACATAATTAATTAAATCATCCATTAATTTTTTCTTAATTTCAAGTTGCTGTTCTGATGATAAAGCATATTTTTCAGCCAGTAAGGCATAATCGTCAGCTGACAAGCTTACGGTTAATCTTGGACGTTTAGGGCGCTTATTTATCGGTAAGCCCAGAATGTCTCGAATTTGCTCTGACGGGCTGATACCAGCCTCTAACGCTTGCTTTCTAATGGCGAGTTGAATTTTCTCATCCATATCAAAAGCAACTTGCACTGCTTTGACCGCTTTTACGGATGATTGCCATTTGTCGGGAATTTTTCGTGACACAATTAACTCCCTGGATACATATCAACAATATCTGTGGTGGGTTTAAATAAGGTTAAAAATACTTCGGTATCGCCGTCTTGCCATACTTCAATATCGACGCCTTTATCTTGATCTTCATCAAATAGCGAATAAAGCTCAAATTGCTCACCACTGTCTTTGCCTTGGTAAGCTGAGAGTTCATCTTTTCGATAATCTTTGCGATGAAAGTAACCTACTTGGGCATAACTGCTTTGTCGATATATTTCGCTGCTCCAGCCTGACGTGGTGCTACTGTCTGCTATGCGCTCTAATTGCGCTTGACCCGGTTCATCGAAAACTTCAGCAAATTGCTCAAGATCAAACAGTGTTTCAACATCTTGATGCAATATTTTCAGGGAAAATTTTAGATAGGTTTTATCATCAACGTCCAAAGTTAAATACAACTCTGTATTGTCACCGCCCTGCAAAACCCATTCTGCTTGAGTTTTATTTTCAAATTCATAGCTGTTAACGGCCGTTACTTGAAATTCTTGCGCTCTTAGTGCTGCGGGCAAACCAAAACTGTCTGATAGCACAATGATGTCACCTAGGGTGAGTTCTTTTACATTATTGAGTTTACGTTCTGGCGTTGGTTTCTTAAATATATTTTTAAAAAAGCTCACTATTTGCTCCGAATATCAATGGCTAAACTGGCATTTAATTAAACTAAAAAACCGCTTTGCATCATGGATACAAAGCGGTGGTAGTAACTTGTAAGTTACTTCTTTTTAGCTTTTAAACGCTCTAATACTGAATTTGCGTTGTTGTCACTAGCGCCAATGCCAGCTTCTTTAAGCTTAGCTTCAAGTGAGTTATCTGAGTTTTCTGACTCAAGTACTTCAGCGGCTTTCATGCGATCATCAAATTTCTGTTGCTTAGCTTTAATGCGCTCTAATGAGTCTTTGGCACTTAATAGCTTAGAGTTACTTGATGAGAAGTTATCGGTAATTGCCGAGGTGGCTTTTTGCACGCTTTCTGTGGTTTTCACCATAGACAATTGACGTTTGTATTCAGCTACGTGACGTTCACTCTTTTTCACTAACTCTTTCAAGCGTTCAGCACTGCCTTGAAAGCTATCAAGTGATTGTTGCTGCGTGGCGAGTTCATTTTCAAGTGCTGATATCTTTTCAGCAACTGCTAAAGCAAGTTCGTCGTCACCTTTTTCTAGGGCTTGAACGGCATAACCTTCATGCTCAGTAACTTCACGCTTAATGCGCTCAACGTCACGGCTAGACGACATTTGTTGTGCCATAACACCGGTTAGGTCACGTTTAGCTTTAGTGAGGTGATTTTCTGCGTCACGAATTTCTTGTTCAAAAATACGGGTTGCATTTGAGTCAATAATGTTTTCACCGACTTCAGTTGCGCCGCCGCGAATAGCGGTCATAATTTTTTTAAAAATACTCATCATAATACTCCTAAGGTGGTTGCTTAAATTAAGTAATCACTCATGTCATCAATAATTTCTAGCGCATTATTGCTCAATACCGCTAGTTCGTGTTCGATATCATCAAATGTTGAGCTAATCGCTAGCGCACCAAAAATGACATATTTATCACCAATTTTCGAAAATGAAGATAATGGCATAGGTATGTTCATTTCTAACATACTGACATGCATTTCATTTATCTTGTCTGATTTAACTTCTTCTTCACCCCAGAGGTAGGTGATACAAAGAATTTGATCATCCGTTACCGACACAAAAATAGGTAACTCTTCACGGCCGAATACCGAAATTTGTAATACATCGACTTCACCTGAAATGGGTTGGCAATCAAACACCATCCCAGTATCTGAATCATCAGCCAAGGTATTTAGGTAGTCAGCTATTTTATGAATATTCATGTTATTCCTCATGCTCGAATAAGTAGCGTAAAATCAGTGATACTGTTTTACTTAACGACATAATATGTCGTATTGGGTTAATTTAGCATCATGACATATTATGTCAAGTGCTTATTTCATTTTTCTTATTTTATCTTAGCTTAAGCTATATCAAACGTCTTGGTGCTAAATAAAAGATCAATAATGCCGTTGCAGTTTATCTGTATTCATTGTGCTCACTGTAAATGAGCATTGTTCAAGCCTTGTTGATCTTGCCATGCTTTTTGATGTAATTGATAAATTGCATGACTGCCAAGGTAATTAATCGGTACGGTTTCACTGTCTTGATAAAAATCTCGAGAAAATTCAAAGGCATTAGTCACCATAGGTAAGGTTAGCCAATGGTGATCAACAGGCAATTGAGGTAAGCGTTTTAATCTTGTTAAAGGCGCTGCGCCCATTTTACTGGCAATAGTCCAACCCCATTCGCCGAAACTAGGTACGTTGTCATGATATTGCTGAACCGTTGAATATCCAGCGGCTTGTACCGTTTTACCAATAGCAATAAAGGCGTCTTTAGCATGATAAGGACTGGCCGATTGAATGCCAATTAAGCCATCGCCCGCCAGTAGTTGCTTTAATCGGGCATAAAAATTAACTGAATAAAGTTTATTTAAATCTGGATGGCTGGGGTCGGGTAGGTCAACAATAATCGCGTCAAAGGTTTGATGGCTTTGCAATAGTTGATCGATAGCGATAAAAGCATCAGCGGCAATAATTTCAACACGCTCATCGCGCAAACTTACTGCGTTTAAGTCTTCAATGGCATTAGCCAGCCTCAGAGGTAATTTATCATGTGGATTTTTAAATAATTCAATGAGTTGCGCATCTAAATCCACTAAGGTGACTTTTTTAGGTTGCCACTGTAAAACATCTCTTAATGCTAGGCCATCACCGCCACCAATAATGAGAATGTTGTCATGGCGTGCTGAGCCAGCTAATACTGGGCTAACAAGATAACTGTGGTAAATAAATTCATCTGAGGATGAAAACTGTAAGCGGCCATTTAAATAAAAGTTAATAATGCTGCCTTCTTCAGGGCCCATATTTCTTTTGGTAAAAGTCAGTTGTTGAAAACGCGTTTTGTCACTATAAACAACTTTGTCGAGATAAAGTAAGTTACTCATTTGACTTAACCAGCCATTACCAAATTGGTAAATTGCCATGATCATCACTAATAAAATGCCATGAGCCGTTATTAAGGTTTTTCGCCAGGTCAGTTTTTGCCAATAATATAAAATAAATACAATGCCAGCAGTTAGATTTAAGGCGGCAGTTAATGCACTCGCTTTGCTGATGTCTATAGATAAGAGAAATATTACCCAAATGGCAGCGCCAATACCGGCGCCAATATAATCAGCGCCGTAAATGGTGCCAAGATTATTTTTAAGATGTTTTTGATGTATTTCTTCGCGAATGCGTGCAATAAGGGGGATTTCCATACCAATAAAAAAGCCCAGAATTAGACCGAAAAAATAGGGACTATTAAAGGCAATAAAACTCAGTTGTTTAAATAAACCACCTCGCGGGTAGGCGTCAGGGGGCAAGTTAAACATCGAGCCTAATATGTCAGGAAAAGTTTGTGTGATGGCGATCAGTCCACCAATAATGAGTATTGAGCTACTACCCAGAAAAGCAATCATTAGCTCTAACCAAACAAAGCCATTAAAGGCGCATTGAATTTTTCGCGCCGCAAAAGCACCTAAACCCATAGCGACAATCATCAGGCCAATCATAGCGTAAATGGTACTTTCCATAATACCCAGTACACGACCGGCATAATGTGACAATAGGTATTCGTATATCAGGCCACAACCCGCTAAAACAGCCATAGTTAAAATCAGGAGTACATCATCCCATAGGCGATTTCTATTGCTTGTCATGGTTATTCCTAGCTTGAGTTAAATGGGTGTTTAATGAAACGGGGAAAATAACCAAGCGTAATAATTTACCCTTGGTTATTTTAATAGCAAAATTTTGATAAAACTATGACATTAACGCCGTTAAAATAAGCGCAATTGAAATGCTAATCGCCATCTCAACACTGGCGACACCAATATTGTGTTGATGGTCTACTTCCTCAACTAAGTTGATACCCATCAGCACTAGGCGTTTAGCAATAGAAGTAAGAACAGCGACTAATATGGTCATAATTATACCAAAGATAAACCAGCCAACTATATTAGCTAATAAGGTCTCTGGGCTATAAGTTAAAAAGTGGCTGGCAGCTGTTACCGCTAGGGCCGTACTAATAACTTGACCAGCATAACGAATGGCGAGAGCCACTTGGCCTTCAGCAAAGGCATTTTGCATGCAGCTATTTTGATTGTTTTTAGCATACTGGCGTTCTTTAATACGGGTAACTAACACTAACATGGCTTGTGAGACTATAAAGCCAGCAATAATAGCGATAAAGGTGTTGATATCTAAACCGTAAACCCACAGTAATACCGCGCGAATAATAATGGCGGTGGCAATAGCACCTGAAGCATCGACAATACCCACTGAGATATTATGGGCTTTAATTTGCGCATTTTTATCTATTTGGTTTAAAGCAAAACGGTCATGAAAAACCCGGCCTACTTTAATTAAAATTAAACCTAAAATGCCATAGCTTGCCATGCCGACAATTTCCATTAAATAACTTTCGGCATTTTCACCGGTAATGGCACCCGTTAGTACAATACCCAAGGCAGCAACACTACCGGCAACACTAACACCAAAAGCAAAGTTATCTTCTTTGGCAAGTTCGTCTGTAGAGTTAACTTTTGCAGATAAACCACTAATAAAGCGCATGGCGCAAAGTAATATAATGGCAATCGTTATATCGATAGCTAAGAAAATTAATAACTCTATATTTAGACCAGTTATTTCAATAAATGTATTCATACTTATCCCTACTTTCCACGTCTAAAGCTTCGTGACGTTGTACTCTTACTGTTTCTAAAGCTAGCATTTTTTCCACTTGTGCTTGATCTTGCATAAGCGCTTTTATTGGCTGTTTTGCTAGCAAATCGATTGGCACTGGTTTGTGCGCTTTTGCTCTGGCTAGAAATACTTGACGCGCCAGTTCTATTTTTGCTGTAAGTACTGGTGTATTTTTGGCCGCGGCTTTGAAATGATTTTTTGGTGCGAGCATCTAAATCAGTTTGTTTACTTAGTTGATTTGGCGAGCTGTAGCGCTTGCGGCCATAATCATTGTAATAACTATAATTTCGGTTACGGCCCCAATCATTATAACTCGTTCGGCGAGAGCCAAATACATCACCCATCATCGAGTACATACCGTACCAAGCCCAAAATGACATGCCATTTGAGCCAGTAGTCCAGTTACCGTAAGACGGATTGCCAATAAGCTGTTCACCTGTGCCAAAGTCTTGTGCTTTATTGGCTGCTAAGCTTTGCTCTTTTGACATCGCATTAACGCGCGGTAAAGTGCCATCAGACATATCAGCCAAGACATTAAGCGGATCGCTTAAGGCATCAGAATATAGAACGGGATCGGCTGCTTGATACAGGTTTAATAACTCATCATAAATAGCTTGAGAACTCTCAAACATTTGTGGTTGTTTTTTTACCGTATTTAGTCGGTCAACTAAGGCAATAAACATCGGGCCTTTTGTGCCGGTATCTTTTAAAAACTCGTCAATTAAGGGTTTATAATCTGGCTTACTTTGTAGTAATCTCTCCCCGTATTGAGTAATCAAATTAGCATTACGAACTTGCCCGTTAGCAAGTGCTTGAGCAAGTAATTCAATACGTTGTTCAGTGAGTGGGATTTGTTGAGTGATTTGCCCTTTTATTGGATCTCCACAAGCGGAGAGCAATAACGTTAGCAAGAGTATCATTGATTTTAGCGGCTGCATTCCTGCCATAGTGTCCTCAAAAATGCTATGGTTATCATTCATTAGTATCACTTCTGACATATTATGTCTATTTTTTTAAGTATATCAGTGAAATTAATTTGTTACTGATTGTTATTAATTATTACTTACCTTACTCATTTTCATTTTAGCTTTTATCGAGGATAACGTGTCTAATTCATCGTCTTTGCCATTTCCGCCATTACTTGCCAGCCAACAAGCTGATAGTTGGCTAGAGTTTTCTCAACAATATCCGAATGTTACCGATACTTTATCACCAGAGCGCTTAGCGCTGTTTAAAAGGGCATTAGGGTTAAGTGACTTTATTTTGCGTAGTGCCATACAAGCCCCCGAGTTGCTGGTTGAGCTTTTTAATAGCGAGCAGTTATTGTCGAGTGAAACACCGCAATATAGCGTAATGCTTGCTGACAGTATTGATAAATGCTCCACAGAAGAACAACTGCAAAAGTGCCTGCGATTGTTTCGTTTAAAGCAAATGGTAGATATTGCTGTTGGTGATTTTCTATTGGATATAACGCTTGATGAATCGTTAAAACGACTGTCTTCATTAGCTGATAGTTTGATTATTGCGGCTAATGCTTGGTTAACAAAGTTTTGTGAAAGCAAGTGGGGTGTACCGGTCAACAGTGCCAATGAAACCCAAAATTTACTGGTATATGGCATGGGTAAATTAGGCGGACAAGAGCTTAACTTTTCTTCTGATATTGATTTGATTTTTGTCTATCCTGAAGCGGGAGCAACCCAAGGGCTTAGGCGAAGTATCGACAATCAATTATTTTTTACTCGCTTAGGGCAAAAATTAATTACCGCGTTAAATCAACATACCGCTGACGGTTTTGTTTATCGTGTTGATATGCGTTTACGCCCTTTTGGTGAAAGTGGGCCATTAGTCTTATCGTTTAATGCCATGGAAGATTATTATCAAGATCAAGGGCGTGATTGGGAGCGTTATGCGATGTTAAAGGCGCGGTTGGTCGGAGAAGGTAAGTATCATGACCAATTGTCTAATATGTTGCGACCTTTTGTATATCGACGCTACATTGATTTTAGCGTTATCGACAGCCTGCGACGTATGAAAGCTATGATTGCCCAAGAGGTTAGGCGTAAGCAACTCAATAATAATATCAAGCTGGGCGCGGGCGGTATTCGCGAAGTTGAATTTATTGTGCAAGTTTTTCAAATGATCCGAGGTGGCCGTGTTAGTGATTTACAGCATCGTAACTTACTCACCGTACTGCCTTTATTGGTAACACACGATGTGCTTACACAACCCAGTGCGCAAGTGTTAACGGCTAGTTATCGATTTTTGCGTCGGGTTGAAAATATTATTCAAGCGTTAAATGATCAACAAACTCAAACCTTACCTGACAATGAATTAGACCAGCAGCGCTTAGTCAGCATTCTTGCCGACGAAAATTGTACAAACTGGCCAACTTTTTTGGCACAGCTTGCTACTCATATGCAGGGCGTTCATCAACAATTTAGTGAACTTATTGGTGAGGAAAGTCCAAACCGTCAGGCGCTTGATCAATATTGGACCACACTTTGGGATAGTGAATGGAGCGATGAGGAGGCTATTGCTTGGATTGATCAGTCTCCGCAATTGCTAGAGACAAAAGCTGGTGTTGAGTTTTCTCACAGTGAAACTATATGGCAGGCGCTGAGAGATTTTCGCGCTGAAATGACCAAACGCAGCATGGGCAGCCGTGGCCGCCAAGTGCTAGATAAATTGATCCCAACCCTGCTGTGGCATCTTGCTGATTTAAGACTAACCGATCAGACCTTAGCACGAGTATTAGGGGTGCTAAAAACGGTGGCAACACGTACCGCCTATCTGGAATTATTATTTGAGAATGAAGGGGCATTAAAGCAATTAATTCATCTGTGTCGCAACAGTAGTTGGGTGGCAGAGCACATTGCTAAATTTCCCATATTACTTGATGAACTCATTGATCCTAAATTATTTTATCAGCCACCACTGTTATCTTCTTATGTCGCGGAACTACGTGAAACTATGTTACGGGTACCTGAAGACGATCAAGAAGCGCAAATGATCACCTTACGTGAGTTTAAACAAGCTAAACAATTACGTATCGCCGCTGCCGATATTACTGATATTTTACCGATTACCAAAGTCAGTGATCATTTAACTGCATTGGCAGAAGCCCTAGTCGAAGAAGTAGCCAACTTAGCGTGGCAACAAATGGCACTGCGTTTTGGTGTGCCAACCAGTAAATTAGACGGCCAAGACAAAGGTTTTGCTGTTATTGGTTATGGAAAGTTAGGCGGGATTGAACTCGGTTATAGCTCTGATTTAGATTTAGTGTTTGTCCATGATGCTGATTTGGCAGAAATGACCTCAGGAGAAAAGTCGATTTCTGCTGGACAATTTTACTTAAAGCTTGCTCAACGTATGATGCACTTATTTAATACTCGCATGGCAAACGGTATTTTATATGAACTCGACATGCGATTAAGACCTTCGGGCAATGCCGGTCTTTTAATGGTGCACATTGATACCTTTGCTCATTACCAGTCCAGTGACGCTTGGACCTGGGAGCATCAAGCGTTAGTCCGTACCAGAGTCATTTATGGTCACGCCAGATTAGCCGACAGGTTTAAAGAAATTAAACGCAATGTTTTAATGAGAACTCGTGATAAAAAAGTGCTACGTGAAGACGTGATAAAAATGCGTAATAAAATGCGCCAACACTTGGATAAGTCATCAAAGACTGAAGTCGATATTAAACAGGGACTGGGTGGTTTAGTCGATATTGAGTTTCTTGTACAATATTTGGTTTTAGCACACAGTGCTCAGCATCCCAATTTGAGCGATTATTCAGACAACATTAATCTACTGGAGTATTTAGCGAACATAGGCGTTATAACTAAACAACAACAGCAGGCATTAGTGGATAATTACTGCAAGTTACGTGACATCAGCCACCATGCAACCTTGCAAAACAGCGCAGCCATGATCCCCGTTACTGAATTTAGCGCTGAGTATAGTCAAGTTATGGTAATGGTTGAACAGTTGTTGCAGTAGCCTATAGCCGATGAAAACCGCTTGGTGATATTAGTGACGCCTGTTCGGTAACAGCAGGCATTCTTTATCCAAGTAAGCCGTGCCATGCTCGATGACAACAATAGTACGTTGCTGATAACAAAAGTAAATTGAAAGGCCATTTTCAAAATGGCCTTCAATAGCTTTGCCGACTTGATAAGAGGTAGTGACAATATCTTTATTAATTCTAAAGGCATTTTTAACGACAAAGTCACGATTAAGCCACCAAATTACTTGTAGATTATTATCTCCCGCATACTCTGATAATTTGCCAAATAAGGTTTCGCCAAGACGAAATGGATGGTTATCAGTTTCGCCGATCCAATTTTTTGGTAAGGGTCGAGTGATTAAAGCTCGTGCGGTTAATATTTTCTCTAAATCACCTTTTGGCTCTGGTAAATAGACAATGTTATTACGAATTTGCGGGCCATCTCCAGTCATGTCACCACGTATGCTAGCATAATAGTTAGAAAGCCCGTCAGCAGCGGCATTGGTACTTTTTTCAGCATCAAGGATTTCTTCTTGTGCTGAGGATTCAGCTTGCTCTGCCTGATAAGTGTCAACCTTTGTGGCAACCACTTTATCGGCTGGCTCTTGGCTGTCGGAAAATAAGGGCTCTGTGTTGAGCAGTAATGCTGACGCTAAGCCAATTAGGATCAAACCTAAAATAATACTTCGTAACCAAAATTTCATAAATTACTTAAAATTAAATTCATACTTTACTGACACCATAGCTAATTTCAACTATTTATACAATGACGGATCATCTTCATTCGGGCGAGTTTTAAAGCGGCGGTGCAACCACATATATTGTTCAGGTTTCACCATGATTGCTTTTTCTAACTCTTGATTTATTCTTAATACGTCTGCGGTGTCATCACCGGTGGGGAAATTCTCCAGCATAGGCTTTATCTCTAAGGTGTAACCACTGCCGTCATCATTACGAGTAGGGATTAACATATGTGTTTGGCAATTTTTTTGCCGAGCAAATATTAATGTACCTGTGGTTGAGGCGGCGTCTGGTACCGCGAAAAAGGGCACAAAAACACTGCGACTGCGACCATAATCTTGATCAGGTAAGTAAATACAGGCTTCGCCCTCTTTTAGTGCTCGAAGTAAGCCTTTAACATCACGTTTGCCCAGCATATATTTGTTTGAGCGACCACGACCACGAAACTGAAAATATTCCATTAAGTAATTGTTATGAGGTCGATAAAACACCACCATAGGATGTCCGTAACCTATGCCTCGACAATTAATTTCGGCGCTAAGGTAATGCATGGCGAGTAATAGTATACCTTTACCTTGCTTTTGTGCTGCTTCAATATGCTCAAGGCCAATAATTGTTGTGTGACGTTTTACCCGCCAATCTGGCCACCACCAACCCATACCAGTCTCCAATAAGGCAATACCGGTATTTTCAAAATTGCGTTTGAGCAAAATTTGGCGTTCGGCATCTGACATCTTAGGAAAACAAAGCTCTAAATTTCGTAAGGCAACTTTTTTGCGGCTTGAGCCTATTTTATATAGTAAGCGGCCAATCATTTTGCCGAGAAAAAGCTGAAACCGATAAGGTAACCAAGAGATAGTGTAAAGAATAAATACCCCAATCCAAGTTGGCCAATACTTAGGTAACAGGAAAGATATTTTAAAATTTGGTTGTAAAACTTTGTTTTTACTCACAGGATGATTTCAACTCATTGAATTGCTTGTGTTACAATATCGCTTATTATATCTGTTATAGGGTACAGGATGAAAGTAGATATTCCCGCTTTTGAAAAAGCACGTGTTTTAGTCGTTGGTGATATCATGTTAGATCGCTATTGGTCTGGTCCAACACAACGTATTTCACCCGAGGCACCTGTGCCGATTGTTAAAATACTTCAAGACGAAGATCGCCCAGGAGGCGCAGCCAACGTCGCTTTGAATATTGCATCACTAAATGGCCAGGTTACTTTACTGGGTATTACCGGTCAAGATGAAGCGTCGACAACATTGCAAACTCAGTTGTCAGCAATGAATATAAATTGTCAATTTATTCAATCGCAAGCTCACCCAACGATCACCAAATTGCGTATTTTAAGTCGTAATCAACAATTATTACGCTTAGATTTTGAAGAATCATTTGCCGAACTTGATAAACAGCCGTTGATAGAGCAAACCCAAGCCTTAATTGCTCAGCATGATCTTTTACTGTTATCAGATTATAACAAAGGTACCTTGTCAGAAGTTCAAGCCCTGATCAAAGTGGCGAAAGCACAAAACATTCCTGTGTTAGTTGACCCAAAAGGCACTGATTTTTCACGCTATCGCGGTGCTACGTTAATTACGCCTAATCTCGCAGAATTTGAAGCGGTAGTAGGACACTGTAAAAGTGAGGCCGATATCGTTAGTAAAGGCCAAGCATTACTTAAATCATTAGATTTAACGGCCATGCTAGTCACTCGAAGTGAGCAAGGCATGACCTTGTTACGCCATGATCAAGAAGAATTCCATTTACCCACGCAAGCGAAAGAAGTTTATGATGTAACTGGCGCGGGAGATACGGTTATTGCAACACTTGCCCTTGCGATAGCCGCCAAAGCTGAATTTACCCAAGCCAGTGCTTTAGCCAATATTGCGGCCGGCATTGTTGTGGGTAAACTAGGTACCTCGACCGTAAGCCAAGCTGAATTAAGTGCAGAATTATCATCGGGTCAAGAAAGTGGTTTTGGTGTGATGTCTGAAGAACAGTTAAAAATTGCTGTTGCATTAGCGCAAGCACGTGGCGAAAGTATTGTGATGACCAATGGTTGTTTTGATATTCTGCATGCTGGTCATGTTTCTTATTTGACCACGGCAAACACGTTAGGTAGCCGCCTAATTGTTGCGGTAAATGATGACGCTTCTGTGACGCGCTTAAAAGGCCCAGGTCGCCCGGTTAATCCTGTGGATCGCCGAATGGCGGTATTAGCAGGTCTAGGTGCTGTTGATTGGGTAGTCCCCTTTAGTGAAGATACCCCGCAACGCTTAATTGCCAATATATTACCCAACACCTTAGTTAAAGGCGGCGATTATAAAATAGCAGATATTGCTGGAGGCAAGGAAGTTATTGCGGCGGGCGGCGAAGTGAAAGTGCTTAATTTTGAAGATGGTATTTCGACCACTAAAATTATTAACGCGATAAAACAAGAGAAGTAGTCAGGTGAATTTTCTTCTAGCATCGTCGTTCTTTCACCTCGATGTAGATAAATGTTCTCATGCCCTGAAGCTATGGATGGCTCAGAAAGGCCAAGTGAACACGACATTGCTGACATAGATACAGGTATTTGAGTTATGTCTGCAACTGATAATTCGTACTTACTACGGACGTGAGTACTTATTTTTTGTCAGAGACAATAAATTAACTGTCTGTCCTGAACATAAAAAAGCAGCATTAATGCTGCTTTTTTTCAATTTTTAAGCTAAGGGATTTATTTAGCAGCGATTAAACCTTGGTTTATGTCGGCTAAATCTTGCTCGGTAATGGTGCCGCCAGCACGCTTTAAGGCTAATACATTTTGAATGTAATTATATCGCGTTGACGATAAATTACGCTTGGCGTCATATAAGTTTCTCGTACTGTTTAAAACATCAACAATGGTACGCGTACCCACTTCAAAACCTGCTTCAGTCGCTTTTAACGCACTTTGTGCACTCACCACGGCTTGCTCTAATGACTTAATAGCTGACACTGCAGTGATAACGGTATTATAGGCATTACGGGTGTTACGCACTACGTTACGATGCGTTTGTTCCATATTCTGGCTTGCAGCAACATAATTGCTTTGCGCTTGACGAACACTGCTTGATATTGCGCCGCCTGAATAAATGGGCACATATAAAGACACACCAATTGAGTGGCTGTCTAGTGCGGGGTTATTAAAGTTGAGACTATTGACTTCATTATCTTGCTCTCGGCTGCCATAGCTGCCATTTAAGCTTAACGTTGGGTAATGTCCTGATTTTGCGATATTGATATTTTCTTTGGCAATATCAATGCTTATTCTTTCTGCAATCAGTTCTAAATTTTTTGCTTCTGCCGTTTGCTGCCATTCGTTGGCGCTATCTGGGTATGGGCGAGAAGTACTAAAGCGTTCGGTATTTAAAATGTTCAAATCACGGGGATAAACATTGGTGATAACACGTAATGCTTCTTCGGCATTAAACACTTGGTTTTCTGATCTAATTTCACTGGTTACGGCATTGTCATACTGAGCCTGAGCTTCATGAACATCCGTAATAGCTGTTAAGCCAACAGAAAACCTTTGTTTTGTTTGTTCTAACTGACGTTCAATAGCGGCTTTTTCTGCTTTTGAGAATTCCAAATCATCTTTTGAACTCAGCACCTGAAAGTAGGCTTGTGTTACGCGCACAATTAAATCTTGTTTCGCTAACTGGTATGACACATCACTTTGGTGCGCAACTTTCTTGGCATTATCAAGTTTTAACCAAGTACTATGATTATATAACTCCATGTCTAAGTTAATACCATAACTCGTGGTGTCACTTTTATTAGTCAGGAGTAAACCTGAAGATTGTCCAGTATCAGAAGTAGGAATAAACTCACTCTCGCTTTCTGTATAGCTTGCTGAGCCGTAAACCTGTGGCAATAAGACTGAGCGCGCTTGTTCAATACCTTCTTCTGTTGCTAAATATTGCGCATGGGCTCGAAGAACAACCGGATCACTAGCTTGGGCTTGTTGGTATACTGACAGTAAATCTTCGGCATTAGCTAAAGAGCTACTTGCAGCACAGGCAAGGCCAATAAATAATGCGGTTATTGTTTTTTTCATCTTGAGGAGGTTCCTATAATAATGAACTGGCTATTATTTTTCTAATTGTAACCATCTTATCGCGAATAAGGAATTAGCTAAATAAAATAAGTGTTTAGGAAAGTATTCTAGTGTAACAAAATGTTAAATGCTAGGGTATTGGAAAATTGCCTAACAGCATAAGAGAGAACTCACGATGAGTATAACCAAAGACGCTTTATTACGCTTTAATTTAACCGACGTAGAGGTGATTAAAAAATCAAGAAAATACCAAGGTTTTTTTGCCCTCGATGAGTATCAACTCCGTCACAAAATTTATGCTGGCGGCTATAGTAAAGTACTAACACGAGAGGTTTTTGAGCGCGGTGATGCGGTTGCTTTATTACCCTATGATCCGATAACCGATTGTATCGTATTAATTGAACAATTTCGCCTAGGCGCATTACGCAGTAAAACCGGACCTTGGCAATTAGAACTTATTGCGGGTATGTTTTCAGAAAATGAAGTGGCATTAGACGTTGCGATCCGAGAAGCAAAAGAAGAAGCTAACTTGGATGTAGCGCCTGAAAAGGTGATTAAAGTGATGGATTACCTTTCAAGCTCAGGCGGTATGAGTGAGTGCATTCACCTTTATTGTGCCTGTGTTGATAGTGAGCATATTTCAGGCGTTCATGGTTTAGAGACCGAAGGTGAAGATATTTTAGTGCATGTTGTTACGCGCCAAGACGCTGAAAAGTTACTTGCAGAGGGAAAGATAGCTAATGCTGCGACTATTATTGCGTTACAATGGCTAGCTCTAAATCTTGATAAGCTCAAAGCTAACTGGAAATAAATGTCAGTTGTTGTAAAAAAATATCGTCCTCATTTACCCACTTTAATGACCTTGTTTGAAGTTAACTACATGTTATTGCTGCGCGTACTTGCTGATAAAGAACAGGTAGGCGAACAACGCTGTTTTTTTATCTCTGATTTTTTGAGTTACCGAGTGAGAGTTGACGAAATTACTAAATACACAACCTTACTGACGATTAATCAAGAAGCCAATATTCACGGTTATAATTTAACCGCGTTATTTCGCCCAAAAATGGTGATTCGCTTATATCATGACGCTCGCATGGCTGAAGTGATCAGTAATCAAGATGTACAGCAAATTAAGCCACGCTATGATTACCCTAATAAAAAAATGCACTTACCTGATGAAAAACAGCAAATTAATTATTTCTTAAAAGAATGGTTACAGCTGTGTTTGCAATTAGGCCAAGTGCAGATCAATCTCAATATCCTGAAAAACTCCTAAGTTAATGTTAAAGAAACTCAAGTGAAAGCGCTTAATGTCAGATAAAACAATACCCAACAGTTTAAGGTTAAAAAAACTGAACTTAGCGCAAATTAGTGATAGCCATTTATTTGCTGATCGCACTGGCCTGCATCACCAGGCTAATGTTTACCAGAACTTAATCAATGTGTTGTTGGCCATCAAAAATCAGCCATCAATTGATGCGATTATTTTTACCGGTGATTTAACACAAGATCACACACTAGAGTCTTATCAGCTATTTGTCAGCGCATTTGAAGCCTGTGAAATTATCACCCCGGTTTATTATATTGCCGGTAATCATGATGAGCCTAGGTTGTTATCACGCTATTTGTCACATGCCCCTTTTTGCCAAGACAGTATAATTGAAAATGATGATTGGCAAGTGCTATTGTTGGAAAGTAAAAGTGCCACACCTGCTGGCGAGATCAGCAAAGCACAGTTTGATATTGCCGCTGGCATGATTGACCCGACCAAAGCTCAATTGTTATTAATGCATCATCATCCAGTTGATGTTGGTTATTTTATTGATCAACATGGCTTAATAAACCAAGCAGAATTTCAACAGTTCTTAACTAACTTTCCCTCGATAAAAGCCGTAGGCTGTGGTCATATTCACCAAGCATTAACCTTGCCTATAAAGTTGGAACACAGCACAGTGAGTTTATATACTTGTCCGGCAACATCGATTCAATTTGACATCAATTCACTGACAGCTAAGTCAAATGGCCAACCGCCAGGCTATCGACTATTTACCTTGGCCACAAATGGCGAATTTACCAGTACAGTACATTTTGTTTAACTTAATGAGAGGAAACAACTTATTATGATTAATGTTTTATACATTCATGGTTTTAACTCATCACCTCAGTCAATGAAAGCTCAGATCACGCAGGATTTTTTTGCTAAAAACCACCCAGAAATAAACTTTCACTGCCCACAAATTGCCTCTTCACCCGATACCGCCATGGCACAACTTGAGGCTATTATTACCCTTGAACCCAGCGCGACTTGGCTATTAGTCGGCTCGTCTTTAGGCGGTTATTTTGCCACTTATTTAGCTGAAAAATATCAAGTGAAAGCAGTACTAATTAACCCAGCGGTTAAGCCATTCGAATTAATGAAAGCTTACCTAGGTGAGCAGGTAAATCCTTATACGCACGAGTGCTATCAAGTTAAAGAGCAACATATCGTTGAATTGAAAGCACTTGAACAGGAAAATATTTCTAACAATAATTACTTGGTCATGGTACAAACCGGTGATGAAGTGTTAGATTACCAACAAGCTGTTGAAAAATACCGCCAGTGCCAATTGGCAATAGTGCAAGGGGGAGATCATAGTTTTATTGATTATGAAAATACCTTGCCTAACATAGCGTCATTTTTCAACTTACCCCTAATATCAGCCTAATTATCAGAACCTATAAATGAGCGAACAATATAATTCCGACTCCATTGAGGTCCTAAGTGGCCTTGACCCGGTGCGCCATCGTCCTGGCATGTATACCGACACTACTCGTCCTAATCATTTAGGCCAAGAAGTTATCGATAACTCTGTTGATGAAGCATTAGCCAAGCATGCACAAAATATTACCGTCATTCTTGATAAAGACCAATCATTAGAAGTGATTGATGACGGTCGAGGTATGCCGATTGATATTCACCCAGAAGAAGGAGTGTCAGGGGTAGAACTTATTTTTTGTAAGTTACATGCCGGTGGTAAATTTTCTAATAAAAATTATCAGTTTTCTGGTGGTTTACATGGTGTGGGTATTTCTGTTGTCAACGCCTTGTCTACCCGTGTAGACGTGTCGGTTAGGCGTGATGGTAAAGTCTATGAAATGGCTTTTGAAAGTGGCTATAAAGTAGAAGAGTTAAGAGAAACTGGTATCGTGGGTCGTCGTAATACCGGCACCCGGGTGAAATTTTGGCCTGATGCTAGTTATTTTGATTCTGCCAAATTTTCAGCACGTAGGTTAGTACATTTATTAAAAGCTAAAGCCGTACTTTGCCCCGGATTGACCATAAAGTTTCATGATAAAAATGAAGATAATAAATATCAATGGTGCTATGAAGACGGTTTAGTTGACTATTTAAAAGAGTCAGTTAAAGGTTATCCAAGCTTGCCAGAAGAGCCTTTCGTTGGCAGTTTTACCTCGCAACATGAAGCCGCTGAATGGGCGATAACCTGGTTGCCAGAAGGGGGTGAGTCGGTTGGCGAAAGCTATGTTAACTTAATTCCTACGGTGCAAGGCGGTACACATGTTAATGGTATGCGCCAAGGCTTATTAGAGTCAATGCGTGAGTTTTGTGAATTTAGAAGCTTACTGCCACGTGGTGTTAAGTTAACGCCAGATGATATTTGGGATAAGTGTTGTTATATCCTGTCGGTGAAGATGGAAGACCCACAATTTGCCGGACAAACTAAAGAGCGACTCTCTTCACGCCAATGCGCTGCATTTGTTACCGGCGTAGTAAAAGACTCGTTTAGTTTATGGCTAAACGAGCATACTAGCATTGCGGAAACATTAGCTGAGTTTTGTATTTTTAATGCGCAGCGTCGTTTACGTGCCGGCAAAAAAATCATTCGTAAAAAAGTCACCCAAGGGCCGGCTTTACCGGGTAAGTTAACTGACTGTGGTAGCCAAGATATTTTGCGTACCGAGCTATTTCTGGTCGAGGGCGACTCAGCTGGAGGTAGTGCAAAACAAGCCAGAGACCGTGAAGTTCAAGCCATCATGCCGCTACGTGGTAAAATTTTAAATACCTGGGAAGTTGACTCGGGACAAATCTTAGCTTCGGAAGAAGTGCATAACATTTCTGTGGCTTTAGGTATTGACCCTGATAGCGATGATTT
>NZ_JACGVC010000046.1 GCF_014077005.1 Colwellia sp. MB3u-45 | reverse complement strand
CTAGCGACAATAGCGACATGGCCCCACCTGATCCCATTCCGAACTCAGAAGTGAAACGTGTTAGCGCCGATGGTAGTGTGGGAGTTCCCATGTGAGAGTAGGACATTGCTAGGCTTCTATTTAGAATACCCAGCTTATGGCTGGGTTTTCGGCCCTGTGGAGGGGTTCCCGAGTGGCCAAAGGGATCAGACTGTAAATCTGACGGCTCAGCCTTCGGTGGTTCGAATCCACCTCCCTCCACCACCATTCTAAAACCCGTAACTAACGTTACGGGTTTTTTCGTTTCTATCTATCAATTAATCATCTTTTTTAGAGCCTTGCCGCCGATAGTTCTTCTTTTTCTATGTGAATTTTTACAGAAAGGAAGGATGAGAAGTGAATAAGTAAGCAATCAAGGCATATAAAAGCACTTTTTTTTTTAGTGTTTACCTCCTGTAGTCCTCTTGCTTCTCTCCCTGTGAGATATTTTTACAGGTATAAAAGAATGAATGAGAAAGGAATAAGTGAATACTTAAGACATTAAAGAACAGCTTAACTTTACCTTCCCCTTCTCCATTAGTATTAATTTAGTTGCTGTTTATGATAGAAGAATAAGCACTTTCATTGCACTAAAGCCGTCTATACTGTATTCTGCATCGCCGTTTGACATTGGATCAAACCAACAGCGAGAAGAGAATATTCTATGAGTTTTACCGATTTAGGTTTATCTGCACCCATTCAAAAAGCCATTGCGGAAAAAGGTTACGATACGCCATCACCTATTCAAGCTCAGGCTATTCCTGCCGTGCTTGATGGTAAAGACGTTATGGCTGCTGCGCAAACGGGTACAGGTAAAACAGCCGGTTTTACTTTACCTATTCTTGAGCTGTTATCTAAGGGCGATAACGTCCGCCCAAACCAGGCTAGAACGCTTATTATCACTCCGACTCGTGAGCTTGCGGCACAAATTGCTGAAAACGTAGAAATGTATGGTAAATACTTACCATTGAAATCTACTGTAGTCTTTGGTGGTGTTAAAATTAACCCACAAATGCTGCGCTTGCGTCAAGGCGTTGATATTCTAGTCGCTACTCCTGGGCGTCTACTCGATTTATATAATCAAAAAGCGGTGCGATTTAATCAATTAGAGATTTTGGTACTTGATGAAGCAGATAGAATGCTAGATATGGGTTTCTTACGTGATATTAAGAAAATTTTATCTTTGCTGCCAAAAACACGTCAAACACTCCTATTCTCAGCAACATTTTCTCCTGATATTCGTGAATTAGCTAAAGGCATAGTTAATGATCCCGTTGAAATTTCCATTAGCCCCAAAAATACGACTGCTGAATCTGTTGAGCAATTAATTTATTCAGTTGATAAAAACAGAAAAGCCGCTTTACTGACGCATTTAATTCTAGAAAATGACTGGCAACAAGTTATCGTGTTTATGAAAACTAAACATGGCGCAAATAAATTAACTAAACAGTTAGATGCCGCAGGTATCAGAGCTGCTGCTATTCATGGCAACAAAAGTCAAGGTGCGAGAACTAAAGCTTTAGCACAATTTAAAGAGGGTAATATTAGCGTACTCGTTGCTACTGATATCGCTGCCCGTGGTATCGATATAGAACAGTTGCCACAAGTGGTTAACTTTGAATTGCCTAATGTACCAGAAGACTATGTGCATCGTATTGGACGTACCGGCCGAGCAGGTTCTACCGGTCATGCAGTATCTTTAGTCTGTGCTGATGAAATAGATTTACTTAATGATGTAGAACATGTCATACAAACGCATTTGCCAAGAGAAGTTGTTGCCGGTTTTGAACCCGTACATGCCTTACCAGAGTCACGTAATTTACGCGCTTTAAAAGCTCAAAAGCCAAGAAAATTTAAATCAGAAAGTGTTGAACATAAAGATGGTCAACGCTCGGGCGAAAATGCTCGTGGTCATAAACCGACTGGAAAAAACAGACGCCATATCGGCAATAGCTCTGCTAGTAACCCTTATGGCAATAGCGACGGTAATGGTGGCGGACGTCGCCGCATTAATCCTAATCCAAGTAAATAATGATAATAGCAAGGGCAAAATAATTTTTTGCCCTTGCGCTATATTTGCTTAACTTATTGCTGCGCTAGTAACTTATCAAGATTGTTAGCAAAAGCTTGTCGATCACTTTGGCTAATAGGTGGCGCTCCACCTGTTTCAATACCACTAGAGCGCAGCGTATCCATAAAGTCACGCATATTAAGACGTTGACGAATATTGGCCTCTGTGTAAAGCTCGCCTCTAGGGTTGAGTGCTAAGCAGCCTTTTTCGACGACTTCAGCCGCTAAAGGAATATCTGCTGTTATCACTAAGTCATTTGGCTCGGCTCGCTTAACAATTTCATCGTCAGCAACATCAAAGCCAGCACTCACTTGTACGAAGCTGATCACCTTAGACGGCGGTACTTTTAGATAATGATTAGCCAATAATGTTGTAAGTGTTTGAGTACGCTCTGCGGCTCGAAATAGAATCTCTTTAATAACTACCGGACACGAGTCGGCATCAACCCAAATTTTCATGGTTATCCTTTAAATTTTAACTATGACTTAACGGGTGTAATGTACCTTTAAAACGCAAATATTGTAACCACTGTTAGCCTTAATTTTACTGATAAATAGGAAGCACCATGAAGCAACCGCAACGCGATATAACCTTAAGATTTTTAGCTGAACCTCAAGACGTTAACTTTGGTGGAAAAGTTCACGGCGGTGCAGTAATGAAATGGATTGATTTGGCTGCTTATGCCTGTGCAGCAGGTTGGAGTGGTCGTTATTGTGTTACCGCTTATGCGGGTGGTATTCGTTTTGTGGCGCCAATTCATGTCGGTAGCTTAGTAGAAGTTGAGGCGAAAGTGATTTATACCGGTAAGTCTTCCATGCATATAGCGTTGAAAGTAAATGCCTGTGATCCTAAGTCATTAAATCGTCGACTCACTACGCATTGTATTGTGATTATGGTGGCTGTTGATCAGAATGGTCAATCTGAGCGTGTTCCTGAATGGATACCTAAAACAACGGCAGATAAAAAAGAGCATGACAGCGCAATAAAGTTAATGGAAATGCGGAAAAACATCGGCGAAGAAATGCAAATTTTTGTAGAATAGAGCCGCCATTTAAAAATAGTTTTCATCAGGAGTTCATGTGTTAGAGCCAGAAAAAATCAAACAAATATTACAGATGGATGACGCGCAGCGCGCCGTTTACTTTATCAATGAAGCGGTCAGCCAAAACGAGTTATGGATCTTAACTGATGAACATGGCTGTGTAATGCTCAACACGGAAGAAGAGGACTGTGTACCGGTTTGGCCGAATAAAGAGTTTGCCCAAGCTTGGGCTACCGATGGCTGGCAAGCTTGCCAACCTGAAGCAATTTCTTTAAACAAATGGTTTAGTCGTTGGAGCACGGGTTTAGCCGATGACGAACTCGCTATTGTGGTGTTTCCAAGCCAAGACGAGCAAGGCTTAGTATATTACCCTGATGAACTTGAGCATGAACTTAAACAAAAACAACATTCGATTAATAAGCGATAGATCATCATGAGTTTTTCGTCCCTAGCATTAGATAAGTCACTTACCGATGCCGTTAAAGCCTTAGGCTATGATCAGCCAACGCCGATTCAACAGCAAGCCATTCCAGCTATTTTAGCCAATAAAGACATTATGGCTGGAGCTCAGACTGGTACAGGTAAAACTGCCGCCTTTGCTTTACCTATTCTGCAACGTTTAAGCGAGAATATTCCAGCACAAAGGCCAATTAGAGCCTTGGTATTAACACCAACGCGTGAACTTGCGCAGCAAGTGTATAAAAGCTTTGTTAGTTATGCTGAAAATACTGAGCTGAATATTGCGGTGGCTTATGGTGGTGTCAGTATTAAACCGCAAATTGAAGCCATTGAGCAAGGTGCTGATATATTAATTGCAACGCCTGGCCGGTTGTTAGACCATATTGTTAATGGCAGTGTTTTGTTAATTCACCTTGAAACCATTGTTTTTGACGAAGCTGACCGTATGTTAGATATGGGCTTTAAGGATGAAATTGACCGTATTTTAAACCGTCTACCGCCTAAGCGTCAGACTTTATTGTTTTCAGCGACTTTTGATGATGCCATTTTCAAACTCAGTAAAACCTTACTTAATGATCCACAACTTATTGAAGTCAGTGAACGTAATACCGCAGCAACAAAAGTAGAGCAAATTGTTTATACCGTTGATAGTGACCGAAAACGTGAGCTTACTTCATTTTTAATTGGTTCTAAAAACTGGCAACAAGTGCTTATTTTTACTCGCACAAAACTGGGCGCGGATGAACTAGCAAAAGAAATGTCGAAAGATGGCATTAAAACCCAATCTATTCATGGTGACAAATCCCAAGGTGCGCGTGATAAAGCCTTAGCAGAATTTAAAGCAGGTAAAACTCGCGCCTTAGTCGCGACCGACGTTGCCGCGCGTGGTATTGATATTAGCGACTTACGTTATGTGATCAATTATGAACTCCCCTATATTGCTGAAGATTACATTCATCGTATTGGTCGCACCGGACGCGCAGGTAATGAAGGCTTAGCTATTTCTTTAATGAGCCCATCAGAAACTTGGTTGCTAGAAGCGGTAGAAAAAGTGTTAGACACCCGCTTAATGCAACAATGGCTACCAGGCTATGAGCCAGATTTAACTAAAACCGACCCACCAGCCCGTAAAAACACCTTAGGGCAGCAAAAAAAGCATGGTCGACAAAAGGCCTTTGGCGATAACAGTAAAGCTAAGTTGAATAAGCCGCATAAGTCACGTAAACGCTAAAGCAATAAATTAGTTCATCCTACTTATGATGACATTATAATCTTAATAGCCTTGCTAGTAGCGGGTTAGAGCAAGCAGAGGTTTAACTTCTGCTGGCTCTTGCACTAAACTGAACTTAGGTAAATTAAATTGAGGTAAAGTTAAGGCAGACTAAGTTAAGCGCCAAACTTGTGCTGATTTACATTTTCTTTTACGTGCACTGTCATCGTAAGCAAGATCATCAATACTTTGTCTAATGTCTTCATTAACCGTGGCCCATAAATAATAACTATGTTCTGTGACACCACGAACAATATCAGAGCAGTTGACTTGACTGATTTTATGGTGCAATTGCAAGGGTCGTGCTGTGCCATTATGGCCTAACCTATCGGTATTGCCTTTGGTGAAATCAGAAATATACATAGCTAAATCACCATTATTGTAATAAACCGTTACATGCTTGGCTAATTGATGCAAATTAACCATATGCTTTTTATCTTCAAAAATATCATCATCAACATCAGGTGCACACATAAAGATATGTTGAAATAATTGTGGACGGCGTTTTTGGTTATTGAGCTTATCTAATGAAACTAGGGCGTTTTGTAAAACAAAATTACCCATTGAGTGGCACAGTAAGTGTAGTTGTTGACCACATTCATTTATCGTCGGATCATTATGTTTAGGTCTGAGCGTCATCAGAAAGTCACGTAATTTAAGAAAGCCTCGCGCTACTGCTAAGCTTGAGTCTCTAGCATCGTTACGATCAGATAAATAAGCTTTATTTTTCACCATAGCGCCGTTTGAAGGCCAAGTAAAAAGAAACACGCTGGTATCCTTTAATTTATCATTATCTTGCGATATGCGGTTTAACATTAATTCTAATGCCATGGCAGAGGCGACCGCTTCAAACCAGTCAACATTAAAACCATGAATAAAAACCACCAGATCACGTTTCAGATCCATTTGTTTCTTGATCTCATTAAAAGCCACAGTGGAAGCCAGAGGTGTGGTGAGGTTTTTTGGTTCTACAAAAGCAGCGATAAGACTTTTTTTCCGTAATTTTTTTTCAATATAGCCTGATAGACTTTCACCATCACCTGAGCGGTTATGGACCTTATCACTCAGGTAGTCGGTTACTTTATTAGCACCAACTTCAACCGTGACTCGACCAAAACGTAAGTTATTAGGTCGGTCAGCACTAAAATCTTGTCCATAACTGTCGGGAGTCCAACGTTGACCTAAGTGATTTCTGTTAGTGGCATAATGTAGCGTTAACGTGAGCATATAAACATCCTGTAAATTTAATTAAACTAGAATAATTGTAGCTAATATATTCATGCTCACAAGCGACTTAGGTCATTATGCTGATGTTATACCTTGAAAATTCTTGCTTATTAAGCTCACTTTTCCCTGCTTTAGCGCGGCATCGTCATAATGACTGTTTAATATTTTAATGTGGATAGAATAGCTTGAGCCATGACTCCAAGGCCACCAAATAACAGCTAGGGCGGGTGTTTCTTGAAAGGCTGGCTGAGTAAAAATCAATTGGTTTTTATTCGGGTTTATTTGGGTTTATTAATTTACCCAATTCATCTTTAAGCGCTTGAGGGGCTTTTTTAATATTCTTTTTATGCCATTCTTCACTGAATAACTGCCGTAAAATAGTTAATATGCGCTCTTTTTTCCCATGAAAATTCTGCGAGTAAAGCTGATTGTTTGTCTTCCCAGCGCCAAGTTAGCTCATCACCTCATAGTGTTGTTATGGTGCTAAAGTTAGTCTCTTGTTTTGTTTGCTTATGTGACACGAAAATTCCTTTTTATTCATTTATTTAAGCAAGTAATTAGGTGAGCATTTAAGTTAAATGATTTAAAAATACCTAGGTATGTTTTTAAGACTTGTTGATCACCTTGTTAAAGTTGAATTTATCAATGCAGTTTTTACAGATACATGATTTTCCAGATAAGGCTGGTGGCACTTGTGTCAATAATGCGCGTTTAACATCACGACTTACGCACCAACAAGGTTCATTACCATTGACCGCACATAAATTATTTTGTTGGCATAAAGGGCATTGGCTGGTATCAATGGCAGGCATTAGCACTATTGCTCTAGATTAAAATTATTAAGCTTAAAAATAGCATAACTTCACTAACAGTAAAATATTTAGCGGTAACTTTAGGCGCTGTTGTCGCTAATTGTTGTGTCTTAGGTAAAATTACCTGGCTAAGCACTGGCAAGAGCAGAGACTGCTGGTCAGCGGTGCTACAGAAAGTTATTAATCAGCAACTTTTGCTTAGCTGTATAAATAAACAGTTTTAAATGCTAGGCTATCTAAAACATCAGCAGCCTTTGCTCTATAGGTAAGCCTTCATCTTGAAATTATATATCGCCGAAAAACCAAGCTTAGGTCGGGCAATTGCCGCCGCATTGCCAAAACCTCAAAAGAATCATCAAGGCTATATCGCATTGGCCAATGGTGACGTAGTAAGTTGGTGTATTGGTCATATTCTTGAACAAGCAAATCCTGAAGATTACGACCCCGCATTTAAAAAGTGGCAAATGGCCCATTTACCGATTGTACCGGAGCAATGGCAACTAAAACCTAAAGCACAAACCCGGTCACAGCTTACCCTGTTACGAAAACTGGTTAAGCAAGCAGACGAAATTATTCATGCCGGTGATCCTGACAGAGAAGGTCAACTGTTAGTTGATGAGGTTATTGATTTTTTCAAGGTATCAGCAAAGAAGAAGCAAAATACTAAGCGTTTGTTAATTAGCGACTTAAATCTACCCGCAGTGCAAAGATCGCTGGCTAACTTACAAAGTAACCAATTGTTTATGCCCTTATCAATTTCTGCTTTAGCGCGCTCAAGAGCAGATTGGCTATACGGTATTAACTTAACGCGAGCTTATACCTTACAGGGGCAAAAAGTCGGTTTTAATAGCGTGTTATCTGTCGGCAGGGTACAAACGCCGATTTTAGGTTTAGTTGTGCGACGCCAACAAGAGATTGACCATTTTGTCGCGAAAGACTTTTATGATGTGCACGCACACTTAGAAACCAGTAACCAAGCGCAATTCATTGCAAAGTGGCAACCCAGCGAGGCCTGCCAACCGCATATGGATGAAGAAGGCCGTGTGCTTAATCGTGCTTTAGCTGAAAACGTTGTCCGTCGTATTGACCATAAAACCGCTGAAGTGAGCTCAGTGATTGAGCAGCAGAAAAAGCAAGCAGCCGCATTGCCTTATAGTTTATCCGCACTGCAAATTGACGCGGCAAAAATATATTCATTGAATGCCAAGTTGGTATTAGATGTTTGTCAGGCATTGTATGAAAAGCATAAACTGGTGACTTACCCTCGTTCTGATTGTCGCTATTTACCCACTGAACATCACGCTCAGGCTAAAGGCATTATTGCCATGTTAGCCAGCGCAGATGAAGACTATGCTAAGTTTGCGCAAGGTGCTAATAGCTCGTTAAAAAGTAAAACTTGGAATAATGCCAAAGTAACCGCTCATCATGCCATTATTCCGACCGAGAAATCAGCGAATAAGTTGTCGTTGAACCCATTTGAAAAGCAAGTTTATTTTCTGATTGTTCGGCAATATTTAGCACAGTTTTATCCGCCATATCAATATAACCAGTGTCGGGTTGAGCTGCTAATTGCCGGGGGTAAATTCTTAGCGAATGCGAAAACCCCGATTGCCCAGGGTTGGAAGGTGTTATTTCAGCGTGCAAAAAATAAGCCTGACAATGCAGCGCAAGACAATGACGAAAAGCTTAATAATCAACTATTGCCAAAATTAGTGAAAGGCGAGCAAATACTCTGTCGTCATGGCGAACTCATCAGCCGTATGACACAAGCACCTAAGCCGTTTACTGATGCCAGTTTACTGAGTGCCATGACCGGCATTGCTAGGTTTGTCAGTGATAATGAGATAAAAAAACTTTTACGAGAAAACGACGGTTTGGGTACCGAAGCAACGCGTGCTGGTATTATCGACTTATTATTTAAACGTGATTATTTGCAGCGCCAAGGCAAGAATATCAATGCCACTGTGATTGGCACGTCACTGATCAATGCCTTGCCTGTTGCGGCTACCATGCCTGATATGACCGCTCACTGGGAAGCCACACTGACTAATATTAGTGAGAAAAAAAGCCGTTATGAAGATTTAATCACTCCTTTAACATCAACTATAGCGCAGATGGTTAAGCAGTCAGAGCAGCAGTCATTTGCCCAATTACCCAAAGTGGCTTTTAAGCCTAAGTCAAAAGCCAAAAAGCACAACACGTGGAAAAAAGCCGCGGTTAAATAAAGCCCATTTTTATTGCTCAACATAGTTATACCTTTGGTGAAGGGTGCAGGTGATAAGATAAGTTAGGATTAAGCTGTTAAGTTGATGCGACAAGCATTGGCCTTTACCTAATATTATGCCTTAACAATGACTGTTGAATAATGTCCCTAGCTATTTTTTTATCGAGCAAAAAGACCATTAATGAGCATTAAAAGGCACAGGGATAGACAGATACAAAAGGCAGATAGAAATTTTCAAACGCTGCAGGTGATACTCGTGAACTAGGCATGTTCACGAGTATGTTAATCGCTAGTATTACAAGAGGGTTTGTGGGCTAGCGATAAAGACTTTAAAAGGTAAGGGTGCTTCTAACGCGCTGTCATCTATAGCTAAATAACTAAAACCAGACTGTTCAAAGAACGCGCTTAATGCTTCAGTGCTTAACTCGTCTGCGGTTAAGTTCATGGCCTGATAATAGGCGGTATTTTCAGGTGTTTCGCAGTCTTGTGCATCAACAAATAAACTCATTGGCATACACAGTGCCGAAATTGACTGTACTTTGCTGTAGTGTTGGGCAATTTCTTTTAGTAAAAATTTCGCAACACCCTGCTGGCGATATGCGGGTAAGACACTAATAGCTTCAATTAAGATATGATCTTTGGCTTTAGTATCAATTTTTGCCTGTAACTTTTCGACTAAATCTGCCGCGACATGTTGTTTTTTAAAAAATAAATTTAAGGGGACTTCCCAGTCGGTAGCATCGTGCTGGCTTAATAATTCATAGCTTTCGTCAGCACCACGGTGCTTATTTAAAGTAATTATTTCAATTTCTGCTTTAGCAATAACTTGGTTTTCGTCATTTTTAACATTAATTTCTTGTGCTAATTGCCAGTCAAAGGCACTTTTTATTTCTGGTTTATTAAATTCTATGGTTAAGTTCATCATATTTCAGTGCTTAGCTTAACGGTGATATAGCACCGGATAACAAGCGACTGCCTTAAGTGGTTGGCACAGTAAATTTAAGGCAAAAATTTTGCGATTACTGCAGATTTTCATGCTCTGGCCCGTTTATACCACTAGTATGCCTGTCATACCAGCGTTTGATTTTTTAAGCGCTAGGCAACGAGAGGCTAATGTTTAAAAACTATGGATGATAATTTTTCTTGATAAATGCGTCTTAAGAATATAATTTAAGCGATTGTTAGTTGTTGCCATATTAAGATTCTAATGAAAATTTTATATTGCTGTCTTAGATAGTCCTTGCTTGCGAAAGGTAAATGTCTAACCCAGCATCTAATATCAAGCAATACAGTTAAAATAGCTTTTAAATACACCAAGCACTATTGAGGGGAATGCTTATATTGCCTACAATAGCGCACTTTTTATTTACTACAGGTCACCAACATGAATGACACTAAATCGCTACCCGCTTTACCCGATCGTCTTTCGATCAATCCCCGTAGCCCACATCATGTGGCAGAAATTTTTGAGCATGACATTGGTATTACGCTCAACGGCAAAGACCGTTCAGATGTCGAAGAATATTGCATTAGTGAAGGCTGGGTAAAAGTCGCCACACACAAAGCATTAGATCGTCGTGGACAGCCACTTTTGATGAAGGTAAAAGGCACTGTTGAAGCGTTTTATCGTTAATCACTATTAATGAAAAGTCGGTAACCTAAGAGCCTCGTCCAAGAGATATTGTACGGGGCTTTTTATTATCAATATTGTTAAAACGGAGAAAAAGCAACTCAAAGCTCAGCCGGCTGTTTTAAGCTGAATACCCGCTATTGGTTGTGAGTATTACTGATTAACTACCTCGTATTTACCCATTATTCATCATGAAAAAGTAGATCACTTAATCAGTGTAATGGCTTTAATTTAACTGTTTCTAGTTATGGATAAATTTTTTAACAGAGTAAGATTGCTCGCCTGTCAAAGCTAACGTGAGTATTTACTTAGACGCTCATCAGCGATTATTTTTCTAAAAATAAACAATTGCAGTCTATGGGTGGAAATCCGCCAAAGGCTGTTATGTCTACGGGGTCATTATCCGCCACCGCTAACAAATCCTTTCTCATTCTCGACGCTAGTATTAATTTAACTCATTGTTTTTAATTAATAATAAAATATATTTATGCAAAATTAAAAACTGGATTAAAGCTTGCAACACTCCTGATACAACAAAGTAAGGCTGTGCACTTTATTACGCTACTTCGTTGTAAAAAATAAAATAATAAAACAATGGGAATATTGAATGATAAACAAGAGAACAATCAATTTAGCAAAAAAAGTTTGTGTAACCGGTATATTGCTTGGTGCCACTAACGTTGCAGTAGCAGCAGAAGGCGATATTAAAACATCTTTCTACGGCTCATTACGTCTTGGTATGGATTATGTCGACGCAGGCACCGCAGATGATGCTGCTAATGGTCGAGATTTTCTTAGCCGAGTTGGCACTAAAGCTTCCGTTGACCTTGGTAACGGGTTAACCGGTTTAGCTGTAGTTGAATATGGTATTCGTGGTGAAGATGGTGTCAACTTCAAACAAAATAACCAACCCGGTTTACGCCAAGCATTGGTGGGTTTAAAAGGTGGTTTTGGCACCGTTACTTATGGCTCACAAACCCTTCTATGGCATAAGTTTGTTCGTGGTTCCTATTTTTCTGATGGCTTAGATTCTCTACGCCAAGGCTCTATTCGTGATGATGACTTTTTACAATGGCAGAGAAGCTCAGGTAATTGGAAATATGGTGCAGCCATTCAAACTGAAGGGCAAGACGGGGATTCATTTGACCAATATCAAGTAGCGGTAGAATATCAGTCTGGCCCTTTAAAATTACAAACCGCTATCGCTTCAGATCAACGAGGTGATAACACAGGTAGTCTTTATGGTGTGCGTGGTTGGTACAATGTTTCAGATAATTTCACTATTTCTGCTTTTTATCATCTTGCTGAAGCCGATTTTGACCTCTATGGTGGTAACTCATCAGGTAATGTGAAATTAAAATCTACTGCAAGTGGCAATGATGTAGGTGGTGTAACATCATGTACAGGTGAAGAACGTTCAACGGCAGGTTTATATGGTAAGTGGAAATCAGGTAAAAACCAATTTCACACCCGTTATGCGGTAAATGCTTGTGATGTTAAAGGTGACGTTACGTCGATTAAGGTCGAATATGTTCGTCAGTTTTCAAAAACATTTAAGTTGTGGGCTTCTTTTGAACAACTCGACAATGATGAATCAAGAAAGCCAACTTCAGGCCAAGATTTATCAGAATTTCAACTTGCAGCACGTTTTGACTTCTAGTTAGTCACTATCTAAGGCTCTGATGTAATTGTCGTCTACTCGACGACAATTACATCAATTGCTATGTTGAGTGTTTTAGAGGTAGTTTACGCTGATAAGTCTAATAAACCTCTAACACTGGAATAGACTAATTTCGAAAAATCGAGCTGATTATTACCGAATAAAGCTGGATAGATAAATCGTAATAAATTGAAATAAACAAATTATAATAGGAACATATTATGTCGTTTAAAAAAAGTATCATAGGTACCACTACCGCACTTTTATGTGCATTTGCATTTAATGCCAGTGCCGAAGCTATCAAAATTAAATTTTCACATGTTGTGGCAGAAAATACCCCAAAAGGCCAAATGGCACTTAAATTTAAAGAATTAGTTGAAAGCCGGCTCGCGGGTAAAGTAGAAGTTGATGTTTTCCCAAACTCACAACTATTTGGCGATAATAAAGTACTGGAAGCAATGCAGTTAGGTGATGTGCAACTAGCAGCACCATCGCTGTCAAAATTTGATAAATATACTAAAAAATTGCAAATTTTTGATTTACCATTTTTGTTTAGTGATATTCAAGCGGTAGATCGTTTTCAACAAAGTGCAGCAGGTGAAAAACTACTTAATTCGATGAGTCGTAAAGGCTTACATGGATTAGGATATCTGCATAATGGCATGAAACAGTTATCTTCAAGTAGTCCACTTAGCGTACCTAGCGACGTTATAGGCAAAAAATTCCGAATTATGACTTCTGATGTACTTGCTGCACAATTTGAGGCTGTTGAAGCTGTACCGGTTAAAAAGCCATTTTCGGAAGTATTTACTTTGCTTCAAACTAAAGCTATTGATGGTCAAGAAAACACTTGGTCTAACATATATTCTAAAAAATTCTTTGAAGTTCAAGATTTTATCACTGAAAGTGATCATGGTGTGTTGGATTACTTGGTCGTAACTTCAAAAGAGTTCTGGACCTCACTACCTGACGATATTCGTGATGAATTGAAAGTATCGATAGACGAAGCAATCAAGTATGGCAATAGTATTGCTATTGAAAAAGCAGAACAAGACAAACAAAAAATTATTGATTCAAACCGCTCAACTATTATTTATTTATCTAAAGAAGAGCGCCAAGAATGGGTTAATGCGATGCAGCCTGTTTGGAAGCAATTTGAAAGCGAAATAGGAAAAGATTTGATTGATGCTGCAATAGCGTCTAACTAATCTGTTGTACATTTCTGTAATGATATTGGGCAGTTCAAGCCCAATATCATGGGTCAATTTAGACTAAGTATTAACACTCTTATAGGTAAAAATTTTTATGTTTTCAAAAATATCTAACTCTTTAGAAGAAGGTATTATCAGCTTTCTGCTAATTAGTATGACACTGCTAGTATTTGCAGAAGTTATTGCTAGATTTATTTTTAATACCGGCTTTATGTGGATGGCAGAAGCGACCCTCACTTGTGGAGCTTGGTTTGTATTATTTGGTATGTCATACGGTGTCAAAGTAGGTGCGCACATCGGTGTTGACTCCTTTGTCAGATCACTACCACCAAAAGCGAGAAAGGCTACTTCAATTTTTGCCGTCTTGATCTGTCTTTGTTACTGCAGCATGTTTCTATATGGCAGCAGTATTTATTTAAATAAAATGTACAGTATCGGACTTCCTATGGACGATATTCATTTACCAGAATTTATTATTAATTCCCTTGACCCCGACACCGCGTGGAACTATTTAAAAATTGATGTGGAAGACCCTTTGATGCCGCTTTGGATAGGACAATCTATTTTATTGCTCGGCTTTGCATTGTTATTTTTTCGTTTTTTTCAATTATTAATCAACATAATTAATGGCACAGCAGATGGTTTTAAACTTGCTGACGAGTCAAAAGAAAGCATGCACTTAATTCAAGAAGAACCCAGTGTAGACACTGGCAAGCAGGAGCAAGAAAAATGACCATCGCCGCGCTATTTCTGACGCTATTTTTAGCCATTTTAATTGGTATGCCAATAGCTATTGCTTTGGGCTTTTCAAGTATAATCACCATTTTATTCTTCTCAGATGACTCCATTGCCTCCGTTGCCTTAAAAATGTACGAAGCCACCTCTGAACACTACACGTTATTAGCTATTCCATTTTTCATTTTGTCTTCGGCATTTCTTTCTACCGGAGGCGTTGCCAAACGCATTATCGACTTTGCAATCGCCAGTGTAGGCCATATCCGTGGTGGCTTAGCAATGGCCTCTGTATTGGCATGTATGCTATTTGCTGCTATTTCTGGTTCGTCACCTGCCACGGTTGCCGCGATAGGTTCAATTTGTATCATTGGTATGGTGAGAGCCGGTTACCCTGAAAATTTTGCTGCGGGCGTGATCACCAATGCCGGGACATTAGGGATATTAATTCCCCCTTCAATTGTTATGCTGGTATATGCTGCAGCGACAGAAGTGTCTGCCTCAAGAATGTTTATGGCTGGATTGGTACCTGGCCTAATGATGGGCTCTATCTTAATGATAGCCATATACATTATTGCTTGTAAAAAGAAATTACCATCGCAACCATTTCCGGGTATTAAAACGCTATTACGTTCTGGTGCTATTGCTATGGGTGGTTTGGCACTGATTTTTATCGTGCTAGGTGTTATTTATGGTGGTGTTGCTAGCCCAACAGAAGCGGCTGCTGTTGCCGCTGTTTATGCTTATCTTGTTGCGGTGTTTGGCTATCGTGATATTGGGCCACTCAAAGGTGTTAAGTGGCGCAATACAAAAGAGTCAGTTATTCGAGCCATTGCACGTAACATAGGTTTAATGAGTTTAGCTTTACCACAAAGTGTCACCAATAAAGAAGTCAGACGGGTAGTTTTAGATGGGGCAAAAGTCAGCATTATGTTGTTATTTATCATTGCTAATGCAATGTTATTTGCTCATGTACTGACGACCGAACGTATTCCACATATTATTACCGAGACAATAATTGCTTGGGGATTGTCGGCATGGGCTTTCTTGATCATAGTCAATATCTTGTTATTAATTGCCGGTAACTTTATGGAACCTTCAGCTATCATTTTAATCATGGCGCCGATTTTATTTCCTATTGCGACACAATTAGGCATCGACCCTATCCACTTTGGTATTATTATGGTGGTTAATATGGAGATAGGCATGCTGACGCCTCCGGTTGGTCTCAATTTATTTGTGACTGCAGGTATCACGGGAAAAAGTATGGGTTGGGTTATCAAAGCCTGTTTACCATGGTTAACTTTATTACTGGGATTTTTAATCTTGATCACTTATGTCCCTCAAATTTCACTAGCATTTCCAGAATATATCGATAAGATCAATGGTTACTAATATGAGATAATATGCGATTAAATAACTAGCCATTTAGTCAACATTTACGACCTATAGTCAGTGGATATAATTGCTATTCACCCTGTCTTTTTATAAGGCGGGTTGGTAGCAATCACTCTGGTGGTTTTTAGATTAAATCTAATCAGTAGAGTAGATAACTTGAATTATGCTGTAGGTTGTCAATGACAAAAAAGAGTCAACGCGAAAAAAACTTTCTAATATTAATTGTGCTTGTTGTTGGCTTAGTACTTACTATTAAGTTGGTACAATTAAGTGGGTTACGCGCTGCCTACAACAGCATGCATCAACAATCTACTCAACAACTAAATAACCTCATCAATTATATTGAAAATACCTTAGGTCGATTTGAAAAATTTCCAGAGGTTTTGTCGACACATCCTTTATTACAGGAGGTATTAGCGCACCCTAACGATTTGATAAAACGCGATAAGCTCAATTTATTACTTGAGGAAGTCAGTGGAGTCACCCAAGCCTCAGACATTTATTTAATTAATGAAAATGGCCTAACACTGTCTGCCAGTAATTGGCGAAAAAAGAATTCTTTTGTTGGCAGTAATTTAAAGGTAAGACCTTACTTTTTACAGGCGATGACTGGCGTATCATCTCATTATTACGCTGTGGGGCTCAGTAGCGATAAAAGAGGTTATTATTTTGCTCACCCTGTGACTTATCAAGAACAAGTTATTGGTGTTGTTGTTGTAAAGATAAGTATTGCCGCGATCGAAAACCAACATGAACAACTGATAAACGGTGATCTTTATAACTTCCTTATTGTTGCTCCGGATAATGTTATATTTATTTCTGACCGCAAAGAGTGGCGATTAAAGAAAATTAATTTTTTAAGAGAAAAGACTGATTCAACACCTTTAGACCTAAAGCGTTATGCTAGTCGAGATATTCAGCAACTTGACTTAACTAAAATTTCCAGTCCTTTTTTCCCTCCGACATTAGACGCTAGTTTATATCAAATTAATGATAGCTCAACTCAGGAAATTATTTTTGCTCAACAAGCAAGAATGGCAGATGCAAATTGGCAAGTACATATATGGAGCTCGTTAAAACCAATAAATAGTGAAGACTCTTTTTTAACTATTGTCAGCATTGGCGGTTACTTGCTTTTGGTGATATTGGTATTATTTATTAAAGAACGTATGAAAAATAGCCAGCAATTATACCAAGCAAGGTTGTTATTAGAGCAAAGAGTTAAAGAGCGCACAGAAGATTTGACCGCCATTAATCACAAACTTTTGGCGGAAATTGAACAACGTGAGCACACTCAAAGACAACTTGAGAATATACAAGAAGAGTTAATTCAATCAGCAAAGTTGGCGGTGATTGGCAATATGTCAGCGAGTATTAACCATGAAATTAATCAACCGCTGACGGCACTGAAAAGTTATTCGCAAAATGCACTAACTTATCAAGAAAGAGGCATGACCAACAAGGTGACCGGTAATTTAAAACATATTATTGGGCTTATTGACCGTTTAGCCAGTATTGTCAGTCAATTTAAAAACTTCACTAAAAAAAGTACGGGAATACATATCCCTGTGTATGTTCAAAAGTCAATCAACGAAACTTTAGCCATAATTAAACATCAAGCACAGAACGAAAGAGTGCAAATATTTTTTAAGGTTCCTGAGCAAGTTTTTTATATTATGGGAGACGGTATACGTTTAGAGCAAGTGTTTGTAAATATTCTCAGTAATGCTATTCAAGCAATGAAAGATATTGATAAAAAACAAATCTATATACAAATAAAACCAATAGATAGTAATGTGCAAATATTGTTTAGGGATAACGGTCCGGGTATTTTAGATACCAATATAGATAAAATATTTGAGCCTTTTTTTACCACGAAAGAAAGCTTTGGCCTTGGTATCGGCTTATCTATTTCACAACGTATAATTGAATCAATGCAGGGGCAATTAATTGCAACAAATCACTGTGAAGGCGGTGCTATTTTCACCATTTCTTTACCACTACACCCGTTTAAATAGGACAGTTAGCAATGGATATAGATAACTTAGGCAAAGTTTTTATTATTGATGATGAAGAGCACATTCGTGACGCCATTGAACAATTGCTTGAATTACAAAACTATAATGTTCGTACATTTTCCAATGCTGATAGCTTAATCGTCAACTTAGACAAAAACTGGCCTGGAGTGATCATCAGCGACATAAATATGCCAGATATGGATGGCCATCAATTGATGGAAAATATTAAGCAAATTGATCGCGATTTACCGGTGATTTTATTGACAGGGTTTGGTGACATTTCTATGGCCGTTGAAGCGATTCAAAAAGGTGCTTATGACTTCATTGAAAAACCATTTGAAAACGAGCATTTATTAGACGCAGTTAAGCGCGCGCTAGATAAGCGTACTCTTGTTTTAGAAAACAGGCAATTACGCAAGCAGCTCGAAACACAGTCTTCACCGGGTCCTAGAATACTGGGTAACACGCCTGCGATAGTAAAAATGCGTAACGTGCTCGACAAGATTATTGATGCGCCTGCCGATATTATGATTAACGGCGAAACGGGCACAGGAAAAGAATTGGTTGCGCGCTATTTACATGATCATAGTACTCGTAAAAATAACAATTTTGTGGCGCTTAATTGTGGTGCAATACCTGAGAGCCTTATTGAAAGTGAGCTTTTTGGCGCGGAGTTAGGAGCATTTACGGGGGCAGATAAAAAACGTATTGGCAAATTTGAATATGCCAATGGAGGCACTATTTTTCTTGATGAAATTGAAAGCACTCCCATGGCGCTACAAATAAAGTTACTGCGCGTGTTAGAGGATAGAGAAGTTGTACGCTTAGGCTCTAACACCCCTATTAACCTCGATATTCGTGTTATTGCGGCGACAAAAGTCGACTTATTAGCATTGTGCGATCAAGGCGGCTTTCGACATGACCTCTACTATCGCTTAAACTTGCTTGATGTCAACATTCCACCATTGCGGGAAAGAATAGAAGATATTCCATTACTGTTTCTACACTTTTCCAGAGTTGCTTCGGCACGTTTTCACCGAGAGCTAATACCTTTATCTCAAGCACATATTACCAAGTTACTGACGCATGATTGGCCGGGAAATGTCAGAGAATTACGTAACCTAGCAGAACGTTACATTTTGATGGGAGAAGAGGCAACGTTTGAGAAGGAAGATAACCATACTTCAACCATTAACGTTAATGCCGGTCTTACTAAGCGGGTAGAGTTTTTTGAGCGTTCACTTATTCATGAAGCTTTACTCAGTAACGAGGGCAGTATTAAAGACACCATGGCGTTACTCTCATTACCAAGAAAGACCCTTTACGATAAAATGAAAAAATACGGTTTACATAAAAAAGAATTAAACTGATGATAAACCCAGAGATAAAATATAATTTGACCTACTTTCAGCGGCTTACATATTGATAATCTAATAAATAGCTTATGTTGCTGTTCTAAATAGTATTTTTTGTTTGAGGCAACATACCTAACTAAGCACCCTATTAAGCGAATAAGATGAAATGCTGTTTGAAATACGCCAAGCACTTTTGAGATTATAATGCTTATATCACCACCGATAGTGGCCTTTTTATTTACTCGCTATCGGCACGAGTATTAGTCATCGACATTAACACTAAGTATTAGCACTAGTTATCACTCAGGGCATTAAGATTAATGCTTGGAATCTACTTCCCAAAATTCAAAGAAAATTGCTGCCAGTTCATGCCGGCCGCTTACTTGGGCTTTTTTATAAATCGACGAAGCCTGGTTACGCACTGTTTTTTCTGATTTTTGCATTAGCGAAGCAATTTCAGCAATCGTTAAGCCTTTTAAGAGAAAAAGCGCAATATCATGTTCTGCCGCTGTGAGTTCCCAAATAGCGAATTGCGCGTTAATGGCATCAAAAAAACTGTGCTTACTTCTTTCTAATTGTTCATTGAGTATTTTTTGCTGGTGTTGGCTGGAATCTAATTGTCGCAGTAAATAGTTAGTTTGCTTGCTGCGGGTAAAAATATCTTTCATGAGAAAGATAAAAAGTGATAACGAAATAATAACCAGAGTGAGCTCTTGTGCTAAATGAATGTAGCTAACTTCACTTTTAAAATCGACATAAATATCTACCAGTTTAAAGCCAATGATAAGTGAAAGGGCCAGTGATATTATTTTATCTTTATGCATTTTAATCCCATAAAAAAAGCGAGGATAAACCTCGCTTTGTTGCTACACTCCTTTGAATTTAATCATCGATTCAATTCGATTCAATTCGATTCAATTTCAGCTTCTAATACGCTAATGTAGGTGTTTTCAACCCATACACCCTCAATCTCTACCGTGGTATTAACGGATATTGCATTCATAAAGTCAACTAAATTAACGTTTTGATCATTGAGTTCTAAGCGAGCGCTATTATCTAAACGTATTTCATAGCCATTAAGTGTAAAGCTAGTTGCGGAGAGTAATTGCGATACCCGACCTTCGATTTCTACGTAACCTTGACCAGTATCATCGTTGGATGAATCGTTTTGGTCGTCTGATGAATCGTCTGATGGGTCATCGCCTTGTAAAGGTGACTCTAGTTCAAGTTTGTTAATCACTAATTGATTATTACTATCGTAGTAACCTTCTACTTCGACAGAGATACCTAGTACGAGCGCATTGATGAAATCATCCATGGCAACGACAATATCTTGATTAAGATACAGGCTGCTACTATTCAACAAAATCCTTACACCATTAACCGTGATTGATGACGCGTCGAATGCACTGACAACCCCTTCAATTTCCCACTCATCGTTAAATTCGCTGCTGTTTTCTCGCTCAATTCGCTGTATGACTTTAACGCCATCAATCAGCGCAAACACTATTTCAACCGCATCATTAACTTGGAGACTTTGTAAATTAACATATTGATCGTCATCATCTTCAAAGCGGGTATTAATACTTAACTTATAAGCTTGGCCATACAGGGTAATTAATTGATTATCTCGATCAATTTGCTCAATATTGCCTTTAACTTTGCCATCAGAACGATATTTGTCTGCTTCAAATTCAATACGTACGACTGCTTTGCTAGTCGATAATTCGAGTTCAACAAATACACCCGCTATTAAGGCATCTGCTGTGCCACCTTGGTATTGAACTGTATCAGCAAGCGTAAAGCTATAGCCATTGACAGTGATGGTGTTGTTCGTGGCATCGAACGCCGATACTATGCCTTCCACTTCATAACGAGAGAACTCTTCTGCTGAAGAGTCGCTATTGTCGTCAAACATCTCGGTTTCAATATGAGATGCGATAATCGTTTCGTTGGCTAGAACACCTTCAACTTTGACTAAAGCCCCATTACTCAGTTCCCCTTCAATTGAGGCGGTATTGTAGTCAATAATCAATTGATTTAAGCGAAAGGTTCTATTCGTAGTATTGAGCTGTTCAATTAATCCTCGGGTATATTCGGCCTGGTCATTACTGGTATCAGCGTCAAGCTTGATCATAGTGGCAAGATAAGAATTATCCTGTCTTAAATAGCCATTAACTTCTATTCGCTGAGCCACAGACAAGTTAGCTTCAGTAATATCAATAAAGTGAGTCAGGTTGTTATAGGAGATTAACGTGCCGGCGACAATAATGGTTTGGTTATCTCTATCTATCGAGCTCACCACGCCTTCTACTTCAGACTCATAAGTCACTCTTGAGGCTTCGGGAGTCTCACTATTATCGTCGCTTGAAGCAATAGTCACATGCATACCTACTTTCAACAACGAAACATCAGCACCACTATTGCCATTGATATTGATGTCAGCATTGTCAGTAAGATAGCGTATGCCATCAACATAAACACTGCCAAAACCAGTAATAACACCGGTAGAGGAGACTAAGCTAGATGAACTTGCAATAGGTGCTGGTTGGCTTGGTGAAGCGATCGGCGCTGGAGTGATAGTCGTTTCAGAGCCACCTGAGCCGCCACAACCCAAAAGAAGTGTTGCGGTAATTATATTCAGTGAGTAAATCTTTTTTTTGTTGTAAGACATTAGTGCTGCTACCTGTTGGTTAATCTAATTGATGCCAAGATACCAAACACTAAGTTTTATTCACATAGGTTGAATGACCTATAGGCCTATTTTTAAGCGCTGTAGCCTGATAATTAATAACTAAAAAGATATGTAGTGACTATTTCTCTATCAAAGTGGAAAGTTGATTACGTGACATAATTACGTGAAATAATTACGTGATTGTATTAACGCTTCAGCACAGGTAGATTTATTTTCAAGTTATGTTTAGTCACACTTTATCTGTTGGCATAATAACGCTGCGCAGATGTTGAACGAATTATCGCGGTGCAATATCACGGTGCAATAATTTTTAAGTTACCTAGTGTAAAAAAAAGAGTCGCTAATAATTAGAGACTCTTTTTTTAATGGATAGTTATAGCGCAGATTATTAACGTTAGAGCTTAATAACTGCCATTTTATCCTGAGACATATCGTGCATGGTATAAGCGATACCACCGGTATTATAACCCGATTGTTTACGTCCAGCGAAAGGCATCCAATCAACACGAAAAGCCGTATGGTCATTGACCATTACTGCTGTAGCGTCCAATGCCTGTACCGCTTTCATGGCTATATCAAGGTTTTTGGTAAACACCGAGGCTTGAAAGGCATATTCCAACGAATTAGCTTGAACAATGGCTTGGTCAATATCGTCATAGCCATAGACACAAACCACAGGGCCAAAAATTTCCATGGTAGATACTTTGGCATCAACGGGGGGGGCAAGTAGCACGGTGGGCGCATAAGTGCTTTCACCCAGACGTTTACCGCCGGTGACTAGGGTTGCGCCTGCCGATACGGCTTCATCAACCCAGGCCTCAACACGATCAACTTCTTTAGGACGAATAAGTGGCCCGCATTCGGTCGCTTCATCAATTGCGTTACCGACAATAATTTTTTCTGCGCCGTCAGCCAACATTTGTGCGATAGCGCTGGCTTGCTCCCTAGGCGCAAAAATACGTTGTACAGACACACACACTTGTCCTGAATGATAAAATCCGCCTTTTAGTAAACTTGGGATCATCGCTGCAATATCGGCACTTTCTTCAATAATAACTGGGGCAACTCCGCCATGCTCTAATGCACAACGTGTACCGGGCGCCAATTTAGAGCGCAACATCCAGCCTATTTTGGCTGAACCAATAAAACTGAAAAAGGCGACACGAGGGTCGGTGATCATTTTTTCAGAGATAGACGTTTCGCACATAATAAAACGGCACCACTGTGCCGGTAATCCGGCTTGATGTAAGATATCAACAAATGCTTTACAAGATAATGGCGTATCTCGTGCAGGTTTAACTAGCACAGGACAACCGGCAGCTATCGCTGGCGCGACTTGATGGACAATTAAATTTAATGGATGATTAAACGCTGAAACAGCAACCACAACACCAATAGGCTCTTTGGTCGTAAAGGCGATTCTGCCCGCACCAGCTGGGGTTAAATCCATTGGGATTTGTTTACCGGTTAATGCTGATATTTCTTTCGCACAAAGCTCTACGCCGTCAATAGCTCTAGTAACTTCTACACGGGCATCAACTAGCGGCTTTCCGCCTTCACTGGCGATTAAAAGCGCTAATTCATCTGCTCTTTGTGAAATCAATATCGCTGTTTTTTTGAGAATATTGATCCGCTCAAAGGCAGGAAGCCATTGCTGGCGGTCTTTAAATAGTTGCTGAGCAGTGGCTAAATCTTTGTCAATATCATCCCAGGTGACTAAGGGTAAAGACCCTAAGTAAGTTTGATCATAAGGGTTAACAATATCGAACGTTTCAGCGCTTTTGCTTTTGTCTAATTCGGTCATAATATGCTCTTTAATAAGTTAAAAGTCGCTTGTTAACAAGCCATATAAAAAATAATAGCTCTATAGTAAACAAACCTTTGCTGCCAATTCATCCACTAATACTTTTTGATTTTCAGAGTAATCAACGGGCAGTTCTACCAGGTGAACTCCGCCAGCTGAAAATGCTTTTTCATAAGTAGCAATAATATTGTCAGCAGAAGTGATTCTATGACCGGTTGCGCCATAACTTTCTGCGTATTTAATAAAGTCAGGATTGTTAAACTCTAAACCCCAATCAGCAAAACCAGAACTGGTTTGCTTCCAACGGATCATGCCGTAAGCATTGTCATTTAACACGGTGACCACTAAGTTCAAGCCTAAACGAATAGCGGTTTCTAATTCTTGTGAATTCATCATAAAACCGCCATCACCACATATTGCCATCACGCGTCGGTCAGGATTTAGCATTGCAGCCATCATACCTGACGGCAGGCCTGCTCCCATGGTGGCAAGGGCATTATCAAGTAATACGGTATTGGGTTGATAAGCTTTATAGTTACGGGCAAACCAGAGTTTATACATACCATTATCTAAAGCGATAATATCTTTTTCGCCCATCACCTTGCGAATATCAGCTACAAAGCGTTGTGGAATAATAGGAAAACGCTCGTCATCTGCTCCCACTTCAATATGCTGCTCAATGGCGAGTTTTATTTTATCAAAATAGCTTCTATCGAACTCAACCTCTCCGACTAACTTATTTTTTAAGGCATTAACAGAAGCGGCTAAATCGCCAATAATTTCTAATTGTGGAAAATAAACTTGATCAACTTGGGCAGATTTATAATTAACATGAATCACTTTCTTAGCGCCTTCTTCCATAAAAAATGGCGGCTTTTCAATAACATCATGGCCAATATTAATAATTAAATCTGCACGTTCAATGGCACAATGTAAATAATCGCCTGCTGATAACGCTGCAGTACCTAAAAATAGACTTGAGCGTTCATCAACTACGCCTTTACCCATTTGCGTAACAAAGAACGGAATACGTGTTGAGTGAACAAAGCTACACATTGCCTCTCGAACATTTTGCCTATTTGCGCCAGCGCCAATTAGTATTAAGGGCATTTTAGCGCTTTTTATTAAGGCTACTGCTTCTTCTAGGGCCAAATCATTAGGGCTAGCGTAAAGCCGTTTATGGGGGTGCATTACTCCCGGGGTACATTCTTCAGCGGCAATATCTTCGGGTAACTCTAAAAGCACCGCGCCTGGGCGTTCTTCTTCACAAAGGCGGAAAGCTTCGCGCACTAATGAAGGAATAGTATCACCGTGGACAATTTGTTTAGACATTTTACAAATAGGATCAAACAAGCCAACTATGTCGATAATCTGGAACTGGCCTTGCTTTGATTTTTTAATCGGCTTTTGTCCCGTGATCATAATTAAGGGCATACCCCCTAAGTGAGCATAAGCGGCAGGCGTTGCTAAATTTGTTGCTCCAGGCCCCAGTGTAGCCATGCAAACACCGGCTTTGCCAGTAAGGCGACCATAAGTAGCCGCCATAAACCCAGCACCCTGTTCATGGCGAGTTAAGACTAATTTAATGGATGATTTTCGTAAGGATTCGACCATCTCCAAGTTTTCTTCTCCTGGTACCGCAAATATATGGTCTACCCCTTCAGCTTCCAGTGCTTGCACAAATAAATCAGATGCTTTTATCTTGTTATTATCACTCATAATTTTTCCTTTATCAGTCTGCAGACAATGATGTTAAAAATTTTTACTTAGCCACATTATCATTAACAATACTGAAAAGTATCTGCAGGCGTATTAATAACAGAATAATTTTAGCGGGTGAAACATTAATCAAAATGCGTAATGTGTTGCTTGACTCGCCACAATCACCCAAGTGATGATCATGGCGTTAATAAAGCCGCCGGTATAAACCCGACCGGTAACACGGTAGGCGATCGTAAAAACGACTGACGCTATGGTCATTAATGGCACAAACTGCAATGCGATAATCGACCACAATGGCTCACTGGCTATTAACAGTGTCTTACCCATTAGCAGCGGCGTATATTGTGCGATCAACAACAGCAGATAACCAAGGTTCAATAACAGCCAGTTCACCCCTAGCTCCTGACTAAAGCTCCAGTTATCGCGCCGCAGTTGGCCATGTAACACGGTAGCCACAATGATAAAAAACAGGCTGAACGGAAGCAGATATAACAGAGCAATACCCATTTGCAACGGGCTTAACAGTTTGATGGCAAAGACCCAAATACGATAGTCGACATCAAATAAATAGTCGGTTAATACAAGCGATGTATAAAGTACGCCAACAACAGAAAATGCCAATAAAAATGAGTGCGCAATAGAGGATAATTGCACTCGGCCGTGCCAAGTTAAGCCATAGCTTGCAAAACTAGCTCTGGTTTTACGGTTCAACAAAAAATGCCAAAGTAGAAACAGTGACATTGAAATAAGCCCAGTCAGCAGTGCCCATACTATAATTTGAGTGCTGATGTTTTGAGCGAACAAAGCTGATGCTTGCCATCCTAGCGTTTCGCTGATGCCTTTAAACGGGAACAGTGTTAGTGCCGGCAAGGTGGTAAATATCAGTGCGCCTAGCCACCAACTTCGTCCGGTTAAACTGAACAATTTAGGTGTTGATGCTTTAAGTGAATTGAATGTTGAGGTTTGAACTAGCCTGCTTAGGGCAGGCGCGATGAGTATGACCATACCGATTAAAGCCAGTAATGTGCCGATTTCTTTCCATAGCCAAATTTGGTCGGTGGATGGAATGGGATGTGCACCGGCTAAAGTTTGATCAAACCAGTCGATAGCATGTCCTATTGCTACCGATGAAAAGTGAACGCCAGGATGAGTAACCGCTGGTTGATGAAAAATGCGTGCGCTACCGTCTGCAATATTGCCATAAAGTTTGCCCGCAATGACGTCTTCAGGGGTATCAAACAGAGTTTTAATTTTATCAGTTTTTATGATGTCTGTTGGTATATCAACGCCCCACATCAGCGATGAAAACTCATCGTATTTGGAAAAAATAACCGCGATATTACGCGGCCAATCTGGAGTTCCTTCAGGCGCACCATAAGTACCGGGTGATGAACCCAGTATCACCAATGATTGGTAATCGTTTGGATAGACACCGGCGGCCACAAGTGATGCCCAACCGCCCATAGAGTGACCTTCAAGGCCAATATTATTTTGATCAACGAACGGCAATGTCTTGATATAAGCCAGTGTATCTATACCGCCAAAGCCATTAGCGAAAGCGGCGGGATCTGAATAACCATGGCCGGTTTGATCCGGCGCTAGTACAACGTAACCACGTCGCGCAAACTCGAGGGCAAAAACTGCTTGGGTTTCATTTGAGTTGATATAACCGTGTGTAGCAACAATGCCAGGTGCTGGGTTTGCGTTTGAAACGCTATTAGGTACGTAAAGCCGTGCGTGGGTAATAATGCCGTCGTTGCCGGCAAAGCGAACATGACTCACTTTTACCGTACCGCCATTAGTTTGTATTTGATTAGCTAGAAAGCCGCCAGACAGGATCAGTGCCACAGCTAATATCAGCACTCTGGGATAGTATTTCATCTACAGCCTTAAGGTATTTATTGTCTTTAGAAAGACGTGAAATTTTTGAATCTTATGATGTTATTCTGCATTGCGGAATTAAGTATTGCAATATTTTAAACAGTATCAGGATAGGCAGTAAGTTAATTAACCCTATGTTACTGCAAAATTTTATAGATAATGATGATGTAATGAGCGATTATGAGCAACACCAAGCCCTAAAATGACAACAAAACATAAATGGCTGGCAGTGTTATTAAAATCAGGGAAATGGCAACAGCGTGCTGAGCTTAAATATCTATTGCGAGTGCGGCTTTATCGCGTCAATACGTTTCACCCATTAATGCACAACTCATGTAACTAAACACAACGAAAACATAGGTAAGGCAACTTTATATGTCATCTAGAGTAAGACTGATTCTTTCTGCCCTTATCTCATTTTTTTCTATTTCGCCTGGTCATATTGGGCTAATAGTATTGCCAGTGATGATCAAGCATTGGTCTTAAGATCGGCGTTAGTACAAGGTACATTAAGTGCCACTATTACGCTTTTATTTACTTTTATACTGGAAAAGCTGGTATCAAAATTTGGCCAAAGTTATCTATCTTTAATCTTTATTGTGCCTATTATTTGCACGGTACATGCTAAAACCAAACAAAATATCGCTATTTTTAGAAGCTTCAGAAACGCCTTAAACAGCTCGGCCAAATACCTAAGTAACAACGCGATACCCGGCACCTTGTTGGTACCACTGTTGCCGATAGCGATCCAATCGAGTATTGCTATCGGGGTTAACTTCGTTAATCAAACCCCCAACTTATGGTTAACTGTTGCCCCTAGTATAGTAATTACCGCTATTTATGGCTATGTCTATACTTTTACCTTGCTGGCTAAGCCGACTGAGCCGGTTTTATCAGAGTAAACATTGGTACTTATCACTTGTGGAAAGTAGGGTGCGTTGGTTGTTTCAAAAACCATGTTGTGGGACGAGATTGAATGAGTGTTGAATGAGAGTCGAGTGATAGCCAAATAAGTGCCATAGAGACACTTATTCACCATAGTTTATCTTGAGTAATTTGGTTGGCAGGCTCAGGCAGTATTTTGCCTAATTATGAGTCACTATCATTAATAACTTGACCATCAAGCGGTTGAATCATTAGCTTTAAATACCGAAATTAACAGGCATAAAAAATATAAATTTTCAGAAAAACACAGCATGTTTAAACAGTAAAAAATGCTGTGTAATGTTTTAGCTTAACCTTATTATTTTCTTATCTGATAACCACTTTTAAATATCCAAGTAACCGCTAATAAACACAAGGCTAAAAAGCCGCCCATCACACAAAGACTTGTGATTAAACTTACATCAGCCACTTCATAAAAACTCCATCGAAAGCCACTGATTAAATAAAATACCGGGTTAAACTGCGTTACTGTTTGCCAAAAGGGCGGCAACATACTGACAGAATAAAAGGTGCCTCCTAAGAAAACTAGTGGGGTAATAATAATCAGAGGGATCACTTGTAGCTTCTCAAAATTGTCGGCCCAGATACCAATAATAAAACCAAACAAACTAAAGGTAATGGCGGTCATCACTAAAAAGAATAACATCCAAAAGGGATGGGCTATTTCAAGTGGAACGAAAAAATGCGCGGTGGCTAAAATAATCAAGGCTAATAACGTTGACTTAGTCGCTGCCGCACCAACATATCCGAGTAACACTTCAAAAGAAGATACTGGTGCAGAAAGTAATTCATAAATAGTGCCGGTAAATTTTGGAAAATAAATACCGAATGACGCGTTAGAAATACTTTGGGTTAATAGCGATAGCATTATTAATCCCGGTACAATAAAAGCACCGTAGCTAACGCCACCTATTTCAGTGATACGAGAGCCAATCGCCGAGCCAAAAACCACGAAATAAAGTGAGGTAGAAATTACTGGAGAAATAATACTTTGAAAAATAGTGCGTTTAGTACGAGCCATTTCAAATTTATAAATAGCCGCAACAGCGTAACGATTCATGTTGTTTCCCTTACTAATGAGACAAATATGTCTTCTAGTGAGCTTTGGTCGGTTTTGATATCTTTAAAGGCAATACCGGCAACTGACAAATGCTGCAGTAAAACAGAAATTCCCGTGTGCTCTTCGGTGGTGTCATAACTATAAATTAACTGCAGTCCATCATTTTTAAGCTGTAAATTAAAATCAGCGATATTGGCGGGTATTTCAGTTAAGGGTTCTTTTAAATCTAGGATCAACTGCTTGGTACCTAATTGATTCATTAACGTTATTTTATCTTCAACCAAAATAAGTTGACCATTTTTAATCACGCCAATACGGTCTGCTATCTCTTCCGCTTCTTCAATATAATGTGTGGTTAAAATAATAGTGACGCCATCGTCACGTAATTGTCGTACCAATTGCCACATGTCTTTGCGCAGTTCTACATCAACGCCTGCCGTGGGTTCATCTAAAAATAAAATAGCCGGTTCATGAGACAGTGCTTTAGCAATCATCACTCGGCGTTTCATACCGCCAGACAACTCGATGAGACGGCTATCTTTTTTATTCCAAAGTGACAATGATTTAAGTGTTTTTTCGATAAAAGCGGGATCGGGTTTTTTGCCAAATAAACCACGACTAAATGACACAGTAGTCCACACTGTTTCAAAGGCATCTGTGGTCAACTCTTGTGGCACTAAACCAATAAGTTTACGGGTGTGTCGGTAATCGCTAACAATATCTTTACCGTCAACAGTGATTTGTCCAGAGGTTGCATCAACAATGCCGCAAATAGCACTAATGAGTGTGGTTTTACCGGCACCATTAGGGCCTAACAAGGCAAAAATTTCAGCAGGTTTTATTGATAAGTTAATATTATTAAGTGCTTGAAAACCACTAGCATAAACCTTATTAACATCGGTGATTTGAATCATTGGCTGCAAGATTATTTTCCGTCAAAATTTGAATGCTACTAAGGTATACGAGATGCCCTATTGATGGCTAGGAAAATCATTAAACTAACCGGCTAAATTTTTCTGCAGGCTACTCACTCGTAGCAAAAAATGGTCGCTCTTTATCAAGCAGGAGCATGCCAGCAAAGACTAAATTAGAGACCATAGCTCAGCGATAGTATGCTTGATGACAACAAAAGTTTTACCTTTGAAGTACGCGATTAAAAATAACTCTTCCCAACAGATAAGAAAAAAAGTGCTAAAAAAATATAGTATTTGTGCAATAAAAATTCAGTAACCTGGCTAGTTAATCATAGGACGATGAATTTAATATATAAGAATATAGCAGTGCTTTAGTAAAGGTAATATAGGTATCGATCAGCTTAATTAATATGCGAAATTTTGTTATCATGATTCACCAAGAGCTTGATATTCATCTTTTAATGAAAAAATTTATTTTAAAATCAATGGGGTTGTTTTTTTTATTGCTGCCTCAGCTAAAGGCATTTCAATATCCATCATCTATTGAAAATATTACTTTTTACACCGAAAATTACCCACCGGCTAATTATATAGAAAATGATAAGCTTAAAGGGATTTCAGTCGATACATTAAAGGCGATATGGAAACATCTAAAGCTACCAGAACAAAAAATATTTTTAGTACCTTGGGTACGTGGCTATAGATTTACCTTGGATAAAAATAATACCGCTTTATTGACTGTGTCTAAAACTCAAGCGCGTGAAGGTTTATTTAAATGGGTAGGGCCTTTTTTCTCCTCTACTTATGTTTTGATAGCAAAAAAATCAAAAAACTTTAACTTTTCCAGTTTAGGGCAAGTTTTTGACAATACCGTTGCAACAGTGCAAGGTGATATTTCAGAAATATCACTGCAGCAAGTGGGTTTTCCCTCGCCGAATATGGCAACAACGTCTCAATTAAAACAAGCCTTTCTAATGATGCAAGCAGACCGTGTTGACATGATCGTTGTGGCTACTCATGGTTTTGCCCATTTAGCGACACAACTTAAGTTTGATGTTAATGAATATGAACAGGTGTGGGTGGTTAACAAAAAGGCAAATTACTTGGCATTTAATATCAATACACCAGATAACGTCATAGAAACTTATCAAACAGCCTTTGACAGTATTGCCAAGCAAAGATTAAGTATTAAAGAGCATTATAAGTTATCTCAAGCTGATTACTAATGAGATGATTTTTCTGCCAGGGTCGTTTTGCTGGAAAAACAAGTTAATCTTACCTACGGTCACTAAAAATCACGCGGGCTTAAAGCTGTTTTGCTCGAGTACGACTTTGAAAAGCGATTGTTTTAGATTACCTAAGGCGATCTGAAGTAATTAGTTCAATAGAAAACTTAATGTCTATTGAACTAGTGATATTAAGCTAAATACGCGAAAACCCTATTAGCAAATCATAAACATAAGCAACTATTAAACCGCTTGCCCACAAGCTACGCCGCTGCTCCAGGCAAACTGGAAATTATAGCCGCCTAACCAACCGGTTACATCTATTGCTTCACCAATAAAATATAAGCCTTTGGCTTTCTTCGCTTCGAAGGTTTTTGATGATATTTCGTCAGTGTCTACGCCACCTAAAGTCACTTCAGCCGTGCGGTAGCCTTCCGTGCCATTGGGCTTTATTTTCCAGTGATGTAGATATTGGCCTAGGTAAGTAACTTCGTCATTACTGATTTGGTTGATGGCTTTATCAGGAATATCTTTTTGTTTCACTAAAGCTTCAATAAAGCGCTTGGGTAGCACAGTTGAGAGCATATTTTTTAATGATTTTTGCCCACTGGTTTCACGCCATTCATTGATTAACTCATCGACAGGTGATGCTGGCAGTAAGTTAATGGTTACCGCTTGTCCTGCACGCCAGAATGACGAAATTTGTAAGATAGCGGGGCCAGATAAACCACGGTGGGTGAATAAAATATTTTCTTTGAATTTTGTGCCATCTTCACTGGAAACTTCAGTCGCTATGCTGATACCTGATAACCCATCAAACTTTTGTTTGTCGTGATCGTGCAAGGTAAAGGGCACTAATGCGGCGATTGTCGGTAATACCTTCAGGCCAAATTGTTCGGCAACTTTATAGCCAATTGGGCTGGCACCTAATTTCGGCATGGTTAAGCCACCCGAGGCAATAATTAATGACTCACATTGGTAGCTTTCATCGGCGGTAATGACTTCATAACCGGTCGCATTTTGGTTGACTGAGATCACTTCGCTGCGCATGGCAATATTGACACCGGCCCATTCACATTCGGTCATCAAAATATCAACGATGTCTTGAGCACTGTTGTCACAAAATAACTGCCCTATGGTTTTATGATGATAATTAAGGCCATGGCGGTCAACAAGCTCAATAAAGTCTTGCGCGCTATAACGGCTAAGGGCAGATTTTGCAAAATGAGGGTTTTGGCATAAGTAATTTTCTGGACTGGCATTTTCATTAGTGAAATTACAGCGACCACCACCAGAAATTAAAATTTTTCTGCCCGGTTTTTTACCCATATCAACCACAGTAACACTGCGGCCTCGATAGCCCGCAGTTGCTGCTGCCATTAAACCTGCGGCGCCGGCACCAATAATAACTACATCAGAAAATATCAACGAAATACCCTAATTTATGCTTTAAATGCCAGCATTATACGTGAGATGACGAAGCAGGGCGATAAGATAAAGCGCAAAGTTTTTTAATCCAAAGCTAACGCGGTAAGTGAGTTTTGTAAAGAAAGGTATAGATAAGTAAAGAAGTGCAAAGATACTGTGAATTCTCGAACTTAATCCTAAAATACAGCTCTACAAAGTGCTTTTTAGCTGTTTCAGCTGTAAGCATAAACTCTCTGGCAGCGACCTCTGCGCAGTGATAGCCATTAACTTTATTGGAACAATATATGCGCTTAAAATCCAACCTATTTTCAACTATTTCGTCTGCAAAGCTAGTGTTATTTTCATCAGCATTATTAGTACTTGCTGGCTGTGGCGGCAGTGATGATAGTGATAATGTCGGTTATGTTAAATTTTACAATAGTTCGAAAAATGCTCCTGATATTATTTTAACCCTTGATCAAGACCTCGAATCAGACGATGACGACGACGCCGATAATTATGAAGTAAGCTTTAATGGCGTTGCCTACACTGAAGCCTTAAGTAAATTTGAAATAGAGACCAACAACTATTTTTATGAAATGGCTTGGCAAGATGAAGACAGCAGCGACCGAGACGATTTAGAGATAGTTGCGCAAGGACAAATTGCAGTAACCACAGATACTATTCAACTATTAGTGCTAACTGATGATATTACGTCGCCACAAGTTGAAAGCTACAGTATCGAGGTACTTGACGATGACGAGGATGATGAGGAGGACTTATTTAACTTACGAGTGTTAAATTTACACCCAGAGTCAGTCGGTGTTGATTTTTACATGTCAGGGTCGGATGAAAGCTTTAATGAAGCCATATTAGTGGGTCAATATAACTATAAGCAGTTATCAGATAATCAAAAATTTGACCAAGACGAATATATTTTCTATATCACTAAGTCGGGTACTCAAGAGGTTTTGTTTACTTCAGACGAGATAGATTATGCCTATGCGGCACAGTATGTGATGATTGTGCGCGAAAATACCGGTTCAGGTGTTTCCCCTTATGCCTTGGATAGAATGTCCAACTCATCAATAACCGAGCATTTAGACACAGATTCTGAAGCACAGTTTAGAGCCTATAACGCGATTAAAGCACATGAACTAATCCCAAATTATACCGGTAGCTTGGATATTTATATTAATGGTGTTGACGATGAAGCTGAAATAACAGCACTTGCGCAGGGTAACTTCAGTTCGACAATAGTGCAGAACAAGGGGGATTACAGCCTAGATTTATTGATTCCAGGTAGCTCAGAACGCCTTTTAAGTAACCACTTACTAAGCTTGGCTGAAAACAGCAATAAAACCGTTTTCTTTTATTTAAATGAAGAAAATGTTGATCATGACGGCGATGGTGACGTAGATGAGGATGGTGATGGTATTGTTGATGAAATTGAAGTGACCATTAATTCGCTTGTGGTCCCTAATAGTACGCGTGAAAGTATCTACGATCATAAAATCACCATGATTGATTTAGTCGATAGTGACGATTTTAATCTGGTAAAATTCTATTTTGTTCGTAGTAATGAAACCATAGAAACCGCCCTGTATAACCGCAGCGCTGTGTATACTCAGCCTGAATCAATTTACCTACAAAACAATACGTATCAGGTGTTTGCAATAGCAGAGGTAGATAGTAGTGAGATTATTTTATCGAGTTTTCAACTGATACTGGATGCAGAGTCAGATGAGCTATTTTTAATCGCTGAAACTGATATTAATGCGCCAACCGGTTATCGCATCGAAATGATAAAGCAAACTGACGACGAGTAACTAACGACTAAGTTGATTGAGTATAAGCTCCTAGCTTGACAAAAAACTTTACAATAGCTGGGCAAATACAAAAGGCTTACCTCAATTAATAGGTAGGCTTTTTTTTTGTTGATTTTACTTTGATATCAACGAAAAAATCTAATTTATGTTTTAAAAAAACAGCGTTATAGGTGAGATAAGGCACTAGCGCGATACGATAAAAAAGCGCTTGTTGCTCTCTAATATTCGCTGGCTTGCTTACCTAGCCTTGAGGTTATTTACTTCGAGGGTTATTTGTCTTGCTGTAACCGGTAAAAAAACAGTGGGCAATAAAAAGGGAGCCATTGCTCCCTTTTTGCTTTAATAGCAGATTAAATTGCTTTTACAGCTGTTTAAGAATAGTTTCAGCATTACTGATTTCAAATTCTTGAGGCTTTTCAACGTTTAAGTTTGTTACAACACCATTGTCGATCACCATAGAATAGCGTTGCGAGCGTAAGCCACCAAACGCTGCTGTGTCCATTTCAAGACCCAGTGCTTTGGTATAGCTACCATCGCCATCAGCCAACATCATCAGGTTTTCAGCATTTTGTGCTTTACCCCAAGCTGACATTACGAAAGCGTCATTAACCGCGACGCAAATAATAGCGTCAACGCCTTTTGCTTTTAACTCGTCAGCAGCAACCACATAGCCAGGTAAATGCGTTACCGAACAGGTTGGGGTAAAGGCGCCAGGTACAGCAAACATCACCACTTTTTTGTTAGCGAAAAGTTCTGACGTTTTGTGGGTGATCATCTCACCATCTTTTAATTCTTGAAGTTGCCCATCAGGCATAGTTGCATTTAATGTGATCATAATATTTCCATTGTTGTGGTTATTGAGATAAAAGCCGTTTTACGGATTTACATAGATAATTTTAATTGTGCGGCTCGAGTATAGTTTCTACAAAGAAATCTAGGCTTATCGATAATATGAGCAAGCTTATATCCATTTCTTTTTCTTAAGTATACGTAAAGACTTTACCATGCGCGCACTAGCTAAATAAACCTGCTTTTAGTTTAGAATAATGCGAGGTACTGCGCACGTAAATGCATGAATAATTATTATATCATTTAATGGCTGTGTTTTAAGCGCTCTGAAATATTGCTGCTTAAGCGTTATCACTCGTTTCCTAACAGTGAGGACTTGTGAAAGCTTGATATTAATCAAAATGATCTTAATCTTTCCTGATTTTAGCGCTCGTTGTCATGGTAATTACACTAATAGTTATTATGCTTATATCAGGAAAATTCTCAATCTTTGGTTACGCCATTAATCAAGGGTGAGCTGGTAGTGTAAGGGTAAAACCAGCATTAATAATCAGGAATAAAAATGACACAATCAAAATTATTTTTTAATCCATTAAAAAACTTAGCTGACCAATTTGATAAGTTGGTTGAAGGTAAATTATGGCTGAAAGTTATCATTGCCTTAGCACTAGGGGTTATTTTTGGCGTGTTAATGGGGCCTGATTTAGGCTTGCTTTCAGCTGGAACCGTTAAAATTATAACGGCTTGGCTTGCCTTACCCGGACAAGTGTTTTTAGCGATTATTCAAATGATTGTTGTGCCCTTGGTGGTTGCTTCAATTGTGAGAGGGCTGGCGGCTAATAATAATCCGGCAGCGATGAAAAAAAATGGCATGATCGCTTTATTATTTATCATGGTATCAACGGCATTTGCCGCCGCAGTGGGGATTGTGCTAGCGCTTAATATACAACCAGGGAATTTTGTTGATGCCACCTCATTAATTGATGCTAACGTGGCACCTATGGTTAATAACGTGGCTAAAGGATTTCCTGCCGCCGCAGAGTTCCCTAGTAAAGTTTCAGCCCTGATACCTAAAAATCCACTGGCATCTATGGCGTCTGGTGAAATGTTGCAAGTTATATTGTTTGCCGCCGTTTTAGGCGCGGCTTTACTGTCTATTCCTGCGCAGCAGTCTAAACCATTATTTGACCTTTTAGGTGCTTTACAAGAGGTAAGTTTACGTATTGTGTCATGGGCCATGCTCTTAGCACCTTTAGCTGTTTTTGGCTTAATTACCCGCTTAGTCGCCAACCTTGGTTTGAATGTGCTAACCGGCATGGCTATTTACATGGCCACGGTATTATTAGGCCTATTGATTATTGCGATTGCTTATTTTATTGTCGCCAAAATAACCTTGGCACAGCGTTTTGGCGAGTTTTTTGTGAACGTGCGAGAGTTACTTTTACTGGCGTTTTCCACCAGTAGCTCGGCTGCGGTAATGCCATTAACCTTGCAAGTTGTTGAAGATAAGTTAAAAGTAAAACCTGAAATCTCCCGATTCTTAGTGCCATTGGGGGCAACCATTAATATGACAGGAACGGCACTTTATCAAGGCGTAGCGACAGTATTTCTTGCGCAGGTTTTTCATGTCGATTTAACCTTAACCAGTTATATATTTATTGTCACTATGTCGGTGGCGGCATCGATTGGCTCACCCGCAACGCCAGGAGCAGGGATTATCATTTTAAGCATGGTACTCGAAGGTGTGGGTATACCCGCTGCCGGTATTGCACTGATTCTTGGGGTTGATCGGATATTAGACATGTGCCGAACCTCAGTCAATGTGCTTGGCGATGTGGTTACCTGCACAACCGTACAATACGTGACGACCAACGCGGCGCCAGACGAAAGTATCTCAAAGCTCGATAGCCCTGTTGGATAACTCAATTCAGAGCGTTAATTGCAGTGATGGCAGTGTGAAGTTTGGTCGTTCTAGGGAGCAAGGGCAAAACATGACAGGATTAAAAATAAGGCATGCAAAGTACAGAGCATGCCCATATTTCGTTAATTATAGTTCGTTAATTATAGTTCGTTAATTATTTTTCGGGATCGCTTGATTTACATAAACATCAAAGCGATTTTTTTTCATATTAATACTGGTTGACGGTGCTTTACCGGCTAGCGGTGGTGCATAGCTTGGGCGTTTAACCACCACACGATATTTGGCTAAGGCAATGGCGGGTGCTAGTAAGTTGTCTGCATCCAGGTCTTCACCCACTAGCGATTGAAATACGCGCATTTCTTTTTTAACTGCAGCTGACTTCTCACGGTGCGGATACATAGGATCAAGGTAAATTACATCCGGTTGTTGGGCTAACGGAATATCTGCAATCAATGACGAGCTAATTAAACTCATGCGCTCGGTAATATCATTAATTTCAGTGCTGAGTTTTGCACGCTCTAAACCGTCTTCGAGTAAGGCGGCTACAATCGGCATACGTTCCATCATGGTTACGTAACAACCTAAGGTCGCTAAGACAAAGGCATCACGGCCTAAGCCGGCGGTGGCATCTAGTACCTTGGGGGTAAAACCATGTTTTAAGCCCACCGCTTTAGCAATATCTTGACCTCGGCCACCACCAAATTTTCGCCGATGGGCGGTTGCGCCATCAACAAAATCAACGCAAATAGCGCCAATTTTTGGCTCATCAAGTTTACTCAGTTCTAAGCGTTGCATATTAACTTGTAAGGCAAACAGTAAGTGAGGATGATTTTTTATTGCGGCAATATCACCGATATAATCAAGTTGCCATTTTTTGGCGATTTTTTTTGCCTTGTCGACATCGACAGAATCTACATAGGCAACAGCAATGTTATTCAGCATCGATAACCTCTTCTAAATGAACATGATTATCACCCGTCGCGTAAGCAATTAAACGACTGAGTTGGCCGAGTGACAAGTCACACTGTGTTTGCCAGTCATTAAAGCTTGTTTGAATGGCGTTTAAGCTAGATTTTGTTTGAATACCACCAGTAATAATGTCGTGAGCGCGAAAGTAAGCTTCAACATCTCGGCTCAGAATAAAGGTGTCTTTACCTAACGCGCGCAGCGCATAAGGCCCAGTATTTCCGCCTAGGCGTTGACCCTGTTTTTTCAAATAAGCCCATAAGCCAATAATGTCAGCACTGGGCCACTGGGCAATAAATTCAGCAAAGCTATGGCCTTGTTGCTGCTGGTCAAAGATCATCAGCGCATTAGCTTTAATGGTTTTAACTTTATTAAAGTTACGGATTATTTTAGGATCGCTGGCTTTTCGCTCCATCATTTCTTCCGGCATCATTAAGACTTTTTCAATAGTAAAATTGAAAAAGCTTTCTTCGAAATTGGGCCATTTATTTTCCACTACGCGCCAAACAAAACCCGATTGAAAAACCTTTTTACTGAACTCAGATAAAAATCTGTCGTCAGTTATTGTGGGTAATAAATGATCTCGGTTACCTGGGCCTAATAATATATTAAGTCTAGCCGCACCGCCTTTGCGAGCAGCGGCGCGTTGATAAATATCGTCAAATTTTTCTAATGCCATTGTGATTAACCTGTGATGCCACTATGACGTAGTAAGGCATCTATATTGGGCTGTCGACCACGGAAGGCTTGAAAGAGTTCGCTTGGCTCTTTTGAACCGCCCATTTCCAGTATATTGGTTAAAAAGTCATGACCCACGCTTTGGTTGAAAATACCTTCGTCTTCAAAGCGAGAAAAAGCGTCACTTGATAATACCTCGGCCCATTTGTAGCTATAATAGCCAGCGGCATAACCGCCACCAAAAATATGGCCAAAGCTGTGTTGAAAACGGTTGAACTCAGGCGCTTTAATAACCGCGTAGTCTTGGCGTACTTTATCTAGCACTTGCTGAATTTGATCACCTTTTTCTGGGCAATATTCTGCATGCATTTTAAAATCAAACAAGCTGAATTCAAGTTGGCGGATCATTTGCATTGCGGATTGAAAGTTCTTGGCCGCTAACATTTTGTCGAGCATGTCTTGCGGTAAAGCTTCATCAGTTTGGTAGTGACCTGAAATAAAGGCAAGTGCTTCTGGCTGCCAGCACCAGTTTTCTAAAAACTGGCTAGGTAGTTCAACCGCGTCCCACGGCACACCGTCGATACCCGAAACACCCGCGGCGTTAATTTGCGTTAGCATGTGATGAATACCATGGCCAAATTCATGGAATAAGGTCACGACTTCGTCATGGGTAAATAATGCCGGTTTATTCCCAACTGGGCCATTAAAATTACAGGTCAGGTAAGCAACTGGGTATTGAATGTCGCCATTAGCTAATTCACGACGGCCGACACAATCGTCCATCCAAGCGCCGCCACGTTTTTTCGAACGGGCGTATAAGTCTAAATAGAAGCTGCCTCGACGTTGCTGTTTACTGTCAAAGACATCGAAAAATTTGACATCTTTATGCCAAGTATCTACCCCTTTACGTTCGCTGATATTTAAACCAAACAAGCGATGCACCACTTCAAATAAGCCGGCAACCACTTTGCTTTCAGGGAAATAAGGTCGTAGTTCTTCGTCAGAAATGGCGTAACGCTCTTGTTTTAGTTTTTCACTGTAATAGGGTAAATCCCATGCTTGTAAATCACTTTGGGCAAAATTTTGTTTCGCAAAGGCGGTCACTTCGACTAAGTCTTGTTCACCTTGCGCTTTTGACTTAACCGCTAGGTCTTCTAAAAAGCCTAATACTTCATGGCTGTTATTGGCCATTTTTGTTGCCAATGATTTATCGGCAAAGCTGTTAAATCCTAGTAAGTTGGAAATTTCATGACGCAAAGAAAGTAATTCCGCCATAATAGGGCTGTTGTCATATTCGCCGCCGTTTGGCCCTATTTCAGAGGCGCGGGTAACATAGGCGCGATACATTTTTTCGCGTAGCGCTTGATTGTCGCAATAGATCATCACGGGTAAGTAGCTTGGAATGTCTAAGGTAAATAACCAACCGGTTTTTTCTTGTGCTTGTGCTAAAGCTTGTGCCGCTTCTTTTGCGCTTTCAGGTAAACCGGCTAAGTCTGCTTCATCAGTAATATTAACGCTAAAGGCTTGCGTGGCGTCGAGAATATTATTACCAAAAGTTGAGCTAAGTTCTGATAAGCGGGTCGATATTTCACCGTAGCGCTTTTTATCTTGCTCGTTCAGTGCAATGCCTGAGAGTTTGAAGTCTTTTAAGGTGTTACTGATGACTTTTTGTTGCGCTGTGTTAAGTGCTGTAAACGCTGCACTGTCATTTAATTGCTGGTAGGCCGCAAATAATCCGGCGTGCTGGCCAACAAAAGTACCGTATGCAGATAAAAGTGGTAAACATGACTCATAAGCATCGCGCAGCTTATCGCTATTGACCACTGAATTCATATGCGAAATGGGTGACCATAATTTACCTAACACATCATTTACTTCATCAATAGGGGCAACTAAATTGTCCCAAGTGAATTGGGTATTGTTTGCTAATACATCCGCAATCACTGTTTTACACTCTTTGATGGCTTGTTCAACCGCAGGTTTAACATGTTCTGGCTTGATTTTAGAAAATTGCGGCAGTGATGTCTTTTGTAATAATGGATTGGTCATAAAATTCGCATGTTTGCTAGATGATGCTGTAGATGTAATGGCAGATCAGTCGATAATCAAGGTGTAGCTTTCACTATTTAACACTAGAGAGGCAATTGAGAGAAAAATTTGAAATTTAATCGTTAAATATTATGTCATTTGCTGTCATAAAGAGGCAATAATGACCGGCATTGGCTGCGATGCTTGAATTTTGATGCTTTAAGTGCAATATAATCACTTGATGCTTTAAGCGCAATATAATCACATAGGAATAATAATATGACACAACATTTTGACTACATTTCGATTGGCGCCGGCAGTGGCGGTATCGCTTCTGCAAACCGAGCTGCACGTTTAGGCAAAAAAGCCGCCGTTATTGAAGCTAAGCATATTGGTGGCACCTGTGTGAATGTCGGTTGTGTACCAAAAAAGGCGATGTGGTATGCCGGACAAATTGCCGATGCATTACACTACGCGAATGACTACGGTTTTAAAGCGCCATTACAAAGCTTTGACTGGTCAAAGTTAGTAAAAAACAGAGAAGCTTATATTGAACGCATTCATGCGGCTTATGCGCGTGGTTTTGCCAGTAATGACGTTACCGTGATCAAAGGCTTTGCTAAGTTTGTTGATAAAAACACCTTAGACGTTGACGGGGTTTTATATACCGCTGACCATATTACCATTGCAACAGGTGGACGCCCAAGTCGTCCAGATATTGAAGGGGCTGAGCATGGTATTGACTCAGATGGCTTTTTTGCTTTAACCGAACAACCTGAAAAAGTTGCCGTGGTGGGGGCGGGTTATATTGCTGTTGAGCTTGCCGGTGTGTTGCATGCGCTAGGCAGCGAAGCTCATTTATTAGTGCGTAAAGAAAAGCCATTACGTAATTTTGATGACATGCTAAGCGATACGTTAGTAGAGCAAATGGCCAAGCATGGTCCAACACTACACACCATGAGTGTGCCAACGCGGGTTGAGAAACATCAGGATGGCAAATTAACCATTCATTTAGAAAATGGCCATAGTGTCGGCCCAGTAGACAGCTTAATTTGGGCGATTGGTCGTGAGCCAGCAACCGATAATATTAATATTGCCTCAGCAGGTATTGAGCTTGATGAACGGGGTTTTATTCCCACAGATAAATATCAAAATACGGATGTTGATGGTATTTATGCCGTTGGTGATAATACTGGCCGAGCCCAGTTAACGCCGGTTGCCGTCGCTGCTGGACGCCGCTTATGTGAGCGTTTGTTTAATAATAAGCCAGATTCGTATTTAGACTATTCCAATATAGCTACAGTGGTGTTTAGTCATCCGGTTATTGGTACGGTGGGTTTATCAGAAAAAGAAGCGATAGAAGAGCATGGCGAAGCGCAAGTTAAGGTTTACAGCTCTCAATTTACCGCTTTATATCAAGCGATTACTGAAGATTATCGTGACCCTACTCGCATGAAATTAGTCTGTGTAGGTAAAGAAGAAAAAATAGTGGGTATTCATAGCATAGGTTTTGGTAGCGATGAATTATTACAAGGCTTTGCGGTTGCCATGAAAATGGGCGCAACTAAGGCTGACTTTGATAATACTGTGGCTATTCACCCAACCTCAGCAGAAGAATTTGTCACTATGTAATTCATTAGGCTGTAGCTAATTAGGACATTAAGCGTGTTTTTGCGTTAATGTAAACGCTGTATTCATCATAGGGTACAGCGTTTTTTTATTTTTCAAAGTTTAAGTTGATCTAGCTTCTTTTATGTCTAAATATTGGCTAGTCATTGTCTACATATAAGATAAGGTCAATAACCCTAATACTTCAACAGCCAAGCTAATGTTAATAAAGTCTCCACTCAAGTCTCAGCTCAAATCTCAGATCAAATATTGGTGGCTAGCCATTCGGCCTCGCACTTTACTCGCCTCCATGGGTCCTATTTTATTAGGCACAGCATTGGCGACCCGTGAGGTTGACATTAACATGGCTATATTTTTCTCGGCCTTAGTCTGTGCTATGTCACTGCAAATTGCGGTTAATTTAGCGAATGACCTTTTTGATAGTTTATCTGGGGTAGATAACGAACAAAGAGTGGGGCCGGTAAGAGTGGTGCAAGCGGGCTTAATCTCATTATCAGCGATAAAGCTTGGCTTAGCACTAATATGCACTGTTGCCATGCTTTCAGGGCTTTATCTTGTGGTTGAAGGGGGTTGGTGGATATTGGCGCTTGGCGTGTTGTCATTGTTAGGCGTGTTTGCTTACAGTGCTGGACCCTTTCCATTGGCGTCAAATGCTTTGGGTGAAGTTACCGTGTTAATTTTCTTTGGCTGGGTGGCAGTGCTTGGCAGTTATTATTTGCAAACGGGCAGCCTTTCATTACTCGCCTTTGGCTTAGCCACCAGTGCAGGATTGTATAGCAGCGCCATTATGCTGGTGAACAATATTAGAGACATTGCTACGGATCAAGCGGTAAAAAAATATACCTTGGCGGTTATTTTAGGTGAACACAAGGCCAGAATGTTACTCGCTATGCTCATTACAGCTGCGTTAATTATTCATGCAATATTTGCCATACAGGTATCGTTTATACTTTGGCTCACTACTATTTTACTTGTGGCGCCAAGTTATTATGTGATCAAAAAAGGCTTTACCTTGCAAGGATCGGCACTTAATTCATTATTAGCTAATGTTGCTCAAGTAGGTTTTTTATATTGCTTTAGTGTCGCTTTGAGCGTGATGATATTTTTGTAATAACGGGGTGACAGTGAATGGAAAAATAGATGTACGATTTTGTCATATTTTGTCATGTTTTGTCATAGTGAAGACCAAGATTATTTAAATTTTTACAACAATTAAATTTATATAATTAAGCTAGCCCTTGTCAAATATAGCTTATGTTTTTTTGTTATTTAAAGGTGTCATAAAACGGTAAAAATAGTTTAACAATTGTCTGGTAATGAGGTTGTTTTCTGGTAACCTCTTAGCTCGCTTATTTATGTTGTTCGTTAATTAAACAGCTAAATTTAAGCTGAGAGATTTATTTATCCACATAATAAAAAAATAATAATAAATATTTGAAAAGGATTTCAGACTTACCTTTTTTCATCTAATACAAGTAGTTAAATAATAGTTGCCGTAAAGTTCGCCAGAGCTTTAAGGTTTTTCATTGTGGTTTTCAACATACTTATCCACAATTATTGCTAATTGATGCGCCTAAATATAATGAATAGCTAGAGACAATTTGCCGATTATGGCATGCTTAGCCAATCTTTCTCCCAGTTATAAAATTATCATGCCAACTTCTGACCAATCACCGCTTATTTTAGTCGATGGTTCATCTTATTTATTTCGTGCTTATCACGTGCCATATTTGCAAGCTTTATCCACTTTAGACGGCCAACCTACCGGTGCTATTACTGGCGTTTTGAACATGTTCAGAAGTCTAAAAAAAGACTATCCCAATGGCAACATCGTGGCGATATTTGATGCCAAAGGGAAAACCTTTCGTAATGATATGTATGCTGAATATAAAGCTAATCGCCCGCCCATGCCGGATGATTTACGCACGCAAATTGCGCCAATACATGAAATTATTGTTGCCATGGGTTTACCGCTGTTAGTTATTGATGGCGTAGAGGCTGATGATGTTATTGGCACTTTATCGCATCAAGCCACCGCTTTAGGCATTGAAACCGTGATCTCAACCGGTGATAAAGATATGGCTCAGTTAGTTAACCCGCATGTGCGTTTAATTAACACCATGACCAATGTAGAAATGGATGAAGCAGGCGTTATTGAAAAATTTGGTGTGCGCCCTGATCAAATCATCGACTACCTTGCTTTGATGGGTGATAAAGTGGATAACATTCCTGGCGTAGAAAAGTGTGGACCTAAAACAGCGGTAAAATGGTTAACCGCACACCCTAGCTTAAAAGAAGTTATGGCACATGCCGACGACGTTAAAGGCAAAGTCGGTGAAAACTTACGTAGCGCTTTAGCACACCTGCCGCTTTCTTATGAACTTGCCACTATTAAGCTAGACGTTGACCTTGAGCAAAGCGTTGCTGAACTGCAACCTAAAGCACCAGATACTGAAACATTAAGAACGCTTTACCAAAAATTTGAATTAAAACGTCTATTAACTGATTTAGACGCTGGCGATAGCAAAGCGGATACTGCAGTTAAACCAAGTAGCGAAGCGGTTGCCGACTTGCCTGCTGACGTTGACACTGAATATGACATTATTCTTGATAAAGCCAGCTTTAATGTTTGGCTTGAAAAATTAAGCGCTGCTGAGCTGTTTGCTTTTGATACTGAAACCACCAGCGTTAACTATATGAAAGCTAAACTGGTCGGTTTATCATTTTGTATTGAAGCCGGTAAAGCGGCTTATGTGCCACTAACGCATGATTATATTGATGCGCCAGAGCAGCTAGCACTCGACTGGGTGCTTGAGCAACTTAAGCCATTATTAGAGAGTGAAACCTGCTGTAAAGTGGGGCAAAATTTAAAATACGATGCCAATGTGCTCTCGCATTATAATATTGCCATGAAAGGTATTGCTTTTGACACCATGCTTGAGTCTTATTGTTTGAACAGTGTGGCAACGCGCCATAACATGGACGCGCTAGCAGAAAAATATTTAGGCTATAAAACCGTACATTTTGAAGATATCGCTGGTAAGGGCGCAAAGCAGCTGACCTTTAATCAAATTGAAATTGAAAAGGCTGGTCATTATGCTGCTGAAGATGCTGATATTACCATGCGTTTGCATCAAGCCATTTACCCACAATTAGCCAAAGTGAGCTCGCAGTTATCTGTTTTTACCGATATTGAAATGCCATTACTGCCTGTACTTGCTCGCATGGAGCAACATGGGGTATTAATTGACTGCGATATGTTGGCTCAACAAAGCCAGTCCATTGGTACACGTTTAGCTGAATTAGAGATTGAAGCGCATAACCTCGCAGGTAAAAGCTTTAACTTAAGCTCGCCTAAGCAATTGCAGGTAATTTTGTTTGAAGAGCTAAAAATACCGGTTATTAAGAAGACCCCTAAAGGTGCGCCTTCAACGGCAGAAGAAGTGTTACAAGAATTAGCCTTAGACTATCCATTACCGAAAGTGATTTTAGAAAACCGTGGTTTAAGTAAGTTAAAGTCAACTTATACCGACAAGTTACCCTTACTAGTTGGGGCAACCACTAACCGTGTTCATACCTCTTATCAACAAGCGGTTACCGCAACAGGGCGTTTATCTTCGACCGATCCAAATCTGCAAAACATTCCTATTCGTAGTGAAGAAGGACGTAAAATACGTTTGGCTTTTATTGCTCCGCCTGAGCATAAAATTGTTGCGATAGATTATTCTCAAATTGAATTACGCATTATGGCGCATTTATCAGACGACCCGGGCTTAGTTAAAGCGTTTTCTGAAGGCAAAGACGTGCATAAAGCAACGGCAGCTGAGATATTTGCCGTACCGCTTGATGAAGTCACTATAGATCAACGCCGCAGCGCGAAAGCGGTTAACTTTGGTTTGATTTATGGTATGTCGGCATTTGGCTTAGCAAAACAACTTAATGTGCCTCGCCATACTGCACAAGCCTATATTGATAAATACTTTGAGCGTTATCCTAATGTTTCTCAGTATATGGAAGATACTCGTCAACAAGCCACTGAAACAGGTTATGTAGAAACCTTATTTGGTCGTCGACTGTATTTACCGGACATTAAAGCAAAAAATGCCATGCGCAAAAAAGCCGCTGAACGTGCAGCGATTAACGCACCTATGCAAGGTACTGCGGCTGATATTATCAAAAAAGCCATGTTGGCGGTTGATGCTTGGATACAAGCGCAAAACGATCCTAGAATCAAAATGACCATGCAAGTACACGATGAATTAATTTTTGAAATTCACCAAGATATCGTTGAGAAAACTACAGCAACCTTGGTTGAAATTATGAATAATGCCATCACCATGAGTGTGCCATTAATTGCCGAAGCCGGCATTGGTGATAACTGGGAACAAGCGCATTAGTGATATCAAAGGGGTATTACTATTGATTGGTTGAAATTAATATCCTTGCTGCACGTTCTTATTAAATAACGCCGAGTGATCCCTTCATGGTGTGTTGTTATTCAGGCCTCTATTCAGAGGCCTTTTTTTACACCATTTTTCTCTTATTCAATATTCACTCATTCAAGCTCTAAGGCATGTGTTGAATGAAGCAACTGTACTTGTGATGTTTATCTGCCTTCGGTCTATGGCGACTAAATTACCTTAGACGAGCAAGCTCAGGCATAGGCACAGGTGAACTTTACATTAAGCTAAAGGTCAACAGTGGAATAATATCACTTAGCTATTGTACTTATGCACAATGGCGATAAAATCATAGCCGCTCTACTAAATTTATATCATGATTGAATCGAGGAAAATATTTTGAAGAAATGGACGTTACCGCTGTTACTGACTTGTTTAGTCGCCTGTGAAAATACTGATAAGTTGCAAACCCAAACACCTGATCGCATTGTTGATGGCATCACTTTTGTTGAGCAAGTGCGTACAGCAGCGAAAAAAACGGTGATCCCATATCAAAAATATGTTTTAGATAACGGGTTAACTTTGATTTTGCATCAAGACAGTTCAGACCCTTTGGTTCATGTTGATATGACCTATCACGTGGGTTCTGGCCGCGAAGAAATTGGTAAGTCAGGTTTTGCGCATTTTTTCGAACATATGATGTTTCAAGGCTCAGAAAATGTTGCTGACGACGAGCACTTTAAAATAGTCACTGAATCTGGCGGCACCATGAATGGCACCACCAACAGCGATCGCACGAATTACTTTCAAACCGTACCAGCGAATCAACTAGAAAAAATGTTGTGGCTTGAAGCTGACCGCATGGGATTTTTAGTGGATGCCGTGACACAAGAGAAATTTGAAATACAACGTGAAACCGTAAAAAACGAACGTGGCCAAAGTTATGAAAATCGTCCTTATGGACTGTTGCGAGAACGTGTTGCAGAAGCTATGTATCCTGTAGGTCATCCTTATTCATGGCAAACCATAGGTTATATTGACGATTTAAATCGCGTTAATGTGAATGACTTAAAAGCCTTTTTCTTGCGTTGGTATGGCCCTAATAATGCCACATTAACCATAGGCGGTGATCTTAATGTTGCTGACACTTTGGCAATGGTGAGCAAATATTTTGGCACTATTCCTCGTGGCCCAGCGGTAAAAATGCCTGAAAAATCTAGCTTTACACTCGAGGCTGATCGCTATATTTCTATGGAAGACAATGTGCATTTACCTTTAGTGTATATGTCGTATCCAACGGTGAGTGTTAGGCATAAAGACGAAGCCGCACTAGATTTACTCTCGAGTATTTTAGGTGGGGGCAAAACCTCATTACTTTATAAAAACTTAGTTAAAAATCAGTTGGCTGTGCAAGCCTCGGCAAGTCATCCTTGTGCGGAGCTCGCCTGTACTTTTAATATGTTAGCACTTCCACATCCAGCGTCAGGTAACACCTTGGCAGATATGGAAAAAGTGATTCGTGCTAGCTTGCTTGAATTTGAAAGTCGTGGTGTTGAAGATGACGATTTAATCAAAGCAAAAGCCGAAATGGAAGCTAGCTTTGTCTTTGGTTTGCAAAGTGTAGCCGGTAAGGTCAGCCAGTTGGCAGCGAATGAAACCTTTAAAGGCAATCCAAATTATATTGAGCAAGACATTGCCCGTTATGCCAAGGTCACCAAAGCTGATGTAATGCGTGTTTATGAAAAATATATCAAAAATAAACATGGCGTGATCATGAGCATAGTACCAAAAGGGCAAAAATTATTAGTTGCTGCGCCAGATAACTTCACACCATCAGCACGGGTTATCCCTGAACGTGCGATGACTTCAGATACCGACTTACAAGTGCGTAAAGCACAAGACAATTTTGACCGTAGCCTTATGCCGGTTGCTGGGGCAAATAAAGCCGTTGAAGTACCCAAAATGTGGCGCGAAACTTTTGCTAATGGTATGAAAATACTGGCAACACAAAGCAGCGAGACACCAACTACCTCCATGTTGATCAAAATCCCTGCGGGTCATTATTATGAAAGTAAAGAAAAGGCTGGCACAGCAGCACTTTTAGCCGCCATGTTAAATGAGTCTACCACCAAACGTAGCGCTGAAGACATGAGCAAAGCCCTGCAAAAATTGGGTGCTTCGGTTAGTATCTCAGCGGGTAATAACTATTTATCAGTCAATATAAACACCTTAACTAAGCATATAGACGCCACGCTTGCCTTAGTTTATGAAAAATTAACCATGCCGGCTTTTTTGCCAAGTGAATTTGAGCGTAATAAAAGTAACGCCATTCAAGGTGCTATTAATGGTAAAAAAGATGCCGGATATTTAGCGTCAAATGCTTATCGCCAGTTACTGCATGGCGATAATATTGCGGCAACTTCTAGTACCGGTTCAGAAGCCTCATTAGCTAATATTGAACTAGCCGATATTAAAGTACTTTATCAAGCGCAAGTTCAGCCAAATGGCAGTGAAATAATATTGGTGTCAGATTTAAACCAACGCGATATTTTGCAGTCGTTGAGTATCTTCAAAGCACAGACGGGCGAAGGCAAAGAGCTGTTATTAACCTTACCCGACTCAAATGCTAAGCGCGGCGTTATTTATTTAGTAAATAAAGACAATGCCACGCAGGCTGCTATTCGTATGGGTAAACGTTCACTTACTGAAGATATTACCGGTGAATACTATCGAGCTTACTTAATGAACTTTGCCTTAGGCGGGGCATTTAATAGCCGTATTAATCTAAATTTACGTGAAGATAAGGGCTACACCTACGGTGCGCGTTCGTATTTTTATGGTGATAAATTCTCTGGCACCTTTACCGCGAGCGCAGAGGTACGGGCTGATGTAACAGACAAGTCAATTGTTGAGTTTGTGAAAGAAATTACCCACTATGCGCAGCAAGGAATTAGCGATGAAGAGTTAGCTTTCATGCGCAACGCCATCAACCAAAAAGATGCGTTAAAATATGAAACACCAGGTCGTAAACTCGGATTTTTAGCACAAATTTTAGAGCATGATCTCACGGCTGATTTTGTCAAAGAGCGCAATGACATTGTGGCTAATATCACTAAAGCAGACATTAACGCGTTAGCGAAAAAGCATTTAGTTTTAAGCGAAATGCTAATGGTGGTAGTGGGCGACGCTAAGACCTTAAAACCTCAGCTTGAGGCCTTAGGTTACCAAGTGATTAATTACGAAATTTAAACGAACGTAATGCTACTCAAGGCTGCCAATGGGTGGCCTTTTTACTTTCTGTGAATTATTTTTTACAGGGAGGAAAGAATGAGAAGGGATTAAAGGAAGTTTAAAGATAAGTTTTTAGCTGTCAGCTGTCAGTAAGTTACAGGAAGTTTTAAGATCTATTTTGCTGTGCTTTACCTCCTGCTTGTCTCCCTGTGAATTATGTTATTTTTTTTACAGGGAGGAAAGAATGAGAAGGGAATGAGAAGGGATTAAGGGAAGTTTAATGACAAGTTTTTAGCTTGGTTTTGCTGTGCTTTTCCTCCTGTTTCTCTCCCTGTGAGATGTTTTTACAGAGAGTAAGCAATGAGTAGGGCACTTAAGAAATTCAAGGTGCTGAGCTTTGCTTTCAAAGTAACAGTACTTGGTGTTGGTAGTTTTTTGCAGGTAAAAAGTTTAGAGATAGGATAGGTTGGGTTGATAGGCATAGCTAGAAATAAGGTTGCCAGTGCCTAGGCACTGACAACCTTGATTAACGCAGTAAAATACTGGCTACATTAGCGTTTGCTGGGATATTTTGCTGGTGTAGTTTTATTCGGTAAGGTGGCTTGCATAAACTCACGAAGATCTTGGTTAGACGCTTCTAAATCTTGATAACGTAAATACATCATATGACCACTTTTATAACCCTTAAATGATAATCTGTCTTGCATTTTACCACTTGGGTCAATTTGGGATAAGGTATATTTAGCATCAAAATAGTTGGTGGCACCATCATAGTAACCTGACTGTATCATCACATTTAAGTACGGATTTTGCGCCATCGCTAAACGTAAGTTTTCACCGGTTTTATTGTTGCTTCTATCCCAAGGATGCACATTACCGAACATATTATATTTAAGGTCGGTTTTATAATTGAGCTCTTCACGTAAATAATAATTTATTGCTGGCGTAAAGCTGTGCAACCAAGAGGTTAATTCAGCGTTGTAATCAGGGCTGCTACCGGTAACTTTTTCATCGATACCTAAATAGCGAGAATCTAAACGACCCACGGTTTGCTCGCGATTACGCAGTATTTCCTTCCAAAAATAAGACGCTTCAATATCTAAGTTATTACGCAAGACTTCTTGTACCGATAAACCAGAATATAGAGCGACTTGTTCGGCGATGCGCTGCTTTTCATCTTGAGCAATAAAGCCACCTTTGGCGAGCGCGGGCAAGTACTGCTCAAGGGTGAATTTTTCAATTTCAGGTAAAATGTCTAATAGATCTTTATTTTGCAAATCGTCAGCAAGTGCTTTGTGGTACCAAGCGGTTGCAGCAAAATAAGGTAAACGATTGGCTGCTTTTACCGGGCCGTCACGTTTGATACCAATATCCGTGGGTGACACTAAAATAACGCCATTAAGGTACATCCACTGGCGCGATTGTAGTTCTAACGCTAAGCCTGCAACACGGGTAGTGCCATAACTTTCGCCAATAAGGTATTTGGGTGACTGCCAACGGTTATGGCGGGTAACAAAGGTGTTAATCCACTCTGCCAAGTATTTAATGTCAGCATTTACGCCAAAGAACATTTTCTTTTGCTCTTCTTTTGACGGCATTTTACCTTCTTTATTCGGTAAAACTCGTGAATAGCCGGTATTGACTGGGTTAACAAAGACAATATCAGCGCTGTTTAAAATGGAGAAGTCATTGGTTTTTACGCCGTATGGCTGTAATGGAAAACCTTCGTTGTTGACATTAAGTACTTTAGGGCCGGTATAAGCGACATGCATCCAAACAGAGGCAGAACCTGGGCCACCATTGAATGAGATAAGTAACGGCCGAGCGGCTTTGTCTTTTACATTTGCGCGTTGATAATAGGTATAAAAAAGGCTGGCAGTAGGCTTACCCTCTTCGTCCCAAACCGGTTGAGTACCGGTCGTGGCGGTGTAATCAAATTTCTTGCCATTCACTTTTGTACTATGAGTGCTGGTATTACTTTCATCAATGGCAATTTTGCGTTCAAACTCTGCATTGGCCAAGGGTGATAAGAGTAATAGTAGGCTAGTTAACCTTATAAAATACTTAATGGTCATAATATTGTCCTTAGGGTTAAGGCGTAGTTTTTATTTTGTCTCTTGAGCCTACGTCAGCATTAAGAAAAAGTCATAATTAAAAGTTAGAACGAGTATTTCTAGCGATTAGTAACCTTAACGACTGATTAAAACTCGGCGTACTAAAATAGGGTTTGTTTATGTATTTGAATGAGTAAGTCAGTTTAAAAGCTTAGTTATCACCTGTAGGTCGGTATTCATTTTAAAGACGGTTAAATTTCATTTAACTTAATGGACTAAAGTCCACTCTACATTGGACCCACATTGAACCTAGATTGGGCTTGCATTCAGTCTGTATTGAGCTTACAAAGTGACTATGTATGGTGCTGCGGTTTTAGGTTGTTTTTTTGTAGGTCGGACTTTAGTCCGTCAACTGTTAGTGCGACCACTTAAATTTTTACTTAAGTGAGTAAACTGTGTCAATTACACCGGCCTAAAAAGTCAGGTGCAATTCGTTAGATAAACAACAATAAGGTGCTCACCGCTTAGGCTGGCGAAGTTGTTGGGTAAGTCGGTTATTTTTACTAAGTGTTGAGCAGGTAAAGTGATGACTTCTTGGCTCTGGTTTAAGGTCAGTGTGGCGTCTTTGAATAAGCTATAAATAAAGCACAGGGCGCTTGTTTCAAGTAAATAATTCTTCGCACTTTTTTGGCAGCTTACCTTGCTGTTAAAGGCCGATGTTTGGGTGATAACATTAAAGTCGGTTATTTCATTAGTATGTAAGTTGCCAACGGTTTTATTGCCACCATCAAAAGTAGCCAGGTCTAATAGCTGGGTTAAACGGTCAATTTTATTATCATTGTGTTGTAAGTTGATGCCGTCTCCGTCAACTAAAATGAGGTTGCGGGTATAGCCAGTAAAATTAGAGAAAACGCCATCTTCAACCACACTTGCCATACTTAATCGCCAGTCGAACTTGTCTAAGCTGCCGCCTGGGTTTATCGCCATTTCAATGGTTTCTCCCTGACCATTTTTCCATGGTACGGTTTTAAATTGTCTGGGTTGAATAATTTCTATCATCTTATGTATCCTGATTAAACCGGCATATTCTGCTCATTGTTTAGATCATAGCGTGAAACTGAACCCAATGTCTTTGGCAAATGAGGTTTATTTAGCTCTCAGGCTAAATACATAAGTTGTTACTTATTTTTCTGATTTAACCCGGACAAAATAATTGCATAACGAAAGGCGCATTGTTAGCATGCGCGCTTTATTATCTCCCTTAACTCACTATTTAAACTCACTATTTAAATTAATAAAAGGATATTATTGTGTTTAAAAAATCTTTAATTGCACTTTCTTTATTGGTATTACCTTTAACGGCTTCGGCTAACTGGTCAGCTGGCGCAGGCTATGCAGACTTATCACTTGAAAACCTTTCTTTAGGCGCTATTTATGGCGCTGTTGCTTATGAATTTGTCGAAGAGGGTAGTAAATTCTCACTAATACCTGAATTGCGTCTTGGCACCGGTATATCTGATGATAAAAGTCATAGTGTTAAAGTAGAAGTCGAACGCTTCACGGTACTTTCTGTTCGTGGCCAATACAATTATGATAATGGTTTTTATGTTTATGTGATGCCGTCATATGCCAACTTAGATCTGAAAGCCAGTTTCCGTGGCACGTCTGTCAGCGATGATGAATGGGAATTTGGTTTTGGTGTGGGTGTGGGTAAAAAACTGAACGAAAAAGTTAGCATTGAAGCGTCTTTTGAAAATTATGACACCACTGACACTGACACTGATGTGATAACTGTTGGTTTTAAATACGCTTTTTAAGCGCTTAAATAAACTTTATTATTTAAAAGGGCAGCCATAGTGCTGCCCTTTTATGTTCATAAAGAACGATGTCACGATCACATGCGAAAGCGTGACTTAATATAAAAAGCAGCGATTAACGCTGCTTTTTATAAATATTAACTTTTAAAAAGCTAATTAAATGGCTTAGGACTTATTTTAATGATGATGCGTACTGTGCCAGTGCGGTAATGTCTTCATCAGTTAAATTCGCAGCAACACCTCGCATCATGCCATTCATGTCATTATAACGTGAGCCATTACGAAATGCGTCTAACTGAATCTTTAAGTATTCAGCATTTTGGCCAGCAAGAGCAGGAAAACCAGCATTTGCCATGCCTTTACCATCAACACCATGACAGGCCGCACAGGCGGTAATTTCCATTTCGGCATTACCACCTAAATAAAGTTTTTTACCTTTCGCATTAGCGGTACCGTTGCCATCAGTGACTTTTTGATTGGCATAAAATGCTGAGATATCAGCCATGTCTTGCTCACTAAGTGCCATTGCCATACCACCCATGATGGCGTTTACACGACCTGATTTACCACCAGAGGTCATGCCTAATTTAAATTCAGTAAGTTGCTTAACTAAGTAGTTAGCACTCTGCCCCGCTAACTTAGGGTACATAGGCACAAGACTATTACCGTCAGCACCGTGACAAGCAGCACACATGGCTGCTTTGCCTTTACCTGCTTCGGCATCGCCTTGCGCTGCATTGGCAGTAGTGACTGCACTTAATCCTAATAAAACAGTAATGATAAATTTTTTCATTGATTTAGTCTCTGCTTGTCGTAAACACAATAAAGGGTTTACTTATAAAATTTGCTAAAATGTTGTTTTGGCATTCTACACGAATTTAATGGCTGTGAAATAATGTCATTAAAAAAACTAGCGAATACCAGTACAGTAAATTTTTTTGCTGCACTGGCAGTATAAAATCACGGCAATAAAAAGCAGCGATAAACGCTGCTTATATTGAGATTAAATAGCTGACGTTAGCCCATCTTGACTAATGTTACTTCATTGACGCCATGTATTTCGCTAACTCATCCATGTCGCTAGCTGAAAGCTTAGAAGCAACACTGCGCATCATGGAGTTGTAATCGTTATAACGCTCACCATTTTTGAATTGCATTAATTGTGCTTTTAGGTACGCTTCGTTTTGGCCAGCAATAACTGGGAAGCCAGCCTTACCGGAACCCTTACCGTTAACACCGTGACAAGCAACACAAGCGGTGATTTTACGTTTTGCATCGCCACCTAGATAAAGTTTCTTACCAATCTTAGAGCCTTCCAAATCAGCAACAATAATTTTTTGAGCGGCAAAATAGCTGGCAATCTCTACCATGTCTTGCTCACTTAATGCTGACGCCATAGGCCCCATCACCGCATTTTCACGCGCACCCGATTTAAACTCTTGTAACTGTTTTACAATGTAATCTGCATGTTGTCCTGCAAGTTTCGGGTAGATAGCAACAAGGCTGTTACCCTCGGCGCCGTGACATGCAGTACAAGTTGCGGCTTTGGCTTTACCGGCAATAACTTCAGCAGTTACCGGAGCTGATGGCGTTACTCTACGTGAAACCACGTTAGCAACGGCAGCAGTGTCAGCAAAGTAAGCTGCCATGTCAGCAATCTCATTGTTAGTCATGTTACCGGCAAATTGGTTCATGGCGTAGTTAATGCGATCTTTGTTTTTAAAATTCATTAACTGTGTTGCAATGTATTCAGGATGTTGATTGGCCAGGTTCGGATAAATTAATACCTTGCTGTTACCTTCGCTACCATGACAACCAATACATGAGGCAATATTGCGAGAAGGATCGCCTAATTCAAATAAGCTCTTACCCGCTGCAGGGTCAGGTACGTAAGCAGTAGGTGCTTTAATTGTCGCTGCGCTTGTACTTGCTTCAGTAGCGCTAGCATCTTGGCTTGCGCCATTACGCGGTAATGCTTCAAAGTAAGCCGCCAGATCAGCCATATCTTGCTCAGATAAACCTGCCGCCATTGAATACATTAATGAGTTTTCACGCTCACCTGATTTGAATGCTTTCAGTTGTACTACAATATAATCAGCATGTTGTCCCGCTAAATTAGGAAAGGTATCACTAATGCCAATACCATTTGCACCATGACAGCCAGCACAAGTAGCGGATTTAGCTTTACCTGCCTCTGCGTCACCAGTGGCGGCAACAGCAATATTAATACTTAGTAAGGTTATAATTAATGAAGTTAAAATATGTTTCATAGGAAAATTCTCAACATGCTTTGGTGTTTTTTATTGAATACATTCAATAAGCCAGAAAAATCGGGGATATCATACACCATTAAGGCTATTGCGCGGCTTGTTTAATAAAAAAAATTACCTAAATTCTAATACTATTGCATCTTTAGTATAAAAAAACGATATAATGCGGTTTTAATTTATATCGTTGGATCTAATCTTGTCATCTACAGCCATTCATCTAAGCAAAGCGACTTTTACCCTTAGCGCACCTGATATCCGTCGTTTACCAGCCGATAGTGGTATTGAAGTGGCATTTGCAGGTCGCTCTAACGCAGGTAAGTCAAGCGCGTTAAATACCCTAACAAATCAAAGAGGCCTTGCACGTACCAGTAAAACACCGGGCAGAACTCAGTTGATTAACATCTTTGAAATTGCCGAAAACAAGCGCCTAGTTGATTTACCTGGCTATGGTTTCGCTAAAGTGCCTATGGAAATGAAGAAGAAGTGGCAAAAAGCTTTAGGCGAATACCTAGAAAAACGCGAATGTTTGAAAGGTTTAGTGATACTGATGGATATCAGACATCCATTAAAAGACCTTGATATGGACCTAATTCAATGGGCTGTAGACGGAGAATTACCGGTTTTAGCCTTATTAACTAAAAGCGACAAACTTTCTCAAGGCAAAGTCAGCGGGCAAGTACTTGCGGTTAGAAAAGAGCTAGCAGCATTAAATGCTGATATTAAAGTGCAGGCATTTTCGTCATTAAAACGTACTGGCTCAGAGCAAGCAGACAAAGTAATTTGCGATTGGTTTCAAGATGAAAATCTGCAAGCCTTAAGTGAATTAGGTGAAGCGCCTTTAATAGAAGAATAAAAGTCAGAAGAATAAAAATAGCCAGTTGAGCAATACAGTACTCAACTGATTATATTGACATGACAACCTAATAAGTCACGTTGTACTTTAAGTAGGGTCAGTTTTTTGTTCCAGACAAAAACTAAGTACCGACCTCCTTGTCAGCAATGTCGTGACCACATGGTTCTGAAAGAGTGACCATGTACAGGCCGCTCTTAGCCATTTATGGCTCCCACGCCACGACATCATTGCTCCCACGCCACGACATCATTGCTCGCCTATCAGTTGAAATAAACCACTCTTATGCAAAGCCTTTTAGGCCAGTTACCTAGCCTTATTGTTCAGGTAGCACCCAATCAGGTCTTGGAAAATGGCAAGTGTAGCCATTAGGCATCCGCTGTAAATAGTCTTGATGTTCTACCTCGGCTTGCCAAAAATCACTCACAGGCTCAACTTCAGTAACCACTTTACCTGGCCATAAGCCAGAGGCATCAACATCAGCAATGGTTTTTTCCGCCATGGCTTTTTGCGCTGCGCAAGTGTAATAAATTGCCGAACGATAGCCAGTGCCTAGATCATTGCCCTGCCTATTTTCTGTAGTAGGATCATGTATTTGAAAAAATAATTCTAAAATTTTTCGATACCCGATCACAGTATTGTCAAAGTAAACCTCAAGGCCTTCTGCATGAGTACCGTGGTTTCGGTAAGTCGCATTTTTAACATCGCCACCGGTATAACCGGCAGAGGTTTTTGTGATGCCGGGTAATTTGCGAATTAAATCTTGCATACCCCAAAAGCAACCGCCGGCTAATACGGCTCGTTCAATGGTCATATTCTATCCTTCTACTTGGGTTAAATAGGCTTCATAACCTTCAGCGGTCATATCGTCACGGTGAATAAATTTCAGTGAAGCTGAGTTAATGCAATATCGTAAGCCACCTTGTGCTGTCGGACCGTCAGTAAATACATGGCCTAAATGACTATCACCATGTGCTGAGCGGACTTCTGTGCGCACCATGCCATGATTTTCATCACTAAGTTCACTGACATTTTTACTTTCAATGGGTTTAGTAAAACTAGGCCAACCACAACCAGCGTCAAACTTATCAGCTGAGGCAAACAAAGGCTCACCTGAAACCACATCAACATAAATACCTGGTGAGGTATTTTCCAATAACTCGCCAGTCCAAGGGCGTTCAGTACCGCTTTCTTGTGTAACACGATATTGCTCAGCGGATAACGCAGCAATAGCATCGCTTGATTTGGTATATTGTGACATAAGATCTCCTTAGGGATTTGATGGCGATTAATGATTTATTGCAGCAATAAATTAATGAAATATGACTTTGCTCATTACTGTTTAACAATAGACCGGAAATGTCATGATTAATTCACCATAGTATTGAAACTATATTGAGCAAAAATTCGATATAACAAGGCTTACCTAAGGTAAACCAGCCGACTAATGTAAACCTGCTATATTTAAGGGGCGAGAATCGCAAATTCGAGTTTACTGAGAAGTGCGTTGTTTAGTAGGCCTTGTCGAAATATTAACAAGGAAGATAAAATGAACTTCAAATTAACCATAGCACTAATCGTCACGGTTACCGCTTTTAGCAGCTATGCTGAACGTTGGAATGAACAGCAAACACAAGTATGGAATATAGTTTTAGCTTCATATGAAGATATCGAGAAACGCGATAATAATTGGACAGATAAATGGGTAACCGAAGACGCCATGGTGTGGGGGAATAGTACCCCAATGCCGCGTGACCGAAGTGCAGTAAAACGATGGGAAAAATTCAGTTTTGAAGATGGCTCAACTAACAATGTTGCTGAATATAGCCCAACAGCCATTGTTGTTCATGGTGATACCGCCGTTGCACATTATTACTATTCTAATGGCACTACAGCTAAAAAAGGAGAGCAAAAGGTTACTCATGGCCGTTGTAGTGATGTGTTAGTTAAAGATGATAAAGCGTGGAAATTTGTCGCTTGGCATTGTGCTGATGAAGCGAAAAAATATTAATTAACTTTGTTTGGAATTAACTTTGTTTGAAATTAACTCCTAGCTGATGTTGAGCTAGGTTTTTTTTGTTAATTTTTCAGGGTGAGAACAAAAGCTAAATTTTAGACATAAAAAAACCGATGACCAAAGGGGTCATCGGTATGTAAGCTTGGGGAAGCTAGAATTCAAAATTAATACAACAGGTTCAAACGAGAACAACGTTATTATAGAGCAACAACTCTACAAAAGTAAAGCCTTTACTCTAAAATAGTTTATTTAGATCAAAAAAAAGACAGTTCTAGCTGTGTGGATCGCAGAAAATAATGAGATCTGCGACAGAAAATGAGATTGAGACGTTTTATGCAATATTCACTATGGCCACTTTGCTGACCTAAATTAGTCCTGAAAATTAGGCAAGTTTATGTTCACTTAGATACGGACGTTCCCCGCAGATATAAATATGAATTCTTTGACTATAAATATTACCAATTAATCGAATAACCTGACTAGCAAAAATGCCACCATTGCAATCGTTCGGAGGTTACATAATTAGTTTTCAGGAAGACGTTAATTATTGCTTGCATTGCAAACACTGTCAGGCCGTTTAGTGTCATTAGCCACAGCTGGGAACTACTTAGTCGTTAGATATCATTAAATTTATCCCTAATAGCTAAAAACTCATCTAAATTGTCAAAAAATATATCAATTAACTTGGGATCGAAGTGCTTTCCTTTCTCATCTTTAAATAGGTTGAATATTTTTTCTTCATCCCATGCTTTTTTATAGCAACGTTCGCTACCAAGAGCATCAAACACATCGGCCAATGCCGTTATACGCCCGTATATATGTATATTTTCGCCACTAAGACCTTGCGGGTAGCCACTACCATCATATTTCTCATGATGTTCATAAGCTACGATAGCTGCCGTTTTTAGAAGTGGTCTTGATGAGTCCATTAGCATATCACGACCGATCTGCGCATGTGTCTGCATGATTATCCATTCTTCAGCATCAAGTTTACCTGGCTTATTTAAGATCGCATCGGGTATGCCTACTTTTCCAATATCATGCATTGGACTTGCCTGCTTGATAAGCTCTGCTTCATCTTCACCTAAACCAGAATGAAGAGCCAACAACTTTGAATACTCAGCAACCCTTCTTACGTGATTGCCTGTCTCTTTGCTACGAGTTTCACCAATTTCCCCCATCCTGAAAATAACTTCACGCTGCGTTTCTTCTATTTCTTCGTGGAGTTGTTCGATTTCTTTTCTATCTGTAATATCGAATCTTGTGCCTATATATCCAATATGCTTTCCATCAGAATCGAATTCAGGTTCTAATTGTGACTCTACCCAATAATGCCCCCCACATTTCTTTTTATTTTTCAATGTAATGTGGAAACTCTTTTTTTGCTGTATTGTTTTCCATAAGTTTTCAAATACTGATGAAGGCGTATCTGGATGCCTTACGATACTATGTGACTGTCCCACCAACTCATTCAATTCGAAACCACTTATGTCACAAAATGCTTTGCTAGCATGCGTTATTTTTCCTGTTAAATCTGTTTTTGAAAAAATAACATTCCTATCAAAATCATCGAGTGTTTTACTCAATGCCTGCTCTGTATTAATACGGTCTTCAACGTCTTTTAAAAGCATGCCTAGGAATGCTGTAGCGGGTGTAAAAACAAGAATGAGCGGAAAAGCAATCAATGACACTAACCCCACAACAACATCTGCTGGTAGCTGAGTAATAAATAGTATTTCGACAACGTGCACCAAAAGGCCGAATAACAGGAGCTGTATGATGTTAACTTTCATCAAGCCTTTATGAACACAATAACGATAGCCTAAACCAAGGCAGGTAGATGCGATAACGACTGCAACACCAACATAAACGCCCCCACCACCAAGAAATAACCGATACCCTCCTGTAAGGGCAGCAGCAATAACTGAAACGACGGGGCCACCGAATAAGCCCGCCATACTCAGGACTACCGTACGGGGGTCGAAAATGACTCCTGGGATAATTTCAATCGGCAGCATCATGCCTATAATGCAAATCCCTCCAAAAACCCCCCCTGACACTACTTGTTTTATCAGTCCATTTTTTTTTATAAAACGAACGGAAAAGCTTTGTAATAAACAAAGTGACATTAGTAGAGCCGCAGCCTTGATGAGTTCAATTATCATAAGTGTAAAGGTTTCTTATTTAAAGGTTGTACTTAATTTTCCTATATCTTCAGCACTTTTATTTACGGCTATTCCATAGTTATTCACTTGCGAAGCAAGTATGGTGTTTTTCTTAGAAAGATCATCTATGGTATGAACACTATGTGTTATTTGATTGGCAACAACACTTTGCTCTTCAGCCGCCGTTGCAATTTGAGCTGTCATATCGCTAACATCATTAACATTGCCAATAATATTTTCCATGGCTTGTTTTATTTTAGTGCTATCTTCAGAGCATTCTTCGGCATTAGCTTTACTAGCAAGCATCACCTGACTCCAATTTTCTAACGTTTTTTGTAATTCCGTTACTGAGCTTTGGATCTGAACGGTTGCTCCCTGAGTCCTACTCGCAAGAGTTCTTACTTCATCGGCAACAACAGCAAAACCTCGACCCTGTTCACCCGCTCTTGCAGCTTCAATTGCAGCATTTAAGGCAAGTAAATTTGTTTGATCCGCAATTCCCTGAATTTCAGACATGATCGTTGAAATTTTATTGACATCGGTTACCAATTCAAGCGCATTGCTGGCCGCTTTTTCAACATCATCCGCCAAACAATTAATTTTGTTTTGGCTGATTTCGATAACATTGATATTTTCCCGACATTCGTTTTTTACGATTAAAACTTTGTCATGTGTCTGATTGGTATTTAAACTGACTTCAGCAATCGTCGCACTCATTTCAGTGATGGCGGTTGCAAATTGTGCAAGATGTGAGTTCTCTTCTTCTATACTTTCGAGCATTTCTATTGAAGAGTACTGTAATTCAGTAGCAAGCCTTACCAGTTCCTGTCCGGAATCATGACTTCGTCCTAGTATTGTTCTTATCTGAGCTTTATATAATTCGAGAGGGTAAGCGATAATACCCAATGCTCCCTTTCCCGAGAAAATTAGACGTGACGGACTATCAAATAGTTTTTTCGTGGTCGTGACATAATTTGGAAAGGTGAACAGTTCGGGTGAAAAAATAAGAGAAAGCAAAGCGATACAACTTAGCAACACGATAGATGGAACTATTGAGCTTGTATATGCCCAAACACCAAAAGATGCCAGAGTAATGAGAACAATAGCAAATAACCTTCTCATGTTAACGTTAGTCTCTAAACCTGAGACTGAATGCCCATTATTCAGAGTATCATATAGCTGTTGAGCGTTTTGTTTTTGCTCGTGACTCGGCAATGTTCTAACGGACTGATAGCCGGTAATTTTTCCATTTTCATAGACGGGGGTTATGTAGGCATCGACCCAATAGTAATCGCCATTTTTACAACGATTTTTAACCATACCTCGCCAGGAATTATCTTGTTTAAGTTTACTCCATAAATCAGCAAAAGCAGCTTTAGGCATGGATGGATGTCGAACTATATTATGATGTTGTCCAACGAGCTCATCAAGAGAGTAGCCGGCAATTTCACAGAACTCCTTATTAGCGTAAGTTATTCTTCCCTCAAGATCAGTAATAGATACTAATTGTTCATTTTCTGAGAAATTTCTTTCACTACCTGATGTATGCTTCATAACACTCAATATTAATACGCCAATAAAAAGCCAGTATTTTAGATTGATTAAAAACAACATCAAAGCTAATAATTCCATGTAAATTAAAATAAAAACTAATAATTTGATCTAGATCAACATAAGTACTAATTAGCAATTAACATTAAAGCAGGTGCAGAACATAATCTTAGATGATTCTGGTATCTCAGCAATATAAAAAGGCGGTCAACGGTTAGCCCATTGTTAATATTTCACAAAAAAAAGGGGATTTTATCATTCTAACGGGACAAATCACCGCGTACTTGACGGGGAGGATTAGTGCATAGCCTTTGATTAGTAACGACCGCTGTTGGCTAGTTGAAGAAGTCTCTAATAATCACTAGCCCAATGTTAACAAAGATACGTGAGCGGACATCAGCCAGAAATACCTACTAATGTCGTCTATGCGCACCAAGAAGACCTTTGCAGTAGAACATCTCATGGAGGTTAAAAATAATTATCTAAGGCTCACTAATGCCACAAAGCCGACTTAATATTGAAACAAAAAATCAGCCCTTTAAGGACTGCTTAGTGCCATAAGGGACCGTTCATAGCTTACTGCTTATGCTTTACCCAGCAATTATTTTTTCACCCCAGAGGGCACAGAGACTAAAGATGTATAGGGATGACTTGTAACAGTATTCAGCTATATTCAACAGATGCTAAACGTAAACGATATATTCAACGCAACCACACTCGATACTGCCTATTGATGGTTGTGTAAGCAGCGGCGTAACTTTCCCACCAATGCAGACATCTGGCATCTGCGTTTTCATTGGCACAGAATTCGATGGGAACTGCTGCAAACACTAAGTGTTTAACGCATCAAAAATAAAATAAATTCTATTTTTCAACAAACCTGACCCCGCAGGTTCGCAAATAAAGTGGGTAATTAAACACACGAAATGTAGCAAAAATCAGGTCAATTGAAGCTGTAATTCAACACTACGATTAATAGCCGAAATTAACATTTTATGAGTGAGTAGAATCAGTACCAAAGGCGATAAGCCAAAAATAGTCGTTGTGGTCGACATCATAATGGGATTATTGACCACTGTGCTTAGTAAAATTAAGAAGCCCTGCATGGTAATCATATCGAATGGCTGCTATTGGATGGGTAAATCTAAGTTAGTAAATTCCGCTTTCAACTTTTCAATCAATTTTGCATCAGTACCAAGACTTGCCGCTAGGTAGAATTCTTCTGATAATTTTTTAAAAACATAAAGTGTTTTGAAGTCTGAATTAGCGCACCCTGTATTTTGACAGTAGAACTCAATAATCTGTTGGTTGGAGGGAATTGTTTCAATCCGACCCTTTTCCAGCATTCGCATAGTCGACATTGTGGATACAATTTCAACTAACTCTTTACCGTATTCAAAGCCATTATTATTCAAAAATGTGGCAACTGCGTCCTGTCGCTTCACGCCAATTTGAGTGTTTTTAAGTTCAGAAAGGGTTTCAATGGGCTGTAACTCACTATCTTTTAATGTAATCAGTTCGGTGCGTACCTGTGCTACTTTACCAATCCAAATAAATTTATCTTCACGTTCGGACGTTCTCACCAAGGAAAATATAATCGTATTAGGTCGCACCAACGCAACTTGATGAGCGCGCGCCCAAGACATCACCTCTATAGTGCTTTCCGGTAAGACTGTCTTCATTAGTTTTTGAATTTCAATTGCAACAAGACCACCGATCAGTTTGTTATCTTTACTAATTTGATAGGGAGGTAAATGCTCAGTAACAATGAGGACATCCAAATCAGCAACATTAGCCTTACTATGAAAAGCTAAGATTATACATACAGCGCCTAATGTTCTTTTTAAAATTGAAAGCATAGTTATTAAGCCTTTAAAGATTATCTGCATTGGATGAAAAGCAATGTCACTATATTTATTCTATTCAAAAGAATGCCGAACAAAAAAAATAAAACACAATTTCGAGTATAGGTAAAATAAAACGTCATTTTTCCTAAAATCAAAATACATAATGCCTTATATTTTCCATATTGACATTTATTTCATATTCTTAAGGGAGTGAAAGTCGGTTATTTTTTGTCAATTAACCAACTGTTTCTACTTAATTCAGGATTCAAGACAAGCGCCTCCCGCTGTTGTGCAAACCAGTTTTGCTTATGATGATGAACTGCTTTTATTCAAACAGACTTATCTGAGGCGGTGCTGAATTTTCGCCGCTATTTTCGGCGTTAGATATCTGCTTTCAGCGCGAAGTTGGTGTTTAGACGATTGAGAAACGAACCACCCCACCGACCGCTGAAAGCCCATTACTGTCGTTTATATTCGATTTTTAATCGTTAACTATAAACGGGCAACGGAAAATTATAGTAATTTAAATTTGGTTTTGCCAATCAGATACACCGTATTTTTCTAAAATAGTGCTCAAAATTCCCTTACGGCGAATTAGGTCAAGTCCATCATCAATACTATTAATGACTTCAGGAAGAATTGTTGGAGAGTAACCTAAAAATAATGGAACAAAACCACCTTCACTACGAGCATATATTAGATCAACAATATTATTTTTATTCACTTCATATTGAATATTATATCTATAATCAAGAAGCGCCGAAATACGTCCTTTTTGTAACATCTCAATATTTTTCGTTAAAGGAGAATCACCAGTAGCTTGAAAAATATTATCAGTATATTTAGACTTTAGACTGTTAATGTATGGACCATAGTCATACCCTTTAATTATCCCTAAAGTTTTACCTGAATTTAAAAAAGCGTCTAAATCATTAAGTTTATTAGGCGACCAATCAACGTTTTTACTGATGTAAAGGTCATTTTGCCAACCACCAAAATACTGGTTACTACTTTGTAATTTGTGATCTGTAATGTGAGATTTTGTTACAGCTAATACAATATCTATTTCAGATCTACTAGCCATTATAAGAGAGCGTGATAGAGAAATGACTTCAATATTAACCGTCATTTTTTTTGCTGTGGCTATTTCATTTAAAACCTCAACTAAAATCCCTGGAGCTTTCTTATTATCACAGATATAGGGGCACCAAATGTCAGAAGCAATATGTAACGTCTCAGCTCGAATATTGGAATTTGAAATTAATAACAAAAAAAGTAAGTTGTAAATTTTTTTATCTAACATTTATTGACTACTCCCTTTATTAAGGTGGTTCAGCACAGCACGATAACAACAGCGAAAATAATGTTATGAACAGGTAAAGTATATTTCAACAAAGTATCAAAACTTACCCATATGGAATGAGTAAAACTATACCTTACTTTAATCAAAAACCAAGCATCAGTAAAGTGCGAGCTAAAGGGGGCGGCCTTAACTCATTAAGATCACTTTGTGCGCATAGACGACATTAGCAGGTAGTTGTGGCTAAGGTCTGCTTCAAGCTCATAGCTGCCGTTGAGGTCTTTACTCGTTTCGTCACGTTTTGACGTTCAACAAACATTGGGGATGTTAGTTTTTGATTGAGCTAAAGTACCGACATTAACGCTCTTCCAAAGGGCAAATGTGAACGTTGCTAGGTAAAGCCTTGTGAGTGTTTGTCCCAGTCATGCTCTTTGCAATGGTCTTAAGTAACTGGAATGTGATTAGTTTGCTTTAGTGCGCATATAGACTATTTACTCTGGATGACTTTTATGACTCTTATTCATAAGATACAGAGATGCTGCAAGCGCAAAAACAGATACTGCCAAGTAAATTGCATCTAGAGCGGTTGAAAATTTAATGTCCACCACAGCTCTAAAAAACTCAATAATTACCGCAAGAATGACTACTCGGACAATTTTATCTTTCAGCTCATCAAAAGACTGGATGTTAAATGGATGTTTAATATCACTGGCTTCAGATTCATCAATCGGAGAGATAAATAGTCTGTATATACCTGCACCAAAGATAAGCAAGACAATGGCAATTAGATAAATATCTATTGCTAATATAATGTCGGTAACAATAAAATCATGAATATCTAGAGTTTCGCGGCCAAGGTAGTAATTAATGCTTGTCAAAGTTACCTTTATAATATCTATGGTACCAACTATAAATAGTATTAAAGAACCAAGTAAACTTGAAATCACAGGGATAAGAACCAACAATCGAGAGTTCCATAAAAAGTGTTCGAAAACTGATTCTATTTTTTTCATTAAGTCACGCTCCAATTGAAAACAAAAACTTCTAAATTGCAGCTCTTAACTGCATTAAAAATAACTTTATGCTAACTCATTTAAAACTCAATTCACAATCATATGTTTGCTAACCTAAGTTCTATACCTTTGGTTCTGCGCAACCTCCGCAGCAGACATTTGTTATGCTAACTTAGTAGTGTAAGCATAGTTATCTATAGTTAACCGAATGCAATAAAACTTAGGCCTAAATAAACTCCGTAGGCGGTCAAGAGTACTCCACCCTCCCATCGGCTTAAACGACGCCCTGTATACAAAAACAGAAATAGTAATACCGACGATGCAAGCATGACCCATTGGTCGAATTGCAGAATTCTCACGTGCACTGGAAGCGGTTGAAGTAAAGCAGATACTCCTAAAATCCCAAACAAATTAAATATATTGCTACCAAGTATGTTTCCAATAGCCACATCAGCGTGCCGACGCAGAGCAGCAATTACAGAAATTGAAAGCTCTGGAAGAGATGTACCAACAGCGACCAATGTCAAGCCGATGACCGCCTCAGAAACCCCTAAACTTTCAGCAATACCAACAGCTCCAATAAGCAGTACCTGTGACCCTGAAATTAACAGCAGCAGCCCAATTATCACAGCAGTTACAGTCCAACCTATTGATTTTGGTAACTCGTGAACTTCTTCAGCTTCGGCTATGTTTAGTTCCGCAGAGGGTGCATGGATGCGTTCACTCCGATAAGCCCATATTAAATATACTAGTAAGGCAATTAGCAAGAACAGACCATCTGCGCGACCCAGTGAGCTTCCGCCAACTAAAACCACAAAAAATACACTAGCAGCAACTACAGTAACCACATCTCTGCGTAATGCCAGCGGCCTGATTGTCATCGGCGCGATGAGAGCACATATCCCTAGGATCAGTAAAACATTACCGATATTGCTACCTACGACGTTACCAATGGCGATATCAGGCTGTTGATTTAAGGCTGCATTTATAGACACCACCAATTCTGGTGCTGAAGTGCCAAAACCTACGATAACTAGACCACTTAGTAATGGTGATATACCAAGACGCCGCGAGGCTGCTAATGAGCCACGAATCAGCGCTTCACCACCAATGGTAAGTAAACCCACTCCAAGTAATAAAAACAAAAAATTAATCATGATTCGTCGTTACCTAGTTTAAATTTGAATAAGCCTACCGAGAAAATACACTCTACACGCAGTGCCTAAAATAACACCCTTTTGTATAACGCTTATCTATTCCTACCACAACACCGCTCACTGAGATATCTACTAGCGGTCAGAAATGACATAAACTTGCCATGCATTTCTACAAAGCGAATGACTCCTTTTGCAGTAAGCTTGCTCCTGACTGGCGGGTGATCGCTCTAAGAAGACATTAATCTTTTCAGGTCGTTACGTCAACAATGCGCATAAAGTGATCGTTAATAATTCAAAAGTGTATGACTATATTGGTGGCTTTGTTGCCAGTCGATAGGTGTACGAGCATTAGAGGTTAGATCAGTGTCTTCTGCAAAGCTCATTGCCGCTTGTGGGTGTCCATCTCAGCATGCTAACTTTTGTCACATTGTAAAAGTTAGCATTTGAAAATTTATACTGAAAGTTTTTGTATGTTTTGAACTAGAGCTAAGAATGGCTGAACAACCACATTGCGTTAATAGTTTTCGCTTCTAACGCTACAAATATTAATTTATAAGCCAATAAAACAGATACTTACGATATAAAATACGTTCAATAGCCAATGCTATTTAACCACTAGCACAGGACATTCAGCTTTATTGGTAATCGATTCAGCAACATTATCATTCAAAAAATGAGCGATTCCGGTCCTACCATGGCTGGCAATTACCACCATACCAATGTCGCCGCTATTTGCCTCAGCCAAAATTTCAGTAATAACATCGCCACGTCGAATAACGGTTTCAATTTTTAATTTTGTATTTAGCTGCCCCAATAACTCATGCATTCGGCTCGCTGCAACCTCTTCCATGCTTTTTGCTAACTCTTCCGGTGTAATCGCAAGAATCATGTAATTTTCATCACCTAAAGGTTGTTTTACAACGTGTAAAATACGGATTCCAACTTGATATAAGTTTGCCATTTCAACGGCATATCTTAAAGCATGTGACGCCGTATCAGAAAAGTCTGTAGGCCATAAAATATTAAGTGTGCGCATTTTTTCCTCCTGCTAAAAACAACCTGTGTATTTGCAAATACATTGAATACCGTGCTCAAAATACACTCGGTATCATTTAAACAATTTAAGTATAGCCAGTATTTATGACTATCTTTTAATGTCATTTAAAAATGGCTGATATTTTTCGCGATTAGGAATAACAATAAAAACAAGTGATAGAGTGCCAGTAGGTCGAAACATATGACTATGCACATACTCATAATAATTGCTTAGCTCATCGGATTGGTCCTTTCCGTACATCGAACCTATAATTGTTAATACTTTTAGCATTGACAGTCTTTTTTTGATGTCATACGTCTATCATTACTGGGAGATCTATATATGTCATCATCATACGAACGTCGTGGACGCGCCACATCAAACGAAGTATACAATGGCCTGACTTTGATCCAGCATTACGAGGTCGACCAGTTAGAGCGCTTTGGAGCGATGCTTCTGTTTGTGCGTAATGGCTACCATGGCGATGTGCTTGCTGTACTACGAAACCAAAAAAATCTGATAGCCGTTGATTTTGACGGTAGCGTCAAGTTCCAACCTAAACTTACTCTGCGTTAATAAAGCTATACCTCATTGTTATATTCAATAATAAATGCATATCCCACGCGACAACCTTTGGATAAAAATCTTGTAAACAGCACCAAGGATTTTCGGTCTCATGCGATCCAATTTAATTAGAAACGACTAAGAGAAGTTGTTAAGGCATATTAGCCACGGTTTCTTAATATAGCCAAAAATAAACGTTCCGATAGAGAAAACGAACGGTAGGAATGAGTCGAAGCAGTCAAAGATATGATTCTCGTTCTATTATTGTATTTTGTTTCTTGATAATGAAATTAATCTCACAACCGATTTTGAGAACGTCCGCTATGCCAATGATTATTAAGTTGGCTATCAACCTGCTTAAGTCAACTAACTGGTGTTCGGTTGACCTCGATAAACACCTACATTTTCAAAATATCACTTCTGCTCTGCGCACAAAGTGATCGTTAATAATTCAAAAGGGTATGACCGCTGTGGTGGCTTTGTTGACGTCTGGTCAGTGAGTATTAGAGTATTATCCATCTAGCTAAATATTTATTACACAACTTGTGAAATATAGTCTGTTTGATGCTAAGCCGGACCTTGCAGTTTTAAATTCATTTTAGGATTTTTTAACACGATTCCTTTTTTAAAAAGAAATTTATGCAACTGCTTTTGTAATTTGGTTTCAGCATGACTGCTCTGTGCAACACGTAGCTTTTGTGCTTCACTAAAATGGCAGTGCACTAATAAACTGGCAGGGAAGCAATCGAACTGAACAGTGTGACTTATATGACTAAAACCACCGACTTGCTTTGCCTCTTCATTGATTTGGTCTAATACAGCCAATAACTTATTGTTCAAACGATGGCAGATTTTACTCATTTTCATACTTTATGACTTACTCAATAGGCACTAAATTAACAAGGGACATTGTAACCTATAGTTGGAACAAAAAAATTGGAAAACGATAGAAGTTTAAAATAGATATTGAAATGTCAGCTAGCGTATCTTAGTTGCCATTAATTGAGGTGATTATTACTTGTGATTTTAGACCGCTTTTAGCTGCCGTTTGTAAAGCAAACTCTAACGTCAACAATGCGCACAAAGTTAGCATTAATAATTCGATGATGAACGGCCACAATGGTGGATAAGTGGACTATTTATTAAGAAAAATTTGTGTGTAAATTAGGTCAGCAAAGTGGCAGTAGTGAGCCTTAGTAACCATGCTAAAAGGGACAGCAATTAGCGGGGAGAAGCTAAGGTTAATCATCAGTGCTAATGTCGGTTTGTCTGGTTTACAATGCTGTTCGTTGGCTCGATCGGGCGCATGCACTACTCAACATGCCCGTTTTGTTAAACGTCGCTATAAAATCAACTGTCCCTATTGACACACACGCCGCTTTTTTTAAGCGGAGCCAATGAAACTGAAGCATCCCAAATTCTATCCCAAACATTGCCAAGCATACTTAAATCAGGCCTATCACTCACCTTCTCAACATCGCTTTTAACAATCCCAGTGCTAGTTTGCTCGCCGAGAATAAAATTGAACACATAACGGCATTCCGCACCCATACGTAAATCAGATAAAACAATATTCTGTTCTTCTGCTTTGACTGAATAAAAACCTTTAGTGAACCATTGAAGCCTCTGTACATCCCATTCATCTTTGATATTAGTCAGTAGAGCATCTGACGAATGATAGGCCTCTAAACTCACATCCGACGCTGAGTCAAATACAGAGACATAACCCTCGTAATATTGACCGTCTGACATGACCAATACCCGCCAAAGTAAGGTGGAAAAAGGCGCAGGTGCACTCAAATAATGGTCGACTTTTATCTGCCTATCGTTCAGCGCAATGGTTACTTTTTTGTCGATATAAAATTTTGCGGTTAAAGACCAACAAATATAAAGGCAGCTTATGGCTAATGCAAAATGATTAATTTTTGTGACCCTTGCTGGCTTAATTTTGGGCAGAAAAATAACAATAAACGCAAACAATAGCGGCAAGGTATACAGGGGATCAATAATAAATAAATTAGAGACGGCAAAGGGATATTCAGTGATAGGCCACAACAATTGTGTACCATAAACCGTGAAGCTATCTAAAATCGCATGGGTAGATAAACAAAGGAAAACCAGCCAAAACCAGTGCTTCTTATAAATTGCTGTAGCTTGATGACATTTGATTAGTAGCCAGGCAATAAAAGGACTGATTAACAAGTGTATTAATAGCGAGTGGCTGAATCCTCGATGGTAAGTAAAAGCTTCTACGTCACCACTGTATGGCAGGAAAACATCTAAGTCAGGCAAGGTCCCTAAAATAGCACCATAAATAGCGGCTTTGTAACCAACTTTGTTGCCTAATACCGCATAACCCACCGCGCCACCCAAGACAATTTGTGTTAATGAATCCATAATGACCTTGTTAATTTCACATTGATTAACCTTATACTACGCCTTAACCCTCAATGCTAGATCAGTTAATACAGCCACTTTCTATGTTATGAACAGGTAAATTATATTCACACCACTTGGTTCACTTACTTTGTCAATTTGATCAACCATGGCATAAAGAACAAGGTTCGATCGCATTTAAGCTTACGAACCTTATCAACCTGAAAGGTTACTCCATTTCTTCTAAACGAACGCCACGGGTTTCTTTGATATATTTCACGACAAAGAAAATACTGATAAACGCAGATATGGTGTATAAACCGTAAGCGCCGGCTAAACCAATTGAGCCTAATATAATAGGGAAGGTCATGGTAATGGCAAAGTTTGCGATCCATTGGGCACTAGCGGCAATTGCTAAAGCGGCACCACGGATACGATTATTAAACATTTCGCCTAATAATACCCAAACTACTGGGCCCCAACTTAAGCCAAAAAACACAACAAATAAGTTAGCGGTAACCAAAGCGAAAGTGCCCATCGCATCAGACAATGCTACTTTACCTAATTCATCAAAGCCGGCACTACCAAAAATAAAGCTTAAGATGCCTAAACTGATAAACATGCCGATACTGCCTACTAATAACAAAGGCTTTCGGCCAATCTTGTCTATTAAAGCAATAGCAATAAAGGTTGAGATTATATTGGTTGTTCCCGTCATTACATTGATTAAGAGCGATTGCGACTCATCAAAACCTGCCGCTTGCCATAGCTCAGCGCCATAATAAAAAACAACATTAATACCGACAAATTGCTGAAAAACAGAAAGTGCAATACCGACCCAAATAATGGGATGTATATTCTTTTTACCTTCAATAAATAAATCGGCAATATGAGTTTTCTTATTGCCGTGTAATGATGTTTTTACTTCATCAATAAGCTTATCTTCAGTGCCGGCTGATATTTTTTTAAACACATCATGTGCTTGTTTCATATTACCTTTCGCCACTAAATAACGTGGTGATTCTGGAATAAATAACACACCAATTAAAAACAATGTCGCTGGTATTAATTCGACCCAAAACATCCATCGCCAAGCTGACAGTTCGAGTAAAAATGAATTTTCTGCGCTTCCTGCTGATGAGGCGATAATATAATTACTTAAAAATGCGGCAAATAAACCTAGTACTATGGCGAGTTGTTGAAGAGTTGCTAGGCGACCACGCAAGGCAACAGGTGCAACTTCTGCAATATAAGCCGGTGCTAAAACAGATGCAGCACCAATGCCCAAGCCGCCAATGAGTCGATAAAAAATAAACTCAATAGAAGAATCTGATATCCCTGAGCCAAAGGCACTGATAGCAAATATTATGGCGGTAACAATCATAATGGGTTTACGGCCGAAACGGTCAGAAATCGGTCCAGCCATTAATGCGCCGACGGCACAACCTAATAAAACAGAGGCGACATTAAATCCGGTTGCCACATCATTGGATTGAAAAGCATTGCCTAACGCTGTCACTGTGCCATTGATAACGCCGGAGTCGAAACCAAAAAGAAAACCACCTAACGCAGCGACAGAAGAAATAAAGAGTACATATAAAAACGAGGCATTAACCTCTTCTGGCGTTTGTTGTGTGCCATTTAAACCAGCTAAATGTGTTTGTTCAGTCATGCTTTTTCCTTTATTGTTATTGTTATTGTTATTGTGTTGATTTTTTAATTAAGCGCTTGAAATAAAAAGACCATTATTTTTCATAATGGTCAATCTAGAACGGTGGTTTAAAGGCTTTTTTTAAAGGCTTAATATGAAAAGCTAAGCCTTTGGTTTTCATATGATGCAAGTGTTAGCCAGCATATTTTAAGACGATTTTATGTGGGCCAACTTTTTGATAGCTAATATTAAAATTACGTGTCAGCACATCAAGTAAGCCAGTGACATCACCTGTTTTAAACATACCAGCGACTTGTATTTTTTGAAGTTCTTTATCATCAGCTAATTCAAATTCTATATCAGTATAGCGGCTAATTTCTGTCATTGTGTCTGCAAGCGACTCACCACGAAATATTAAATTGCCCTGACGCCAGCTTAAGTTAGCCGCCATTTCTATGGGGTCTACTTTTCTGACTTTCTCTTGTGTTTTACCTGATGTGTCTAAGTCGACTTTTTCGCCTTTTGATATCGCCATCGAATTTTTTGGTAGTCTTTTTGCTATCTGCTCAATGCCATCGTCAAGGGTATTATCTTTTTGTGCGACTAACACTTTCCCGTCGGTGACAATCAATTCGACTAATTCATTGCGCACTTCGACGTTAAAAGCAGTGCCCACGGCTTGAATAACTTTACCTCCAACAATAACACTTAAAGGTCGTGCGGTGTCGTGTGCCACATCGATATGAATTTCACCACGTAGTAACTCAATTATTCGAGAGTTTTGGCTATATTTAACTTGTACAAAACTATTAGTGTTAAGCACTATTTTACTGTTGTCAGGTAAATTAATGGTATTACTTTCACCAATATTGGTTTGATAACTTGCCTGCATTGCAACGATAGCAGATGTGCTTTGGGCAAAAGGTAAAAGGTTGGAGCCACTTTGATAAAGCATAAGCGTTAATGCGACAATAAATGAAGCAGCCACAGCGGTAATAGCATTTCTTGTTTGTTTTTTCTTAACATTCGCTTGCGGAAAAATATCAGATAAACGACTTAAGTGGTCCATCTTGTCCCACATTTGCGCTACTTCAAATAAAACTTCAATATTTAAAACATCAGTCGATAACCATTCAGTTAGCTGCTTTTTTTCTAATGTCGTTAAGCCACGATCTAATTTAGCGATCCAATCGCTAGCATCATTTAAGCGGGTTTCTTCTAACCGCTCAGCAGATTGCTGTTGAGTCGATTTTTTATTAATTTGATGAACATTATTCATGAGTGCCTCCAGCAATACTTTGAGAAGTGCTAGCAGAAGATTTACTCTCTAGTTTATTAATGTTTCGCATAAATAGCGTGCAACGCTTCATGCCGGTTGCTATATGTTTTTCCACGGTACTTTCACTAAGGCCTAATTGAGCAGCGATCTCACGCTGCGAATATCCATACACTTTTTTTAATACAAAAACTTTGCGACATTGTGTGGGTAATTGTCTGACGGCTTCGCAAAAGTGCGAAAATTCATTGTTAATTAAAGTGTTTTCATACATTTCATCAACGTCATTTGATAATAAATACTCCAAAGCTTGTAGATCGTCAACACGGTCAACAAGTTTAACACCGGCTCTTTTTTGATAATCTAGCGCTAAGTTCCGTGCTGTTCTATACATAAACGATTTTGGTGAAGTAATATTTTCTTTATTTTCTATTTGGCAAATACGTACATAGGTTTCTTGAACAATATCTTCAATTTCATCCGGAGGAACAATGCGAGATACCACGCGAGAAATACTTTTTCTCGATGCTAAATATATTTTATAAAATAAGGTGTCGCTCGACATTAGGTTACTTCTATTTATTATTGTAATTTTTGGTAATGATTTATAGTTAACGTTTGATGTGCAAACCATTAAATTACCTTAGTAACCATTAAGACGATTCATGTTAAAAAATCCGCTAGCAATAAATGACATATTATAACCTATTAACAAATATTTATTTTTCAAAGCGGATACTAAAAAGCAGCGACTAAAAAAGTTACTGTGCCATTTTAATCAGAGAGCTGAAAATTCACTCAAAGAGAACTCAAAGATATTAGCCACACATTTTAAATGTGCTTTACAAAAACCGCTGCTATCGAATTTATTGAATCTATTCATCACTTGTAATTCTGCGTAGAGTTGAATAAGGTCGATCAGTTGTAATTTAGTTGCCATAAATAAAATAAATACCATGATTTTGAGCAAGTAGTTGTAATAAATAAAATATAAACAGTAACGTTAAGCAAGTCTAAAAGTCAGTGGGTGGCCACTTGGTTTATATTTTTGTTTTATTCGTCTTTCGTTTTTTGCCAAAAAAAAGCACCATAAAAATTAAATAAGGCTTAAAAAAAGTAATGCTGGGTTTTCTCTCAAAAAATAATTTAACCATAATTTCGAAATCCTTATGGAGGAAAAAAATAGACCAGTCGTCTTTGTTTTATGTATGGCGAAAATCTATACATGTGGAATATTTGAAATTTAAAGTACATTTTTTCTGTATTGTTATGCTTTTTAGCCTACCTAGTTGGGTGCATGCCAAGGAAAAAATATCTTTCAATATTCCCAGACAAAGAGCCGACATATCGTTAATAAGTTTTGCTGAACAGGCCGATATAACGTTACTTTTTCCGTTAAATAAAATTGCGGATAAGCAAACAAATCGAGTTTCAGGTAGTTTTTCTGTGATGAATGCGCTGAATAAGTTACTCAGAAATACCGGGCTTAAAACAGATATTAGCGAGAGTGGGCAGTTATCTATCTTAATAGATTCAAGATTTGAGAGAACAAACAACATGGCACATTATAAAAAAAATAAAGTAGCAAGTGCAGTATTAGCGGTTTTAACTACAGTCGCAGCGGCACCTTCAATTGCAGAAACAGCAAGTACAGCTAAAGAAGTAGAAATCATTGAAGTTCGGGGGATTCGGGGGGCACTGAGCCGTGCTATGGACACCAAGCGTGAAGCAAGTGGTGTTGTAGATTCAGTTTCAGCAGAAGACATAGGTAAGTTTCCAGACACTAACCTTGCAGAGTCACTGCAACGTATCTCAGGTGTTTCAATTGATCGTTCCGGCGGCGAAGGTCAAAAAATTACTGTTCGTGGTTTTGGTCCACAATTTAACACGGTATTAGTTAATGGTCGTCAACAAGCAACTGAAAGCGCAGGTCGCGATTTTAGTTTTGACACTATTGCGGCTGAAATGGTGAAAACGCTAGATGTGCATAAAACATCGACAGCCACTATGCAGTCTGGTGGTATCGGTTCTACTATTAATATTGAAACAGCTAAACCTTTCGCTATTGGTGGCTTTAAGTTAGCGGGTAGCCTTAAAGGTATTTACGATGGCAATAGTGAAGAGACCACACCACAAGCCTCTTTATTAATCAGTGATACCTTTAACGATGACACTTTTGGTGCTTTATTTGCTGTTTCTTACTTAGAGCGTGAAACGCGTTTAAATAGAGCGCAATCTGCTGGTTGGCGAGAAAACTCATCATTCACTCGTGGGACACCAAAAACAGCATCAGGAGATGATTACGTAGGTAACGTCTTTATTCCTCAAAACTTTGATTCTTTAGTTACTACTGAAAAACGAGAACGTACTAATGCTAATTTAGTTTTACAGTACGCGCCTGCCGATAACTTAATTGTTACTGCAGATGTTTTATATTCTGATTTTGATGTTAATTCTGATACCACATCATACGGTCACTGGTTTACTTCTGATAACGCAGAAAACATTGTTGTTGATGAAAATGGCACGGTTACTGAGATGTATCAACAAGTGGGTTTAGCGACGGATTTTCATGCGAAAAAGGGCGACCGTTTAACAGAGTCTACTTCATTTGGTCTTAATTTTGACTGGGATGTTAATGATAACTTAAACATGCAGTTTGATATTAGTAACTCGAATGCGACACGCGCGGCTAACAATGGTCGAGGCGGTAACTTAGCGTTATTAGGCTATGCTAACCGTGTGCAATGGAATCTTGATGATAATATTTTGCCTTATTACTCAGACTTCGCAACCGCCAATGATTCAATATACAGTGGTCAGCAAGAAGGCGATGGTGTTAACCAAGACCCGACAAGTCCTGATTATGTTGCCCCTGCAGGTGTATCTGATTATTTAGATACGGCTAACAGCGGCGCACACGTGATGATCCGTGGTGGTGATGAAGTTGAAGACGATATTACGCAACTTCGCTGGGACAGTGTTTGGGCGGCTGATGGCGACACAGGTTTTGCTAAAGCAAGATTTGGCGCTATGTTTTCGTCTGAAACTAAAACGGTAAATACCTGGAATAATGATGAAAGCGGTATTCACTGTACTTACTGTAACTATAAAGATTTTCCAGATGTTAGCGCTTTCCCTCAGGAAGTATTTGATGCCGGTGATGACTTTTTAAGTAGCGTAAGTGGCAGTGGCCGTTCACCGACACAATGGTTAAGTTTTGATGGTGAAGCCTTATTTGATTTCTTAGGTAATATTGAAGGTGTCGACTTTGACGCCGTTAAAACCAACAACTCTTTTGAAGTTGAAGAAGAAACAGCATCTCTATACTTAGAACTTGATTTTTATGGCGAAATAGCCAATATGTTTATTTATAGTACGGCAGGTTTCCGCTATGAAACTACAGATGTTGCGGTGAGTGCTTCGCAAGCAAACCCTCAAAGTTTACGTATTCTGGATGCAACTGAAATGTTAGCGGCATACGGTGATACAACTAACTTTACGGAAAATAATAGTTACAGTGAAATCTTACCTAATTTCAGTGTTAAATTAGAAATAAATGAAGATTTAATTGCTCGTGTAGCCGTTTCAAAAACCTTAACACGTCCTACCTTAAGTAGTTTAAGGCCTATCACTTCTTTGCAAACGACTCGTCAAGGTAACTTACAGTCATCAAGTGGTAATTCAGCTTTAGTCCCCTTTAGTTCTGATAACTTAGATTTGTCACTTGAGTGGTATTATGACGAAGCAAGCTATGTTTCTGCCGGTTATTTTAGAAAGCATGTTGCTAACTTTATTACCAACACCAAGCTAGCAAAAACTTTTGTAACAGCTAATGGTAGTTTATTAACAGATCCGTCTACGGGTGCTGATGTTAGTGCGCCTGATAGTGAAGATAGTGTGGCGACTTTTACTAATACGGCTCCTAGTAATGGTGAATCAGCCATAGTAGACGGTTGGGAAATTGCAGCCCAGCATACTTTTGGTGACACAGGTTTTGGTCTTTTAGCGAACGCAACACTTGTTGATAGTGATGCTGAACTTGATAATACTGACATTACGCAAGTATTTGCGGTTACCGGTTTAAGTGACTCGGCTAACTTAGTGGCTTTTTATGAAAATGGTCCATTACAAGCACGTATCGCTTACAACTGGCGTGATACTTTCTTGCAAAGCCTTAGCCAAAGTGGCGGTGATGGTGTGACTTACGTTGAAGATTACGCACAGTGGGATGCTAGTGCTAGTTTTGATGTCACTGAAAAAATCACCGTGTTTGTTGAGGGTATTAACTTAACTGAAGAATACACTCATAGCCGTGGTCGTTTCTCTAATCAAATACTCGACGTTGTTGATAGTGGCCGTCGTATTTCATTGGGCGTACGCGGTAGCTTCTAAGCTTTATAATTTATAATCTTAGTTATGCATAAAGACTTTTACTTCCTCTAGAAGTAAAAGTCTACTTCAATACTCTCTTACTAAACGAGAGCTAAAATAACATTAGCAGATTAACTATGAATAAATTGACCAAAAAAGTCGTTGTTGTTGGTGGCGGAATAGCGGGCTGGCTGACTGCTGGGCGTTTAGCAGCAAAACATAAAAGTAATACGGAACAAGGTTTAACTGTGGTTTTAGTTGAGTCTCCTAATATCCCGGCTATTGGCGTTGGAGAGGGAACTTGGCCCACTATGCGCAGTACGTTGAGTGCGTTAGGTATTAGCGAAACAGATTTTATTCGCGAATGTGATGCCAGTTTTAAGCAAGGCGCAAAATTTGCTAAATGGGTTGATGGTAGTGAAGATGATTTTTATTATCATCCCTTAGTGCTGCCACAAGGATTTTCACAAGGCGACTTAGCGGCGCATTGGTTGGCAAAGCAAGGCCAAGCAGGGACTAAATCATTTTCTGAAGACGTTTGTTTTCAAGAGTCGGTTTGTGAAAATGGCTTAGCGCCTAAAACGATTAGAACGCCTGAGTTTGCGGCGGTTGCAAATTATGCCTATCACCTAGACTCTGTGAAGTTTTCTGTGTTTTTACAAAAGCATTGCACAGAAAAGCTTGGGGTTACTCATATTATTGATAACGTTACGGGTGTTAACTCAGCCCCAAACGGTGATATTTCATCCGTGAGTACTGAAAATAATGCGGATATTACCGGTGATCTATTTGTTGATTGCACCGGTTTCTCTTCGCTGCTTTTAGGTCAGCATTATCAAGTGCCATTTAAGAGCTGCAGTGACGTATTATTTATTGATACGGCGTTAGCAGTACAAGTGCCTTATGATGACGCCGATTCGCCAATTGCCTCTCATACCGTGTCAACTGGCCAAGAAGCAGGTTGGATATGGGATATTGGCTTACAACATCGCCGCGGTGTTGGTTATGTATATTCGAGTAAATATTCATCTGAAGAACAGGCCAGAGAAGTATTAGCTAAGTATGTTGGTGATAAATTTTCATCACTAACGGTACGGAAAATTCCAATTGTTAGTGGTCATAGAGAAAAAATGTGGCAAAACAATTGTGTGGCGGTAGGCTTGTCGGCAGGATTTTTAGAGCCATTAGAAGCCTCTGCTTTGGTGATGGTAGAATTGTCAGCACAAATGATCAGTGAACAATTGCCGCAGTCTCGTGACATTATGGACATAGCCGCCAAGCGCTTTAATGAAACGTTTCTTTATCGATGGGAAAAAATCATCGACTTTCTTAAGTTACATTACATTTTAAGTAAAAGAACTGATAACGCTTTTTGGACTGATAACCGCAATCCTGAATCTATTCCTGAAAGTTTAAAAGAAGCGATGGCGCTTTGGCAATATCGAGCACCCGCTGATCATGACTTTACCAGTAATAATGAAGTTTTTCCTGCGGCAAGTTATCAGTATGTTTTATATGGTATGGGTTTTAAAAGCGATTATAGCCAAAACACTTATGCACTCGATAATATTGATTTTGCACAACATCAATTTGCGCAAAATAAAAAACTCACCGACAAAGCGGTAGCGACACTGCCGAAAAACCGTGAATTAATTAATAAAATCATTGAATTTGGCTTTAACCGAATTTAATTGAATTTAGCCGAATTTAAGTCATCAGCGAACAAGAGAAATTATACATGGCTAGTTTAGTCGCAGTAGATAATAAAAAGCATTTAAACACTAAAATAGATCTCAATAAAGTTGAACACCATGGTGCTAATTTACCCCTGATTCCGGTTGTTTTAGCCGAGTTTATTCATTTAGCGGTGCAATATCCGATTGTATTGACTAAAAATGGCGACACAGGACAGTTTGTATTTTCGGCGATGTTAGGCTTTGAGGAAAATGAAAACTTATTTTGGCAGCAAGCACAATGGCAAGGACTCTATGTGCCATTACAAATAAGGCGGCAACCATTTTTTGTTGAAACGAGCGATGAAAAGCATCATAACGAACTTGCTGTTTGCTTGAATACCGATAGTCCCGCAGTATCAGAAGAAATTGGACAGGCACTTTTTGATGAAAAAGGTGATGAATCTAGCTATTTTAAAACCGTGAAAGCAAATCTTACGCAATTACTGCTGGGTGAAAAAGAAAATAAAGTATTAATAGCAACACTAACGTCAATGGCATTAATTAAACCCATGTCGTTAGACATTACTTTTATGAATCAAAGCGCTACTAAATTAGCCGGTTTATATACCATTGACGAAGTGAAACTCGCAGCATTAAACAATGAACAAATTTTATCTTTACATCAAAGTGGCTTATTGTCTGCCATACATACAATGATGATATCTTTAGGGCAAATTCATACACTAATTGATTTAAAAAATAAGTCTCTAAGTTAATCACTAGAGATTTAGCAAGGGTAAACGTTATTCGATGTTAGATTTTACACTAAATGATAATCCTAGCTTAACTAAGCTGACGATAGGTAAAGAAAATATACCCTTGTTGATTATTGATGGTTTTGCCAACAAACCTGATGATTTAATTTCCTGCGCGGGTGATGGCTCATTATTTAGAGCCGATCAACAAAACTTCTATCCGGGCAAACGTTTTTTAGCACCAGAAATATATAGTGAACAAATTTGTAAAAAATACTTACCGCTATTTAAATCATATTTTGGTTTTGATACCGCCACTAGTGCTACAGCATTAATGTCTGCGTTTGCTGTTTCAGATAGAGCTCCTGAGCATTTAAAGCCGATACAAATGTTGCCGCATTTTGATACCGCCAATATTAATCAATTGGCGGTAGTGCATTACTTATGTGAGCCAGAACATGGCGGAACTTCTTTTTATCGACACCGAGCCAGTGCATTTGAGCGCATCACCTCAGCGCGTTTAGTCAGTTATGGTCAGCAGCTGAAAAAGGAGGCTATGGCGCATCAGTTACATAAAAACCCCTGCTACGTAAACTCAGACAATAGCCTTTTTGAGCAATTTCATTCAGTGGCTGCCGGTATGAATAGAGCCGTGATCTATCCCAGTATGGCCTTACACTCAGGTGACATTAATCCGATATTAGGTTTGTCTTCAGATCCTAAAATAGGCAGGCTAACTATTGGTAGTTTCATTTATGTTGAATAATTTAAAGAAAGTATTTTCTAGCTGTAGGTCGTTGTGCCATCTCTAGGGCGATTAGACGCATGAGAAAATCCTTTTCCTGTCACTTTTTATATTGAGAAATAGTCAATGAAGTCACTGAAAAATAGAAATATACGTTGGGGAATTATTGGTTTAGGTAATATAGCCAATAAGTTTGCGACAGATTTATTAACCGTGGAAGGTGCTGAACTTTATGCGGTTGCATCAAGAACACAGCAAAAATCTGATGACTTTGCCGAAAAATATCAAGCAATTAAAGCCTACGGTAGCTATGAAGCGTTAGTAAACGATGAAAACATTGATGCTGTTTACATAGCAACGCCACATTCTTTACATCAAGAAAATACCCTGTTGTGTTTAGAGCAGGGCAAGGCGGTATTATGTGAAAAACCTTTTGCTATGAATATCGATGAAGTGAATAGCATGATTGCTGCTGCCACTAAACATAATACTCTGCTGATGGAAGGACTTTGGACCTATTTTCTGCCCCATTATAATTTTGTCTTAGCAGAGCTGAGTCGCAAAACTTATGGCAATCTTCTGAAAATTGAAGCTGATTTTGGTTTTGTTAAGGTCTTTAATGAAGAGTCTCGGCTTTTTAACAAATCGCTAGGAGGAGGTAGTCTTTTAGATATTGGCATTTATCCTATTTTTGCTGCACTTTCAACACTTGGCGTGCCAGATACCATAACAGCCAAGGCAAGCTTTTTTGAGAATGGCGCTGACTCTTCCTGCGCTATGGTATTTAATTACCATAATGCCGTAGCAACACTAACGTCAACACTATTAGAGCCTACCCCCAGTGAAGCTATTTTTTATTGCGAGCAAGGCATTATTAAAATTAATAGTGGCTTTCATAGCCCGTCAACGGTGACTTTAATTAAAGATAATAATGAAGAATCGGTATTTTTTGACTGTAAAACCCATGGCTATAATTATCAAATTAGCCATTTTAATGAACTATTACGCCAAGGCAAAAAAGAAAGTCATATCATGACGTTTAATTTTAGTCGCCAGCTGATTACAACTTTAGATAAGGTTAGAGCCATTATTGATTTGAAATATTAATTTGAAATATTAATTTAACATCTTGAGTTAAATTATTGACATCTAAAACGGTTGCCCAGCTTTTAGTTACTTTGTTAGTTACTTTGTTAGTTATTTTTTAATAATAAAAGCAGGCATAAACTGATGATTGAAAAATTTAATATGGCTTAGCTGTCGATAAAGCTTAAAGACTAAAAGTTCTCATCTTCGATGCCAAGTGACATAATTCTATCACCGATTTTGTTTATGATAGTTATCTCACCAAGACAGACAGCTAATATAGACTTATCTTGTTTGAACTCCTGTGGGATAATAACCCTGCCAGATTTATTTTTAGGATAGCTTTTAATTTCATGCTTTAATTCTAAGCTGTCTTCTTGGTAATAAATAATAGTGACGGTAGTTAAATTTTCAGTCTCCAATTTGAGCTCCTTTAAAGTAATTATTAGTGGCTAAGATACTTAAACTATCGTCTATTAAACGTAGGTTGTCCAACTATATTAAGATAGTAGCGCTTTGATGTTCTGTTAAAATTTAATCAATAAAATGAGTTAGGCGCACAAAGTGAAACCTCAGTAGTTTTTACCTGTGTAGGTTATTAGCGTGATCTGGCCTTTAATTTTAATGCGGAATATAGCGGTTGTAGGTTGTGATATATAAGAATCATGGTGCGCTAAAGAGTCGGGGTTACACTGTCTTTAAACAAAAAATAATACTCGCCTTTACTGAGTACTCTTCTGGCCTAAAGGCGCTATTTTTTTATTAATATCCCTCATCTAACATTATATGGTTAGATCAATATGAGCTTTATTTAGCCTGTTTGTTGAGGAACTTATCTGCTTGCTAATCTTGATGGCGCGATTTTTATAAAGTGTATTTCCAGACCTATTTTTCACACACTATTTTCACTTTCTATATTGGTGATGTGGATTCAAATTTTTCATTCAAACAGCCGTTAAACACCACCTGCTAGAGTGGTGTTTAGGATTATTGTCAGTATTTTTTCGTTTTTAATTATCTTTAGTTTTTAATAAAAATTAAGCTTTAATGCTCATCAGTCTTATGCTTGGGTAGGTATTTATAACCATTGAACATGGCAGAAACAAGGGCGCTTTTTTCCCGTCTTTCAGCAATAATCACCCCAATAATATGCAGTGGAATAAGCAATAGCAGACAGTAAAAAGCATAAACATGAGCGGTAATAAAAGGTTTTCGAAAATCTCTCATCACTTGATAAGCCGCTGCATCAATGTTTTCTCTTGAATAAGGTCTTATCGCCGCTATATTGTCTTTATTGATGGCAATACTTTCAGCAAAATATTGACCAAAGGGTGGGTAGTAAATGTCGGTGCCGGCGATAACAAGACCTGAGATCATTTGCACTGTCATGGCGGATAACAGTGCTAGTATCATCAATTTACCTGCAGGGCTATGGCCTTTGTAAGCTAACTTTTCACCTTGTGTAAATGCAACTAATTCAGCTTTAAAGCCTTTTTTAAAAGGCAGGATTTTATGCCACCGCTCATAACCTTTACCAACAAAAGCTATGATTAATCTAAAAATTAAGTTACTCGCAAAAACATATCCCACCAACACATGTATGGTTTTTAATAATACTTTACCTTCGGTACTCAGGCCCAATGTTTTGCCATTTAATATAACTGTGCCTATCGCAATGAGTAATAAAATTGCGATGACATTTATCCAATGAAAAAGCCTGACTTTACGACTCCAGACGAAAACTTGTTGCCTATTAATATTCATATTATTTCTCTTTTATTGCTGTGGAGTTAAAAGTGGCCAGATTGTAAAACAGCAGTGATCCAGTATTTTAACTTGGTGGGTTGGCAAATTGGCTTAAGTATATCTTTAAGTTTTTCTATGTCTTTAAAAAATAGCAGAACTTCAAATTGATAAAACGCTCGATAGCCTTCAACACTAGCAATAGTGTCACCAGGTTTGTAGCTTACCTCGCCAATTAAATGCTGGCCTACCATAAAGTTTGCTTTTTTAACGGTGGAAAATTTCAGCTCAAAAGCGCCAAGCGAAGACAGGTCAACGACTTGGCTTTTTTCAAAGGCAAATGCTGACGATATTTGAAATAGCACCATAAAGCATAAATAAAATAGCGTATATTTGCAGCTAAGTATCTGAGGTATTTCTTTCACCAGTAATAACGACATACAATAAATTCACAGGTAATTAAACGTTGTAAGGTAATTATTACTGTTATTATATCAAGGGTCATTAGACATAGGTCGAACCTTACTTAATTTAGGTTTATTCTTCGTGATGGTACATTTGTCTATTGTATATTTAACTTATTGATATAAAGAGGTTTTATGAAGGATAAAGTGATAGTGTTAATTTTAGTTATAATAATGCTATTAAATTTTTTTGACGTGATCACTGATATTTCTTTAGGTGTACCTATGTGGCATGTTTTCTCAGAAAGTCTTATTGTGATAGTTTCTGGTTTTGGTGCGCTGCTTTTAGTTAAAGATATACGTTCTCGCACATTAAATACCGTTAGGCTAAAACAAGAGTTAGTCGTTTCAGATGATAAATTGAGAAATATTTCTCAAGAAATAAAAAATGCTCGCCATGCCTACAGTCATGTTATTCATGGCCAGTTTGAACAATGGCACTTAACACTTAGTGAGCAAGAAATTGCCATGTTGCTGCTTAAAGGACTAAGCTTCAAAGAAATAAGCGGTGTTAGAAATACCAAAGACAAAACGGTTCGCCAGCAAGCCTCTGTGATATATAGCAAAGCCAATGTAGAAGGGCGGCATGAGTTTGCAGCTTGGTTTTTAGAAGATTTTATGGCGTAAATAAAGCGCTCTTACTTTACTTTAGTTTTAGTTTTAATAAGTATGGCCCAGCGACTTTAATACTCAAAACTTTTAATGACACAGCGCAATATATTGCGGTAATGCCATGCAGTACAAGTGATAAAACTTTATTACTTGTACTTTAAATGATGATTGACTCGCTTGATAAACCTTGATGAAGCCAAGCAGTAAGCCTTAACAGTTTTAAAACTAAATGTGTTGAAGGTTTCTGGCGCTTTGTTTTTAATGACAACAATTTTTAATGACACACTTTTCAATGGCAACACAATGTGGTTATTTTTAGCCGCCTTGTTGGCGAATAAGTTTACATAAAGTTTAGCTGTTTGCTGTAAATTTTTAATATGCTTTCAAAAAAATGTACTATTTATATTTGTGCAAAATTAATACAGCGAGTTACCGTCAAAAAATTAAAATCTATCCTGGCAATAAATTTGTCACTGCTTTGTTTAATTAATCACCTCAATCCCTACTAATACCATTAAGCTAAGCACTCAAACCAAGTGCTTTGCCTACATTGTGATATGCTATTTAGCAGTGAAATTTAATATTATAGATTTGGAATGACTAAGTGACTTTACTGTTTATTTATTTGGCAATTGCGATTGGGGTGTCATTTATATGCTCAATACTTGAGGCGGTATTATTATCGATAACGCCAAGTTTTGTTGAGCAAATGCAAACAAAAAAACCTAAGCATGGACTGGTGCTAGCAAAAGTTAAAACGCATTTAGAAGAGTCACTTGCCAGTATATTAATTCTTAATACCTTTGCACATACCATGGGGGCGGCAGGTGTTGGCGCACAGGCTATCGGTATATTTGGTGAAAAGTGGGAAACCATGATTGCTGTGCTGTTAACACTGGTGATTTTGTATTTTTCAGAAATTATTCCTAAAACCTTAGGAGCAACATTCTGGCGCAGTTTGGCCATACCTTCTGCCTTTGTTATCACCTGGTTGGTGAGAATTGTTTATCCATTGGTTTGGCTCTCAACTCGGTTAACGCACTCATTCAAGCGGGGTAAAGCCAATGAAATTACTCGGGAAGAAATTATAGCCCTAGCGTCATTAAGCTACAAAGATGGCAGTCTGTTCTCGCAAGAAAACGAATATTTATCAAATATATTAAATTTGCGAGAATTACACACTGGCGATGTATTTACGCCACGCACGGTAGTGCACATGTTACATCAAGACATAACCGTCACGGCGGCGCTAAATCATGAACAAACTCGGCAATTCTCCCGCATACCGGTTTACGGTAAAACCATTGATGATATCACCGGTAAAGTGATTAAAGGGGATTTGTATGAAGCTGAACGTAACGGGCATGGTGATGAGCCGATTAGTAATTTTGTGATTAAGTTAGCCGCGGTATCTGAAAAGTTACCGGTTCAGCAGTTGTTAGATATGTTTATTAAAAATCATATACATATCTACTCAGTTGAAGATGAGTACGGTCAAACCTCAGGGGTTGTTACTTTAGAGGATGCCATTGAAACCTTGCTTGGTCGTGAAATTGTTGATGAAAGCGATACGGTAACTGATATGCAAGCACTGGCGCGCGATAAATATCGTGAGCGATTAAGAGGACTTAAGTAGCATATTATTGTGTAATGGTACTACACTTTGTTGAGTTCATCGGTTAATCAGACCATAAAGTCTATGATTATTTCCACCCGTTTATTGGCACTTTTCGACTATTTTTGCTATTAAATGTCATCTGCTTATTGGTTTATGCTGTGAACCAAAATAAAAGCGCTGACGTATTGTTTTTTAACAGATTAAGCAGGAGCATAACATGCGAATAATTAGCTATTTTTTGGTGCTATTGTTGCTAACAGCTTGTAGCACACAATATCCAAATAAAAATATTACCGGAGCAATATTTCCAACCGTAGAAGGTCAAACCTTAGAAAAAAAATCATTCACCATTCCAAGTGATTTTACTGACGACGTAACCTTACTTTTGATTGGTTATGTGCAAAATTCACAGTTTGATATTGATCGTTGGTTAATTGCTTTAGATGTAACCGATACCCAGGTAAAAGTTTATGAAGTACCTACTATTCAAGGCTTATTTCCACAAATGTTTAGTACCTTTATTGATAATGGTATGCGATCTGGCATTCCAAAACCTCTATGGCAAGGGGTAGTGACGATTTATGACGATGGTGAACAAGTTCAGGCTTTTACCGGTAATGAAAATATTTCTAATGCCCGTGTGGTGCTGCTAAATAATAAAGGCAAAATATTATACTTTTATGATCAAGGTTTTGCGGTAGACGCGCTAAACGAGATCAGAGGTGTGTTATCAAATCAGCCGTTAAGTAAATAGCGGCAATACTAAGCGAGTACTGAAAATACTACTCGCTTAGTTTTTTATTGAGCGTTACTCATTTTACAGACTATTAGCTTACAGACTGTTATTTAATCGCTAACTGCAATATTTCACGACTTTGCGTTAAGGTAATGGCTTGGTGTTCACCTAGCGCTGTCATCTTGTGTGCTTCAAGCTGTGCAATGATCTTATCAATAGCGCTAGCTTTATCATCGCCGTGTTCAGTTAATTGTGTAGCAACATTTAAGCTATGGTAGAAGGCTTCAATAGCAACAATTGTGCGTTCAGCTAAATCATCACCTGCAGCTAAGGCAAAAACATTATGACCTAGCTGCTCTAACTTAGCTTTTTTAACCGTTAGTTGGTTGCGCAATAATGAAGGTTGTACAATCGCCAATGAGCGTGCGTGATCAACGCCGTAAAGTGCGGTCATTTCATGGCCAATCATATGTGTTGCCCAGTCTTGCGGTACACCGGCACCAATCAAGCCATTAAGTGCTTGATTTGCTGTCCACATGAGATTTTCACGCCATTGTAGTGTTTCATGTTGGTCGTATTGCTTAGCCAAAGTTAGCAAGTTTTTAAGTAAGGCTTCTGCGTAACCGTCCTGTACCATAGCACCCGTTGGCATAGTTAAATATTGCTCACAGGTATGTACCCAAGCATCAACCAAACCATTAATTAATTGACGTTCTGGTAATGTTTTCATCGCATCGGCATCGAGTACGGCAAACTTTGGTTGCACGGCTGGTGAAGAGAATGGCAGTTTATCTTGAGTTTCTGCGCGGGTAATAACGGAACCCGAATTAGACTCTGAGCCGGTAGCAGGTAAGGTCAGTACAGCGCCAATGGCGATAGCTTTAGTAACGGTATGCTTACCTAATAGAATGTCCCAGCCGGCACCGTCATAACATGCAGCGGCAGCAACATATTTCGCACCATCGATCACTGAACCGCCACCAACCGCGAGTATAAAATCAACTTTTTCCGCTTTAACTAGGGCAACAGCCTTATCTAAATTCTCCATCGTTGGATTAGGCTCAACACCGGAAAACTCTATCCAAGTATGCTGGCTTAAGGCATTTTGTACTTGTTGATAAACACCATTTTTTTTGATTGAGCCACCACCGTAAATAACCAGCACTTTGCTAGTGCTTGGAATAGCCTCAGTTACACTGGCAATTTTACCTTGGCCAAAATGGATCTGAGTTGGGTTAACGTATGAAAATTCCATGGGATACCTCATTTAATATTTATCGAATAAAAAGCATAGCAGCTTATGTTGAGTTGCATATTACTGTAATAAATGTTGTGTAAATAGACGTTTTTATCGATAATCATTGCCTATTTGTATAAATGTGATGAGAAACATGTTTATTGTTTGAGTGAGTTATGAAAAATTTAGCACAACTAATGCAGTCTTTTGCGCATTTAAAATCATTGAATACATTGAATGGCAGCTATCAAACGCTGATTCCGGGTGTAAAATTTTATCGTGCTAGTGCCGGTAGTGATCGAGAGCCATTACTTTATCAGTCGGGCATTATTGTCATCGGGCAAGGGCGTAAAAATATTTATGTTGCAGAGAATTGTGTGCAATATGGCTCAGGTGACTATTTAGTGTTAGGTGTGCCAATGCCATTAGAATGTGAGGCATTTTCTGATCATGGCTTGCCTATTTTAGGGTTAATTATTGATGTTGACTCGCATATATTACATAAACTAGTTAACCAAATTAATGAACAAAATACGTTAGGTAATCTAGCAACACCGAGTCATAAAACGCCATTAGATTTTGGTGTTAAATCAAATAGTTTAGATGATAATTTCAATAGTGTTATTACGCGATTAATCAAAGTGCTACACGAAGATGTTGAAGCAAAAATTCTTGGGCCAGCGATTGTTGAAGAAATTGTCTACCGAGCCCTGGTGGGTGATAATGGCCACATATTATTTGATTTAGCTCGTCATGATGGTCATTATGCTAGGATTGCTCGTGTGCTTGATACGCTGCACACAGAATATGCCGAGGTAATATCGGTTGAGCATTTGGCTAATCAAGCACATATGAGCGTTTCAGGTTTTCATCGCGCTTTTCGACAAGTTACCAGTGAAACACCCTTACAATATTTAAAAAAAATACGTTTAAACAAAGCCAAAGATCTGATTGTAACAGAAGGTAAACAGGCAACAGAGGCGGCAATGTTGGTGGGGTATACTAGCCCTTCACAATTTAGCCGCGAATTTAAGCGCCATTTTAACGCCACACCCAGAACCATAGAGAGTTGACTGTTGCTTAGCTATTTTAAAGGTTAATGATTGCCATCTCAGGTGAAATTAACTTTGCGGTTCATATTTGCCCCATGACAGTAATCGCCCGCTTAACAGCTGACGGACTAAAGTCCGACCTACATAAAAAATGGCCTACATAAACAATTACCCAAGGCTAGATTGATACCCGTAAGCACAGTGTAGGTGTACTTCAGTCAATCAAGTTAACTGGAATTTAACTGTTATCAGCACAAACGCCGAGCGATAAAAACTATCCCTATGAATATCGCATCAACAATAAGGCTAACGCGCTATTTTTCGTGGTTATTTATAGGTAAAGGTAACTTTATCCATTTCAGCCACTAAGCCCTGCTGTGAGGGTATGAAAGTCACTCTTTGAGTTTTGGCAATGGCGTTACTGAGCATAATCTCTACATCACCTTCCATCACAGTTTTACCTTTTTGAAAAGAAGCACGACTTGATTTAGTCGACAAGTTGCCATGGGCAAAAGCAATTCTGACATTGCCGCTATAGGTATGGCGTTTGCTGTTTTCTGAAATCACTTGTTTTATAGCCGTGATTTCCATTTCGTTTGCCGACGTAAAACTCGATATCGCACTTAATACCACAACAGTTGATCGCGTTAATTTTTTCAATAATATCATCTTGATTCCCTCACCTAGATTTATTAAATACTGCTTTGGTAGGGGGTGTTAATTTTTCATGTTTCTTTTTTTGCATTCAATACAGCTTGATCGCGGTGCAAGGTATCTAGCAACCTGTGCTATGTAAACTCCTCACAGCAAACAGCAAGTGATATTGAAGGCAATCAGTAGCACTGTTAGTCCTTTTCATCATCATCAGATGTTTGACTAAAATAATGGCTAAGTATATGCACTGTCCTATGATCAAAAGCGAATAATCACGGGTAAAAATCATCAAAAAGTTTAACAAACCCTCAAAGTTACCATACTAAACTTTTATCTGATTGGCATCGTTAATTTGAAACTTTCATAATTATTTCACAATAGCACTGAGGTGTTGCTCAACATTATTGTGCTTTAAAGCCGATACGAAAGCCGCCCCAGTGTTGGCCGTTGACGATAATTGGCGCAGAAACATCATGCATAACTTCACCTGTATCACGCTTGTATGTTTGCAGAAGAAATTTATGCCTGTGCTGGCCACATCGAATGCCTGTGCTATCGTCAAATATTCGCTTAGTGCGATTATTAATGCTGTCAGTGGCGATGTTACCGGTTAGCGGTTGCGAATAACGTTGGTTATGAGTAGGAAAGTAGCCGTTGATATCGACGGCGCCAGCAAAGACAACTTCAAGGTTTTCTTTTAAAATAGGCTCTTGAATAGCCGGTAAAAATTTATCGGTAAAGTCATCGAAAGTGCTGTGATATTTTTGCGGATTGGTATTGGCAATCTTACTATAACTAAAGTTAAAAAGAGCTTGTTGGCTAATTTCATTGCGTGAAATTTTATCACTGAACATAGTGGCTACTTGTTGTGCGGCAAGCTGTGCTTGCCAACAAATTTTTTCCACTAAAGAGCCAGTGTTGAATTCAGCCAGATCGATGAATATTGACTCGGTACTTTCGCATAGCGCTTTTGCTTTATCTGAAACTATATGGGTTTCTTTACTTTTTTCGAGCAAAAAGTCATGCAAATTTGTGATCGCCATGGAAATTTCATCACTGGTGGCATTGTGTTCTTCTAGTGCGTTACTGATGAGGTTGCTGGCATCAGACGACTCAGTCATTTTTTGATTGATATCACTTAATGAAATAGCGAGTGAACCCATACTGCTAACAATATTATGGCTTTGCTGAACAACTTGCGCCATAACCTCAGTGGTTTGTAACGTTTCCTCATTGATCTGGGTGAGCATGCTACCAATTTGATCTGTTGCCTCAGCTGTCTTCGATGCTAATGCTCTGACTTCATCGGCCACAACCGCAAAGCCTCGACCTTGTTCGCCAGCACGCGCAGCTTCTATCGCCGCATTTAATGCCAAGAGGTTGGTTTGGCGTGAAATTCCATCGATAACATTAGTGATATTTTGAATTTTAGTGGCTTTTTGTGAGAGCGATTTTATTTTTTCAGCGGCATTGATCACATCACTATTGAGTTGCTCGATTACCTCGACATTGTCATTTAGCTGCTGTGAGCCGGCGGACGTTGCTGTCATGGCTTGGCTAGATTGTTGCGATGCTATTGCAGCATTGTCATTCATCACCTTAATACTAATAGACATTTGCTCCGCAGCACTGGCCAGCCGATCAACATCTTCACTCGATAATTCAATAGCACTACTGAGCTTTTCAAGGAAAAAACTGACTTCTGCAGAGTTAATAGCTAACTCGCTGGCTTTATCGTCAATATTTTTTCCTGCTATGCTGGTTTTACTCGCCTGATTGCAGAGAATATCCTGCAAAGATTGGTTGGTGGAAATATCAAGCTTTAAAGCGTGAAGCAATAACTGACGCTGATTTTGTTGATTTTTCTTAATTACAAAGTTGATACTGACGAAAAAAATAACAAGGCTTGCTATAAATATAGATGATACATACCAAGTTATACTGGTTGTTATCTGTGCTAAGACAATTAATAGCAATGCTATTAAAGTGGCCGCAAGTAAAGCTAGTGAGACTGCAATCTGACGATTTGTTGACATGACTTATTACCGCGTGGTTATTTAACCAATTTATTTTTGTAATTTACCGTAGTCAACGTGGATGGGATTGTCAATCAGACTTTAGTCTTTATTGAGATGGTTTGTGCTCGCAGGCAGTCAGATATTATTTTTAGTTATCAGGGCTTAAACAATATCGTCAGTACTATTATCGTTATATTAGCGGTTAAATTTACCTTGTTTGAGGTAACTAATGACTTGCGCGATAACCGCGTCATTTCGCATCATAAAGACATGAGAGGTTGGTATTTCAATATGATCATTCATGCCATCAATTTTAGTACTTTCGACCGAGACTTTACCGTCATCAGCATCAGGAATGAGGGTCGATAACAGCAAGTTTATGCTTTGGGTGCCCGCAATAATGCCGACATCAAAATTAGCCTTGCCTAATTGGTTAGGCACACTTAATGCGCCAGTACCTAATTGCATGCCTGCATCACCATTTACTAAGTGAAAACCGGGTAAATTACCCAGCTTGTCAACAATTTCAGTGCCTTTGTTTGGTGGCCCAAGCATAACCACTTTATTGAGGTTTTTAATACTATGGTGACTGAGAAATTGCCGTACTAAAATGCCACCCATTGAATGGGTTACAAAGCTGACCGGCATGTTGTGGCATTGTGCTAACGCATCTGAAATGGTTTGTTCTGCCAACTGTTCAATAGAGTAAGCACGTGAAGGATAGTCAATATTTAACACGTGGTAACCTTGCTCGGTTAAGCGTTGTGCCATTTTGTCCATGGAGTGTGCTGAGCGCGCTAAACCGTGCAATAAAATGACGTATTCTTTCGTTGCACTCTGAATATTATTCTGGATATCATTCATGGTTAATTTCACCGTTTAGCCTAAACGTTGCTGCTTACATTGTCACTAGCTCAGGCATGGGTTGTTGCGACAACTTTTGAAACCATGTCTGCTTAGCACAATGACTGACAAGTTTAATAGCCAGACTATAATACGTTATAAAAATACCACCCAGCATTAATGAATGCTGGGTGGTTAACAAGCGCTTACAGTGCCAACTTTATTGAAATAGGGCAGTGATCACTTAGTTTTTGACTAAGCTCTCGGGTGTATTTTGGCTCAAAGACTAATTGCTCAAATGAGTTTTCAACATAATGTGCTTTTGCTTTGGGATCAAAAATTATATGGTCGATATAGTCTTTGTAATACCCGCCCCAGCATTGTGATTCTGCTGTAATAGTAGGCGCCCAAAGTGCTTCGCTACCTTCATCATTAATGGTTTGCCACAAACCTTGTACTTCAGTGTAATTTAACGCTATGTCTTTAACAAAGCGACGGTTAAAGTCACCGAGTAATATAAAGGGAATACCTTCTTCAGCGCGGGCATCAACCCAAGCTTCTAATGGCTTGGCTTGCTTGGCAAGTTCTGCACAGGCAATTTTTGCATATTGTTCTTTTTCATTACTATTGGGCATTTTAGCAATGCTGGCTTGATCAAGTGCGTTATCGAAACAGCCTGATTTCATGTGCACAGCTAATAAGCGCACACTCTTACCATTTTTTGTTAGGGTAACGTCCATGCCTCGGCGCGCAAGGCCTTGGTCAAGTTCACGGTATTCGACCGCACTGGCTTTATAGCCGCTGCTTTTTCTTACCGCGACACCAACACGCTGCACCCAGTCTTTTGTGGTGAAAAAATAGTCATAGTCGTCACCAAAAACTTTTTGTGCCCATTTTGCGCTTTCAACTTCTTGTAAGGCAATGACATCGGCATCTAATTCGCGTGCATAGCGCGCTAATTTTTGGTAATCGGAGTCTTTGCGTTGGTTATATTCATGAGAACCCAACCAGGCGATATTCCAAGAAGCGACTTTTAAGGTTTCTGCAAAAGTTGTGGTGCTTAAAAACGTGAGTGCGATGCAAAGAAGGCTAATTAATTTTGTCATTAGGTTATTCTACAATATACATGGGCAGCTATAGTAACCGCTGGCAGAGCAAATTAAAATAAAGTGTTTAGCTTTGTACTATTACTATCATCAATATGAGGAGCAGAACTATGGCTAGAACTATGGCTATAAATATGGCTAGCACTATGGCGATGGAGCTAAAATTTCTTTAAGCGGTATTGACCTTTTCGCAGCAAATGTAATGTCCATATCAAACCAGAAAGCGTGAGCCATAATGTGATAAAAGCAAATAATATCATTTGAATTGTGTTGAAGCTGCCGGCACTGCCGTAATCCATAAAGTGCAACATAAAGAAAAAATCGGCAAAGCGTTTATCACTATTACTATGGCCCACTAAACGACCAGAGCCTTGTTCAACATAAACACTGGTGGCTAAGTCATCAGCAAAATTAATTTGCCAACTGGGATTTTTATGTTTGAGAAAATCGGCAATTGGCGGCGTTATTAACGCGACAGATTTAATATTACCTGGGCCATTATAAGTCGCTTTGGCAATAGCTTTGGCGAATGTTTCATCCACCAAGGTTAGCTCACCGGTAATAGCATTAACGATATGGTAACTGTTGGCAAAGTGGCGATATAAGCCTTGCTGTTGAGTTAGCAGGTAATAAGGCTGCGAGAGAATACTGACTTGGTTGAGTTCAAGCGTAGCCGGGTATAATTTTAGTATGCTTTTAACGGGTAACAGTGCTTGGTTTGCCAGCGTTGGCTGCTCGGCCATGGCCGTTTGACGATAAGCATTACCGCGGGCTTTTTTGTGATCAATGACATTGAAGACTAAGCCACTGGTTAGCCAAATAAGTAGTTGCAGACCGATGAGTAATGAGGCCCATTTATGAATTTTTCTTATCCAAAGCATCATGACTTATCTCCAAAAGGTAAGCGGTTATCTTGTTGCGCTTTTTTAGCCCTATCACGGCTTTTTCTACGTGAGATTATTATCGGTTTGATCACTTTGAAATAAGTCAGTACTAAACCACTAAAGGCAGCAAAAAATCCCAATGAAGCAATAAAAAACAGCAACCAATTACTGACATCTTCGTCGTCGCCATAATCCATGATATGCAAGCGAAACATCCAATCAAACAAATACCAAAGTTGATGACGTTTGCTCACAAGTTTACCGTTACTCACTGAGATATAAAGCGACGGTGAGGCGAAGTTGTCAAAATTAACCTGCCATACGGGCAAATGTCGAGCACTTAAGCCAAAGTGTGGATTTGTGGTTATTAGCTCGGCATTCAGTACTTTGCCATCACCAGAATAAAGCTGCTTTGCTATGGTAATTGCGGTATTTTTATTTAATGGCGATAACGGTTCGCCGCTCTGTGCATCAATTATAAATGCTTGTTTTGCTATGTTAAAGCGATAGACTTCACGGTTCACTAGCATGCCAACACTTAAGTTTTTAGCCCGTGGATATTGTTGAAATAAGGTTGACGAGGAGTATGTTAAGTTCTCTGATTTTATTTTATTTTGATGGTTGATAATTAAGCTATCACCGTGAATATAATCAAGATTAAAAAAGACCATATAAGCACCCGTAACAGACCAAATAACAAATTGCGCACCAATAAATAACATCAACCATTTATGCAACTTATGACTGAGATTAAAGAGTTTTAAAGGCTTTTTTCTTATTGTTCTAGCTTTAGTCAATGTTGTTTTAATTAGGTTATTCTCCACAATAGCTATTCTACTGGCAGTAGTTAAGGGTGTGAGTGTTACCGCGTTAACGAATCCACCCATCATGGGTGCAGCAGTGCGATTGATAACTTTTGATCATAGGCTGTGGCCTTATAATATCGATAAAAGTGCAACAATAGCAACTGAATAACGATGAGATAGAAAGGTCTGTCTTTGTTTTTTTAATGGCGTGGAGCTTAGTATTTAGTCTGCTCACTATTGAACTTAATCCTAGTGAACTTAATCGCGCGATTTTTATGGACGGATATGAAGATAAATGCACAGATATGCAAAAAATAATTTAGTCAGTTAGCTATGGTATAATAACATAGGCAAAACCATCAAATGATATAGCTGTGGTGAGCGCTCATTATTTACCGATAAACTACTTATTAAAAAGGCGTCAACCATCATGGATATTATGACTGAAACCTTGCCAATTTCTATTCAGGTGAGTGATGACCTAGTGGCCGAAATAAAAAATATTGCCGCCATTAGTAATAAACTCGAAGCGCAGTTAAATTTTCATACCATGACGGCGAATTGGTATGGCGATGAAGCAGATATTTTACAGATCAATTTTTATCTTGTCGCGATTAACGAATTTGGCAATGTAGCAAAACAAGCACCGAATGTTGAAGTAGAAACGTTTGCAGATGACGTTTTGTTGCTGAGCTCAAACAACAAGTTAATAGATTGTCATGTTGCTATTACAGCAGCGGAATCTGAATTAATACGCCAACAGCCGAAACTATTGTCGGGCTACCTTGCTAAAAAACTGTCCAAGATACTTAATTTAATTGCTGATAGGCAGCAACTTACACAGATATAAAATTATTTTTTATTTGGATTAAGTCATTTTAATTAAATAAAATCAAGGTGTTGTGAGAGGATTTATTATTGATGAAATTTATTTGTCAATAAAGTTGAACTAAGCACTATAAAGTTACTCTTACTTAGCAAGAGATTCTCCCCTCGGTTTTGTTTTTATTAGTGTTTTTATATTTTTATACGCTCCTCAATTGAGGAGCGTTTTTTTTGCCTATATTTTGGCGGATGACTTATTAGTTATTGAAAGTGATCAACGAGCAAAAAAATTAATTTTTGTTCCTTGAGTAGTGAAATTATTTATTTTCGCCAAATTTTTGTCGAGGGATTTAGATTTATTTTTATTTAAATTGAACTAACCATAATAATAGCACTCTTACTTAACAAGAGATTTCCCCTCGGTTTTGTTTTTATTAGTGTTTTTATATTTTTATACGCTCCTCAATTGAGGGGCGTTTTTTTTGCCTATATTTTGGCGGATGACTTATTAGTTATTGAAAGTGATCAAGAAGCAAAGCGATTAATTTTTGTTCCTTGAGTTGTGAGATTATTTATTTTCACCAAATTTTTGTCGAGGGATTTAGGTTTATTTTTATTTAAATTGAACTAACCATAATAACAGCACTCTTACTTAACAAGAGATTTCCCCCTCGGTTATGTTTTTATTAGTGTTTTTATATTTTTATACGCTCCTCAATTGAGGGGCGTTTTTTTTGCCTATATTTTGGCGGATGACTTATTAGTTATTGAAAGTGTTCAAGGAGCAAAGCGATTAATTTTTGTTCTTTGAGTAGTGAATCATTTATTTTCACCAAATCTTCGTTGAGGGATTTAGGTTTATTTTTATTTAAATTGAACTAACCATAATAATAGTACTCTTACTTAACAAGAGATTTCCCCCCTCGGTTTTGTTTTTATTAGTGTTTTTATATTTTTATACGCTCCTCAATTGAGGGGCGTTTTTTTTGCCTATATTTTGGCGGATGACTTATTAGTTATTGAAAGTGCTCAAGGAGCAAAGCGATTAATTTTTGTTCTTTGAGTAGTGAATCATTTATTTTCACCAAATATTCGTCGAGGGATTTAGGTTTATTTTTATATAAATTGAACTAACCAGGGTAATGGCACTCTTACTTAGCAAGAGACTCTCCCCTCGGTTTTGTTTTTATTAGTGTTTTATATTTTTATACGCTCCTCAATTGAGGGGCGTTTTTTTTGTCTTTTTTTTGCTTTGATCATAGCTAAAGAAAATAAGCTGATATTAATATGCAATCTTATTTTTCATATAACTTCCTGCAACATTTAAATTTTAGCCATCTATAAAATAAAGTTAACTAGTCACAGCAAGAATGTCCTCTCTTTTTACATTTCATTCTACAATTCAATCATAGCTTTTGCCTATCGATATAATAAATTCAAACGATTGTTCCTATTTTAAATGCCGGCGTATCATTGTCCCAACTTAACAAGTACTCATATTTTTAAAACAAGTGGAGATAAACATGTATAAATCAATTATCAATTCAACCATCCAACCATTTAACGCAACAGCATTTAGTAAAGGCGAATTTGTCGAGGTTTCAGAAGCTGATGTTGCAGGAAAATGGGCAGTATTTTTCTTTTATCCAGCTGACTTTACTTTTGTTTGTCCAACAGAGTTAGGCGATATGGCTGACCATTATGCACAACTACAAGAAATGGGCGTTGAAGTTTACTCAGTATCAACCGACACACATTTTACCCATAAAGCTTGGCACGGCAGTTCAGACACTATTGGCAAAATTACCTATCCAATGATTGGTGATCCAACAGGCAAAATTACGCGCAACTTCGGTGTCATGATTGAAGACGACGGATTAGCATTACGTGGCACGTTTGTAATCAACCCTGAAGGCGAAATTAAAATTGCTGAGATACATGATCTAGGTATAGGCCGTTCAGCAAAAGAGCTAGTGCGCAAAATTCAAGCGGCACAATATGTAGCTGAACATGACGGTGAAGTATGTCCAGCAGCATGGCAGCCAGGTGCAGAAACATTAACACCATCATTAGATTTAGTTGGCAAAATCTAAATAAAGTAAAAAACTACCGCGATATTTTTTAAAATATTGCGGTATTTATCAAGCCAATTCAGCATGACCTAAAAATCATCCTATTCATCAGTTTTTCAAAGGAATAAACCATGTTAGATACGAACTTAAAGCAACAACTAACGACCTATTTACAGAATTTAACATCGGCTGTTGAATTATCAGTATTTTTAGGTGACGACGTTAAATCAAAAGAATTAAATACTTTGGTGACAGAAATTGCTGAAATGTCAGCATTAGTCTCGGTTGTTGCAGCAGATGCAAGCAACGAGCGAGTGCCATCAATGTTAGTAAAATCAGTTAAAACTGGCGGCGAAATGCGCTTTGCTGGCGTGCCTATGGGGCATGAATTTACTTCGCTGGTATTAGCCTTGTTACACAGCGGTGGACATCCAATAAAGCTTGATAAAGCGGTGATTGAGCAAGTTGCCTCTCTAGAAGGTGAGCATAGCTTTGAAACCTATATTTCCTTAAGTTGTCAAAATTGCCCAGACGTAGTGCAAGCACTGAACATGATGGCGGCAATTAATCCGCAAATTAAGCATGTGATGGTTGATGGGGCATTATTCCAAGAAGAAGTTTACCAACGAGATATTTTATCAGTACCGGCAGTTTACTTAAATGGTAAAGCGTTTGGCCAAGGCAGAATGACGGTAACTGAAATTTTAAACAAAGTTGATACCAATGCTGGCGCGAGACAAGCTAAGGCGATAAACAACAAAGCAGCTTTTGACTTATTAGTTATAGGTGGTGGCCCAGCAGGTGCATCATCAGCGATATATAGTGCCCGTAAAGGGATACGCACCGGCATAGTGGCAGACAATTTTGGTGGCCAATTACAAGAAACCATGTCTATTGAAAATTTTATCTCAGTGAATGCAACTGATGGGCCTAAACTAGTGGCTAACCTAGAAGCCCATGTTAATGAATACGATGTTGATATTATGAATAATCAACAGGTGAAAAAAATTATAGAAAGTGATGTTGAAGGTGGTTTAATCACCGTTGAATTAGAAAACGGCGCTATCTTACAAACACGCTCAACCATTATTGCTACAGGCGCAAGATGGAGAGAAATGAACGTTACTGGTGAGCAAGAATACCGTGGTAAAGGTGTTGCTTATTGTCCACACTGTGACGGACCATTATTTAAAGGCAAATCAGTTGCGGTGATTGGTGGCGGTAACTCAGGTATCGAGGCAGCCATTGATCTCGCTGGCTTAGTTAAGCATGTTACTGTTCTTGAATTTGATAGCGTACTACGTGCTGATGCGGTATTACAAAATAAAGCACGTTCGTTGCCAAATATTGAGATTATTGTTAATGCTCAAACCACCGAAGTATTAGGTAATGGCAAGCATGTTACTGGACTAAACTACCTTAATCGTGCAACAGATAAGCAAGAGAGTGTCGAACTTGCGGGTATTTTCGTACAAATTGGTTTAGTGCCAAATTCAAAGTTTTTGCAAGGCACTGTTGATTTAACCGAGCGAGGCGAGGTGATCATTAACCACAAAGGCGAAACCAATATTGCGGGTGTTTATGCGGCGGGCGATGTAACAAACACGCCATTTAAGCAAATTATTATCGCTATGGGCAGCGGTGCAACAGCAGCATTAGGTGCATTCGATTATTTAATTAGAACACCGAACCCGCTTGAAAACACTGAAAGCGTTAGCGAAGCTGCAGCTTAGTAGCGCATTATTTCCTAGCTTAAATTAACACTGAAACGCCAGTGCAATAAGTGCTCAAAAAATAAACGCTATCGTTGGCAAGGGTAGCGTTTTTTCGTTAATAGCGCGCTTGCTGTTGCACTGATTTAACCTTCCCCCATGTAGGGTCCATGCAGGCGTGATATAGCTTGGACTTTAGTTCATCAAGTTAAATGAAGTTTAACTGTTTTTGCTCGATGCTCATAAGCGGGTTGTGAAACATAGCTAATTTATTCATCAAATAAACCCGTCACTGCTTGGCGCACTTCATTAACCACAGCTCTAACACTTTCCATGCGCGCGTAACCAGCACGACAAAGTAATGATATTTCACGCACCGGTTGCGGGCTTTCAAAAGGAATGTAATGAATATGCTTCTGTGGAGCATAATTAATTGTCGCCAACTGTGGTAGCAGCGTAATACCCATATTGCTGGCCACCATATAACGTAAAGTTTCAAGACTGGTGGCTCGAAAACTATGATCTTCCTCCGCACCAGCGCTAAAGCAATAGCCCATGGCTTGATCTCTCAAACAATGGCCATCTTCTAAAGTGAGGATTTTTTGATTATGTAAATCATCAAATGTTACTTTAGTTTTATTAGCCAGTGGATGTGAAGGAGACGTTGCCATCACCAAGGGCTCGGTGAATAAATCGTAACGTTCAAAACGCGCCATTTCTGGCAACCAAGGCAAAATTAAAATATCGAGTTTACCTGTTTCCAATTGTTGCAGTAAATCTTGCGTTCTATTTTCATGTAAATAGAAGTTTATTTTCGCGAGATTGCTGTTTAGTGCCGGCATAATATGCGGCAATATATATGGCGCTAACGTCGGTATTAAGCCTATATGTAAATCACCTGACAGTGGGTCAAGTAGCGCTTTTGCCGCTTCTTCAAAGTTATTCGCGGCGTTAAGTACTTGCCGAGCTTGTTGTACTAACTTTTCTCCTGCGGGTGTTAGCATAACATTGCGCGGTTGGCGTTCAATTAAGGTTAGCTTAAGGCGTTGTTCTAGTTTTTGAATTTGACCACTTAGCGTTGGTTGACTAACAAAGCAAGCCTCAGCGGCATGGCCAAAATGCTTATATTCGGCAATGGCGGTTAGATATTCTAAATCACGAATTTTTATCATAGTTTAAATCTATTGATATAAGGTAGTTAATAGCTAAATTTATGTTAGCTTAAGGTACTGAGTTTAGCTAGCATATTGAAAAGCAAAGCCTGCACTGAAGCGTTAATACCCAGACTAAACCATGTTTGCAAAGGCTAAAACTTGCTAACGACGTGGTTAATTGAGGCGCTTATTGCATCACTGCACATTTAAGCCGTTGTTTAAAATGACTTAGGGTACTTTGAAATCTTGAAATCTTGAAGAGTTAAGAAGTTGAGGGAAATTGAAGCATTACAGCTTTGATCGCTCATAAGCTGGAATGTTAATAAAATTTTCATCACCTTTGGCAACCGCTTCTTTTAAGCTCGCTTTTCTATTTTGGCGAGACTCAATACTTTCACCAAATACCTGAAAGTGAGCTCGCGCAATAACATCGACAGCCTCTACATGAGATATAACGCCTAACGCTTTACCCGCATGGATAAAGCCTTCAACTCTGAATTTTTGCTTATCATCTTTTTTATGATTTTTTGCGAGGCTAAAAACTTTTAGCAACTGTGCTTGGCAACAATCTAAATATTCGTGTTTATTCATTATTTTCCATTCACCTTCTAAGGTTGATTTACCTATATACCTGCTGTTTAAGCAAGGTTAATAGTTATATTTATGGGTATTTTTAATGACCTTAATCGAGAAAGCCGCTTTACAACAATATGGCTTGAGCACTTAATTTTTTGCTAGCATCACTAATTGCAACTAAAACCCAAACTAGCAAAGGCGACTGATTATTTTCTTGCGTTTATTTACAGCCTGTATACAATAACAGTAATACTGTGTAAAAATACAGGCTTGCTCTTAAGTAGCTTAAGGAACAACTATGCGCCCTTTAACACCCAGACAACAGCAGATTTTTGATCTGATCCGAGAAAAAATTTCTGATACGGGTATGCCACCAACGCGTGCCGAAATTGCTACTTGTTTTGGTTTTAAGTCGGCCAATGCAGCAGAAGAACATTTAAAAGCGCTAGCGAAGAAAGGCTATATTGAAATGCTGCCTGGCACATCGCGTGGTATTCGTCTTGCACAAGAGTTTATCGCTGAAGATGGTTTGCCACTTATTGGTCGTGTGGCGGCCGGTGAGCCTATTTTGGCGCAAGAACATGTTGAGCAGCATTACAAAGTTGATGGCAATTTATTTCATCCTCCGGCTGATTATTTATTGCGTGTTAATGGCGAGAGCATGAAAGATATCGGCATTATGGATGGCGACTTGTTGGCCGTTCATCAAACAACTGATGTGCAAAATGGTCAAGTGATTGTTGCTCGTGTAGAAGACGATGTTACCGTTAAGCGTTTTAAACGTGAGGGCAATGTGGTTTATTTACATGCTGAAAATGAAGATTTTGCACCGATTAAGGTCGATTTAAAATCTCAGCAATTTAATATCGAAGGCCTAGCCGTTGGTGTTATTCGCGCGGCTGATTGGATGTAGTTCACGTTTCATTTACTTCATAAATGCTAATACTTAGCTAAACTAGATTTTCCTACACTATTTTTTCCTAAATTATATTTCGCAGATTTAACTATCACTTGGTTTAATTCAAGGTGTTAAAATCTGCGTATTCCACATGCTTGATAACCATTTATTTACCTAATATGTAGCTAAATTTTTTTGGTTAGAGCTATCCTTCTGTTCGGCAATAAATACCGCTAATAGCTTGCTTTTTATACAGCAAATTTCTGTGTTGATTATTTATTATTCAGCATGAAAAACAGGCTTTGAACAAAACATGAACATTGCAGCCATCCTTTTAAAAATCTACTTATCGTCCGGTTTAGGGCTTTTACTCTATTGTATTTACTGGTTTTTATTTATCATGCTTTTGAAATTAAAAATTGACCCCTATCAAGTTTTAAGTAATTCTAGTCTGGAAAACGTACAAAAAAAACAATAGGGCGCAATTGACAACTGTTGATTAATGCGTCACTTAAATAATAATAAATGTATGCGCTAACTAGCCGGTTTTCATAATGAAAATACGTTATTTGGCCTAAATTAAAGGTGAAGGAGATGTCGTGTGAAAAGACGTAACCTAGGTTTGCTGTTGCTAGGGGGCTTGTTGTCTAGTTCAGTGTGGGCAGATATGTCGCTGAACCTAACCAAAGGTGTTACTGAGGTTAGTAGAGACGTATATGATTTACATATGCTGGTGCTGTATATCTGTACTGGTATTGGTATTGTGGTCTTTGGTGCAATGTTTTGGTCTATGGTGTTTCACCGTAAATCAAAAGGTTTCAAACCAGCAACCTTTCATGAAAGCACAAAAGTTGAAATTCTTTGGACGGCGATCCCTGTCGTTATTCTAATTGCTATGGCTTTTCCTGCCACTATTACGCTTATCGATATGGAAAATAACGATGATGCGGACTTAACCATTCAAGTAACGGGTTCTCAGTGGAAATGGCATTATAAATACTTTGATCAAGACCTTGAGTTTTATTCAGTGCTTTCTACCCCGCGTGAACAATACGAAAACCAAGATGGTACCTCAGCAGAAAAAGGTGAACATTACCTGTTAGAAGTTGATCGTCCTTTGGTTATTCCAACCAATAAAAAAGTGCGTTTTGTTATTACTTCTGATGATGTTATCCATGCTTGGTGGGTACCGGCATTTGCGGTAAAACAAGATGCTAACCCAGGCTTTATTAATGAAGCTTGGACCAAGGTAGATGAACCCGGTGTTTATCGTGGCCAATGTGCTGAGTTGTGTGGCAAAGACCACGGCTTTATGCCGATAGTGGTTGAAGTTAAGTCTGAAGCCGATTACGCCATTTGGCTTGATGAGCAAAAGCAAATGAAAGCCAATGCAGCAGCTGCTGAAGCGGCGTCGTTAAATGCTTCGGCTTCAATGGACGAATTAATGCAACTGGGCGAAACAACCTATACCGCTTACTGCGCAGCGTGTCACCAAGTCAGTGGACAAGGTTTACCACCCGCATTTCCAGCCCTTAAAGGCAGTGCTATTGCCACAACGGGTCCCGCTAGCGCGCATATAGATATTGTCGTTAATGGTAAAGCAGGTACCGGCATGCAAGCTTATGGTAAGCAATTAAGCTTAAAAGAAATTGCGGCGGTTGTAACTTATGAGCGTAATGCTTGGGGTAACAATACAGGTGAAGCTGTTCAAGCGGCTGACGTGCAAGCGGTTAGTGGCGCAGGTACCTCAGATACGGTTGAGCAAGCGGTTGAAGACGTTAAAGAACAAGTTGCTGAAACCGTTGCCAAAGTCATACCAGAAGAAGATTTATCAAAGGTTTATAGCCAAGACGAATTAATGACCCTGGGTGAAGATGTCTACATGACAGCTTGTGCTGCTTGTCATCAAGCTACTGGTGAAGGCATGGCGCCTGTTTTTCCTGCACTTAAAGGTAGTGTGATTGCTACAGGTGATGTAGCAGTGCATTTGGATATGGTGCTTAACGGCAGCAAGAAAAATCCAGCGATGGCGGCTTTTGCCGGCCAATTAACTAAAACGCAAATTGCGGCGGTTGTCACTTATGAGCGTAACGCTTGGGGTAATAACACCGGTGATTTAGTCCAGCCAGCAGCCGTTGCTGCTGCTAGCGCGAAGTAGGGAGGCGTTATAATGACTACAGATGTAATTGATGATCAATCCGAGCATGATTCACATGACGGTGAGCACCATGATCATAAAATGACCGGCATAAAACGCTGGTTATATACCACAAACCATAAAGACATTGGTTCGATGTATTTATGGTTCTCTTTTATCATGTTTTTAACTGGCGGTGCTATGGCGTTGGTTATCCGAGCTGAATTATTTCAGCCTGGACTACAGATAATTGAGCCTGATTTCTTTAACCAAATGACCACAGTACACGGTCTTATTATGGTATTTGGTGCGATAATGCCAGCCTTTACCGGTTTGGCTAACTGGATGCTACCTATGATGGTTGGTGCGCCAGATATGGCACTACCTAGGCTGAATAACTGGAGCTTTTGGATATTACCCTTTGCTTTCGCTATTTTATTGTCGTCTTTCTTTATGGAAAGTGGTGCACCAAACTTTGGTTGGACCTTCTACGCACCTTTATCAACCACCTATAGTAACGGTAGTACAGCGTTCTTCGTTTTTGCGGTACATATTATGGGGATCTCCTCAATTATGGGTGCAATTAACATAGTTGTAACCATCATGAATATGCGTGCGCCTGGTATGACTTACATGAAAATGCCATTATTTGTGTGGACATTTTTCATTACGGCTTACTTGTTGATAGCGGTGATGCCGGTGCTCGCGGGTACCGTTACTATGGTGTTAACCGATACCTATTTTGGCACCAGTTTCTTTGATGCCGCCGGTGGTGGTGACCCAGTAATGTTCCAACATATTTTCTGGTTCTTTGGTCATCCTGAAGTTTACATCATGATTCTACCTGCATTTGGTATTGTCTCTACAACAATTCCAGCCTTCTCACGTAAGCCTCTATTTGGCTACAGTTCAATGGTTTACGCGACCGCATCAATTGCATTTTTGTCGTTTATCGTGTGGGCGCATCATATGTTTACCACGGGTATGCCGTTATTTGGCGAATTATTCTTTATGTATTGTACGATGTTAATTGCCGTACCTACAGGGGTGAAAGTCTTTAACTGGGCAGCAACAATGTGGCGTGGGTCTCTTAGTTTTGAAACCCCTATGTTGTTCTCTATTGCCTTTGTGATTTTGTTCACTATTGGTGGTTTTTCTGGCTTGATGTTAGCAATGACCCCAGCTGATTTTCAATATCACGATACTTACTTTGTTGTGGCTCATTTCCACTATGTATTGGTTACTGGGGCGTTGTTTTCTATTTTTGCTGGCGCTTATTACTGGTTACCAAAATGGACGGGTTACATGTATAACGATACGTTAAGTAAGTGGCATTTTTGGTGTTCACTTATTTCAGTAAACTTATTGTTTTTCCCAATGCACTTTTTAGGGTTGGCCGGTATGCCGCGTCGTATTCCTGATTATGCTTTGCAGTTTGCTGACTTTAATAAGTGGGTCAGTATTGGTGGCTTTGCCTTTGGTATTTCGCAGTTAATCTTCTTGGTATTGGTTATCAAGTGTATTAGAGGCGGAGAAAAAGCGCCGATGAAACCTTGGGATGGAGCTGAAGGTTTGGAATGGACAGTGCCTAGCCCTGCGCCATACCACACGTTCACAACGCCACCAAAAATTGATTAAGTGGAGCTAAAATGACTAACGGTGAATCGCAAAACAAGTTATCAAAGCAAGCACAAGCGACAACGCATGATGCTTCGGTGAAAAAAACAGTAAAAAAACTGATGTTGATTGTTTTTGGTATGTTTGGTTTTGGTTTTGCGCTGGTGCCGTTATACGACGTTTTTTGTGATATCACCGGGTTAAACGGAAAAACATCTAATGTTGCGGCAAGTTACAACGTCAAGAGCATAGATACCGAACGTACCATTACCGTACAATTTTTGACTCGAACAGCCAAAGGTATCCCTTGGAAGTTTGAGCCCATGGTTAATGAAGTAGAAGTACACCCAGGTGAGCGCAAAACCGTTATATTTTACGCTAAAAATGAGTCTACAAGCGATATTGTCGGACAAGCTGTGCCGTCAGTATCACCAGGGCGGGCGGCGGTTTATTTTCAAAAGATAGAATGCTTTTGTTTTAATAGCCAACCGTTAAAAGCCAGTGAGGATGTTGAAATGGGATTGCAATTTTATGTCGATTTAGACATACCCGATGACGTATCCACCATCACCCTATCTTACACCTTGTACGACATTACAAGCTCGGTTGATTCTTAAGTGCTTGGCACTTAAATGAGGGGAACAACAATGACAATAAAAGAATACGAAAGTTATTACGTACCAGCGCAAAGCAAGTGGCCAATAGTGGGCGCTATTGCCTTGTTTTTGATTGCCGTAGGTGCGGCAAATTATGTAGCAAATTTGAATAACCCTGAAAATGCAGGCGGCGGCTGGGTATTGCTGGCGGGTATTGCCTTGATTATTTATATGATGTTTGGTTGGTTTAACAATGTTATTACCGAGTCAATGTCAGGAAAATATAGTCACCAAATGGACAATTCATTCCGCCAAGGTATGAGTTGGTTTATTTTTTCAGAAGTGATGTTTTTTGCCGCTTTTTTTGGCGCCTTACTTTACGCCCGTACTTTTTCAGTGCCCTGGCTTGATGGTGCCGGAAATAATGCCGCAACGGCAATAATTTTATGGCCTGAATTTACCGCGACTTGGCCATTAATTAAAACGCCAGACGGTACTGAAACTACTGCTATGGGTTGGTATGGCTTGCCATTAATTAACACTATTTTGTTGTTAACTTCATCAATTACTGCCCATTTTGCTCATGTTTCGTTAGAGCAGAATAAACGTGGTTTATTGAAATTTTGGTTAGGGCTGACCGTTGTGCTAGGTGTGGTGTTTTTGTTTTGCCAAGGCTTAGAATACGCCCATGGTTATGCCGACGAAATGAAATTGTATTTAGACAGTGGCATTTATGGCAATACCTTTTATTTGCTGACAGGCTTTCACGGTATGCATGTGACCTTAGGGACTATTATGCTGTTTGTGATGCTTATTCGAGTATTTAAGGGGCATTTTACGCCGAAAAACCATTTTGCCTTTCAAGCCGCGAGTTGGTATTGGCATTTTGTTGATGTAGTGTGGGTAATACTGTTCGTGTTCGTTTATATTATTTAACGCTATTGTGTTTGAATAAGCAGTTTAAGGTACGATATTTGTCTTGATAAATATCGTACCTTTTGACTTTTTAGTACGGACTAGGGTTAGGTGTGATCACTCCGGTGAGAATACCCAGTAATAGTAATAACATCAGTACAACAGAGGTCATCACCCGTCGGCCTATAAACTTAGACATGGATGCTTTATTCGGGTCATTTTTATTCATAATGAATAACGCTCGAAATAGGTTATAAACCATAAAGGCTAATAAGCCGACAACAATAAATTTAATTAACACAGTATTCTCTCTTTTATCATCTGTTTTTAGTTAGTCAACATGCGGTAGTCTATGAAGTCGGTATCACTTAAGCACAAATTCAAGCAACTTAATTGGCCGATGGTTATATTTACCATGCTAGTATTTTCGTCATTAATCAAGCTCGGATTTTGGCAGATTGACCGTGCGCTTGAAAAAGAACAACGTCAACAGCACATCAGTGAATTAAGCCAACGCCAAGCCTTATCACTAGCGCAAGTATTAACACTGAGCGGTTTACAAGATGGTATTAACGATTTGCCTATTCAGTTAAAGGGTGATTTTGTTGGCGATAAAATATTTTTACTCGACAACCAACCCAATAAAAGCCGTTTGGGTTATCGTGTTTATCAAATCATTGAAAGTAATGGTGATGCTATATTAGTTAATCTAGGTTGGGTGCAAGGCTCAATTGACCGAAATATATTACCTGAAATCAGCCCGATTACTGGCCAACACAGCATCACAGGCCATGTGCGAGAAGTGGAAGTGGGTATTCAATTGCAAGCACAAAACTTAACTAATCCGTCCTGGCCATTACGCGTACAGCAAATCGAACTAGATAAGTTTTCAGAATTAATTGGTAAGAAACTATTGCCCTTTGTCGTTTATTTAGATAAAAAAGAGACCATAGGTTATATAAAAAATTGGCGGCCCATCGTAATGCCACCAGAAAAACACCGAGCCTATGCGTTTCAATGGTTTAGTTTAGCGTTAGCTTGGATCAGTTTGATGGTTTGGGCGGCGATAAAAATGGCTAAAAAAGATCGGTCTGAATAAGCATAAGTAACCTGAGATAATGACGAATAAGCAGGTTAGACAAATACCGAAACCAAATAATAAGAATAAAAGGCTAAGTTGTATGAGTTCTTCAAAGTTAAATAAATCGCGCCGCAGTATGCTAATTCTCTTGGCGGTGTTCATCATTCCCATTGCACTAGCTAAATTAGCATTGAATCAGCAATGGTTTAATTACGGAGTGACCAATCAAGGGCAACTGATTGAAAATGAGTTAACCTTAGCGCAACTTGGCTTAAGTATTGACGACTTTGATCACCAATGGTTGATGTTATACACCTTGCCAACTAGTTGTGATGAGCAATGTGAAAATACCTTGGTCAGTGTTAACAATACTTATATTGCTCTAGGTAAAGAAATGCCACGTGTGAAACTCGTCGGCTTAACGCAACAAGATTTACGTGCAGAGCAAGTAGAAAAAATTCAACTTAATCGTTGGCATATTCAAACTATGCCCGCTTTGGCAAAGGTGGCGATAACACAATCACAAGTCTTGATTGTTGACCCCCTAGGTAACGTCATTCTTAGCCATATACCACCAAAAAATGCCGAGCAGTTGCCACAATTTGGTAAAGCCATATTGGCAGACTTTAAGAAACTGCTGAAGTATTCAAGGATTGGCTAAATGAGAACACAAAGCTCTTCCGACCTTAGAAAACTTGTTTTTGTTAGTATATTATTAGCGATTGTGGTGGTCAGTTTAGGCGCTTACGCACGACTAACCCATGCAGGTCTTGGTTGTCCAGATTGGCCAGGTTGTTATGGTTTAGTTGAAGTGCCTAAAACCAGTGCCCAAATTATGGCTGCTGAGCAAGCATTTCCTGAACGTCCTGTTGAACCAGAAAAAGCATGGAATGAAATGATCCATCGCTATTTCGCTGGTGCATTAGGGCTATTGATCCTTATTATTGCCTTAATGTCGCTAAAGCGTCGTGCGCAACGTGGTCCGTTAGGACTGCCAATTTTACTGCTAATAGTGGTTACTTTTCAAGCGGCACTTGGTATGTGGACTGTCACCATGAAGTTAATGCCTGTGGTGGTAATGGGGCATTTACTGGGCGGCTTTACTACGCTGTGTTTATTGCTATTACTGTATTTGCGTTTGAGTGATTTTCGAGTGCCGGGCGGTGACATTGGCCTGAAAAAATATTTTAAATTTGCTGTGATTGGTATTTTTATTTTAGTGGCACAAATTGGTTTGGGCGGTTGGACATCATCTAACTATGCCGCGCTTACTTGTGCTGAACTCCCTATATGTCAAGCGGGTTGGGTGGAGCAGATGAACTTTGAACATGCTTTTGATCTTATTCCGCCGGAGAAAGAAAGTTATGAATTTGGCCACCTTGATCATGCCTCACGCTTGACCATTCATGTTATGCATCGCTTAGGTGCTATAGTAACAACACTGTACTTATTTTGGTTGGCTATTCGCATTTATCGTAAGGCGCAAGCACCATTTTTTAAGAACGCCGCATTGAGTTTAGGTTTTATACTCAGCGTGCAAGTTGGCTTGGGTATTAGCAATGTTTGGTTCTCACTACCGCTAAATGTTGCGGTTAGTCACAACGTAGTAGCCGCCATGTTAATGATGTCATTAATTACCATGACATACAGTTTAAAACGTAAAACTTAGGAGCATATTATGAGTCAAAGCAACACAATAGAAGCGAACCATAGCGCACCTAGTACACCCATTTGGCGTGATTATTATGAAATTACCAAGCCTAGGGTCGTCGCGTTATTAGTATTAACTGCGCTAGTGGGCATGTGTTTATCTGTGCCGGGTGTTATTCCATGGCAGGTGTTAGTGCCGTCGATGATAGGTATTGGTTTTTTGTCATCTGCCGCGGCCGCGATTAATCATATTGTTGATCAGCGCATCGACAGTGAAATGGGGCGTACTCATAATCGCCCATTGCCGAATGGCAGACTTTCCGCGCGTAATGCGTCGACATTTGCTATGACTCTAGCGGTAACTGGCTTCGCTATTTTATATAGCCTGGTTAACCCGCTCACCGCTTGGTTAACTTTTTCAGGCTTAGTCGGTTATAGCTTTGTTTATACTATGTACTTAAAGCGTGCTACCCCGCAAAATATTACTATTGGCGGTTTAGCCGGTGCTATTCCACCTTTATTGGGTTGGACAGCAATGACCAATGAAGTGCATCCTAATGCGTTATTATTAGTGTTATTAATCTTTACTTGGACGCCACCACATTTTTGGGCGTTGGCTATTCATCGTAAAGACGAGTATGCAAAAGTAAATATTCCTATGTTACCCGTCACACATGGTGTTAATTTTACCAAAACTCAAATTTTGTTATATACCGTCTTGCTCTTTATAGTGGGCTTGTTACCTTATTTAGTGGGGATGAGTAATTGGTTATATTTAATTGGCGCTGTGGTATTGAACTTAGTGTTTTTTGCTTACGCATGGAAACTGAAATTTAATGCCGATGAAAATACGGCAATGGACACTTTCAAGTTTTCTATTGTGCATTTAATGGCGTTATTTATTATTCTTTTACTCGATCATTATCTATTACCGGTAACAGGTTGATGAATAAAATTGTTATTCTGATTGTAGCCTTGGGGGCATTAGCCGCAGGTGTGATGTTATTTGGTCAGATAAATAAAAAAGCCCCTGTTGAATTTGCCTTGCATTATCAACAAGCAAGAGATGTTAAAGCCTTTGAATTAACGGATCATTTGGGCGAAGCGTTTAATAACGAGTCGCTAAAAGGTCATTGGAGTTGGGTATTTTTTGGTTATACATCGTGCCCAGATGTTTGCCCAACTACCTTGCAAGAAATGAATTTCATTTATGATGATTTAAAAGCGATCAGCAATAAAAGCCAAGTGTTATTAGTTTCTGTTGACCCAAAACGAGATACACAAGCAAAGCTTGCCAGCTATATCGGTTACTTCAACCCTGAATTTAAGGCCTTATATGGCCATCATGGTGTGTTGTTTCCATTTGCTCGTAATTTAGGGTTAATGTATGCGATAACTGAATCAGAGCCAGCGTCAGAGCAAAAAGTTAATAGCGATGCCAAAGAAAATCATGGCGCAACTGCGACCCGTTATTTAGTCGATCACAGTGCGTCATTGGTTTTAATTAACCCTGCAGGTAAAGTAGAAGCGATTTTTAAACCTAAACAAGCACTGGGTGAAGTTCCTGTGATTGAAGGCGATAAACTGGTCAGTGACTTTGCAAAAATTGTCGCTTTGTATTGAGCCTAGAGTTACCGCAAATTTTAAGCTTTAAGCTGTTAGTTAATCGCTGTCAGCTTAAAGGTCACTTATTAATGGGCTAAATCAATATTGATTCAGCCCATCATATTGATTTAGCAATTTAGTGAACAGGTTAAGGCTTACTTGCAGGTATAAATTCTACTGGCAGAAAGTATGATTCGTTATCACTATTGGCCTTAATACCAATAGTGATAACAGGTGATATTTACCGTGAATAAGGCTACAGCGGATACCACTCACCGTTTTCTTTGAGAATAAACCAAGGTTTTGAAAACCAATAGTAGCGTCCAGGTTCGCTAATGCTGGGGGCGGTACAATTGCAACGCACACGACCTGTTGGCAGTGCTGCACTGTAATTAATAGTAAACATTTCATCACCTTGCCATTGAATTTCTTGACGGCCTAAACCAGAAATATAGCAATGTAATTGTTCAGGATTAAAATCGTTAACATCAACCTTAAAACTTACTGAAGTTGACTCACCTTGTTGAAAAATAGTTTGTTGATTTTCTGCCTCAACACGAATACTAAAAGGTAAAGCATTGAGTTTATCGCGCAAGCTTGGTAATTGATCGTAAGGCTGTGAGACCGGAAAACGTGGAATAATTGTCGTGTTAGTATCCAAGCCAACAGCGCCTGATTGTTGCGAGAAAGCGACAAAGTTATTGTCTTGTATCCACTGCTGAATTTCAGGACTATATTCACCGTAGGGATAAGCGAAATAGCGCCAACTCTGTCCGGTTTTTTCTGCAATGATTTTTTCTGCATTGAGCAAGGATTGGGTGTTTTTCGCTAACCATTGTTGCATTGTCATGCCATCAGGAATTCTCACTAATGAATCGTGCTCCATGCCATGATTAGCAATAATTACCCCGTCGTCTGCCATCACTTTGAGTTGCTGCCACGAGAGATAATGCTCGGAATTTTGTTCGACAATGCCGGGATTAATAAAGATGGTAAAGGGATAATCGTGTTGATCTAATATCGGTTTACCCTGTGTTAAAATATCTAAATAAGCATCATCAAAGGTAATAACCACAGACTTATTGGGTAATGCTGTTTGGGTTTTAATTGAATTCATTAAGCTTGATAAGGCAATCACCTCAAAATTGTTGTCTGCTAGGTATTGCATATGCAGCGCAAATTGGCTTGGAGAGATACTGGTGCTGGCTGGAGTGGTATCGCTGACATGGTGATATTGTAGTATGACAGTGGCGAAGCTGGTGATGTGGAGGCAATAGCATAATGCTGCCAACAAACGATATTTCATGTTAATCTTCCCGAGGTATTGATAGAGCGTTAGGCGCTTAGGTAAAGTAGCTTTTTTTCAACTATTTAAACAGTTTATTTGCCATAAAGGTTGGCTTTTTTTTGAAATTCACAAATATAGAACGCCATAAGCAGTTATTTATTCTTGCTTTACCCATGATTTTGTCAAACATTACTGCGCCTTTGCTAGGTTTAGTTGATACCGCTGTTATTGGCCACCTAGAATATTCTTATTATTTAGGCGGCAGTACGGTTGGCGCCATGATCATTACCGCCATCACTTGGTTGTGTGGCTTTTTACGTATGTCGACTACCGGCTTATCAGCGCAGGCGTTTGGCCAAAAAAATAATGCATTAAGTTGTTTGATATTGCTACGCGGGATTATTGTTGCGTTTGCCATTGGTTTGGTCGTTATTGTATTTCAGAATTTTTACCTTGATCTTGCACTATCATTAGCCGGTGGCTCTGAGCAAGTGCAGTTTTATGCGCAAGAATATAGCGCCATTCGCATTTGGGGTTTGCCAGCCGCACTGGCTAATTTAGTTATTTTGGGTTGGTTGCTGGGTAATCACCAAGCCAAAGTAGTGATGTGGTTAATTATTGCCACTAACTTGATTAACTTAGGCCTAGATTTACTCTTTGTTATTGGTTTTGCTTGGCAAGTTAAAGGTGTGGCTATGGCAACGCTGATTGCAGAATATAGTGGCTTATTTATCGGCTTAGCCTTTGTATACAATAACTTTAAACAAAAGTTTATGGGCTTATTTGCAAGCGCACAGCAAATGTTTGCTGCGGCTCTAGAGCGAACCGCTTTGTTAAGCTATTTTAAACTGAATCGAGATATATTAATTCGCACTTTATGTTTAGAAATATGCTTTATTTTTATGACCTTTCAAGGTGCTCGATTAGGTGACGATGTGATTGCTGCTAATGCTATCTTGATGAATTTTTTGTTATTAATATCGTTTGGTTTAGACGGTGTGGCCAATGCAGCGGAAGTGATGGTAGGTAAGGCGAAAGGAGAGAATAATCAAAAAAGCATGTTTGTCAGTGTCAATATTGCGCTTTTTTGGACTGGCATATTTGCGCTCGCTTATAGTTTATTGTTTTATCTGGCGGGCAATTATTTTATTGTCAGTATCTCCGATATATCGGCTGTGGTTGATTATGCCCAGCAACATTTATTTTGGATTGTCGCTTTACCCTTACTGGCCTGTTGGTGTTATTTATATGACGGTGTGTATATTGGTTTGATGCAGGCGCATATTATGAGAAATAGCATGATAATCGCCACTTTTGGCTGCTTTTTTCCGGTATGGTGGCTATTAAAGGATTATGGTAATCATGGTCTGTGGGCGGCATTTTCAATATTTATGTTAGCACGCGGTATTACATTAGCTTGGCATTATCATCGAAATAAGCATACTTTCTAGCACTTTTTAACGCTTAGTACGATTAAATATATGATACAAACGATTAGCAAATAATCCGATATAAGCGTAAATAGCCAGCAGACAACCGACAGCTAAAATAACCACGCCGAGCATTTGCCAAAGATAGTGCTGATAGTAACCGAGAAATATAAAACAAACGCCGATAATAAAAAGACCAAGTCCACTGAGAAAACGCTGCATACTGCGTTGTGGATCTTGGCCTATTCTTTCTAATAATGACATTAAAACATTACTGACAACAGCAGGTTATTAGTAGTATGAGTGTTCGCCACGCTCATGCTCTGTCATATCTTTTACGCCTTTGATTTCACCCGCCATCATTTCGATCAATTGCTTCTCAATGCCGTCTTTAACGGTAACATCGATTTGGGCACAACCATTACAGCCACCGCCAAATTGTAATACAGCATAACCGTCTTCAGTGATTTCCATTAGCGTACAATCGCCGCCATGACTCGCTAGCTGAGGGTTAACCTCAGCTTTTAAGAAGTAATCAACACGCTCAAATAATGGCGCGTCATCGGCAACTTTACGTAACTTAGCATTTGGCGCTTTTAAGGTTAATTGCGAGCCCATTTGGTCAGAGGTGAAATCTATTTCTGCTTCTTCTAAATAAGTCTTACTGTCGGCGTCTATGTAAGCTGAAAAGTTTTCAAACTTTAATTCAATGTCGTCAGCTTCTATAGCGTCAGCCGGACAGTAGGATACACCACATTCAGCGCTTGCTGTACCCGGGTTTACAACAAACACACGGATACTCGTACCTTCAGCTTGCCCAGAAAGTAGTTTTACAAAGTGTTCTTGTGCAGTTTCTGAAATGTTAACCATCATACTATTTACTCTCCCTACTGGGCTTGAACTTTTCAATACCCGACTATTTTACTCAAGTATAACAATTTTACGCTTGTCTGTCATTTGGTGCTAGTCCTAGATAGCATAATTTATATAGCCAGCAGCTGAAAAGTTAACAATAAAACAGATAAATGGGCAATTATCGCGAGATAACTAGTTCATATGGCATTATTTTGTTATTTTATCTAACTATTGAATCAGGAGATCTCGTATGTTGTTATCGTTGTATCGAATTGTAATATTTTGTTTATTAAGTGCTTCGTTTACCGTTTTTAGTGCCAATGTAAGTACATACTTGCCCAAGGGCGCAGTTTATAGCGAAAAAGTGCCAACGCCAGAATCAACTTTGGGCTTTGGTATTGGTGAACGCCATCCACGCCATGATCAAGTAATAAACTATCTAGAGCAAGTCGCGGCATCGTCAACTCGCCTCCAAATTGAAGAAATGGGTCGAACTACACAGTTTCGCTCACAAATTTTATTAACTATTTCAAGTCCTGAAAACTTAAATAACCTTGAGAAAATTTTAGCACGGCGCTCAGATATAGTCGCTTCTGCTAAAGACCCTATTGTAGTTTGGTTAGGTTATAGTGTGCATGGTGATGAAATTAGCGGTACTAATGCGGCTATGGTGCTGGCTTATCATTTAGCCGCATCGCAAGATAAAACCGTGGCCGATATGCTGAACGACACTATTATTGTGATAGAGCCGAGCATTAACCCAGACGGCATGGATCGATTTGTTAATTGGGTGGCGACACATAGTGGTATAGCTGAGAATTCAGATCCAAACCATATCGAACATCATCAAAACTGGCGCACGGGCCGTACCAATCATTTTGGTTTTGATTTAAACCGCGATTGGTTGCTATTGTCGCAAAAAGAAAGTCAAAATCGCCTACCTTATTTTCATCAATACCAGCCAAATGTTTTAGGTGATTTTCATGAAATGGGCGCTAATAGCAGCTATTTTTTTCAGCCAGGTATTCCCACACGAACGCATCCGCTAACACCAGAAAAAAATACCGAGCTAACGCGGTTACTCGCGACCTATCACGCCAAAGCACTCGATGAAAAACAGCGTTTATATTACAGTGAAGAAAGCTTTGATGATTTTTATTACGGCAAGGGCTCAACGTATCCAGACATTAATGGTGGCATTGGTATTTTGTTTGAACAAGCCAGTAGTCGAGGTTTACAACAAGATACTGTTAATGGCTTACTGACTTTTGAATACGGTATACAAAACCATGTGTTAACGTCGTTATCAACCATTGAAGGTGCGTGGAAAAACCAACAAAAATTTAAAGCTTATCGACAAGACTTCTATCAACAGGCACAAAAAAAAGCCAGTGATGAAAACTTTAATGGTTATATTTTTACTGAAACCAAAGATCATTATCGCCTAGAGACTTTTTTAAATAAGTTGCAGCAACATCAAATTAAGGTGTATCCCCTTAAGCAAGATTATAAAATTAATGAGTTAACTTATTTTGCTCAGTATAGTTATTATATTCCATTAGAGCAGCCGCAATACCGAGTGATTAAAGCGCTATTTAATCAACAACAAAGCTTTCAAGATAACACCTTTTATGATGTCTCAGGCTGGACGTTACCACTCGCCATGAACATAAAATTTGCACCTGTTGGACGTACTTGGGGTTTAAAAACTGAAGAAAAACCATGGCAACCTAGCGCTGTAAAAGCTGCTGATGTCAGCAAGTCGGCTTACGCCTATGCGTTTGAATGGCATGATTTTTTAGCGCCCAAACTGTTAAATAAAATTACCAAGGCTAAGATCAAGGCAAAAGTAGCCACTAAGGCGTTTTCCGCGACAGTTAATGGCGCAGTTAAAACCTTCGAACAAGGCACTATTATTATACCAGCGGGTACTCAGCAAGTGGAAAACTGGCGTAGTATTCTTACTGACTTTGCGGCTAAAAGCCAGATAGCGCTTAACGCTTTAGATACGGGATTAACCGCAAAGGGCATTGATATTGGCAGTAGTTCATTTCGGCCAGTTTCAGCGCCGAAAGTATTATTGGTGGGTGGTAAAGGGGTATCTCAATATGAAGCAGGTGAAATGCTTTACTATCTTGATAGTCTACTGGAAATTCCGGTCACGGTCGTTGAAATGCCACGCTTAACCGCGATTAATTTAGCTGACTATAGCCATATAATTATGGTTGATGGCCGATATAATGCGTTAGACAGCAAGGTACAGAGTGAATTAACTGCATGGTTAGCTAATGGTGGCGTGCTATTTGGTCAAAAACGCGCCGCACTTTGGTTCTCAGAAATAGAATTATTAAAAATTGATTTTGTCAGTAAAGCGCATATTGACCAATTATTTGATACGGATAAATTAACTTATGGTGATAAAGAGCAACTGGCGGGTCGCAAACGTATTGCTGGCGCTATTTTTCAAGCTGAATTAGATGTCAGTCATCCGCTAGCATACGGTTATCAAAACATTAAGTTACCGGTATTTCGAAATAGCACCATAATTATGGAGCAAACATCGCAGCCATTTATAACGGTAGCAAAATACAGTAATGTACCTTTGCTTAGTGGTTATACCGATAAAAATTTAGTGAATCGTTTAGCGAATAACCCGACACTGGTGGCTCACAATGTCGGTAAAGGTCGGATTATTGCGAGTACTGACAACCTAGCTTTTCGTGGCTACTTTTTGGGCAGTATGAAGATTATTGCCAACAGTTTATTCTTTGCTAAAGCCTTTAGTGCCAACTTGGCAGAATAAAGCGCTAGCTAGGAATCGCTAAACATAAACTCAGGAGTGTAATACTTTGCACTCCATTTTTTTTTAGCAGCTTACAAATTTCATTGGCGGTTGTGCCTGTGGTCACCACATCATCAATCAAAATAACATGCTCAGGTAAGCTTGCCTTTGGCTTGATATGTAAGCTAAAAGCTTGTTTTAAATTTTTTCTGCGTTCAGCACCTGACTTACCCACCTGACTGTCTGTCAATTTTTTCCTGATCACAAGATCTGCTTGATAAAGATAACCAACACTTTGGGCGAACTTGCGCGCAATCAGGTCTGCTTGGTTAAACCCGCGTTCTTGCCACTTTTTTAAATGTAATGGCACCGGCACGACCCAGATGTTGTCGGGCGTTAAATCTGTTTGTTCAAGGCTAAGATATTGCTGCCAGTGCTGAATAAGGAGATAAGATAACAGCTCGGCTAATTCGGTTTTATGTTGATATTTTAACTGACTAACCCAAGTATTGAAGGGCCACACATAAGGCGCAATGGCTAATAGGTGATCAAAATGTTTGATGGGGATCAGTTTTGTAACGGCGGGCCATAATAATAAATCATAAGGTAGATGTTGGTGATTAAAATAAGGTAAATCTGCTTGGCAATACTGACAAAGTAATGGGTGATGTTGGCAAGTGTTACCACATAAGGAGCAGCCGCTTATTTTTAGGCTGACTTTTTTCATCTCTTGGCGCAATGTCTGCTGTAAAGTTAATAGTATTTCCCTATTGCGCTTGCTGCTAAATTCCATTTTCAGCCTCCTTTGGTTAAACTGTGCGCCTACCGGATATTGAGCACATTAAGCATGACACTCAGCATGAAAAAGAGCATGGCAGAAAGATTAAAAATTACCAGCCAAGGCCAAGGTATTCCTTTGGTATTCATCCATGGTTGGGGCCTTAATTCGGCTGTTTGGCAACCCTGTTTAGCGCAGCTGCAAGCCAACTTTCAAGTGATCACCGTTGATCTGCCAGGCTTTGCGACTAATAAAGCAGTACAACTGACTCAATATTCATTAGTTGAGATAGCAGAGGCTATTGTACAAGCGGTCGCTAAACCCGCCGTTTATATTGGTTGGTCGTTAGGGGGATTAGTCGCCAGTCAAATGGCTATTCAGCACCCAGCGCAAGTGTTAGGGCTAGTCACTGTGGCGAGCTCGCCACAGTTTGTAGCACAAGATAATTGGCCGGGCATTAAGGCCAGTGTTTTGGCATTGTTTCATCAACAACTTGCTCAAGACACGACAAAAACTATTAGTAATTTTTTGAAAATTCAAGCTATGGGTAGTCCAGATATTCGCCAAGACATTAAAAAAATTCGTGAGCTAGTTATGCAATATGAACAGCCTACGCGACAGGTGTTAGACGACTCATTAAGTTTATTAGAAAGCTCAGATTTGTCTTTGCAGCTACAAAATATTCATCAACCATTTTTACGCCTATACGGCAAGCTTGATGGTTTAGTACCCAAACAAGTTATTGCTTTGATTGATCAACTTGCCCCTCACAGCCAAAGTTATATATTTGAACAAGCCTCACATGCGCCATTTATATCTCATCAGGCTGAGTTTTTAGCGATATTGAAAAGCTGGTTAACTGAACATCTTAGTTAAAGAGTAACGGTTTACTTTTTAACACTTTTGGTTGATAATTGAGCAGGCAACTGAATGTTAAGTTGAACCGTAAATTTAGCAGATAACTACAGAGTATAACTACAGAGTATAACTACAGAGTATAACTACAGAGTATAAGTACAGCGTAAGTGTCAGTAATCATTGAGGAGTATTTTGTGGAAATTCAATCCGCCTTTAATCTTGGTGCACAAGGCCTTCAAAAAGCGAATGAAGATGTTTTTAAAGCGGCCGAAAATATAGCGACTAGTACTAGCCTAGCTGCGGAATCTTATGGCGTCGCTCAAGCAAGTAATGCTCCTGTGGCTAATGTTAACGAGCTAGCTCAACAAAAGGGTGATAGTCCGGTAAACCTAACGCAGTCACTCATAGATTTGCGTGTGGCAGAATTTCAAGCGAAGGCATCTGTTGAAGTGATGCAATCAGCCGATGAAAACTTAGGCTCGTTATTGGACGTTACCGTTTAGCGGTTATGAATATCACGCCACAAAACACTCATCTACCCATACAAACTGTGGTAAACCTGCAGACAGATAGCTTACGTCGTGAAAATCAGCAAAGAGAAGTCATCACAAAGCCTGAGCCATCGAGTCAATCAGGCGCCGAAAAAGGTCCGGCCTCTGACAAAGAGCGTGGCCGCACTCCCGCACAAAACAATCAGCAAGTAGATTTTGCCAGCTTACGTAAACAAGCTGAGCTCGCTAACGATGTTATTGGTAATAGTTCACACAATAGTTCAGGTGATGGCTCAGGCAATAGCTCAGGGCAAGACTCAGCAAAGCACTCAGAACAAGAGGCTAATAAGCAAAATAGCGACAGCTCTGGAGAAGCAAAACCGGGGCAAAAAAGTGCAAGTAGTGACCAACAATCGAGTGCGGAAGAGTTGGCCAATACACAAATTATTCGCAGCTTGGAAAATCGCGATAAAGCGGTGCGTAATCATGAAAACGCTCATGCTGGCGTTGGTGGTTCATTTACTGGCGCGCCATCTTATTCATATGAAATTGGTCCAAATGGTAAAAAATATGCTGTTGCTGGTGAAGTCTCTGTTGATTTAACGCCTATTGCAGGTGAGCCAACAGAAACCATTGCTAAAATGAATAAAGTGCAAGCGGCTGCCTTAGCACCGGCTAATCCATCAGCACAAGATATTCGCGTTGCTGCTTCGGCGGCTAGTATTATTTTAGAAGCTCAGGCAGAGTTAACGAATATCAGTGCTGACAATGTTGAGGCTAAGCCGCCGTTAGGTCAGTTATATCCTGATAAAGCGCTGCTGCAAAGTGACACTAGCCTTGAAAATAATGACAGTAGTAAAGCTTTTGATCGTCAAATTGCCCAAACCTTATCAGCGCAAGAAGCCTTAGTGCCAAGCCGACCATTAGCGGTTGATGAAAGAGCGGGCCGCATTGAAAAATTTTACGCTACTATTAATCAAGCCTATGAAAAATCAGCAAGCTATCAATTTGAGCTAACGGCCTAGTGATCGCTGAGCCTGTGATACGATTTTTAGTAACAAAAAAGCCTGCAATTTTGCAGGCTTTTTACGTTTGGTGACACTACTATTTGCTGACTATAGCAAGAGTTAATTTATTACTTAAATACCGTAATCTTCACGATATTTTTTAATGCTAGCCAAGCTGTCAGTCATGTCTGGTTTTTCTTCCAAGTAGCTGATTAAGTCAGCCAAGGTAACAATAGAAATGACCTTGGTATTAAAGTCGCGCTCAACTTCTTGAATGGCAGAAAGCTCTGCTTGGCCTTTTTCTTGTCGGTCTAAGGCAATCAGTACACCGGATAATTCAGCACCGTGAGCCTGAATAATTTGCATTGACTCACGAATGGCAGTGCCTGCGGTGATGACATCATCAACCAGCATCACTTTACCTTCAAGGGGTGAGCCTACTAAGCTGCCACCTTCACCGTGGGTTTTAGCTTCTTTGCGGTTAAAGCAATATGGCATATCAATATTGTAACTGTCAGAAAGTGCAACTGCTGTGGTGGTGGCAATAGGAATGCCTTTGTAAGCAGGGCCAAACAACAAATTGTAGTCAATGCTAGAATCTTGCAATGCCGCGGCATAAAAACGTCCTAAACGTGCTAAATCACCACCGGTATTGAATAAACCCGCATTGAAAAAATAAGGACTAATACGGCCTGACTTTAAGGTGAATTCGCCAAAACGTAACACTTGTTTAGCTAAAGCAAATTCAATAAATTCGCGTTGATAATCTTTCATAATTAGCTCCTGTCTGGCTTAATTTAAAGCAGTTTTTTGAATATCAAACAGTTCATTAATACTGTTCTTAGCAAGTGCGAGCATTTGTTGCATTTCGTCAAAGCTAAAGGGTTCTTCTTCAGCTGTGCCTTGCACTTCAATTAACTTGCCGGTTTCGGTCATGACAACGTTCATGTCAGTGTCAGCGGCTGAATCTTCAACATATTCTAAATCAGAAATCGCTTCACCTTTATAGATACCCACAGAAACAGCGGCAATCATGTGCTTAAGGGGATTGTTATTAATAATACCTTTAGCGCGCATATGGTTTAGTGCATCAACCAAAGCGACACAAGCGCCGGTAATTGAAGCGGTACGTGTGCCACCGTCAGCTTGAATAACATCACAATCAATCGTAATAGTATTTTCACCCAATGCAGCTAAATCAACCGCAGCACGCAATGAACGCGCGATTAAACGAGAAATCTCTAAGGTGCGACCGCTTTGTTTGCCATTGGCAGCTTCGCGACGCATACGCGTGTGAGTAGAGCGAGGTAACATGCCGTATTCAGCGTTGATCCAACCTTTGCCCTGGCCTTTCATAAAACGCGGTACACCGGTTTCCACTGTAGCGGTACATATAACTTTGGTATCACCAAACTCAATAAGCACTGAGCCTTCTGCATGAGCGGTAAATTGACGCGTAATGGTTACAGGACGTATTTGCCCTAAAGTTCTGCCGCTTGGACGCATGTTGCATTTCCTATCATAGTATAATTGCTGCGCATTATAATCGTTCGGATAGCAATTTGACATAATGACGTTACAAGTATTTTGAAATATAGTTAATTAATATAAGGTCACTCTATTGTGGGTTTGTTGTTAGTGGCCATTGAATATTATTGACGTAGAGAGAATTTATGAAATTTCAGCTGTTTATTGTTTTATGGTTAGCGAGTGTATTGTTATCAAGTTTATTGCTCACCAGCCCAGTAAGTGCGCAAGCTTCTGCACACCCGTCAACAATTGCTACTGCAAACGAATTGCCATTATACAGTAAAGTTTATGACGATAAGCGCGATCCGTTTAAAGACGCGCAAGCAGCTATTGTCATCGCGCAAGCCAGTAACAGAAATGTGTTAATTGAAATTGGCGGCAATTGGTGTACTTGGTGTCATAAAATGGATGCTTTTCTAGCGAAAAATCCTAAAATTTACCAAGCGCTGCATGATAATTATGTTCTGCTTAAAATAAGCGTGAGTGACAGCAATGAAAACGAAGCTTTTATGAAGTCATTGCCACCCGTGCAAGGTTACCCGCATATGTATGTTTCAACCAATACCGGCCAAATGTTGTTGTCCAAAGATACCGCTGAATTACTTGACGACTTGCAGTATTCTGCGCAGTACTGGCTGACTTTTCTCGCAAAATGGCAGGTAAAAAATAATAAGGAAAATTTAAATGACGCAAGTGCAAAAGGTTAAAGCTATGGTTCGAAAGCAAACAACGAACACAGCAATGTCGCTAGTGAACTCATTTTTTGATGAAAATTTTCGCACGCCCAAATGGCTACAAAAGAAAGTTTCCAGGCGCAGTGCACTAAAATCTGCAGCGGGCGCGACTATGGTTGCCGCTATGCCATTACGCGCTTGGTCAACACTGGCTGGTGAGCAATTTGCCCAAGTATTGAAAACTGACCCTTGGTTAACCCTTGAAGCGGTACTTACGCATTTATTACCTGAGTCGCCAACGGGCCCTAGTGCAAAAGAAATTCAAGCAACACAGTATTTATATAATGTCGTGTTTCAACAGCCCACCGACAGCGATGAAATTGAATTTATTTATAAAGGCGTGGGCTGGCTAAATGGTTTCAGCAACAGTGAATTACAGAAAAACTTTGTGCTCTTAAGCTTTGATGAAAAAGAAAAAATATTGCGGGCCATTAGTCGCTCACGCGCGGGCGAGAATTGGTTAAGTAATTTAGTTAGCTATATTTTCGAGGCCATGCTGACACCGCCAAGTTATGGTGGTAATCCTAATGGTATAGGTTGGCAATGGTTAGATCATCAAGCGGGTTTTCCCTTACCTCAAGCTGGGCAGCGTTATTATGAATTACCCGGTAAACAACCTATTGTGCTGAGTAACAAAGCGCCGTTTTCCAAGACAACAAGCACACAAATTGTCAGCCATCAGCAATATATGGGCAAGCAAACAGGAACTCGAAAAGCATGAAATATGATATTTGTATAGTGGGTAGTGGCGCAGGTGCTTCACCAGTAGCTTATACCTTAGCCAACGCCGGTGCTAAAGTGTTAGTGCTAGAGAAAGGCGCTTGGTTAACAGAAAAAGAGTTTTATAAAGATGAACTTGCGATCAGCTTACGTGATGCTTACAACCCTAAACTTGAAGACGAACAGCATGTTATTGAAGAAGAATATGAAAACGCCGCAGGTGAAAGTTTTTGGCAAGGCCAAGCAACCAGTGAATCGGGTTGGAGCTTTTGGAATGGCACAGTAGTTGGTGGCTCGTCAAATTTTATGAGTGGCTACTTTCATCGTTTAAAGCCAGTAGATTTTCGTTTGAAAACTGAATTTGGCAGCATTAAAGGCGCCAATGTCGTTGACTGGCCGATCAGTTATGATGAGCTAGAACCTTACTACGCGATAGTTGAAAAGGTGGTTGGTGTATCAGGCAGAGCCAGTGCACATCCACATCAAGAACCTCGTTCAACCGACTTTCCTTATCCACCCTTGGCTGAACATGCCATTTCATCGTGGATAGACGAAAGTGCAGAAAAAATAGGTTATCACACAGTGCCAGTGCCCAGAGCGATATTATCTCAACCGGCAATGGGCAGAAATAGCTGTGAATATTCAGGTTATTGCAGCAGTTATGGTTGTTCGTCAGGCGCGAAAGGTGGTGGCCGAGCGGCATTATTGAACCACGCCGTGGCTACGGGTAATTGCACCATAACACCGCATGCAAAAGTGTATAACATTGCGACCGATAGCCAAGGTGAAATATCTGGCGTGCACTATTATGATCAAGCAGGGCGCAAAAAAACTGTTCAGGCTCAATATTATGTAGTGGCATGCCAAGCCATTGAAACCTCACGTTTGTTATTGGCTTCCAAAGGCGAAAAATTCCCTAACGGTTTAGCCAACAATACCGGCCAAGTCGGTAAAAATTTAGTTTTTAGTGCCGGTGGAACGGGTCGTGGTGATTTCTTTTATAAAGACTTAACCGACGAGAAAAAAACACAACTTACCCAAGTAGGGCCTTTTATTAATCGTGCTTTACAAGACTGGTATCAAATTGATGATAAAGCTTTTACCGGAATTAATCGCGATGGCAAAGCCAAAGGCGGCACCATAGATTTCTTGTTTTATCAAAATCCTATTTCGCGTGCACAAGGCACGCAGTGGCAATATGATGAAAGCCAAAATAGTGAAACACTAGTTTGGGGTGAAGCACTCAAACAAAGCATGAAAACTGAATTCACCAGCTATAAAACACTCCGTTTTGAAGTGTTTAATGACTGGTTGCCAACCGATAATTGTTTTGTTGCCTTAGATGATGAAGTCACCGATAAGTGGGGCGACCCTGTGGCAAAAGTACGTATTGGCGCGCATAATCACGATTTAGACGTAGGTGAGTATCTCGCTGAAAAAGCTGAAAAGTTATTAGTAGAAATGGGCGCGAGCAACGTTTCATCATCGGTGAGCAGTTCGCCCCCCACCAACTTAATGGCGGGTGGTTGTCGTTTTGGTCATGACCCTAAAACGTCAGTATTGAATAAAAACTGCCAAACACATGAGGTTGAAAACTTATTTGTTACAGACGCTTCATTTATGCCAACAGGCGGCAGTGTGCCTTACACCTTTACCATTTATGCCAACTCGTTTCGCGTTGCAGACCATATTAAAGCGCGCTGGCAGCAAGCAAAGACTTAATATTGACGTGGAGCGGGTATATTGCCACCATGATCTCGCAAACTACACCTTTTTAATGTAGATACCCAGTAGTAGCTAGGGCATAATTCACCACAATGTTAATTTAAAAAATTTAGGAAACTCAATGATCCATAGTATGACAGCGTTCGCACGCCATGAAATTAAGGGCGAATGGGGCAATGCCGTTTGGGAAATCCGTTCTGTTAATCAACGTTTCCTCGAAACCTATTTTCGTTTACCCGAGCAATTTAGAAGCATAGAGCCAGTATTAAGAGAACGATTTCGCAAGCAATTAAATCGCGGAAAAGTAGAATGTAATTTACGTTTTAATGCTAACCCAGCAGAAAAAAGTAAAATGACCTTAAATACAGAGCTAGCTGGCGAATTAATGACCCATGCCAATACCATTGCAAGCTTAGCTAATAACGCGACGGTAAACCCTATTGAAATTATGCGCTGGCCTGGTGTGATGGAAGCGGAAGAAGCTGACATGAATACCATTCAAGCAGAAGTACTAGCCGGTTTTGATCAAGCATTAAAAGACTTTATTGTTGCTCGTACCGATGAAGGTGAAAACCTTAAGATGCTTCTTGAGCAGCGCTTAGATGGTATTATCGAGCAAGCCGATATAGTCAAAGGCCACATGCCAGAAATCATAGCATGGCAACGTAAGCGCATTACCGACAAGTTTGCCGATGCTAACATTGAACTTGAATCATCACGTGTTGAGCAAGAACTGGTATTACTGGCGCAAAAAATGGATGTTGACGAAGAAATTGACCGTCTATTTAGTCACGTAAAAGAAACCCGCAGCATTTTGAAAAAAGGCGGCGCACAAGGCAGACGTTTAGATTTTATGATGCAAGAGTTTAACCGCGAAGCAAACACCTTAGGTTCAAAATCTATTAATGCCGATATCACCAACTCAGCGGTTGAGTTAAAAGTGTTAATTGAGCAAATGCGCGAGCAGATCCAGAATATAGAATAGTGTTTTGATGTACCTGTAGTTGCACTGCGCAGTAATTAAAACCTCGTTATTCGAGGTTTTTTTATACCTGATTTTTATTATTTGCTAATGTAGGTTGTAGCTAGTGAGCCTAATGAAGAAAATAGGTAAAACACTCACTATGTCGATTTCATCGACATGAAAATTGAACGTGACGATATTTAGGTTTTAGCACTTGTTAAATACACTTTGATTTGTCCGGGCACTAAAAAAGTATCAAAATATCCCTTTATTTAGCGATCACAAACGCATTTTTGTACAATGCAGCGATATTATTTAGTTCAGCCGTTATGGTTACTGGCACTCATGATCTATTGGTACTTTAATTAATTTGGGCAAGAGGTTTTGCACATTAATGTTTTCTAATTGCTCACAACCAGTTAAATGAATATATTCTAAATATTGCAGCTGCAATTTCTTTGTATCAGCTACTAAAACTATTTGACGGTCTGCAAGGTTTAACGAGGTCAATTTTGATAACTTCTTTAAAGGTTTTAATGAATGTATGGTGATACTTCTAGCGAGAAGTAGCTCTTGCACCGAGAGTAATTCGCCAATATCTTCGATTGAACACCATGTTGTTTTATTTTCTCTGCTTTTCCCGATCAGGATTAGTGTCGTTAGGTTTATTAGCTTAACTATATTAAATAAATGTAAGTTACCCGAATGATAAAGTGTTAATTTTTTCAAGCATTCAGGTACTTGCCACTGTGCAAAATCAATATTATCAATAGCATTACACTCTATAATATTTAATTCTGTCAATTTATTGAGTGAATTTAGTACTTTAATCTCTTTGAGTTGAGGGCAATCATAAATTGCTAATTCAGCTAACTTATCGAGCGAGCTTAATGCTTCAATATTTTTAAGCTGATGGCAGCCATTAATTGTTAATTCAGTAAGCATGAGTAAATTTTCGATACCATTAAGTGACAATAATTTCGAACCTCCCAATAAGCTTAACCTTTGTAGTTTTTTTAATTTATAAAAATCATTTAATGAAGTAAGTTGTTTACATACTTTACCGTCTATTTCTAATGTTTCTAGATTTATTAGCTGAGTTATTTCTTTATATGAACCTGAATAACGTGGTAAACATAGCCATAAATAGCTGATTTTTTGTAATAAGATCAAGCCGTCTAACTTACTTAATGAATCACAATCTAGTAACTCTAACTTAGTTAAATTTGGCAGAGTTGTTATTGCGTCTATACAGACTAGCCCATAGCAACTTCGAATCGAAAGCTCAGTTAAATTAGTTAATTTTTCAATGCCTGAGAGCGAAACTAACTGAGTAAGGTCATATATAGTTAGTTTTGTCAGGTTTGTTAGCTTTCCTATTTGTGTTAACTGCTCAAAGTGCGTTATTGGTTTTGCAGGGGAGTAACAACAAACTTTTAACGATAAAACCGCTATTTTTTTCAGCCACTGTATGTCAATTTCATTACCTAACGCATCACATAAACTTAACTCTAGGGTTTTTAATTTCGTTAAACTAAATAAAACTGATAATGACCTTAAACTATAAAAGCCCGTTAACACTAAATGTTCAAGGTTGATAAAATTAATAAGGTTATCGGGTAAATGTTCAACTAACTTAGTATGAACATGTAAAGGTCGGTCATATAATGCTGATAAATCTAAGTAAATGGTGTTACTCGCTTCTAAAGCACTTAACTTTTCTGATAATTGAATAGTTTGAAGTTGTTGCGGTGTCATAGTATTTAACTTTGTCCATATTTAAACAGTAAAGGAGTGATGCGTAACTTGGAAAGTAAAGTTGCTAATTTTCTTCTTAGGGGCATAGAATAAGAAAATATTGCGACGTAATATGTCGCAACGTTTTACCCTAGTCTTTGCCAAAAGATAATAATAACCAAGTATTGATAAGACATTTATATGCCCACAGCTAAATCAAAAACCCTTGTTCGTGTTATGAGTATGATGCAGTTAATTCCTGTTTATCCACGTTGGACAACCGCTAAACGACTGTTAACTGCGCTCGATTGTAGAGGTTTTTCAGTCAGTAAACGCACTGTTGAACGTGATCTAGTCGAGTTAGGTGACGTATTTAGTTTGATAAGTATTGACTCACCGGAAGGGTTTAAGTGGTCTTATGCTAAAGATAATGCCCAGGCATTTTTACCGGCTATTTCAGCCGAGGAAGCTTTGTCTTTGCACCTAGTAGAGCGACATTTAAAAAATCATTTACCGCTATCTGTATATCAGCAATTAGATGCTGTTTTTAAGAAGTCAGCAGATGTGCTAAATAGCGCGGCTAGAATAAGTACTTGGCCAAATAAAGTGGCTAGTTTGCCTCATGGATTATATCTTTCACCTGTTATTTCTGATGAAAATATTCAATCGACAATATCACAAGGTTTATTAGAGCAACGTAAACTTGATATTTGTTATGGCAAGTCAGTTAAAGTTCACACCATAACTCCGCTAGGTTTGATCGTGCGTGACACAAAATTAGTGCTAGTTTGCTATTTTTACCAATATGACGAACCGCGGCATTTATTAGTTCACCGTGTAAGAAATGCAATATTATTAAATGAAACGTTTGAAAGCGATTTTAATGCCAAGGATTATCTTAAAAAGAATAGCTTAGACGTGGTTGTTAATGGTGAAAAAGTCGTTGTGAAAATGCGGGTAAGAGGGTATGCAAAGCGTTTGCTTAATGAAAGTGAAGTAAACGCTTCCCAAGAAATTGAAAGCGATGATGACACTTGGGATACGGTCACTATCTCTTTGCTACACACTTTGGAACTTGAAAATTGGATTTTAAGTCAATCTCAAGATATTCAAATTATAGAACCCTTGCAGCTCAAGTCTAGGGTGATCCGTCGTTTGTTAAAGTCCATTGAAAACTATGACCTAGACGAGCCTCAGGAAGAATATGTTATTAGTTGAACATGCGGGCTCATTAACCCTAGCGTGCTATAGCGGTAACAAACTTATTTACCGTTGTTCTCGCTCGTACAGGTGAATAGTGAGTGTAGCCGTCTTCCTCTCATAAGGGCCTGGTATGAAATATATTTAGCGACCTATTTTGTCGCTACTGATTGATATCTTGAGATGGTTATATGAGGTCTTGAACACTGCCCAAACAGGGTAGCTTAGACCTGAAAAGGAAAAATGGTTGACTGTGGTGGTTAGCTTTTTTTGTAAGAACAGTACGGTTCATTGAAATAGCCTTTAGCGAGTAATAATAAAAATGCTTACATTCCAATCATCTAAAAAAAATTATATGTCTGATGTACCTATCCCAGCCTTAGAAGCTGAAATTAAAAGAGTGTATGAGCCAAATGAAGCCAAAGCTATCATTAGAAGTTTTCATGATATGACGCTTGGGAGTACGGTGGGCAAGATAGAGGGTAAATTGGCTGTATACCCTTGTGATGTTGTTGCTATTTTTATTCTACTCAAAGCCCCTATTAAATTCATCGATGCTAATGGAAAAGAGCTTACTTTAGATGGGAGTGGTTCAGGTATTTATTGTTAAAGGCCAAGGGATTCAGTATGAGTGAGAGTGATTTAGATATTAGCATTTGTAAAGGTGAACACTCGCATGTTGGAAGTGTTGAGACTGGTGTTGAAATCACGCATAGAGCAACAGGTATAACGGTTTCGTCCCTCAAGGAAAAGTCTCAATACGCTAACAAAGTTATTGCAATGGAACGGTTAGAAATAGAATTGTCTAAGCAGGGGGCACTATGAACACTGAAAAAATAATGCGTTTAGGCCAGGAGCTACAAGCTGAATTACGGTTTCATCCCGTGGACGGCATAACCTCTAGGGAGCAATACGACGAAGTCATAAAGATCATTGATATACTGACCGACGATGATGTAACAAGCGATAAAAACTGGGCATTGCTTGATGTGCTTGTTCCTGCCATCACAAGGTATGACGACAACGATTCTAATTGGCCTTGAGCACTTTCCCAAAGAGGCGAACAGGTTAGCCATGATAGCTGACCTTTTTTGTGCTTGTTATTTAGCTGAGTGGTAAGTATCGAACTTACGCTGTGCTTCTAACCAAGTTCCCACACAGAAGCCTGTAGCTCTTGCTAATCTAACGGCAAAGTGGGGATCAATATTTACTTTTTCATTAAGGAAGTTAGATAAGTGCTTAGGTGTAATCCCTAAATTCTCAGCAACCTCTTCGTTTGTCATAGAGCTAACGTGCTTCAAGTAATTACGATTAAAAAAGTCTGATGGGTGTTTGCAGAATAGACCATCAGGACGCTTCACCAACTGAACAGTGTCCCGATAGATCTCAGGGTTCTTTTTTAACGTTTCAATATCGATTTCAGTGTTCATTTTAACTCCCTCAGACAAACATCCCATGGTCTAAGCAACTAATTAAATTTAAGACAATGCTAGCATTTTCGTCGGTATTAATCATATCGATAGGCCGCTTGTTATCAAGGCCGCGAACTGGATAATTTAACCAACGCTTAGCGGCTTTATTGTCATTAACAAAGAACGCTTGTGCTGCTTTGGTTATTGCGGCAAGCCTTTCTGTATCATTTTTCATAATAATTACCTTTTAAGCACCATGCTCTAGACTAACAACCAAGTATAAAACCATTTGAGTTCATAGATTAACAAGATGGCACGACAAATTATGTCGCAGGAAAAATAACGCAGGCAACTGCACTGGGAAGTTGCGCGGGGCAATGCTGTGAAATATATCTAGGTAACAAGCATACTTAGGCGTAGTAGTGATACTGACAGGTATTTTATTGTGATAGGAGTAAGCAGTACCCCTAGTTATTATGTTTATCGCTAGGATCGATTTATTACTGTAACGGGTTGCGGCACCGATGAAAAGGTACACCTACACTTGCGTGTATTTGTACTTTTAGCAACCTAAAATCCGTCAATACAGTATTTGTAATGGGCTGTATCACAAATGATTATGCGGTCGGTTTGTATGAATAAGGATTGAGTTGGAACTGTGGAATGGCTAACTTCGCAACGAGTTTGAATGCACTTTTATAAAGTGTTTAATTTGACTCATACTTGCCAACAGCGTGCTTATTAATGAAGGTGGCTGTAAAAACTTTTACTTGGGTTATATTTACTTTGATAGAGCGCGATGAATACTCCGTCTCCGAGTGAGTTAAATTTCATGCTAAAATTAATACGCGAGCAAAGAAAAGATAATAAGTAGCAAGCAACTACGACCAATACCAATTGATATCTTTAGCTAGTAGTTTGGTAGGTGGTGATAAACAAACTCTCTACTATCTCTACTAAAGAATTTTGTCTCTGTACTCTGATTTTTAAAAAATTAAAATTGCACGAGAAGGATGGAAAAATAATTTGCCATCCTCATCTAAATGTTATTGGCGTGATGCTAGAAAAAGACACCACAAGCGCAAAGTAGCGTGCTCTTTCTATTAACAGTATTAGCTTACAATTAAAAAAGTAACCGTGAATTAGTCATGTTATTTGTAACCTATGACGTTCAAAACGTTGTTGATAAACCAGTGGACATTATTATCAACGGGGCGCTAGTTAAGCTATTTTTAAGTATTGCTTAATAATTTCTGCACCATTATCAGCGTTGATTGGTTTAAAAATAAAGCCAGAGATACCTTCGCTTTCACAACGTTTAATCAACACTTGGTCTGTTATTGAAGATAACATAACCACAGGAACGTTACTGCCATCAGCTCTTATTTTTGCTAATGCTAGGTCACCATTCATTTGCCCCATAACAACATCTAGAAATAGAAAGTCAGGCTTGTGATCCTGCACCATAGTAACGGCAACCGAACCATCTTCAGCTTCAATAATGTTGCTATAACCAAGCTGTAATAAATAACGTCTTAGTGCTTTACGGATCATGCCACTGTCATCAACTAAAAGTATTTTACTGTCTAGCGGTAATGTTTGGGTGTGAGGATTACTAATACCGGTACTGGCTTCTCGTTTAATACCTATAGTTTGATATTCAACATTGCGGATCAAGAGGTTAAAATAATAACGACCAACACCTTCGATAGTGATCGGCACGGTTATAACCTCGGTAACACCCGCTAAGTATTTTTCCATGTCATTTACATTGTGAACAAAGTACGGACTAGAAAACTTATAATCTAAGCTATAACGGCCATGTAAGTCGGTTGAGCGACCCACAATAGTATTACCCCATTCGGCTAAGGCATGACTTAACTCTTCATTAATTTCAGTATATTGATATTTTTCTTCAAACATATGTTCACAAACTGAGTTACCTATCGCGATAGCCGTTTCTGGATAATGGTGCATCATGATAACCCCATCTAAGCCACCAGTGACTTCAGAACATACCGCGTAACCTTTAAAACGAAAATCATCAACGCTGTCGACAAAAGCCTCACCAGCCTCGCCAATAAGATTTGTCATCGCTTTTAAACTGGCAAGTGACTCGTTGATAAAGGGGTATAAAATCACTTTATGTAATGCTTCTACTGACATACTTGTTCCTTTGGTATTATTATTTTTAAATCGACCGGCCAGTGTCTTTCTCAGCTCAACCCTGAATTGAGAATTTAGCTAAAGTTGGCACTTAACTTACGCGGCATTGAAGAGTATTTATTTGCACTCTGTGTAATTGCTCTCTTAGCATACACTTAATATTGCCAAGTTGGCTACCCATAACATTAACTACAACAATAGCTTGCGATCAATAGGGAAAAATTCGCTCGACGCATTAATTAATGACTGTGCGGTTAGCGCTGTGACGCCATAAACATGGGTTTTTACGCCGTCGCGTAACATGATCTTTTTCAGCAACAAATCAAAATCACCATCACCTGAAAGTAATATAACGATATCAACTTCGGCTGCTGCCTCCATCACGTCAATGGCGATGCCGACATCCCAATCACCTTTTGCAGAGCCGTCGCGACGCTGAATAAAAGGTTTGAGTTTTACATCAAAGCCAATATGTTTTAAGGCTTTTTGAAATTTATGCTGTTGGTCGTCACTGCGTTGTATTGCATAAGCATTTGCCAAGACAATATCACCTTGTTGGCTGATTTCTTGCCAAAACGCGCGATAATTAAATTGCTGTTGAAAAGTATCTCGTGTGGTGTAATAAATATTTTGTACATCAACAAATATGGCAATTTTTGGTAATTGGTCGCTATTTTGCATAAAAATCCTCTTTGCTAAATGAAGCTATATTTTGACTTAATTTCAATAAATTCGTTATATTTCATTATGGTACTTGGTTTGAACACTTTTAACAGTTAATTATTAGCTGCTAAGAACGAGCATCGCAAGCCAAAATTTAGTCTTAGTATAAGAGACAACTTTTAAGCTAAGTGTTATAATAAACGATCAAATAAAGCAGAGTAAACAATATGTTAGCCATTCGTAAATTATTTTATTTATTACTACGTTTACCAATAAAGTTATTCGTGCATTGCAAAGTGGTTGCCGATGAAATAATTAATTTAGGTCAATTAACCACAGAGCAACCGGTTTTTTATGTGCTACGTCATCAATCGGCTAGCGATGTTTTATCGTTACGTACCGCTTGTAAAAAAGCCAATCTGCCTGACCCATTAGCGCCAGTGAATGTTGATGGTCAAATTTTGTCACGTTTACTGTTTTTGGAAAAACCCACGGCATTATTTTATTGGCGCCAATCAACAAAAACTACGGCAATAGCGCAAGGGTTTGAATTGCTTAATGCTCACGCTAATAATGAAAAACTAGACGCGCTACTTATTCCAGCCAATGTCATTTGGGGACGTACTCCAACGAAAGAAAAAAACAATACTAATGTGGGTACGCTGTTAGCCGATCAAGAATCTCCAAACTGGTTACGCAAATTTTTCATTGTTTTATTTTTAGGCCGTCATACCTTGGTGCGCTTTAGTGCCGCTATTTCATTTCGCCACATGGCCGATAAGCACGGTAGTGATGAAGTCAGTGCGCGAAAATTAATGCGTATTGCACGTTTTCACTTTCATCGACAAATTATTGCGGCCACAGGGCCCAGACTGATGCATCGTCAACAAATGTTTGCTAACTTAATCGTCAATCCTGCGATAAAACGCGTGATCAGTGAAGAAGCAAAAAATAAAAACATCACTGAAGCACAAGCTAAAAAGCAGGCATTAGCCATAATGGATGAAATTGCCGGTGATTATCGCGATGTGACGGTACGTTTTGGCGAACGCATTCTGGGTTGGTTATGGAATCGCCTGTATAGCGGTATCGAGGTTAATAAAGCTGAGCGCTTACGCAACTTAGCGCAAGAAGGGCATGAAATTATCTACGTGCCGTGTCATCGCAGCCATATGGATTATTTGCTACTCACTTATGTAATTTTTCAACAAGGCTTAGTTACACCCCGCATCGCTGCGGGTATTAATTTAAATTTTTGGCCAGCAGGGCCTATTTTTAGAAAGGCTGGCGCCTTTTTTATTCGTCGTAGCTTTAAGGGTAATCGCCTTTATTCCACTATTTTTCGTGAATATTTAGGTTTACTTTTTGAACGTGGCTACCCAGTTAAATATTATTCTGAAGGTGGACGTAGCCGAACCGGTCGATTACTGTCACCAAAAACCGGTATGCTCGCCATGACCATTCAAAGTATGCTGCGCGGTATTGACCGACCATTAACCTTAGTGCCGGTTTATCTTGGCTATGAACACGTGATGGAAGTGGGCACTTATCATAAAGAATTGAGTGGTAGCCAAAAGAAGGGTGAGTCGATATTTGGCGTGATTAAAGCGATACGAAATTTGCGTAACTATGGTAAAGGTTACGTTAACTTTGGTGAGCCGATTAATGTTAATCAGTTTCTAAATAACCAGGTACCTGACTGGAAACAAGCCATTGATCCTATTGACCCACAAAAACCTAAATGGCTAAACCCCAGTGTTAACTTGCTAGCACAGCAAGTTATGACCTCAATCAACCAATGCGCGGCGTTAAATGGTGTTGCTTTAGTATCACTGATTTTACATGCAACAGAAAATAAAGCCTTATCTAAAGCTGAGTTAATCAGTCAACTTGATTTTTTCATCGCCATGCAACGTTTTGCACCATACCATGTTGAATTAACCATACCAGATGACAGCGGTGCAGCATTGTTAGAGCACGTAATTTTGCTCAATAAAGTGACGGTAAACCAAGACAGTTTTGGTGAGATTATTTCTTTAACTGACAGTGCAATCTTGGAGCTGCGTTACTATCGCAACAATATTTTGCACACCTTTATATTGCCATCACTGGTTTGTCGTTTACTTGAGCGCAATGCAAAAATTAGTCAAGACAGTTTACTGGGCCAAGTTCAGCGTTTAATAGAATTATTAAAAACAGATTTATTTTTATGGCAATCAGCCGATGACGTTGCGCAACAAGTACAAGCGGTTTGTCAGTTTTTGGCACAAGAGGGCATTGCAAAACAAAGCAAAGCCGGTGTTTGGTCATTAAGCAGTGGCGATGAAAATCGGGCCACAATACGTTTAATCGCAGAATGTGTTAATGAAACTATGCAACGTGTTGCCATTATTACCTCACTACTGAGTCAATTAGCACCGATTAAAAAGCTTGAGTTAAATGAAAGAGTGGTGGCTATTGCTCAACGCCTATCCGTATTAAACAATATTAATGCGCCTGAATTTATTGATAAAAAAGCGCAAGCAACATTAATTACCGCGATGAAAAATCAAGGCTATATCGTGTTAGATGACGACGATAAATTAGTTGATAGCAGCACGCTAGGCTTATTAAAAAGCTCAGTGAGTAATTTAGTTGATATCGAGGTTCTACAAAGTATCGTCCGCTAGTACTATTTGCTAGTACTATTTGCTAGTACTAGCGGCTATATTGCTTTTTACGACCGTTCGTTGTGTTAACAGCAAGTAGCTCATAATGCGGGTGGATAATGTTTGAAAAGGGCTTAAACGTCTGACTCATAACGTGGCAAAGCCGCAAGCTGAGAGGTCTCATTAACCGAGCAAGCTGGAAGTGACGCTGCTGTTGCTGTTTTAGGCTCACGGCTAAAGGCGCTAATGCAATCGATGTTCTAGTTGATGGCATACCCCAATAGGCGGTGTGTTGTCGCTTGTAATCGTTTTAATGGCCTTGACTGTGAAGAAGCATCTGGTGTCTGCTTTTTTGGCTGTGGCTTTGCCATGCGCTAAACATGAGCACTTAAGGCGACTATTTCACCCTCACATGGATTGCTAGCCTGCGTAGTTCTATTTAAAAACCTTTCTTGATGATGTTTTACTCTAGTAGCCAAAGCTGACCATCTACCATTAGCTGTCGCTACTTTATATAAGCTGGCTATTAGCATTAAGCTGATTGAGTTCTAGCCCTTGCTTGCATGCAATCATTTATTGGATTTTTTGCACTGCTGCACTGGGCATGAAAAAGTTTATATTGAACTTCCTCGCTATTACCCTTGCCTTACTGAGATAAGGTTGGCTATTAATATCGACCTTAGCGTTAATTTTGGCAAATCTAGCCAGGATAAATTTATCCTAGAGTTGATTTTTTGTGCCTAAGTGTCATATGTTTATTTTAAACAGCTAACTTTTTAGTGCTTATAACCGATCAAAACTAAGCTATATATCGGGGTGATGAGTAAAAAACACTCAAAAATGTTAAAGTCGGTCTCATAGCCACAACTTGCAAAGACTAAAATGTAGCCAAAATATGATTTATCTGGCTGAGCGTTACTCTTATTACCCCTAAATTATATTAGTAGGCAATGCCTTAAAGTGAGACGATTGAGAATGAAAAACCCCCTTGTAAAAATATAATGGTTTTCTTTGCCGTAAAGCTAATTTTCAACTATATATGCAGTATAAAGAGTGTCTTATAAAAAAATAAATTAGCTAACGTGCCGTGATAAAACTAAATTTAAAGACTTGGAGGGTAAATATAAATAGTTTTTAATATCAATTTAGCACTATTTATATGCAAATAATTAGAATATAAATTCACATTAGAGTTGACTCAGAGCCATTTTACATATAATTTTCCCGGCCGCTTTAAATAATGATTTTCATTAATGACATATCGTCTCATAAAAACTCAGTAGAAGTTTCGCGATAGATGTTCAAGAAATTCAAAGTAATATTCTGAAGGACCAGTAGCGCACACTTTGAGCATTAAAAATAGATGACTTAATTAGCAAAGACAATTTAGCTAATAGCAATCGCTTGATGAAATAGGAATGAGCAATGAATGATATGAGTAAAAAACCCCAAGGCCTTTATCGTGCCGAGTTTGAACATGACAGTTGTGGCATTGGCTTTGTTGCCAACCTAAAGGGTAAAAAATCTCACGATATTATTGACAATGCACTCACCATGTTGAGTTGCATGGAACATCGTGGTGGTACAGGTTTTGACGTGAAAAGCGGTGACGGTGCCGGTATTCTTATTCAAATACCTCATGATTTTTTAAGCGCAGAAGTTGCAAGCTTAGGTTTTACCTTACCCGATGCTGGAGATTACGGCGTCGGCATGATTTTCTTTCCGCGCTCAAAAGCGCAAAGTGACGCGTGTAAAAGCATATTAAACCAAAATATTACTGACTTGGGCTTAACCTTGATAGGTTATCGTGATGTCCCAGGTGACAACTCTATGTTAGGCGCTGCGGCACTTGACAGCGAGCCGAACATAGAACAAGTGTTTATTGCCAAGCCAGAAAAACTAACAGCACAAGAATTTGAGCGTAAGTTGTTTGTTTTGCGCAAATACACCTCGCATAAAATTAATGCCACTATTGCCGAAGAACGTGACGAGTTTTATGTTACGTCAATGTCGTCAACTAAAATTGTCTATAAAGGCCAGTTTACCACGCAGCAAGTTCGCCAATATTATCTTGATCTGCAAGACGAGCGAACTATCTCTGGTATGGCGATGTTCCACTCACGTTTCTCAACCAACACTTTTCCTGCTTGGCGTCGTGCGCAACCGTTTCGTTATATCGCCCATAATGGTGAAATTAATACCGTACGCGGTAACATTAACTGGATGAATGCCCGTGAAGCATTGTTTAGTTCAGTTAATTTTAGCCCTGCTGAATTAAACATGTTGAATCCAGTTTGTAATAACGATAACTCTGATTCTGCCAACCTTGATATGGCCATTGAGTTATTGGTGTTAAGTGGACGTTCGCTAGCGCAAGTCATGATGATGATGGTGCCAGAAGCATGGCAAACTCAAACAGATATGGATGCGACCAAACGCGCATTTTATGAGTATTATGCTTGTATTATGGAGCCGTGGGATGGCCCAGCCTCGTTATCGTTTACCGATGGCAATGTTATTGGCGCCACGCTAGATCGTAACGGTTTACGTCCTTCGCGTTACTTGTTAACTGACGATGGCACCTTAATCATGGGCTCTGAAACGGGTACCTTGTGTGTTGATCAATCCACCGTGGTTGAAAAAGGTCGTTTGCAACCGGGTAAAATATTCATTGCGGACTTAAAGCAAGGTCGCATCATCAGTGATGACGAAGTAAAGCAAGAAGTTAGCTCGGCACAGCCTTATGGTCAGTGGATAGCAGAAAATAAAATTGAGTTAGACCAACTCCCTGTATCACCGGCTTCTATTGCACAGCCGCCATTAGCAGAATTGCGCAAAATACAAAAAGCCTTTGGTTATACCAGTGAAGATCTTAACTTAATACTGGCCGGTATGGTGGGCACGTCGAAAGAGCCATTAGGCGCGATGGGCACAGATACGCCATTAGCCGTATTGTCACATCGTCCACAGCAATTATCACATTATTTTAAGCAGTTGTTTGCTCAGGTGACTAACCCACCTATAGATCCGATTCGTGAAGAGTTAGTGATGTCATTGCGTGGCTATATCGGTAAGTCACTCAACTTACTAGAAGAAACCGCCGCGCATTGTCATAAAGTTGAAATTGAGCAACCGGTACTGACCAACGAGCAATTACGAAAGTTACAGCATATTGATAATGATCATCTGCAATCAAAAACTATTAGTATTACTTTTAAAGCGAGTGGCAAAGCTGGCGCGCTTAAAAATGCACTGGACCGGGTTTGTTTATACGCCAAAAATGCGGTTGAAGATGGCTATGCCATATTAATCTTAAGTGACCGTGAAGTTGACAGTGATCATGTCGCTATTCCATCGGTATTAGCAACCGCGGCTGTGCATCATTATTTAATTCGTGAAAATTTACGCTCTTACGCTGATATTATTCTTGAATCTGCTGATATTCGCGAGACGCACCATTTTGCCACCGTTATTGGTTATGGCGCAGCAGCGGTAAACCCCTACTTAGCACTAGAAAGTATGTATGGTTTACGTGATGAAGGCGTACTTGATAGTCAATTATCAAACGCGCAAATTACCGACAAATATACTAAAGCCGTTGGTAGTGGTTTATTGAAAACCTTCTCTAAGATGGGTATTTCAACATTACAGTCGTATTTAGGCGCGCAAGTTTTTGAAGCCTTGGGTATTAACGCTGAAGTTGTTGATAAGTATTTTACTGGGACTGTCAGTCGAATCGAAGGCTTAAGCCTAGATCAAATTGCTCAAGAAGCGCTATTACGTCATCGTGAAGGTTTCCCTGAAGCGAGCCGTATTGCTATTGAAAACTTATTGCCAACCGGTGGTGAATACTCGTGGCGTCATGATGGCGAACGTCATCTATTTAGCCCAACGGTTATTCGTTTACTACAGCATTCAACAGCCAGTAACGATACTAATCAATTTAAGCAGTACGCAAAAACAGTTGATGATCAGAGTAAAGAAGCCTTTACTTTACGTGGTTTACTTGAATTTAGTAGTGATCGCGCTTCAATTCCCTTAAGTGAAGTTGAACCGGTTGGCAACATTTTCAAACGTTTTGCCTCAGGTGCCATGTCATTTGGTTCAATCTCGTGGGAAGCACATACTACGCTAGCTATTGCAATGAACCGCATTGGTGGTAAGAGCAACAGCGGTGAAGGTGGTGAAGACCCCATTCGTTTTACGCCGTTAGAAAATGGCGACTCAATGAATTCGCGCATCAAGCAAGTTGCTTCGGGTCGTTTCGGCGTGACCAGTCATTATTTGGCTAATGCTGACGAGTTACAAATTAAAATGGCGCAGGGCGCTAAACCGGGTGAGGGTGGTCAGTTACCGGGTGATAAAGTGGATGCTTGGATTGGTAAAACACGTGGTTCAACACCAGGTGTTGGCTTGATTTCACCACCACCACATCATGATATATATTCTATTGAAGATTTATCACAGCTTATATTCGATCTTAAAAATGCTAACCGCGATGCCCGTGTTAACGTTAAATTAGTCTCTGAAGCCGGTGTGGGTACGGTCGCATCAGGTGTGGCCAAAGCTTATGCTGATGTGGTACTGATTGCCGGTCACGATGGCGGCACCGGTGCTTCACCACTGAGTTCAATTAAACATACCGGCTTGCCGTGGGAACTTGGTTTGGCTGAAACCCATCAAACCTTGGTACGTAATAAACTGCGTAGCCGAATTACCGTACAAACAGATGGTCAACTTAAAACACCACGCGATTTAGCGATTGCAACCTTGCTTGGCGCAGAAGAGTATGGCATGGCAACGGCAGCACTGGTGGTTGAAGGTTGTATTATGATGCGCAAGTGTCATTTAAATACTTGTCCTGTTGGCATAGCAACACAAGATCCAGGCCTGCGAGAGCGCTTTACCGGTCGTGCTGACATTTTAGTGAATTTCTTTACCATGATGGCGGAAGGCTTACGTGAAATCATGGCTGAGTTAGGTTTTAGAAGTATTGAGGAAATGGTTGGTCAGACTCAGTGTCTTAAGCAACTTGAAAATGTTGACCATTGGAAATACAAAGGTGTTGATTTAACGCCGTTATTGCACAAAGTAGAGTGCGAAGAGAACGAAACACTTTATCAATCCATTAATCAGAAACATCTGATTGACGATATTATTGATCGCAAGATGATAAAAGATGCGCAAGCCGCGCTTGATAGTCAGAAAAGCGTTTCTCTTGAATATGATGTTATCAATACCGATAGAACGATTGGCGCGATGATTTCTAATGAAATCTCTAAAAAATATCATGCTGAAGGTTTACCAGAAAACACCATTAAGGTGAAGTTCAACGGTTCAGCGGGTCAAAGTTTTGGTTGTTTCTCAGCTAAAGGCCTGCATTTTGAACTGGAAGGCGATGCCAATGATTACTTTGGTAAAGGACTTTCTGGTGCAAACCTGGTGGTATACCCAAGCAAACAAGCCAAATTTTCAGCCAGTGAAAACATCCTAATTGGTAACGTGGCCTTTTTTGGTGCAACCTCAGGTACTGCTTTTATACGCGGTATTGCTGGCGAACGTTTCTGTGTGCGTAACTCAGGCGCTACCGCGGTTGTTGAAGGTGTTGGTGATCACGGTTGTGAATACATGACGGGCGGTAAAGCCGTTATTTTAGGCACAACGGGTCGTAACTTTGCGGCGGGTATGTCGGGTGGTATCGCTTATGTACTTGATAAGAACAATGACTTTGCCCCTAAATGCAACATGGAAATGGTGGCATTAGAAACGGTTGATACCGAGGCTGAAAGTCTCGAATTAAAAGCCTTAATTACTCAGCATTTTGACGCTACTGGCTCAGATGTTGCCAGTGAATTATTGAGCGATTGGAACAACAACGTTAAGCGTTTCGTGAAAGTTATGCCAGTTGATTACAAGCGTATGCAAGGCTACATGAATGACGTACGTGAAAGCGGTAAGTTCGAGTCAGAATATGACGTAGCCGTTCAAGCATTCGATATCCATTTAAACAACATAGCTAGCGCAAAAGCTTAAGCTGCCAAGGAGAATATATTATGGGAAATCCAACAGGATTTATCAACGTAGGTCGTGCCTTGCCAACTGAACGCGATCCAAGCGAACGTTTAATTGATTGGCTTGAAGTCTATGAAGAAATACCACTGGCTGATGTTGAGCAGCAAGCTTCTCGTTGTATGGATTGTGGTGTGCCATTTTGTCAGTCAGCGAAATCAGAGTTTGCTCCGGTCGTCGCGGGTTGTCCGGTTAACAACATTATTCCTGAATGGAATGACTTAATTTACCGAGGACGTTGGAAAGACGCCATCGATTTATTGCATAAAACTAATAACTTCCCTGAGTTTACTGGCCGAGTATGTCCTGCACCTTGTGAGGGTGCTTGTGTACTGGGGATCAATGCTGACCCAGTAGCGATTAAGCTGCATGAAAAAGAAATTATTGATCATGCCTTTAAAGAAGGTTGGGTCGTTGCCCAGCCGCCATCAGCGCGTACCGGTAAAAATGTTGCTGTTATTGGCTCAGGCCCTGCTGGCCTTGCTGCGGCGGCGCAGCTGAATAAAGCGGGTCATATGGTTACTGTCTATGAGCGCGCTGATCGTATTGGTGGTTTGCTGATGTACGGCATCCCCAATATGAAGTTGCAAAAAGAACTCGTGCAACGTCGTGTTGATATTTTAGCCGAAGAAGGCATAGTGTTTGTCACTAATACCGAAGTGGGTAAAGACATTAGTGCAGCACAACTTGAAAGCGATTTTGACTCTGTTGTGCTATGTGTTGGCGCAACCGTACCGCGCGATTTGCCGGTTGAAGGTCGTGAACTTAAGGGTGTTCATTTTGCCATGGACTTCTTGAAAGCTAATACTAAAAGCTTACTCGACAGTGAACATAAAGATGGTCAGTACATTAATGCTCAAGGCAAAAATGTGGTGGTTATTGGTGGTGGTGATACCGGTACGGATTGTATTGGCACCTCATTACGTCATCAATGCCAAAACGCTATTCAACTAGAAATTATGCCATGTCCTCCAGGGCAACGTAGTGCAGAAAATCCTTGGCCAGAATGGCCAAAACGTTTGCTGGTTGATTATGGTCAAAAAGAAGCAATTGCCGTTCAAGGTCAAGACCCTCGTCAATATTTAGTGATGACTAAAAAAATTGAAAGTGACGACCAAGGTAATGTTAAAGCGGTACATACGGTTCATATAACTTGGCAGCGCAATGACAAGGGCCAAATGTTCCCACAAGAAGTTGCGGGCAGTGAAAAAGTTATTCCGGCTGACATCGTACTCATCGCCATGGGCTTCATGGGCCCTGAAGGTGGCTTGATTGAGCAGTTCGGCCTTGAGCAAGACAATCGCTCTAACATAGCGGCAGAATACGATAAATTTGCTACTAGCAAGCCAGGCGTGTTCGCTGCCGGTGATGGTCGCCGTGGTCAAAGTTTAATTGTTTGGGCTATTGATGAAGGTCGTCGTTGCGCTCGTGAAGTAGACACTTACTTAATGGGCAGTAGCTACTTACCTTAAGGTAATAGTGACAACCGCTTTGAGTGTAAAGTGATTAATGATTAAAAAAGTCCTAGCGTTTTGATAACGCTAGGACTTTTTTATGTACAGGAGCGGCGCATAACAGGATGTAGGGTATAGCGAGCACAGGCAAAGCTACTTAACAATCTTATAAATACTCCACCATTACACCAATAAAGACAATTAAACCGACATAATGATTATTTAAAAAGGCTTGAAAGCAACGGTCACGATCACGGCCAGCAATTAAAATTTGTTGATAGCAGAAAAAGCCTGCAGAAATCACTAACGACAACTGAAAAGGCCAACCAAAGGCTAAAATATCACCAACAGTAAATAATAAGCCTAAGGTCATTAATTGTAAAAATAAGATAATACGTTTATCACGATCAGCAAAGACGATCGCTGTTGATTTTACGCCTATTCTTAAATCATCATCACGATCGACCATAGCGTACATGGTGTCGTATGCGGTAGTCCATAAAACGTTGGCGGTAAATAAAAGCCAAGCGGTAACCGGTATTTGACCTTGCTCTTGGGCAAAAGCCATAATCATGCCCCAACTAAACGCGGCGCCTAATACTAGCTGTGGAAAATGAGTTATACGTTTCATAAACGGATAACTGGCCGCTAATATAACTGCCACAACAGAGAGCATAATGGTGTAATTACTTAAGGTTAGCACCAAGGCAAAAGCCAGTAAAATGAAGGTGGCAAACAACTGCAAGGCTTCATTACTCGACAAAGCGCCAGTGACTAAGGGCCGATTTTGCGTACGTTTAACGGCACCATCAATTTTTTGGTCGGCATAATCATTAATAATACAACCGGCGCTGCGCATTAAAAAAACACCTAGGCTAAACACCACTATCATATGTAATGACGGCCAACCATCAGAGGCAATCCACAAGGCCCAGTAAGTTGGCCAAAGCAACAAGTAAGTGCCAATGGGCTTATCCATACGGGTAATTTGTGTGATAGCACTTAGTTTTTTCTTCAAATTACTCAAAGTAATACTCTTTTATTTTTGATAGGCAATGGCATTAGGTAAAAATATTTCTGCCACCATTAAGGGTTTATCATCAAGTACAAAAACCGAACGACGGCCCCAAAGGGCTTGTGGGGTGTTTTTTAAGGCTAAATAATTGGCGAGATTAGCGACACTAGAGTCTTGGTCAAACACCGCCACTTCAATTTTTTTGCGCCGTAAATCGGGATGGTTAAACAATACCTGCCCTAAAGACTGCGTACCCAAATGCGCTAACTCTTGCTGAGCGCCGGTTAAAGAGCTTAAAGGCAATAAACTTCTGGCGAATACTTGGGGAATATCGTCACAATACAATAATACTTCGCGTACCAATACTGGCTCGCCCGCGCTAATATCATCATTGGCTTCAACCGCATCACAGACTTGTATGCATTGGCCTAGTACTTCGACACGAAATGGTTGACCATGGGATTTCAGTCGTGCGGTTAATGAACTAGGATCGAGTAACCAATCGCGTAAGCTATTAGGCAGCGTAAAGTTTTCTGGTGGCTGCCAGTTTGCGACCATTTGCACAGGAAATAATGAATGCTCTGTTGTCATACTTGAAAACTATTTAACGAAAAACGACGTATGATAGCGTTTAGCATGGCAAAAATACAGCGTACTCCCTCTATTGCATAACGCTTACTTACCCTACTTACTGACGCCCGTAGATATTAGCGATTTTAGGCCAGTATTATTTATTAGGTATTTATTAGGCATTAGTTTGATATTAATTAGGTATTAGTTAGGTATTAGTTTGATATTAGCTAGATATCAGTCAGATAAGCGTCAGATAAAAAAATCGCTAAATAACTCAACGTATGATCAAAATTCAGGTTATCATTTAATCGCAATCAACCTATTTACTGTTTGACTATAAACAGTAAATTTATTAACCAATTTGAGTTTTAGTGTATGAAAACATCCATTGTTTTAATCTTAGTACTGCTTAGTTCGTCTTTTGCCAAAGCGGCTGATTATGCTTACTTTGGCTTCGAACCTTCGATAGTAACTAATTACGTGGCCGTTAAGAAAAAAATGGGCTATGTTCGCCTAACGGTAGAGTTGATGATTGAAGACTCGGTAAATTATACGATTGTTGAGCATCATGCACCCTTGCTGCGTGATGCCATTATTAATATTATTGGTCAACAACCCGAGTCACAAATAAAATCAATCAATGGCCGCAATGAAATACAGCTTTTGTGTGAAGAGAAAGTTAAACAATTATTAGCAGAAGAAACAGGTAAGCCATTAATTAAAAAGTTGTTATTCACTCAATGGCTAGATAACTAAAGGCTACTAAACCAACTACCCATCATGAATGCTCAGAGTGTTTGATGAAAGCACATGCACACCTATGTCACTCACTTTGTCAGCTATGGATTAAAACAAGCGACTACTTGGATATTTATTGAATCACTACTCACACGAGTGATTAAATAAATACCTTACCTTTCGCGATTTTTCCTATATAAAGCCAATCAACTAATGAATGCAGCAGGTATTATTCATATCAGCTAGTGTGTTTTTTATCTTGTAAAACGTGAAGATAAGCCAGTAGACAACCACTGAGCAAACCTAATAAATGTGCGGTGTTCGCGACATTAATCGGCATTAAGCTGGTATAACCTAATAATAACCAAAACAGCATAAAGCCAATAATGGCTTTAGGCAGTGATAGCCCTTTTTCTGGCTGCAACCAACCCAGCCACCATACATAGCCAACCAATGCATATACTACGCCCGATAAACCACCAAAGTTGGGGCCATCAACAAAAAATTGCCCAACATTAGACACCAGCGCAGAAATAATCAGTAACTTGACTAAGCTAGCTTTTCCCATCACTTGCTCAACCGAGCCACCCAATTGCCACCACCACATAGTATTAAAAATAAGATGCAACCATGAGAAGTGAAAAAAAGCGGGCCCAATTAACCGATGAGGTGCTTGTAATACCGCATCAAAGCTTAATTGTGGATAGAATTGTAGATAATGAAATATTGTATTGCCCCAGCCAAAATTACTGGCAAGAAAAACCAACCAACATAAGCTGAAAACCACTGAGGTTACTATACCCGCATGAGCAAAAAACTGAGTTTTAAAACTGCTCAATAAGGCTGGAGAACTTGAGTTAACCTCTGTCACATGACTATTTTGCCAAGCGGCTTGCTGATATTTAGCTTGGTAAGGCTCAGCGATAAATTGCTCAAACTCTTGTTGAGCAAAATCATATTTATCAGCTTGGCAGTAGATAACAAAACCTGCCTCTTCATTTTGCACCTGCGCCTGAACATCAACTGTGTTCAGGTAGTTGCAAAACAGTAAGGCAATATTGTGTTGTGTTACTTTTACCAGGGGCCGTAGTTCTTGTTGCAACATTAGCGAGCAACAGCATCCGGATGTTGTAACTGCCAATCAGTAAAACCGCCATCCAAAGAATAAACCTCGGTAAAGTCTTGGCTGATCAAAAACTGCGCCGCTTGTTGACTTGAAATACCGTGATAACAACACACCACGACGGGGGCGTCAAAATCAGCAGTACGCAAAAATTCAGCTAAACTGTCATTACTTAAATGTATAGCATTAGGGATATGCCCAGATTGAAACGAAGCGTGATCACGAATATCCACCACCACATGCGTATCACTTGCTAACGTTTGATGCAGTTCACTGATTTGCATATGTTTAAAAACTTCTTCGCTACTTGCCATTATTTTTCCCAGTTTAAAATTACTTTACCTGATTGCCCTGAACGCATGATATCAAAACCTTGCTGAAAATCATCAATATTAAAGTGATGGGTGATCATTGGTGATAAATCTAGGCCTGATTGAATTAAACTGGCCATTTTATACCAAGTTTCAAACATCTCACGACCATAAATGCCTTTGATGGTTAAGCCTTTAAAAATAACCTGACTCCAGTCAATCGCCATATCCTGTCCAGGAATACCTAACATAGCAATTTTACCACCATTATTCATGTTGTCTAACATATCGATGAACGCCATCGGTACCCCTGACATTTCCATACCCACGTCAAAGCCTTCAGTCATACCTAAATCGTTCATCACATCAGTCAGCTTTTCTTTAGTGACATTAACCGCACGAGAAGCACCCATTTTACGCGCTAAGTCTAAACGGTATTCATTTACGTCTGTGATCACTACATGACGCGCACCGACATGTTTTGCCACCGCTGCTGCCATAATACCAATAGGGCCAGCACCTGTGATTAAAACATCTTCGCCCACTAAATCAAACGACAGTGCGGTATGCACCGCATTACCAAAGGGGTCAAAAATAGCCGCTAAGTCATCTGAAATTTCATCAGGTAATTTAAAGGCGTTAAAGGCGGGCAGCACTAAATATTCAGCAAAAGAACCTGAACGATTGACGCCGACACCCACAGTATTGCGACATAAGTGTGTGCGACCTGCGCGGCAGTTGCGACAATGACCACAAGTGATATGGCCTTCACCAGAAACGCGGTCACCTACGGCAAAGCCACGTACTTCTTGACCCATGCCAACCACTTCACCGGCATATTCATGGCCAACAACCATAGGGACAGGAATCGTTTTTTGTGCCCATTCATCCCAGTTATAAATATGAATGTCGGTACCGCAAATCGCAGTTTTTTTAATTTTGATCAGCAGATCGTTATGGCCCACTTCTGGCATAGGAGACTCTGTCATCCAAATACCAGGTTCAGATTTTAATTTCGCTAATGACTTCATGTTTAACCCTCAATCACTTGCATTTCTTTACCAATGCGCACAAAGGCTTCAATGGCTTTATCTAATTCAGCTCTGGTATGAGCCGCAGAAATTTGTGTACGAATACGCGCTTGGCCTTTAGGGACGACAGGGAACGAGAAGCCAATGACATAAATGCCTTCAGCTAATAATCGATCAGCCATAGCGCTAGCTACTTTGGCATCACCCAGCATAACCGGAATAATAGCGTGATCAGCACCGGCACAGGTAAAACCGGCTGCTTCCATTTGGCTTCTAAAATAGGCGGCGTTGTCTTTTAATGTTTTGCGTAATTCGCCACCTTCGGCTAATAAATCAATCACAGTAATTGAGGCATTAACAATCGCAGGAGCTAATGAGTTAGAAAATAAGTAGGGGCGTGAACGTTGACGTAACCATTCAACCACTTCTTTTTTCGCCGCAGTATAGCCACCTGATGCGCCACCCATGGCTTTACCTAAAGTACCGGTAATAATATCAACACGACCCATAACATCGCAGTATTCATGGCTGCCACGGCCTTGTTCACCAACAAAACCTACTGCATGCGAGTCATCAACCATGACCATGGCGTTGTATTTGTCAGCTAAATCACAAACCGCTTTAAGATTGGCAATAACGCCGTCCATCGAAAACACCCCGTCGGTAGCAATTAGCTTAAAGCGGGCGCCGGCTGCATCAGCCTCAATTAAACGCGCTTCAAGTTCAGCGGCGTCATTATTGGCATAACGAAAGCGTTTTGCTTTACATAAACGTACACCGTCAATAATCGAGGCATGGTTAAGTGAATCACTAATAATCGCGTCTTCAGGCCCTAACAAGGTTTCAAACAAACCGGCGTTAGCGTCAAAACATGAAGAATACAAAATAGTATCTTCCATACCTAAAAAGGTACTTAATTTTTGCTCTAAGGTTTTATGAATGTCTTGTGTGCCACAAATAAAACGCACTGAAGCCATACCAAAACCGTGTTCATCTAAACCTTGTTTAGCGGCGGCAATTAATGCGGGGTGATTAGCTAAGCCTAAATAGTTGTTAGCACAAAAGTTCACGACAGCTTCGCCGGTGTTAACCGCCATTTGTGGTTGTTGCGCCGTCGTTATTACTCGTTCAGCTTTATATAAACCGTCTTCTTTCACTTGGTTTATTTGCGTGGTTAAATGGGCATAAAAATTGTTGGTGCTAGCAGAATCGGTCACATTAATTCCTTAAAAAATAAAAGTCTTTCAATAACGTTATTATCCGCCCAGACCATAATATAAAAAAGTGACATTACTTAATAATTTGTCTTTTTTTATAGTCAAATTGACATATAACTATGTCAAAGTGTAATATTATGGCTGTTTTCTTGCTTTTTGCCATTTTAGGAATGCCCATTGTTAACTGAAAAAGATGAAGAACTACTGTCAATATTACGGCTCAATGCCCGAGCCAGTGTGTCTGACATAGCCAGAGCAACCGGTGTTTCAAGAACAGCGATACAAAACCGACTGAATAAGCTTGAAAATAATCATGTTATCGAAGCCTATAGCGTCGTTTTAGGCCGTGAATATACCAGCCAATTAATTACCTCTAATGTGTCATTAAAAGTAAACCCAAATTTGCGAAAAACTATCTGCTTAGCCTTGCGAAAAGTTCACCAAATCAGTCATATATATTCCATTAGTGGTGAATACGATTTATTAGTGTCAATACAAGCGAGTACCTTAGAGAAGCTAAATGAAGTACTCAACATGGTTTGTTCACTTGAAGGCGTAGCCAGAACTAATTCATCCATTATTCTTGATACAATTTTTAAACGTTAATATCTGCTTATACTTGAGATTAAAGTGAAAGTTCAGCAGTCGCTAGGTATACTGTGCAACATTGATTTTTAGATTTTTGAGCTAGTTAAGTGCGTTTTACTCTCGCTTTAGTTTTATACCGATTATTATTTCTTATCTTAACACCACCACTTTTGTTGGTATTATTGTTGCGCTCGCTAAGTCATCAAGCTTATCGACAACGCTTACCTGAACGTTTGGGTATGCTGGCAAAAAAATTTCAGCCCAACGGCATTATTGTTCATGCTGCCAGTGTGGGTGAGGTTATCGCCTTACAACCTTTTATCTCCCAACTGCTGAGCAACTACCCTCAAGTGCCCATCACAGTCACTACTTTTACCCCCACAGGCTCAGCACAAGTGCAAAAATTATTTGCTGATAAAGTGCAACATTGTTATTTGCCGCTAGACAATATTTTTTCTACCACTTTATTTTTAAAACGCTTAAAGCCCAAAGCGATGATTTTTATGGAAACTGAATTATGGCCAAATTTAATCACTCAGTGCGCAAATCATGATATCAAACTGATGTTAGTCAACGGCCGATTATCCGACAAATCGATGCGCAGCTATAAAAAAATTGCTTGGTTGATCACCCCAACTATTCGCTGTTTTGACAAAATATTAACTCAAAGCCAAGTCAACCAAGATAACTATTTGGCCATGGGGGCAAGCACGGCAAGGTGCGCGTTATCAGGTAACTTAAAATTTGATATTTCGTTAAATCATGATGTAGCGACTAAACAACAAGCGTTAAGCACTTTATTGGTAGACCAGCGCAAAATTTGGTTAATAGCCAGCACACATCCTGGTGACGAAATACTGGCGTTAAAGGCCTTTGAGCAAGTAAAGCAGCAAGACTGTAACGCCTTACTGATTATTGTGCCGCGACACCCTGAGCGCTTTGAACAAGTCGTTAAACTCGCAGCAGACGCCGGTAATCAAGTGCTCAGACGCAGCGAAAAACAGCCGGTAACACTCAATACTCATGTGTGGGTTATTGATACCTTAGGTGAACTACTCGCCGTATGCGCACTAGCTAACGTAGTGACCATGGGGGGCAGCTTTAGTGATATAGGTGGTCATAACCCATTAGAGCCGGCATTATTTCAAAAGCCAGTCATTGTTGGCCCAAATATGAGTAACTTTAAAGAGATTTTAGCGCAACTAATTTCAGCTCAGGGCATAGTGCAAATTAATGAAAATAAAGCGATGGCGCAAGCGTTAGCACAAGAAGTTGTGCGCTTGCTGGTTGACGAAACTAGCGCACAAACACTGGGCCGAAATAGCTATAAAGTTGTGCAGGCAAACCAAGGCGCAACGGCGCAGTCTTTAAGTGCACTGCAAACCTTACTAACATCATAAATGCTTGGGTTAATCTTAATCTCAGTAGCTTCAGCGTTAAGGCTAAGGCTAAGGCTAAGGCTAAGATTTAGGTTAAGAGCGTGGCTTAATATAAAGCCTAACCCCTAAAACAGTGAGCGAAATCAACAAGAGTAGGCCAAATATACCTAACACTTGATTGATGCCCTTGAACGGTGTCCACTGCAAATAATGTACTTGGTACAGTAAGTTAATTAATTCGGTGTCTTGCCCCGTTTGGCTTAATGTCAAGCTATGCCAATCAAGCGTTACCTTCACGCCTGTACTCGTTTGTGCTGATAAACCATCAACATGTACAATGTCGCCATAACGCGATTTATTGTCGCTAAAGGCATCATTTAACAGGGCTTTAAATTGTAAGTTTGTTGGCGCTGGTTTATCGAGTAGTGATACTGGGTCCAAATGCTCAACTTTATGGCTAGATTTCACCAACAGATGAGCCCCTAAAATAGTGTTAACTAACCTTACTTCCTGCCAGTTTTTCTTTGGAGTAACGTTCAACCCTTGACTCAAAGGGTGATGTTTTACTGACAATTGTTCATAAGCGCCCTGATAGCCGGGTTTAATAAAAAATACTAATCCGGTCAGTGTCCAACCCAACATAGGTAACACTAAAGTCAGGCCAATGATCTTGTGTAGCTTTCTACTTTTCATCTCTATATTCTTGTTTTTATTGGTGCTTGGTTATTAGTTTTTGGTTATTAGTTATAGGTTTAGCATGGTGACTAACAGGCTAGCTGGACTGATTAATCATTATGCTTTAGTCCGCGCTTGTGCTACTTCCTGTAATAACACAGGTATTGAAAAATCTGCTTGTTTATCTAAAGCTAACGGAATCAACCACTGTAAATTTGGAATAATATTGCTTGGCAATTCAGTGAGTTTAATAATATGTACTGGCTCTTGCTCAATGGTTTTAGCACTAAAAGCCAGATCAGAATGTGCAAAATAAACATCGACATCATAGCAATGGGGCCGGTATATTTTTGCATAACAGGTCCAATCGGCTTTGTGGGTTTGAACGCCAGTTTCCTCAATAAATTCTCTGACCATGGCATCAACTGATAACTCATTAGTTTCAATTTTTCCGCCAACACCATTAAATAAACCACACTGCCATGGCGGATTTTTTTTCTGGATTAACACCAGATGACTCGCGTCTTGAGAGAACAAAAAGCCGGTAACATATTTTTTCATAGCTAGACCTAAATGCTGGCTTAGAGCAACTCTGGATAGTTATCATGAATAAGGCGATCAATGGTTTTCTTTACTTGAGTAATGCTGATTTGCATCATTAAATCTTTACCTTTAGCACGGGTACCCCAAGGTATTTCTTCAACACTTTGTTTATATTGTAACTTTATTGCTGCAGCATAAGCACTGACAACATACTGTGGATATAAGTAAGGACCTGTGCGTTTGGGATTACTGTGAGCATATAAACCTACCACCGGTGTTTCAACCGTCACCGCCATATGAGCTGGGCCAGTATCGGGTGCCACCACAAGGTGAGCAATTTTTAATACCGCTAACAACTGTTTTAGGCTAGTTTCACCAACCAAATTCTGTATTTCATTTTCACCCTGGCTAAAGTTACTGCGACTAATGATCGCCTCGGCAAGTAATTTTTCCATTGTGGTTGGGCCGCCACATATCACCACTTTAAAACCACAAAGGCTTAAATGCTCGGCTATTTGCGAGTAGCCTTCAGTATGCCAATTACGTTCGGCTTTACTGGCGGCAGGGCATATCACGGCAATGGGTTTGCCGGCAGTATTCGCGGCACTGAGCTTTTCACTCGCCCATAACTGAATGTCATCTGTTAACGGCATTTGCCATAAGGGGGCCGTAACTTCCAAACCTAGGGCTTTGGCAAAGCCCATAAAACCGTCTAGCACATGAGGCTGATTTTGCGGCGCTATTTTTTTATTGGTGAATAGCCATTGGCCTTCTTTTGCGCGTTGGCGATCAAAGCCAATTTTGACCTTGGCTGAAATACATAGGCTGGCAATACTAGCGCGCAGTGCAACTTGCATATGCAGCAAAACATCAAATTTATGGCCTTTAAGGGTTTGCCTTAAGTCGCGATAGCCTTTTAGGCCGGCACGTTTATCAAAAATAACAAACTCAACGCCAACCATATCTTGTAATAAGCTCGCTTCAATCTTGCCTATGACCCAAGTGATTTGGGTTTCTGGCCATTGTCGCTGAATATTTTGTACCATAGCCACCGCATGACATACGTCACCAATGGCAGATAATCGCAATAAACATAAATTTTTCGGAGCAGATAATTGACCCAGCATAAAGGATTCACCACAATAGGAGCAGAAATATAATATAGGCCTATTATCTTGAACCAGCCCGCAATTGTAAAACCTTGTCTTGAAAAAATTTTTCAGCAAGGCCATGTTTATTGTCGATACGACAGTGATGAAGTTAGCACTTTTATACCTGAAATGCTTAATAGTGATTATTGGCAAGCAAAAAATAGTGTCGTGGGCAGTGCTCAAGGTCGTGGCACTACTTGGTTTATTGCCACTGAAAACACTATGGGTACGGTGCAAAACTGGGTGCTGCGTCATTACTATCGTGGCGGTTTAATTGGCAAAGTCATTAAGGATCAATATTTATATACCGGCATGGCAAATACGCGTGCGGCTCGCGAGTTTTCCTTGCTCAAATCCATGCGGGCATTAGGCTTACCCGCGCCAAAACCTATTGCTTTTCGGGTGATTAAAAATGGCTTGTTTTATCGCGCTGATTTATTGTCATCACGGATTGAAAATGCCAGTGATTTGGTCGGCTTGCTCAGTAAGCATGCAATCAATGACTTGCTTTGGCAACAAATAGGCAAGGTAATAAAGGCTTTTCATCAGCAAGGTATTTATCATCATGACTTAAATGCTCATAACATTTTAGTTGATGACAAAGATCAGGTTTGGTTAATCGATTTTGACCAAGGTGAACAGCGCAAACAGCAGACTAAATGGCCAGCAGAAAATATGGCTAGATTACTGAGATCGTTTCGCAAAGAAAATAACAAGATAACGAATTTTCAATGGTGCGAAAAAAATTGGCAAGCGTTATTAAATGGCTACCAGTCTTAAAAGTTAAGCTATGGCGATAGCCGAGGTGTGCTGGTAGTTTGAGTTATTACTAACTGAAAGTACTTTGAGTAAGTACTTTCAATGTCATTCAGAGCTTATGCATTACTGATACAGTAGTTAAGTAAGCTCTAGCAGTAGTTAAGCGACCTTTAAGCTATCTTGGCAACGTTGACGGTACATAGCACGAGCTTCTAAAAATTCATCCTTAGCTTCATCGCTAATGTAAGGCTGAATTATGACTAATATTTTCAATACCCCTTGATAGAATACCGCGTCGTTCATTTCATTATCATTATTTTGTGTTTGATAAAAACTGAGCCAAAAAGTGTTCACTAAACGTAAAATACTGACAATGTCAGGCAGGTCTTCATCTAAAAAATCCATCATGTTTGCGTTACGCAGCGACAGTAACAATTCACTTACGCGTTGTGCAATAAAGCCTTGTACTTCAACATATTTATCGTGCAATAAAGGATTTTTTGCTAGTAGTACCGGTAAATTACTATAAAAGAAACGAAACTTCATCATCGCCAGAAACACCACATCCATATACAAAATAATGGCATCAAGTGGTTTTACATCAGGGTTCACTTCCGGCATGGTTTCTATTAAAAGGTTGCGCGCATACTCTTCATAGATAGAAAGTATAATGTCTTCTTTATTGCGAAAGTGGTAATACAGATTACCAGGGCTAATACCAAGATCAGCGGCAATGTGATTGGTGGTAACATTACGCTCACCTTGTTCATTAAATAAGACAATGCTGGCTTGAATTATTTTATCCCGAGTTTTCATGGACACTACTTCTTGTATTGGTTGTTAGATATTTTTCCATCATACTATCAAAATCAGCGATAATTAAAGCATTTCGAGTAAATACTTTAAGTAAGCTTAATATTGATACCTGTTAGATTTGGTTGCATCTTAGTTTACAGTGAACAAAAACCAAACAAAAGGAATAATAAAAATGCTTAATCATTGGCACACTTTGATAAAAAATAAAGCAATTGATCAGGTTTCTACTTTGCTTGCTGACGACGTCACCCTATTTTCACCTGTTATCCATACACCTATCCAAGGAAAAAAAATGGTCAGCATGTACTTAACGGCGGCCTTTCATACATTTCTAAATGGTACATTCAATTACGATAGAGAGTTTTTAGGCGCTAATTCAGCGGTATTAGAGTTTTCGTTAAACATACAGGGTATCGACATCAATGGTATTGATATGATCACATGGAATGAGCAAGGAAAAATCACTGAATTCAAAGTAATGATCCGCCCTTACAAAGCGTTAAATATGATTAATGATCAAATGACGGCCATGTTAGCTAAGCTGAAACAATAGGGCGGTGTTTAAATTATTTGATTGCTTTGAAATTAGTGGCTTCAACAATTACAATAGATTTTTACTCATTTGAAAATAGCTAAAATTATGTCAGTTAAAGCGATTTATCCAGGTACCTTTGATCCTGTCACCAACGGTCACACCGATTTAATAGAAAGAGCAAGCCACTTATTCAGTGAGGTTGTTGTTGGTATTGCCGCTAGCCCGAGTAAACAGCCACATTTTGATTTAGCCGAACGGGTTGCTTTACTTGAAGCCGTCACCAAACATTTACCGAACGTTACCATCGCCGGCTTTAGTGGTTTATTGATAAATTTTGCTAAAGAGCATCAAGCAAAGGTGTTAATTCGTGGTTTACGTGCGGTTTCTGATTTTGATTACGAATTTCAGTTAGCCAATATGAATCGACGTTTAGCCCCAGATTTAGAGTCGGTATTTTTAACACCGGCCGAAAAAAATTCTTTTATATCTTCAACGTTAGTTAAGGAAGTGGCGTTGCACAATGGTGATGTCAGCGAGTTTGTTCATCCGATTGTAAAACAAGCACTTGATAGCAGTATGCGAAAAAACATAAAACAATAAGCACAATAAGCACAATATTGCGCTCTGTCGTTTATTGTCATCTAGGCAAATGAACAACAGTCGCTTATTTGCCACTTTTGAGCTTAATATACTGAGTAATAGCTTAAAGTCACAAGTAGCAGATAAAAAGGCATTATGCTTATCTTGTCAGTAACGGGCGAAGGTAACAGGGGAAGTACAAGGAAAAGTGGAAATGAAAGGGTAATAGAAGCCAGGTTTTCTCTTAATAAATATAAACAAGCGAGTACGTATTACGCACTCGCTTATTTAACCTTACGCTGGATAAGTGTTTCATAGTACTTAAAAATTAAATATATGAATTAACTTTATGCCTAATAACGACGTTATATCGAGATCAGGCCATTGGCTTATCCTTAGCTCAGGTTACTTATGTGCTAGCGCTTAAACAGCAACTACTTTATTAGCACATGGACCTTTTTGACCTTGGCCAACTTCAAACTCAACAGCTTGGCCGTCGGCCAATGTTGCGTATTCACCACCAGATTGGATCTCTGAATGATGAACAAATAAATCTTTGCTGCCATCTTCTGGAGTAATAAAGCCGAAACCTTTATCTGCATTAAACCACTTAACTATACCTTTGCTCATATTATTCTCTTTGTCTTCGGTGAAAAATATAATTCTGACTTGCTATCACCATTACAAATCAGAACTTAAAATTATTTGCGCTATTTTAGCAAAAAACAGTTTACGTTTTAACGTAACTTACCATTTTTATTTTTAGTGTTAGCGACCTTTCGCGCTATAGCAAGTAACTCAGATGAAATATCATCGCTACCCGCTTTTATCAACTTGCTGACATCACCCGAAGAAAATAGCGAACCACGCTCAGACTTTACGCCTAACGAACGCACAAAATCTTTTGTTTTTCCGGTACTAGCTGTCGCAATATATTGAAAAATAATTTGTTCATTAAAGCTCTGAGGCTCTGCCTGCAGGGTAGCAATTTCATCGTTAATTGCTTTAACTTCTAACGTTAAGTTTTCAATTAATTCGGCAATATTTTCATAAGATTTCATTAAGTTATTTAACCTGATATTTGAATAAGAGTTCTGTAAACAACTAAAAACCTGCCATATGCATTGATTTATAATCCCAATAATGAAACTTTAGCGCTTTTCAGGCATTTTATAAAGTAATAGGCTCTAATACTCATAAAACAACACCGATAGGCATTAAAAGTGCCTTAATAGGCAATTCATTTATCGACAGCTCAAGTGCTTTATCTCTTACCGGATTATCTGAATTTATTCATGGCGTTCACTTTACAAGCGATAAAATACTGTCGTTAACAGTATAAGTGCCAAAATCAGTATAACCATACTGTGCAAAACACTATTGTACAGTGAATGAAAGTCAGTAAATAGCTTTTGAATGCCAATACTTTATGAAACAGTTCATTTTTTGTAAAGTATTGCTGGCCACACCAGCTTTTATCATGAGTGAATTCAATCACGTTGGTATTAATTTTCTTTTAAATCCAAACGATTAGCTTGGCTTATTGGCTCAAGATTAAAGTAAATCTGCTCTGAGCAGCTTTACTCGTGTTTATTTACTTGGCAAGGTTATTTAACATTATCGCCATGATTACCCAAGTAAAAACAGCAAAAGGCATTGCATAAGCAAAAAATCATGGTTAACGTATGACTAAAAATAGTGCTACCTGCCCGTCGTGGAATTAACCCTTGATAATATTTGATGTTTTACTGTTAATCGCTATGGCGTTTATTGCCATGTCGTTGATATACAGCACCATAAAGTTAGGTATATCCCCGATGCCAAGCTCAAAGAAGGCCTATAAAGCCATGCTAGCATTAGCGGATGAAACGGGTACTGGTCCTATTGTTGATTTTGGCAGTGGTTGGGGCAACTTTGTGATACCTATGGCCAAGCGTAATCCCCAAAGGCAAGTTATTGGCTATGAATTGTCTTTACTGCCGTGGCTTAGCTCAACATTACTTAAAAAAATAGGGCGTTTAAATAATCTCACCTTGTATCGGCAAAATTTTTATCAGGTAAACTTACCCGCCGCCGCAGTCATCGTTTGTTATTTATATCCGCAGGCAATGCACAAAATCAAGCATAAACTACTGACCAAACAACCCAAGGTTGACTTTTTGATCAGCAATAATTTTGCCTTGCCATCATGCCAGCCTGAAAAAATAATACGGCTTGATGACTTCTATAAATCACCAGTTTATTTGTATAAAATGGCTAAAATAAAAGGTTAATTTACCGCCTTTAATTTACAGACTTTAGTTTATAGCCTTTAGTTCAAGAATAAACAGGGGAGCCCTGAACTTTTTTAAGCCGTTATTGGTTAGCGCTTTTGCTTTTAAGCGCTTTTTTCTTAACGGCAAGCTGCTTTGTGGTGACTTTTACTTTTGCTTTCAGTTTTTTATTCTGTACATTTTTAGGGGTGTTTTCTGGTAAAACTTGGCATTGTGGACAAAACACTGAGCTGCGATTAGATTGACGAATTTCTTCTAATACACTTTGGCAGCCATCACATTGCTGACCGGCACGGCCATAAACAAAAAGTTTTTGGGCAAAATAACCTGGTTTACCATCTGCCTGTGTAAAGTCTTTTAAAGTAGTGCCACCGAGTGCAATGGCTGCAGCGAGTACCCGCTTAATAATATTGGTTAATTCATTAAACTTCGCTTCACTGATGCTATTCACTAGCGTAGCAGGATGAATGCTGGCGATAAATAGTGCTTCATTGGCATAAATATTACCAACGCCTACCACAACATGATTATCCATTAAGAAGGTTTTAACCGGCACTTTTCGGTTACCGGCTTTGGCAAATAAATGCCCATAAGTAAAGTCATCTGTTAGTGGCTCTGGCCCCAACTTGGTCAATAAGCCTTGCAAGTCATGATGCTCAGGAAACCACAATACAGCACCAAAACGGCGCGGATCATTTAATCTCAACATTTTGTCGTTAGCAAATAATAGCTCAAAATGGTCATGCTTTATCGCCGGGGTGTCGTGCTCAAGAATGCGCACTGATCCCGACATGCCTAAATGTAATAACAAGGTGCCACTAGAAAACCTGAGTAGTAAATATTTAGATCTCCGCTCTATTTTTTCTAAGGTTTGCCCAACAACACTATGCACTTCATCAGGAATAGGCCAGCGTAATTTGGCATTGCGAACCACCACGTGGGCCACTTCCTGCCCTGAAATATGGGGCGTAATACCTAAACGACAAACTTCAACTTCTGGTAACTCTGGCATAATACTCTTATATCTCTGAATTTTAGCTATTTAATAATAAATTGGGAGGGGGAGGAAATTTTAAATACAAGTGATAGTATTCAGGAGCATTAATCCCAGAACATCACACATCAAGTATTGTAGCATGGCTTAAAGCGGGTCTTTTTAATTTAAAAAGGGAATTGCGTTTATTAGCATTACGCCATTGTTAATCACTCTTTGGTAGTTGATTATCATTGTCTAAGCTGAAATTAACATCGCTATTTATCTTTGTTTGGCATTAAGGCTGACAAACCCAATAATAGCCGCTGTAGATGTTTGTTGGCCCATGACATTAATTAGTCTGCTAAACGGTTGACGGACTGAAGTTCGACCTACAAAACAACCCTCTAAGCAGTAGACTTAATAACTAGTACTCTCGTTGATAGAAAACCTTGAAATAGTCCTTAGTGTCATTATTTCAAGGTTACTGACTATTATTGATTAAACACTTCCTTCCAAGAGATGATTCTGTCATTACCTCGAAACTGGCCAAACGAGGCAACCGCTGAAGGGTCATCTTCATATTCACCATTAAGGTTCCAATCATATTTCAACCAATCTAAAGCATCATACGACACACGGATTTGTCCTTGATGTGGAGCACCAGGTGCGGCCAATTTAATTGTCCGTGTTTTACCCGCAATGAAATCCCCCTTTGCTGCCGCCAATTCTGGGTCTGGCAGTACACCGGTGAATGCAGGGTCTAAACTAATATTGCTCAGTGTAATCTTGTTGGTATCATAACTGACGCAATTATTATCTGAGCTGACAATAAAACCATTGTCAGTCAAATGTTCAATTTGCATCGGTTGTGGCAAGTCTGACGTTTCAGGTCCAAAGCTGTTTTGTAACACTAAGCGGCCAAATCGAATTTCAACACCGCTTGGTGAGGCATCAACTGTGCTTGTCACGTTGACGGTATCTGTGTCTATGATAGTCGTAGTAGAAAAGTTAATATCTGAGTTAAATGGCGGCACTTTTGTGTTCGCAGAGCGGTTATAAAAAAAGTTATCACTCTCTGACAATTGGTAGTGTAATACCCCTTTGGGTAATGCAACGGTAGGCTGTGCGGTTAAATCATTTTGACTCAAGATACCCGCAGTCATATTGGCTGTTAAGGGCAGTTTGTTATTATCAACGCCAGTTGTTGTTTGGTCTAATGTGGGCGCAGTAATACTTACATTTGCCGTGCTGAGCTTCATATAGTCATTAGCGCTACCTTGATTGTCTTCATAATAATTTTGGGTAATAGCACCTTGTTTGTTACGGGCGGTAATGGCAAATACCGGATTGATGGCGTATGAAATTGTCCCCATACTATCGTTAGCGGCATTTTTTTGGCCACTATAAGCAAAGGTGGTTGCTGTATCACAAACCGCCATAAAAGCGCCATGTTCTGCTACGGTTTGTGTGAAATGATCAGGAATAAAGCGACCAATATTGATATCAGTAGCATCAATCACAATACCGGCATTGCCATAATTACTGTCTTGAAGGTCTAGATTTAGCAAACCCACTTCTGAATATTGCGCGGCCGTATAAACCGACTGCCCTAAAGAAAAGTTATTGAGCGTCACACTTTCGAATACCGGACTAATACTAGTTGCTAGCGAGCTCGCTGCGGCATAAGTTAAGTCACCGTCGACACTATCATTTAAGGTAGGACCTGTGCGCTCAAGCTTAAGCTGTATTGTTCCGGGTGAATAGTTTGGTGTGATGACGCCAAGGCTATTGAAGGCACTTACGGTTAGCGTAAAACTCTCGCCTGCAGCATGCGTTGGGCTGGCGGTTGCCGTAGCGCCATCTAAGTCGCTTAATCCTGATGTAGCACTGACCACAAGCTCGGCTGGGCTGACCCAGAACGGATTGCTACTGCCAAATAGTGTTACGTCTTTCTTGTCATAATTGGCATGCAGACGAATTTGTCCCGCATCGTGATATAAGGGTGTCGGTATTATTGCAATACTGTCGGCGCCAAAGATTAATTCGGTACGGGTGACGCCTGAGTGTTTTGCAATATCATTACCATCAATACTAAAACTGAGACCACTAGTGCCATTAGGTGCAAGGTTTTCCTGCGATAAATCGACCTTGGTCTTCTTGTTAAATAAACCCGTACAGACACCATTACTGTTTTGCACTGCTTGCAGCTTTAAAGTTTCGCTAAATACTGAACCTGCAGTTTGATTGGGCAAGGTTGTGCTATTGCTGTCACCATAGAGAAATCTGAAACCCGCATCGGTAAATATCATCTCACAACTAGTGCCATTGCTATCGTCACATACAAGAGGGTTGGCCGCTGTAATGGTGGCATTGGCGAGCGAAAAAGTCAGGGTCTCAGCAACGCTATGATTAAAAACTACGTCAGTACTACCGACAAAGCTTGGAGAACTAATAACAGCAGCGTTAGCCAGAAAATCAAGTGTTACTGATTCAGTACTCAAATTGGAACAGTTTTCATTGCTACAGGCTTTAATTAACACAGTCTCCTCGTCACAGGTTAAGCCTTGGCCATCATGAGCAATTTCATAATGGTGAATAGCAGGGATACAAGCATGAGTTTCAGTATAAACAGCTGAAATTTGGTTTTCAGTCAAAGCACCGCTATAGACCTTTACTTCATCGATATCTCCAGTAAATCGATTGTTGATCTCACCTAAATCTGTTTCTCCGCCAATAGTTGTGGGGCCATTATCTTCTCCCCAAGTGCCCGTGTAGGTATCGCTAGTGCTGACTCCTGTAAGGGTTTGTGCAACACCATTAATATAAATCTGCCTAGTTTTGGTCACACTGTTGTGTACGGCCGCAACAAAAGTCCATGTATTTGGCGTAATAGAGGTCGTGGTATCAACACTAACAGGGTTAATAGCGCGAGAATAAAATCTTAGCTGGCCGTTACCTAGATCACCTAAACTAAAACCAAAACCTTGGGTGTCATTTTCATCATCAAGAAATATTCTCGAACCAGGATCAAGATTACTTGGGTTGATCCAAGCTGTTATGGTGAAGCTGCCGGTTAAGTTTTCAAAACTATTAGGTAGCGCTATGTAATCATTGTCACCATCAAAGCTGCCATAACCACAGGTTCCTGGGTTACCCTCAATTGAAGGATTTACTGATTTAGTGAAAGCGCCATTAATCGCTTGTGTATTAAAATTACCGGTTTCATCAATAATTTCTTTGGCATTGCCTGCCCATGTGGGCTCATCGAAACGATATACGGCCAAAGGTGTTGGTGTTGTTGTGGTTAAGCAAGGATGCCGTTCAGCCATAATAGTTTCTACTTGGCCTGTGGTTAAAGCACTTTGGTAGAGGCGTACCTCGTCGATTAGACCGTGAAAATCATAACCAGCATTATATGACCAACCACCTATGCGTAGTTCGCTAGCAACATAAGCTTGACTGTTGTTTGGTGAGCCATAAAGTTGAGTTAGCTCTTGTTCTATACCGTCGATGTGCATGCGGTTACGAGTGACATTACCGTTGGTGAACTCGACAGCGACATGATGCCAGCCATTGGCTAACCCAGCACTGGAAATACCATAGATATCATTATTTCCAGTGTTAAATCCTATTGAGCCAGCGACCATCCAGATATCGTAACGATGCCAACCAATAGGCATGACACTATCTTCGCCATTCCAATTCATCCAGAAGGTTACTGTGGTTTTTATGCCATTAGTGGTGGTATTTAATGGCAAGTCTGTTGCCTGAATAGACCCATCATTTTGACTAGCATAACCACAAGTGCCAGGATTACCTGTGAGGGCTGGCGAAGCGATTTGAGGTGTAGAATTATTGTTAACCTGAGCATTGTAGTTATTACCGGTGTGGTCGAAAATCTCACCGGGACTACCATTCCAAGTAGCTTCCTCGAAGCGGTATTCTAGTAGTGGTGTAGCTTTACAACCAACGGTGCCAATTAAGTTACTGGCACCTAAGGTAACAGCGCCAGTGGTGGTGAAAAAACCACCGCAACTATCACTGACGCCTTCTAGCGTAGTACTTGCACCAGTGAGGATGTAAGAGCCGGCAAAAAAAGACCCGACTAGATTGACACTTGCGCCTGCAGATATGTAGCCTCCTGCATTCCAAGTGATGGTGCTGTTGGGGGTTACATTGACTAATTCAATTACCGTACTGGCACCAAAGGCAACGAAGGAGTCGCTATTGATAAGCCAATGGCCATCTACACCTTCGCCATCCAAGGTAATGGTGATGCCAGCAGTGGTGGTTAGTGCTGTTGTATGATAAACACCTTTTTTCAGTGTTGTACTTACGGTCATCGACGTAGTGAGTTGATTTGCTGCCGGAGCTTGCATAGCGGCTAGATCTGCTTGTACAGCCGCAAGTTCCGGACTCTGATCATCTATCGGCTCTTTGGGGGCATTAGAAAATGTCTCACTACTGTTTTCTGTAATTGTCCCCCCAACAGTTGCATCTGCGGCTAGCGTAACACTAGTTCCGGCTCTAGCATTACCTGCTACTGCTGAATTTACACCAAGCGCTACAGCGCCGCTCCCAGCCTGAGCATTGCCGCCAATGACGACATCGGCACCGAGTGTTAGGGCGGTTCCGGCTGTCGCATCGCCGTTAACTATTGAATTTGCGCCAAAGTCTGTGGATGAGGAAGCTCCGGACCTAACATTGCCCCCGATCACTGCCTTGGTACCGACAAGTATCGCGGCGCCAGCCGTAAGGTCGCCACCAACAATAATATTGCCATCTATGGTCGTGGCGCCAAGTGTTGCTGCGTCTCCGGTGGTAAAGTGGCCCGCAACCGTTGAGTCTGCACCAATCGTACCCGCGTCACGGGCCTCAACAAAGCCACCAATTTTTACAGTGGCGTCAAGTGTGACAGCGGCTCCGGCGATAAGGTGGCCACTGACGGTTGAGCTTGCACCTATCGTGGCAGCGGCCTCTACTTGAATATTACCACCAACGATTGAACTCGCACCCATGGTGATGGCCGCGCTAGAGTAAATCGTCAAGTTATCTAGAGGGGAGGGTAATTGGGGCGGCAGTTCTGCTTGTGCGCTAGACACAACAAAAAGTAGTAGAATAAACAGGTATTGCTTGGTATACGTCATAAAGTTGGTTTCTTATAATTATGAGTTGTATAGATAGTAGTGTGTATAAAAGTGGCGTTGTCACTTTCGTTGCTCATTAAACGTTGGATTTGCCTAGTAGCCTAGCTACCTGTCGCTCCAATTTTGTTATGCTATTGTTGACTTTGAACTTAGCCAGTCGACAAACGGATAACAAACCTTGGTAAAGTTAATACGGGTACTGAGTATCTGTAACACGCTATGCAAGTGTATCTCATCGGATGAATAGCGCTGACAATTGCGTATGCGCTATGAAAATCAATATTGTGTTACTACTACCAAAAAGTATCGACAAATACTTTTCCTTGTTTTTACTGTTTTAGGAATGGCCTTGATAGCCTTGAATTAAAAGGGGAGACGGTAAATTCAACAGTACAATGTCAGTGTATTATGCTCAGTATAATAATGCAATAACCCTAAACAATGTTCCCTGCTGCTGAGCTGAAATCAAAGTCTAAGTAAATTTAAAGTGCCAGTCAGGTAAGCTAAAACAAACTTAGCGGCATACAAATAATGGAAAAGTACTCGGCTTAACTGAGTACAGTTACATTTTTCATTATCAAATCAGCGGTGGAACACTTAATAAAAACGCTCATAAGTTACTAAATATTGAGTCACTTGTGGCAATTTTCAGGCTTTAGCCGAATCTACCCACTCAATCTACCCACTTAATTTACCAAATTAACTAACTCAAAGTTAACTTGTGTCGAGTTTTTCGATACAAGTAGCTACTCAGTACTAGGGCAATGACCAGTAAGACAATGCTGATCATCAGTTGCTGTTGTCCATTGACTTGTAAGCCAGCGCCCATTAATGAAAATATAGTCATTTGCGGCATAAAGCCGAGTGCTGAGCCTAAGACATAAGGCTTTATTGGCGAACCTGCGGTACCTGCCAGAACGTTAGTGAGAAAGTTTGACCCAGCCGGTAAAAGGCGGATAGTCAGGGCTTTTAAAAAAGTGTTTTGACTAAAGAAATGGCTAACTTTCGCTAGTTGCCCAGGGTAATAATCTTGCACTCTTTTAGCAAATAATTTGCGCGCTAGTATCAGGGTTATCAAGCAGCCCAAAACGGCCGCTAGTGTTGCTAAGACCATGCCATAGCCAGCACTGAATAAATAGCCGGCACTCAACGCCGCAACTTGGCGAGGCAAGCCAAGCGCCATTGCGGGGGTAAAAAGCAAGGTAAATATTAAGCCACCGAATAAGGTGGATGGAATGAAAGTATGCAAATAACTTTGCATACTCATGCCATAGTCACCGAGTAATAGCATCGCTAAGGTAAGCGCCAAAAGTAATGATATTATGCTGGCGAACAGGCTTAACCTTAATGCTGACTTTGTTTTAAACAATTGATTGCCTTGCCTTAGTTAAATATTAAACCCATGGTAGTAAAAGTTTGCCCTTAAGATCAGCGGCGGCAACTTTGTGTTTTATTTTTACCAATAAGTAGCGGTTATTGCTCGATATCAACACGAAAGCTAGCGCCATGATAAACATTAGTCACGCGACTGATGATAATACTGCCGTAGTCGTAGGCACTCATTTTCAAAAAGTATGAATACTAACAGGAAAAATTGTTGCGACAAGGTTGGCATAAAGCAAGCCAATACGAAAAATTGGCCGCATTTTGCGCTGCTTTCTTAGTAAATACAAGCGCTGTTAACGAGTTAACCTATGGTTGAAATCACTGGTATTGTATTAAGTATTCGGTATTCGGTATTCGGTATTAGTTGTTGGTTAAATTTTTTAAAATTTTTGTTTTGGCGATAGTAAACTCACGCTCATTTAAATAGCCTTGTTTTTTCATCATCACTAGTTTGTCTAAAGCAAACACTAGCTTAGTGTCAATATTGCTTGCCTCTGCTTCGCTATTTTGCGCGTTTGTATTCATTATAAGGTTATCTTCAGCTGAGCTATCGAGCGAAATATCCAGACTGTGCTTTGCTGGTGTTGAATCATCTTCTAATATTTCGGCGCGTAACTTTTGTGCAGAAGTTGACTGTGTCGCCACACTATTAGCGGGCTTTTTACGGGGAACCTTAACTTTAATAGTTCGTGTAGGGGTTTTATCTGGGTTGATATGTTGAGCAAATAGCCATTGCCAGTCGATAACAGTGTCGATAACTTTATTATATTTAAGTTTGGTATGACGCGTATCATCAACCCGAAAATACAGGCAAATTAGATAACGGTTTTGCTGATCATCGGTTAAGCATAATTGAATGCTTCTCTGTTTTTCATTAACCATTTTAAATCTATGCTCTTTCGCAAAAGCAGTCAGTACTTGATCTTCCAGATCATTTGAGAAGGTGGGTGTTGAATTAGCACTGATGGTTGAAATAACCTCATCGTTCAATAATACTTCACTGCGAGTTATTGTTGATAGGTTAAGGCTTAGTTCAGCCGTTTTGGCGTGGCGTTTATACAGAGATAGTGATTTTTTTGTCTTATCAAGCTCAAATTTGGCCCATTGTTCATGCAAAGCACTTTGTTTTTTAAAGGTGTTTTTTTTAGAATACCAAAAATAGCCAGCGACAATAAAGCTTAATAAAAACATCAAAGCAAACGCACTCTTGTTATTCGAAGTGCTTAATGCATTATCCGTGATAGCTGTTTTACTGCTGACGATTTCAGGCACTTTAATGGTGTATAAGCGCTGTTGGTTATGTTCAAGCAACAATAGCTCGCCATTGTGGCTTTGATGTAAACTAAATTTAGCTGGTTCGTTTGCATTTGGTTTGATGAGTTTATGGTTGATATCTTGACTTTTATCGTCGCTACTCAAAATTGAAGGTAATACTATGGTTTGCAATTGCCAATTGTTTTCTATTTCGCTTAAGTGCAAGGCCTTACCCCGGAAATTTTCTTGTTCTCTTCCATGATAAAGTAAAGTTTTACGTTGAGTACTTACTGCGGGTAAGTGTTTTTTTATCTGTGCTTGTGGGATAGCTTTTCGCCAGTCATCACCAATGTTCGCTGTGATGAGCACATTAGCATCGGGTTGGTTAAATTGTACCAGTAAGCTAGGCGCACTATTTTTTATCCAGTCAAAATGTTCCGTTTTTTGTCCCGCGATAAAAACAATTTCATTGTGAATATCAGCGATGTTTGTAAAAGGGTTATCGGCAGGAATGGTATAGCTATTTAACCCCTGTGTTCCTGGTTTGATACGCAGTATTGCGCCATCGTAAAGCGCTTCATTTTTCAAAGTATCACTGCGCGCAAGGGCAATAAAAAGTAAACCAAAATCATTGTGCCAAGGGGCAAGATAAGGGTTAAAACTTAATTGCTGAATATTTTCTTGCTGCCCAGCAATGGCAATACGCATAATTTCATGTTGTTGAGTCAGTTTAGGCATAGTGTTTCGTACACTCGATATTTGCCAGCGCATGATAACCGCGTCGAAAGGGACGTTAATGTTTGTGTTTTTGGGGCTTAACTTTGACCTGCTCTTTTGGCTGGCTTCGGTATGGGCAGTGTAAAAAGTGTGGTAGCCATCACGGTCACGATAGGAGAAATTTGGATCTAAGGTAATCGCCGTTAGTGCGATAATGCTGGGATTTTCTAAGGCTAATTTTAAATCAAAAAAAGCGGATTGAGCTATTTCGTTATTATTTAATTGATAAATTTTCCCCGCTTTAGTGGCTATAAAATATTGATTTTTATCCCCTATAACAGGTAATACACTAAGCCATTGGTCATTTTTTAATGCCACTTTACTCAAGTTAGCGATCGCCGATAATTCCAAATCATTGGCGATTGGCGCTATGGCGTGTACCACTTGACTGAAAACGGCGACCAAGGTGCAAATAAAATACCGCTTAAAATGTTTAAACCCGTTATTTTTGTCCATAAAGTATTGAATTCCATATAAATTACTAATAAGCAGTCCATGCGTTTAGTGCTTAGCAAGTAAAATCGCTTGCTGTGCATCGATAAATTGATTTTTGTCCTTATTATTCAGATAGCTTAATTTTCCGTCAACTATTATTTGATCATTTCTTTTGCCATGTTCAGCAAGATAAAGTGCCTGTTTACCCCAAACATATACTGGGCGTTGTATTGTCACTACATGGCTTTGTTGAGTAACAGTGGAAAATATATGTTGTTTCGATTCCACAATGATTTCGGTTAAGGTTTTATTGTGCTCTGTGGTCAGGACTTTAATATCAGAAATAATATTGCCACTGCAATGAATTTGATTGATAGATTGTGCGTAACCTTTAGGGAAAGTTTGTGCATAACTCGCGTGGATAATTTCACGGTTATTTTTTTTACTATTAATTAAGTAGCCTTGCACTAATATAATGTCACCTTTATCAGCGTGAATAAGCGCACGTTCAACAATTTCACCGATAACTTTCACCGTATGATAGCTAGTCCATTCTTTAAATTTATTACTGGTTTTATCAAACCAACGACTGTGCGTCGCCAAGGTAAATTCAGCAAAAGCAATAACCGGATTGGCTTGATAACGAATCTCAGGTTTATTTACCAAGTTACCCAAGAGGGTTACGCTACATAAATGGTTTTGGGGTAATTCAGCTAACATAGGTCTACTTGTGATTATAGGGTATAAGTGATTAACAGGTTAATAATGCCTGATTACTGAGCCCCATAGCTGAAAAATTGCTACGGTAATATGGCTATTTTTCATAAAGCTCAACCGTACGGTAAAGGTATAAGCTAACTATGAATTTCAGTATCAAATAAATTTTTAATTAACATCGTAAATTCTTTAATAAAGGCTAACTGCTCGTTTGTCACAGAGTTGTTAACTACACCGGACAATATTTCTTGTAAGTCATAAACAATGGCATCGGCTTCTCGAATAATAGTATTTCGTTGATTGAAGGCTAAGCTATCGTTTTGATTACATAAGGTAATAATTTGTTCACTCATTTCTTGTTCTATTACCTCTAACACCGAGCTTTTGGCCTGTACGTTATGGGTGCTATTTTCAAATAAGCTTAAATGAGCGGTTAAATATTCAATTATATGAATATAACCTTCAGTATCGGTAACCATTTTATTATTTATCTAATTTTTATTATATGCCCCTACTTTACTCGTAAATTGAGGTGATGATCAAGCGATCAGTTAAATCTACAGCTAGGTTCTGCGGCTATAACCTGTTTAGTTATCTATCGAAGTGCTTGGGAATATCGTTAAATGTGGCTTGAGAAACTTGTCATATTTTTCGACACAAAATAATACATATAAAGCAGAAGAAAATATTTTGGCATACTTGTCTTTTTGAATGATATTGCAAAGATGTAGTGATTGTTATCGGTATTATAGTAATAATGTGTTTTTACTATACTTTTTATTTATACACTGCATACAATATACAAATAAAAGGGTTGTATCTATCTTCAATTCAAGTGAAGATGTAAAAAATGTTACATCTTTTACATATATTGTAACATATGAAATATTTGCAACAGCATAAGAGCAATACAAAAACAATGTTGCAACAATATAAAAATAATATAAATCTCGGAGAGAAACACAATCATGAGAAATAATTTTTCTAAAACATTTAAACGTTCGGTAACAGCAGTAGCTGTTTCAGTATCGTTAGGTTTAGCAATGCCAGCAATGGCAAATGACGGATTACTTGTAGGTAAATCTTTAAGTAATTCAGGTAATGCAATTTCAGGTGTATCGGTTACTATCGTTAATATCGATACGGGTTTAACCCGTACAATAACAACTGATAGCCAAGGTAACTATAAGTTCCCATTATTACCTTCGGGTAATTATTCATTGGAAGCTAAAAAAAACGGCTTCTTGATGGTAAAGCAGGATAAACTAAAAGTTAGCTCTGTAGGTCGTACAAGCGCAGATTTAACTTTAGAATCTGGTAATGTTGAGCGTATAAGTGTTACAGGAGCTAATATATCAGCTATTGATGTATCATCAAGTGAGTCGCAATTAGTTGTCGATTTAGAATATTTAGCCAAAGTACCAGTAGCTCGTGACGTAACTTCTGTTGCGTTATTAGCACCAGGTACAGTTTCTGGTGATTCAGACTTCGGTAAAAACGCCTCTTTTGGTGGTTCATCAGTTGGTGAAAACACTTATTACATTAACGGTATAAACACCACTAACTTCCGTAACGGTCTTGGTGGTTCAGAATTACCATTTGAAATGTATAAAACTTTTGAAGTTAAAACAGGTGGTTACTCTGCCGAGTTTGGTCGTTCAACTGGTGGTGTTGTCAATGCAACAACTAGAAGTGGTTCAAACGAATTTAAATTTGGTGCAAGTGCATTTTGGGAACCTAGTTCAATGCGCGCAAGCTCACCTGATGTTAAGCGTACCGATGCTGATAACATTGAAGAAGCTGGCAGTGAGTATTATGAAGTTAATAGTGAAGATAAAACGGGCACTACTAATTACAATTTATGGGCAAGTGGTGCATTAATTCAAGACAAACTATTCTTTTTTGGTTTAGTTAACCAAGAAAAACGTGATCGTGATTATGCTACTTTTTCAAACTTTTATGAGCGTGAAGCAAGCGATACGTTATTTGCCGCTAAAATTGATTGGTATATAACAGACGAGCACATTTTAGAATTTACAGGTTGGGACAACGGTTCAGATCTTGACACTAATAAGCGTCAATATAGTCACGATACAAAGACTAAATCAAGAAACCTAGGTGATTTTATCCAAGAGCGTGGTGGAAAAACTTGGGGTCTTAAATATACGGGTATATTGACTGATGACCTGCAAATAAGCGCGCAATATTCAATTAACGAAGCTAGTTATAGTAATCTTAATGCTGGTGAAAACCCATTAGGTGACAAACCTGCAATTTATGAACGTTTTAGTGGTAAAGAATTTGGTGGCTTTGGTTTATTTACTCCATCAATACAAAATGACAAACGTACCGCGTATCGTTTTGATGTCGATTGGTATGTTCATGACGATCACAAGTTAAGATTTGGTATCGATTATGAAGAAATGGAAGCGACTGAAGATACTCAACGTGCTGGCGGTGTAGCATACAGATATCAAGGTTGTGATACAGCTGAATTAGCAAACGACGTACTTGATTGTACTACTGTTCGACAAGAATTCTATGTAAACCAAGGTGACTTTGAAACGAAAAGTGCTGCATTTTACATAGAAGATAATTGGCAAGTTACTGACGATTTAACAGCCCGTATTGGTTTACGTAATGAGTCATTTGAAAACTACAACAAAGCCGGTGATAAGTTTGTTGATGTTGCTAATCAATGGGCACCACGTCTAGGTTTAAGCTGGGATATAAATGGCGATGGCGAAAGTAAAGTCTATGCCAACTATGGCCGTTATTTCTTACCAGTAGCTACTAACACTAACGTGCGTTTAGCCGGTGATGAATTATATACACGTCAAGTGTTCGATGTGGAAAGTATCAATGCAGACTTTACGCCTAATTTTGTGGTTGGAAGTGGTGGTGCTATTTCTACATTTGCCGATGGACAATTAAAAGATACTAAAGAAACAGTTAATGCTAACTTAGATCCAATGTATCAAGATGAATTCATGTTAGGATATGAGCAAGTTATTAATGACTCATGGAGCTTCGGCGTAAAAGCAACTTATCGTGATCTTGGTAGTTCGCTAGAAGATGTTGCTATTGATAAGGGTTTTGATGACTCTTTAGATGGTGCTTGTACATTATGTTCTGGTTTTCATTATTATGTGTTAACTAATCCTGGAGAAGATGTCACTATTACTACTGATCCAGATGGCGACGGTCCTTTAGAGCTTAAAGACTATACCATTACTGCTGACCAGTTAGGCTATCCAGAAGCTAAGCGACAATATGCAGCGGTAGATTTGACGCTAAATAGAGCGTGGGATGATTTATGGTTGTTAAACGTTACTTATACTTGGTCTCACAGTTGGGGTAACAATGAAGGTTTTGTTCGTTCTGATAACGACCAAGATGATTCTGGTTTAACCACTAACTTTGACCAACCAGGCTTAACTGATGGCGCAACAGGTAACTTACCGAATGATCGTCGTCACAATCTTAAAATTAATGGTGCCTATGCGATTACAGAAGATTTATCTGTAGGCGCAAACTTGAACTTCACTACGGGTCGTCCACTTAACTCATTCGGTTTTCACCCTACCGATGCTTTTGCATCACTTTATCAAGCAGAATCATTTGTTAAAGAAGGACAGTTAGTAACTCGTGGCTCTGAAGGTAGGACGTCAAACACTTGGACATTAGATCTTTCTGCGACTTACGATTACTACATTGAAGACAGTAAAATCACTTTCCGTGCTGACATTTTTAATGTGACTAATAACGATAAAGTAACGCAACAAAATGAAACTAATGAACGTTATAGTTCATATGATGGTGCATTTGGTGGATACCGTGGTGAAGCAAATCCAACTTATGGTTTACCGACTAACTTCCAGCAACCTCGTTATGTACGTATAAGCGTATCTGCTGAGTTTTAATTAAGGCTCTGTCAAATCCATGAACTAAAAAACCTCGCTTAGCGAGGTTTTTTTATGTCTAGAGTTTCTAAGTGTAAGCGTTTGTCTCTGGCTTAATCGCAGGTTATTAATAAAAAAAATACCATTACAGCTAGTTAAGGGGGTAATTGTGCTTAATACGGCTGAGCTGAACTGCATGCACGGCTGCTTTTTTCTTACATCTACCTGCTTACTTGTTATACCAATTTGATTAATTAACTTCCCACTTTTATCCAATCTCTAGAGCAAAGATCTATCACCCTAGATGCATCTGAAACAAAAATATTCCAGGCTCGACTACATTCATTAACAATATCTTCAT